>NZ_JAPRFR010000001.1 GCF_026805545.1 Aerococcus kribbianus
TGGAAGTGCAGTAATGTATGGAGCGGACCAGTACTAATGAGTCGAGGACTTATCCAAATGGATAGTTGTATGATGGTTGGTTTATGAAAACAGTATTCAGTTTTGAGCGAATAATGCTCAATAAGTGCGGTGGCGATGGCAAGAAGGACACACCTGTTCCCATCCCGAACACAGTAGTTAAGCTTCTTAGCGCCGAATGTAGTTGGGGGTTTCCCCCTGTGAGACTAGGACGTTGCCGTGCTTTTAATTATGGAGAATTAGCTCAGCTGGGAGAGCGTCTGCCTTACAAGCAGGATGTCGGGGGTTCGAACCCCTCATTCTCCATATGACTCGTTAGCTCAGTCGGTAGAGCAACTGACTTTTAATCAGTGGGTCACAGGTTCGAATCCTGTACGGGTCATTTATGCGGGTGTGGCGGAATTGGCAGACGCACCAGATTTAGGATCTGGCGCCGCAAGGCGTGGGGGTTCAAGTCCCTTCACCCGCATTAAAAACATAAGCCGGCTTAGCTCAGTTGGTAGAGCATCTGATTTGTAATCAGAGGGTCGAGGGTTCAAGTCCTTTAGCCGGCACTTTGCGGAAGTAGTTCAGTGGTAGAACATCACCTTGCCAAGGTGGGGGTCGCGGGTTCGAATCCCGTCTTCCGCTTTAGCGAAAGCTAAAAATATTGTCTTTGATAAATATGCCGGGGTGGCGGAACTGGCAGACGCACAGGACTTAAAATCCTGCGGTAAGTGATTACCGTACCGGTTCGATTCCGGTCCTCGGCATTATTATTTATCAATTGGCACCCATGGCTCAACTGGATAGAGTACCTGACTACGAATCAGGCGGTTGCAGGTTCGAATCCTGCTGGGTGCATATATCGGGAAATAGCTCAGCTTGGTAGAGCACTTGGTTTGGGACCAAGGGGTCGCAGGTTCGAATCCTGTTTTCCCGATTTTATGGGGGATTAGCTCAGCTGGGAGAGCGCCTGCTTTGCACGCAGGAGGTCAGCGGTTCGATCCCGCTATTCTCCATATATGGCGGTGTAGCTCAGCTGGCTAGAGCGTCCGGTTCATACCCGGGAGGTCATGGGTTCGATCCCCTTCACCGCTATTAGTTTTATTGGTTGTAGCTTGGACCTTTAGCTCAGTTGGTTAGAGCAAACGGCTCATAACCGTTAGGTCGTAGGTTCGAGTCCTACAAGGTCCATATTATTGGATATCAATAAAATAATTTTTAAATATTATCATGGAGGATTACCCAAGTCCGGCTGAAGGGAACGGTCTTGAAAACCGTCAGGTGGGTCAAACCACGCAAGGGTTCGAATCCCTTATCCTCCTTAAAAATATCGCGGGGTGGAGCAGTTGGCAGCTCGTCGGGCTCATAACCCGGAGGTCGTAGGTTCGAGTCCTACCCCCGCAATTACTAGGTCCCGTAGTGTAGCGGTTATCACGCCTCCCTGTCACGGAGGAGATCGCGGGTTCGATTCCCGTCGGGACCGTTTTTGGAAATATGCGGGTGTAGTTTAGTGGTAAAACTACAGCCTTCCAAGCTGTTGTCGCGAGTTCGATTCTCGTCACCCGCTTTATAAAATATGGGCCTGTAGCTCAGCTGGTTAGAGCGTCCGCCTGATAAGCGGGAGGTCGATGGTTCGAGTCCATTCAGGCCCATTTGGAGAATTACTCAAGAGGCTGAAGAGGACGGTTTGCTAAATCGTTAGGTCGCTTTCGCGACGCAAGGGTTCGAATCCCTTATTCTCCGTTGTGTTCTATTCTTTATAGTATGCATAACTTATTTGTCGGCCCGTTGGTCAAGCGGTTAAGACACTGCCCTTTCACGGCGGTAACACGGGTTCGAATCCCGTACGGGTCATTTATATCATATGGAGGATTACCCAAGTCCGGCTGAAGGGAACGGTCTTGAAAACCGTCAGGTGGGTCAAACCACGCAAGGGTTCGAATCCCTTATCCTCCTTAAAAATATCGCGGGGTGGAGCAGTTGGCAGCTCGTCGGGCTCATAACCCGGAGGTCGTAGGTTCGAGTCCTACCCCCGCAATTACTAGGTCCCGTAGTGTAGCGGTTATCACGCCTCCCTGTCACGGAGGAGATCGCGGGTTCGATTCCCGTCGGGACCGTTTTTGGTCCGATAGCTCAGTTGGTAGAGCACGTGATTGAAGCTCACGGTGTCGGCAGTTCGACTCTGTCTCGGACCATAATACTTATTAATTAGTCTGGCCCGTTGGTCAAGCGGTTAAGACACTGCCCTTTCACGGCGGTAACACGGGTTCGAATCCCGTACGGGTCATAGATTTTATAGCAAAGAAGCTAGGATGGAATTCCTAGCTTCTTTTTATTTAAAGATATTTATAGATTCTTAAGTTTCATGAGGTAAAATATCTGCCGTGAAAGTAAAAATTCTGTTATAATGGTCTATATGTATTTTAAGAGAAGGGAAGGATTAGCTTGCGTCAATTTTTTGGCAATAAAAAATTAATCATTTTGCTAATCAGTGTTATTACATCATTCTCAATGATTTCATTTTCTATTTTTGGTCAAGGTAATATGCCACAACCAATTTTATGGGTAAATGATGTAACTGCTATTGTCGGTCGGGTTGTATCGGCGCCAAGCAATTCTTTGATTCGTTTTTCGGAATCGATTGATAATTTGATGAACACCTATAAAGAGAATATTTCATTAAAGAAGCAAGTCAATTCATTGGATGATTTAAAAGCACAAAACGAGATTTTAAAAGCTGAGAATGCTGAATTATCGGATTTGTTGTCTTTAAGACCATCCTTAACTGGAAAAGACATTATTTCAAGTTCAGTAATTAGTCGTTCTCCTGACTCTTGGGTGGATAATATTACAATCGATGTAGGGAGTAATAATGGGATTGAAAAAAATATGTCTGTTATGACTTCTTCTGGTTTAATAGGTCATATTTCTGAAGTATCACCCACTTCTTCAAAAGTTCAGCTCTTAACTACTGAGAGTGAGCAAGTAAGACCAGTAGCGGTTTCTATTCAACTTGATGATGAAATTGTACACGGGATTATTTCTTCATTTAATCGCAAAAATAATGAAATTGTTTTAAGCCAAATTCCTCGAGATGCTAAAGTATCTGCTGGTGATATGGTAACGACATCTGGATTAGGAGGTGTCTCTCCAGAAGGTTTAGTGGTTGGGCAAGTAAAAGAAAGTCAAAAGGATAACCATGGTTTATCCTTAAAGGTCACCGTGAATCCTGCTGCTGATTTTAATGATATTCGTCATGTCATTGTAGTTATGACTATGGGAGCAGATCCCGAAGCTAATACCAACCAAGGTGAAAGTGTTAATGAGGATGGTAGTGTAGCTGGTGATGGTGAAGGCAGTGAACAAGCCAGCCAAAGTTCAGACAATCAAGCAGATAATAGTGAGTCTGAAGGCGGTGGGGAAGATGCTTAACTATTTTAAACAACATTTTTTACTACCTATCATTTTAGTATTTTTTCTCCTTTTTGATGGGACTTTGATGATTTTACTGACCTATAGCTTAAATACAGTGCCTTATTTTATTTCGGCAGCCTCATTGATTATTGCTCTGATTCTGTTTACGCTCTATTTGGATCAATATCGTGCTTTATATATCACTGCAATGGTATTAGGCTTTATTTACGACGCTTACTATACGTCAATTTTGGGAGTTAATTTGTTTGCCTTTCCTGCAATCATAATGATTACCGCTTATATCAAAAAGAAAATTATGTTAAACCTCTATTCTATTTGGTTTATCGTTATCGTAATGTATTCATTATATGTCCATTTCATTTACTTACTTTATGCCTTACTAGATATTCAAGCTGATTCAGTTCTTGAGTTTTGGACTATATTTTACATTCCATCATTATTATTTAATGGCTTATTGGCTTTTATCTTGATATGGGCGATTCGCCATTTAGCAGCTATGATTAATAATTAGTCATAGCTGTTTTTAATATTAAATGAAGAATTATGATTGACTTTGATTATCAAAGCTAGTATAATGTTACTGTTGTTTTGTGTGAGCACCACACTGCAACCGCTCATGACAAGTTACTAAGTTCTTCGGGCACTTGTTATGGCGAGTCTAAGTTTATTTTAAGGAGGTGCAGTTTAATGTACGCAATCATTAAAACTGGTGGAAAACAAGTAAAAGTTGAAAAAGGTCAAGCAATCTACATTGAAAAATTAGATGCTGAAGCTGGCGACAAAGTAACATTTGATGAAGTTGTTTTTGTCGGTGGAGACTCTGTCAAAGTAGGCGCTCCACTTGTGGAAGGTGCTTCTGTTGAAGGTACCGTTGAAAAACAAGGGAAACAAAAGAAAGTGACAACTTTCAAATATATTCCTAAAAAAGACAGCCATCGTAAACAAGGCCATCGTCAACCTTATACTAAAGTTGTTATCGACGATATCAAAGCCTAATGATATCTGCTGTTTTTAAAGCAAATATTACTAAGGAAATTATCGCTTTAGAGATTTCCGGTCATGCCATGTCTGGACCACATGGTTATGATATTGTATGTGCAGGGGTGTCGGCAGTCGTCATTTCAACCGTAAATAATTTAAGCCGTTTAGGAAAGATTGACCCTATTTTAGAAACAGATGACCGAGAGGGAGGATACTTATATTTGGAACTTCCTGACGATTTATCTGATCAACAAATAGCCTTGAGTCAGATGCTTTTACAGGCTTGTTATTATGCTTTAAAGGACGATATTCAAACCGAATATCCTCAATCACTAAGAGTGAGTCTAGCTTAAAACTACAATGGGAGGTAAAGCACATGTTAAAAATGAATTTACAATTCTTCGCCCATAAAAAAGGTGGAGGTTCAACAGCCAATGGTCGTGATTCAGAATCTAAACGTTTAGGTGCTAAACGTGCAGATGGCCAGGCCGTTACTGGTGGCTCTATTCTTTACCGTCAACGTGGAACTAAGATTTATCCTGGTTTAAACGTTGGACGTGGTGGCGATGATACATTATACGCTAAAGTTGACGGTGTTGTTCGTTTCGAACGTAAAGGCCGTGACAAAAAACAAGTTTCTGTTTATCCAGAAGCGTAAAAGTGAATAAAACCGAAAGGCTGGGACTCATATGTGTCCTAGTCTTTTTTGTTCTTTTTGAGTTAGTTTTATTTTGAGCTTTTAATACTATGCTGTCTAGATAGGGATACAGTGAATCTATATCGGGCTTCTCTCATAAACAAATAACAGTGAAATTAAACTTAGGCCCAGCGTAGTTGAAGTAGACTACTGACTATCTATTCTAATTACTGTAATTGTCATTAAAGGGGAAAATGGTGTATGATAAGGCGTGACCTTTAAGATGATTTAAGGAGGAAACTATGTCTATAGAAGTGATTAAAGAAGCCTATGAACAATTAAATGAAGCAACACTAAGCTTACAAGGCGCTCTTGATTTTTCTTATATCGAGGCTTTGCATGAGAACTTACAAAATTTAGCTAACCAAGAGGTGCAACAGATTGATGGTTTACCAGATGATGCGACTATCGCCCAAATTAAAACCAATTATAAAAGAATCAATGCTTTGTCCCTTGACGATGAGGCCATCCGCAAAGTTATTCAATTAGCTTTTTTAGAAGGAGACCGTCGTGACCAGCTACCTGCTAATTATCAAATGACTCCTGAGGCGATTGCTTTATTAATGGGATACTTTGCAGTCAAAGTTTTAGGTCTAAAACAAGAGGCTGATCAGTCTGTTCAATTGTTTGACCCAACTATCGGTAGCGGTAATTTGTGGGCCATCGTTTATAAGGAATTACAAAAAAATGGCTTCCAGGTCAGCGGAGAAGGCTATGATAATGATGATCTTCTCTTAGCAATCGCTGACCAATCATTTAAGTTACAAGACCTTTCACCTAATTTGTTTTTGGGCGATGCGCTAGGAAATTTATTGATTCAACCAGCTGATTTGGTGGTTGCAGATTTACCAGTGGGTTACTATCCTCTCAATGAGGTCGCTCAAAATTATAATGCTGCAAATACTGAAGAAGAGGGACTGTCTTATAGTCATTACCTCTTGATTGAACAGAGTTTAAATTATCTAAAAGCAGATGGCTGGGGAATATTCTTGGTTCCTAATACGATTATTACCGATTCTACTATGCCTCAACTCATCCAGGCCATTAATCAAAAGGGCTACTTCCAAGCGCTCTTATCTCTGCCACAATCATTATTTAGAAGCCATAAAGCGCAAAAAGCAATTATGTTTGTTCAAGCTAAGGGTGAGCAGAGTAAACAAGATGAAAATGTCTTAGTTGGGGAGATACCTGACTTAAAAGATACGCAAAGAATGCCACAGTTCTTAAAGTCCTTTGACAATTGGTTACAGTCTCTTAAGAATTAACAGGTATTTTTATAGCCTCTTTTCATGTCCAATGTTATAATAAGCACGTTAGTCAATATAGGTTAGGGGTAAATAAATTAGTGAATAATCTATTCCAAGGAATTAGCTATTTGTTTTCCTATCCAAACTAAATTTTTATTTTAAGGAGCGAGAATATGTCTAAAGTTATTGCTGTAAATGCTGGGTCTTCAAGTTTGAAATTCACTATCTATGAAGTAACTAGTGAAGATGAAGTCTCTTCAGGTTTAGTGGATCGAATCGGTTTAAATGATTCGAATGTAGTTATCAAATATGGTGATGGCGAAAAATTTGAAACAGTTACCGATGTTAAGAACCATGAAGAAGCCATTAACATTCTTTTAGAGCAATTAATTGAATTAAATATTATTGAAAGTTACGACGAAATTTCTGGAACTGGGCACCGTATTGTAGCTGGTGGAGAAATCTTCAAAGACTCTGCCTTGCTTGATGAAGAAGGCATTAAACAAGTTGAAGCACTGTCTGACTTTGCTCCTCTACACAATGGCCCTGAAGCCCAAGGAATCCGTGCCTTCCAAAAAGTTTTACCAGGAAAACCAACTGTAGGTGTTTTTGATACTTCATTCCATACAACCATGCCTGAGAAAGCTTACTTGTACTCAGTACCAATGGAATATTATGAAAAACATGGTGCTCGTCGTTATGGTGCTCATGGAACATCTCATCGTTATGTTGCCAATCGAGCCGCTGAATTAATGGGCAAAGACATTGCAGATTTAAAAATTATTACCTGCCATTTAGGTAATGGGGGCTCAATTACTGCCGTTGATGGTGGTAAATCAGTAGATACTTCTATGGGATTCACTCCTCTAGCTGGTATTACGATGGGAACTCGTTCTGGTGATATTGATGCTTCTCTAGTTTCTTATATTATGGAAAAAGAAGGCATCTCTGATATCAAAGATATGATCGATATTTTAAACAACAAATCTGGTTTACTCGGTTTATCTGGTGTCTCATCTGATATGCGTGATGTTGAAGCTGCCGCAGCAGAAGGTAATGAAAATGCCCAAGCTGCCTTAGAAGTTTTCTATGACCGTGTACAAAAATATATTGGTTCATATATTGCTGTAATGGGTGGTGTAGATGCTATTGTCTTCACAGCAGGTATCGGAGAAAACTCTCCTGCAACACGTGCCGCTATTATAAATGATCAAATGGACTGGTTCGGCATTGACCTTGATGCTGATAAGAATGATACTCGTGATGAAGCAGAAATTTCTGCTGATGACTCCCGCGTAAAAGTCTTTACCATTCCTACTGACGAAGAATTGATGATTGTTCGCGATACAGTTCGCCTAGCGAACATTACTGAATAGAGTGATAAAGAGGGTGTTCTGAAAAGCAGTCAGTCCTGTTTTCAGAACCCGACTATAAAGGGTGCGACAAAAGTCGCTAAGAGCAGAAGCCTTGGACCAAAGCACGAAAGATGGCTAACGGCCATCTGAGGGATTTGGGAAAGGCAGTCTGTTCTGACTTTTGCGAGCTCGACTAAAAGGATCTGATTCAATCCCGGCCAAGGTCGGCTCATTCAGAAATGGATGTTAGTCCTGCGATTGAGAACTCATCTAAAAGATAACTGTTTGTATATTAAGTAGAGGTTGGGAAAAAAGTCCCAGCCTTTACTTTTTTAAACGTAAAAACCCTAGCCAGATACTCGTAGGCTAGGGTTTTGATTTGTTATTCACTTAATTTATTTTCTAAATCAGTACGGACTACTAATACATCACAAGGAGCATTGCGAATCACATAATCAGACACCGAACCCACTAAGAGTCTTTCAACAGCGCTTAGTCCAGTGGCACCAATCATAATGAGATCAGACTTGCAATCTACGCTTAGCTCTTCAGTGATCACTTGCTTAGGCGAACCATATTCTAAGTGAGTGTGGACATCCTCTAAACCGTGATCATGAGCCATCTTCTCATAGTCCGCTAAGAGGGCCTTGCCTTCACTTGACATATCGTCGGTATAAATAATCTCATAGCCATCACCGACCTGCATGGCGCGTGTATCGATAATATGAGCAATATCCAAACTCGCTTCATTACGGCGTGCGACTTGAATGGCTTTTAGGAAAGCTTTTTTAGCTTCCTTTGACCCATCAATGGGAGCTAAAATACGTTTATATTCTTGATACATATACCTCACTCCTCCTTACTATTATATCTATATTATACCCTAAATAGATAAAAAAACACACGTCCGAAGACGTGTGCAAAAATTATTTTTTGTGAAAGAAGACCGTTAATGCCGTGTATAGTCTATCTGTATTGAACCCGTATGTTAATTACAGGTGGGCACCATTATCATGCTTCAACTTTCCTCATGAAAAGGCGTAGTTTCCACATGAGTTCACGGTTCCCTTAGATAGATGATTTGTAAGGTCAACACATTAAGAGAAGCACGTACATCACAGTTCCTTCTTTGTACTATATATTATACGCTTAGTTAGAGAAAATGCAAGTCGTGTGTTTAATGGCCTTCGCGTTGCTTGCGGTTATGGTCTAAAGCTTGCTCATATTTACCGGTATCAGCAGCTTGGTAATATCTCTTGTGCCGTAAGGTTTCTGGGAGATAGTCTTGTTTCACCCAGTGTCCAGGATAGTCATGTGGGAATTTATAACCTATACCATGCTGTAAGTCCTTAGCACCTTGATAATGGGCATCTTTGAGGTGGTCAGGAACTAGGCCAGCTTTGCCCTTATTAACGTCGGATAAGGCGGCATCAATGGCAGCTATGGCAGAATTAGATTTAGGGGACAAGGCTAAATCAATTACTGCGTGAGCTAGAGGAATTCTAGCTTCGGGTAGGCCAATTTGTTGTGCTGCTTGAACAGCAGAAACGGTGCGCTGGCAAGCTTGTGGATTAGCCAAGCCAATATCTTCATAAGCCATCACTAATAGGCGCCGACAAATAATTTGAATTTCACCAGCTGACAGTAGGCGGGCTAAATAGTGTAGGGCAGCATCCACATCAGATCCACGGACACTTTTTTGAAAGGCTGAAATGACATCATAGTGTTGGTCACCATCAGCATCATGGGAAAAGGCTTTTTGTTGCATACATTCTTCTACAATACTTATATTAATATGAATTTGGCCAGCTGAATCAGCAGGGGTTGATTTTACTGCTAACTCTAAGGCATTGAGAGCAGATCTTAAATCGTGGTTGGCAGCATGAGAAAAATGGTCCAAAGCTTCTTCATCAATGGCTAAATCATAGTCGCCTAAGCCACGTTCACTATCTTCAAGAGCTTGGTCTAATCCTCGACGAATAGCAGCTTCATTTAAGGGTTTCAATTCAAAAATTTGTGTCCGACTACGTAGGGCAGGATTGGTAGAAATATAGGGATTCTCTGTTGTAGCCCCAATTAATATCAGGAGGCCACTTTCCAAATGAGGCAGGAGAAAATCTTGTTTGCTTTTATCTAAACGATGGATTTCATCGAGTAGCAAGACTAATCCACCAGAAAATTTGGCTTCTTCAACCACTGTTTCTAAATCTTTTTTCTTATCGGTGGCCGCATTTAATTGACGAAAAGCATTGTGACTTGAACCAGCAATCGCACTAGCGATACTTGTTTTACCGATTCCAGGTGGACCATATAGAATCATAGAGGATAATTGTTTAGCGACAACCATGCGATTAATGATTTTACCAGGCCCAACCAGGTGGTCTTGACCAATTACTTCTTCAATTACTCTTGGGCGCATACGATAGGCTAAAGGTTGCTTATTAGTAGGCATAAGACACTCCTTTCTTGTTCACTATGTTATTATAGCATAGCCAATAAAATTAAGGCGGATAGCTGTTCACAAGTCTAGATACATGCTAAAATACAGTAACGACCCCAAAATTGGGGGCCCAGTTCACTCGAGCATAGGGTAAAGGAGTCAATTATGCAAGGATTACAATCATTTATAAGTGCTGACGGTATGGGTCAGTTATTTCAACAGTCAACAGTGGGTTTAGAACGTGAAGGGCATCGGATTGCCTCTGATGGTAAATTAGCTCTCACACCCCATCCACCTAAAATCGATGGCGCTGCCACGAGTTTTTTTATTCAACGTGACTTTGCTGAATCACAGTTAGAACTTGTCACTCCGCCTGTTCATGATACTAGTGAGTTGATGCAATGGCTACAAGCGATTCATGAAGTGGCTGTGCGTTCATGTGACCATGATGAGCGGTTATGGCCTTTTTCTGCTCCACCAGCCTTGCCTAGTGATGAAGCTATTGCTGTAGCTAACTTAGAAAAAGCAGAAGATATCGCTTATCGCGAATATTTAGTTAAGGTTTATGGCAAGAAACTACAAATGATTTCTGGGATTCATTATAATTTCGAACTAAGTGATGACTTTATTCAGGCTTGGTATCAAGCCAACGATAGCAGACAAAGTTATCAAAGTTTTAAATCTAATTTTTACTTACGTTTGGCACGAAATTTCTTACGCTATCAGTGGTTGGTGGTTTATCTTTTTGGTGCGAGTCCTGCTGCTCATGATAGCTTTTATAATAAGCTGAGTGATAAATTTGACCATCCTATTCGTAGTATCCGTAATTCTCATTTGGGGTATATTAATAAGGATGATGTGACTTATTCCTATGCTAATCTTGAGGAGTATGCCCGTCAATTAACGGCTAATGTCGATGAAGGACGCCTAGTTGCAGAAAAAGAATTTTATTCTAATGTCCGTTTACGTGGGGGTAAAACAGCTTGGGAATTAGTTGATCATGGGATTGACTATTTAGAGTTCCGTCTTTTCGATATTCAACCACAAGCCCCTTATGGTATTTGGGCAGAAGATATTGATTTTATGCGCTATTTCATTCTCTATCTGATTTGGATGGATGAAGATTCTAATATGGATGCCGTTCGTTTAGGTAATAAAATTAAAACAGCAGTGGCTGAAGAAGACGCTTTTAGTCGAACCGCTTATTATGAAGAAGGCCGCGAGATTTTAGCAGGTATGCGGCAGATGTTGGTGGCTATTGGAGGGCCAAAATCTGTTTATGGTATTCTTGATAAAATGCTAGACCGTTTAGACCATCCTGAATTAACGCCTGCTGCCAAGTTTTATAAAAAAGCACCAGATAATAAGACTTATCAAATTATGGGCGAAGAAATAGCTGCCAAAAATGCTGAAGACATCCGTCGCTATCCATACCTCTTAGGTGGTTTTACTGATATGGAATTATCCACTCAATTACTGATGGCAGATGCCATACAAGGTGGTTACTATATCGATATTTTGGATCGTGACCAACAAATAATACGACTCACTTATAAAGACCACCAAGAGATTATCAAAAATGCGAATATCACTAGCAAGGATACTTATATTTCACATTATGTCATGGAAAATAAGGAAGTTACTAAGTTGCTCTTAGAAGAGGCAGGCTACCAAGTGCCTAAAAGTCAAACTTATAAGCACTTAGACCAGGCTAAAGCAGATATCTCGCGTTTCGTTAATAGACCTCTAGTAGTGAAACCTAAATCTACCAATATGGGAATTGGAATTTCTATCTTCAAACATGGGGGTAAAGAAGCAGATTTACAAGCTGCTTTGGAATTAGCTTTTGATAAGGATGATACCGTACTGGTGGAAGAATATGTTGATGGAACAGAATACCGTTTTTATGTTATGGATGGAAAAACTCAGGCAGTACTCTTGCGTGTTGGAGCTAATGTTCGTGGTGACGGTGAATCTACTATTGCCCAACTAGTCGATGAGAAAAATCAAGATAAGTTACGAGGTAATGATCATCGTTCACCTTTGGAAATTATCAAACAAGGCCCTGAAGAAGCACAGACCCTTAAAAATCAAGGATTAGATTTTGATTCTGTACTGGCAAAAGGAGAGCTTGCTTACTTGCGAGATAATTCTAATATTTCTACCGGTGGTGATTCCATTGATATGACAGAACTAATGCACCCCTCTTATAAAGAAATTGCTCAAGAAATGGCTAAAGCATTGGGTGCTAATATTAGTGGCCTAGACTTGATTATTGCTGATTACGAAGAAGCAGCCACAGACAAGAATTACGCTTGTATTGAAGCCAACTTTAATCCAATGATGATGATGCATATTTATCCTGCTAAAGGGCAAGGGCAGCCACTTAATAAAAGGCTCTTGCAGTCATTGTTTCCAGAAAAAACTCATTATACCAAGGAGGGGTAATAGATGACAGGAGTTTATCTTGATTATGCTGCGACAACACCTATGTCTCCCCAAGTGATTGAAGCCATGACTCAGGCAATGAAGAATCATTATGGGAATGCTTCTAGCTTATATAAGATTGGACGTGACTCCCGACATATTATTGAGGAAACGCGGCAATTAATTGCAAAAACGCTCAATGCCAATCCAGCAGATATTATTATTAACTCAGGAGGCACTGAAGCTAATAATTCTGCTATTGTTAATGCCCTAGACCAATTTGCTGACCGAGGCAAACATATTATTACTAGTCAAGCAGAGCATTCAAGTGTTTATCAAACCATTCGTGCACTTGAAGCAAAAGGGTACCCTGTGACCTATTTAGACTTCGATGAAGATGGCCATATCGCCCTTGAAGCACTAAAACAGGCGATTCGTCCCGATACTGTATTAGTTTCAATCATGGCGGGAAACAATGAGGTGGGCTCATTACAAGATCTACAGAGTATTGGAGACCTACTAGCAGAAAAGGATATTTTTTTCCATACCGATACGGTACAAACTTACTTAAATTATCCGTTAAATGTTGAGGCGCTTCATATTGATGCTTTGTCAATGTCCGCTCACAAACTTTATGGACCTAAGGGAATTGGTTTTCTTTATTATCGTGATGCAGATAAGCATTTCGTTTCCTATATAAAAGGAGGCAACCAAGAAAATAAACATCGGGCTGGAACAGAAAGCATTCCTCAAATTGTGGGTATGAAGACAGCAATTGAATTGGCCAATAAGCACCAAAAAGACCACCAAGCCCATTTATTGGATTTACGTTACTATTTACTCGACCAAGCTGAAAAGCGTGGCCTCGACTTTCAAATCAACGGACCTCAAGACGCAGAACTGGCCCATATTCTTAACTTATATTGGCCAGGACATGCCTCTGACATACAACTAATTAAATTTGATTTAGCGGATATTTATTTGTCCGCTGGTTCAGCTTGTACAGCTGGTAGTTTAGAGCCTAGCCGAGTATTAGTGAGCATGTATGGAGAAGATAGTCCACGAATTCAAGAGAGCCTAAGAGTCTCTTTTGGTCAACCCACTAGTAAAGCTGAAATTGATCAATTTCTTGACCGATGTGAAGAAAATAAATAAGGAGGCGTTTCAATGGCTTTAAAAGATCAAGCCCAAGTTCCAGGGAGTAACATCAGCTATCAATTACATCCTGATTGTAAAAAATATACGCTTAGAGATTACGGCTTTCAAGAAAGTAAGCAAGGCAATTTCGACTATAGTCGTCCCATAAAAGTCCACTTTAAAGACAAGCAATCTGTTTTACTAAAGGTGCAAGTGGATAAAAATGTAGAAAAGTTAGCTATTAATGTCACTAATGAAAATGGCTTACAATCCCTTAATATCTATAAGAGTGACAAGTTACAACAATTTGTTGCTCCCTTAGAAGCTGTTCTAGAAGATATGGTGGCGGAAAAAGTTTTAGCGCCTGTCGATTAATCTTATAAGTGATTTGGAAAGCAAGGTGAAAACCTTGCTTTTTTTTGGCTTAGCCCTTATCATAGTATGTTGGATAAGTCCAATCTACTAACCAAAAATACGACCTTCAATCGTAAATTTTGTGGAAAGATGGTGATGGTATGGTAGATAAAACGAAAACCAAAGTAGTTGTCGGAATGAGTGGCGGTGTAGACTCCTCAGTGACTGCGTTGTTGCTCAAGGAACAAGGCTATGAAGTGATCGGCATCTTTATGAAAAATTGGGATGATACCGATGAGAATGGCTTTTGTTCTGCAACAGAAGATTATAAAGATGTTCAAGCGGTCGCCAATCAAATTGGTATTCCTTATTATTCCGTCAATTTTGAACAAAAGTATTGGGACAAGGTATTTACTTATTTTCTCGATGAGTATAAACGTGATCGGACGCCTAATCCCGACGTGATGTGTAACAAAGAAATAAAATTCAAGGCGTTCTTGGATTATGCTTTAGAACTGGGTGCTGATTATGTTGCGACCGGTCATTATGCCCAAGTTACCCGTGATGCAGATGGTCAGGTCCATCTTTTGCGGGGGGAAGATGATAATAAAGACCAAACGTACTTCTTAAATCAACTTAGTCAAGAGCAATTACAGCAGGTGCTATTTCCGCTTGGGCATTTGAAGAAACCGCAAGTACGAGAAATTGCTGAAAAAGCGGGTTTGGCTACTGCTAAGAAGAAAGATTCTACAGGTATTTGCTTTATTGGTGAGAAAAATTTTAAGACTTTTCTTTCTAATTACTTGCCAGCCCAACCAGGTCCAATGGTGGCAGAAGATGGCACAGTTATGGGGCAACATGCTGGCTTGATGTATTATACAATCGGTCAACGCAAGGGACTAGGAATTGGTGGGACTCAAGGCCCCAATAATGAACCATGGTTTGCTATAGGTAAAGACCAAAGTACTAATACACTCTATGTGGGTCAGGGCTATCATAACCCCAAACTCTATGCAGACTATTTAATGGCTTCAGAACTATCCTTTGTTGATGATAATTGGACGGAGCAGTCTTTTGACTGTACCGCTAAATTTAGATATCGGCAAGCAGATACACCGGTTCATGTTGATATTTTAGCTGATGGTCAAGTTAAGGTGACCTTTGCAGAACCGGTCCGCGCTATTACCCCAGGACAAGCTGTTGTTTTCTATGATGGTGATGAATGTTTGGGTGGTGCAACCATCGATAAGGCTTACCAAGACGATAAAATATTGCAGTATCAGTAAATTACTTACTGCTTATTTCTTATTGATAATGTGGAAAAGACTGGGATTGATGCCCAGTCTTTTTTGCTTTGGTGTATTTTTAACTTAATTTGCGCCCACAATCAGGTTCATAGTTTGCAGAAAGTTGGATTGCGCGTACAAAGAGAAAAAGTAGTGCGTGCCATCCTTCACGTTTTGGTCCAAGGCTTCTGTTCTTACCGCTTTTGCTTGCATCCTTTAGATTTTCCTAAGTTTCTTTTACTGTCTTTTAACTATTTATACTGCGAATTAGGGGTATAATAAATAAAAGTGAGAAAAGTGGGGAGATAATAGTGAGTCAAATTATTGAAACCATGATATTTTATCTATCAGAATTGTTTGTGACGATTATTTTGTATCTTTTGTATATGCGCCTTGTCCACCAGACTTGGCCGAAGAAATATCGGGTTCTGACTTTGTTAACTTTACAGAGTCTGATGTTGATTTTAGTGGGTACTGGTATGGTTAACATGTCAGTTTATGGGTCAAATTTATATTCTTTGATTTTTAATTCATTTTGGCTATTGCTCGCCTTTACGGCAGTGATGGAAGTGATGGATCATCGTCAGGGGCGGATTGCCTATGTTTTATTGCCAACAACTCTGGTTTTTTTACTAATGATTCCCTTTCTACAATTATTAGAATTTAGTTAGACTAATTAAAAATTTGCTAAAGAAGGGGATTTCTTTTGGCTTGCCTAAGCTCATGTGGTATAGTTTGTGAGTAAATTTTAAATTTAGGGGTGAGACCATGAGATTAATCGCTAAAGACTTTAGTCAACTCAGTAAAGAAGAGCTATATGAAATTTTAAAAGCACGTCAAGAGGTGTTTGTTGTCGAACAAGCTCGAGCTTATCAGGATTTGGATGAACTTGATTATGAGAGTTTCCATGTTTTTTATGAAGAGGACGATAGAGTTTTAGCTTATCTACGGGCCTTTCTCAAAGAAGGTGAACCAGGGACTATTCAAATGAGTCGCGTTTTGACTGTTGAACGTGGTAATGGGATTGGTGGCAAATTGCTTAAAGATGGCATTGCTGCTATTGTTGAAGAAAAGGATCCAGAACGTATTTATCTTGAAGCTAAGAATTTTGCTGTTGGTTTTTATGAACGTGAAGGCTTTCAAGCAGTCTCTGATGAATTTGAAGTTGATGGGCAAGCCCATGTGGCGATGGTGTTAGAAATTAATCAAGACAATTAAGGAAATGTTAAGTCAGCTGCTGAAGCTGGCTTTTTAAGTATGCCAATTTTTGTAAAAGAGATATCCCTAAATAAATATATTAGCTTAGCCGTTTTCCTCCTTAGAGTTATCCAATTATTATTTTTTTGATTTATGGTATACTAATGCATTGCGAGGAGGTGGACAAGTGGAAGATCAAGACTACATTATTGGTGAAATTAAGGCAACTTATTTTGAAAATCAAAACAATTATTATCGGGTCATGGCAATTAAGGTAGATGAAACTAATACCATGTATTCTGAAGATGAGATTGTGATTACGGGAAATTTTGTAAGTATTCAGGAAGGCACAACCTATCGTTTTAATGGGCAGCTTGTCGACCATCCTAAATATGGAGTACAATTTAAGTGTTTATCTTATGAAACACAAAAAATTTCAAGTCGTGAAGGTTTAGAGCGGTATTTATCTAGTGCGCAATTTCCTGGTATCGGAAAAACGTTGGCTAAACGAATTGTTGATTTATTTGGGCAAGAAACCATTGATATTATCTTGAACGAGCCCGAAAAACTTAAACAAGTCAAAGGTTTAAGCCCCAAAAGACGGACCTTATTGCATGAAATATTACAAGAGCAGCAAGGAAATGAACAAATATTTGTCAAGTTAGCAGAAATGGGCTTTTCCAACCAGTTGTCTGCCCAAATATTTGGTAAATATCACAATGAAGCCATTGAAATTATCGAAGAAAATCCTTATGTACTTATAGAAGATATCAAAGGTTTTGGCTTTAAACGTGCTGATGATATTGCCTTGCGTATAGGTTTCCCTAGTGATGCTGATCAACGATTGGCAGGAGGAATTGTTTACGCCTTGGACCGGATTTGTATGCAATCAGGTAATACTTATGTGGATAAGGATGCCTTGGCAGACTTGGTGGCAGATCTTTTATCCAGAGGACATGCTAAACCTATTTCGGTCGACCAAGTGAAAGTCATTATTGATGAGATGGAAGAAACAGGACGGTTAATAATTAGTGAAGACACTAAAGTAGCTATTCCTAGCTTGTATTTCTCTGAAGCGGGTATTGCCGCAAAATTGAAACATATGCAGTCTGATCGTTACCAACCAGATTATCCAGGAATTGATTTAGATCAAGAAGTCCAGGATTTAGAGGTGGAATTGGGTATTCAATACGGACACGCCCAAAAAGCTGCCATCAAAGAAGCTATCATGACTCAAGTTTTTGTTTTAACGGGAGGCCCTGGTACAGGTAAAACAACTGTACTTAATGGTATTGTTCGTCTCTACGCCAAACTTAATGATCTTTCCTTAGACATTGATGATTATGATCCTGGCGCCTTCCCCATTAATTTAGCGGCGCCAACGGGACGAGCTGCCAAACGGATGTCGGAAATGATTGGTTTACCTGCAGTCACTATTCACCGTCTCCTCGGCTTAACTGGTGAAGAAGATCCTAGTGAAGACCTTGAGGATGAATTTAGGTCACTAGAAGCAGATCTGTTGATTGTAGATGAAATGTCTATGGTGGATACTTGGTTGGCCAATCGTCTGCTAGAAGCCGTTCCTAGCTTTATGCAAGTGATTTTTGTTGGCGACCGTGACCAATTGCCTTCTGTGGGCCCGGGTCAAGTCCTATCAGATATCATCCGATCGCAAACGGTTAAAACACGAGAGCTAGATGAGATTTTTCGTCAAAAAGATGAGTCTACCATTGTGGAACTGGCCCACCAAATTAAGACGGGGGTAGTGCCTAAGAATTTGACAATCAACCAACGCGACCGGTCCTTCATTGCGGCGCCAGCAGCTAAAATTGCTCCCTTAATTGGTAAAATTGCCGAAAAAGCTGTCGCTAAGGGCTATTCCAAACGAGATATCCAAGTCTTGGCACCTATGTATAAGGGGCAAGCGGGTATTGATGCCATAAACCAAGAGTTACAGGCTCAGTTGAATCCTAATAATGACCAGAGTAAACGAGAAATGGTTTATTTTGAACAAATTTTCCGTCTAGGTGATAAGGTCTTACAACTTCAAAATAAGGCCGAAGATAATGTCTTTAATGGTGATATAGGTGAAATTGTAGCTATTTTCTATGCCAATGAAACTACAGATAAAACGGATGAAATCGTGGTGGCTTTTGATGAAGTCGAAGTCACTTATCCGCGTAAAGATTGGCAACAAATTACTTTGGCTTATTGTACGTCTATTCATAAGGCCCAAGGTTCAGAGTTTCCAATTGTTATTATTCCTCTAATCAAACAATTTCAACGGATGCTAAAGCGAAATTTAATTTATACCGCCATCACCCGGGCCAAGCAATCATTGATTTTGGTAGGGGATCCTTATGCTTATCAAACAGCAATTCAGAATATTTCCAATGACCGGGACACCCAACTTTATGATTTTCTCTTGGAAGCGAATCATCTAGTGACTGATGGTGAAGAGGCAAAAGTAAATAATGAAGCATCAAAAACCAAGCAAAATAAACCAGCTAATCCGATTAATGAAGAAAATAGTTCTAACTATCAATTAAGTGCGCAAATGATTATGACAGGACAAATTGATCCGTTGATAGGAATGGACAGTTTGTCTCCTTATGATTTTTGATTAGAAAGTATTGCTTGACAGATGAAATTGACTATCAGTATAATTTATGAGTAAGAGAATATACGGAATCGCGAAAGACCATATCTTAATCATTTAGCGAGAGTGAATGGTGAAAGCACTCAATTTAAGATGCTCCTTTCGTTTATGATTAAGTTGAAAAACTTCGCGCTCGCGTTAACAAGCAAAATGAAGAGGTAATGAACACAACATTGCAACTGAGGTGGTACCGCGCTTAGGCGTCCTTAGTAGCAAATTTTGTGTTCTTTTTTATTCAAGGAGGATAAGAAATGCAAGCATTAACTAGTGCTGAAATTAGACAAAAATGGTTAGACTTTTGGGAATCAAAAGGGCATAGCGTAGAACCATCTGCTTCGCTAGTGCCGGTGGATGATCCCACCTTATTATGGATTAACTCTGGAGTAGCCACTTTAAAGAAATATTTTGATGGCTCAGTTGTCCCTGATAATCCTCGGATTACTAACTCCCAAAAATCCATCCGTACTAACGATATTGAAAATGTAGGGGTTACTGCTCGTCACCATACCCTATTTGAAATGCTAGGTAACTTTTCTATTGGTGACTATTTCAAGGCAGAAGTGATTCCATGGGCCTGGGAATTATTAACGGGTCCGGAATGGTTTGCTATTGACCCTAACAAGTTATACATGACTTATTATCCTGAAGACAAGGAAACTTTGGCTTTATGGCAAGAAGTTACTGGATTATCTGATGAGCATTTTGTGCCAGTGGAAGATAACTTTTGGGATTTGGGTGCCGGTCCATGTGGTCCAGACACTGAGATTTTCTTTGATCGTGGGGAAAAATTCCAAGACCTAGAAGATTCTGATCCAGAAATGTATCCAGGTGGGGAAAACGAACGTTATTTAGAAATTTGGAATATCGTTTTCTCCCAATTTAACCATATGCCAGATGGTCAATATCTTCCATTAAAACATAAAAATATTGATACTGGTATGGGTCTGGAACGTATGGCTAGCGTGATGCAAGATGCGGAAACCAATTTTGAAACCGACTTATTCATGCCGATTATCCATGCCATTGAAAAACGTGACCAAGCGCAAAACTATGGAGCAAATAAGACGACAGACGTCTCCTACAAAGTCATTGCCGACCATATTCGTGCAGTAACCTTTGCGATTGGAGACCGGGCCTTACCGTCCAATGAAGGTCGTGGTTATATCTTGCGGCGCTTAATTCGCCGGGCGATGATGCATGGGCGCCGTTTGGGCATTAATCGCGCCTTTTTATCTGAATTAGTGCCTGTCGTGGGTCACATTATGGAAGATTATTATCCAGAAATTTTAGCTGACCAAGACTTTATTATGGAAGTCATTGCTACTGAAGAAGGGCGTTTCTTAGAGACGATTTCTGAAGGAGAAGCCATTCTATCCGCTGAAATTGACCGCTTAAAAGCAGACAAAGAAAATACCCTAGCAGGAGATTTTGCCTTTAAACTTTATGATACTTATGGCTTCCCGTTGGAGTTAACAGATGAATACCTAGCTGATGCTAATATGGCGACTGACCATGATGCCTTTAACCAAGAAATGCAAGCTCAACGTGAACGCGCTCGGGCAGCACGTAAAGATAGTCAAGGAATGGGGATCCAGTCTGAGATTCTAGGTGACATCCAAGTCGCAAGCCAATTCATTGGATATGATCACATAGCCGCTGATTCTGTAGTGAATGCTTTAATTTTGGATGATCAATTTGTTGATGAGGCTGGTCCTGGTGATTTAGCTTACTTGACGACTGAGGTCACACCTTTCTATGCGGAAATGGGAGGACAAGTTGCTGATACTGGTTTCATTCAAAATGAAGCAGGAGAGTCACTTGGCCGGGTTGTTGATGTGCAAAGGGCGCCAAATGGCCAACACTTACACCAAGTTGAGCTTTTAGCTGACATTCAAATTAATCAAATGATTCATTTACTCGTCGATGAAAAACGCCGTCATGCGATTACTAAGAACCATACGGCTACCCACCTTCTTCACCAAGCCCTAAAAGATATTTTAGGTGACCATGCCAACCAAGCAGGTTCCTTAGTCAATGAAAATGAATTACGTTTTGACTTTACTCATTTTGGTCAAGTCACTGACCAAGAATTAGTGGAAATGGAACACTTGGTTAATGAGAAAGTCTGGGAAGGTATCCAGGTACAAACCATTGAAACAAGTATTGAAGAAGCCAAAGCTCGTGGTGCTATGGCGTTATTTGGTGAAAAATACGGTGATCAAGTACGGATGGTAACAGTTGATGACTGGTCGATTGAGCTCTGTGGTGGGGTCCATGTGGCTAATACAGCAGAAATTGGTGTCTTCAAGATTATGTCAGAATCAGGAATCGGTGCCGGTGTTCGTCGGATTGTAGCTGTAACTGGTGAAGCCGCTGTTAATGTTTTTAAGGCACAAGAAGAAATCTTGAAATCTGTAGCTGAATACATTAAGGTACAAAAACCACAAGAGATTATGCCACGCTTACAAGCTAATGCCCAAGAAAATAAGGCTTTAGAACAAGAATTAAGCTCGCTTAAATCCAAAGCCAACCAAGCAGCAGCTGGACAAGTTTTCCAAGATGTGCAAAGCAAAGGTGATCGTCGCTATATTGCAGCTGCCTTAACCAACAAGACTATGGATGATTTGCGTAAAATTAATGATGAATGGAAGCAAGGCGATTATTCTGATGTGCTTGTCCTAGCAACTGATAACCAAGGAAAAGCCAACTTACTTGTGGCAGTCAATGATAAACTTATTGGAGAAGGCGTTAAAGCAGGTGACCTTATCAAAGAATTGGCCCCAATCGTTGGTGGGGGAGGCGGAGGTCGCCCTAACCTTGCCCAAGCTGGAGGAAAGAATCCTGCCGGAATTCAAGATGCGCTATCAAAAGTTGCTGATTTGTTGTAAAATAGACTTAGATTCTAGTAAACTTAGCTTATTCTAGAGAGAAATCGATAGAATTCAGGAGGTGCACAATGATGAACAAAGATGAAACGGTATTATTTAATTTTGGTGACAACAAAGAGAAGGATATTAAAGAAAGCTTGGAAGTTGTTTACGATGCATTAGTAGAAAAAGGTTATAATCCGATCAACCAAATCGTTGGCTATCTCCTATCTGGAGATCCTGCCTATATCCCTCGTCATAAGGAAGCGCGGAATGTGATACGTTATCATGATCGCGATGAAATCCTCGAAGAATTAATTCAATCCTACATGAAACAATCTGGGAGAGAATAATGCGGACGATGGGTTTAGATGTCGGCTCTAAAACAGTCGGCGTAGCGGTCTCTGATGCCTTAGGTTGGACAGCCCAAGGAGTAGAGATTGTAGCTATCAATGAAGAAGAAGCAGACTTTAACATGAAACGGCTCGGCCAGCTCATTCAGGAATACGAGGTTTCCACTGTTGTTATTGGCTTACCGAAGAATATGAATAATAGTGAAGGCCCACGAGCAGAAGCTTCCCGAAACTATGGCGATTTATTGACTCAGCATTTCCCAGTCCAAGTGGTCTACCAAGATGAACGACTAACGACTGTCCAAGCAGAACGGATGCTGGTCGAAAAAGGGGATGTGAGTCGTAAGAAACGTAAGAAGGTCATTGATAAATTAGCTGCTGTATTAATACTACAAAACTATCTTGATGCCCATTAAACAGACATTGAAACACAAAAAAGGAGGAAACTTTGATGACACAAGATCATAACCATGAGCATGACCATGACCATGAACATGAACATATTACTATTGTTGATGAAGAAGGTAATGAAACCCTCTATGATATTCTATTCACCTTTGATTCAGAAGACTTTGATAAATCATATGTTCTTGTTTATCCTGCTGGTGAAGCAGATGATGAAGCCATTGAATTAGAAGCATTTTCATATGTGGAAGCTGAAAATGGCACAGAAGGGGAACTACAACCGATCACTACTGAAGAAGAGTGGGATATGATTGAAGAGGTCCTTAATACTTTCATCACTGATGAGGAAGAATAAAACTTATTATAGATTAATTACTAAGAGGCTGGGAAAAATGATTCCAGTCTCTTTTCTTGTGCCGTGTTAGTTAGGCTTAAAATGGGAAAAGATTGCATAGAGATTACAAAAAACTTACTTTTTGCTAATATCATGTAATATAGGCAATAATAATACGATAATCGTGTATAATGAAATGAGTTTTAATATGAAGATGGTAGAGTAAACTTTTGTTTAAGCTTAAACTACCGAATAAGGAGATTGCTATGGTTAGAAAATCCCAACGGAATAACGCAGACCGAAAAAATGAAGCCAAGCGCGAAGATAATCTTGCCAACAAAATAGTCAAATGGTTATTTGCTGGCCTTATTGCCTTTGTTCTATTGATATGTTTATATGGTGTATTTTTGATTACAGTGGGCGGAATTGGCAACAAGGATGAGGTTAAAGTTGATGTGCCGGTTGGTGCTTCTGCATCGAGTGTGGCAAGTCAGTTAGAAGACCAAAATGTTATTGCTAATGCTAGCTTGTTTAATTTATACCAACGGATTAAGGGCGGCCAAGGTGTACAAGCAGGTACTTATACCATGCATGAAAATATGAGTATGCAGTCAGCTTTAAAGACTTTAAATGCAGGTAGTCAATCAGGGGAAGTCTACCGCTTGGTAATTCCAGAGGGCACTAATTTAGAAGGCATTAGTCAAATTGTTGAAGAAAATTCTGATTATACCGCTGAAGAATTTATGGAAGTGGCCACAGATGAAAAATTCTTCCAAAAGATGCAGTCACTTTATCCTGATATGCTAGCTGAGGTTGCTGAAAAAGATGATGTCCGTTACAAACTAGAAGGTTACCTCTTCCCTGCGACTTATGAAATTGGGGCAGGAGAAAGTATCGAAGAAATTATTGATAAAATGGTTGGACAAATGAACCAGGTTTATAACAGTCATATTGATCAAGTCAACCAGTCAGACTATAGCTTCCATGAATTATTGACATTAGCTTCTCTAGTAGAGGCCGAAGCACCTGAAACAGCTGACCGTCAATTAATTGCGGGAATATTTATTAATCGCTTGAATACGGGGATGCCAATTCAATCAGATATCTCAATTTCTTACGCTTTAAACGAACATCGTCCTTATGTGACTTATGAAGATACTGAGGTTGATTCACCTTATAACCTCTACCAAAATCCTGGCCTAGGACCGGGACCATTTAATAGTCCTGGTTTAGAAGCCATTGAAGCCAGTTTAGCACCAGAACCGTCAGATTATCTGTATTTTGTTGCTGACTTACAAACAGGTGAGGTTTATTATGCAGAAACTTATGAGGAGCATTTAGCCTTAGTTGACCAATATGTTTCTGAAGAAAATGCCAACATGTAAGTAAAAAGAAAATACGAGGAGCTCAGGGATAGCTGAGCTTCTTTTATGCCTATTGATAGAATTGGGGGAGACGATTATGGAAAATCATCCAATTATTATTGGTGTCACTGGTGGGACTGGCTCAGGAAAGACCAGTGTCACACGAAAAATCATGGCTAATTACGAAGATGTTTCATTGGCTTATATTGAACAAGATGCCTACTATAAGGACCAGTCCCATTTGTCTTTTGAAGAGCGTGTAAAGACTAATTATGACCATCCCTTAGCCTTTGATACCGCCTTATTAAAAAAACACTTGCAAATGCTTTTAAATGGTCAAGCTATCGATATGCCTGTTTATGATTATAGTGCCCATACCCGGAGTCAAGAAACCGTTCATATCAGCCCCAAAGAAGTGATTATTCTTGAGGGAATCCTTATCTTGTATGATGAAGAATTACGTGATTTGATGGATATCAAGGTTTATGTTGACACTGATGATGATATTCGAATTATTCGGCGTATTCAACGTGATATTGCGGAACGGGGACGATCACTAGAATCAGTTATCAAACAATATACCGAAGTGGTCAAACCAATGCATGAGCAATTTATTGAACCCACTAAACGATATGCAGACTTGATTATACCTGAAGGCGGTCAAAACTTAGTCGCCATCGATTTAATGCGGACTAAGATTTCAGCTATCCTCTTAGAAAAGAAAAAGTAATTGATATTGCTTTTTAAGGTGATAAATGATATTGTAATGCTATTGATTTTTGTATAGAAACGTTAGGAGATTATTATGACTGAAGAAGTTTTTCCAATGACCCAAGAGGGTAAAGAAAAATTAGAAAAAGAACTTGAAGAATTAAAAGTTGTTAAACGTAAGGAAATCGTGGAACGGATTAAAATTGCCCGTTCTTATGGCGATTTATCTGAAAACTCAGAATACGAAGCGGCTAAAGACGAGCAAGCCTTTGTTGAAGGGCAAATTGCCAAATTAGAAAAAATGATTCGTTATGCTGAGATTATTAATCCTGAAGATTATGAAGACGATGTTGTTAGCCTAGGACGTAAGGTTAAGTTCATTGAATTACCTGATGGCGACGAAGAAGAATATTCTATTGTCGGTAAGGCAGAAGCTGATCCGATGGAAGGTAAGATTTCCAATGAATCACCAATTGCTAAGGCTTTACTAGGTAAACATGAAGGTGATGAAGTGACGATTTCCACTCCAGGTGGCGACATGCAAGTTCGTATCGTAAAAGTAGAAGAACTTGCCTAAAAAGCGATTAAATAAGAGACAAAACCGGTGAATCACCAGTTTTGTCTCTTATTTTTTTATAATAGATGGTAAGAGTGTGACAAAAGTCCCAGCCTCTTATTACATAGAAGTTTATGATTTTTTCTAATTATATAGCTTACGAATATCACGATACAGAATGACTAGCGTCTAAAAAAATAAGAGGAGACAGTTCTCAATAGTTGCTTTGTTTTCGTAATAAGCTTTTGCTTCAGAAGGACTTTGAAGATAAAAGTATTATTCATTAGTGTATTGAGAACCAACAAAATATGCATATGCTAATAATTAAAATAATACTTTTGGTGGAGCTTTTTATCGAAATATCCTGGTATAATAGAGGGGCAAATAAAGGAGGTGGCCTATGTCTAGACGAGGTAAATATGGCTTAATCGCTGTTTTAATAGTATTGAATGCCCTATCAGATGAAGGATTTACTGGTATAAGTGGTCTGCTGCTGGCCTTGTTAGTGATTGCTTACGTTCTCTTGCGGCCAATGCCCAGAAAATATACTTTTTTTGATGGCTTTCTTTTGTTTTTAGGTGGCAGTTTATTAATCATTTGTCTTCTTACTTGGCCTGTACTACGTTTCATTGTCATTTTTCTGCTCTTATTGTTGCTAGTTAAGTATTTTTCTAATGAAAATTCTGACTTTAGTCATTCTCATACTGGCTTTATCAATCGTGAACAATGGAATCAACGTAATGTCAAAGTAGAAAACTTGGATGATTTTCATTTAGTGTCTGGTACACAGACCTGCATGGTTGATTTTGGTCAAGTTCTTATCCCACGTGGAAAACATAGTGTAGTCATTCATAAATTGTCAGGGCCACTAAAGATCATTGTTCCAAGAGGAGTCGACGTGACTTGTTCTGTCTTTATGTTTAGAGGAGAATACCACAGTCATGACGAAATCGTCACTCTAAATAATGATATGCATAGAGGATGGGTTGGTAGCCAAGAAGAGAGTCCTCGTCAATTAGAAATCTTTCTTTATCAGATGTGGGGACAGGTTGAGGTGGTGCAGCTATGAAGGCTAACCGTCTTTTAGTCTTATTTTTAGGTGTGTTTTTTAGTGAATTATTAGTGGGATTAATGCTAGTATTTGCTCTGAGAGCAGAGTTAGTAATCGTTTTAACTGGTTATGATATCGTTAATCTAATTATTTTTGCTTTGGCAGGACTAGTGACTCTAGCCATTATCGCCGTTCTAGTAGCCATTGTTTTAAATCGCTTATTGTTCAAGGAAGAAGTTGAGCTGCACTATTTCTTGGAAAATGTCATGAATAAAAATAATCAGGCTAAGTTGGGTCTGGCTAGCAATCAGTATTATCTCAACCCAACCAATAGCCAATTACTAGCTGATATCAATCGTTATATAAAAGAGTTGGAGAGAAGTAAACAGCAATTAAGTTTAGCTAATGACCAAGTTTCTGGATTTCGCCAAGATCACATTGTTAAGGAAGAACGACAACGGATTGCTAGAGAACTTCATGACTCAGTGAGTCAGCAATTATTTGCCATGACTATGGTCTTATCGGCCTTAGCTGGTCAGAATCTTCCTAACGATAGCCAAGCCTTGTTAGAAAAAGTTATTGAAATGGTTCACGCTGCCCAGGCCGAAATGCGCGCTTTATTGTTGCATTTGCGTCCAGTGTCACTAACGAATGCGTCCTTGAAAACAGGTATTGAAAAATTATTTGCGGAATTAGATACTAAGGTCGCTATACGCTTGGAAACGCGTTTACAAGAAGTTGATATTGCCCATGATATTGAAGATAATTTATTTCGGATGATACAAGAGCTCTTATCAAATTCATTGCGTCATGCTCAGGCTAATATTATTGAATGTGAGCTATATGATGAATATGATGAAGTGATTGTGAGATTTATTGATGATGGTAAGGGTTTTGATTATGCAGTAGATTATCAATCACAATCTGGCTATGGACTCAAAACTATTAAAGAGCGTGTCGACCAATTATCAGGACAACTTAATGTGATGTCCCAAATAGGGAAAGGGACAGTTGTAGAAATTAGGATTCCTAAGTAGGAGGGGACTATGATTAAGGTTTTAATCGTTGATGATCATGAAATGGTACGTCTAGGAGTGGGCGCCTACCTTCAAACACAGATGGACATTGAAGTAATTGCAGAAGCCAAAGATGGTCAAGAAGCCTATCATAAAGCCTTAGACCTCCGTCCAGACGTTATTGTTATGGATTTAGTCATGGAAGGGGTTGATGGTATCCAAGCCACCAAAGCTATTATGGCAGACTGGCCCCAAGCTAAAATACTGATTGTGACTTCCTTCTTAGACGATGAGAAAGTTTACCCTGCAATTGAAGCTGGAGCGCATGGTTATATTTTAAAAACGTCTTCAGCTCATGAAATTGCTCAAGCCATTCGAAAAACTGCTAAAGATGAATCTGTTATTGCGCAAAAAGTTTCTGATAAACTCTTGGCTCGTGAAGTAGAGAGTCGAACCCACCATCTTCACGATGATTTAACGAATCGTGAGCAAGAAGTACTCCAATTAGTTGCCAAGGGCTACTCTAACCAGGAAATAGCTGATAGTCTCTTTATTTCCTTAAAAACGGTAAAAACCCATGTCTCAAATATTTTAAATAAATTACAAGTAGAAGATCGCACCCAAGCCACTATCTACGCTTATCAAAACAATTTGATTAAGGATTAAATAAAGTCTTGTAATAAATAATACGTTTAGCGTCAAATGATGCTAGACGTTTTTTATTTAGTCATTGGGCAGACAAAAAAGGGATGAGGCTGGGATTTTTGTCCCAGCTTCATCCAGCGATAGTTTTATCTTAAATTTTAAATAGTAGGCAGTAAAGGCACTCTAGATTTAAACACTTAATACAACCGGCATAATCATTGGATTGCGCTTGGTCCGTTTGTATAAGAAAGGTTGTAGGGCAGACTGCATCTTGTCACGTAATATTTTTTCACTCACTTCATTACCGGAATTAAGGTGTCCGATAACGGAAGTTTTGATAACTTTCTGGGCATCTTGAATGAGTTGTCCAGATTCACGCATATAGATAAAGCCACGTGAGACAATATCAGGTCCAGCTAGCAATTCATTTTTAGCGAAATCAATTGTTACCACAGCGATCACTAATCCATCCTCAGACAAATTGTGACGGTCACGTAGCACAATATTACCGATATCACCAATCCCTTTCCCATCAACATAAACGTCGTTAGCAGGGAAGGAACCAGCCCGACGAGCAGAGTCCGCGGTTAAGGCTAGGACCTCACCATTTTCCATCACGAAGATGTCGTCTTTAGGAATACCAACTTCTTGGCCTAATTGCGCCTGGATAGATAGCATCCGATATTCCCCATGGACTGGCATAAAGTATTTTGGCTTCAATAGTGAAAGCATTAACTTCATCTCTTGTTGGCCACCGTGTCCAGAAGTATGGACCGTATTGACCTTACCATGGATTACCTCAGCGCCTGCTTCTAGCAACTGGTTGATAACACGGTTAACGGAACTAGTATTACCTGGAATAGGTGAAGAAGAGAAGATAACCGTGTCTTCCGGTTGAATCGTAATTTGTCGGTGTGTGCCATTAGCGATTCGACTCAAGGCAGCCATGGGTTCACCTTGAGATCCTGTACACATAATCATGACTTCATCCGCTGGGTAATTATTAATTTGCCGACCTTCGATAAAGGTATCATCAGGCACATTGATATAGCCAAGTTCTTTGGCATTTTTAATGGCTGCTTCCATAGACCGACCAAAAACAGCTACCTTGCGATTAGATTGCATTGCCACATCAATAGCTTGGTTTAAACGAGAAATATTGGAAGCAAAACTAGCAAATATTATCCGTCCCTTGATGCCCATCATGATGTCCTTGAGGCTTTCACCCACGACCTTCTCAGATTTAGTAAACTCTGGAATCTCAGCATTGGTAGAATCACCAAGCATTAGTAGGACCCCTTCATCACCTAAACGTGCCATCTTGTGGATATCAGCTGGTTTACCAACTGGGGTGAAGTCAAACTTATAGTCACCTGTAAAGACAATGTTTCCTGGTGGTGTTTTGACGACGATTCCCATAGGATCTGGAATAGAGTGAGCAGTACGATAGAAACTAACAGATGTTTTGCGGAATTTAATCACATCATCTTCGTCAACTTCATGAAGTTCGGCATCACGTAAGAGCCCATGTTCATCTAATTTATTACGGATGAGTGCCATCGCTAATTTACCTGCATAGATTGGCACATTAATTTGTTTTAGTAAGAAAGGAATGCCACCAATGTGGTCTTCGTGGCCGTGAGAAATAATCAAGGCCTTTACTTTGTCTTTGTTTTGAACGAGATAGCTGTAGTTTGGAATCACATAGTCAATGCCCAACAATTCATCTTCAGGAAATTTAACACCTGCATCTAAGATGATAATTTCATCCTGGAATTGGACGGCATAGGTATTTTTTCCAATTTCGCCTAAACCCCCGACAGCAAAAACGCCGACCTCGTTGTTTTTAATGTTTAGTTTCATTATGCGTCAAACTCCGTTAATTCAAAATCTGGATTCTTTTGTTCGTAAGCCAGGTGGGCTTCATCCAATTCTTGAATATATTCAATATTGTAGGGGGTATGTGCGGTGATTAATTCGCGCACTTGGATTGGGGACTCGGCATCGATATAGAGAGCATGGGTCGCTTCACGCCGAGGCACTTCTTTTTTTGATTCTTGATAAGTGACTTTATAAATCATAGTATTCTCCTTTTCATAGTATTTTAACGATGCATAGGCTGCTCCTTCTATTTTAACATATTAGTTGGCATCATGCTTTTAATATTAATTGCTGAACAGATTTTTTCAAAATAAAGACGTGTTTAAGGAAATTATGCTAAGATTAGAAAGAATTAATGAGGAGGGGACTTATGCAAACTGCGATAATTAAGGCCATTAAATATGCCTTAGCGACATTTTTTGCCATTTTTATTGCTCAGTGGTTGGGATTAGAGTACGCCGTAACCGCGGGAATCATTGCAATATTAAGTTTAGCGGAAACCAATCGAGCGACTGTTTTATATATTGAACAAATTGCCATTACTATGTTACTAAGCTTAGGAACGGCTTGGTTGCTATTTCCCTTATTAGATTATAATATTTGGGTGTTTTCACTCTATTTATTGATCGCCTATCCATTAGCCGTCCTATTCAAGAGCCAACGTGCCATTGCACCTTGCGCCGTATCTGTGTCTCATTTACTGATTGAAGAGACAGTGGCTTTTGACTGGCTACTCAATGAATTTTTGTTACTAATTATTGGGACAGTGTTAGCACTCTTGGTTAATCTCTATCAACCTTCTAAAAATAAAATTATTTTGGCAAAACAAGCCGAGGTAGAAAATCTTATTCGCCAGATCCTAAACGAGTTTTCTGACCAGTTAGCCAATGGCGATAACTTCTATGAAAATTCGGGTCGTTTAGATGACTTGACCCTGATGATTCGTCAAGCTATTAACTTAGCTGAGGAGGAAGAAGCTAACCGCTTGTCCAAAACAAGCTTTTATTACCGGGAATATTTTGAAATGCGTAACCAGCAAACACGTATTCTCTATGAAATTGATGCCAGTCTTCATGAGGTAGGAGCAGCCATTCCCCAGCATCAGGCCTTAGCAGATTTTATGCAAGCGACCAGTCAGCAATTGCATGAAAGTAACACCGGCCGTCAGTTAAAGGCTGATTTAAGAAAAATTAGGGATTATTATAGCCAATCGCCCTTACCAAAAAGCCGTCAAGAATTTGAGGAACGGGCCATCCTATTTGAAATTCTTCAAGATTGTCAAAAATTTTTAGATATAAAAGCAAGTTTCTACCGTCATGTGCAATCTATGGACCGGCATTTTAGTAATAGGGATTAGATTAGGAAAGAAAAAAGCTGGGCGACTGGGCCCAGCTTTGCAAATAATTAGATAAAGAAATAAATCGCCATGAACATAAAGATTGATCCGGCTAAGACAAAGAAATGCCAAATCACATGGAAATAGCGAAAGTGGCTCTTGGAATAGAAGAAGGTGCCTAAGCTATAAGTTAAGCCGCCTAATACCAAATAAAGCATCCCATTAAATCCGATAGCAGCAGCTACTTGGCCAATGGCAAAGACAACTAGCCAACCCATAATCAAATAGAGTAGGGTAGAAAAGCGTTTCATCTTTTGGATAAAGAAAATTTTCATGGCTATTCCCACCAAGGCAATTGACCATTGAGCGATAAATATCAACCAGCCTAGCCGATTATTTAAGGCAATTAAACAAAAGGGCGTATAGGTTCCCGCGATTAGAAGAAAGATACTTGAGTGGTCGATAATCTTAAATATAGGGGCCGCTGAAGTAAAGGATAAGGAATGATAAAGGGTTGAGGCTAAATAAAGTAGGGTCATAGAGACACCGTAAACTGTGTAAGCAAACACCTCTAATCCAGACTCGTTATCAATCCCCTTGATAATAAGTAGGACAGTAGCAATAATCGATAAGATCACCCCGATACCATGGCTGATTGCATTGAAAACCTCGCTACGAATATAGTAATTGCGTGTAAAGGGGGCTTGGTGTAATTTTTCTTCCCAGTAAGAATTCATTTTATCACCTCTTTTTGCAAATATTATATCACAAAAATCAGACTCAAGTTGCTTGGCGAGCCCTTGGTAAGGGGCTATAATTTAATTAATGGAGGGATATTTATGAAGAATAAACTCGATTTATCGTTAATTGATGAATTTTCCAAAAAAACGAATGAAGAAATTTCTAAAATTGATCCGATTACTATTTTATTAGTTGGAAAAACTGGGGTAGGGAAGTCAACTCTGGTGAATAATTTGTTTAGAGAACGTTTGGCAGAAACAGGGGTAGGAAAACCTATTACCCAACATATTCGCCGTATTACTAAGGAAGGCATTCCCTTGGTACTCTATGATACCCGAGGCCTTGAATTAGAACAATCTGTTCAAGACCAAGTTGCTAGTGAAATCAAGCAAAGTATGGCTGAATTAGCTAAAAATGATCAGAGCATGGATGTGATTTATTATTGTTTGGCCGCTTCTTCAGGGCGAATTGAAGCCATGGAAATCGACTTTATCAAGAAATTATCCCAAGCAGCGCCGGTGATTTTAGTGCTGACGCAATCAATTGGTGATCCAGCCAGTGAATTTGCTGAGTATTTACGGGATTTGAATCTTCCCGTTCAAGCAGTGGTCCAAGTCATGGCTGAGGATTATAAGATATCTGCTGACTTAACTATTCCTGCTTTTGGATTAGAAAACTTGCTTGACAAAACTTTTGCTATTTTGGATGAAAATCAACAAGTCGCTTTTAACAATGCCCAACAGGTTGATATTGAACGTAAAGTTAAAGCAGCGCGAAGTTGGGCGCGCAAGTATATGTTAACCACTTTTGGTGTTGGCTTTACGCCTATTCCCTTTGCGGATGCCACGGTCTTAGTTCCCATGCAAATTGGAATGATGGCGCATATCACTGCAATTTTTGGTGTATCCTTAGAAAAATCTACCCTAATTGGGATTATTGGGGCGGTTGTGGGTACAGGCGGTGCCACTTATTTAGGACGGACCATAGTCAGCAATGCGGTTAAGTTTATTCCAGGCCTAGGAACAGCTGCTGGAGGACTCTTATCAGGAACAACAGCAGCGATTGTGACCACTGCTTTAGCCACATCTTATATTGAGGTATTGGCTATTTTAGCCACCCAAGAAGCCAAGGGACAAGCTCTTGATGCCAATACTGTTAAAAATATTATGCGTGAGCGATTTGAAGCCCGTTTGAAACGTAATAAAGGGGCGGAATCAGTGGAAGAAGTAGTAGAAAAGAACTTTTCTGACTTAGAAGCACCATCAAGTCAAAAAAACTCAGGTAAGTCTGGAAAAAGATGGGGTATAAAATTGCCATGGCAAAAGAAAAAATAAGTAATATCTTGTGGTTTTTTATGAAAAAGCACAAAGAATGTATTAAATCCTATAAAGAAATGTGCTATAATGGTCATAATTATTTCGATATGGGTGGTTAAATGATGAAGAATAAGTCAATTTATGATGGGTGGATCGATGAGATGGCTTCCTTTCAGTTACCACGCTGGAATGAGCTCTCTTCGGTACCGCTTTATATGGATCAATTGTTAGCCTTGGTAAAAGATTATCTTAAAAGCTTCCGTTTACAAGATACATCTAATATGGAGATTACCCCGGCTATGGTCAACAACTATGTCAAACTAGGATTGATGCCTAAACCTGAAAAGAAGCGTTACTACCGCCGTCATATTGCTTATCTAATTATCATCACATTGTTTAAGCAAGCAATTTCCATTCAAGAAATCCGTAAAGTATTAGTTTATCTTGCTGCTTCTCATGGCAATGAACAAGCATACAATTTATTTTGCACTTATTTAGAAACTTCCGTCAGAAAAGAGTGTCATTATTACCAAACAGGTGAATTTACTTATGAAAACGGCCAGGCCTATAAAGACCCTGACCACTTTGACCATTATATTATTTGGAATGCCTGCTCATTGATTACACATCTTATCTTCTCCCGACGCTTGATTGAATGCTTATCCCCTGAAGACCTAGTATTAGATGAACAAAAAATCTCATCGTAAACTAAGGATGTGAGTCAATCGCGATCAGGGACGGACCATATCAGAAGGAGGCAAAAAAATGGTGAAAGCCATTTTGGTGACTCATTCAGAAATGGATGCCGACCCTGCGATTACGAGCTCGACTAGATAGGGTGCGATGAAAAGCGGTAGGACTGAATCGTTGGACCAAAAGACTGAAGCTAGCGACAAGCTATCAAAGACTTTTGAGAAACGCATGTCAGTCCTTCTTTTTAGAGCCTAACTGATGAATAGACAACCAAACTCCAAACATCTATGGGAAAGGCAGTCTGTTCTGACTTTTGGAACTTGACTAAAAAGGATGAGATGAAATGCGGGAGCTCCGAGCTGTTGGAAATCAGGATAAGATGCACTTAAGTACAAGCTAAACACATTTGAGACTGAGCGTTGACGCTCGGTCTTTTTTGATTATATGAAAAACCGAAGCAAGCGCTCCGGTCGAACATCGGTTTAATAAAATATTTTCATTATTTACGATTGGTACGGAAAATAGAAATCAATAGGACTAAACCAATGATGCTCGCAATAATAAAGAAAATGATTCCTAATAACTCCACTGACTGGGTAGAGGCAGTGGTCACAATAAAGGTTGAAGAAATAATTAGTGCAGCTAAAATTAGCGAAGAAATCACTCGGTTGATCATTTGATTAACCTGCGTGAGCCGATCTTCGATATTTTCGAAACCAATTCGGACACTTAGTCGGTCGTTATTGATTTGGTCTAAGGTTGTTTCTAGCTTTTGTGGGATGTTTGCCAAGGTACGTGCTTGGCGGGATCCAGCTCTAAATAGGTGGTTAGGATCAAGGTAATCCTTCCAATCGATTAGATTCCCTGACCACATGAAGCTTTGAAAAACTTGCATAAAGTCCAAGTCAGGATCAAGATCTTCTAAAACGCCTTGGAGCATGACAACGGTTTTCTCCAAAATAATAAAATCTGAAGGAAAAGTGAGCCCGTGCTGGTGACCAAAACGCATGATATCTTGGAAAATAGCTTCAATATCAATACCCGCAAATCCCTTGGTTAAGTACTTGTCAAATAGATAGTTGATGTCACGGTAAAACTCTACTCGGTCAACTGGGCGGTTCTGTTTACAAATTTGGAGTAATAAGGAAACAAGTTGATCGACATCCTTGAAGACGATAGCTTTTAGGCCATCCAAGAGAAACTTCTTGTTCATGGGGGTAACAATTCCCATTAAACCAAAGTCAATAAAGACGATTTTACCATCATCAATCAATAAATTACCTGGATGGGGATCGCCGTGATAGAACCCATCGTCGAAGACCTGGTATAGATAAGCATAGACCAATTTTTCAGCAATATCACTCCGATCATAACCTTGGCTATCGAGTAGCTGATTTTGGTTGATACGACTACCATCTATGAACTCCTGGACCATGACTTTTTCGCTGGTGTAGTCTAAATAAGGTTTTGGAACACGGATAACGGTCCGGTCTTGATTGAGTTTGGCAAATTTTAGGGCATTTTGAGCTTCGTGTTCGAAGTCAATTTCTTGTAAGGTTTGTTGTTTAATTTCTTGTAATATTTCGATAGGATTAATCATAATCCCCAAAAAAATGGTTGGTATGTACTCAATAACTCGAATAAAAATATTGATGTCGCGAATGAGTTCATTTTCGATGTTAGGCCGTTGTACCTTCACAATGACCTGGTCTCCGTTCTTTAATTGCGCTCGGTGGATTTGGGCAATTGACGCTGAGGCCATAGGAATTTTGTCAAAGGATGCAAATAAGTTCTCGATGGGCTGCTGAAGGTGGAGTTCAATCAAATCTTCGATAATATTATAAGGAAGGGGTGAGGTGTTGTCTTGTAATTTTTGCAATTCCTTAATGTATTCGCTAGGTAAGATATCATTACGCGTGGAGAGAATTTGTCCAATTTTTATAAAAGATGGGCCTAATTCTTCAAAGGCCAGACGCAAGTCAGCAGGATCCTGATCATTTTTATCAGGCCGGATACGGGTTTTATAGAGATGACCAAAGCCATATTTACCTAGTACACGAATAATTTCTGCAAAACGGTCACGGTTAGCTGACACAGTCCTCACGTCCTTTCTCTATTTGTTTAATTAAGTAGAAAGAGGCTGGGATATATCCTCCCAGCCTATCAATTGGCATCATTTAACGCCGAGCTAGCGGCTATTTGATTGATTTGTTAGAAATTGTCTTCATTGAAGTCATGGTCCTTGTCTTCGATAATGGCTACTTTATCGCTAAGGATAGCCACTTGGTCGGCAAGTTTGCTGACTTGTTCTTGTAGGTCAGTTAATGAGTTTTGTTGCTCAGCTGGTTCAGTTACTCCTGCTTGTCCTCTGTGATCTTGGACGAAACGTTTAAGATCTTGGCTAAGTACTTTTCCTTCATCAACGGAAATTTGTCCCTTTTCAACTAACTTGTTTAAGGCATCAGACGCATTTTCATATGTTAGACTAGTTCCACCAACTGCTGCTAGGAATAATTTTTTTAAGGCATCCATTATAAAAACTCCTTTCAAAGTTTAAGCGTTCGGAAAACGGTATACAAAATTTTCTTTATCAGGGTCAAAGTCAACAGCGAAGTCATGACCCGCGAAGAACCAATCATCTTCTTGACTAGTGAAATAGATGATACCATCCTTTTCTTCTTGGGCGAGTATGGCTTCATTTTGAGGGTCTTTAACATGGATAGCAACGGAAAAGCCATCATGGATTTCGGTAGCCCCATAAACCTTGCTGGTGAAATTGAGGCCCTGACCAGGTTCTAATCCAATCTCGGAAACCACATAGTCATGCGCACGGTCTGAAACTGAAATTTTCATTGTTAATCCCTCATTCATTAGTTTATAGTTTCATTATAACGAACTTTTTTGACAAATCAATTCTAAGCCCTTCTAGAAAGCGCTTAATCATAATAAGGTTAGGGAATTATATTATAATATGTTAGAATAGAATTATTCTAATTTAAGGAAAGGAAGAAAAATATGACAGAGAAGATTATCTTACAATTGAAAGATGCTTGTTTTGCACCTGATGGCGATCCTATCTTAGAAAATATTAATTTAGACATTCCGGTTAACGCTAATATACGGGTCAGTGGGCCATCTGGTTCTGGAAAATCGACTTTACTGAAGATGATGGCAGGATTGATTCCGCTAACTTCAGGTGAACTCTTATTTAGAGGGGAAAACTTCAACAAAATGTCGGCGCAAGAATATCGGCGGCAAGTCTCTTATGTGTCTCAAACACCGCAACTATTTGGAGAAACGATTCGGGATAATTTAGCCTTTCCTGCTCAAATCCGAGAAGATAACTTTGATGAAGATCGGGCCAAACATTTATTGGCCCAAGTCAAGCTTGATTATCTTGATTTAGATCAGAGTATTGAGCATTTATCCGGTGGAGAACGCCAACGTGTCGGTTTAATTCGTCATTTTATGTACGAGCCTGAAATGTGGTTATTGGATGAGATTTCTTCAGCTCTAGATGAAAATTTGCGTACAGAGCTTTGGGAGTGGGTAGTGGCCCATGCTGCTGACAAACATCAAAATTTGATTTGGATTTCTCATATTGAAGAAGAGGGATTAAAGGCCGATTATGAAATTATCTTAGGTCAACATCAAGCAGAATGGCGGGTGAATTAGGATGGAAAACTTAAATGTTTCAATTTTATCCTTAATACTATCTTTTACTATGGTTTTAGTCGCTATGGCGATTTCTCGTAAAGAGAAATTAGATTTAAATAAAGAAATTATGATTGCCATGGTTCGGATGATTATCCAACTGGTGGTTGTTGGTTATGTTCTTACCTATATTTTTGGCTTAAACTCCAAAATAGTGACTGTTTTAGTGATGTTGTTTATGGTCGTAAATGCGGCTTGGAATGCCAGTAAGCGGGCCCAAGCGATTCCTAATGCTTTTAGAATTTCGTTGACTTCTATTATGATGGGTGTCGTTTTATCCTTGATAATTTTAGTGGTCTCTGGTGCTATTGAATTCATTCCTTCTCAACTTATTCCGATTAACGGGATGTTGGTGGGGAATGCGATGTCCGTTATTGGTTTGTCCTTTACTAATTTGAATAACGAATTTAAAAAATCTCAGCAAGAAGTCATGGAAAAACTAGCTCTAGGCGCATCTAATAAGGAGGCTTCTCAAGATATTATCAGACAATCAATCAAAGCTTCCTTGCAACCTACAGTAGATACAGCTAGAACGGTTGGATTAGTGCTCTTGCCAGGGATGATGACTGGGATGATGTTTGCCGGCGTAGTTCCTATGCAAGCCATTATGTATCAGATTTTGATTTATTTTATGATGATGTCAACCTCAACCATTACCGCCTATCTGGCTGTTTACCAAGCCTATCCTTATTTCTATAATGACAATGATCAATTGCAATTTCCTAAGCCACAGAAAAATTAGTCAAGTTTAAGTTTTGCCCTCTGTTAACTTAGTCGTTATGGTGTATAATATGGCTATTAGTGACAGATTTGGAGGAGAGGGCAATGGGAGTTAGATATGAAGAATCACGACAAATAATCGCTAGCCAGTGTGACTTAAATGGTCAGCTACGCTTGGATGCTTTGGTTAACATATTCTTGGCAGTATCTGGGGCGCAAGAAGAAAATATTCCTGCCGTCAAAGACTACATGCAGAGCCATCATTATAATTGGGTAATCACTGAAAATCAAATTGAGATTAACCACCTACCACAAGTTAATGACCAAGTGAGGGTGGTCACCCAAGCCGTGGATTATAACCGCTTTTTCTCATATCGGTCTTATCAGATTATAGGTTCTGATGATCACATTTTAGTGGATGCTTTGACTACTTTTTCATTGATTGATTTAGAAAGTCGGCGAATTATTGGAACGCCTGATGAAATTATTTCAGCCTATTCTATGGAAAACCAAGTGCAAAAACGCCAAAGAGTGCGTCTACCTAAAGTTTTGGACCATGTCGATCAAGAAGATACAGTTAGGGTTCAATACTTGGATATAGATGGCAACCAGCATGTTAACAATGCTGTTTATCTGCGTTGGCTATCTAATAGTTTAGGTAAGGAATGGTTCCAAGACCATCAGATTCAACGTCTAGTTATTAATTATGACAAGGAAGCTTACTTAGGGGACCAAGTCATCTTGACAACTGAGAAAAAACAAGACGGTGATCAGGTGTCTACGCGTCATTTAATTAGTGGCGATCGTGGCCGACATAGTGCGGTTGCGATTGACTGGCAGCTAACTAGTGGGGAAGATTAGATTTTTATGCAAGAAAATAGGGATTATTATGTTATTGAACGTGATGAATGGAATGCTTACTTGACGAATGAGCTTTCTAACCGGCAAGTTACCATCACAGACCAACAGTTAGAGCGAATTACGTCTTTAAACGATGTGCTATCGCGTAAGGATGCCTTTGAGGTTTATAAGCCACTAACTGAATTGGTAGATATTTATAAGCAAAATTATGAAGAACTCACCCGCAAACGTGATCGTTTTTTGGGGATTAGTCGCAAAATGCCACCATTTATTATCGGTATTGCTGGAGGGGTGGCAGTAGGGAAATCAACCGCTGCCCGTTTGTTGAAAATTTTTCTCTCCCAGGTTTATCCCGATTTAAACGTCGATTTAGTGACAACTGATGGCTTTCTCTATTCCACTGAGGAGTTAGAGCGTCGCAACATTCTAAACCGCAAAGGCTTTCCTGAATCCTATAATATGCAGAAGTTGATTTCTTTTTTGAAAGATATCAAGAATAATGTGACTAATATCCAATACCCCACCTATTCCCATGAAGTTTATGATATTATTCCTGGAGAATTACAGGAATTGGTGAATCCAGATATTGTTATTGTTGAGGGCATTAACATTTTACAATTTCCAAGTAATACTAATATCTATGTCTCTGATTTCTTTGACCTGTCAATTTATGTGGATGCTGATGCTGGCTTGATTGAAAAATGGTTCTACCAGCGTTTTGAACTTTTAGTGGACAAGGCTAAAAATAAACCCGACGATTACTACCATCGTTTTAGTAAAATGGATAAGCCGGATGCCATTTATTATGCACATAAGGTTTGGCAAGAGATCAACTTGGTCAACTTAGAGGAGAATATTCTCCCTACCCGTAATAATGCGGATATTGTGATTCACAAAGAAAATAACCATAAAATCAACCAGCTATGGTTGAAAAAATATTAGGAGGTATTATGGCTTCAAAAAAAACACTTAAACAAATTATCGGCATTATCGTATTTGCTGCCGTCTTTTTCTGGGTAATCAATAATTTCGGAATAATCAGACAAGCCTGGCAACAAATTCTTACATTAACCTTACCCTTTATCTTAGGGGCAGGAGCAGCCTTTATTTTGAACTTACCCTTGAAATTATTTGAGAATCAGCTCGTCAAATGGACTGGTAAATATTATAACTGGTATCGTCCTTTAGGGATATTATTTGCTTTTCTGTTAGTCTTTGTACTGATTTCCTTTGTCGTTTTTCTAGTTTTGCCTGATTTACAAGATACGATTTCTTCATTTATTGCGGTAGTGCCTAGTGAAATCAATAAAATGGTCAACTGGATTAATACTTATTTCAGTGAAAATCCGGCTGTATTAGAAGGTTTACAAAATATGAACCTTGATATGGATAGCTTACGAAGCCGCGCCATTCAAACCGCTCAAGCTGTGGCTACGGGCATCTTTGGCTCATTGGTGACGGTTGTATCGGTGGTTGTTTCTTCGGTATTTAACACTTTTATTGCTATTGTTTTTGCTATCTTTATCTTATCAGCCAAGGAAAGCTTAACCCGTCATTTTAAAATGTTAATTTACGCTAGCTTTAATTTAGAATGGGCCAATTATATTGTCGCCGTTGGAAAGAAAGCCAATGAAGTTTTTTCTAACTTTATTAGCGGTCAGGTCACTGAAGCCTTTATCTTAGGGATACTCTTTTACTTGGGAATGTGGCTATTTAACTTTCCCTATCGTTTATCAATTTCAGTCTTAACTGGTGCTTTATCCCTTATTCCAATTTTTGGTGCCATCTTTGGGGGCTTTTTAGGAGCAATCCTTATTTCTGTGATTTCTCTACCCCAAGCGATTTGGTTTGTGGTTTTCACAGTGGTGATTCAGCAAATTGAAGGGAATATCATTTACCCACGGGTAGTTGGTAATAGCGTTGGTTTACCAGGAATTTGGGTCATGTTTGCAGTGACAGTGGGAGGCGGTCTGTTTGGCCTAGTAGGAATGCTACTATCTGTGCCAACTTTATCGTTACTCTATCAATTAACGCGCGATACGGTTAGCTTCAAACTCGCTTATAAAGGTCTAGATGTTCATGCAGATTCAGAAAACTTATAGGTAAGAAATAAGTCAAATTAAAGAGTTATTACTGTCTCCTCCTAAAGTAAAACATGTCTTACTTTAGGGGGAGATTTTGGTCTTATTTATTTAAAAAATCGAACGAAGCAAGCATTTAAAGATTAACAAATATAATTGTAAACAAAAAACACCGGCTACTGTTCTAAAAGTAGCCGGTGTTTTTGCTGGGGCTAATAATAATCTCTTAATAAGACATATGAATATCAGCGGGTTGCTCTTGTTTTTGGAATTGAGAATTATAGAGGTCGGCATAGAAGCCATCTTGGGCCATTAATTGCTCGTGATTACCGTGCTCGATTATATTCCCATTTTGCATCACTAAAATCATGTCTGCATTTTTAATGGTTGATAGACGGTGGGCAATCACAAAACTGGTCCGTCCCTCCATGACATTATCCATAGCACTTTGGATTAATTGCTCCAAACGTGTATCAACGGATGAAGTTGCTTCATCTAAGATTAAAATATCAGGATCAGAGAGAACAGCTCGAGCGATAGTCATTAATTGTTTTTGTCCCAAGGAAATATTGGAGGCTTCTTCATTGATTTCCATATCATAACCACCAGGCAGCGTTTGAATAAAGTGGTGGACATTAGCCACTTGAGCAGCTTCCATCACTTCATAGTCATTGGCCTCTAAGTCACCAAAACGTAAGTTTTCCATGATATTGTCAGTGTAAAGCCAAGCATCTTGTAAAACCATTCCAAAGTGTTTGCGTAATTCAGATCTTGGAATCGTTTTAATATCGACGCCATCCACCTTAATGGCCCCGCTATCTACATCATAGAAACGCATCAAGAGGTTGATTAGGGTGGTCTTACCCGCACCAGTAGGGCCAACTACTGCCACTGTTTCACCAGGATTAACTGAGAAGGAGATATCAGTCATTAATGGGTTTTGAGGATCATAACCAAAACGAACATGGTCAAATTCAACGGCACCGGCAACCTTATCCGGAAGCGTGTTGCTTACTGGCATTTGATATTCTTCTTCCTCGTCCAAGAATTCAAACACCCGTCCCGAAGCAGCAATGGCGGATTGGATAACCCCGGATAACTGGGTGATCATTTGAATCGGTTGGTTGATTTGCCAAACATATTGCACAAAAGCTTGTAAGTTACCAACTGTTAAGCGTCCCGCTAGTACGGCTAAAACACCAACAACAGAGGTCACTGCATAAGCTAAATTAGAAACAAAACCTAAGATGGGCATCATCAAGGATGAAATGAAGCTGGCTTTGAAGCCATGGTCTCGTAAACGTGCGTTTTTGTCGCGGAAGACAGAAACGGATTCCTCTTGTTTACCATAAACCTTAATCTCAGTGAATCCTGATAACTGCTCTTGAGTATAACCAAATAAGTCACCCAAGGCATCTGCTTGTTGTTGAAAAGCGGTTTGCGATTTTTTGAGAATAATTTGGGCCAGAAAATAGGAAATTGGAATAGTCACAATAAGGATTAAGGCTAGTTTCCAGTCCAGGATTAGCATCATAGTAATCGCAAAAGCAATCCCTAAAACCGCATTTAATAATTGAATAAAGGATTGTTGCAGGGCGTTGGTAATGGCATCCACATCATTAGTCATCCGCGCTAAGATATCGCCTGTTTGATGGGCATCAAAATAAGATACAGGAATGCGGGAGGCTTTGTTGGAAATATCATTACGTAAATCATACATGGATTTTTGGACTACATTAGTTAAGGCATACTGCCCGATGAATTGGCCACCATGAAAGCCCATTCCACGTATAAAATAAAGCACACAAACCCAGGCAATATAGGAGTAATTAATTCCAGCACCTGGAACGCCATTCACTATATCTAACACATTGGCTGATAGTTCTGTGATTGCTAAACCTAAGATAACAGGCTCAATGGCTTGAGCAAAGGTTTGCACGATAGTTGCCAGAATAGAGAGTATGAATTGGCCACGATAAACACGTAAATAAGACCATAGCCGTTGGAGTACATCGGTTAATTTCATCGGTTCAATTCCTCCTCACTTAGTTGAGATGCTGCAATTTCATGGTAGAGAGGAGAAGTAGCTAATAGCTCTTTGTGGGTACCTACTGCTGCAATTTCTCCTTCATCTAACACGATAATTTGGTCGGCATGCATAATTGTACCCACCCTTTGCGCCACAATGACGGTAGTGGCATTCTTAGTTTCTTCTTGTAAGGCGCTACGCACTGCTGCATCAGTTTTATAGTCTAGAGCTGAGAATGAATCATCGAAAATATAGATTTCACGCCCACCAATAATTGAACGTGCGATGGATAAACGTTGTTTTTGACCCCCAGATAGGTTGGATCCACCTTCAGCTAAATGGGTTTGATAATGATTTTCTAAGCGGGAAATAAATTCTTGAGCTTGGGAAATAATAGTGGCATGTTCCATGTCTTGTTCATCAGCATCAAATTTACCAAAGCGGAGGTTATCGGAAATATCTCCAGTAAATAATAAGGCTTTTTGTGGGGTATAACCAATTTTGCTACGTAATTCCTTGAGATTGTAATCACGAACATCAACCCCATCCACTAAAATTTGTCCCTTGCTAACATCGTAGAAACGTGGAATCAACTTAACAATAGTTGATTTTCCTGATCCTGTTGATCCAATAAAGGCAACAGTTTCGCCGGCCTTGGTTTTGAAATTGATATTTCGTAAAACTGGTTTATCCGCATCAGGATAGGCAAAGTCGACATCCCGAAATTCTAGGCTACCACTCTCTGGAAAGTCATGAATTTGTTGGTCCGCTGGTTTTTCATTGATAGAAATTTTCGTATCTAAAACTTCTTGCAAACGACCAGCAGAAACTTGGGCCCGCGGATACATCATGAAGATATTAGCGAATAACATTAATGAAAATAGAGCGTGAAAAACATATTCGATAAAGGCAACCACGGTACCAACCTGCATGGTTTGACGCTCAATAAAACCAGCACCAAACCAAATAATGGCAATAATTGCTAGGTTAATCACTACAGAAAAAAGGGCAGGTGTGACCGCCATCCAGCGGAAGAGACTGGTTGACTCTTGTCGGTAGTTATCATTAGCATGGGCGAAACGATTAGCCTGGAAATCTTCCCGGTTAAAGGCACGAATAACTCGTAGTCCAGTAATTGATTCTCTAAGCACTCGGTTGATCCGGTCCAAGTTTTTTTGTTGCCGTTCTGAAATTGGTAGGGTGATACGAGCAATCAGTAACACCACCACAACAATAAGTGGGGCTAGGGGGAGAATCGTGACTCCAAGCTCTATAGAAGTGGTGATAATCATGATAACACTGACAATAATCATCATAGGAGCGGTGAATCCTTGCCTAATAATCATGTCAGTGAACTGAAGTAAAATAAAGGCATCACTAGAGATTCGCGTGGTCAGAGAGGGAACCCCTAACTCTTGGAACTCGTGATGCGATAGATCTTGCATTTTTTCATAGGCATCATTACGCATATTCATGGTCATATTAGCTACAATTTTACTTGATGAATAAGATGTAATAAGTCGACCAACTAAACCAATACTTGCTAAAATTACCATAATAATAAAATAAGGCCATACCGAGCGATTGACATCGCCAAGAATGACATCATCAATAAGCTGAGCTAGTAGGGTCGGCATTCCTAAGGTTACCACTACAAATCCTAGGGTTCCTAATAAGGATAGCAGAAGTAAGCCTTTAAATTCTTTGACATATTGCCAAATATATTTCATAAAAACCTTCCTCTCTATATGATAGTTGCAAATATTATTATAAGCTTGGAAAAATAATCATGCAATAACTTTAGGGATAAAAAAAGGCACCTGTTGGGGGCAGGTGCACGATTTTATGTTCTGTGGGGCCAGAACAGTAACTATTTAGTTACCTATAGTTAGTATTATACTGGGTAATTGTTGATTTTATGTAAATTTTATGTAAATTTTTGTAAATATTACCTAGTTAATATACAAATTGGCTACCCGTTTTTGGACATCATTGTCATTTAGATAGTTACTATAAGTGGTTTCCATCCGATCGACTAAACCATTCGGACTTACATGGATAATGCGGTTAGCGATGGTATCAATAAATTCACGGTCATGAGAACTGAAGAGAACCACTTCTTTGAACTTGATGAGGCCATCATTAAGGCTTGAAATGGATTCCAAGTCTAAGTGGTTGGTTGGGTCATCAAGAATTAACACATTCGCTCCTGAAAGCATCATTTTAGATAGCATACAACGAACTTTTTCTCCTCCAGATAGGACAGAAACATTTTTATTCACATCTTCACCCGTGAAGAGCATCCGTCCTAGGAAACTACGTAAGAAGGTATTGTCTTGTTCTTCAGGTGGGGCATATTGGCGCAACCATTCTAAGATAGACAGATTACTATCTTGGAATTCAGCAGAATTATCCCGGGCCAAATAGGCTTGGCTAGTCGTCACTCCCCATTTGTAGGACCCTGAATCAGCTTCTAATTCACCAGTAATAATTTTAAACAAGGTAGTAGTAGCAATATCGTTACGGCTTAAGAAAGCGACTTTTTCATGTGGACGAATAGTAAAGGTAATATTGTCTAATACCTTCACCCCATCAATGGTTTTGGAAAGATTTTCCACCGTTAAAACATCATTCCCAATTTCTCGGTCAGCGTCAAATCCAACATAAGGGTATTTACGACTAGATGGACGGATATCGTCGAGTTCGATTTTATCTAACATTTTCTTCCGTGAAGTGGCTTGCTTAGACTTAGAAGCGTTGGCTGAGAAACGAGCGATGAAGTCTTGAAGTTCTTTGATTTTTTCTTCTTTCTTAGCGTTGGCGTCTGCTTGGAGTTTAGCCGCTAATTCAGAAGATTGCTTCCAGAAATCATAATTACCGACATATAATTGAATTTTTCCAAAGTCAACATCACAGATATGGGTACAGACCTTATTTAAAAAGTAACGGTCATGAGAGACCACGATAACTGTATTAGGGAAGTCAATCAAGTATTCAGCTAGCCATTCAATCGCTTGCGAATCCAAACCGTTTGTAGGCTCATCCAAAAGTAGAATGTCAGGGTTTCCGAATAAGGCTTGTGCCAGTAAGACTTTTACCTTATCCTTTTCGCGCAGTTCTGACATTTTAGCATAGTGAAGCTCTTCGGTGATATCCAAGCCTTTAAGGAGCTGGGCGGCTTCAGATTCAGCTTCCCAGCCATTGAGTTCCGCAAATTCAGCTTCTAGTTCACCGGCTTTGATTCCATCTTCTTCAGTGAAGGATTCTTTGGCATAAATGGCATCTTTTTCATTTTTGATTTCGTAGAGACGCCGATTCCCCATAATTACTGTGTCCATCACGCTATAGTCTTCAAAACCAAAGTGGTCTTGGCTTAAAACAGATAAGCGTTCGTCAGGATCCTTGCTGACGTTACCACTAGATGGGGCGATTTTTCCGGATAGAATATTTAAAAAGGTCGATTTCCCAGCACCATTGGCACCGATAATACCGTAACAATTTCCTGGGGTAAAGGCGATATTAACATTATCGTAGAGTTTACGATCAGAAAAATGTAAACTTACATCATTGACAGTTAGCATTGAATTCCTCTTTCTGCATCATGCATTATTATACAATAGAGTCATTATGACATGACAACTGCCCTAGAAGCAAGGGCAATTTGCTTTCTAAGGCAGTAAGTTTAACTATTTGCGACGGCGTTGTAAGATTCGATTTTGAATCCGGCTAAACCAGTTTTCAGAATTTTGTTTGGCATGGCGAATGGACGATTTTTCAGCCTCTGCCTTGGCCATAAAGACCATTTGAGCGTTGACTGGTGCCTGATCGTTGGTGACGTAATCATAATTGGAATCTGGTAATTTATAACGAGCCTTCGTATTATCGTCTAGGTAGATTTTGAGAATTTCCTTTAATTCACTGCGGATATTGGCATCGAGAATTGGGAATTCAATCTCTACTCGTTTAATCATATTCCGAGTCATCATATCGGCAGAGGATAGGAAGAGTTTTTCCTCACCATTATTATTGAACCAATAAATCCGGCTATGTTCTAAGAAACGGCCCACAATAGAAATCACACGAATATTGTCACTGAGACCAGGAATACCAGGGTTCAAACAACAAATGCCCCTAATAATGAGGTCAACTTTCACTCCTGCTTGACTGGCTTCATAAAGTTTCTTGATGACAGGTTTTGAAGTCAAGGAGTTCATCTTAGCAATAATGTGACCATTACCATGTTCCTTGTGCTGCTCGATTTCTTGGTCGATATCTTCCATATAAGTATCTCGAATATCAAAAGGTGACACATGAAGATGCTTATAGTGGGGTTGGTCAGAATACCCACTTAAGTAATTGAAGAAATCAGTGGCATCTTGTCCGATAGCTTCGTCAGTCGTGATTACACCCATGTCGGTATAGATACGCGCCGTTTTGTCATTGTAGTTCCCCGTACCTAGGTGAACGTAGCGGGTAAGCTTGCCATTTTTTTGTTTCATGACCATAGCAATTTTTGAGTGGGTTTTGAGGTGGGTTTTTCCATAAATGACATGACACCCAGCTTCTTCTAATACTTTGGCCCATTGGACATTGTTTTCTTCATCAAAACGCGCCTTTAATTCCACTAAAACGGTGACTTGCTTGCCATGTTCAGCAGCAGTTTTAAGCGCATGAATGATAGGCGAATTATTGGACACCCGGTAAAGAGTTTGCTTGATAGCAACCGTGTCAGGGTCATTGGCGGCATCCGCAATAAATTGTACAATCGGTTTAAAGGAATCATAAGGATGGTGGAAAAAGACATCCTTGTGCTCTGACGCCTTAAAGACGTCGCTGCCTTGAAGTTCCCGAGGATAAACGGGAGAAAACTTCTCAAAAACTAGTTCTGGATAATAGGCCTCAACGGCATCACGGGCTGCATTTAAGCCAGTTAGGTCCAGAGGGCCATCGATGAGGTAAAGGTCACGGTCCTCTAAATCTAATTGCCGCATCAAGTAATCGATATCATGGGCTAAACCATCAGTATCTTCGCTACGAATATCTACTTCTAGTCGTACTGCACGTCCATTACGGCGTTTAATTAAGTAATCTTCAATCACCGCTAATAGGTCTTCAGCACCTTCTTCATGAATATCTAGGTCAGCATTACGCGTCACGCGGAAGAAGAAAGAAGAAGTAATGGTGTAACCAGCAAACATACCAGAAATATGATATTGAATAATCTCCTCGACAGGCACCAAGAAGTGTTTATTCTTACATTGGTAGTGGTAGTAACGGTTGACCAATGGCGGAATAGGGACGATGGCAATTTGTTGTTCATCTTCACGTTGTAAATTAACAAAAAGATGAAGTACCTTGTTGTTAAGATTAGGGAAAGGACGGTAGGCATCAACCCCTAGAGGTGTGAGGGTAGGAAACACAGACTCATTATAGAACTGCTTAATATTTTCCTGTTCCTCGTCATGAACTTGATCAATGGAGATAAAGTAAATGCCTTGGTCCCGACATTCAGCAACGACTTGATCATAAAGCTCATATTGGTAAACCACATTTTCCTTGTTTTTCTCAGCGATGGCATCTAATTGTTGGTCAGGTGTCCATTGTTTCTTGCTGTCAACGATATTTTCGCCGAGGTAGTGTTGGTCTTGTAGACCAGCCACACGTACCATCATGAATTCGTCGAGGTTGGAAGAGCCAATGGCCAAGAAGCCTAGACGTTCAAGCAAAGGATTACGCTTGTCAGCAGCTTCTTGCAAGACCCGGTAGTTGAATCCGAGCCAAGACACTTCACGGTTATCATAATATTTGGGGTTATCATAATCTTTTTTTATTTCAGTCGTCACTGAGAACAGTCCTTTCTTTGTTTGGTTTAGGCCTATATGATTTGTTTATAAGATGCTTGGTTAATAAATTCCACAGTAATATCTTCGTCAATAATACGTTCGACGTGTTTCTTTTGACTTTCGGAACGGTGAATTTCAGAAATCAAAGTACCAGTATAGAATATTCGCAAGATTAATTGGTCATTTTTCTTAACGATATCAATGGTTTTGACGATGTTAGAGTGGGAATCATTTAAGCATTCAGAAAATTTTATCAGTCCTCCCATGGCTTGGAGAAGATCACTGTTTTTATCTGAGAACCAGTCCCCAAAATTATGCAAGTAGTCTTTGAATAAGGTTCTATTCTTGTAACTTGCTAAAATGCTCAGTGCCACACGTTCCTTATGAGTAAATCCATTTAAGTTAGAATTGGATAACATATAGTAAGTGTGTTGTGATGCATTACCTGGTTCAATAATATCTCCAATGTAATATAAGTAGGCCCCAAATGCGAGTAGTTCTAACTCATGTTCATTATAATCTAAATAGCCGGCTTCATGGAGGGCATTATACACTTTTTTAGCGTTCATCATCCGCTGTGCCCCATCTGACATTGAGAAGTTATAAGCCCCAGTTAGCCGCTCGACAGTCTGATTGGCAACATGGTCAATATCGAAGGCATCGGGGTATTTATTTTCCATGTATTCATAGAGAATCCCTTCTCGTAAGCCTCGTTGGCTAAAAATAAAGTTTGGTGCTTCCACTATGGCTAAGAGTTCTTGGAAAACAATCACAGCTGGTGTAATAATATCAGCCCGTTCAGAACTTAAGCCATCTAATTTTTTGAGGTCTTTGACACTAGTGCTGGAGAACAAGTCGAAAACTTGGTCCACATCCTCAAGAGACATTTCATAATTGTGGAGGCCAGCTAGGGTATAATCATTTTCCATTTGATGGACCCGGGCAACGTTACGAGCAGAGCCACCGATGGCAATGACGGGTAGGTCTACTCCCTTCATAAAATCATTGTCCTTGAAGGCTTTACGGACAAATTCACGGGTTTTTTCAAGAGCCTTTTTATCGGTATTGTCTCCTTTTTTGAAAAATTTTTCTGTTAATGAGACTGCTCCGAAGTCAAAGGAATGGGAGGCCACAATTTTCTTGTCCTTGAAATAAGTGATTTCAGTAGATCCCCCACCGATATCCACAGAGACACCGTCCCGGTAGGCCATGGAATGGATAATCGCATTAAAGCCATAAAAAGCTTCCATCTCCTCGGGCACAATGTCAATACTGATGTCGGTGGCTACTTTCACTGCTTGCAAAATTTCTTGTTGATTTTTGGACTGGCGAATAGCAGCAGTGGCCTTGGGTATGATGCAATCGGCTTTGAGGATTTCTGATTCTTTAGCGAATGCTTTCATCACATGTACTAAAACATCGATTCCTTCTTGGCTCATGACATTATCATCATCGATATATTGATAAATTCGGGCTGGCATCTTGATGTTTTGAATTTCTTTGAAACTCAAATTATTCTCAATTTGAAAGACCACCAGACGAATCGAGTTAGACCCGATGTCAATTAAACCTATTCTTTCTTTCATGATGCTTCCTTCCTAATCTTGACTACTAAGGTTAAGAGCTTTTTGAATCGCTTTGGCCACACCACCATTGTAATTGGTATCAGTTTCATACTTGGCGCTAGCTTTAACTTCATCTTCAGCATTGCCCATGGCGAAACTGTATCCAGCCACTTCTAACATAGTGATGTCATTGTAGTTATCACCAACAGTTAGGATGTTTTTCGGATTGTAGCCATGTTCACGACAATAGGCAAGGACAGCTTCACCCTTAGTTGCACGTTCATGCGAAATTTCAATGTTACTTGAGAAGGAACTAGTAACATAAATACCTGGCAGTTTGTCATCTAATTCTTGGCCAAAAGCTTTGAGCACTTTTTGGCCTTCGGGATGAAGGAAGGTGATTTTTAAAATTTGTTGGTTTTCTTCTGTAATCAAATCAGCGAGGTTATCACGATAGTCAATAGATTTTACTTCGTTAGATTGGGTGGCCCGCTGTTGGCATTCTTCATAGGAAAGGCCGGGATTGGTTTGGTGAATGAGTTCAGTAATGGCAACAATGCGGTCAGCCTTGGAGCTTGAATAAACATTTTTAGAGGTCATTGCCTCCATATAATAGTTTTTCTCTTCACCAATCCGGATAATTTCCATGGCAACGTCATTAGGTAAACCCACTTCGTATTCGACATTCCCTTCACGGTCGAATAAAATGGCGCCATTAAGGCCAATGATTGGACAACGTAAGCCGGCTTGTTCAAGCAAGAATTTAGCTTCCGTAAAATTACGCCCCGTGCAAACAAGGAAGGGAATTCCTTGGGCATAGGTATCCATAATGGCTTGGATGTTATCAGGATGAACTTGAATATTAGAATCAAGCAAGGTACCATCCATATCAGAAACAATCAGTTCAAGCATGGTCATACTCCTTTATCTTTTAATAAGTAAAGTTTATCATAAGAAGTAAGTATCTCACTAGGGAAACGGATAATTTAATTCTCTGTTTTAGAAAGGAAAGCATTATGGATTTTTTGAAACTGTATTTAAACAAGCAATGGCAAAGCATCTTGGCCCCATTTATAGCTAGTGATGTTTACAAAAACTTAACAAAGCAAGTCGCCCAAGCCTATCAAAATAAAATCGTGTATCCAGCGCCTGAACATATTTTCCGTGCTTTAAACCTAGTCGATTATAAGCAAATAAAGGTGGTTATTCTAGGTCAAGATCCTTATCATGGTCCCAACCAAGCCAATGGGTTAAGCTTTTCCGTGAATCCAGGCGTCAAACTTCCACCTTCCTTGAGAAATATTTATCAGGAATTGGCTGACGACCTCGGAATCGAACGGAATTCGGGCGATCTGACGGATTGGGCTCAACAAGGAGTCTTGTTACTAAACACCACCTTAACGGTGGAAGCCCATCAGGCCAATTCTCATCAAAATTATGGTTGGCAATCATTAACCGATGCGGTATTAGCAGCAGTTAATGAAAAAGAGTCGCCCCTTGTCTTTATCCTTTGGGGCAAGCAGGCGCAAAAGAAGGGCAGATTCCTCGACACTAATAAACATCTCTTACTTCAAGCACCACACCCAAGCCCCTTATCAGCCTACCGTGGTTTTTTTGGCTCCAAGCCTTTCTCTAAAACGAATGCCTTTTTAGAGAGTCTAGGTCTTGAACCAATCGACTGGTCAGCCCAATAGTTGCTTGCATCAGATCTTAGGTAAATTGCTAAAACTCCCCTAGAGTTGAGTACTGTTTTAAGTATTAACTCTAGGGGAGTTTTAATTGTGTAATTAGTTTTTGCGAGCTGTGTTTTTATTTAACTGCCGGTCTAGCCATTCTTTGGTATAGTTGAAAACAATGTCCGTGCCACCATACATATAAATTTCATGGCCACGATTTTCAAAGGTATAGAAGCTAACATCAGCAAACTGATGACGGGCAAAACTTTTAGCTAATTTTGCTGTTTCTTTGCCTTTGTTGACCAAGGGATCATTGCGACCAGTAAAAATCGCTATCGGTAAGTTGGGATCGACAGTACGTAGCCAACCTGGACGAGTGGCTTGGTGAACAATCTTTATCAATTCAGCAAAGCCATTATTAGTAAAGACAAAACCAATCAAGGGCCAATCGACTGTTTGCTCGGGACTAGGTTTCGTCCATAAATTCATTAATTTATTGCTGTTAGTAGAGGTATCAGGTAAACCGGTTTGAAAGAGCTGGCGATGGATGGTGTAATTATAAGTATCAGGCCGAAAATCATTTAAAATTGGCGATAAACCGACCCCTAGAAGCGATAGTGGGGTATAGGCATTAGTGCCGCTGAGTAAGACACCGGCTAATTCTTGACTATAAGTCTGCATATAAATTCGTGTCAGATAAGCCCCCATCGAATGACTTAGCATAAAGTAGGGCAAATCGGGATATTGATTGTGGATTTCAGCATAGACATGATGCATGTCTTCTACTAAGAAATAACTCGCATTATTGCTACCGAAATAGCCTAAACGGTTGTGCTCCTTGGCTAAGGGACCATGGCTAATATGGTCGTGGGCAACAACGAGGTAACCGTTTTTTTGCAGATAATTAGCGATTTTTTCATAACGTTGGGCGTGTTCAGACATACCATGTACAATGTGAACGATAGCTTTGGCATGGGGATTATCCCATAAATAAGTCGGAATATAAGGGCGTTGGGTCATGGCTGACGGGATATGGGTCAGGGTTTGGTAAGTCATAGAATCTCCTCACTAGCATGTTTTATTTCATTATATAAAAAGCGCTTGGGAAATTATACCCAAACGCTTTTTTCATTAGGCCGCTTCGTCTTCATTACGCGTACGACTACGGCCACTAGGGGCAGTACTTTGACTGCTTGAAGCAGCAGAGGAAGGAGGAGCTTCTTCTGTGCTGCCAGTTTCTTCCTCTGGTTCCACTTCCGTGCTTTCTTCCGCTTCTTGATTGTCCTCTTCGCTGGTAGATTCTTCCTCTACAGTACTTTCGCTTTCTGATTCAGAATAAGAAGAGTATTCGCTCTCTCTTCCCACGCTGGAGCTGACTTCAGAGCTAGAGGAGCGAAATGAGCTAACAGGCGGTGCTTCTTGAGTCACCTTTTGTTGACGATTATTAACATAATCATCGTAAAGCGCATCATTAGCTAAACCGTTAATCCGCCGTGAGCTTGGTGTTGAAGAAGTGGCAAATTTCGTTGGAACCGCACCAAATTCTAAAGCAATTTCATGGACTGATTCGGGTTGTTGCCAGTCGGCGTTTTCACTTTGGCCGGCAAAGTAAGACATAAAGTTTTGATAGAGTTGGTTGGCAACATTCCGGTCATTACCAATTAAATAGCCTTTTTCATCAGTAGACGTTGGATTATCATAACCGGTCCAAATAGATACAGAATAATCTGTCGTATAACCTGACATCCAAGTATCAGGAACGGCTTCATCTGGAAGCCCAAGTTGAGCCATTTGTTCTTCAGAATAGTTAGTCGTCCCTGATTTACCCGCTTCATTTAAACCAGAAGTGTGGTAAGCAGTGAGCAGGCCTTTCTCACGATCAGTGAAGGAGTCTTTTAGCATGTCAGTCAACATATAAGCGGTTGAGTCTGCCATAGCTTGACGGGATTCTCCACTCACAGAAATCTCTTGACCATCAGGGTTTACAAAGTAATCGACTGCTTTTGGTTCATTGTATTGGCCATAATTACCTAAAGTGGCATAGGCAGCGGAAAGGGCCAGGGGAGTGGCTTCACCACCTAGGGCATTGGATTCATAGACACCTTCGCCATTGTTGACTTGGATACCAACATTTTTTAGGAATTCATCGACTTTTTCTATGCCAACTTCCTTTTCAAGGTTTTGAATCAATTTAAGAGCAGGTACATTACGTGAACCAGCAAGAGCTTGACGTAAAGTCAACATTCCTTGGTAACGACGGTCCCAGTTATAGATTTCCATACCAGAAGAATATTCGTGTTTTTCGTCAACAATTGAAGAATCAGTTGAATAATTGAGATATTCAATGGCAGGGCCATAAGATGAGAACGGCTTGATACTAGAACCTACACTCCGTTCCAAGTTGCTGGCGCGGTTTAGGCTCAGGCGGTCCTCGTATTGGCGTCCACCCACTAAGGCCACGATATGGCCAGTCTCTGTGTCTAATACAGAAGCAGCAGCTTGCATGCGTTCATCCGGGAAGTAAGCCCCTTCGTTATCTTGAATCGTATTAAAAATATGCGACTGGGCCTGGGTGTCTAAATGTGTATAAATCGATAAACCATCAGTGAAAATATCATAACCTTCTGCTTTGACTTCATCAGCGACTTGTTGGACATAGGCATCTAGCATAAGATCATTGGCGTTTTCTGTTTGTTGGTGTTCTTCTAATGAGAGCAAGCCTTCATCGACGGGTGTATTAACCGCTTGGTCATATTCTTCTTGACTAATTTTGTCATTTTCCAACATGGCGTAGAGAACATCATCGCGTCGTTCTTTGGCTTGTTCAGGGTTTTGATAAGGGTCATAAGTGTTAGGGGCTTGGGGCATACCCGCTAAGAGAGCCGTTTCAGCCAAGTTGAGCTCGTTCAGAGGGCGACCATAGTAAATTTCTGCTGCTGTTCCCATACCATAAACACCATTGGACATATAAACCTTATTAATGTAGTATTCAAAAATTTCTTGTTTATTAATTTTGTTTTCCAATTGGTAGGCCAACCAAATTTCTTGGACCTTACGTTTATAAGTTTGGTCTTCTTCATTGGTAGAGAAAACGGAAAGTTTGACTAACTGCTGGGTAAGAGTAGACCCACCTTGAGAAATGCCTCCTGCTCTTAAGTTGGCAAGAGCAGATCCTATAATTCGACGTAGGTCAAAACCATTGTGTTTTAAGAAACGTCTATCTTCAATTGATGTTACGGCATCGAAGGTTTGTTGGGAAATGTCCGATTCATCAACGATAATCCGTTCATTGGCTGAGGTTTCATAAACCGAATTTCCATTGGCATCATAAATGGTAGAGGCAATTGATCCTGTTAGGTCTTTTTCGCCAAGGTCGGGTGCGGTTGAAATCCAATAAATCCCCACACCTCCGACAATAAGGCCAAGCATTAGGATGATACCACCAATAGCTAAAACGATTTTCTGCCATAGGGGCATGCCGTCAAATTTGTTTTTCTTATCATTGCGTTGGTTGCTACGACGCTGACTCACTTATTTCACTTCTTTCTCTAAATTGTTAATATAAGCATCGAGAGCCGAAATATAATCCAAAGCAGGCATATAGCCCGATTGGATGGGGTAGGCTAAAGACTTGATGCGTTCTAAAGGTATCTTGTTACTTTCCTTACTTTGATAAGCCTGCCAATCCTCTATTAGGGCTTCAAAAGGATAGAGGTAGCTAAGTGCCAGTTGCTTGAAATGGATGACCAGAAAACAAATGCCACCTTGATCATAACAAGCCTGCATATGAGAAATTTGGTGGTCATGAATATTTTGTAAGGGGAAATGTTGTTTCAGGTCTGTTTGCTTGGCTTCAAAATCAATATAATAGCTCCGATAGACGCCATTATAATCGGTCGTGGAGGCTTGTCGGTAATAGGCTTCTTTAATCACTGCGCGGCTACGTTTAGGGTAGTCGACTTTAACCACCTGAATAGGGGTAGGTTTTTTATGAATGATCGCAATGCCGTGCTCCCGATAATAGGCATTTGATTGGTTCAACATTTCCTCCAGGCGCATACCACGTTTACCATAAACGGTCTTTTTGGGGCGTTTATTTCTTCTGTGGGGCAGGCCGGTAAAGGATTGACCATTGGGATAGCGCATAAATAGCCTCCTTTCAAAATCACTTTATTATATCAAAATTATAAGCCATAGCTAACGCTTTGCCAATAAACTTAATATAAATGTAAGAAATCTGCTTGTCCTACTAGTCTTTTCTGGTCTTAAGCTAGACAATCCTTGGGAAATAGTGTATTATGTCAAAATGTGGAGATTGTTCGATAATAATCTCAGAAGATTTAATACTAATAGAAGTTAGGGGAATATAGATGACTGTAAATTATGAAAAAACCAGTACTAATGAAGGTGTTTTACACTTTACCATCGCGCATGAAGACGCTGTCAAAGCGATGCAACAAGCCTATAAACGGATCCAAAAAGACGTATCCATTCCAGGATTCCGTAAAGGGAAAGTAAACTACAAAATGTTTACACAAATGTACGGTGAAGCTAGCCTTTATGAAGATGCCTTAAATATTCTATTACCTAGTGAATATCCAAAAGCAGTGGAAGAAGCTGGCTTAGACGTTGTCACACAACCACAATTTGATGTTGACTCAATCGAAAAAGGTAAAGACTGGGAAGTTCAAGCCAAAGTCGCCACTAAACCAGCTGTTAAATTAGGTCAATTTAAAGACCTAGAAGTTAGCAAACAAGACCGTGAAGTCACTGACGAAGAAGTGGACCAACGTTTAGCTGCTGCCCAAAATAAATTAAGTGAACTTGTCCTAAAAGAAGGACCAGCTGAAAAAGGTGACACTGTCGTTATCGACTTTGAAGGGTTTAAAGATGGCGAAGCCTTTGAAGGTGGCGCAGGCCAAAACCACTCACTTGAATTAGGTTCTGATTCCTTCATCCCAGGTTTTGAAGACCAATTAATTGGTGCTAAAGAAGACGATGAAGTTGAAGTTAAGGTGACCTTCCCAGAAGATTACCAAGCAGAAGACTTAGCTGGTCAAGATGCTATCTTCAAGGTTACTGTTCATGAAGTCAAAGCTAAAGAAGTCCCTGAATTGGACGATGAATTTGCTAAAGATGTTGACGAAGAGGTTGACACACTTGATGAATTAACAGCTAAATACCGCAAAGAATTAGAAGAAGCGAAAAACAAACAAGCGGATGAAGCAATGGAAGAAGAAGCTCTTCGTCAAGCGGTAGAAAATGCTGAAATCGATGACTTACCACATGCTATGGTGCATGAAGAAGTTCACCGTCAAATGGATCACTACCTTAACGAAATGCAACGCCAAGGCATTTCACCAGAACTTTACTACCAAATCACTGGAACTAGCGAAGCAGACCTTCACAAACAATTTGAAGAAGATGCGGACGTACGTGTGAAAACTAACTTGATTCTTGAACAAATCGTTAAAGACGAAGAAATCGAAGCAAGTGATGAAGACGTTGAAAACGAAATTCAATCATTGGCGGATAACTATAACATGGATGCTGACCAAGTCCGCAATATCATAACTGAAGATATGCTTAAAAACGATATTGCCTTGAAGAAAGCCATGGAAGTGATTACTGAATCTGCTAAGGAAGTATAAGATAGACCTTGTACCGCAAATAATTGGCACAAATGATTGCTTTACAGAGAACTTGAAGTATTAGAATTGACTTCAAGTTCTCTTTTTGTGAGAATAAGGTGACATGATGAAAGGAGATTGGACCTATGTACAATGATGAAAATAATACTATCCACTGTTCTTTCTGTGGGAAGTCACAAGATCAAGTGGAAAAGATAATCGCTGGTCCTGACGTCTATATCTGTAATGAGTGTGTAGCCTTATGCCAAGAAATTATCAATGAAGAGATTTCTGCTGATGCAGGTGGGAGCCATGAAATGGTGGAGCCCCCTAAACCAACGGAAATTCATCGCATTTTAAATGATTATGTCATTGGTCAAGATATGGCTAAACGGTCGCTTTCAGTAGCGGTCTACAACCATTACAAACGAGTAAACGCTAACCTTAATAAGGAAAGCGATGACCAGGTGGAACTTCAAAAATCGAATATTCTCTTACTAGGGCCGACCGGGTCAGGTAAGACTTACTTAGCCCAAACATTAGCTAAAATTATTGATGTCCCATTTGCTATTGCAGATGCCACAACCTTAACCGAAGCAGGTTATGTCGGGGAAGACGTTGAAAATATTTTAGTGAAATTGATGCAAGCTGCAGATTATGATGTGGAACGAGCTCAACGAGGCATTATTTACGTTGATGAAATTGATAAGATTGCTCGTAAGTCTGAGAATGTTTCTATTACCCGTGATGTTAGTGGTGAAGGGGTCCAACAAGCCCTCCTCAAAATATTAGAAGGAACGGAAGCCAATATTCCTCCTCAAGGGGGACGTAAACATCCTCACCAAGAATTTATTCAATTAAATACGGCAAATATTCTCTTTATCGTCGGTGGGGCCTTCGATGGTATTGAAGACATTATCAAGGAACGTCTAGGTGAACGGGTCATTGGTTTTGGCCAAAAAGCTAGCAATCGTCAATTCGATGATCAAGATGCCATTTTGAGTCAGGTGATTCCGCAAGACTTACAATCTTATGGTCTAATTCCTGAATTTATTGGCCGTTTACCAGTAATGGCAAACCTAAATAAATTAACTAAGGATGACCTTGTTCACATCCTAACAAAACCTAAGAATGCCTTGGTAAAACAATATCAAGAACTCTTAGCCATGGATGATGTGGAATTGGAATTCACTGAAACTGCCTTAGAAGCCATTGCACAAAAGGCTTTAGACTGTAAAACTGGCGCTCGTGGTTTACGCTCAATTATTGAGGAATCGATGTTAGATATCATGTTTGAAATTCCTGAGCGTGAAGACGTTTCTAAGGTAATTATTACCGAAGAAGTCGTTAACGAGAGTCAAGCACCTAATTTACTTGACCAGGATGGCGAGAAAATCGCTTAATTGCTCGATATCGCAATTGATTAAGTGAAAAATAAGTGATGTTAAAGTCATTACGAGTATTGAAGCTGGGGGTGGCCCCAGCTTCATCAGTCTTTATGCAATCGCTTCAGACAGTAAAAGGAGGCCAGTCATGCATATTCAAAATGTTGAATTTCTAATTTCTGCCGTTTCTCCCCAACAATATCCCGAACCCAATTTACCCGAAATTGCTTTGGCAGGACGGTCAAATGTAGGTAAATCATCCTTTATCAATACCATGGTGAATCGTAAGAAAATTGCCCGCACCTCATCAAAACCAGGTAAAACCCAACAACTAAACTACTATCAAGTAGAAGATTGGTTTTACTTGGTGGATGTTCCTGGCTATGGTTATGCTAAGGTTAGCAAAACTGAAAAAGCCAAATGGGCCCAAATGTTAGAAAGCTATTTTTCCGGGCGGTCGAATTTGACCTTAGCCTTACTGATTGTTGATTTCCGCCATGATCCGAGCAAGGATGACCAAGCCATGAAAGCTTTTTTTGACCACTACAATATTCCTTACTTTGTTATTGCGACAAAAACAGACAAAGTCAAAAAAAGCCAATGGAACAAACACCTATCAGCTATTTATAAGGGCTTAGATTTGGAAAGTATTGATCAGATTTTACCGTTCTCCGCCGAGACTAAAGAAGGTCGCGAAGAAGCATGGGAAATTATTGATGCTGTGTTGGCTGGAGAATACGATGAATAAAGGGAAAAACTTGCAAATAGAGGTCTTTTTTACTATAGTGTAAATTGAGTTTTTGTGTGAAAAAGTAGGTGGATAGATGGCAAGGATAATCCCGCAAGAAGTGATTAATGAGTTACAAGATAAGGTAAGTATTGTCGATGTTGTTTCTCCTTATGTCGATATCCAAAAGAAGGGGAAAAATTACTTTGGCCATTGCCCCTTCCATGAAGACAATACGCCGTCTTTTTCGGTGAATGATGAGAAGCAAATTTATCATTGTTTTTCATGTGGCCGGGGCGGAAATATTTATCAATTTTTAATGGATATGGAAGGGTATTCCTTTACCCAAGCGGTTGAAAAAGTCGCTGAATTATCAGGGCAGAATGTTGGCTTTGATTTTAGTGCCATCAACCAGAAGCAAGAGGATCGCTATTATAATGATCACCAAGAACGATTAATTGATCTTCATGAGTCGCTAACTGAACTCTACCATTATTTGCTGACGACAACTAAGTTGGGTCATGATGCCATGGATTATTTACAAGGGCGCGGTCTGGCTAAGGAAACAATCGAAGACTATCAAATTGGTTTAGCCCCTAATGATGGCAATATTGCTAGTCAGCATTTGTTTAATAAGGGTTTCGTTCAGGAAGAATTACTAGACTCTGGTGTCTTTACCGGTGCAAACGATGATTTAAGAGATCGCTTTCGTGGACGTATTATTTTCCCTTTGCGCGATAGGCGAGGCAAGGTAGTGGCCTTTTCTGGGCGTAAATTACCGGGAGCGAATGATGACCAAGCCAAATATTTAAATTCACCAGAAACAGAATTATTCAACAAAAGTCAATTTCTCTTCAACTTAGATATTGCCCAAAATGAGAGTCGTAGGGCCAAGGAATTGGTTCTCTATGAAGGGTTTATGGATGTTATTTCTGCAGCAAATATTGGCCTAAAAAATGGTGTTGCCTCTATGGGAACATCACTCACCCAAGACCAAGCCCATATAATAGGGCGTTACAGCAAACGGCTCTTGTTGGCCTATGATGGCGATAAGGCTGGCTTAGAAGCCATGAAACGCGCATTGGATAATATGCAGACTTGGTCTAGTCGCTTAGATATTGACTTACTCTTATTTCCTAACCAACTGGATCCAGATGAATTTATTCAGACTTATGGCGCTGATGCCTACCGTGAATTTGTTAGCAAGCAACGGGTTTCACCGATTCATTTCTATCGCTTCTATTATCGTCAACATTATTCGCTAAACGATGATCAGGGCAAGTTAAATTATATTCAAGCCATGGCTAAAATCATTAGCCAGACAGATACTGAAGTTGAACAAGCCATTTATATCAAAGAGCTGGCTGAAGACACTGGTTTGAGTCAAGAGGTTTTAACTCGTCAGATTAAACAAGTGCGTCAAACCGAAAAAAAGCAAAGAAGAAATGATAGCAGTGATTACGCACCTATAGGACAAGCAGCTGAAGGTCCTATTCGGTCAGTGCAAAAAGATTACTCGCGTTTGGAGTTGTCGGAAATGGCACTCTTTTATCATCTCTTATACAGCGAAGAAACGGCGATTATTCTACAAGAAGAAGCACCAGGTTTTCACTTTGAAACACCCTTAATGCAGAGTTTATATTTACTTTGGCAAAATTATTGCCAAGAAACAGCTAGTCGTGATACTAGTGGTTTCCTAGCTTCCCTCACTGGACAAGCAGCCCGTAATCAATTGGTTGAAATTATGGCCATGAATTTACCAGCAGAATTAGGTGAGGGGGAGTTAGATGATTTGGTCTTTAATATTTCAACCCAATCGCAACTCCAAGCCCAGATGGCAGCGATTGATGACCAACTCAGTGAAGCGAAATTGCGCGATGATCTCGCCCAAATCAATGACCTACACCGAAAAAAAATCGAAATTCTAAAACAATTAAAACACACTAAAAGATAAGGGGTCTTTTGTATGAGCAAAGAAAAAGTGGACGGCTTAACCTTAAACCAGGCAAGCAAAAAGTTAATTGCCGAGAAGAAAACTTTAGGGCAAATTAACTACAAAGAACTAAGTGATAAAATTGCCCATAAATATAGCCTAGATGATAAAGAAATTGATGATTTGATTGCGAAGTTTGAAGACAAAGGGGTCGCAGTGGTTGACGATGACGGGGGTCCAACCAAACGCCAATTAAATGTTGCCGCTGAGGAAGAAAAGGATGACACCCTCGTTCCATCCGATGTAAAGATTAACGACCCTGTGCGGATGTATCTCAAAGAAATCGGTCGGGTAGACTTATTAACAGCTGATGAAGAAGTGAACTTGGCCAAACGAATCGAAGAAGGCGACCCAGTGGCCAAACAAGAATTGGCAGAAGCTAACTTACGTTTGGTGGTTTCTATTGCTAAACGTTATGTAGGTCGCGGCATGTCTTTCTTAGACCTTATCCAAGAAGGGAATATGGGGCTAATGAAGGCAGTCGAAAAATTCGACTATACCAAGGGATTTAAGTTCTCAACTTATGCCACTTGGTGGATTCGTCAAGCCATTACCCGGGCCATTGCTGACCAAGCACGTACCATCCGGATTCCAGTCCATATGGTGGAAACCATTAATAAATTGGTTCGTATCCAGCGACAATTACTCCAAGACCTAGGTCGGGAACCAACACCAGAAGAAATTGGGGCTGAGATGGACCTACCAACTGAAAAGGTACGTAATATTCTAAAAATCGCCCAAGAACCAGTTTCCTTGGAAACCCCAATTGGAGAAGAAGATGATTCTCACTTAGGAGATTTCATCGAAGACCAAGAAGCGACCAGTCCTGCTGAATACACCTCTCAAGAGCTCTTGAAAGAGCAACTCAGTGAAGTCTTAGATACCTTAACTGATCGGGAAGAAAATGTCTTACGTTTACGCTTTGGACTAGAAGATGGCCAATCCAAAACCTTAGAACAAGTAGGCCAACAATTTGGCGTTACTAGAGAACGGATCCGGCAAATTGAAGCCAAAGCATTACGGAAATTACGCCACCCATCTCGTTCCAAACAATTGAAAGACTTTTTAGATTAAAAATAAAAATGGCCACCAGCTTGTTTCATCTGGGGCCATTTTATTTATCTAGATTAATGATTTGGTAGCCATAACTTGGAAGTGTAGTAAGAATAAGCTCTTTAATTTGAGCTTCGGAAAGAGTGTTTTCTAGACAATCTGTTAAACTAAGGTCCTTATAGTCTTTATTTAAGGCTTGGGCTAAGGCCATATCATAGTCATTTGCCTGGGGGTCAAGAATCCCCTGACTCAAGTCCTCTAATTGTAGCCAAAGGTGTTCATAATTTTTGCCAGTGAAACGAAGACGTTGACCAGCTTTTTCAATTTCTAACTGAGGCATGGACTCCCTCCTTTTTAGTTATTATGCCATAGCGCCATAATATAAACAAGATTTGAGAAATTTACTACCAAATGTAGTATTGAGACGAAAAATGTTATACAATATGATGGTGTGATTAAAATTAGAAAGGGGCGGTTCCTATCGTGATTATACTGGCAGGAATGATCGGTAGTGGCAAAACAACATATACCTTAAAATTATCAGAAGAATTAGGGACAGAACCTTTCTTCGAACCCGTTGATGAAAACCCAATTCTCGATAAGTATTATGAAGATCCCGACCGCTATGGCTTTGCCTTACAAATTTATTTCTTGAACAAGCGTTTCGCCTTGATTAAAGAGGCCTACGCTAATGATAATAATGTATTGGATCGGTCCATTTATGAAGATGCCTTATTTACCAAGGTCAATGTCGAAGATGGTAATATTACTGAAACAGAGTTCGCCATTTATTTGGATTTATTAGATAACATGATGAGTGAACTCGATAGTTTACAGAAATCTTCGCCAGATTTGATGGTTTACCTAGATGGTAGCTTCGACCATATTATGGATAATATCAAGAAGCGCGGCCGGGACTTTGAACAACCAACTGCTGAAAATGGGCTATTAGATTATTACCGACACCTCTATGATTCTTATGGTGATTGGTATGCTAACTATGACAAAGGCCCAAAGATGAGTATCTATACTGATCACTTCGATATCCATAAGGCAGAAGACTGGGAAACTGTTTTTGCCCAGATCAAGAAAGCTATTGAACGGCGGTAGTTAGGGGAGAAGTTTAGTTATTTATAGTTTATTTTTCTCTCTATAATATCAATAAAGATTAGCTTATAAAGCAAATAGGGCTGATGACTTAAAGTATAAATTCATCAGCCCTATTTTAATTATTCATTTTTTAAATGAATATCTAAAAGTGAAGTTTTACATTCCAAATTTAAAAGTTACCAAATTTGTTAGACTAAACAAACTTTTACTTCGAAATGATTAACATTTGTATTATTATCAAATAATTGTCCTTCTAGAAGGTATTGATTAACTCCAGTATTGTGAGTACTGGGTTAAAATAACTAGATTATCTTTTGGCTTCTTTTTATTTTTCTTATTCATTCTCTCCCTCTTTCTATATATCTATTGCACAGTAATGAGTATGTAAGGGTAATAGAATTAAGGGAATTTTTTATAAAAAAAGAGAGGTTAAAAAACCTCTCTTTTTGTGGCTCTACAATAAGAATACAGTAAAAATTTACTAAGAATACGGTGAAAACGGTTTATTAATATCTTTATAATTGTTAATGTAACGATAAGGAGGTAGATAAATATAATTATTTTGACAAAAAATATAGTGAATTTGTAGTATTTTAGAATAATAGAAAGGATTTATATCTCTAGTACAAACTATAAAAAATGATTATTAGTACAATTTCATTTTTAATTTTTGGTTTAGTAGTTATTTCTATAGCAAATATCGAAAGAGTTTCCGCTCAAGAAAACGAAGAAATAGAAACGGTTGTACAATATGATAATCCTTCCGAACATATCTTACATTTGCAATTGCCTCAAGACCACTCTGTAATTATTGACGAAAACGGATTAGCTGATCTCACTAATAACGTAAATGGACAGACACAACGTTTGCCTTATGAGACGACAGATAAAAATGATAATGATGTTACACTTATTTATTTTATACAAGATGACGAGTTATATGTATATGCACAATTAAAATCTGAAGAACGAGGTTGGGGTAAATGTGCTGTAGGGATAGCAGGCGGAGCTATTTCTGGTGGTACAGCTGCTGGACTAAAAGGAGCAGGCTTAGGAACGTTGACTTTACCTGGCATTGGAACTGTCGGTGGAGGTACTGTAGGAGCTGTTGCTGGTGCAGTTGGTGGAGGCCTAACCGGTGGAGCTACTTTTTGTTAAACTGTTAGGAGAAAGATTTTATGAAAAAGAAAATTTATAGTAAACCAGTTCTTACTCTAAGCGCTTTAATTGTTTTTGGATGGTTGGTTGCAGTTAATAAATTTAGTTCCTTAACTCTAGCTGAAGCATTGTTGGTTAATTTACCTATGTTAATATATTATTTTAGTTATATAAGCAAATATTTTGATTATGTTAATCAACAAAGATAATTAAGTGTATATATAATAAAAGAAGCCGGGTACCGCTCCTTTTATTGGACTCAATTTGAGCTTGGCAGTTATTATTAAGAGCAAAAAATAAGACTAATTATAGTTATGAAGATATTAAAAAAGATGATATATTAGTGTTTATAACTATATATTATTTATATTGTATATAGTGTGGGAACAAGTCCAACGTTACTTGGCCTATGAACAAGAAAGAAAACGTCGAGAAGAAGGCAGATGAACTGAAGAAGCAAGGGCATGAGACTTAAAAGTAGAGTATACATATTAGGATTAAAATATAGTGCTAAAAGGAACATCTATTATCCAGCAATATTTTTTGAAACAAAAGAGGATAAATATAATAATTTTCGCAAAACATCAATCAATAAGATTACCTGGTTATGAAAAGAAAAAAAGAGTTACTTCTTTAGATAAGCTACAATGTGAGTTGTTGTCTTTAAAACATAATCCTTCCTACATTCGTATCCATAAGCAGAGTACTGTTAATTCTAGAGATATACATAGTGATTATATTTCAGATTTAAAGAATACACTGCCTGGTTTATACGATGATATTAAGAGAATACATACATTATTTAGCGAGGGATTATTTTAATTTAATTAGTATTTGCGATACTACTTAATATAAGAAAAGAAAAAGGAGCTTAGATGCTCCCTTTTTTATGTATAAAATTAATTCTTGATAAGAATAATAAGAGTTCGCTAAGAATAGTTTGAAAACGGTTTACTTATTATAGTTGGTGTGTTAGGTTGAGTTTGTAGTTAGATTGTAAGAATTAATAAGGAAGACATAATGAAATTAAAAATTCATAATTGCCGGACTAGCTATTTTGACTTTAGCCCCAACAACATCTATAGCATTTGTTAACGAGACTGTACATGCAGCGGAAAGCAATAATGAATTATATTCCGATGAAATGCTTGATCAAAGCTATATTGCTAGTGATGGAACCGTTTATATGAATAATGAAAAAGTTGTACATATTGAAGAATATACACCGAGTCAAGACGTTTTTGATAAGCACAATCAAGTGGATAATAATGACTCTAATATCTCATTAAGAGCTATTACTACTTGGAAACTATTTAATATCGAAAGTTTTATAAATTGAGTGATATTAGGAGCGCACAAGGGTTAAGTATTTCGTTACTAGGATTGTTACTTTTAGCTATCCCACTTCAGTAGTCTTAGGTGTTGCGGGGATTTATCAGACTATTAGATCAATGGGACAAGACGAAGTTTACGTTAAATTAGAACAATTTACTGACGGAAGTAATAGAAGAGAAAAAATATCATTTATTATTATAGTGACGCAAATTATAGTAATAAAATAGATCAAGTAGAATCTATTGATAATTTAAATTAATAAATTTTGTAAGAAGGAATCATTATCATGAAGATTAATAAAAAGGAGTATATTATAAGAGTATTGTTAATTCTTTTCTTTATTTTTTCGATAGCGATTCAAAATAATCATATGATTATTTTAGCTTCGATTTTTCTTATAATTTTCTTCTTAATAGGGTTAATTATTAGAATTTGTAAAAAATAAATAATTATTATAAGGAGAAAAACGTAGTATTTAGAAGAAAAGGGCGCTTAATTGCGTCCCTTTTTTTATATTTAATTTTAAAATTCTAACCATCTACCGTTTTCTGATTTAATACTTCCTGATGTTAACCTAATGTAATTAACTTAAGATTCTTTGGTAGAATCAATGATTTTCATCAATTCCATTGCAGTCAGTAAAGGCATGCGGTCAAATTTGGATTGTTTTGTGCGGTACCTATCATACATCTGTTGTTTGATTTTTCCATTAGTTAGTTTTTCAACTCTGTACCCTGTAATATCAGAGTCAATGAGTTGCTTTATTTTAGCTGTATCAATAAGCATATTTATTCACCTATAAAAATTTTAGTATCATTTGAATGAGATTTAATACAATCAGAATATATAGAAGTATTTCTATTTTTTTATAATTTTCCATGATATAATGAATAAGAATAAGGGCTGAGCTGGTTGCCCAGCCCTATGTGTTATTTAAGAAGCTTTGAAGAAATGTCTAGTAAGGTATTGATTAGCTCCAGTATTGTGAGTACAGGGTTAAAATAACTAGATTATCTTCAGGCTTCTTTTTATTTTTCTTATTCATTCTTTCTCTTTCTATATATCTATTGCACACTAATTAGTGTATAAGCTTAATAGAATTTAGGAAGTATTTCATAACAAAAAGAGAGGTAAAAAAATCCTCTCTTTTTGTTAGCATATTCTGACTAAAAATTATGTGGTTCGTATCCCTCTTGGCACAATAGGGCACGAACTTTTTATTTTCTTTGATGTTGTTTACCTTTCCGTTTGGGAGAGGCGCTATAGTATCAAAGCTTTTGCTATTCTTTGAAGTTTTTATACGTTCTAAAAATGCCGGATGCAGGGATCGAACCTGTGACCTACGCGTTACGAGTGCGTTGCTCTACCAGCTGAGCTAAACCGGCGAATTGACAATGTGATTATTATACGCCTTGATTAAGAAATTGTAAACCGGCTAGTGAAGTTTTTTGTTCATGGTATTGGCTAACACAATAGGGTGACTTTTGTTATAATAATGTATAACTTAAGGAAAATTGGGGGCAAGTGATGAATTCAAAACATTTATCCAAACGTTTAAACAAAGTGGCTGATTACGTACAGGCTGGTGCACGCTTGGCTGATATTGGTTCTGACCATGCTTACCTTCCTGTTTACCTCGTGAAAGAGGGTAAGATTGACTTTGCCATTGCTGGTGAGGTCGTTGATGGGCCTTATCAGTCTGCCGTTCAAGAAGTTGCTAGAGAAGGGGTTGAAGACCAAGTGTTTCCTCGCTTTGGGGACGGGCTTGAAGTAGTTACAGAAGCTGATCAAATAGATACCCTTACTATTTGTGGGATGGGCGGCAAGCTAATCACAGAAATATTAGACCGAGGACTAACTAAGGCACGTTTCCCTAAGCCGCCACAATTGATTCTCCAAGCCAATGTCTATGAAGCGGGTTTGCGGCGGTATTTATTGTCACACCATTATGATATTGTGGCTGAAACTATTGTTGCTGAGGCAGGGAAGTTCTATGAAATTATGCTGGCCCAGTATCGAGACCAAGTGAGTGATTGGTCGGAACAAGAGTTACAATTTGGGCGCTATATTGCCCAGAACCAACCGGATGTCTTTAAGGCGAAATGGCAGAGTGTGCGCCAACGCCATCAAATGGTGCTGGCTGGCTTGGACCAGGCCCAAACGCAGGCAGCTAAGACCAAGCATAAAGAATTTTCCCGTCTGATAGCAGAGATTGATCAAGTATTGGAGGACTAAGCATGAACAAAGCATTGACTGTTGAAGACTTTATTGGTCGTTTTGAAGCCTATGCCCCAAAAACTTATGCCGTTGAGGGTGACCCCATCGGACTGCATTTTGGTTCGTTTAAGCAAGAAATTCATAAGATTATGGTGACTTTGGATGTGCGTCCAGAAGTAGTGGATGAAGCAATAGATGAGGGTGTGGATTTTATCTTTGCCCACCATCCGCCTATCTTCAAAGGGCCTAATGTTCTCACTGAAGACAATAAGCAACAAGCCATGTATGCTAAGATTATTCGCCATGGGATTGCGGTGTATGCGGCACATACCAACTTAGATGCTGCACCTAATGGCATGAATGATTGGTTGGCGGAATTATATGGGTTGGAAAACACCCAAGTACTGAGCCCTCATTACCAAATCAAGTATTACCGGGTGAATGTCTATATCCCTAAGGAAGATGTGGATAGCCTTCACCAAGCAATCGTAGATGAAGGTTTGGCTAGCCATGGGAATTATTCGGGAGTGAATTTCCAAGTCGCCGGCCATGGCCACTTTACTCCGAATGACCAAGCCTCACCACATATTGGTCAAGCAGGTCAAGCCGAAGAGGTTGAAGAAATTCTGTATTCGTTTATTTGTAGTGAAGAAGAAAAGGAAAAAGCCTTAGCTGTTACTAAGAACAATCATCCTTATGAAGTTCCAGTTATCGATGTCTATGCCTTAGATAACCTTAGCCAAGCCATTGGTTTAGGTCGTGTTGGTGACTTAGACCAAGCCATGCCGATAGAGGACTATATTGCGCTAGTCAAGGAGCGTACAGGGATTTCTGGTTTAAGAGCAGTTCTAACTGATTCCCAAGCCATGGTGAAACGGGTCGCTGTTTTGGGTGGCGATGGGGGTAAATTTTATCCAGATGCGCTTAAAGCCGGCGCTGACACCTATATTACGGGTGATATTTATTACCATGTGGGCCATGATATGTTGGCCGATGGGCTGAATGCTATCGATCCAGGGCACCATTTCGAGAGCATTTGTAAAGATAAACTATTGGCTATCTTCTCCCAATGGCAAGAGGAAGATCAGTGGCCTGTCACTATTATTAAGAGCCAACTCAACACTGACCCATTCACATTTTATTAAGGAGTGACCTAAATGACTTATCACATTGATCGTGAGTTTTTATTGGACCGTTTTTTAACTTATGTTAAGGAAGACACCCAGTCGGATGAAGCCTACGCCCACCAAGTGCCATCGACAGCCAAGCAAGTTGACTTTGCTAAGAAGCTCATAGCTTCCTTGGCAGATTTTCCGCTTGAGGATATTTTCTTCAATGACAAAGATGCCTATGTGACTGCGACTTTGCCAAGTAATGATCCGGAAGGCAACTATCCGACCATTGCTTTCTTTGCTCATGTGGACACGGCAGATTTCAATGGGTCTAATGTTTCTCCACAAATTATTGAGGACTATCAGGGGCAAGTGATTGATTTAGGGGAGTCTGGCTATCAGCTAGACCCCGAGGTGTTTCCTTCACTAAATAAATACCATGGCCAAACCTTGATTACGACTGATGGAACAACCCTATTAGGTGCTGATGATAAGGCTGGTATTGCTGAAATCGTGACGGCGATTGCTTATTTAGTGGACCATCCAGAGATCAAACATGGGGACATCAAAATTGCTTTTGGTCCTGATGAAGAAATTGGAGTGGGTGCCGATCGTTTTGATGTGGACCGTTTGGCTGCTGACTTTGCCTATACTATGGATGGGGGTCCTCTAGGTGAGTTGCAATACGAAACCTTTAATGCAGCTGCGGCCAAGGTTAAAATTGCCGGGAAAAATGTTCACCCTGGTACAGCTAAGGACACGATGATTAATGCCTTACAATTAGCTGTCGACTTCCACGCTGCCTTGCCAGAAGATCAACGTCCTGAAACGACTGATGGTCGTGACGGTTTTTATCATTTGATGGGCTTAACAGGTAAGGTCGATGAAGCAGAAATGTCTTATATTATTCGTGATCATGATCGTGAAATTTTTGAAGACCGTAAAGCACAAATGTTAGCTATTGCAGATAAGCTTAATGCTGAATGGGGACATCAAGTGGTTCAAGTTGAACTAAATGATCAATATTATAACATGGGTGATATTTTGCAAGACGACATGCGTCCAATTAAATTGGCCCAAAAAGCCTTCCAAAATGTTGGCATCGAAGCGGAAATTGAAGCCGTTCGTGGTGGGACTGACGGGTCAAAACTAACCTACATGGGTCTGCCAACACCTAATATTTTTGCAGGTGGGGAGAACATGCATGGGCGTTTTGAATATGTGAGTCTACAAACAATGGAAAAAGCCAGCCAAGTCATTGTGGCCATTGCTGCTTTGGCTGGTCAATACCACGACCTATAAAAGACCTGATAACTGAGCGTAAAGTCTTGGGGAGAGAGCGATGCAATTACAATTTACCTTATTAACTGAAAGCCAATCTGATAAAAAGGCAATTTACCAAGATATCGTCGCCTATTTAGCCGCTGACGAGCAAAATCGGGTATTTTATTTGACGCCAAACCATATGAAATTCGATATGGAGATGGCAGTTTTAGATGCTATTGGTCAAGTGACTGATAAGCATGACTATACAGCTATGATGCGACTCTCTGTCGTCAGCTTCCAGCGTTTAGCCTGGTTTCTTGATCAAAAACTTGAGCAAGCACCGCAAAATGACTTGTCCGAAGTAGCTAGGGTCATGTTAATCCAAGAAAGTCTATTAAATTTGTCAGACCAATTAACGATTTACAAAGGACAAGTCAAGCACATTGGTTTTGTGCGTAAACTGAGCCAGTTATTTGAAGAATTGGCTATTGGAAATATTTCCGCTGACGATTTGCTAACGATTGTATCAACAAGTGCCGATGAGTCGATGCTCGACCAAGACAAGGTCCTTGCTAATCAAGTGGCAAAGATAAAAGAACTTAGCCTCATCTATTCTACTTATCAAGATGTTCTGGCTAGTCAAGCGCTTACGACGACTAGTTTATATGATCAATTGCTGGGACAAATTGACAAACTTGATTTAAGTCATGTGCGAGTAGTCATTGATGGCTTTTATCGCTTTAATGCTGGAGAGAAGACGGTAATCACGGCCTTATTAGAGAAGAGTCAGGCTCTTAATGTCGTGATGAGTTTAGACCAGCCTTATCTCAAGCAAAAACCAGACGCTTTTGATCTCTTCTTAGTGACTGGGACGACTTATTATCATCTCTATCATTATGCCAAAGACCATGATATTCCTATCGCCATAGATCAATACGGGCAGGAATTAAAAAACCGCCATGTTGGTATGCCAATCTTAGACCAATATTTAAGACAATCCGACTATGGTCAAAGTGACAAAATCATTAGATCTGAAGACCAAGTAAGAGTCGGGCAATACTTACATCTTGCTAAAGCAGAAACACCTTATGTGGAGTCACAAGCTGTCGCTAACCATATTTATCGCTTAGTGGCTAGTGGGGATTACCGTTACAAGGATATTCAAATTCTAATTCGTGATCAGAAAAATTACCGAGAAAGCTTACTTCCCCAGCTTCAGCGCAATGAAATCCCATATTTTTGGGATGATTCTGATACCATGGAAAATCACCCCCTCTATCGGATGCTGATGGGACTTTACCATATTTACCGTTATCAATGGCGTTATGAAGATATCTTTGATTTTCTTCGTAGCGAACTATTTATTCCTCACTTTATTAGTGAGAGCACAGAAGATGATGAAGAGCAAGCCGCTTATTTCCGTCAGGTCGTTGACCGTACTGAGAATGTCGTCTTAAAGAATGGCTATACTGGACCAGCTTGGTGGCAAAAGCGACGGCATTGGTCCTATCTCTATGTGGATGAAGAAGGGAATAAGGAGGGAAGTGACCAGGATATTGAAACCGAACGTTTGGCTAATCTGCTTAAAAACTACTTGAGTGCGAGTCTAAGTGACTTATTTCAACTTTGGGACCAAGAAGCGACTAGTAAGGAAGTGTTAGCACACTTTTACCAATTTTTGGTGGATTATAAGGTCCAAGACCGTTTAATGATTTGGCGCGATCAGAGAATTGCCCAAGGGGACTTAGGTCAAGCACGCCACCATGAACAAGCCTGGCAAAGTTTTGTGCAAGTTTTAGAAGACTATGTGGCCTTGTTTGCTGATGAAAAATTTTCTCCTGATCGTTTCTTCCAAATTTTGGAAACTGCCTTTCAAGAGGCGTCTTATTCTATTGTGCCGCCAAGCATGGATTCAGTCACTATTACTGGTATTGATAGTCAGCGGGTCAAGCGACCTAAAATTTCTTTTGTGATGGGTTTGACCAAGGGAACATTGCCCAAGCAATACCATGAAGACTCTCTGTTAACCCAAGAAGACCGACAAATGATTAGCAAAGGCCTAAATTGGGATCAAGCTTTTGAGCCTTCTGTCGCCATGAAACAGTCTAATGAACGCTTTATTGCCTACAAGACCTTTTTATCGGCAACAGAAGGGGTCTATTTGTCCTATCCTTATAATGCAGATAAGGCACAAAGTCAGGGCTCACCTTATATCGAACAATTACAAGCAGCTTTTCAATTAAAGGTCAAGAAATATTCTAGCCAAGTAGACTTGGCCGACCTGGGGAATTGGCGCAGTCAATTAGCTGCCTTTATGACAAAAGCACGTACCGCTAGAGACCAAGAATTGCCCTTGGATAATTATTGGCGGCAAATCTATGATCGTTTGTTGGCTAGTGCCAGCATAAAAAGTGAGGTTAAGGGGATTCTCCCCGCTTTGAATGACCATAATTGGGTAGAAAACTTGTCCGAAGATTTGGCCAAACGCTTATATGGTCAACCCTTGGCCGTATCAGTATCACAAATTGAGCTCTATAACCGCGATCCTTTTTCTTATTTCTTGAAGTATGGCTTAAAACTGCGAGAAAGACCGGCCTTTGAACTGGATCCAATCCAAACGGGAAATTATTCCCATGCCTTTCTGGATCAGTTCCATAAAAAATTACATTATGAGGAATTGACCTTAGCGGATTTAGATGACGATCAAATGGCTTATGTTTTCAAGCAAATTAGCCAAGAATTCACTGATTTAGACCAATATCCTGAATTTACGGTTTTTGAGAGTTCTGCTGTTCATCGTCAAGGGAAGCTGCGTCTACAAGAGACGTTAAGAAAACTCTTACTGGCTATGCGCCAACAAGGCCAGCAAGCCGGATTTAAGGCTTATGCTAGTGAAAGTCATTTCAATGAAGACCGGGATAATTTCTTAATGCGGGGTAAAATCGACCGCTGGGATGCTTTCACATGGAAAGGACAGACTTATTATCAAATTATTGACTATAAATCGAGTCAGAGGAAGTTGGGCTTTCGGGAGATTTACTCAGGCCGGCAGTTACAATTACTGGCTTATTTGTCTGTCGCCTTGGATATCAGTAGAAGAGACTCTAGGACCCAGCGAGCCCAAAGCTTGGGGATATTCTATCAAAATATTAAACCCTCCCTACTTAAGATTGACAACCAAGAGGGTTTACAGGCTGATAAATTAGCAGCCAATATTCAAGCCCAATATCGCTTAGAAGGCTATTTCCGCGGGGATGTTGATTTAATGACAGCAATAGATACAGGCTTAGAAAGGGCTAAAAAATCTCAAGTTTACCCAGCCCAGTTAAAGAATGATGGTGGTTTTCATTCGAAAAGTAGTTTTCTAACAGCTGCCGAATGGGACTTGCTCTTAGCCTTTACCCAGAACAAGATTGCAGCCAGTGTTCAAGCGATTGAATCTGGGCGTATTCCCTTAGCGCCTTATGAAGATGATCGTTTCATCCCCTCATTGACTGATCCTTATCGGTCTGTTTCCTTATTTGATGCCACTGATCCGATTAATCGTTACCGAAAAGAAGACAAGAAAATTGATGAAAAGCAATTCTTTAATATGCTTGCTGCAGAGTTAGAAGAGGATGAGAATGATGAGTAAACTGCCCCTACAACCCCCAGAAAGTAAATACACGGTCAATCAATGGCAGGCGATTCATCAAGAAGGGAATAACTTGCTCCTATCTGCTTCTGCCGGTTCAGGTAAAACTAGTGTTCTAGTGCAGCGTATTATGCGTAAACTCCGTCAAGGTCAAAGCATAAAATCATTGCTTGTGGTTACCTTTACCGAGGCAGCTGCCCGGGAAATGAAGGAACGTATTGAGGCCGAATTATTAGTCCTGGTTAACCAAAGTGAGCCAGGCCCCGACCAACGTTTTTTCTTGCAACAAATTCAAGATTTACCTAGCGCCAACATTTCGACCATTGATGCCTTTTGTCGGCAAGTCATCCAACGCTATTATTACCTGATTGACCTGGACCCACTTTATCGTTTGTTGACTGATCAAACTGAACTAAATATGCATAATGAAACGGTTTGGCACGATTTGAAGGAAGGCTACTTGTCCAACCAGGACTCAGATTTTTTACGGGTTCAAGCAAACTTTGTGACTGGGACTTCTGATAAGGCCTTAGATGACATCATTTATCAGCTCTATAATAAGTCACGGTCGCATGCTGATCCAGAAGCTTGGTTGGACCAACTCTTAAGGGTTTATGACCAAGCCTTGCCTTTGGATGCGGATTCCGTTTTTTATCGTGACCACGTGGTAAGGCCAAGCCTAGCGATTGTTAATAACTTGCTTGCCCAATTGCAAACTATTGATAATGAAGCCGCTATGGGTAGTTTAAAAGGCCACAGCAAAGTCAGAGAAGACTTAGATTCGATTATAGCTTTCTATCGGTCGTTTATCGACAAGGCTGAGAACTCTTATCAAGCCGCTTTCGCTTGGGCCAGTCAAGGACCACCCAAACTACGCAATAGAGTAAAACGGGATTTTGAAGGCGATGATGAAGCCTACGAATGGCGTGATGGAGTTAAAACTAAAGTAAATGGTATAAAGGAACGCTTTGAGAAGGATGTGGTGAAGGCCTATTTTGCCTTTGATCTGGATACTCAGACCGCCTTTATGACTAACAGTGGAGCCATAGCGACTAGCCTAGTTAAAGTAGTGAAAGAATTCATTGCCGCTATGAAGCAATACAAAGAAGCCCACAATATTATGGATTTTGCAGATATTGAACTCTATAGTTATCAGATTCTTCAACAGCAGTCTGACCAAGCGGGGAATAACGAAGCGCGGTCTTATTATCAAGAGCGTTTTGCTGAGATTATGATTGATGAATACCAAGACGTCAATGCTCTCCAAGAAGCCATCCTACAAACGATTAGCCGTGAAGCGACTTCGGGCAACCGTTTTATGGTGGGAGATGTTAAACAAAGTATTTATCGTTTTCGTTTTGCTGAGCCGTCTTTATTTATCCGTAAATACCAAGATTATGCTGATGGTCAGTCGGGCCAGCGGATAATTTTAGCGGAAAATTTCCGCAGCCGGGCGAACGTCATCGATTTTACTAACTTTGTTTTCCAACAATTGATGGATAAGGAACTAGGGCAGATCAGTTATGACCGTGATGCCCAGTTAAAAAATGGCTTTAAAGATTTTATGGGTGAGGACCAAGATTTTATTACCGAATTACTTATTTATGATACGAGTGAAGAGCCCGAAGCTAATCTAGGCGATAATGGGGAAGAGACTCTTGATTTCGATGGTCACGGTGGTCAGGTCCATCTCTTAGCGCAGAGAATTCAAGACTTAATAAGTACAGGCTTTGAAATTTATGATAAGAAATTAAAGGCGATGCGACCTGTCCAATACAAAGACATGGTGGTATTAACCAAAAAAAGAAAAGACTATCCGCAGATTGAAACCATCTTTGCTAGTTATGGTATCCCCTTACAATTTGATAAGGCCACCAATTATTTTCAAAGAACTGAGATTATGATCATGATGAATGCCTTACGTTTGGTGGACAATCCTTACCAAGATATTGCCTTGGCTTCTGTTCTTCGTTCGCCTTTAGTCGGTTTATCAGAACCTGAAATGGCAGAAATCCGCTTGGCCAATAAATTCGCTACTTATTATGATGCTTTGTTAGCCTATGTCGATAATAATGATAGCGCAAGCATTTTATGGGATAAGGTTAACCACTTTAAAACTATGCTAGATACTTGGCGGGATTTTGCGCGAGATCATCAAATTGCTGAACTAATTTGGCAAATTTACATGGATACTGGCTACTTAGATTATGCTAGTGGTATGGTGAATGGGGACCAACGTTATCGTAATCTGCATGGACTTTATCAAGAAGCACGTAATTTTGAAGAAACAGCCTTCCGCGGTCTCTTCCAATTTATTCGTTTTATTGAATTAATTTACAAGCAAGATAATGACCTAGAAGCACCGCAAAGTATTGATGATGACCAAAATGCGGTAAGAATTATGACAGTCCATGGCTCTAAGGGCTTAGAGTTTCCCTTGGTCTTTTACTTAAATATCAGTGTCCAATTCAACTTACCGACGCGAAAACGTACTTATATTGCCAATGATGCTATGGGCTTAGGGATTAAGACTGCTGACACAGAGCGTGGGATTTCCCATACGGATTTGATTTACGAAACGGCGCTCACTGCTGATCAACAAGAAAGTCTGGCAGAAGAAATGCGTTTACTCTACGTGGCCTTGACGCGAGCGGAACAGAAGTTATTCCTTATCGGTCAGGTAAAAGATTGGAAAAAGGCCTTGGAATCTGCTGCTAAGGCAGTAGGGGAGGACCGACTCTTAATTACCAGTCAAAGAGAAGACGCAAATTCCATCTTGGATTGGTTGCTGGCTGCTCTAATTCGTCACCCTAATATGGAAGCAGTTAATACGAGTGTTCCTATTTCAAGTCATAGCTGGGAATATCCTGATCAATTATTTACAGTAAGACTTTATAAACAAACTGACATTGAACAAGGTATTTTACAAAGCAATAAACAGTTGCCGAGCCCAAATGATCAAGTGTTAACTTGGCAGGATGAGGCTAATGCACCTGCGCTAGATTTACCGCCTTTAGCGATTGACTATGCCTATCAAGATTCTGTTGTGACCACGTCTTACCAATCGGTGAGTGAATTAAAACGTTTGCAACAAGATCCGGATGAACGCGAACTCGGTCAGTGGCGTCAAGAGCAAGCTAATACAGGCTTTCGTTATACTGAAGATTCCTTTAAAGCACCGCGATTTATAACGACGGCAGCCGAAAACCGGGCCGCTGAATTGGGAACGGCTACCCATTTATTGATGCAAAAGGTTGATTTAAGACAAACACCTAAAAGTCATGATTTAGAGCAAGTCTTTACTGATTTAGCTAAAAAAGGCTTAGTTCAAGCAGATTTAGCTGAATTTATTGATTTCTCCCACTTAGCGGAATTCTTTGAAACAGATATAGGCCACTTATTGGTGCGCGATAGTCACTATGTTCAGCGAGAGGAATCCTTCTCCCTATCCCTACCAGCTCAGGAGGTCTTCCACTCCTTAACAGCGGATGACCGACTCTTGGTGCATGGAACGATTGATGGTTTCCTGCTCTATGATGACCATATTTTATTGTATGATTTTAAAACCGACCGGGTGTCTTACCTAAATGAAGGACAGCAAAAAGATTTATTGCTTGATCGTTACGGTAGTCAGCTTACTCTCTATGCTCAGGCCCTAGAAGCCATTTGGGACCGTCCTGTGCAAGCAAAAATTATTATTGCTTTAGAAAATAATCAAATTTTTTATATTTAGTCCTTGCATTTCATAAGATAAAGGTGTTATAATAGTTTTTGTCGTTAAGAAAACTATATAAGACCTGCGGGTGTAGTTTAGTGGTAAAACTACAGCCTTCCAAGCTGTTGTCGCGAGTTCGATTCTCGTCACCCGCTTATTATGAGACCTAGAAAGGGGTCGGGACGCTAGTCCTGACTCCTTTCTTTTTTTCGAAGGAGGATTAAAACATGGGTAAAATCTATGCTGTGCGTAAGGGCCGAAAAACGGGCTTGTTTCATTCTTGGCCAGAATGCCAAAAACAGGTTAGTGCCTTTCCGGGAGCTGAATTTAAATCGTTCAAGAATCGACAAGACGCGCAAACTTATTTAGACCAGGGGCAGACACAAGCGCCGCAATCGCAAAGCTTAGATCCTAATGTGATGCGGGTTTATGTGGATGGGTCGTTTGATAAGACTTCTCAACGTTATGGTTATGGGGGTGTGGTTCTATATCAAGACCAGGAAAAATATTTCCAAGGGTCAGGCAATTCTGCTGACTTGGCTAAAATGCGCAATGTCGCTGGAGAGATTATGGCTGCCATGCGGGCGGTAAAGGTCGCCCAGACCATGAATGCCAAAACCCTAGAAATATATTATGACTACGCTGGAATTGCTGCCTGGGCCCAAGGAGATTGGCAGGCCAAGCAAACTTATACCCAAGATTATCGAGATTATATGCAGGAACAAAGACAGAATTTAAAAATTTCTTTTCATAAGGTGGCTGCCCATACTGGAGACACCTATAATGAGAAGGCGGATCTATTAGCTAAAGAAGCAGTTGCTAAACAACTCTAAGTGCCTTGGAAAGGATGACATGATGCTAATCTATTATCTATTAATATTAATTTTGGTCATATTCGACCAATTGTCTAAATTTTGGGTGGTCAGTAATTTAGACCTACATGTAACCTATCCGATGGTTGATTCTGTCTTATCGTTGTTTTACCTACACAATGATGGAGCGGCCTGGGGCATCTTAAGTGGTCAAATGTGGCTGTTTTATTTGATTACCGTGGCTGTCTTAGTGGTTCTTGTTTATCTTTTGCATCATGATGGGCGTCAGCATCCTCTAGCAGCTTTGTCTTTTGCCTTAATCATAGCAGGTGCTATTGGTAATTTTATCGATCGCTTACGACTAGGCTATGTGGTTGATATGTTTAAATTAGAGTTTATTGATTTTCCTATTTTTAATTTGGCTGATACCTTTCTAACCATTGGTGTCATCTTATTAATCATCTATACTTTGTTTATCGCTGAAGACAAGCAATAGGGGGTAGCGTGATGAAAACATGGCAAGTGAATTCGACAGGGGAGAATCAGCGTTTGGATCGCTATCTTAGTCAAGAACTTAGTCAAATTAGTCGTACGCAATTAAAAGATTGGATTAAAGCGGGACATGTCTTAGTTAATGGTCAAGTAGAAAAGGCTTCTTATCGTTTACAAGCGGGGGATGCGATTCAAGTCCATCCGCCAGAAATCGAAGCCAAAGTGGTTCCCCCTCAAGCTCAGGCGCTAGCCTTAGATATTGTTTATGAGGATGAAGATCTTATTGTGGTCAATAAAGGCAAGGATATGGTGGTCCATCCTGGTGGCAAGCATAAAGACGGGACTTTAGTTAATGCGCTATTGGCTCATGTCGAAGAAAATGGTGAGTCTTTAGCTGCTAGTCCAGAAGTGTATCGGCCAGGCATTATTCATCGGATTGACAAGGATACTACGGGCTTATTGGTGGTTGCAAAATCTGACTTGGCTTTTGACCACTTGAGTCAACAAGCTTTAAATCATTCCATGGAGCGGATTTATACGGCCTTGGTCTATGGGCAAATTGTGGAAGACCAAGCAAGCATCAATGTTCCAATTCGTCGTCACCCTAAAGACCGTTTGCGCTATGAAGGGCATGAAGAGGGGCGACCTGCTGTGACTCATTTTAAAGTGTATACCCGTTTTCAAGACTACACTCATGTGGGCTTACGTTTGGAAACAGGCCGAACCCACCAAATTCGAGTTCATATGCAGTATATCGGTCACCCCGTAGTCGATGATCCTCTCTATGCTCGGGAACATAAAGACCAATTCTTTACTAAGCAAGGGCAGTTTTTGCACGCTGGGACCTTATCTTTTACTCATCCTAGGACGATGGAACGGTTGACTTTTACAGTGCCTTTACCTAAGCCTTATCAAGAAATTTTGGCTAATTTGCCGAAAAAACCACTATAAGTTTTTGCAAATTGAGCTAACATCTAGTAGAATAGAAAGGTGATAAAAAGAGAGGAGTTATTGTAGAAATGACGACTGGAGCATGGATTTTTGTTGTAGTGATTGCATTACTTGTGGGAATGGTGGCAGGCTTTTTCATCTCGCGGAAGTATATGGTGAAGTATTTTGAAGAAAACCCACCAATTTCTGAAGAAATGATCCGTACCATGATGGCGCAAATGGGGCAAAAGCCTTCTGCTAAGCGCGTACGCCAAATTTCACAATCAATGCGTGGCGCAACAAAAAAACGTAAATAATAATGAGAGCTGGGACCACGGTCCCAGCTTTATTGCTAAGTAGGCTACTTGCTTTGCACTTAGCTAGGAAGTGATTGCGATTGACTCGCATTCTGAGTTGGGGTTCAAAAGCCAGAACAGACTAGCTTTCCCAAAATCTCTCAGATGGCTGTTTGACATCTTTCATGTTTTGGTCCAAGATTCTGTTCTTAATGACTTTTGTCGCACCCTTTTAGTCGAGTTCACAATTGCAGGGCCGGTGTCAATTTCTGGATGAGTCATCAAAATGGGTCCGTCATTTTTTGTCTTCTCTATATGGTGCGTCCCTTACTGCGATTGACTCTCATCCTTTAAATCTTAGGAGGTTTGTTATGTTTTCAATTTTCAAAAAATTAGCATGGTTTTTTAAATTAAGATGGAAGTCCTATCTTTTTGGAGTTTTCGCTTTGATTACCTGTGCTATTTTGACGGCAGCTACGCCGCGAATTGTTGGTAATGTTATTGATCAAATTGCCAATGGCACACTTACGGCTGGCTTATTGTTTAGTCAAATTGCCTTAATTGTTGTGTTTGGCTTAATTATGTATGTGTTGCGTTTTGGTTGGCGGACTGCGATCTTTGGCAATTCTACCTTGTTGGAATCAATTATGCGTAACCGGCTTTTTAAACATTTTACTCAAATGGATGCTAATTTTTTCCATAAATATCGAACTGGGGATTTGATGGCCCATGCGACGAATGACTTAGCCGCCTTACGTTTTGTAGCAGGTGGGGGGATATTAACGCTAACCGATTCAATTTCCATTTCTGCAGTTACCATTTTTTCTATGGTATTTTTGATTGATTGGAAGTTAACCTTATTAACTATCTTGCCTTTTCCTTTGTTAATTATTACCTCTCGCGTCCTGGGCAAGAAGATGAATCAATCCTTCCGCTATTCATTGGAAGCTTTTTCTAAGTTAAATGATCAAGTGCAAGAAAGTATTTCTGGTGTTAAAGTGGTCAAGGCCTTTGGTGAGGAAAAAGACTTCTATCAAGACTACCAAGGCGCTGTTGACCATGTCGTAGAGACAAACCAAAAGGTGTATAAGATAGAGGCGGCTTATAGCCCGGTGATTGAAGTAATTATTGGATTGACCTATGTTTTGACTTTATTTGTGGGAACCTTCTTTGTTCAATCAGGACGGATTTCTATAGGTGATTTGGTGGCTTACTTTTCTTATTTGGCTAATATGACTTGGCCACTCTTGGCAGTGGGTAATTTGGTTAATACTTTAGAACGTGGGAATGCCTCTTGGGACCGAGTGGAAGCGCTCTTAGATGAAACGTCTCATATTGTAGAGAGTGATAAAACAACTTCTAAGCCTCTAGCAGGTCAAATTGATTTTGCTGTGGACGAATTTACCTATCCTGATGAAGACCAAGGGACTAATATTCGTAATGTGCATTTTCGCCTAGAAGATGGTCAAACCTTAGGGATTGCTGGTCGAACAGGTTCGGGTAAGACGACCTTGTTTAAACTCTTGTTGCGAGAATACGATCATTATAAGGGCCATATTCGTTTTAATGATGAAGATATTAAAAACTTCTCGCTTGATTCCTTGTCCCAAGCTTTTGGCTATGTCCCTCAGGATAACTTTTTATTTTCCGATACTATTAGAGAAAATATTCGTTTTGCCAATCCTAAATTAAGCCAAGAAGAAGTGGAAGAATATGCTAAATTGGCTGATATTCACGATGATATAATGTCCTTTCCACTGGGTTACGATACCCAGGTTGGAGAAAAGGGTGTTTCCTTATCAGGAGGGCAAAAGCAACGGATTTCTATTGCTCGCGCTTTGGCTGTTCAACCTGAATATCTTATCTTAGACGACTCCTTGTCTGCAGTCGATGCTCAGACAGAGGAACGTATACTTAATAATCTAAAAAGTTATCGCGCCCATAAAACAACCTTGATTGCGGCTCATCGGCTGTCTTCATTGATGCATGCAGACGAGATATTGGTGATGGATGATGGTCAAGTTATTGAACGTGGCCAGCATCAGCAACTTGTTGCTGCTGGTGGTTGGTATGCAGAAACTTATAGTAAGCAACAATTACAAGCTAAATTAACAGAGGAGGGTGACCAATGGAAAAAATAGCGAATCGTAAAACTTCCTTCTCTCTCAAAGAACAATGGCAAATTTTTACTGGGTTAATGGTTTTTACTAAACCTTATTTGGGTCAATTTGCTTTGGCCTTTATTGCTATGGCAGGGGTATCAGGAATTGCTGCTTACCTGCCTGTGGTCATCCAACAATATATGGACAATTATTTGGCCACACAATCAGTTACAATGACGATTACGATTAAGATGAGTGTTTTTTACTTTATTTTGACTGTTCTCAAAGCTTTATTGCAATACCTGCAACACTATAGTTTCCGAATGGCTTCTGAGAAAACGGTAGCTGATATTCGTAACCGTCTCTACCATCATGTGATTCATCTAGGCATGCGGTATTTTGACCAAGTGCCTAATGGAACAGTTGTGTCGCGGGTGACGAATGATACCGAAACCATTAAACAATTTTGGGATGTTTTCCTTAATCTCTTTAATGGGATTTTTAACCTAGTGGCTATTGGTGTAGCTATGTTTGCCTTAGATTGGCAATTAGCCCTATCATTTATTGCTTTTTTACCGATTCTTTTGTTGCTTGTTTACACCTATCAAAAATATTCGACTATTATTTATGGTCGAATGCGGGAAGCCTTGAGTCGTTTGAACGCGCGTTTGAGTGAATCCATCTCGGGAATTGAAATCATCCAATTATTTGGTCAAGAAGATCGGATGATGGCTGAATTTGATGCCGTCAACCAAGAGTACGTTGTTGCTCGTAAAGCAATGTTTAAAATGGACGCCCTATTATTGATGCCAGCCATTAATCTTATTGAAGCTCTGGCCTTGGCTTTAGTGCTCTATTTATTAGGAAAGCAATTCCTACAAGGTATAGCAGTTGATATTGGGGTAATCTATGCCTTTACTTCTTACTCCAAGTCATTCTTCCATCCATTAGGTCAAATGATTGATTCCTTATCAATCTTCCAAGATGGTATGGTGTCAGGATCTCGGGTCCAAAAACTTTTAGCCTATAATGAAATGGCGCCCCAATCGCTTGAAGGCGCTCAAGGACAAATCGAAGAAGGAGCGATTGAAGTAAACAACTTGTCGTTCTCCTACGATGGGGAAAATGAAGTACTCCATGATATCAACTTCCAATTACCAGCTGGCCAAACTTTGGCCTTAGTGGGACAGACAGGATCAGGCAAGTCGTCAATTATTAATGTCCTTATGCGTTTCTATGATTTTGATCAAGGACAGGTAAAAATTGACGGCCAAGATATCAAAGCAATTCCCATGGCAGAAATTAGAGACAAAATGGGCTTAGTCTTACAAGACAGTTTCATGTTTTATGGCGACATTGCTGATAACATTGCTCTCCATGGGGACTATGATCCTGCCTATGTCCAAGCTGCAGCTGAATTTGTGAAGGCAGATGATTTCATCAATCATTTGGATGGTCAATACCATGCCAAGGTCATTGAAGGAGGTGCAGCCTTCTCTACTGGGCAAAAACAATTATTAAGTTTTGCTCGGACCATTGTGAGGGAACCTAAAATTTTGATTCTAGATGAAGCAACAGCCAATATTGACACCGCTACTGAACAAAAAATCCAAGCTGGTTTGGCTAATATGCGGCGGGGTCGAACGACAATTATTATTGCTCATCGTCTGTCTACCATTAAAGATGCTGACCAAATTCTGGTCTTGCGTCATGGTCAAATTATTGAACGCGGCACCCATGATGAATTGATTGCTAAGGGTGGCACTTACTATGATATGTATCAATTACAAACATTTCAGGAAAGTGAGGTTTAACTAAGACATGCTTTATAGTTTACTAATTCGTCTCGTTTCTGGCTTATTACGTTTAGTGAATGGGAAAGGCCACTATGAGTATCATGAAGATTTCGATGCGGAAAAAACTTATATGGTGGTGGCCCCCCACCGGTCTTGGTTTGATCCTGTTGCGGTGGCTATCGCTCTCTACCCAAAAAAAGTTGCCTTTGTGGCTAAAGAGGAAGTATTTTCTAATGCCTTATTTTCTTGGTTGTTTAATCAATTAGGGGTTATTCCTATCAACCGAGATAAGCCCCAAGCCAAGTCCATCAAAGCAGCTGTCCGGGTCTTAAAGGGAGGAGAGAAACATTTAGGTATCTTTCCCACAGGGTCTCGCTATTCTGATGAAATCAAGCCAGGTGCAGTGGCCATCGCTAAAATGGCCAAAACCGATATTTTACCAGTGGTTTTCCAAGGCCCCATGACTTTAGGGCAAATCTTTAGTCGTAAGCCAGAAAATCGTATCCAGGTTCGAGTAGGGCAGACTATTCCCATGCCGGATGTGAAACGCTTATCTAAAGAACAAAGTCAGGCCTTAGAAACTGCTATGAAGGATGCTTTTACTGAAAATGATGCTATTTTAAATCCTGACTATTTTTATGACTTAGATGCAGCGAAACGTGACCATGATGAGCGCATAGCTAGACGTCAGCAAAAAAAACGTTAAAATAATTGCGAGTAAGCAAAATGTAATGATTTTTTTGGCAAAATATTAAAGAAAGAAGAAAAGGGGACAAGATGTTAGAACTCCAACATATTAATAAGTCATATACTACAGGTGAGTTTACCCAGCATGCCTTGGACGATATCTCACTGGCCTTTAGAGCAAATGAGTTTGTTTCAATATTAGGCGCCTCCGGATCAGGGAAAACGACCCTCTTAAATATTATTGGTGGTCTTGATCGTTATGATAGTGGAGATCTTAAGATTGATGGTCGGTCCACCAAGGATTATTCGGACCGTGATTGGGACACTTACCGTAATTATTCGATTGGTTTTGTCTTCCAATCCTATAATTTGATTGGCCACCAATCGGTATTAAATAATGTTCTCTTAGCATTGAAATTAGGGGGCTTATCCAAGGATGAGCAAGAAGATAAGGCTATCCAAGCCTTAGAAAAGGTGGGCTTAAAAGACCATATCCATAAGAAACCTAATCAGTTATCTGGTGGGCAGATGCAGCGGGTAGCCATTGCTCGGGCCTTGGTTAATGATCCTGAAATTATCCTAGCTGATGAACCCACAGGAGCTTTGGATTCCAAAACCTCTGTGGCTATAATGGATTTGCTCAAAGAAGTCGCCACAGATCGTTTAGTGATTATGGTGACCCATAATCCCGACTTGGCCGAAGAATATTCTAATCGAATTGTGCGTCTGACAGATGGGAAGATTACTTCAGATTCGCGTCCTTATGATATTTCTGAGGCGCAGCAAAGTGGTCAAGCCCCTGCTAAAAAGGCAGGCATGTCATTTTGGACCGCTATGGCCCTTTCCTTTAATAATCTTTGGGACAAGAAAGCCCGTACTTTATTAACTGCTTTTGCGGGGTCGATTGGGATTATTGGGATTGCTCTTATCCTAGCACTAGCAAATGGGGTGAGCGACTATATTAGCCAAGTTCAAGAAGATACTCTAGCATCTTACCCGATAACGATTCGCTCTGAAGAAATGGATTTGGCCAGCCTCTTTGAAATGGGCGAGTCTTTTTCTTCTGAAACTCAAGCAGCCATGGATGGCGACTTTGATGGTTTGAAATTGAATACCATGCAAATGGAAGCGGAAAATACCTTGACAGAAGGAGCCCAAGCCAATGACTTGACTGCTTTCAAAGAATTTTTAGAAAATAATGATCGAGCGCAATCCGCTATTGGTAAAAATGGGATTGACTATAAATACAATTTGAAATTCTCAGCCTATACTGAAGACAGTGAAGGTCAATGGATTAACACCGATGCTGTGGCTGAAGAGCACGACCAGCCAAGCTTTGGTGCCAACTTTTCGTTTTCAGGAGATGAGGATGAAACAGGAGAAAATTTCCAAGAAATGTTGACTGATGACAACCATGCGCCTAGTCCACTGATTAAAAATAATTATGATTTAGTGGCTGGTGACTGGCCTAATCAAGCCAATCAAGTGCTTCTAGTGACCAATCCCGATTATTCTCTGTTCCCTGAAGATGCCTTGTCACTAGGTTTGATTACTCAAGACCAATACGATGATATTCAATCAGCGGTTGAAGCAGGAGAGGAGACTATTGAAACCCCATTTACAGATGATCAAGTTTTAAACAAGACCTACCACCTCTTACCGACTGCTTATAACTATGAACAAGAAGATAATGATACTTTCACTTTATCTGAGGAAGAACCGAGTAAAGATAAGGTCAAAGACCAAGGCTATGAGATTGAGGTTGTGGGAATTATTACCCCAAATAATGAGCAAGCTACTTCTATTTTAAGGGGTCCACTTGTTTATACGGACCAGTTAACCAGTGAACTCGCTGATTTAACCGACCAGAGTCCAGTAGTCAAAGCGCAAAAAAATAACCCGGAAACTAATGTCTTAACGGGTACACCATTCCAAGCAGAAGGTGATGGGGAAAAGATTTCTCAAGCCCAAGACTATTTGAAAAACTTAGCCGATGACGAAAAAGCGATGGCCTTCTTTACTTATGTTGCTGATAATGACCAAAATCAAGCCGGTGCTGACAATGAAGCAGCCAGCGATGATAGCCAAGCCGCGATGCTAATGGGTGGACAAATACCTAATGTTTCAGCTAATGGGGATCAAGACACTAGCCCGATTGTCGGTTTATTTGATCAGTGGTTAGCTAATGATGCTAGCGACGAAGACTTCTTACAAGTTTATGATGATGCTTTAGCTGACTTTAATTATAATGATAATTTAGAAACATTTGGTTTGGTTGACTATGACCATCCAGAAGAAATTAATATTTATACGGATTCCTTTGATCAAAAAGATGAACTCAATCAGTTGATCACTGACTATAATAATGAAGTGGATGCTGAACAACAAATTACCTATACCGACTTTGTTGGCTTACTAACTTCATCAGTCGCTTCGATTATTAATGTAATTACCTATGTATTAGTCGGGTTTGTTTCAGTGTCATTGATTGTTTCGGCTATTATGATTGGAATTATCACCTACATTTCTGTTCAAGAGCGGACCAAGGAAATTGGTGTTTTACGCGCTTTAGGTGCTAGCAAGAACAATACTACAACCATGTTCATTGCAGAAAACTTACTAATTGGTCTAACATCAGGATTAGTGGGAATTGGCGTGTCGTACGCAATAATTCTTATCGCCAATTATGTGATCCATAATGTCTTTGACTGGCCAGATGTCTCTGCTTATCTATCATGGCCAGCTATCATGGCATTGATCCTCTTAGCGACTGTAATTACCGTCTTGGGTGGACTTTACCCAGCACGATCAGCAGCCAAAAAAGATCCAGTCACTGCTCTGCGTACGGAGTAGTGTCAGGATGAGAGGTATTTATGACAAGCTCAATTGCGACGTTAGATTATAAACAAAATAGCAATAGAGCCACTGTTTGAGAGGCTGGGATTTTTATCCCAGCCTTTTTGCTTTTCATCGCATCCTCATAGTCGAGCTCGCAATCGCAGGGCCGGCGTCCATTTCTGAATGAGCCATCAAAATGGCTGTTACCATTTTTTGTCTTTTTCGATATGGTCCGTCCCTTGTTGCGATTGACTTACATCCTGTTATTTCGTGATATTGTTGTGGAAACCCTTCACACTGCAGATTACTTGATTTAATGTTATAATTGAGAAATAGGAAATTGCGAATTCTGCGGGGTGTAAAGCATGAAATGGAGTATTGCTAGTAAAACAATGGAAGAAGGCCGTGAATTGGTCAACCAGGATCGTGTCATTAAACTGGTACCTGATGAAACGGAAACCGTGTGGCGAGCGGAAATCATTGACGACCAAACTTATAAGGTGATTCTAGATGGAACGGCCAAGGAAGAAGACTATTGTTCCTGTGATGCTTTTGCCAAGAAAGGTTATTGCAAGCATACAGTGGCCGCTGAATTATTCTTGCGCGAGTTAGGAATGACCCGGGTATTTAAATTTAATGATGAGTTAAGGCGCTATCCAGAAGTAGAAGATAGTGAGCCTTTGGTGGATACTTTGGTGGAAGAGTTTGACCAAGAATTTCAAGTGAGCAATAATCAGATGAATCAGCGGCCTAGTTTAACTCAACTTGCTATTACTATTGAAATATATAATGAAGCAGTTTCAGCCTTTCAAATTGATTATCATGATTTATTTTATTTACGGTTAAAAATAGGTCACCAAAGACAATATTACGTCACTGATTTGGAACAATTCTTTCACATTTTTAATGAACGAGGTCTATATACCTTGCCAAATCGTGAGCGAGAACAAGTTTTATTAAGTCCTTATTGTTTTGATAAAACGGCTTATGACTTTCTCAATCATTTGGCTAGAAACTATCAGTTTACTAATTTATTAGCCAGTAAGATGCTCCATGCGCCCGAGAGTAAAAACTTGAAACAGCGGTACTTCTTATCGGCTGATGAATTTACAGCATTAATCGCGCCAGATACAGCTAAGGCACTTGATATTAAGCTCATCATTGATCAAGAAGAATTACATCCTCACTTGAGTCAGGAAAAAGCTCAAGTCTTAGCAATCAATGATCAAGGAGAAAATTGGCAATTAAATTTTAACCCTAAAATTAAAATTTTCCAAAATTATGGCATTGCCGCCAGTGACCAAGGCATTATAGGGCTGAATTTATCTGCTAAAGAGTATAGTGCTTTGGATTTAGTTCACCAACAAATTGCTGAAAATGATTTCACCTTAGATTTAGATCAAGAAGATGCTCATGCCTTCCTTGCTTTGTTTGGCTATTTATTGACCAAATTAGGGACCATTAATGGTATAGCTGAGGATAAAATTTCAGCTTTAGCTGATCAACAAATTGTTGAATTAGTCTTTAATGCCCAAGCCAATGCCCTAGAGATTGCCGTCGTCTTTCATTATGGCGACTATCAAATAGGGAAGCGTTTGGGGGAGACAAAATTGCCTGATCAAGCCATTTTGTTTAGGGATTATCTCCAAGAAATCACGGTTGAAAATACTTTGATTTCTCTGGGCTTCTCTCCTCAAGGGGATATTTACCAGTCTGAATTTGCTTCAATCTCCCAAGCTATGGCTTATCTCAAGCGCTTATTGCATATGATGCCTGCTGATTGGGCTTATTCTTATACCGATAAATTAGCTGATTTAGACGCTGAAAATATCAACCCACGTTTACAGGTTAATAGCGATTCAGGGAACCGTTATTTGAGTATTGACTTCACTATTGATGATGTTGAGAGTGAGGAAGTGGACCGTATTCTAGCGGCCATTGTGAATGCCGAAGATTATTATCAAATGGATGATGGTCGAGTGCTCGATGTGCAAAATATTTTAGAAGACCAAGAAACGGACATGCTTAAACATCTCAATCAACAAAATGAGACTTGGCATAATGGGGATGTTGTTCCTATTTATCAAACCTTGCCATATGCCTCCGCCTTAAAAGGTCAAGAGCTCTTCCAACAATTTTATGATGAAGTGATTCATTCCAAAGACCACATGTCGGTTGATTTAAATGGCTTAAAAACCGACTTGGCCGATTACCAATTACAAGCGGTCAAATGGATGCAGGCTTTGGGTAAGTATCAATTAGGAGGGTTACTAGCCGATGAAATGGGGCTAGGGAAAACGGTGCAAACCATTGCCTTTATCTTATCTAGTTGGAACAACGACAAAGCGATACAAGGCTTAGTTTTAGCGCCAGCTTCTGTGCTTTATAACTGGGCCTATGAATTCCGTAAGTTTGCTCCTGACATCAAAGTGTTAGTGATTGATGGGTCAGCCCAAGAGCGAGAAGACTTACGGCAAACCGACCATACTGTGGCGATTACTTCTTATCAGAGTTACCGTAATGACAAGGACGCTTACCAAGAAACGATATACGATATCTTGGTCTTAGACGAAGCTCAGGCCATTAAAAATGAACGAACGATGCTTTATCAGTCTGTCGCAAAACAAGGCGCCTTAATGCGCTTGGCCTTATCAGGAACACCATTAGAAAATAATCTCAATGAATTTTGGGCCTTGATGCAGATTGTTTTACCTGGACTACTTCCAGAAGCTAAAAGCTACCAACAAATGGCTACGGAAGAAATCCGTCGTGTGGTCTCACCTTTCGTTTATCGTCGTACCAAGGAAGAGGTGGCCTTGGACCTACCTAATAAGGAAGTCACTGATCGTTATACCAAGTTGGAACGCGAGCAAAAAAATATCTACTTAGCTTATTTAGAAGATATTAAACATAAACTACAAGCCCATGATAAACAAGCCAATATGCATATGGATCTGTTGGCTGGAATTACCCGTTTGCGGCAAATTTGTTGTCATCCCAAATTGATTAATGCAGATTACCAAGGTGAATCTGGTAAGTTTGAATATTTCAAAGAGTCTTTAGATCGAGCATTAGATGCAGATAAATCGGTATTAGTTTTTTCTCAATTCACCTCTATGCTTAAATTAATGGAAGACCACTTACAAGCCATGGGCATTTCTTATTATTCAATTACCGGGAAGACCAAAAAGCAAGACCGTCAAGCTCAGGTGCAAGCCTTTAACCAAGGAGAGCGTAAAGTGTTCTTAATTTCCTTGCGGGCAGGGGGAGTCGGATTGAACCTAACGGGAGCAGATACTGTCTTCCTTTATGACTTATGGTGGAATCCAGCGGTTGAAGAACAAGCCATTGGTCGGGCCCACCGAATTGGTCAGACTCATGATGTAGAAGTTTATCGTTTTATTACTGAAGGGACCATCGAACAGCGAATTGCCGAATTACAAGAAGAGAAGCGTGTGCTTTTTGATGAACTCTTTGCTGAAGATGGATCAGCCAAACAATCACTTAGTCTTGAAGACTTACAATTCATCTTGGGGATTAATTAAATAACCCTTGTCATTAGAAGAGTAATTTGTTAGAATGATTTGGTGCCTATTGCACAGTAAATTCACACGCTATGGATGAAAACGCGTGGTGCTCAATAACGAGTGGCGTTTTTTAGAAGTAGCGGCGGAAAATAAACCAAATGGAGGAATTATTTATGTCAGTAGTAAGCATGAAACAATTATTAGAAGCTGGTGTACACTTTGGACACCAAACACGTCGTTGGGATCCTAAAATGGCCCCTTACATCTTCACTGAACGTAACGGCATTTACATTATCGATTTACAACAAACTGTGAAATTGATTGATGATGCCCATAACTTTGTACGTTCTGTTGCCCAAGATGATGGTGTGGTATTATTTGTCGGAACTAAGAAACAAGCACAAGATTCAATTGCCGATGAAGCCCAACGTGCAGGACAATACTATGTTAACCATCGTTGGTTAGGTGGTACCTTAACTAACTGGGAAACTATCCAAAAACGAATCGACTACCTAAAAAATATTGACCGTATGGAAGAAGACGGCACATTTGATGTTTTACCTAAGAAAGAAGTTGTTGGCCTTCTTAAAGAACGCGAACGTCTTGAAAAATTCTTGGGTGGTATCAAAGAAATGCCACGTATTCCAGACGTAATGTTTGTTGTTGACCCGCGTAAAGAAGCAATCGCTGTTGCGGAAGCACAAAAATTAAACATCCCTGTAGTAGCTATGGTTGATACTAACTGTGACCCAGATGATGTTGATTACGTAATCCCATCAAACGATGACGCTATCCGTGCCGTTAAATTAATTGCAGCAACTATGGCTGATGCTGTAATCGAAGGCCAACAAGGCGCTCAAGAAGAAGCTGAAGCAGAAATCACTGCTGAAGACTTTGAATCTGACGATGTTTTAGACAACGCTGAAGAAGTTGAATAAGCAAAGTCAAGTCTTGAAGTATCAAACATTATAGCGTAAAATAATGGTTAGAGTAGCTGGCTATCTTATAAGGTGCAAGCGGAAAAAGCTTCTCTTATAAGGTAGCCTTTTATTTAGACATAAATTACTTAGGAGGAATTTATTCAAATGGCAGTAACAGCTAAACAAGTAAAAGAATTACGTGACCGTACTGGTGTAGGTATGATGGATGCCAAGAAAGCATTGGTAGCCGTTGAAGGTGACATGGACAAGGCAGTTGACTACCTACGTGAAAACGGTCTTGCTAAAGCTGATAAAAAAGCAGACCGTATCGCCGCAGAAGGGTTAACTAAAGTTGTTGTTGATGGTAACGACGCTGCAATCGTTGAAGTTAACTCTGAAACAGACTTTGTTGCTAAAAATGACAAATTTATTGAAGTATTAAACAAAGTCGCTGAAAATATTTTAGCTAATAAACCTGCTGACCTTGATGCTGCTTTAAGCATTGATGTTGATGGGGAATCACTAGCAGACTACTTGCGTGAAGCAACTTCTGTCATTGGGGAAAAGATTTCTTTACGTCGTTTTGAAACAGTCACAAAATCCGATGACCAATCTTTCGGTACTTATGTTCACCAAGGTGGTCGTATTTCCGTATTAACCCTAGTTGAAGGTTCTGACCAATCTGTTGCTGAACAAGTAGCAATGCATGTTGGAGGAATGAAACCTCGCTTCCTTAACGAAGAAGACGTGCCTGCTGATGTTCGTGAACACGAAAAAGAAGTGTTAACTGAACAAGCCTTAAAAGAAGGAAAACCTGCTAATATCGTTGAAAAAATGATTGAAGGCCGCTTGAAGAAATTCTTCGCTGAAATTTGCTTAGTTGATCAAAAATTCTTACTAGATGATAGCCAAACTGTTAGCGAATTTGCAGCTGCCCATGATTCTAAAGTACTCTCCTTTGTTCGTTACGAAGTAGGGGAAGGTATGCAAAAACGTGAAGAAAACTTCGCTGATGAAGTAGCAAGCCAAATGGGTAAATAAGAATTCAGTAACGTGATAGAATGAGTTGGTTCATTCGAGAGACAAGGTTGGGAATGACAGCTCATTTCCAACCTTTTTTATAAGGAGCTAAATTATGGTAGAAGCAAAATATAAACGAATTGTTCTAAAACTGAGTGGGGAAGCCTTAGCTGGTAATGATCGTTTTGGCATTGATCCTGAAACAATGAAGAAAATTGCCCAGGAAATCAAAGAAGTACATGCACTGGGTATTGAAATTGCCATCGTTGTAGGTGGTGGTAATATCTGGCGTGGGATTACTGGTGAAGAAATGGGTATGGAACGCGCTCAAGCAGACTACATGGGGATGCTTGCCACAATTATGAATGCTTTAGGCTTACAAGATGTCCTAGAAAATATTGGTGTCCCTACTCGGGTACAAACCTCTATTGAAATGCGCCAAATTGCTGAACCTTACATCAGACGACGGGCTGAACGTCATTTAGAGAAAGGCCGGGTCGTTATCTTTGCGGCTGGAACAGGGAACCCTTACTTCTCAACGGATACTACCTCTGCATTAAGGGCGGCCGAAATCGATGCCGATGTCATCTTAATGGCCAAAAATGGTGTTGATGGGGTGTATTCAGCCGATCCTAAGAAAGACGCCTCAGCTGAAAAATATACCGAATTAACCCATTTAGAAATTATCAACAAGAACCTACAAGTAATGGATTCGACTGCTAGTTCATTAAGCATGGATAACCATATTCCTCTTGTCGTCTTTAACCTCAATGAAAGCGGAAATATTAAGCGCGTTGTTTTAGGCGAAGCCATTGGAACAACAATTTCAGATAAGGAGTCATAATTATGGCAATTGAAAATTTATTAAATGAAACCAAGAAGCGTATGCAGAAAAGTGAAGACTCCCTACAACGGGAACTGAACCGTATTCGGGCAGGTGTGGCTAACGCCTCATTGTTAGACGGGATTAATGTTGATTACTATGGAGCACCAACCCCTCTTAATCAATTAGCCACCATTTCGACTCCCGAGCCTCGGATGTTGATGATTACACCTTATGATAAATCCTCTCTAGGAGAAATCGATAAGGCGATTCAAATGTCAGATATTGGTATCCCGCCAACAAACGATGGTAATGTTATCCGCCTAACTATCCCAGCCTTGACCCAAGAACGTCGGCAAGAATTAGTGAAATTAGTAGGGCGTGACTTAGAGGATGGTAAGATTGCTGTCCGTAATATTCGTCGTGATGCCATGGATGAAGTTAAAAAAGCAGAAAAAAATAATGAACTCACTAAAGATGACGTTCGCAACTATGAAGATGACATTCAAAAATTAACTGATGCCAGTGTTAAAAATATGGAAACTATCGCTGAAAATAAAGAAAGCGAAATTCTTAATGTCTAGTTGGTCAGAATAGCCACTATTCAATGACTCCAGTAAAGTGCTTACACTTTTCTGGAGTTTTTTTAATAACATTTTAGTATTTTTTGTGCCCTATCTTTGATACAATGGGTTAAGTAAGTTCGGGGGGATAGTATGGACCAATTAAATGAAATCAAGGAAACATTACCAATTCCTAACCATGTTGCTGTTATTATGGATGGAAATGGACGTTGGGCCCAAGAGCGCGGTCAAAAACGCACAGAAGGCCATTATGAAGGGTTGATGGCTTTACGACGTGTCGTTATTGCAGCACATAAACTAGGCGTCAAGGTTTTAACGGCCTATGCTTTTTCAACTGAAAATTGGCGGCGTCCAGCCCAAGAGGTCAACTATCTGATGCAATTACCTAAAATATTAAATGATGAAATTTTACCTGATTTAATTAAAAATAATGTTCAGGTACGTTTGTCCGGCGATTTGAGTGCGGCTCCGAAATTGACCCAATCCTATATCAAGAATGCCTTAGAAAAAACCAAAAATAATACTGGTCTTATCTTGAATATCGCCTTTAATTATGGCTCACGTAATGAAATCACCCAAGCTGTCCAGACCATTGCTAAAGAGGTTGAAACTGGGGAACTTAAGCCTAAAGCTATTGATGAAACTGTCATTAGCCAACATTTGATGACGGCTCAATTAGGGGATTATGCTGATCCAGACTTCTTGATTCGTTCCAGCGGCGAAGTCCGGTTAAGTAATTATCTGCTATGGCAGCTAGCTTATGCTGAGCTTTATTTTGTTGATACTAAGTGGCCAGATTTTGATGAGGAAGTTTTTAAGGAGTGTATTCTTGAATACCAACGTCGGCATCGGCGCTTTGGTAAGACTTCAGAACAAATTAACAGTAAATAGGAAGGAGGCAGGGTGATGAGACAAAGAGTGATCACTGCCATCATTGCCTTGGCAGTGTTTTTACCCTTATTGATTATGGGTGGCTGGGCTTTTGAGTGCTTGGTTGTTTTTATGGGTATTGTGACAGTTAGCGAGTTGATCCATATGGCTAAGTTGCCCTTATGGACTATAGAATCTTTTTTGACCATACTGATTACTGTCCTATTGATTTTACCCAGTAAGTATATGGCCAGCTTGCCCAATGATATTGACCAAATGATTGTCTATTATGCGGGCACTGTGCTCTTATTGTATATTTCTGTTTTTGCACCACAAAGAGTCAACTTTCAGACGGTAGGGACCTTATCTTTGAGTGCTTTATATGTCGGTAGGGGCTATCATTTTCTTATCGAAACACGTCATTATGGCTTAATGCCCTTAATTTTTGTCATGGTTTTAGTGTGGGGAAATGATTCCTTTGCCTATATTGTGGGGCGTAAGTTAGGTCATACGCCATTAGCACCAGATATTTCACCTAATAAAACCGTGGAAGGATCTATTGGTGGTATTATTGGCGCCTTTGCCTTATCTTCCTTATTGTTGGCCTTTGATAATTTCTTTGGCATCACGATTTGGCAAAACCTGATTGTAGTGATTTTAATCGGTTTCATTGGTCAATTAGGTGATTTGGTAGAATCCGCGATTAAACGGTATTATGGCGTCAAGGATTCTGGCAAAATCCTTCCTGGTCATGGTGGACTATTAGACCGTTTTGATAATATGTTAATTTCTTTGCCAATGTTTTATTTTATAATTTCATTCTTTTAGTAAAAAGGGGTTAGTCTTATGCAATCTATAGTGGCATTTATTCTTATCTTCTCAATAATTGTCATTTTTCATGAGTTTGGTCATTTTTATTTTGCCAAACGTGCCAATATTTTAGTGAGAGAATTTTCAATTGGTATGGGGCCAAAAATTTACCATTATCAAGGTGATGAAACCACTTATACCTTAAGACTATTGCCTATTGGGGGCTATGTTCGGATGGCTGGTCTAGACGAAATGGCGGAAACAATTGAGCGTGGGATGCAATTAATTTTAGAAACAGATAGTGATGGTCAAGTAGAAACGATTTCTTTAGCCACTGACCAGCAAAACTATAATGGCTTACCGATCGAAGTATTTGCTAGCGATTTAGAGGATGAAATGTTTATCGAAGGAATTCCCTTTGGTCAAACAGACGTAAGACGTTTTCGAGTGAGTCGTACGGCCAATTTAGTTGAAGCAGATGGGACTATTATTAAGGTTGCTCCTAGCGATCGACAATTTCAATCGGCGTCAATTTGGCAACGTATGCTGACTAATTTTGCGGGGCCGATGAATAATTTTATTTTGGCTGTTTTAGCCTTTATTCTATTAGGTTTCTTCCAAGGAGGAGTGCCTACTAATGATCCTGTCATTGGCGATGTGGTTGATTCAAGTCCGGCTGCTGATGCTGGTCTGCAAGCAGGAGATCAAATTACAGAAATTGCTGGCCAATCGATTGATTCTTTTGCCGCGATTGGCGATGCTGTTTCCAATCACCCCAAAGAAGAATTAGACTTGACCTATCAACGCGATGGTAAGGAGCATAGCATTACTGTGACGCCAACAGCTGCTCAAGCTAGTGATGGAAGTCAGATAGGCCAACTGGGCGTGACCCCAAGTCAAAGTATGAACCCATTAACCATTATTGCTGCTGGTTTTCAACGGGCATGGGCTATAATCGCTATGGTGTTTGCTGTTATCGGCTCAATGGTCAAAAATGGCTTCGATATTAATAATTTTGGGGGGCCAGTTTATATGTACCAAGCGACTTCCCAGGTGGTTTCTATGGGATGGTTAGGTTTACTGTCCTGGTTAGGGGCATTGAGTGTTAACTTGGGTATTGTTAATCTCTTACCTATTCCAGCCTTAGATGGTGGGAAACTAGTTTTGAATCTTATTGAATTAGTCCGTGGTAAGCCACTTTCTCATAAGATAGAGGCTTATATCAATATAGTCGGTGTGGTTTTAGTTTTCTTATTAATGATTGCAGTGACTTGGAATGATATTATGCGCTTCTTCGGCTAAATAAGAGTGAAATCGTCAAGTAATGGGAGGCTATTATGACACAAGCAAATCAAGAAAAATTCCAAATTTTATTGAAACAATTAAATTGGTCCCCAACAGATGAAAACTTGCAAGCTGGCGCTATTGAGAATGTGACTCTACACACGCAATCTCGGGTTTGGCAGTTTGATTTAAAATTTCCCCAACGCTTAAGTGCTGGGGTTTTTAAATCCCTAAGCGACAAGCTTGCCAGTGATTTTACACCTGGCTTTGCCCATATGCGTATTAGTGTGGATAATGACCAAGAATACAGCCAAGAAGAGGTCTTGGATTATTGGCCCTTAGTTATTCAGCGGGCGAACATCTCAAATGGCTTAACTCGGCAAATATTCTCGGCCCAGTTGCCAAGTTTTGAAGATGGTCGGTTTATTATCCGTACTGATAATCGCCAGGTCAAAGACTTGGTCGAGGCCAATTACCTTGAAGTGGTTCAGCAAAATTATCGTTTGGTGGGTTTTCCTAAGCTTAGCTTTGCAGTGATTGTAGACCAAGACACTGCTAACGATCGTCAGGAAAATTTCCAATCCCGACAAGAAGCCATTATGCAAGAGCAACAAAAGATTGCTCAAGCGGCCAACAAACGGCAAAAAGAAATGGCGCAAAGTCAAGCGACTAATGATCAAGCAATTAAAGTAGATAAGATTGCCATCGGAAAGCCAGTCCCCGGTGACGATCGCTTACAGGCTATGAATACTTATGTTGAGGAACAACGCCAAGCCGTCATGGAAGGGGTTGTTTTTGCTGTTGAGATTAAGACCTTGAAAACGGGCCGACAAATTTTGAAGATGAAACTCTCTGATTATACTTCAGCCTTTATTGTCCAAATGTTCTCCAAAAATGATCAAGACAAAGCCATATTTGCGGCGATTAAGGAGGGCATGTGGATGCGGGTTCGCGGTGACATTCAAATGGATGACCGCTTCGAACGTGATTTTGTGGTGACGGCTAGAGATTTTGAAGAAGTAAAAAAATCTAAACGTCAGGATTCTGCGCCCGAAGACCAAAAACGGGTGGAACTCCACCTTCATACCAATATGTCGATGCTGGATGCCACTAATTCCATTTCTGATTTAGCTGAACAAGCCAAGGCCTGGGGACATGAAGCCATCGCAGTCACTGATCATTCCGCCTTACAAGCCTTTCCTGAAGCTTCAGCGGTGGCCAAGGAAACCGGTCTAAAAATGATCTATGGGGTGGAAGCCAATATTGTTGATGACGGAGTTCCTATTGCCTATAATCCGCAAGATATTGACCTAGGCGAAGCCACTTATGTTGTTTTTGACGTGGAAACGACTGGACTTTCTGCCGTTTATGACCAAATCATTGAATTAGCAGCAGTTAAAATGCACCGGGGTAATGTCATTGACCAGTTTGAAGAATTTATTAATCCTGGGCATCCCTTATCATCTACCACCATTAATTTAACAGGAATCACTGATGCTATGGTAGCTGATGCCAAGCCTGGACAAGAAGTGATGCAAGCCTTTAAGGACTGGTCAGAGGACACCATTTTAGTGGCGCACAATGCCAGTTTCGACATGGGCTTCTTAAATACGACTTACCGCCGTATGGGGATTGAAGAAGCAGAGAATGCGGTAATTGATACCTTAGAATTATCGCGCTTTTTACACCCACAAATGAAATCACACCGTTTAAATACCTTAGCCAAACACTATAATGTGGCCTTGGAACAACATCACCGCGCAGTTTATGACTCTGAAACGACGGGTGCTCTGTGTTGGATATTCTTGCAAGAAGCGAAGGATAATCATGATATTACTAACCACCAAGATTTAAACAAAAACGTGGGTAGTGGTGATGCTTATAAACGAGCGCGTCCTTTCCATGCCACCATACTGGCAAAAAATCAAACTGGTTTGAAAGATCTCTTCAAATTGATTTCCGCCGCTAATGTTAAATATTACTACCGGACGCCACGTATACCGCGGTCATTGTTAGCTGAACATAGGGAAAACTTGTTGATTGGTTCGGCTTGTTCAGAAGGGGAAGTCTTTGAAGCCATCATGCAAAAAGGTAAGAGTGAGGCTATTGATAAGGCCAAATTTTATGATTATTTAGAAATTATGCCTAAAGGAATTTATCAACCCCTAATCCAAGAAGAGCAAATCCGTGATGAAGCGACCTTAGAAGACATCATGAAAACCTTGCTTGAGGTTGGTCAAGAAGCTGAAAAGATGGTTGTGGCGACTGGCAATGTGCATTATTTGAATCCTGAAGACAAAAAATATCGGGAGATTTTAATTCATTCAGTGAAATCAAATCGGACCCGTTTCTTCCCAGAAGCCCATTTCCGGTCAACCGATGAAATGTTGGCAGACTTCGCCTTTTTAGGGGAAGATGTGGCCCAGCAAATTGTGGTTGAAAATTCCCAAGCCATTGCTGCTGAAATCGAACCGGTTGAACCCTTAAAAGATAAGCTCTATACGCCTTCAATCGAGGGAGCAGAACAACAAATTACCGAAATGTCTTACAACCAAGCCAAGGCTATTTACGGGGAGGATTTACCTGAGATTATCGAAAAACGTTTGGAAAAAGAACTTTCCTCAATTATTGGTAATGGTTTCTCAGTAATCTATTTGATTTCACAAAAATTAGTTAAAAAATCTAATGATGATGGTTATATTGTAGGGAGCCGGGGATCAGTAGGGTCTTCATTTGTGGCTACAATGATGGGAATCACTGAGGTTAATCCCTTATCACCACATTATGTATGCCCGGACTGCCATTACAGCTATTTCTTCACTGATGGGAGTGTAGGGTCAGGTTTTGATCTAGAGGATAAGGCCTGTCCTCAGTGTGGAGCCATGATGAAGAAGGATGGCCAGGATATTCCTTTTGAAACTTTCTTGGGCTTCAAGGGGGATAAGGTGCCTGATATCGATTTAAACTTCTCAGGAGAGTATCAATCGCGTGCCCATGCCTATACCAAGGTCCTTTTTGGGGAGGATAAGGTGTTCCGGGCAGGGACAATCGGTACAGTGGCAGAAAAAACAGCATTTGGTTATGTTTTAGGCTATGATCGGGATAACAATTTAAATCTTCGTAAAACCGAAAAAGAATTCTTTGCCCAAGGTGCTACTGGCGTCAAACGAACCACCGGACAGCACCCAGGTGGGATTATTGTTATTCCTGAATATATGGACGTCTTTGATTTTACACCTATCCAATACCCAGCTGATGACCAATCGGCTGAATGGCGTACCACACACTTTGACTTCCATTCCATTCATGATAATGTCCTCAAACTAGATATTCTAGGCCACGATGATCCGACTATGATTCGTAAACTCCAAGATTTATCAGGAATTGCGCCCACTGATATTCCTGTAGATGATCCTTCTGTTTATGAACTATTCAATGGGACAGAAATCTTAGGTGTGAGTCCAGAACAAATCTACTCTAAGACCGGCACATTAGGCATTCCGGAATTTGGGACCGGCTTTACTCGCCAAATGTTAGAAGCCACCAAACCTACTACCTTTGCGGAATTACTTCAAATTTCTGGTCTTTCTCATGGGACTGACGTATGGCTTGGTAATGCTGAGGTTCTCGTCCGTGAAAAGGGGCTTCCTTTATCAGAAGTGATTGGTTGCCGGGACGATATTATGGTTTATCTTCTACATAAAGGCTTGCCAGAATCTGATGCCTTCCAAATTATGGAAAAAGTGCGTAAAGGGAAAGGCTTATCTGATGAACATAAAGCCATTATGCGTGAGCACGATGTTCCTGAATGGTATTTGGAATCTTGTGAGAAAATTAAGTACATGTTCCCTAAAGCCCACGCTGCAGCTTACGTCTTAAATGCCATGCGAGTCGCTTGGTTTAAGGTCCACCATCCAATCTGGTACTATTGTGCCTTCTTATCTGTACGGGCTCATGACTTTGACTTAGTTGCAATGACTAATGGCTTACAAGCAACCAAGGCGCGTATTAAAGAAATTCACGATAAGGGCAATGAAGCTACTAATAAAGAAAAGGCCACTTTGGTTATTTTGGAAATCGTTAATGAAATGCAAGAGCGGGGCATAGAGATGAAAATGGTTGATATTGACAAATCTGATGCTATGGAATTTGTAATTCTCGATGACCATACCCTATTAGCTCCATTTAGAGCCGTTGATGGTCTAGGTAATAATGTCGCCCGCCAAATCGTTGCGGCCCGAGAAGAATCAGAATTTTTATCCAAAGAAGACCTACAAAAACGCGGTAAAGTTTCCAAAACTCTAATCGAGTACATGAGTGAAAACCACGTCCTCGACGCCTTACCCGACCAAAACCAACTTAGCCTCTTTGACTTTTAAACTAAGGATGTGAGCAAAAGCGGTAAGAGCGAGAGATTTGATCCAATAGGCAAAAGATATGAACTTAAATCTTTTAGCCTATTGGACAAATATCCGAAGCTCTTGCTTTTCAAAGCCCAACTAGCAAATAAAAAATCCTCTATTATAAAAAGGCTGGGAGTTGTCTTCCAGCCTTTTTGCTAAACTAAATTTTCCACTGTTATAAGTCAAATAATATCTGTATTAGGACAGAAAAAGTGAATAAATTCTGGTTTTTCATGCAAATTATTTTACAAGTATGCAAAAATTGTTATAAGATATAAGGTGAGGAGTTTATTTATTTAAAATATTGAGAATTGACCGATTATTCATAAGAGTAGTAAAGGTCAAAAAATGCATAGTCACTAACTTGCTAAATTGCTTTGCCAGTGTTTAGCAAGTTAGTATTATCGTGCTCAAATTTTTGATAAGTAAATATCACAAGAAATCATTTGTAAGGAGGAGTTTAATGGAGTTACTGGCTGATAAATTAAAAGAGATTTTATCATCGGTTTTACCCATTGTTGTTATCGTGGCCATTCTATCCTTGACACTTGTGGATGTGTCGGGAGAAATGATGGCACGTTTTATCATTGGGGCCGTGTTTTTAATCTTTGGATTAACCATTTTCTTATTTGGAGTCGACGTAGGGATGTCGCCAATTGGTGATTTGTTGGGACGTTTTATGACCCAACAATCATCTAACTATATCGCATTGTTTATTGCTTTTGTGATTGGTTTTGGGGTAACGGTCGCCGAACCAGACCTTCTAATATTAGGGAATCAAATTGCAGATGCTACTGGAGGAACTTTTTCTTCTAGTTTTATTGTTGGAATTGTCTCAATAGGTGTCGGGATTATGATAGCATTTGGTGTTTTACGGGTTATTAAATCTTTCTCAGTGAAGTATTTTTTCTTAATTGTCTATGCCGTCATTGCCATCTTGTCCTTATTCGCAACTAATGAATTTATGGCTATGGCTTTTGATGCTTCTGGAGCAACCACTGGGGCTTTAACCACTCCGTTTATTCTAGCAATCGGAGCTAGTGTTTCCCAACGTAAGGGTGGTGCTAAAGCAGAGAATGATTCCTTTGGTTTAGTTGGAGCAATGTCAACAGGACCAATTTTAGCTGTATTAATTTTATCGATTATCCAAGGTGGCCAGTTTGAAGGATCAGGTGAAGCTTACCAATACACAGAGGGAATCTTTGCTCCTTTCATTTATGCTTTTGGGCATACTTTCTTTGAATCGTTATTTGCGTTAATTCCTATTATTTTGGCTTTTGTTTTCATTAATTATCGTTATTTGAAAATCTCCAAGCAAAAATTAGCCGATATTTTCAAAGGGGTCGCCTATACTTTGATTGGTTTAACTCTATTCTTGATTGGGGTAAACCAAGGATTTATGGATATGGGACGTTTTATGGCGACTGACTTAGCTAACAATCACAGTAATCTCTTGCCATGGATTGGTTTAGTGATGGGATTAGTTGTTGTTTTAGCTGAACCAGCTGTCCATGTCTTAGGTGAGCAAGTTGAAGATGTCACTGGTGGTTACGTTAACTCTAATGTCTTATTACTAGCCCTATCAATTGGAGTTGGCCTAGCCCTTGCCTTCTCAATGCTAAGAATTATGTTACCTGCTGTGCAGTTATGGCACTTCCTCTTGCCAGGATTTGCTTTGGCAATTATTTTATCCTTTGTCGTTCCTGACCTCTTTACTGGTATTGCTTTCGATGCTGGCGGAGTGGCTTCAGGGCCTATGACGGCAACCTTTATCCTAGCCTTTTCCCAAGGGGTAGCGGATACTTTGCCACAGGCCAATGTCTTGGTGGATGGCTTCGGAATTATCGCTATGGTGGCTATGATTCCAGTTGTTATGATTCAAATATTAGGCTTGATATTTAAGCTTAGAACACGTAAAGTAGATGCGAACTAAGGGGAAGGAGATGCACATGCAATATCCAGTTGTATTACTAGGTATTTTAAAAGATGGCCAAGGCTCTAAAATGTTGACCGCTTCTAAAGAAGGTGGGTCAACAGGTGGGATTGTCATTCGTGCCCAAGGAACCTTGAGCAATAAAATTATGAATATGTTAGGCTTACATGATCGTAAAAAAGAAATGTTTTTTACGCTAATCCCTAAAGATATGGAAGATAAAATGCACCACTATTTAGATGAGCGTATGAATATGAGTAAAAAAGGACACGGTGTCTTGTTTTCCCTTGATACCTCTAGTGTCATAGGTAACCACGGTCAAGATTATGAATATGAGGAGAGTGAAAGCAATATGACAGGCCATCAATTAATTGTTACCATTGTTGATCGCGAATTTGGAGATGACGTTGTACAAGCAAGTCGTGAGGCTGGTGCTCATGGGGCAACTATTCTCCATGGACGAGGAACAGGTACTGGCGAATTTTCGAAATTATTTAATGCCCATATTGAACCCGAAAAAGAAGTGGTTGTTATGGTTGTAGATGGTGACAAATGTAAACAAATATCTGACAAGATTGTTGAAGAGTTAGATATTCGCGCCCAAGGTAAGGGCTTATTATTCTCAGTGAATGTTAGCCAAGCGACAGGCTTATTTGAAGCCGATGAGTGATAAAAGGCTTGAACTAGGCCTTCGCTTGTCAAGTAATGGAAATTATGTTATATTACTAGTGTAGTTTATTGACTAGTATTGGAGTGAGCGGGAACGCTCACTCTTTTTCATGAAATCATGATTTTCGCTGGAAATGGAGGATAAGATGGCAAAAATTACCGATCAAGTATCTAAATTAGCGCAACCGATTTTAGCAGACTTAGGTTTTGAATTATACGATGTTGAGTATGTTAAGGAAGGCAAAGCATGGTTCTTGCGTGTTTATATTGATAAGCCGGAAGAGGGAGGGATCTCTCTTGATGACTGTGTCTTAGCTAGTGAGCATCTTTCCCAAGCCATTGACCAAGAAGGCGATGATTTCATCAAAGGAACTTACTATCTAGAGGTATCTTCACCGGGTGCCGAGCGTCCTTTGAAAACTGAAGAACAAGTCAACCAAGCCATTGGTGAATGGGTATATGCGTCTTTCTATCAAGCCATTGATGGTGAAAAAGATATCCAAGGACGTCTCTTGGCCAATGAAGAAGACCATTATATCATTGAGAAAAAAGTTAAAACTAGACGCCAAGAAGTAAGCGTACCTAAAGACAAGGTCTCCTTGTTGCGTTTAGCCATCGAATTTTAGAAAGAGGGAAGATAATGAGTAAAGAATTACTAAATGCTCTATCTGTGCTTGAAGAAGAAAAAGGAATAAAACCTGAAGTAGTGATTGATGCCCTAGAAACGGCCTTAATTACTGCTTATAAACGAAACTACCAACAAGCGCAAAACGTGGAAGTCTCCTTCGATGAGAAGAAAGGGAACTTTAAGATTTATGCGATCAAAGAGGTCGTCGATATGGTCTTAGACTCTCAGTTAGAAGTTTCTTTAGAAGATGCCCATAAAATTAATACGGCTTATGAAGTGGGGGACACCATTAAATTTGAAGTGACCCCATCTGACTTTGGTCGTATTGCGGCCCAAACGGCGAAGCAAGTGGTTATGCAACGGGTTCGGGAAGCAGAACGTAGTATTATTTATGATGAATTTATTGATTATGAAGATGATTTAATTTCTGGTGTGGTGGAACGGCAGGATCGACGTTATGTCTATGTTAACTTGGATAAAATTGAAGCGGTCTTAACACCAGAAGGACAAATTCCTGGCGAAAGTTTCCAAGCTCATGACCGTATCCAAGTTTATATTGAACGGGTAGAAAATACGACTAAGGGACCGCAAATCTATGTGTCTCGCAGCCATCCCAACTTGTTGAAACGTTTGTTTGAACAAGAAGTACCAGAAATCTATGATGGCACTGTTGAAATCAAAGCCATTGCCCGTGAAGCGGGTGACCGGTCTAAATTAGCGGTTTACTCTGTTGATCCTAATATCGATCCAGTGGGAACTTGTGTAGGCCCTCGCGGACAACGGGTCCAAGCAGTGGTCAATGAACTTAAAAATGAGAACATGGATATCATCCAATGGAGTGAAGACCCGGCGGAATTTATTGCCAATGCTTTGAATCCATCTGAAGTCTTGGCTGTGCACTTTGTTCCTGGTGAGCAATCTTGTATCGTGGTTGTGCCTGATAATCACTTATCATTAGCTATTGGTAAACGTGGCCAAAATGCTCGTTTAGCGGCTAAATTAACCAACCATAAAATTGATATTAAGTCTGAAAGTGACTTTGCTGAATACGAACAAAGTGATGAATATCAAGAACGCTTCTTCCCAAAAACAAATGAAGCTGAAGATATTCTAGACGATGGGTCAGACCAGGGCATTGAACCAAGTGAAGAAGAATTAATCGCTGAAGCAGCTGATTTAGAGGCATTGAGCGATGAAGACTTAAGTGCGGATGACTTTTTAGAAGAACAAAATGTCGCAGAAGGTAATATGGGTCCTGAAGATGTGGAAGAGGCCATTGATGAAATCGACCATGATCCTGAGCAGTCTTATGATGATTTGTTAGACGCTCAAGACCAAGAAACACCTGCTGATGAAGCAGCCAAAGCCACTGACGACTTAGATTTAGAATAGGGGGCATAAGCATGAAACAAAGGAAAATTCCAATGCGTAAGTGTGTTGTTTCCAATGAAATGTTTCCTAAGAAAGAATTGGTGCGTATTGTTCGTACTCCTGACCAAGAAGTCGTCATTGACCCGACTGGTAAGCAAAATGGTCGTGGCGCTTATGTGTCATTAGGTCCAGAGATTGTGCAAAAAGCTTGGGACAAGCATCTCTTGGACCGCCATCTCAATGTTAAGGTGTCTGATGATTTCTATGCAGAATTAAAAGAATATGTGGCACACCAAAAGGCCCGTAAGGAATTATTTGCTGATGAATCCTAAACTCAATAGTTTGGGTTTGGCCCAAGTCGCTGGTAAACTAGTTTCTGGGGAAGCATTAGTCATTAAAGCAATCCAGAGACAGGAAGCCAAGCTGGTATTTTTGGCAAATGACTGTAGCCCAACGACCAAGAAAAAAATAAAGAATAAAAGTTCATATTATGACGTCCCACTCGTTGAAGAGTATACAACGATGGAAATTAGCCAGGCTTTAGGTAAAAAACGCTCATTGGTTGCTTTAACCGATCAGGGTTTTGCTAAACGTTTTATCCATTAAATATCAGACGATCAGGAGAGAAAAATGATATGAGAAATTAGAGAATAGATTAAGGACGGTGATGGCATGTCAAAAAAACGTGTCTATGAATTTGCGAAAGAATTAGAGCTTTCAAGTAAAGAAGTATTGGATATCGCTCAAGAGGCTGGATTAGATTTCTCTAGTCACATGGCTAGTATGGATGCTGACCAAGAAGCAAGCCTCAAAAATTATATGAAGAAAAAACAAGCTGACCAAGAAAAGTCTGCCGACCAAGCCAAGGCTGATAAAGACTCTGCTAACAAGCAAGCATCAGGCAAATCTGCTAAGGGTAAAGCCGATAAAGGGCAAAACCAACATAAAGCAGGCAAAAACTCAGACGAACATGCAGATAAAAAGGGCAAGAAAGCAGACAAGAATAAAAATAAAAAAGACAACAAAAAGCAAAAGGGAGCCAAAAATAAAAACAAAAACCACAATCAAAATAACCAAGCGCCAGCACGTCCTAAAAAAGAAAAGGCCTTGCCAGAAAAAGTGGTCTATAAAGAAGGTATCACCGTTGCAGAATTAGCTAAGAAATTACACCGTGAACCTGCTAAACTGGTAAAAGACCTCTTTATGATGGGGGTTCCTACCAATCAAAACCAATCACTTGGTAGTGATGAAGTTGAAATTATTCTTGCAGAATATGGTGTCGAGGCAGAACAAGAAGTGGTTGTTGACCCATCTGATTTTGACCATTATTTTGAAGAAGCAGAAGCAAGCCAAGATGGTTTAGTGAGTCGGCCACCAGTTGTCACGATTATGGGACACGTCGACCATGGTAAAACAACCTTATTAGACTACTTGCGTAAGGCTAATGTCACTGAAGGTGAAGCAGGCGGAATTACCCAACATATTGGTGCCTACCAAGTGAAGTCAGATGACCGCCTAGTGACCTTCCTTGACACACCAGGTCATGCGGCCTTTACAACCATGCGTGCGCGAGGTGCGGATGTTACTGATATTGTCGTGATTGTTGTAGCAGCTGATGATGGAGTAATGCCTCAAACAGTGGAAGCCATTAACCATGCTAAGGCTGCTGAAGTGCCAATTATTGTGGCAGTCAACAAGATTGATAAACCAACTGCAAATCCGCAACGGGTGATGCAAGAATTATCTGAATACGGTTTAATTTCTGAAGACTGGGGTGGCGACACTATCTTTGTCGAAATCTCAGCAAAATTCGGTCAAAACGTTGATGAACTATTAGAAATGATCTTGTTAGTGGCTGATGTTGAAGAATATCAGGCTAGCTCTGATCGCTTAGCTTTAGGTTCCGTTATTGAAGCACGTTTAGATTCTTCTAAAGGACCAATTGCTACATTGCTTGTTCAACATGGGACCTTACATACCGGTGATTCCTTAGTTGTAGGAGATACCCATGGCCGTGTACGGGTTATGGCTGATGACTCTGGACGCCGGATTAAAACAGCTGGACCATCTACGCCGGTGGAAATTACAGGTTTACAAGCCAGTCCAGAAGCTGGTGACCGTTTCGTTGTCTTTGAAGATGAAAAAACGGCTCGTGCGATTGGTGAAGAACGGGCTTCACGGGCTCAAGAACGTCGGCGTCAAGTCACCCATCATGTGACTCTAGACAACTTATTTGAAACTCTGCAAGAAGGCGAACTCAAATCCGTTTCGGTTATTATCAAAGCAGACGTACAAGGATCCGCAGAAGCCTTATCAGCTAGTTTACAAAAAATTGAAGTTGAAGGTGTTAAGGTAGACATCGTTCACTCTGCTGTTGGGGCTATCAATGAGGCTGATATTTCCTTGGCCCAAGCTTCAGGTGCCATTGTTGTTGGATTCAACGTCCGTCCTACCCCTCAAGCGCGTGAACAAGCGAGTCAAGATGGTGTTGATATTCGTCTACATAATGTGATTTACAATGCCATTGATGAAATTGAAACAGCCATGAAGGGCTTACTTGATCCAGAGTACGTTGAAGAAGTCACTGGTATGGTACAAATTCGTGAAACTTATAAAGTATCTAAAGTAGGGACCATTGGTGGGGCTTACGTAATGGACGGCTATATCGAACGGCATTCAGGTGTTCGTGTCATTCGTGATAACATCGTCATTTATGAAGGTGAACTTGCTTCCCTTAAACGTTTCAAAGACGATGCCAAACGCGTTGATAAAGGTTATGAATGTGGTTTAATGATTGAAAACTATAATGATATTCAAGTCGATGATATGATTGAAGCCTATCATATGGTTGAAGTAAAAGGATAAGGTGAAGAATTAGGATGCCAAAATTTAGAGCAGAGCGTGTCGCTCAAGAAATTTTACGAGATATCAATGATATCTTGCAAAAGAAAGTACGTGACCCTCGTGTGGAAGGCGTCACTATCACAGATGTTGAAGTAACTGGTGACTTACAACAAGCCACCATCTACTATTCTGTCTTATCTGATAAAGCCTCTGACCAAGAAGCCGCTCAAACCGGTCTTGAAAAAGCTTCTGGACTAATGCGGTCGGAAATTGGCAGTCGCTTACAGATTTATAAAACACCAGAATTATACTTCGAGCGTGATAAATCAATTGAATATGGTAATCGTATTGACGAATTAATTGCTCAACTCCATAAAGATGAGCAAGAACGTTAAAATTTGGTTCTATAAAATAGGACGATGACTTAAAATAAAAAGTCACCGTCCTGTTTTTATTTCTAATTTTGGAACCAAAAAAGAAGATTTCTCTTTTCATTAAGTCGACCGAAACAAAAAAGAAAGTAAATCCTCGCATGACTAATGTCATCAATATTACCCTGCAATAGCAAAATAAAATTATTGGTTTTATTAATAGTCGCGCTGATGTAGTGACAATTAAGTAGAAAAGCCAACCTTCCTATATCGGAAAGCTGGTCTTTAGTTTGTTTTTAGCTTAGTACTTCCATTAATAATTTATAGTTTCTAGCCCGCGCCTTATTATCAAAGATAGGCGCATAAATCATAAGTTCATCAAAGCCATATGCTTTTTCTTCGTTAGTTAATTGTTCAGCAACTTGGTCGGGTAGGCCCTTGACAAAGATACCGGCTGTTTTTTTCTCTTTAAGGAAGGCAAGCTGGCTATCAGTAAATTTAAAGTCTTTGACTGTTTCAGGATCTTCAATGGCTTTAAATTGACCAGCGGCTTGCCGTAATTGGGCAATTTCTAAAGGTTTAGCCAAATAATCTAATTCTTCTTGATTGTCAGCGGTAACCACTTGGTAGGTTGAAATCACGTGAGGCTGACTTAAAAATTGGCTAGGTTGGAAATAGCGTCGATAATCAGTAAAAATCTCTGGATCAGCACTAAGCCCAAAAAAGCGAGCAAAATTATAGCCGAGTCCCATGTTTCCAGCTTCCACTGCCGAATTTCCGCTAGAACCTAAGAGATAGGCCTGGGGAAGGGTAGCTAAATCTTTGGGTTGGGCAGAAACGCTTTGATGGTAGCTTTCCTGAGGACGGTCATCAGGTATTAAGGCTAAAATCTCTCGTATTTTTTTATATAGGTCGGAATAATCAGCCGCTTGATTTTGGGCTAAAGCGCGCATGGCATGGTGGTCACCACCTGGGGCCCGGCCTATACCGAAATCAATCCGATCTGGTGCTAAGGCTGCCATCGTTTTAAATTGTTCAGCAATTTTTAAGGGAGCGTAGTGCATAATCATCGTTCCCCCAGTGCCTAAACGTAAGGACTTAGTGTAAGCAGACATGTAAGTTGCTAAAATTTCTGGTGCTGAACTGGAATGGCTAGGGCTGTTATGGTGTTCAGCAAACCATAAGCGTTGGTAGCCCAGTCGATCTAAATTTTGTGCCAAATCCTTAGCTCGGATAAATGTGTCTTCCGTTGTTTCGCCTCGATTGCGGGTTAATAAATCTAATGCGGATAGTTTCATCTTTCAACCACCTTTCTCTTTTATAATAACAGATGTCTAACAAATTCCTATTGCCCGTGCTTATAAAATAATCTTGCGCTATCCGTGCGTTAAGACATGAAAAATGATATTCTATTAGGGAAAGTACGTAGAATTAGGTGATAAAATGGATGGAATCTTGCCATTATGGAAAGAAAAAGGGATGACCAGTCATGATTGTGTTTTTAAGTTAAGGAAAATTTTAGGAATGAAAAAAATTGGTCACACGGGTACTTTAGACCCCAATGTGGACGGAGTCTTACCAATATGTTTGGGTAAAGGGACCAAGCTAGTTGATCTGTTAATGGATAAAAGTAAATTATATACTGGTGAAATCACTTTGGGTTTTGCAACTGATACTGAAGATTTAGATGGACAAATTATTGATCAAGCGCCATTGACTAAGGAAATTTTAGCAGACAAAATTGACCAAGCGATGCTCACTTTGCAAGGAGATATTGAGCAAATTCCACCAATGTATTCAGCAGTTAAGGTGAATGGGCGCCGACTTTATGATTATGCCCGTAATAATGAAGAAGTTGAACGACCTGTCCGTCACGTACGAATCGACTACTTTAATCGAACATCAGCGGTCAATTTTGACAAAGACAGTGGTTATGAACGTTTTAATTTTGCAGTGAAATGTGGTAAAGGGACTTATATTCGCACCTTAGCCACTGATTTAGGTAGAAGCTTAGGCCTGCCAGCTACTATGACGCAATTGACTCGGCAGGGCTCAAGTCCTTTTGTTAGTGAAGACTGTTTGACCTTAGCCCAAGTGCAAGTGGCTTTTGATCAAGGTGATATAGATAAATATCTATGGTCGATTGACCAAGCCTTAAGTCAGTATCCTAAATGGGAAGTTAGCGAAAATCTTGTCCACCTTGTCGAAAATGGAGCGGTCCTGGCGGCTACACAATTTCCACTTGAATTACGAGATAGCCGGGCCTTTGTTTTAATGATAAAGGGTCAAGTCAAAGCGCTGTATGGGCCGCATCCTACTAAGACAGGCCAAATGAAACCAATAAAAATGTTTTAAAGAAGGGTAGAATTCATGGAAATTATTAACTTACATCATCCAATTGACACCAAAGCCATCCACCAAGGACCGATTGTTTTAGCCTTAGGGTTTTTTGATGGCGTTCATAAAGGTCATCAAAAAGTTCTTAAAGCCGCTCGTCAAGAGGCGAGTAAACGCAATATACCGCTAGCAGCGATGACCTTTAATATGTCTGCGCGCTTTATGTTCCAAGAAGAACACCCTAAAGAATTGCGTTATTTAACGACTTTGCCTGAAAAGAAACGCCTCATGCAACACTTTGGGGTGGAGATTTTGTATATTGTTCAAATGACTTCCGCCTTTGCTAAATTAGCCCCACAATTATTTGTCGACCAATACATTGTAGGCCTACAAGCAAAAACAGTAGTGGCTGGTTTTGATTATACTTATGGGAAAAAGGATATTGCCAATATGGCTAATCTTGGTGATTACGGACAAGGGCGCTTTCATATTATTGAAGTGCCGAAAGTTGAAGAAAATGGTGTTAAAGTGGGCACCACTGAAATTCGCCAAACCTTAGTGGAAACCGGCGATGTTGCTACGGCTAAAAAACAACTAGGGTATCCTTATTTCTTCACTGGTATTGTTATCCATGGAGAGAAAAGAGGACGCGAATTAGGCTATCCCACAGCTAACTTGATGATTGATGAAACCAATGTAGTCCCTAAAGTCGGTGTTTATGCAGTAGAATGTTTAATCAATGGTGACCTATATAAGGGTATGGCCTCTATTGGCTATAACATTACCTTTGGCGATAATCGTGAACGGACAGTGGAAATCTATCTACTTGATTACAGTTTGGATATTTATGGCGAAGAAATGACCGTTTACTGGCACAAATATTTACGTAATGAATTGAAATTTGACTCTGCAGATGAATTGATTGAGCAAATGAATAAAGATGAAGAAATGACCAGAGAATATTTTAAAGAAAATAGTCCTTATAAAGAGGGGTAAGCTCTCAATCGACCCAAACAAGTCACTACTTGTTTGGGCCTTTTTATGACTTAAAATAAAAACAAAATTAGTCAAAAAATACTTTGACTTTTCTTGACTTAACCTAAAGAAGGTGGTATTATAATAGATGTTAGCAGTCGAACTAATCAAGTGCTAAAAGCGAGGTGATTACTATGTTGACTGACCGACAAATGCTGATTTTACAGGCAATCATCGATCATTATACCCAACACGATGAGCCGATAGGGTCAAAAACCTTGGCTCAAAGGGCAAGTATTGATGCCTCATCAGCGACCATTCGTAATGAAATGGCTAAGCTAGAGCATATGAATTTAATTGGTAAAACCCATTCTTCCTCTGGGCGAGTTCCTATGGAGGCGGGCTATCGTTATTACATTAACTATATTATGCCGAAGTTTGGTGGTTTAATCGATTATGGTTTGTCTGATAGGGAACAGGAAATGTTGCATGAAATTTTCCGTAATCCTTATGCAGAAATTGATGAAATCATAGCTAAGTCGGCAGAAACATTGGCCATTCTCTCGCAAAACGTTGTGATTGCTTTGGGCCCTGCTTCTTTGACTCAGAAGTTAGCAGGCTTCAAGATTGTCCCACTCTCTGATGAGAAGGGAATGGCAATTCTAGTGACCGACGTTGGCACAGTTGAAACCCAAGTATTTACGCTAGCTAACAATATGTCATGGCAGATGCTTGATGACTTGGTTGATATTATGAATGATCAGCTTATCGGATTAGCCTTACCAAGTGTTCTTCAACGTTTGCAGACTGACTACATGGTATTTTATAAATACGACACAGATTCCTTAGTTGATCATTTGGTAAATAAAATTGATGGTGACCGTTTAATTGTAAGTGGTCGGCAAATTTTGTACCAACATCTTAGTGAAGCGGATGATATTGAACAAATTAATGCCGTGAATGCTATTCTTGATGATCATGACTTAATTATTGATTTAATCAATGAATTAGACCAAGGAATTCAAGTCCGTGTCGGGGGAGAATTAGCGCATCCCCAATTAAAAAATATGTCTCTAATGACATCGTCACTGGGACGACATAGTCAAGCTAATGACTTAGTGTTTGCTTTGTTAGGTCCGGAAAATATGCCTTACTTAAAAATGGCCCAGTTAATTCACGGTGTTAGACGAGAACTAAATGCTTATTTAGATAAAAATCAAAAAATATAGGAGGTTGTTCAGTTGGCCAAAGAAGAAAAAGAAAATTTGGAAAAAGTTGTTGACCAAGAAGCAACAAATGACCAAAACACTTCCCAATCAGAAACAGCTGACGCAGAAAATGAAGCAGTGGAAGATGATACTGGTGCTGAAGAAGAATCAACGAGTGAATTAGAAGCAGTAAAATTAACCTTAACTGAAAAAGAAAATCAAATTGCTCGTCTATCAGCCGAAATTCAAAATATGCGACGCCGTCATGAAAATGAACGCCAAGACATGGCTAAGTATCGGTCACAATCCTTGGCACAAGAAATTTTGCCAACCATTGATAATTTGGAACGTGCCTTAGCCATTGAAGTTGAAGGTGAAGCTAATCAAAACTTTAAGAAGGGTGTCGAAATGGTTCACCAAAGCTTGCTGAAAGCTTTGGAAGCTGAAGGGATTGAAGAAATTAATCCTTTAGGTGAAGTCTTTGACCCGAACTTCCATCAATCTGTTAGTTCTGTTCCTAAAACAGCTGATCAAGAAGATGAAGAAGTGGTTGAGGTATACCAAAAAGGTTATCTCTTGAAAGACCGGGTCTTACGCCCAGCAATGGTGATTATTGCGCAATAGATGAGCGCAATATAAAATAATGAACAACTTATAAACAACGATTGAATTGAAAGGATGAAATAAACTATGGCAAAAATTATTGGTATTGACTTAGGTACAACAAACTCTGCTGTTTCTGTCTTAGAAGGTGGAGAAGCAAAAATTATCCCAAACCCAGAAGGTAACCGCACCACGCCATCTGTTGTTTCCTTCAAAAATGGTGAACGTCAAGTCGGTGAAGTCGCTAAACGTTCAATGGTAACTAACCCAAATACAATTGCTTCAATTAAACGCCATATTGGTGAAGACAACTACAAAGTAGAAGCTGATGGTAAGTCCTATACTCCACAAGAAGTCTCTGCTATGATTCTTCAATACTTAAAATCTTATGCCGAAGATTACCTTGGTGAAGATGTCACAAATGCGGTCATTACAGTACCTGCTTACTTCAATGATGCTCAACGTCAAGCCACTAAAGACGCAGGTAAAATTGCTGGATTAGAAGTTGACCGGATTGTCAACGAACCAACTGCAGCTGCACTTGCTTATGGTCTTGATAAAACTGATTCTGAAGAAAATGTACTTGTTTTTGACCTTGGTGGTGGAACATTTGACGTGTCTATCCTTGAACTAGGTGACGGTGTCTTTGATGTGCTCTCTACTGCTGGTGATAATGAACTTGGTGGGGATGACTTCGATAACAAGATCGTTGATTACCTAGTATCCGAATTCAAGAAAGAAAATAGCATCGACTTGTCTAAAGACAAAATGGCTATGCAACGGTTGAAAGATGCCGCTGAAAAAGCTAAAAAAGACTTATCAGGTGTCACTTCAACTCAAATCAGCTTACCATTTATTACTGCCGGTGAAGATGGTCCATTGCACTTAGAAACAACTCTAAGCCGGGCCAAATTTGAAGAATTAACTGATGACCTTATCCAACGCACTAAGAAACCAGTTCAACAAGCTTTAGCCGATGCAGACCTTTCTAAATCTGACATTGATCAAGTAATCTTAGTTGGTGGTTCTACTCGGATTCCAGCTGTGGTTGAATTAGTGAAACGTGAAACTGGCAAAGAACCTAACCGTTCTGTAAACCCAGACGAAGTAGTTGCTATGGGCGCTGCTATCCAAGGTGGTGTTATCTCTGGTGATGTTAAAGACGTTGTTCTTTTAGACGTTACACCATTGACTTTAGGTATTGAAACTATGGGTGGTGTATCCACACCATTGATTGAACGGAATACGACTATTCCAACATCTAAATCTCAAGTCTTCTCAACTGCTGCTGATAACCAACCAGCTGTTGACATCCATGTCCTACAAGGTGAACGGTCTATGGCTGCCGACAACAAAACTCTTGGCCGTTTCCAATTAACTGATATTCCAGCTGCGCCTCGTGGTGTCCCTCAAATCGAAGTAACTTTCGATATTGACAAAAACGGTATCGTTAATGTTAAAGCCAAGGACTTAGGAACTGGTAAGGAACAAGCCATTACTATCCAATCTAACTCTGGATTATCTGATGATGAAATCGATCGTATGATGAAGGATGCTGAAGCTAACGCTGAAGAAGATAAGAAACGTAAAGAAGAAGCAGACCTTAAAAACGAAGTCGAACAATTAATCTTCCAAGTAGAAAAAACAACTGACGAACTTGATGGTAAAGTTGACCAAGCAGAACTTGATAAGGCTAATAACTTGAAAGATGAATTAAAACAAGCGCAAGAAGATAATGATTTTGACGCAATGAAAGCTAAGAAAGAAGAACTTAGTGAAGTTGTTCAAGCGTTAACTGTAAAACTTTACGAACAAGCGCAACAAGCACAAGAAGCCCAAGCTGACCAAGAATCAGATTCCGATGATGATGGGGTTGTTGATGCCGATTTTGAAGAAGTCGACGACGATAACAAAGACTAATCATTGACTGATTACCAATAGATTGGGACTTATAGATGAATCCCAAGTTGAATCTGAGATGAAAGTTGCTTTTGTCTCAGATTCTTTCTTATGATAGAATGACTAGGATTTCTATGGAAAGGAGCTTGTTATGGCAGATAAAAATCCATATGATGTGCTTGGTGTCAGCAAAGATGCCAGCCAAGCAGAAATCAAAAAAGCTTACCGCAAATTATCAAAAAAATATCACCCAGACTTGAATGATAGTCCTGAAGCCGAAACAAAGTTTAAAGAAGTATCGGATGCCTATGAAATTCTAGGTGATGAAAACAAACGTAAACAATATGATCAATTCGGAACAACTGGTGGCCCAGGTGGTGGCTTTGGTGGTTTCGGTGGCAGCCAAGGTGGTTACCAACAATATTCCGGTGGTTTCGAAGATATTTTCGATACCTTCTTTGGTGGCGGTTCTGGTGGCTTTGGTGGTTTCGGTGGTCAACAACGCCGTGATCCGAATGCACCTCGTCAAGGCGATGACTTGCAATACACCATGGACCTAAGCTTTGAAGAGGCTATTTTTGGGACCGAAGAAACCATTTCTTATAAACGTGAACAAGATTGTCATTATTGTCATGGATCTGGTGCTAAACCAGGAACTTCACCTAAAACCTGTTCTCAATGTGGGGGTCGTGGGGTAGTCAACCAAACCCGTAACACCCCATTAGGTCGGATGACAACGCAAACGACTTGCCCAAATTGTCATGGTAGTGGTCAGGAAATTGAACATGAATGTGAACATTGTCATGGTAAGGGCCGTGAAGTCGTTGACCATCGTGTCAAGGTTAAAGTCCCTGCAGGTGTTGAAGAAGGACAATCTATCCGTCTTTCTGAACAAGGAAATGCTGGTAAGAACAAGGGGCCTGCTGGTGACCTTTATGTCGTCTTCAGAGTGAAAAAATCCGATATTTTTGATCGTAAAGGCGCAGAAATTTACTTTACCTTGCCAATTAACTTTGCGCAGGCCGCTTTAGGAGATGAAGTGGAAGTTCCAACCGTTCACGGTAAGGTAAGTATGAAAATTCCAGCCGGAACGCAAACAGGCGAAAGTTTCCGCCTCCGTGGTAAGGGTGCCCCTCGCCTCAATGGCTCATCAAATGGGGACCAACGCGTCACTGTTAAGGTAATGACACCTAAGAAGATGAATGACGGACAACGGCAAGCCTTAAGAGACTTTGCTGACGCAACCGGTGATAATGTCACTGAAGAAGAACAAAACTTCTTTGATAAATTACGCAAAGCCTTTAAAGATTAGTATCTATGAGGAGATTGTGACAAAAGTCGTTAAGAACAGAGGCCTTGGACCAAAACCGAAAGATGACAAAGGGACATGTGAGATATTTTTGGAAAGGCAGTCTGTTTTGACTTTTGGAACTCAACCAAAAGATAAATGTTCTTATATTACCAAGAGGATGGGAGTTTTGTCCCATCCTCTTTGTATATCCTTTAGGGGATTGCTATCATTAATTGTTATTGGGCCTTGGCTTTGCTATAATAAGGGATGCAAAATGAAGAGGGAGTTTGAGTAAATGAACTTAGATGAAATGAAAAAACGCCAAGAAAGAATTCGCAATTTTTCGATTGTGGCGCATATCGATCATGGGAAGTCGACCTTAGCTGACCGGATTCTTCAAAATACCGGCACCGTTTCTGAACGCGAAATGCATGATCAATTGCTTGATTCTATGGATTTGGAACAGGAGCGAGGCATTACTATTAAATTAAATGCCATCGAACTTGAATATGAGGACAAGGATGGGGAAGACTATATTTTCCATCTCATTGATACGCCAGGTCACGTGGACTTTTCTTATGAAGTTTCTCGTTCCTTGGCTGCTTGTGAAGGGGCGGTTTTGATTGTTGATGCTGCTCAAGGTATTGAAGCCCAAACTTTGGCTAATGTTTATTTAGCTATTGAAAATGATTTGGAAATTTTACCGGTAATCAATAAAATTGACCTACCAGCTGCTGACCCTGAAAAAGTACGGACAGAAATAGAAGATGTTATTGGTATCGATGCCTCAGAAGCCGTCTTAGCTTCAGCTAAGGCTAATATTGGGATTGACGAATTGTTAGAGCAAATAGTGAGCAAGGTTCCTGCGCCGCAAGGTGATTTAGAGGGACCTGTTCAGGCATTGATTTTTGATTCTCTCTACGATGCTTACCGTGGGGTTGTCCTCAGTGTTCGGGTCCAAAACGGTGTTATCCGTCAAGGTGATACCATTCAAATCATGTCAAATGGCAAGACCTATGAAGTCACTGAATTAGGAATTATGTCACCTAAACCAATTCCAAGAGATTATTTGATGGCAGGAGATGTCGGTTATATCACTGCTTCTATCAAAAATATCCAAGACACCCGGGTAGGAGATACCATTACTTTAGCTGATAATCCAGCTGAGGAACCCTTGGAACAATACCGGCAGATGAATCCAATGGTTTATTGTGGGCTTTATCCTGTGGATTCTTCAGATTACGGCGATTTGCGTGAAGCCTTGGAAAAATTACAATTAAACGATGCCAGTTTAGAATTTGAAGCTGAGACCTCGCAAGCACTAGGCTTTGGTTACCGTTGTGGTTTCTTGGGACTCTTGCATATGGATGTCATTCAAGAACGTTTAGAACGCGAATTTAATCTTGATTTAATTGCTACAACGCCATCGGTTATTTATCATGTTCTTAAAACCGACGAAGAGTGGGTAGAAGTGTCTAACCCATCAGAGATGCCTGAGAATACCTTAGTGGAACGTATTGAAGAGCCTTATGTAAAAGCTGAAATTATGGTTCCCCAAGAATTCGTCGGCCCAGTGATGGAATTATCACAAAAGAAACGTGGAAACTTTGTCACAATGGAATACTTAGATGATATTCGTGTTAACGTCATCTATGAAATTCCTTTGTCTGAGATTGTTTTTGATTTCTTTGATCAATTGAAGTCATCAACAAAGGGCTATGCCTCACTGGACTATGAAATTATTGGCTACCGACCAAGTAATTTAGTTAAATTAGATATTCTCTTAAATAATGAAGTTGTGGATGCCCTATCAATTATCGTTCACCGCGACTTTGCTTATAATCGAGGGAAAAATCTAGTACAAAAGCTTAAAGAAGTTATTCCTCGCCAACAATTCGAGGTTCCTATTCAAGCAGCCATCGGTCAAAAAATCATTTCACGGTCTAATATCAAAGCCCTACGTAAAGACGTTACTGCCAAACTCTATGGTGGGGACGTGACGCGGCGGCAAAAACTATTGAACAAGCAAAAAGAAGGGAAAAAACGGATGAAAGCCATTGGATCCGTTGAAGTCCCACAAGAAGCCTTTATGGCTATCTTAGATATGGATGATGACTCTTAAGCAAAAAGCAGCTGAGACATAGGGCGTCTCAGCTGCTTTTTTTAGAGCGAATGGTGTCTGTAATGAATTCGATACTGGAGAGTTAGGTCAAATCAAATCATAATGGGGCAAGTGATTAAAAGAAGGCCCCAAATAAAATTAGATTTGCACCAATTCAAGCGGTCGTCAAATAAACTCCTTAAACAATTAAGGCAGTGGGTGACCGGCTGCTAGGTAGAGGTCATACCATTCTTGATTGCTGAGCTTAATATGGGCGGCTTGGGCGGAATCTTTAATATGGTCAGGTGTCATGGTACCAATAATAACCTGCATGTTAGCAGGATGTTTCAAAATCCAAGCTGCAGCGATAGCATTTTTTCCGACTTGGTGCCGGTCCGCTAGTTCAGCTAGCTTGGCATTTAATTCAGGAAAATCAGGATGATCAATAAAAGATCCTTGAATCATGCCAAATTGGAAAGGCGACCAGGCTTGGATAGTTATTTGTTTAAACCGGCAATACTCAATCAAGCCTGCGTTGCCATTTTCACTGGCCCCTTCATCGTAAGACATGTTTGTATTGACCCCTTGACTAATCATATCTGCATGCATTAATCCAAATTGGAGTTGGTTGGTTTGTAATTTATCTAACAAAGCGGACTGCAAGAACTCAATTTGACTAGGATTAAAGTTTGATACTCCAAAATGACGTACTTTCCCACTATGTTTTAAATAATAAAAGGCTTCAGCTACTTCTTCAACTTGCATCAGTGGATCTGGACGATGGAGTAAGAAGTTATCCAAGTAATCGATTCCCATCTTTTCTAAAGATTGGTCTACGGCGCTAATTAAATGGGCTTTGCTGAAGTCATAACGGGGACCACCAGCTTCTTTGATGACGATACCAGCTTTGTTTTGGATGATAAGGTCATCTCGGTTGAGCGAAGAAGCCTTTAAGGCTTGGCCAAAGCGGCTGTCGGCTTCTCCTTTGCCATAAATATCAGCGGAATCGATATGGTAGATACCATGGTCAAAAGCTGTTTCTAAGGCTACTGCCGCTTCCTTGGTTGATTTATCAGCCATCCGCATAATGCCTAAGATGAGGGGACTAGCATACAAGTCTGCATTACCAATTTGTCGTTTTGTCATCGTTATCACTCTTTCTCTAAGTCTTGTCTTAATTAAATCTGAAAACGTTTGCTGTGTCAATTTATTTTACATATAAATCTTAAATAAAAAGAGAATTAGGTTTGACAAATTCAAAAAAAAGGGTTACAATTAAGTTAATACTTCAATAGCGTACTTGTGAATAGTAGTTAAGGACTTTTTTTAGAGAGCTTATGGTTGGTGGAAATAAGCACAGAAATTAATGAATCCACACAAGGAGCTGACAACGAATATTTATCTGATACTAGTTGGGATAATTAAGTTGTTCCGGTATTCGCCGTTATGAATGAGTGTAAATCTTTTATGATTTAAATTAGGGTGGTACCGCGGATTAATTTGCTAATTAGAAACTATGTCGTCCCTTCCATGAAAATGGAAGGCTGACATAGTTTTTTTATTTTATAAGGAGGATGTCTTATGTTAGATATTAAGAGAATTCGTAATGATTTTGATCAAGTGGTTAAACAATTAGAGGTTCGTGGGGTTGATAAACAAGAATTAGATGATGTGCTAGCTTATGACCAAGAACGACGTGACAAAATTGCTAAAGCTGAAAAATTAAAAAACCAACGAAACACAGTGTCTAAAGAAATTGCTGAATTAAAACGTAATAAAGAAGACGCTGATGACAAAGTGGCCGAAATGAAAACTGTTGGGGAAGAAATTTCTCAAATTGATAACGATATTAAGGAATTAGATGACAAAATTCACTACATCATGGCACGCATTCCAAATATCGCTCATGAGTCTGTTCCGGTTGGAGAAGACGAAGATGAAAACGTTGAAGTTCGTCGCTGGGGACAAGCAGAAGATAAAGGCTTCACTCCTAAGGCCCACTATGAAATTGGTGAAGATTTAGGGATTCTTGATTTTGAACGTGGAGCTAAGGTTTCTGGTTCACGCTTCCTGTACTATGTAGGCCTAGGTGCTCGTTTGGAACGTGCAGTGTTTAACTTTATGTTGGACCAACACCAAAAAGAAGGCTACCAAGAAATGTTGACACCTTACCTGGTTAATGACAAAACCATGTATGGTACTGGTCAATACCCTAAATTCAAGGAAGATGTCTTCAAGATGGACGATGAAGAACGTGACTTCACCTTAATTCCTACTGCTGAGGTCCCATTAACTAACTATTATGCTGACGAAATTATCCCTGGTGAGAACCTACCTATTTACTTTACTGCTTTCTCTCCATGTTTCCGTTCTGAAGCTGGTTCAGCTGGACGTGATACTCGTGGTTTAATTCGTCTTCATCAATTCCACAAAGTTGAAATGGTGAAATTTGCTAATCCTGAAAATTCTTATGATGAATTAGAAAAGATGACGGCTAACGCTGAAAACATTTTGCAAGAATTGAACTTGCCATACCGTGTGATTACTCTATGTACAGGAGATATGGGCTTCTCAGCTGCTAAAACATATGATGTTGAGGTTTGGATTCCAGCCCAAGATACTTATCGTGAAATTTCTTCTTGTTCAAACACAGAAGACTTCCAAGCACGCCGCGCAAAAATTCGCTACCGTAACGCAGATGGCAAACCAGAATTAGTTCATACCTTAAACGGCTCTGGTTTAGCCGTTGGACGGACAGTAGCTGCCATTTTAGAAAACTATCAAAACGAAGATGGTTCTGTGACCATCCCTGAAGCCCTTGTGCCTTATATGGGTGGTGTGGCAGAAATCACGAAGGACAATGCGAAAGGCATCTAAGTCGCATTGATAGAAAGATAAAGTGAGGATCAGACCATGATATTATCTGGCAAGAAGATTGCCCAATTACAAGGTAAGGGGATTGAAATTACCCCTTTTAATCCCGATCAAGTTAATCCTAATTCTTATAATCTTACTTTGGCCAATGAACTGTTGGTCTACACTGATCATGAATTAGATATGAAAACGAAGGCAGATACACAACGAATTACTATTCCTGAAGAAGGTCTGGTCTTGGAACCAGGCAAACTGTACCTTGGTCGGACCCAGGAATATACGGCGACGGATACTTATGTTCCTATGTTAGAGGGTCGGTCCTCAGTGGGACGATTGGGCCTATACATCCATGTAACAGCAGGATTTGGAGATGTGGGCTTTAAGGGCTATTGGACGCTAGAAATTCATTGTATTCAGCCTATTCGCATCTATCCTGGTGTGGAGATTTGCCAGATCTATTATCATACGATTGATGGTGACTATGAACTTTATCAATCTGGTAAGTATGCCAATAACTCCGGTATACAAGCCAGTCAACTCTACAAAGATTTTCACTAAGGGAATCACATTTACTCAAATAGGCAATTTAAACCGAAATAAAGGAGCTGGGACAAAAGTCCTAGCTTCTTTTTAAATGGGTAAGTATATGCTAAAATAATGGGGACTGTAGATAGAGAGGGCTAATTATGAGAGATTATAAAATAGAACATGCATATAAAAGTTTTGGAATGAAAGACCTCATTAAAGACGTGTCTTTTCTTATTCGTGAAGGCGACCATATTGGTTTAATTGGCAATAATGGTTCTGGTAAATCAACCTTATTGCGTGTGATGGCTAGTAAAGATAGTTTTGACCAAGGGCAGGTAGAACATGCTAAAGATTTTTCCATTGCCTATGTGCCCCAAGAAGCGAATCTTGATGCTGATCAAAGCATTTTTGAAGCCTTATATGAGTCAGATAGCCCCTTGGTGGCTTTAGTTGGTAAATATGAGCAAGCCACTTTAGCCTTACAAATGGATCCGGAAAATCCTACTGCGATTAAAAATTTCCAGAAGTGGGAACAAGAAATGAATCAAGCAGATGGATGGAACTTAGACACTAAAATCCAAAGTATTTTAAATCGTCTAGGGATTACCAATCTTTATCAAAAGGTTGCTCAACTTAGTGGGGGACAACGGAAGCGAGTTAATTTAGCCAAGGCCTTAATCGATGAGCCTGACTTGCTTCTAATGGATGAGCCCACCAACCACCTTGATTTTGAGATGGTAGAATGGTTACAAAATTATATCCGTAATTACAAGCATTCCGTTTTAGTGGTGACTCATGACCGTTACTTTCTTGACCATATTTCTGACCGTATTTTTGCCCTTAAGCAAGGGGAGTTAAAAGAATACGAAGGAAATTATCAAGCCTATTTAGAAAAACGTGCTCATGAAGAAGAAATCGCTGCTGCCAGCCAAGCCAAACAAAAGAAACTTTATAAAAGTGAGCTCGCGTGGATGCGCAAGGGAGCGAAGGCTAGAACGACCAAACAACAAGCACGGATTAATCGTTTTGAAGATTTGAAGGCAGATGTTACTAAACCCCAAGTCAATCAAGCTGATGTCGATTTGGACTTTGATCAAGAGCGCTTAGGTAAAAAGGTTATCCTACTTGAAGACGTCACTGTGGGCTATCCAGATAAAGTCTTGTTGTCTAATATTAATCTCCTGGTACAAAATCGTGATCGTATCGGAATTATTGGAGATAATGGGGTAGGGAAAACGAGTTTATTGAATACCATTGCTGGTTTACAATCCCCCCTAGCAGGCTATGTATCTATTGGAGAAACGGTAAAAATTGCTTATTTTAGACAATTACCGGCTGATCTTCCAGATGATAAACGTTTAATCACCTACATCCAAGAAGTAGCTGATGAATATGTTTATAATGATGGTCGCAAGGCGTCAGCACCCCAAATGTTAGAAAAATTTCTCTTCCCTCGTCCTAGCCATGGCATGAAGATTGGCTCGCTTTCAGGTGGAGAGAAAAAACGACTCTACTTACTTAAATTGTTGATGGAAGGACCGAATGTTCTCTTCTTAGATGAACCAACCAATGATTTGGATATTGATACCTTGACCGTTTTGGAGGATTATTTGGAAACTTTCCCGGGCACTGTTTTAACTGTTAGCCACGACCGTTATTTCTTGGATAAAGTAGTGGATAAACTATTAATTGCCCATGGACATGACCAATCTGTCACAAGTTTTTATGGCAATTATAGTAACTATCAAGAACAGGTGAAAAAAGCAGAGAAAGCTCATAGTAGCTCCGTCACTAAAAACAATCAAAAAGAAAGTCATTCCGTCACTCCTCCTGAAGATTCTAAACAAGAATCAAAAGCTAACAATCAAAAACGGCGGATGACCTATCAAGAAAAGAAAGATTGGGAGACGATTGAAGACGATATTGCTAAATTAGAAACAGAAATTAGTAATATTGAAGAGGAAATGGTGGCTAATGGTTCAGATTTAGGAAAATTAAACGATTTGCAAAAAGAAAAAGAAAGCAAAGAAGTATCTTTGCTAGAGAAAATGGAGTACTGGGAATATTTATCAGATTTAAGAGTCTAGGAGGCAACTATGACACAACAATATCTTGATTTACTGAACACAATACTCACTGAAGGGGCTGACAAATCTGACCGTACGGGAGTGGGAACACGATCAATTTTTGGTTATCAAATGCGTTTTGACTTACAAGAAGGCTTTCCCTTATTAACCACTAAGAAAGTCCCTTTTTCCCTTATTAAGTCGGAATTGTTGTGGTTTTTACGAGGGGATTCTAATATCCGCTTTTTATTGGAGCACAATAACCATATTTGGGATGAGTGGGCCTTTGAAAAATGGGTGAATTCGTCAAATTACCAAGGGCCAGATATGACTGATTTTGGTTTACGTGCCGAGAGTGACCCTGAATTTAAAGCTGTCTACCTAGCTGAAAAGGAAAAATTCTGCCAAGCGATCTTAAATGATGATGATTTTGCCCAAGAATATGGTGACTTAGGCAATGTTTATGGAAAACAATGGCGACAATGGCAAGGACGTCAAGGTCAGACTATTGACCAAATTGCAAATATAATTGACCAATTAAAAAACACGCCGGATTCTCGGCGGATTATCTTATCGGCCTGGAATCCTGAAGATGTGCCTCATATGGCTCTACCACCATGCCATACTATGGCCCAATTTTATGTCCAAGATAATAAACTTTCCTGTCAACTCTACCAGCGTTCTGGCGACGCTTTTCTTGGGGTTCCCTTCAATATTGCTTCATATGCCTTATTGACCCATTTACTGGCGCGCGAAGTTGGCTTAGACCTAGGGGATTTTGTCCATACTTTTGGTGACCTTCATATTTACAATAATCATTTTGATCAGGTCAAAGAGCAATTAAGTCGTCAACCTGGTGACTTGCCAGAATTAGTCATTACAGGAGAAGGCAAGTCCCTGTTTGAATTAGATATGGCCGATATCAAGATTAAAAATTACCATCCACAAGCAGCTATTAAGGCACCTGTAGCAGTATAGGAGGAATGATTATGTTAATTGCCATTTGGGCCCATGCTAAGGACGGGCTAATCGGAAAAGATATGACCATGCCTTGGCACTTACCTAAGGATTTGGCTTTTTTTAAGCAACAAAGCCTAGGTAAGCCTGTGGTTATGGGGCGAAAGACTTATCAAGGTTTTGGCTACCGTCCCTTACCTAAGCGTGAAAATATTATTTTAACCCGACAAAAATCTCCTTTTGACTCAGACTACGATCAAAGCCAAGTCATATTGACTGACTCCATTCAGGCTATTATTGAGCGTGGGGAAAAAGAGGACGTCATTATTATGGGAGGGAGCCAAGTTTATCAACTTTTTTGGCCCTATCTAGATGAACTGCGCATCACGGAAATTGATGCGGAATTTTCTGGAGATACTTATTTTAATCCTGATCTATCTGATTTTGAAAAATACCAGGAAATTGAAGGGGAGACAGACGCTAAGAATCCTTACCCTTTTCGTTTTCATTTTTACCGTCGTAAGGGAGGAATTTAGATGAAACAAGTTTCTGTGTTTTGGCGGTGGGCTTGCTTGGTCTTACTTGCTGTGGTATTGTTGCCTATTATTTGGCTGTTTGCCTATTTAACTTTTTTCTATGAAGCAGGTGGCGCTCCGCAAGCAACATCTCCTGTTGGTCAGGAAAATATAGCAGCACAAACGGCTGTGTCAACGCAATCTTTTAATGCCTTATTAGAAGCGGCAATTGGAGGCGACCAAGTGCCTTACCAATTGCAAGTGACCGACGCTGTTTATTTTTCTGGTCAATTTAATCTCTATGGCCAGTCAGTAGACTATGAAATGGTGGGGCAACCGGAAGTTGATGACCAAGGGAATATTCGCCTTCAAGTCCAAAGAATTGATGTGGCAGGAATTGATCTTCCTATCCAGGTGTCCTTGGCTCTATTTGATTTGGCCCTATCAGATGATGTGCCATTAGAAACAGATGCTGACAATGAAGCTTTGCTTGTGCGTTTAGATCAGGTTTCAGACCAAGTGGGCTTAGCTATTAGGGCACAAAGTATCGACTTAGAACAGGACCATATTGAACTCGATATGGCAATACCCGTTGAATTGATCATCCAACAGATTGAAAAAAATCAGGAGTGAGAAAGTGAACCAATCCTTTTATCATTTTTCCCAGACCTTACGCAATTCTGCTAAAATCGGACAAGACCCTGAAGCGACCCTAGCAGAACTAATTTTTAAGGACAGCGACTTCCCAAAATATTCACAAGACTTTCAAGAAATAAGTGATTATATTGAGTTAAATAGTCGTTACAGTGACTATGTCGCCAGTTTTGACGCCATGTGGGAAAAATATCGCTATTAGAAAGAACAAGAGAATGAGAGAGAAGGCTGATATTATGTCAGAGAACACAGAAAAAGAAAGCCAGCAGCCGGATATTGATCAAAATATAGGTGGCCAAGAAAAGCAAGTGGCTGAATCAAAAACGAACACACATGACCAGAAGAAATCATTTGGTCAAGGCTGCCTTTTTATTGGTGTTTATCTGCTGAGTTTACTGTGTTTAGCGGCCCTAGTTTTTTTTGCTAGTCGTTTTTATTATACAGGTGCCATGCCTTGGGATGGCTTAATCAACCAAAATAGTGTCATGTCAGGGCAAGACATTCGCCGTATCCAACAAACCTACCAAACCATCCAGTCGTCTTATATTGAAGAGGTAGACCAGGATGCCTTAGTTAAGGGTGCCATCAATGGCATGACTCAAGCAATTGATGACCCATATTCCCAATTTCTTCAAGGAGAAGAAGCTAGTCAGTTAGAGTCAACCATTGAGGGGTCTTTCGATGGTATTGGAGCCGAAATCATGCAAAAAGATGGCAAAATCCAAGTTGTCTCACCAATCAAAGATTCACCAGCTGAAAAGGCAGGCATTCAAGCCAATGATGTGATTTTAGCAGTAGACGGCCAGTCATTAGAAGGTAAGACTGCCCAAGAAGCAGTCGCTTTGATTCGTGGCGAAGCAGGTACTGATGTCGTTTTAACGCTTGAGCGCCAAGGCCAAAGCCAGGAAGTCACTGTCACTCGAGGTGAAATCCCTATCCAAACGGTCCATAGTGAAATGATTGCGGGTACTGATGTTGGGCGTATTCAAATTACTAATTTCTCTAGCCCAACTTATGATGAAGTGGTCGAAGCGGTGAAAACATTACGCCAAGAAGGAGCAAAGCGCTTTGTGCTTGATGTGCGTTCCAATCCTGGTGGACTCCTACCCTCTGTTTTACAAATTGCGAATATGTTTCTAGATGATGGAGATACTATCCTGCAAATTCAAGAAAAATCAGGCCAGGCACAAAAAATGCTAGCCTCTAATGAAGACTATGGTGACTTTAAGGTGGATGAGCCGGTAGCTGTTCTTATTGATCAAGGATCTGCTTCCGCCTCAGAAATTTTAGCAGCTGCCTTACAAGAATCAGTTGGTGCACCAATTGTAGGTAGTCCAAGCTTTGGAAAAGGAACTGTACAGACGGTGATTCCCATGGATGAGAGTGCAGAACTCAAGTTAACGGTGGCAAAATGGTTGACACCTAATGGGAATTGGATCAATGAAAAAGGTGTCCAACCCGATGAAGAAGTGAAATTACCTGATTATGCGCAACTTACTTTGATTGATACCAGTCAGCGTTATCAACTTGGTCAAGAGTCTAAGGAAATCGAAAACATAAAGGCTATTTTGGCCGCTCTAGGTTATTTAAGCGATGACCAAGTCAATGAGCTTTATGACCAAACTACTAGCCAAGCAGTAGAAAACCTACAAAACGATGCAGGACTTGAAGTGACAGGTGAAATTAATTCAGATACTGCAAACTGGATGATTCAAGCGATTCAAGAGAAAATACAAGCCAACGATAAGCCTTTAGAAAGGGCAGTAGATATCCTTGAAGAATGAAATGGAGCCAGTTAATATGCTATAATAAGAGAAAACTGTCATGACAAGAACGATAAATCGGCAAGAAGGGCGAAAAGATGAAACGATTTTTTTCTGAAATACTTTCCATTGTTATCTCTATTGTGATAGCCTTAGGAATTTTTTGGGTCACTAAAACCTATTTCTTTTACCAAATTGAGGTGGATGGCGATTCTATGTACCCGACCATGCAAGATGGCGAACGCTATATCCTTAATGTTCAAGGCGATATTGACCGCTTCGATATTGTGGTATTTCCAGCGCCAGATGGGTCCAATGCTCAATATGTTAAACGGGTAATCGGAGTGCCTGGTGATGAAATTGAGTACCGAGATAATCAACTCTATGTCAACGGACAGGCGGTTGAAGAGGAGTACTTGAATGCTTTAGAAGCGGCTAATCCTGGTCAAAAGGTGACACCTGACTTTACTTTAGACGAAATTACCGGTGAACATACCGTACCAGAAGGTGAATATTTTGTCTTAGGCGATAACCGTCCCGTATCAAAAGATGGCCGTTACTTTGGTTTCATTGATGAAGAAACGATTGATGGGACAACCAATTTACGGATATGGCCATTCTCTAAATTTGGTCGTATTCAGTCGGAAAATTAAGTGGTGATTGTTAGACCTAGTCGTAAGTAATAGCTAGTGATTAAATGATAGGGGCTTTCTTGCTTGGACAAGAAGCCCTTATTTTCTGTAAAAACCACTGTAAGCCTAGCAGACAATAAGGAGGCTAGTTGCTGATGAATCTTTTGTTTTGTATCAACGATAATTATGTCGACCAATTTAAGGTGACTCTATACTCTTTGATTGCTAATACTTCTGTAAAAGATATTAAGGTCTTTATTATGCAGAACCCTGTTTTAGCAAGAAATGTAGAAATCAAGCAGTTTTGTCAAAAAATTGGTGCCACTTATCATCCTATTGTCGTGGATTCCGATAGTTTTCAAAATGTTCCCATTACAGATCGTTATCCGGAAACCATTTACTATCGTTTGTTGGCTCAAGATTACTTACCTGAAGACTTAGATCGGATCTTATATCTGGATGCGGATATTTTATGCATTAATGAGGTTAAGGCTCTCTATACCATTGATATGGGACAGGCCCCATATGCAGCAGCAAGTCACACCGATGATTCAGAGTTGACCACAGCGGTGAATCGTTGGCGATTGGGGAATTATGACTCCGCTTCTTACTATAATTCAGGCGTTTTATTGATGAATCTCAAGGTTTTGCGTGACTTGGTGTCCCACCAAGAAATTATGGCTTATATTAATGATATGGGTAATCGTTTATTCTTACCTGACCAAGATATTTTAACGGCGCTTTATGGCCATAATGTGATTAATATTCCTGATGAAATTTATAATTATGATACCCGTTACCAGCTCTATTATGCTGCCAAGAGCAAGGGGGAGTGGGATTTAGATTGGGTTATGGCCCATACCGTTTTTCTGCATTTCTGTGGCCGCATTAAACCTTGGAAAAGCAAAAATTCAGGTATCTACTCTAGCCTCTATAAACACTATGCCCATCTCGCCAATAACTAATGAAAGGAAGATGATAATGGCAACAATCCAATGGTATCCCGGACATATGGCCAAGGCCAAGAAAGAAGTTCAAGAAAATTTAAAAGCTGTTGATGTTGTAATTGAATTACGTGATGCCCGCATCCCTGAATCTAGCAAAAATCCTATGCTTGAAAAAATTATTCAGAATAAGGCTCACATCATTGTCTTGAATAAGTCTGACTTAGCTGATTCACGGCAAACCAAGGCTTGGCAAAACGCCTTAACTAACGATACGACAAGTGTAATGACCTTGAATAGTAAAAATCCCAAGGCCATGAAACAGTTTAAAAAGTCCCTCTATGACCATACGCAGTCACTTCGTGATAAGTGGTTACAAAAAGGACTTAAAGCCAAAGCAATTCGATTAATGATTATTGGTATACCCAATGTAGGGAAATCGACATTTATCAATCAATTTACCAAGCAGAAAAAAGCTAATGTTGGCAATAAACCAGGGGTTACCAAGGGCCAGCAATGGATTCGCATTGACAAAGACTTTGAATTGTTGGATACCCCAGGAATTTTATGGCCTAAGTTTGAGGATAAGGATGTGGCCATGCATCTTGCCTTAACTGGTGCCATTAAGGATACCCATTTTTATAAGGACGATGCTGCACTTTATGCTTTGGCCTTTCTATTGGATTATTATCCTGACTATTTAAGTAATAAGTACCCGATTAACCCTCAAGATTTTCATCCCCCATATCCAGAATTGTTAATGACTTTAACGCAGAAAATGGGCTTGTTGGAAGACTATGAACGGGCTAGTGAACGCCTGCTTCGCGACCTTAAGAATGGCCATTTGGGTCCTCTTAGCCTGGACCGAATTGAAGACTACTATGATCTAGAGGGTAATGCTGATGATTAACAAAAAACCTGCAACAATTGCTGACATTAAAGCTTATTTAAAACAAGATTTGTCTCTTATTGACCCAACTTATGTCAAAGCTTTGGCCCAGGATGACCGTAAAGGGGTAGCTAGTGCCTTAGCAGCTTATCATAAGCGTTGTGAAAAAGAAGCGGCCATTTTGCAAGCCATTGATCAGCTTAAGGCTAGAGAACGACAATTACGCCAAGCAGGTTACCAATTTATTGCCGGTGTTGATGAGGTAGGTCGTGGTCCCTTAGCTGGCCCAGTGGTGGCTGGGGCTGTTATTTTACCTGAAGATATGCCGGCCGTTTACTTCAATGATTCTAAGCAACTTTCTCATCAAAAACGTATGGCTCTAGTGGCTGATATTGAAAAATATGCGATAGCCTATGCGGTTGCTGGTCAATCAGCCCAGGTCATTGACCAGGTAAATATTCTTCAAGCCTCCAAACAAGCCATGGCCCTAGCCATTGATAAATTGACTCCTCAACCTGACTACCTGCTAGTGGATGCGGTTGCTTTAGACCAAGTATCTATTCCACAAAGCCATCCTATTAAAGGTGATGCAACAGTTTATGCCATTGCGGCAGCATCCATTTATGCCAAGGAGAAGCGGGATGCACTTATGCGCCAATATGACGACCAATTTCCTGGCTATGGATTTGGTCGTAATGCTGGTTATGGCACTAAAGACCACCTAGCGGCCTTAGAAAAAGGGGGACCAACGCCTATTCACCGCCGTACTTTTGCTCCAGTTAAGAAATATTTATAGTTAAAAGTCAATTCTTTTTCGTATTTATTAATAGAAGGAAAGGAGTTGACTTTTTATGTTGACTAAAACAGAAGAAGCTGATCGTGACCAAATATTAATCTATCTAAGTGAATACGGGGGTTTAACTTATGAGGACACGGTTTGGTGTTTTTCCGTTGAAGATGATGCTGTTTTTAGGACGCGTCTCCAGCATATTTTGACTAAGCAAGGAAACAAGTGGGTCAATTTTACCCGTAAGTATCCTTGGGAATTTTTTCTCGACTTATATGAGGAACATCAAATTGTGCCGATAACCATTAATGATCCCCGTTATCCCTTATATTTAAGTGAAATTTACCAACCGCCATTGGTCCTCTTTAGCCAAGGCAAGCTTACTTTGTTAGATCAGCCTGCCTTGTCTGTGGTGGGGAGCCGCCAGTTATCAACTTATGGTAAGAATCTCATCCATAAATTAGTCCCGGCTCTGGCCCAAAAATTAATCATAGTTTCGGGCATGGCAGCTGGTGCCGATAGCCAAGCACACTTGTCTACTATCCATGCCCATGGACAAACTATTGGTGTTATTGGTACAGGGCTGACCAATGTTTATCCTCGTCACAACGGCGATTTACAAGCCTATATGGGCAAGCATCAACTTTTAGTGAGTCCCTTGCCCAATCTAGCGGATGTACGTAAATGGCACTTTCCTTACCGAAATCGTGTGATTGCTGGCTTGAGTCAGGGCTGTTTAGTTGTCCAGGCAGCCAAACGGTCAGGCTCTTTGATTACAGCTAATTATGCCTTGCAAGAAAATCGGAATGTTTACGCTAGTCCAGCATCATTGTTTGCCCAAGAGTGCTTGGGGAACTTGGAATTAATTCAAGCAGGCGCTAAATTAGTCTGTCAGCCTAGCGATATTTTGGAGGATTATATATAGAAGGTTTGGCATTTTTTGGCCATTAAAATTTGACAAATAAGCTCCCTTAGAATATTATGTATAGCGATTTGACCTAAAGACAAATAGTAGAAAGGAGCTTATCGTTGGCATTTAAATATTTAGTTATCGTAGAGTCACCGACGAAAGCCAAAACCATTGAAAAATATCTCGGTAGAAATTACAAGGTCGTGGCCTCTAAGGGACATTTGCGTGATCTTCCCAAGAGTCGGATGGGTATTGACATTGATAATGACTACCAGCCAGATTATATTTCTATCCGTGGTAAGGGCCCCCTTATCAAAGAATTGAAGCGCTATGCAAAAAAAGCAGAAAAAGTCTATATCGCATCTGACCCGGACCGTGAAGGAGAAGCCATTGCTTGGCATTTGGCTCATTTACTGGGCTTGGATCCTACTGATAATATCCGGGTGACCTATAACGAAATTACCAAGGATGCTGTAAAAGCGGCTATCAAAAACCCACGTCCAGTGAATACAGACTTAGTGGATGCCCAACAAGCACGTCGTGTCTTAGACCGCTTAGTGGGTTATAACTTGTCACCAATGTTGTGGAAAAAGGTTAAAAAAGGCTTATCTGCAGGTCGGGTACAGTCAGTCGCCTTGCATATGATTATTGCTCGGGAAAAGGAAATTCGCGCCTTTAAGCCAGAAGAATATTGGTCAGTAGACGGGGTTTTTATGAAGGGGCGCAAGACCTTTAAGGCGGATGCCTCTAAATATAAGGGCCAAAAACTTGACTTAAAAAATGAAGATGATGTCAAAGAATTTATGCAAGAGATCACTACTAATGAATTCCAAGTACAAAATATCAAGGAAAAAGAACGGCGTCGTTTTCCAAGTAAACCCTTTACAACCTCATCTATGCAACAAGAAGCGGCTAAAAAGATTAATTTTCGTAGCCGTAAAACCATGATGATTGCCCAACAACTCTATGAAGGAATTAAATTAGGTAAAGGGCCAGCAGAAGGTTTGATTACTTACATGCGGACGGACTCTACCCGTATTTCAGAATCAGCGCAAAACCAGGCCAAGTCCTTCATTAAGAGTGAGTATGGCGACCAATATTTGGGGAAAGGCAGCAAAGGCAAACAAGCTGCTGGTAGCCAAGATGCCCACGAAGCTATCCGTCCTTCCAATGTAGAACGGACACCTAGTGAAGTAGAAGCTTACTTAAACAAGGACCAATTCAAACTCTACTCATTGATTTGGTCACGTTTTATGGCTAGTCAGATGGCACCAGCTATCTATGATACTGTAGCTTGTGACCTAGTTCAAAACCAAGCCACTTTTCGTGCCAATGGGTCTAAAATTAAGTTTCCAGGTTACCAAAAGGTTTATACCGAAGCGAATAACAAGGACAACTTCTTGCCTGACTTAGTTGAAGGTGAAATGGTCAAGAGCAAGGAAATTGAACCTAATCAACATTTCACCCAACCACCAGCTCGCTATACCGAAGCCTCACTTATTAAGACTTTGGAAGAAAAGGGTGTGGGCCGTCCGTCAACCTATTCACCAACCATCGAAACTTTGATAAAACGCTATTATGTTAAGTTAGAAGCTAAACGTTTTGAGCCTACCGAATTAGGAGAAATCGTCAATGACTTAATTAGTGATTTCTTCCCCGAAATTGTAGACACTCAGTTTACCGCTGATCTAGAGGCAGAACTAGATGCTATTGAAACTGACAAAAAGGAATGGGTTGAGGTGATTGACTCCTTCTACAAACCTTTCTCCAAAGAATTAGATAATGCCGAAGAGAAGATGGAAAAAATCGTCATCAAAGACGAACCTGCAGGCTTTAAATGTCCCGATTGTGGTCATGATATGGTGATTAAGTTAGGACGCTATGGTAAGTTTTATGCCTGTTCTAATTTTCCTGATTGTCGTCATACCGAAGCAATCGTCAAAGAAATTGGCGTAGAATGCCCAACTTGCCACAAGGGTCAAGTCGTAGAACGGAAATCGAAGAAAAATCGTATTTTCTATGGTTGCAGCCGTTATCCTGATTGTGACTTTGTGGACTGGAATAAACCAGTGGGTCGTCAGTGTCCTAAATGCGATCACTATCTAGTTGAGAAGAAGAAACGTGGTAGTAAGCAAGTTATTTGTTCCAATTGTGATTACAAGGAAGATGAAACCAAAGCCAGTCAACAATAGTGCTATTTGCTTATAGTAGCTGAATTGTCTTAAATAATCATAAAATTCTGACAAATTCGTTGTCAGCCTCCTCTAATTGTGGTAAATTAAAATAGCAAGTTAGAGGGGGCTTTTTTATGGCGCACGATAGCTATTATGATTATTTTGAGTCATTTTTAGCAGATGAGAAGCATTACAGTCCTGATACCATTAAGGCCTATCTGAATGATTTCGCTCAATTTCAAGACTTTATGCAAGAAGCGGGAATTTCAAATTATCAAGAGTTGACTTATCGAGACATCCGCATTTATCTAGGTCAATTGCAAAGGCAAGGCATGAGTCGCCAATCAGTGGCTCGCCACTTGTCGGCACTGAGAACCGCCTACCAAGTCTTTGTTAAGCTCAAACTGGTCAAGGAGAATCCGTTTCACTATGTCTCATCAGCCAAGCAAGGCCTAAAATTACCGGATTTTTTTTATGAAGAAGAGATGGAGGCTTTGTTTGCGGCGATTACAGGTAATGATCCAATGGCCTTGCGTGATCGGGCCTTGTTAGAGTTTTTATATGCGACAGGAGCTAGGGTAAGTGAGTGTCGTGATTTAACTTTAGATCAAATTGATTTCGATACGGATATCGTTTTGCTCCATGGGAAGGGTAATAAGGACCGCTATGTGCCTTTTGGGCGTTTTTGTCGCACAGCCCTCAAGGATTATCTGAGTCAAGGGCGTGACAACTTAATAGCTAAGAGTCAAGCTGACCATGATAAGGTCTTTGTTAACCACCGTGGTCAGCCACTTACCAGCGCTGGAATTAGCTATATTTTAGACCAAATTGTCAAAAAATCAGCTAGTCATTTAGCTATCCACCCCCATAAACTACGGCATTCTTTTGCTAGCCATTTATTGAATCATGGAGCAGATATCCGTACTGTACAGGAATTATTGGGGCATTCATCCTTGTCCTCAACGCAAATCTATACCCACATTTCCAAAGAAAATTTACGCCAAAATTATTTAAAGTTTCACCCGCGGGCCCATCGTGATAAAAGTAAGGAGTCAAATTATGGAAAATGATATTTTAGCTAAAATTCGACAAATCAAAGAGATTGTTAAAAGAGAAGATATCGTCGTCAATGATACGATTGATGAGTTTCCCTTCCAACTTTTGATTAAGGTCTTGGGAGAAATTCTCAATGCCAATACGTATTTGGTGAGTGATTCTGGGGAGCTTTTAGGTTTTTTATCTGTTTATGATCTGATTAATAGTGACCGAACCAACCAAATGATGGCTGACCGGCAATTAGATGGGGCCTATATGGAGGGCTTGTTGGGGGTTAATAAAACCCTAGACAATATATCTGTGACCGATGATAAGACCATTATTGCCACTGAAAATCGCAAGGAATTTCCTGAGGGTAAAACAGCGATTATTCCTATTTTTGCTGCTAATATTAAAGTCGGTTACTTGATTTTGGCTCGGCCAGACGCTAGCTTTGAAACTTCTGACTTAATTTTAGCCGAATATATCGCTTCATTATTAGCCTTAGAAATGGATTATTTAAATCGTGATCGCCAAGCTGAAAATAACCGACGCAAACATTTGATGGAATTAGCTGTGAAGTCATTATCTTATTCTGAATTAATGGCGATGCGGACAATCTTCGCTGACCAAAAAGAAGCTACCTTCCGTATCACAGCTTCTAAAATTGCCGAAGAGGTTGGTATTACTCGGTCAGTCATCGTTAATGCCTTGCGTAAATTAGAATCAGCCGGCGTAATTCAGTCGCGGTCCCTAGGAATGAAGGGGACCCATATTGATGTCAACAATGACCGCAACTTAAAACTTCTCCAAGAAGAATTGCACAAGGACTTTTAGAGCTAATCTAAGGCATAAGAAAAAGCCTGAGACTGTGTATGACTCGTAGAAATTAGAATGTAAATTCTAACTTTTGTTGGTCACATCACTGGTGTCCAGGCTTTTTATGTGCGGTAATTCTTTAGCTTAAAATCAAGTAGCTTGTATTTGGTTAAGATTATTTTTTTCCAAAGCCAAAGGGCACCTTGCTCTCTGTCCCACTTTGAATACGACGAATATTTTCTTGGTGACGGATTAAGACAATTAACCAAATGAGGCAAGTCATCCCAGTCAACATCCAGTCTCCTTGAATGATGCTTAGGATAATTACGAAAAAGACAGCCACAATTGCTGACAAGCTTACCATACGGAAAAAATATAAAACAATAGCAAAACATATGATAGCCAGCAAAGCAAACAAAGGATTATAGGCGGTAATCAAGCCTAAGCTAGTGGCGATGGCCTTGCCTCCTTTAAATTTCAGATAGATAGGATAGGCATGGCCTAAAACAGCAAAAAAACCAAAAATTAAGGGATGCCAAGTCACACCAGTTAAATTAGCCGCTAGTAATACAGGTAGAAAGCCTTTTGCCATATCACAGAGAAAAACAATAACCCCACCTTTCTTACCTAAACCACGAAAGGCGTTGGTGGTGCCAATATTACCTGACCCGATTTGTCTGATATCCGTGTGAAAAAAATACTTACCTACTAGTAATCCAAAGGGGATAGACCCCAAGAGGTAAGCAAAGATGATTAGCAGAAAATTAAGCATGTTAGAACTCCTCTCTTAGCATGTTAGAGCTATTATAGCATTATTCCACTTATTTGGTTACTAGTTTAAGTTGTGAAAAGGCAAAAATTCCAGTATGATAATTAAGATTGAAAAAAGGGGTTGAAACAATGACCAGCAATAAACGAGAAGAATATAATGAACAATCGATTCAGGTCTTAGAAGGCTTAGAAGCGGTGAGAAAACGGCCCGGAATGTATATCGGTTCAACGGATGCTCATGGACTCCATCATTTAGTTTATGAAATCGTAGATAATTCTATTGATGAAGCTTTATCAGGCTACTGTGATGAAATTACTGTCACCCTGCATAAGGATGGGTCGGTTACAGTTTTAGATAATGGTCGAGGGATGCCAATTGGACAACACGCTTCAGGACGTCCCACTGTGGAAGTTATTTTAACCGTCTTGCATGCTGGTGGGAAATTTGGTGGTTCTGGGTATAAAACATCTGGTGGTCTGCATGGTGTGGGATCATCAGTGGTTAATGCTTTATCTGATTGGTTGGAAGTCACTGTTCATCGAGACAAGACGTCCTATCAACAGCGTTTTGTCGATGGTGGGCAAGCGCAAAAGCCATCTACTAAGGCCATCCGTTCCAAAGAAACCGGCACTAAAATTTCCTTCAAGCCTAGTGAAGCTACCTTTGGCCAAGCCAAGCTAGATCCTCAAGTCATTCGAGAACACTTACGTGAATCAGCCTTCCTCTTAAAAGATTTAACGATTAATTTTACTGATGAGAATACTGGCGAAACAGATCAGTTTCATTATGAAGAGGGAATCGTCGCTTTTGTTAATTATTTGAATGAAGACAAGGATGCCTTAACTGAGCCAGTTTATTTCAAAGGTGTGGAAAATGACATTGAAATTGAATTGGCCTTCCAATACAACGATGGTTATTCTGAGACAGTCTTATCCTTTGTTAACAATGTGCGGACAGCAGATGGGGGAAGTCATGAATCCGGTATGCGGACAGGATTAACCAAAGCCTTTAATGAATATGCCCGTAAGGTAAACCTACTCAAGGCTAAGGAAAAAAATTTAGAAGGTTCTGATGTGAGAGAAGGCTACACTGCGGTCTTATCCGTGCGAATTCCTGAAGAAATTCTCCAATTTGAAGGACAAACCAAGTCTAAACTAGGGACAGCTCAAGCACGCCAAGCCACTGAAGCCCTAATTAATAGTCGGATGTCGGTTTACCTCTTAGAAAACGGAGAAACCGCGCAAATGCTGGTTCGAAAGGCCTTAAAAGCCCGTGAAGCCCGTGATGCTGCTCGAAAAGCTCGCGAAGATAGCCGGTCTGGCTCAAAGAAAAAAGGTAAGGAAAAACTCTTGTCTGGAAAACTGACTCCTGCCCAAGGACGCAATGCCAAGAAAAATGAACTTTTCTTAGTAGAGGGGGATTCAGCTGGTGGGTCAGCCAAACAAGGGCGTGATCGTAAGTTCCAAGCTATCTTGCCTTTACGAGGCAAAGTCTTAAATACCGAAAAAGCCAATATCCAAGATATTCTAAAAAATGAAGAATTAAATACCATTATTTATACGATTGGTGCTGGCGTGGGTCCTGAATTTGCTCTAGAAGAAGCGAATTACGATAAGATTATTATTATGACCGATGCGGATACTGATGGCGCCCATATTCAAGTGCTCTTGCTAACCTTCTTCTACCGTTATATGCGACCTTTAGTCGAAGCTGGCAAGGTCTATTTAGCCATGCCTCCACTCTACAAGGTATCTAAGGGCAAAGGCAAAAAAGAAGTTATCCGTTATGCCTGGACTGATGAAGAACTGGCGCAAGTCACTAAAGAAGTCGGCAAGGGTTATATTCTCCAACGCTATAAGGGTCTAGGGGAAATGAATGCGGATCAATTATGGGAAACGACGATGAACCCTGATTCGCGGACCCTAGTCCGTGTAACCCTGAATGACTTGGGTGTGGCAGAGAAACGGGTATCTGTCTTAATGGGCAACAAAGTACCACCTCGACGAAAATGGATTGAAAATCATGTGGCCTTTACTATGGCTGACCAGGACAATCTGTTAGAGAGTGCTGGGGATGAAGGCTCTGACCTAGAGATGGAAGGCCAAGCAGCGGACATGGTCAAGGAGCAAAATGACCAAGCGAAAAATGAGCAAATGTCTTTATTTGCTGAGGAAGGTGAAGAAGAAACATGGTAGACATTCAAGAATTAAGTTTAGAAGATGTCATGGGAGACCGTTTTGGCCGCTATTCCAAATACATTATTCAAGACCGGGCCTTACCGGATATTCGCGATGGGTTGAAACCTGTTCAACGACGGATTCTCTACGCTATGTACCAAGATGGGAATACAGCTGACCATAACTTTAGAAAGTCTGCTAAAACAGTAGGGAATGTGATTGGTAACTACCATCCTCATGGGGATTCATCGGTTTATGAAGCCATGGTGCGGATGAGTCAGGACTGGAAGAACCGTGAAGTTTTGATTGAAATGCACGGTAATAACGGATCTATGGACGGGGATTCGGCGGCCGCCATGCGGTATACTGAAGCCCGTTTAAGTAAAATTGCTGGGGAACTCCTCAAAGATTTGGATAAAGACACGGTCGCCACCATGCTTAACTTTGATGATACTACGGAAGAACCAACTGTCTTACCAGCTGCTTATCCTAATCTCTTGGTCAATGGTGCCAGTGGGATTTCGGCGGGTTATGCCACAGAAATTCCTACCCACAACCTAGGAGAGGTTATTGATGCCACAGTCTATTTGATTGACCATCCTAAGGCGACTTTGAATAAACTGATGGATTTTGTATCTGGACCTGATTTTCCAACTGGTGGCATTATTCAAGGTAAAGACGGTATTGAAAAGGCCTACCGTGATGGCCGAGGCAAAATCGTGGTGCGGGCTCGTTATAGTATTGAGAAAATTCGCGGTGGGAAACAAGAAATTGTTATTACTGAGATCCCTTTTGAGGTTAATAAGGCGAACTTAGTCCGGCGTATGGATGAAATTCGCTTGAATAAGAGTATCGATGGTATGGCAGAGGTCCGTGATGAATCGGACCGGAATGGCTTACGTATTGTGGTGGAATTGAAACGTGATGCTAATGCCGACGCTATTATCCAATATTTGTTTAAGAATTCTGATTTACAGGTGAATTATAATTTCAATATGGTAGCCATCCATGAGCAGCGCCCAGAACAATTAGGCTTAAAGGCCATTCTCCAAGCCTATATTGACCACCGCCAAGACATTATTCAACGGCGGACACGCTTTGACCTGGATAAGGCCCAGTCCCGTCTCCATATTGTTGATGGTTTAGTTAAGGCCTTATCTATCCTAGATGAAGTCATTCAAACCATCCGCCAATCGAAAAATAAACGTGATGCTAAGGAAAACTTAGTGACTAACTATGATTTTACTGATCGACAAGCTGAAGCAATCGTAAGCTTGCAACTCTATCGTTTAACTAATACTGATGTGACAGCACTCAAGGACGAACGATTAGATTTAAATGAAGCCATTGCCCATTACCAAGCCATTTTATCTGATGATAAGGTACTTTTCTCGGTAATGAAAAACGAATTGCGGGCCATTAAAAAAGCTTATGCTAGCCCACGTTTAAGTGAAATCCAAGATCAAGTCGATAAGATTGTTATTGATAAGGAATTACTGATTGCCGAAGAAACTGTAATGACAGTCGTTACCCAACTAGGCTATGTAAAACGCACCAGCTTACGATCTGTTAAGTCATCTGGTTTTGCAGAATTAGGCTTACGGGAAGGAGACCAAGTCCTCTATGTTAACCAACATTCAACCTTGGATAATTTAGTGATTTTAACGAGCAAGGGGAATTATATCTTCCAACCTGTTTATGAACTCCAAGATATTCGTTGGAAAGACTTAGGCGAACACTTATCGCAAAGAATTCCCTTAGCCAACGATGAAAATATTATTGCCGTTTATCCTTATGACCAAGACAGTCAAGCCACCGTTTTACTAGCAACTTCTGCGGGAATGATTAAGCAAAGTCGACTGGCTGACTTTAGTCAATTTAGAGGACATAAGTCCAAAGCATCAGTGGCAATGAAGTTGAGCCATGAAAATGACCAAGTTCTAGCTGCTTATCTCATGCCCCAAGCAGACCAGGGTCAAGTGCTAATTTTCACGGAATTAGGTTTTGCCTTACGTTACGCCGTTGATGAGGTAAACACTGTGGGCCCACGGGCTAAAGGGGTCAAATCTGTCAACTTAAAGAAAAATGATCAAGTCGTTGCCGTTCTCTATCAAGACCATGTGGATGATAAAGCACAAATGCTACTGGCTAGCCAAAGAGGGCACATGAAACGCCTTCGCTGGGAAGATATTAATGTCTTAGGCCGTGCCAAGCGTGGTTTGGCAAGTCTTAAGGAATTGAAGACGAACCCCCATCGTTTAGTGGCTGCCTTTATGTTGACTAGTCCACAAGACAAGTTTGAAGTTTTTGGGAGTCAAGGCACTAAAGACCAAATCAAAGCCGGTGACATCCCATTGGCTGAACGTTATGGCAACGGGTCTAAGCTATTAGATGAAGGAGAATTTGGCCAAGTCACTCGCATGCGTCGACTTTTAGGAGCCGATGATTTTGAAGTGGCCCTTGATTAAATGGGAATTTTCTTAGCAATAAATGTTATCAAGAAATTTGCATCATTTATTTTTCGTCGTAATCCTGTGTTATACTGAAATTAAACGATTTGAGGAGGTATTTGATGTCAATTCCAAAATATACTGCCTACAACGGCTATCAAGTTCCCCAGTTGGGTTTAGGGACTTATAAATTAAAGGGACAAAGTGGCGTTCAAGCAATTAAAGCCGCTCTAGAAATGGGTTACTCTTATATTGATACAGCCTATAATTATGAAAATGAAGCAACGGTGGGTGAAGCCATTCGTCAATCAGGAGTCAACCGGCAAGATTTGCAAGTAGCCTCTAAACTACCTGGCCGTTATCATGCCTATAATGATGCCTTGGTGACCATTGAAGAATCTTTGTTACGAGCCAATTTGGATTATTATGATCTTTACTTAATTCATTGGCCAAACCCCAAGGAAGACAAGTATGTGGAAGCCTGGCAAGCCTTGATAGAGGCGAAAAAACGCGGTTATGTCAAAGAAATCGGGGTATCGAACTTTTTACCGCATCATATTGACCGTTTAGTTGCTGAAACTGGGGTTAAACCAGTGGTTAATCAGGTAGAATTACATCCCTTATTTGACCAAGCTGACCAACGGGCTTATGATGACCAAAATGGGATTATCACCCAGTCATGGAGCCCTTTAGGTCGTGCCAATGAAAAAGGGCAAGAAAATGTCATGGAACTGCCAGGTGTTCTTGAAGTCGCCGAAAAACATGGCAAATCTGCCGGACAAGTAGTCTTACGTTGGCATCTACAATTAGGCGCAATGCCGATTCCTAAATCATCCAAGGCTAATCGTTTACAAGAAAACTTTGACGTTTTTGATTTTGAGCTAGACGAAGATGACATGGCAAAAATATCACAATACAGTCGCGAAGATGGACGTTTAAGTGATCAAAATCCTGATGAGTATCAAGAATTTTAGTAAGGCTTAACGACTTGTGATAAAATAAAAGAAAAATCCAGAAAGAGGGTATTTAAGTGAGTAAAATTTTAGTTTTTGGTCATAAGAATCCGGATACCGATGCCATCACATCTGCCATTGCTTATGCCTACTATTTAGAACAAAAGGGTGAAGAAGCAGAAGCAGTGGCCTTGGGTGAGGTTAATGAAGAAACTCAATTTGCCTTAGATAAGTTTGGCTACCAAGCGCCACGTGTGGTAGATAAAGTGGCTAATGAAACCGATACAGTCGCCTTAGTAGACCATAATGAGGCGCAACAATCGGTTGATGATCGTGATTTAGTTTCTATTCATTCCGTAGTTGACCACCATCGAATTGCCAATTTTGAAACAGCCGACCCTATTTTCTATTTAGCTCGGCCCTATGGATGCTCACAAACAATCATTTATAGTCTCTTCCAAGAAGCTGATATTGCCATTCCTGAGAACTTGGCTGGTTTAATGTTGTCCGCTATTATCTCTGATACCTTGTTATTTAAATCACCTACCACCACTGCAGCCGATGAAAAAGTGGGTCAAGCCTTAGCAGAAATCGCTGGTGTTGATTTACAGGCTTATGGTTTAGAACTATTGAAATCTGGTACTAATGTGGCAGATAAATCTGCAGAAGAAATTGCTGATGGCGATGCCAAATCCTTTGAAATGGGTAATCATACAATTCGCATCGGTCAAATCAATGTGGTGGAAGTGTCCGATGTGCTTGACCGTAAAGAAGAAATCTTAGCGGAAATGCAACGCTTGAGTGTGGACAATGACTATGAAGCTTTCCTATTGATTGTAACCAACATCCTAAGCAATGATTCCGAAGGCTTAGTGGTTGGTAAGGAAGACCTTGTCCCTGCCTTCCAAACGGCCTTTAATGGTCAGGTTACTGACAAGCAAATTGCCTTGCCAGGAGTCGTTTCTCGTAAGAAACAAGTCGTTCCATCATTAACAACAGAAATTGAAAGCTTATAAAATTAAGCGCAATCCCCCTAAAGCAATGACATATGGTCTTGTTTTAGGGGGATTTTTTATGCGAATCCAGTGAAAATTAAGACAAGAAAAAGGCGCTTGGTATTGCCTTAACATGATGGTATAATGTGTGAGCTTAGGCAAAAAAATGAGGAGGGAACTAGCGTCATGGAGATTGTAGTCGTTGGCGGTGGAAAACTGGGCCAAAAGATTATTCAAGACTTAGACAAGGAAGGGCACCAGTTGACCCTCATTGATAAAGATCGTGATGTCCTTAATCATTTGGTTGATGAAATTGATATCAAGGGTGTTCAGGGTATTGGAACCGATATCAAGGTCCAAATTGATGCCGGGGTCAAACAAGCTAAAGTATTCATCACAGCGACCCCTGACGATGAGGCCAATGTGCTGTCCGCTATGATGGCAGAAAAATTAGGAGCCGATTACACGATTGTTCGCGCTCGTAATCCAGAATTCACTGATAATGAGAACTTTATCAAGCGCGAGTTTGGGATTAACCTAATCATCAACCAAGATAGGGAAGCGGCCAATGATATTATGCACGTGATTGACTTTCCTCAAGCAGCCTACGTGGAACCCTTTTACCATAACCGGGTGCAATTAAAAAAAGTTCGTGTCCATGAAAATTCGACCATGGATGGCATGCCGATTGCGGAAATTAGAAGTCGACTACAAGATTTGGTTATCGCAGTGATTGAGCGAGGTGACCAGTCCATTATTCCGACTGGGGATACCCAGATTAAGGCCAATGATCAGATAAACCTCTTTGCACAACGTAAAACCTTTAATAAGTTTTGTCAGCTAGCTGGGCACAAGGCTCATCTTCGTTATAAATCCGCCTTAGTTATTGGTGGCAGTCGAGTTAATCATTATTTAATTCCAGCCCTACATGCCCGTGGTATCCGTACCCGTATCATTGAAAAAAATGAGAAACGCGCTCAAAGTCTAGCAGACCGTTTCCCTATGGCAGAAGTCATTGTGGGGGATGGGACGGACCAGTCCTTTTTAAGGGAACAGCGAATTTTTAACTTTGACTTGCTATTAACCTTAACCAATAGCGACGAGGTGAACATTATGACTTCACTGTTTGGGCACAAGGAAGGGGTCTATAAGACGATTACCAAGGTCAACCGACCAGGTTTGACAGCGCTTTTGGATTCAAGTCATTTAGATGTGATTTTATCTCCGCGGATATCAATTTCTGATGCGGTGATTCGTGGGGTTCGCTCAATTATGAAAGAGCGGGGCGCTTATTTAGAAAATTATGCCCGCTTAGGTAACGAGCAAACTGAAGCTTTGGAGTTTCGATTGGCAGATGATGGGCCAATTTGTGGCGTACCTATCAAGGACCTACCGCTTAAAGATAATATCGTTATCGGAATTATCATCCGTGACGGTGAGGCCTTATTCCCGAGTGGGGATGATATTTTACAAGCCGGTGACCATGTCTTAATTATTAATAATCAAGCCAATGTCTTTGAGATTAAAGATATTTTAGAGAAGAAGGTGAAGTAGATGAACTGGCCCTTTACGCGTTTTCTCATTGGGCGTCTTCTATTTGTGCTGGCGGGTCTCATGCTAGTGCCAATCATTGTAGCTTTAATTTATCAAAATGATTGGCAGGTTATCCGTTCTTTTTTAGTGAGTATTATCGCCTGCTTAGTCGTGGGTGGCGCCTTGTCCTATAAATCCCCTCAAAATACCTTATTTTTTGCACGGGAAGGCTATATTTTAGTGGCTCTTTCTTGGATTGTTTATGGCTTTTTTGGGGCCTTGCCATTTTATTTTTCTGGCTATGTGACCTCACCAGTGGATGCTTTTTTCGAATCAGTTTCTGGTTTTACCACCACTGGAGCATCGGTTTTGAGTGAACATTTACATGTCCTTCCCGAAGCCTTGATGTTTTGGCGTTCCTTTACCTTACTGATTGGGGGGATGGGGATGTTGATCTTCCTCATGTATATTATCCCTAATTTTGGTGCTAAAGGGGTTTACGTCATGCGTGCTGAATTACCAGGCCCCAACCAAGGCAAGATTGAATCCCGGGTGTCCCATTCGATTTTGATTCTCTATGGAATTTATATCTTTTTAACAATTTTGGTGACAGTCTTGTTGGTTGTTGGTCATGTTCCCGTGTTTGAGGCAATGTTGCTGGCTATGGGGGTGGCTGGTACGGGAGGTTTTAATATCTATCCTTCTTCAATTGGTCATTATAATTCTCAGTACGTCGAAACTGTCCTAGCCATTGCCATGTTTACTTTTGGGATGAACTTCAACTTTTTCTATCTCATTTTCATTGGGCGGATTAAAGAAGTCTTGAAGGATGAGGAGTTGAAATGGTATGTACAGATTATTTTGGCTTCCTGTGCTGTAATTGCCTTTACCTTGTGGCCATCTTATGATGATTTCTCGCACTTATTATCAGACGTCTTTTTCAATGTGACTTCGGTCATTTCGACTACTGCTTATACCAACCTAGACTTATTGTCTTGGCCTTTGACTACCCATATCATTATTCTAGTATTAATGTTCTCAGGGGCCATGTCAGGGTCTACTACCTCAGGATTAAAGGTTATTCGCATTGGGATATTTTTAAAATCAATCCGCCAAGAAATTCGCTCCATGGTGTCTCCTGACCGCGTCGTACCTGTCACCTTTAATGGACGGGCTTTAACGCCTAAAATGCAGCGAGGGATTGCTTTTTACTTAATGACTTATCTCTTTATGTTCGTGGTGCTGCTGATTATATTATCTTTTGATACGGTTAATTTCTCTTCTGCCTTTTCAGCAACAATCGCTACTTTATCCAATATCGGTGGAAGTCTAAACTTGCTTGGCCCATCGCAAGATTATGTCCAACTTAGTGATTTCTCCAAAGTTATTATGAGTTTTGCCATGATTATGGGCCGTTTAGAAATTTATCCGATGCTAGTTTTACTCTCCCCAGCCTCCTGGCGAAAAATATAAGAATGTGTCGAAAAGCGCTAGGACTGGGACTAAGTATTACATAATTTAAACTATTGATAGAGAGTCGAAGTGATTCAGCTAGAATGAATTGCTTCGACTTTTTTAATAATTAGAATCGTTTTCAATGCTATATCTGAAGAGAAAATAAGAACAAATAATGTACTTTTTCTATCGTGTTGGATAATTGAATCAATTATATTCAAGTAGGGAAGGTCCATAAAATGTTGCCTTTCTAAATTAGATCAATCAAATTGCTAATACAAATTTTGTATAGTTATTACCCCCATCAGCCTGATTAGTGAAAAAGGTCATGGTTAAGAAAGGCCGAGAATTCAAGGCTTTATATAACTTTTAATAAATTGTGAAAAAGCTTACAAATACTCACTTATCTATAATAATTGAAAACGGTTTAATTAAATGCTAAAGTAAGATTGTCTTATAGATTGAAGCGCGACCAAAACTAAGGAGGTACTTTATGAGCGAAGAAAAGAAATACATTATGGCCATTGACCAGGGAACGACAAGTTCTCGTGCGGTGATTTACGATAAGAGCGGAAATACGATCGCGTCTAGCCAAAAAGAATTTGAACAAATTTTCCCTAAATCAGGTTGGGTAGAACATAACGCCAATGATATTTGGATTTCGGTCCAGTCTGTGATTGCGGGTGCCTTTATCCAAGGTAATATTAATCCTAAGAGTATTGCCGGGATTGGGATTACTAACCAACGGGAAACGACAGTGATCTGGGACAAGGAAACTGGAAAACCAATTTATAATGCTATTGTTTGGCAGTCCCGCCAATCCGCACCGATTATTGATTCCCTACGAGAAAAAGGTCATGAGGAAATGATTCGCCAAAAAACAGGTTTGGTGCTTGACCCTTACTTCTCCGCATCTAAAATTCGCTGGATTTTGGACCGCGTGGACGGTGCTCAAGAACGTGCTGAAAATGGGGAATTGCTTTTCGGGACTATTGAGACCTGGTTGGTTTGGAAATTAACTGGTGGCGAACGTCATATTACAGATTATTCCAATGCATCACGGACCATGTTACTGAATTTGGAAAGCTTGGAATGGGACGAAGAAATTTTAGACTTACTTGACATTCCTAAAGTGATGTTACCAGAACTGGTGTCTAACTCAGAAAATTATGGCGAAACCAAGTCTTACCACTTCTTTGGTCATGAGGTTCCAATCACTGGTTTAGCTGGTGACCAACAAGCTGCCTTGTTTGGCCAATTAGCTACTGAAAAAGGGATGGTAAAATCTACTTATGGTACCGGATCATTTATCGTAATGAATGCCGGCCAAGAGTTACAATTTTCAAAAAATAACTTGCTGACGACAGTGGGTTATGTAATTGGCGATCAGGTGACTTATGCCTTAGAAGGGTCTGTCTTTATCGCGGGTTCAGCCATTCAATGGGTGCGTGACGGTCTAGATATGATTCAAGATGCTGCTGAGAGTGAGGATTTAGCAAACAAATCTGAAAATGAGGATGAGGTTTATATTGTTCCGGCCTTTACTGGTTTAGGAGCGCCTTATTGGGATTCAAATGCCCGCGGATCAATCTTTGGATTAACACGAGGCACCAATCGCGCTGATTTTGTGAAGGCTACCTTACAATCGATTGCTTACCAAGTTCGTGATGTGACAGATACTATGGTTAGAGATACCGGTGTAGAAATTCCGCTATTGAAAGTTGATGGGGGTGCTGCCATGAATGATTACCTCATGCAGTTCCAATCAGATATTACCGGGATTGAAATCGAGCGGGCTGCTAACTTAGAAACAACCGCCCTTGGTGCCGCATACTTAGCGGGCTTGGCAGTTGGCTTCTGGAAAGATATTGACGAAATTAAAACCATGCAAAAAGATGGTAAAGCCTATCAACCACAAATGAACGAATCACGTAAAGAGATGCTTTATCGCGGTTGGAAGCAAGCAGTAAAAGCAACACAAGTTTATGCAGAAACTAATCGTGAAGACTCAGAAGAATAAGGAAGAAAGGTGAAAAAATGACAAATTTTTCATTTAAAGCACGAAACGAAATCAAGGATAAATTGAAATCAGAAGATTATGAACTCGTCATTATTGGTGGTGGGATCACTGGAGCAGGTGTAGCCATCCAAGCAGCTGCCTCAGGGATTAAAACAGCCTTAATCGAAATGCAAGACTTCTCAGAAGGAACATCAAGTCGGTCCACTAAATTAGTCCATGGTGGGATTCGTTATTTGAAACAATTCGACATCGAAGTGGTGGCTGACACTGTCACTGAACGCGCTGTGGTCCAACAAATCGCTCCCCATATTCCGCAACCTGACCCAATGTTGATGCCCTTATATGATGAAGAAGGGGTTACTTTTAATCCTTTCCGGCTACAAGTGGCTATGGACCTTTATGATTCCTTGGCTGGGGTTAAAGACTCTAAATTTGCCAACAAAATGTTAACTCGCGAAGAAGTGATTAACCTCCAACCTGGTATTATGCAAGAGGGCTTATTATGTGGTGGACTCTATCTCGACTTTTATAATAATGATTCACGCTTAACCATCGAAAATATTAAGCAAGCACAGACAGATGGTGCCGATATTTTATCTCATGTGAAGGCCACTGGCTTTGACTATACAGATGGTAAGATTTCTGCTGTCCAAGTGGAAGATACCTTAACTGGTGAAGAATTCGCTATTAAGACCCAACTAGTCATCAATACTACGGGCCCTTGGTCTGATACAATCCGTGAAATGGACGAAGCAGTCGATTATCCAACGCAAATGCGTCCAACCAAAGGGGTTCACTTTGTGATTGATAACTCTAAACTCAAAGTAGGACAACCGACTTACTTTGATACCGGTGAACAAGATGGTCGGATGGTCTTCGTGATTCCACGCGAAAACAAAACTTACTTTGGAACCACTGACACAGACTATGATGGCGACTTTGAGAACCCAGTAGCGACTCAGGAAGACTTGGACTACTTACTAACTGTGGTTAACCGTCGCTTCCCTGATGCAAATATCACATTAGACGATATTGAAACCTCCTGGGCTGGCTTACGTCCTTTAATCGATGGCAACAATGCCTCTGACTATAACGGTGGGGATAGTGGACGTTTGTCTAATCAAACTTTCGACCAATTAGCCAATGCCTTTAATCAATATAATAATGGCCAAACAGATCGTGATACGGTAGAGGACTTACTAGCTGATGTCCAAAGTAATACCTCTGAACGTGGTGATGGTAGTCCATCTTCAGTTTCTCGTGGATCTGATTTATCAGTAGGAGAATCTGGCTTGATTACCCTTGCTGGTGGAAAAATCACTGATTATCGTAAGATGGCAGAAGGCGCGTTAAAAGCTATTATTTCTCGTCTACAAGAATTGACTGGTAAAAACTATACTTTAGTTAAATCAAAAACTTATCCAGTTTCAGGAGGGCAGTTTGACCCTACTCGGGTAGAGGAAGCTATTGATACCTTTGCTAACTTAGGGGTGTCTCGTGGCCTTAAGTATAGTGAAGCCAAGCGTTTAGCTAAGGTTTATGGCTCTAACATGACCAATGTCTTACGTTACTTACCAGATGCTGAAGCCTATGCTGAGAAATATGACTTACCGGTATCTATTGCTCTTGGTTTAGTCTATGCCTTAGAAGAAGAGATGGTTTATTCTCCATTAGACTTCTTTGAACGTCGGACGACTTTCTTGCTCTTCCAATTCGACCGTATGTTAGAAGTTAAAGATGCCGTAAGCAAGATTATCGCTGAACATTTAGACTTATCTGATGAAGAAGTGGCTAAACAAGCTGATGAATTAGCTGCCCAAATTAAAGAAACTAGCTTGGCTGACTTGAAAAACTAGTTAAGAAGGAGGTGCTTGTATGCAAGGATTTATTGGAGAATTAATCGGTACTTTTGTCCTAGTTCTCTTAGGAGATGGGGTCGTTGCTGGAGTTAGTCTTAACAAATCAAAGGCCCAAGACACGGGCTGGCTGTTAATTACACTTGGTTGGGGCTTGGCCGTAACTATGGGGGTTTATACCTCTGGATTCCTATCCGATGCCCATTTGAACCCAGCCATTACGATTGCTTTTGCCATTAACGGGACATTTCCTTGGGCTGAAGTGATTCCATACATTGCCGGTCAAATGATTGGTGCCTTCCTAGGTGCGGTAGTAGTTTGGTTGAACTACTTTAAACACTTTGAAGCGACACCAGACCCAGAAGCTATTCTGGGAACGTTTGCTACTGGTCCAGCAATACGATCAACAGGCTGGAACCTCTTGTCTGAAATTGTGGGTACAGCAATTTTAGCCATGGGTGTAATGGCTATGGGTCCTAATAATATTGTTGATGGTGTCGGCCCAATTGTCGTCGGAATTATCGTAACTTCTATTGGTATGTCCTTAGGGGGAACGACTGGTTATGCTATTAACCCTGCTCGTGACCTGGGACCGCGGATTGCCCATCAAATCTTACCAATTGCTAATAAAGGAGACTCTGATTGGGGCTATGCATGGATTCCAATTGTTGGACCAATTATCGGTGCCACAATTGCTGCAGTACTCTACATCATGGTTTTATAAGCAAGTGAATTGAGATATAATATATAAGAGTCGTTACCCATGGGTGACGACTCTTTATCACTTAGGAAGGAAGAAAAAATGTCGTTTATTACTGATCCTCAATTTTCAACAGCAGAAATCGCCCGCCAATTTTTAGGTTGTTTATTGGTCCATGAACAAGATGGTCAACGTCTAAGTGGTTGGATCGTGGAAACTGAAGCTTACTTGGGAGAGGAAGATCAAGCTGCTCATACCTATAACAAGCACTACTCTGACCGTGTCAAGGCTTTGTATGGTCCTGCTGGTACCTTTTATATTCACCAGATGATGCAGCATACTATGATTAATATCTCCACCCAAGCTGAAGGAGTTGGGGAGGGCGTGTTGATTCGCGCCATCCAACCCTACCAAGGGATAGACGAAATGGCTGCAAACCGTCCCAATAAAAGCGGTTATGAACTCACTAATGGTCCAGGTAAGTTAGTCCAAGCCTTAGGAGTAGGTATGGAAGCTTATGGGACCTCTTACCGTGACAAACCCTTGTTTATTGATTTGAAACTGCCAAAATTACAAGTCGCTGAAATTAAATCCAGCCCCCGTATTGGCATTCCTAATAAAGGAAAATGGACGGAGGCTGAATTGCGTTATTATGTAGGAGGTAACCCTTATGTGTCACGAAAACGTGGCAAAATTAGAAAAGATTGGGGTTGGTTGACTAGTCCGCCCAATTAAAAGGATTAAATAAAGGCCATCAAGAGTGGGATAGTAATAATGGACATTAGGATGGAGACAAAAGTAATCTTAGCTGCAAATTGAATATCTAAATCATAATTGGCGGCTAGAATAGTTGTTGTTGATCCAGCCGGCATACCAGCCATGATGGTCACGACACCAATTAAAGTGGGGTCAAGACTCATAGCCTTCATAATTTGTAAGGTGATAAACGGAATGGCTAAAAGGCGGATAAAACAATAGTAGAGAACCCCTTCTTCTAAAAGTCCCTTAAGATCAACCGTCGCGATAATGGAACCAATGACAATCATCACCAGAGGAGATACTGTACCAGCAATTCCTGCTAAACCTCGGTCCAAAAAACTAGGAAAAGGGATTTCTAAAAGGCCGCGTAATAAACCAAGAAAAACTGCAACAATCGAAGGGTTACGCAAAAGTTTCAATAGAATATCTCGAAAGGATACTTGTTGGGGGTAATCGCCACGTTCCAAAATATTGATTCCTACTGTCCACATGTAGATACGATGAGGAAATAGATAAATAGATGCAATGATTCCCCCTGCTTGCCCATACATTGATTCTGATAGAGGCAAACCGGCAAAGCCAGCATTGTTTACTAGAGTAGCATATTCCAATAACTTGGCTTTCTTATTAGGGTAGGCCCGATAGATAAAAGGAACAGCTAGAGCGATAATTCCATATATAATGCTAGCTGCAATAATGGCTTGGAAAGATAACTTCAATAAATCATAAGTAATATTTTTAAATGAGTTAAAGACCATAATTGGTAATAAGACATTCAATAATAAGGTCATAAAAGCAGGGCGATTCTCATCAGTGATTAGTTTTAAACGATAAGCCACGTAGCCAAAGACAATGTAAACAAGTAGAGTGAGTTGTAAATCAAGCATTTGTAGAAATTGGTCCATAATAGCCTCCTTTGTCAATACTTTCTAGCTTATCACAAAGGAACAAAAAAGGTCTAGAGGCAATTGATGTCAATAAAATCATTTTCTTTTAATTCTATAAAGAAAATAGTTTTATTAGCGTTAAACATTTATGTTTTCGGTATTTATTATGGAGTATTGCTCCCCGTATTTCTCCTTTACTATTGAATTGTCAGAATATAAAAAGAATTCTTTTTCAATGCATTAAAATTAGGTATAATAAGTAGAGTGTAAATTTTTAAATTAGAGAGGAAGACAGCGATGTCTGAAGAGAAGAAGAAAAGGTTCAAGATGCCCAGTGCCTTAGTTATCTTGTTCTTTTTAATGTTGTTCGTTACTATTTTGACCTATTTTGTTCCGGCGGGAGAGTTCGGTACACTTACCCTTGAAACGGGACAAGAGGTTGCTGATCCCAACCAATTCCAATTTGTAGATGCGAATCCGGTAGGTTTTATTGGATTTTGGGCTGCTTTTCCAAAAGGGATGGTTGAAGCAGCTACCGTTATCGCCTTCACATTGATTATTTCTGGTGCCCTAGAGGTCATTAAACAAACTGGAGTTATCGATATAGCGATTTATCGTTTGTCACAACGTTTTGCAGACAATGGGATTTGGGTTATTCCTATCTTAATGTTTGTTTTAGGAACAATTGCGACCTTTATTGGGACTGAAGAGTTATCCATGGTTTATATCCCAATCATCTTACCACTTATGATTAGTTTAGGTTTTGATAACTTAACAGCTACAGCGGTAGTTATTCTATCGACCCATATTGTTGGGGTAATGTCATCAATGACTAACCCATTTAATGTGGGAGTTTCCCACGAAATTGCTGGCTTACCTATGTTTTCTGGGCTCTGGTTACGAGGAGTTTTATTTATTGTCTTATTCTTTATTTGTGTGATTTATACCATGCGCTATGCTAGATCAATTCACACTGATGTTGAAAAAGCAACCCAAGAAGCTATCCGAATCGGAGCGATCAAAGAAGACGAAGGAAAACAAGAGGTCAACGATAAAATGACTTCTAAGCAAATTGGGGTTGGCCTAGTGTCTATTGCCTTGTTTGCAGTGATTCTAGCCTTAGTTATTATTCAAGGTTGGGGTATGATTGAAATGGCTGGGGCCTTTGTCTTACTTGGTGTTGTGGCTGGTCTAATCGGTGGCATGGGTGGCGACCGAATCGTTGATGGTTTCGTTAATGGTGCCATTGGTGTCATGTCCGGTTCGATTTTGATTGGTGTAGCTACAGGTATTTCAGTTATCATGCAAGAAGCCAAAATCCTTGATACCATCGTTTATTACTTTGGTAACTTTTTACAAAGTTTACCTTTACTATTATCCGCTTTGGCGATCTTTATTTTTATTGCTTTGTTTGCCTTTTTCGTACCATCTGGATCTGGTAAGGCAGTGGTTACCATGCCAATTATCTCCCCACTAGCTCGTATGGTTGGTTTAAACCAACAAGTTTCTGTTTTAGCCTATGTTTTAGGTGATGGGGTGGCCAAACCATTCTATCCAACTTCTGGTACCTTTATGGCAACCTTAGATGTATCCAAGGTAAAATGGCAAGATTGGGCCAAGTTCTACCTACCATTGATGGCAATCTTAGCCATTGTCAGCATTATCTTTATTATCTTTGCCCAATTTATTAATTATGGCCCATTTTAGAAGCTGACCCAGTTAGTATATTTAATAGAGAAGGAGACGCTTATGACGAAAAAAATTGCCTTAATCAATCTTGGTGGCACCATTATGTCGATTCATGACCCTGAAACTGGCCGTTTGAAGGCTGGCGCTATGACCGGTGATGAATTGTTAGAAAATGCCAATTTAGATCATTTAGATGTGGACATTGATGTTATTGAAGTAAAAAGCATCGATTCTTCCGAAATGACCCTAGAAGATTTACGAGATATTGCCAATGCAATTCAATCAAGTCTTGATGCTGGAGTTGATGGGATTGTTCTAACCCATGGGACTGATACTATGGAAGAAACAGCCTATATGATGGATCTTATTTTTGCGACTGAGGTTCCAATTGTCTTCACCGGTAGCCAGCTAAGCATTGAAGACCTTGGTTTTGATGGTCACTCTAATATTCGTGACGCTGTCTTAACCGCAAGTTCAGATGAGAGTCGTGGTCAAGGAGTTTTAATTGTGTTTGACCAAAGTATTATTGCTGCTCATGGGGCCATCAAACAAAATAGTATTGGCCTCCACGCCTTTACTTCTTACTTAGGTGGTGAACTCGGGATTCTCTATGATGGCCGTGTGACTTACTATAATTTGAAAAACAAACGCCCACATTTTACAGTAGATTTGTCACAAGCCTTTACGCGTAATGTCCATTTGGTTCGCATGGCCCTAGACTTTAATGCGGATTATCTCAACTATTTGGTTGACCATGATTGCGACGGGCTAATTATCGAATCTTTAGGGGCAGGGCAAATCTTCCCCGATGCTGTTCCCGCAGTGCATAAGGCCTTAGATAAGAATATCCCAGTAATTGTCGTTTCACGGTCCTATACCGGTGGGGTAGTTAGCCTCTATGATGGCGAAGGAGGCGGGGCTGCCTTAGAACAAGCAGGCTGTACCTTTGATCAAGGAAGTCTTAATGGTACCCAAGCCCGAATCAAATTGATTGCGATGCTAAATAGTGATCTAAAAGAAGATATTCAAGCGAATTGGAATCTGTATTAATAAGCAGATGCAATAGGCCAGAAATGTTCTGGTCTATTTTTGTGACCTTTATGGTTTACAATTGTAAACGAAAAAGCTATAATAGTATTGTCTACAACCGTAGTTTTAAAAAAGGGAGGAATTATAATGGTCAAAGAACATGAACATCATCATCATGACCATCATCATAAGCAAAACAAGCCCAAGAATGATTTGCAGGAGAACGAACACTGTCATCACTATGAACATGGTGAACATCATCATGTTCATCACCACGATCATAGTAGCCATTCTGGTCACGACCACCATGATCATTGTGGGCATGGTGGACATGGTCACCACCATCACCATGGTAATTTCAAGAAAATGTTCTGGCAATCCTTACCAATTGGTTTAATTATTATGTTGATTTCACCAATGGGAGAATTGACACTACCAGGACAATTTACCTTTCCGTATTCAGATATTATCGCTTTAGTCTTAGCAACCTTACTGATATTTGTCGGTGGTAAGCCTTTCTTCCAAGGTGGATTAGCTGAAATCAAGGAAGGGCAACCGTCCATGATGGCTTTGATTGGATTAGGGCTTAGTGTGGCTTACCTTTATTCTGCTTATGCTATTTTAGCTGACTATTTCACTAATAATGGTGGAGGAATGAACTTCTTATTTGAATTTGCTTCTCTTATCCTTATCATGCTGTTAGGTCATTGGATTGAAATGCAGTCAGTAGCCAAAGCAGGAGACGCTCAAGAATCCTTGGCTGCCTTGTTACCCAAAGAAGCTCGCCGCAAAGAAGCTGATGGCAATTATACATTAGTCCCTATTAGCAACTTAGTAGTGGGGGACTTAATTCAAGTACAAGCAGGTGAAAACGTGCCAGCAGATGGCCGAATCATTAAAGGACAAAGTCAAGTCAATGAGTCCTTACTAACTGGTGAGAGTAAGGCCGTTGAAAAAGAAATCAATGACCAAGTAATTGGTGGCTCAACAAATGGTGACTCAGTAATAGAAATTGAAGTCGAACGTTTGGGATCTGACTCCTTTATTTCGCAGGTACAAGAATTAGTTGATACCGCGCAAAATCAAGCGTCACGTGCGGAAAACTTAGCCAATAAAGTGGCTTCTTATCTTTTCTATATTGCTTTGACAGCAGCAATCATTGCCTTAATTGCTTGGTTGCTTATTGCAGACTTGCCAACTGCCTTGATGTATGTGGTAACAACCTTGGTTATTGCTTGTCCGCATGCCTTAGGATTAGCCATTCCTCTAGTTGTGGCTCGATCAACCTCTATAGGCGCTCACTACGGTATCTTAACTAAGGACCGTCAAGCCTATGAATTAGCAGATAAGGCAGACGTTATTGTTCTCGACAAGACAGGCACCTTAACAAAAGGACAGTTCGACGTTTTAACAATTAAATCATTAAATAGCAACTTCAATGAAGCCGAAATCACTGGCTTATTAGCTGGTATTGAATCTGGATCCACCCATCCTATCGCCCAATCCTTAGTCCAATACGCAAAAGATCAAAACATTTCACCAGTAGAATTCACCGAAAATAAAGTTATTTCTGGTCAAGGTGTGGCTGGTAACTATGAAGGTCATTCTTATCAACTAATTAGTGAGGCTGCTTATGGGGAGAATTTGGACTTTGACCGCCCAACTGGTGCGACAGTATCAGTTTTAGTGAAAGATGGCGAAGCGATTGCAGCAGTAGCCTTAGGAGATGAATTAAAAGACTCTAGTCAAGATCTTATCCAACAACTTAAAGAAGCAGGTAAAGAAGTGATTATGGCTACAGGTGACAATGAAAACTCTGCTTCCATAGTTGCTAAGGAATTAGGGATTGAGTATTATGCCAATCAATCACCTGAAGACAAATATGAATTGGTTAAAGAGCTAAAAGCCCAAGACAAACATGTGATCATGGTTGGTGATGGTGTTAACGATGCGCCATCCTTAGCCTTAGCTGATGTGGGTATGGCCATTGGTGCTGGAACCCAAGTGGCATTAGACTCAGCTGATGTGATCCTAACACAATCTGAACCTAGCGACATTCAAGCATTCCTAACATTAGCACGTAAAACAAATCGTAAAATGAAGGAAAACTTAGCATGGGGAGCTGGCTATAACTTCATAGCTATCCCATTAGCAGCAGGATTATTAGCACCAATCGGAATCACCATTAGCCCAGCCTTAGGAGCAATTCTAATGTCATTATCAACAGTGATTGTGGCAGTAAATGCCATGACTCTAAGAGTAAAAGAAGACGACTAAGTTTATATAAGATAAAAAACCGACTCAACAAGTATCTGTTGGGTCGGTTTTATTTATGTATATAAATGGGGAGGGAAGTTATTTTTGAATAGCGTTTACTTTCGATAATATATATTATGTAAACTAGACTATTAATTTTCTAGCTTGGAATAATAAAAACTATTAAATGATAATTCTTCTATTATTAATAATCTTTTCAATCTCTGGATCATCTATAATGTAATTTCCTACTCTTTCCATATGACCACAATGCTGACAGGCAAAAAGATTTTTTGTTAAAATTTCTTCTAGAAGAAATTGGTTGTTATATATTGATGCACACTTATCACAATAAAATTCAGTATGTTCAAGTATGTATTTATATGCTGATTTAATATCATCATCTTCAATACCAATAATCTCTAGATATTTAATATCGAGAATAACTTGATTAATTACACGATAGTTTTCACTAATTTTAAATATATCTTGAAAGATTTTAATAGCCACCCTCATTGCTATGTGATAAATATGTAGGAAAACCGAGTAATAATAACCCCATAAATTATTCCATATATCATTATTCGCAAAGACAAAGTTTAGATTTTTGGGATTTGTAGTATGGTTTTTGTCGTTTGTAATTATATGTAAAGATTTATTCCAAACAGAAGCTAAATCACTTTTATCTTTTGTGTATAATAATTCATATAATTCTTTACCATTCCAAGGACAAATAACTTCATCAATTGCATTAGATAAGGTTGTAATAATAAAATCAGACTTTCCTCTTTTAAATTCACTAATATCATAATCTTTCGCCTTATTAGAATATTGAATTTTATTTAACAAGTCGTCGCCCGAAGATAATAACCAGCACAAATAAAAGAATGTGTCATGTATTGGTTTTCTTGAAGTAGCAAAAGCTACAGAGACCCTTCCCTCTTCAATAGAGCGTAAGGAGTCTCCCATATACATATTAAAATCAGATAACAGAGAGAACAGTAAGTGAGGTTTAAGTATATAGTTAGCTTCTGAGGAATAATTATTTTTTCTAGCCATTCAATTAAATTATTATTATTAGATTTACCTTCTTTATTTTGGAATTCAATTTCAGGTTGTGATAAATTATGTTCATCAGCTAGCACTAATAGATTTGTAATTATATCTTGTAAATATAGCATGTAGGCGTGCTGTTTTTGCAGTTCATGTGGTATTTTTTTCAACTGATTAGCCAAATTCTACCTCCTTGTATTATTCAGAAGCTTTTTAGGAACAGTTTAGTCATTATTATTAGTATTAATAATAAAATTGAAAGATTTATGAATCTATACGCTCACTCTTATAGTTTCTAAATTGAGATTAATTATATCATCATCTTATTCCAAATTGGTCGTATCAATTATTTCTAGAAATTCATCACCTGAATAAAAAGTTATGTCATTACCGTTATCAAATAACTCATGAGCTTTTCGATATTTATTTGATTTACAATCTATTAAATTATGGGCAGTTGGTTTGCCTTCAATAAAAATATCAGTATCTTTATTGATAGTGTTTTTTGGATGTCCACCAACGGCAATAATTGCTAATTTACATTGATTTCTTGATAAGTCATCGGCAATTTTACCTGTAATAGCAATTACTTTATTATAAAATATGTGGTTTTTGTCTAATTTGGAATGATCAACTTCATTAACTAAATTGTCTATTTCTTTCTGAGTTAGGCTTTTATTATCGACTTTCTTTTTTAAGTTTGTGGTTATTTTTTTTGAATTGTCGCTTCCATGAGATGTTAAGGTTCCATAGCCATTATAACCGGCTTTTAATTGAAGGTCTAAAAGAGAGTCAGATTTAGTATACTTAATTAATTCTTCAATAATAAATGCTGAAGCTTTGGCATCGTCTAATGCATCATGATGCATGAAGTTAAACCCTAACTCTTGCGCAAGTGGTTTAAGACCAAGTTTAAAATATTTACCCTTCCAAATGGCCCTGGCAAGCACAAGACTATCCATAAATTTAACTTCATCAAATTGATAGTTGTGTTTATTGGTTGCTGATATAATCACTCCACGATCAAACCCCGAATGACTTATAATTGGGAGTCCATTACAGAATTCAAGAAAATGAGCAAATACTTCGACAAAATTTGGTTTATCTTCAACATCCTGACTTGTAATACCATGTATATTTATATTTCGTTGTTCGAAGTCTTCTTCAGGATTAATCAAAGATTCAAATTGATCTACTATCTTTCCATCAGAAACTTTTACTGCACCTAAAGAGCAAGCTGATGAACGATTCCTGTTTGCTGTCTCAAAATCATAAGTCACGTACTCCATAATCTTTCTCCTTCTATAGTTTAATTCATTTCTTGGACATTGTTTTCTATGAAACTAATCTCTGTATCAGACAAGTTATATTTTTTGTATAACTGTTGATCTATATTAGCAATACTTTGGGTCCAATCAATATCAGATTTATTTGTAAAGTTTTGAATAGGAATATTTTCCCAGGTTGATTTTGGATTGTCTTGTGTGACTTTTAAAGTTCCTAATAGCACTCTTGTGAATTTAGTTTTAATATATTTTAATAAATTATTCGCTTCATTTTCATTATCCAATATACCAATACTTATAAATGATTGGGTATGCCCAATCATGGGCTGCCCAATCATGGGCGTGCTTAATACTTCTCCTAAAGCACCTGATCCATTTGATTTGGGAACAAAAACTTTAAACTTGTTTAGATTTGGACTTTTAGCAATATATTTATTTTTTATATACCTATATGTCCTTTTGTTTTTAATTAAACCAATAATTTTGTAATCATCATCACATAAATTAGTTTTCGTAAAAACATTTAATCTTTCAAAAGCATTTGTTCTTAGCCTTCTGTCTTTACCATTACTTCCTATGATAGATTTTAATTCTGGATAATCGTTATACAGCTCATTTAAATTATACTTATCTTGAGGATAAATATAATTTGAAATTGAAATTTCGTGAATTTTTTTAACTTTTTGTAATATAGAATTTAATTCACTGAAAGGAGTAAATGTATTTATTGGTCCAAAGTTCTTTTTTGCATCTTTATATGAAACTACAATTCCGCCTTTTATATCAGTATTAGGAAATATGTTATTTGATTTTGGCTCATAATAGATTATTTTAAAATGAGTGTCGTTTAACATTTTTTGATTAAATAATTTCGGAGTGCTGCCAGCGTTAAAAAGAAAACGTGCTGGTGTGATGAGTAACACTTTATTGGAAATAATATAAGACTGTTCCATAAATTTATGATATAAAGGAGCAGTAAATTTATTCTTTCCTTTTGCTTCTTCTTGGTATGGAGGATTACCTATAATTACATCAAACTTCATTAAAAATCTCCTTTCTTGAATAATCGATTAATTGTCTCTTCCATTTTTCCTGCTTTACTTACTTCAGTTAAGTCATATTCGATAATATTTCTATTAGATATTCCTTCTAAACCATCAAAAATATGGTTTAGAAGAATATTATAAGTAATATTAGTAGGTGCAATTGCATAGAGTTGGTGTTCGTAAATATGTTTAAGTCGCTCTTGTTCATTAGGAAATTCTTCCTTTAAACCATCAAATAGTCTACGTGCGATTTCTGATAGGAATAGACCAGATTTAGCATAAGGATCCAAGAATGTTTTACTGGAATCACTAAAAATACCAGGATTTTCTTCTTCCAAAGCATCTACCATTTTTATAACCATTGATACTGGAGTAAATTGTTGGTTAGTCTTTTGCAGTGGAATATAATCAAAAATTGTTTCAGTATCATTACGTTCGTAGTAATTAGAAAGCTCTTCTTTTTTATTGAAAAATTCTTGTATAGAAGCATTGAAAACAGCCTTGTTGAAGAAACCATCGTATCGTTGAATATTTCCGAGTTGATCTGTTTGGGGTTCACCATCTTCTTTTGTTTTTACCCATCCATCTCTTAATAACTGGAATTGATGTTTGGTGATAGAGGTTAATTCGAGGAATGTTTCATCAGATATATTAACTTCAAAGTTATCCACTGTTGTATTTTTGTTACCATATGCCATTAGCGCTGAAGGAATTGTCCGAGTGAAGCCTCTAAGTCGATCACGGACCTCCATTTCTTCAGTATTTTTTTTAGTGGTTTCTTGTTTTTCAATACGTTCTTTAATGATTTCTTCTTGGCTATTTCTTAAATCGGTTTCTAAAGATTGGGTAAACTCAGTTTTTACCTGATTTAATAATTCTTCATTTTGTCGAGCAGTATTTAATTTTTCTTTATTATATTTTTCGTCAATTAGTTCTTTGTCTTTTTGAGTTAAAGTGTTATCGAGTTCAATTTTTTGTCTTTTTTCAATTTCATTATTTTGACGATTAAAATCATTTTGAATTTGATTATATTTACTCGATAATTCATCTTTTCTAAAAGTAATTTTCTCTTGTGCGTTTCTTTCTTGTTGGTTGATATCATCTTTTGCCTGAGTTTTAGTAGTATTCATATTACTACTATATAATTCAGTTGCTGTTGCTTTGTTAGTGTGGGTATTAAAATCATTATAATATTGTTTAGGCGATTTTTTTAATAGTTCTTCAATCGTTGAATTTTTGTATAATTTCTTACCAAATGGCGATTCTTGCACCTGGAAAATATTATTGGTTTTGTCTGTAATAATATTATCTGGTACATCTATCTCTCCGTAATCATCCACCATAGGGTTCTGCTTAGTAATTTCTTCAGTTGTTTCAATAGATTTCCACCCTTTTTCCTCAGGCAATTGGTTTAACGCATCGCGAATTTCTTGCGGTGCATTAAAAATATTTCCAATGTTTTTAAACAAAAGATTACTCATAAAACCATTACGAACAACTTCTCTTGAACGAATGCGATTAGGGAGAATCATAATATCCTCAGCAGAAAATTCTATCATTTTACCAGATTCATCTTCCCCAATCACAGGGAAAAAGTTAATAAGCTCTTTAACATTTTCTTTTCTTTCATCATCAGATAATCGTTTAGAATTTTCATATAAGTTATTAGCATAATCATCATATAACTGAAGTGTACGATCAGGACTGAAATCAAAAACATAAGCTCTTTCCTTAAGAATTAAATTGCCTTTGCTGTCAGTATACGAGTGCGGATTTTGTGCCCTGAATGCAGCTTGGAAATAGAGTGCGGGACTCACAATATTGTTTAACATAAAGACTGCTGTCCATTCAGGAATAGTGACACCAGTTGTTAATTGTCCAACTGATAAAGTAATCGTTTTATTGTGCTTTTTAATTGCTGTTTTAACGCGATTATAACTTTTCGCTACTCGACGGGTATCTATAGCTTCTTGATTAAGAATTGAATCATTAACCTCATCTTCCTGGTTATTTTCTAAAGGTTTACCATCTCCAGCTGCGATAATGATTTCATAATCTTTAAATATAGGATGTTTTTTCAATAGTTTTTCAAGTGCTTTTACTGAGTCAACTCGAGATAGTAGCCAGAAGGTGTGGTTCAATTCATTACGGTATTTATTCTGCGAGAATGGCATTTCACCTTCACAGAGATTATCTAAAAATCTTTTTATGTCTTCTTCGTATTCGAATTTACCATTTTCATTTGTTTTAAAGAATTCATTCAAATCAAAGGCAAAATCAATATTGGTGTCTTCTGATACTTGTATTCCTTTTTCAACTCTTTCTTGAATCAGTTCACTCATCTGGTAAGTGAACATGCTTAATTCAGGAAGATTTGCATAAGGATTAGTTTCAGGTGTGTTGGCATCCCATTCATGTTTGGCTGCCTGCTCATCTACATAAGTCCAGTTATAGATTTGATTTTGCTTAAATTTGCCATCCGACAAAGCTTTAAATGGTGTCCCTGATAAATGCAAGGTGAATTTACGGTTGAGATTATCAAAGGCTTTATCGGTTTTTAATGTATCTACTCCTTCATGTGCTTCATCAATAACTAGAAGATCCCAGTTTTCATTAGCAATCCAACCTAATTTTTCAAATCCACCACCAAAATGTACTGACCCCTTTAGATCTTGTAAAGAAACAAATGCTACTAACTTGGCTTCTTCGTCATCAATAAGAACCTCTTTTACAAATTCTTCTCGAGTTCGAGCTTTTCCTTTTAATGAATCAGTATCTGAAACAAAATAAAAGCCTTCTTCTTTACGCCACCTTATAAAACGATTAAAGTCATCTAACCATGAATTTGCAATAGCTGGGCGATTGGTAACAATTAGAGTTCGATAAGATTCTATTTTTCTCATAAAATCATAAGTCGTTAAAGTTTTTCCAAACCGTGGTTTGGCATTCCATAAAAATTCGCGTTGATCATTTTGATTCTTTGACTGGTAGAAATAAGCCATTGTTTGATTAATGGCATCTTCTTGTTCTGGTCGTAAATGATATTCTGAATGCTCTGAATGTGGAATATCATTCTTAGGGATGACGATATAATTATCGACCATTTCCTCAGAATGTTCTGGATGCCCCTTAAAATCAAACCATTCAGTCGCTGAGCCAAATTGTGCTTGTTCAATTCCTTGTTCCCTGAAATAACGATGCAAATCTTTATCTGAAAACCAAGTACCATCAGTTCGTTGAGCTATTTTATCCCATAATAAATTATATTTGACCCCTAGAGTTCCTGTTTGTTGGTGAATTCTTTGATTGACATCTTCATGGGTTGTCTCTCCTACTTTGACAAAACCAGGGTCCCTATCTATTAACTGATCGGTGTTATAGCCGTAAACTTTATTCTTTCTTGAAAAATAAGGTTTGATTATGGTTTTATCAGTTGTCATAGTACTCAATCTCCTCTTTATAAACTTTGCTAATCACAACCTCAGCATATCCGTATTTATCAAAAGACACATCTATTTCTTCGCCAAAATCATAATCAGCAAATAAGTCATATTCTTCGTAGAACTTCGGATAGTCATTCATAGTTCCCTTTTGATGGTCTGCATTATCGTAAATTTCATCAAGCGTATAATCAGTTTGACTCACAACTAATTCGCCTAAGGGTGTTACTTCACAAACTTCCCATTCTGTAAAAGTAATAGGATCTCCAATACGATCTTTTCGTGTCAAAAAGTTACCATTAACTATATTTTTACTGATGATATAATTTGCACTTTTTATAACGTCATCATTAGCTTCACCATGGAATAATTGGACGACTTCTAGGTATTCTTTCTGAAAGGTGGTCGCAAGATTCATGGCACACATTTGAGCATTATCTTCTAAGAGTTCAATGCCATATAATGTTGATAAGGCATATAAGGCATGACTTTCGTATTCTATGAGTGTTTTATTGAGGAACTCTTTTTTTACACTGGCAAGTTTCCTCTCTAAGATAGCTACTAAAAAGTTTCCATCACCAGCAGCAGGTTCAAGAAAGGTTTTGGTATAAGATTCTGTCGCATTTTTAATTTCAGGAATATCCAACATTTTTTGAACCATCCAGTCCGGAGTGAATACTTCTCCATGTTGTTTAACGCGATCGTTACTTTTAATTAACTTTTTAATTTTATTCACCCCGTTTTAAATAACTAATAAGTGATTTACTTTTTATATGAAATTAATATTTTAGCGATTATTTATTAACAATATCGGTTTTTACTAACACGCTCTTTATACGGATTATATCATATTATAAGAAGAAAATTTTTTATTCATAGTCAACAAGGTGGTAAAAATTTAATTTCTAAAGATAAAAACCTCTAAAGTTGATTAAGAATTTAACTTTAGAGGTTTTTATATTCAATTTTTTTAGAATTATTTAGTAATTTTTTATTTAGCCGTATACCCACCATCAGCGGTAAAAGCTGCGCCAGTTGAGAATGTGGATTCGTCAGAAATGAGGTATAAAACAAGATAGGCAATTTCTTCTGCCTTACCAACACGTTTCATTGGTGTGGTCTCAACTACTTCCTCGAACAGTCGTATTTCTGTTTCTACGACCCCGGGATGGACTGAGTTCACACGGATATGATCATCTACTAATTCTAAGGCAGCTGATTGAGTTAAGCCACGCACGGCAAATTTGCTAGCGCCATACGCCGCAGCATCTGGTGTCCCTACTAAACCTGATGTTGATGAGATATTGACGATTGAACCCTTACCAGCCTCACGCATTAATGGAATTGCAACTTGCATGCCTTTATATACTGAATAAATATTAGTATCAATAATTTGGTAGAAAGTTTCGTCGGTGAGGTCTTCAATGCTACCTTCTTCAGGACCTGTAATACCTGCGTTATTCACTAAGCCATCTAAGTGACCGTACTTTTCTTTAATCTCTGTAATTACTCGGTCCCAGTCTTCTGCCTTAGTGACATCTTGTTGGATGGTATGAATTTGGTCATTATCAGCCTTGACGTTATCTAATTTTTCTTGGGTACGTCCGGTAATGATGACTTGAGCCCCTTCTTTGGCCAAGAGTTTAGCGCTAGCTGCACCGATTCCAGAACCGCCACCAGTAATTAAAACAACTTTATCTTGTACACGTCCCATATGAAATCCTCCTTAATTTGCCCTATTTTGATAATACTTACCTATAGTTTATAGGAAAGTAATGTGTCTTGCTAGTTAGATAACTTCGTTTTGTAAGCCCTTAACAAAAAATCCTGAAGAAAAGGCATTGCGTGCTCTTTTTTAGGATTTTTTATTAATTTTTATTCTCCATGCCACTCTGCTAATTTCTCCATTAACAACTTTTCACTTGCCTCAGCTGCTGCTTGGTTAGCTTCTGAGCTACCCCCTACTGCTAGTAGGCTGGATTGGTTGCCGATGATATCACCTGGATTATAGAAGAGATGGCCTGCTTCAGGATAAATTTCTAGCTGAATTCGGTCATTGTGGTTGGCGAGGTCTTTTGCCATCGCTTTACTGGGCCACATTTGATCATCACCACCTGCGAATAAGAGAATCTCTCCAGAATAGTCCTCCACTTTGATTCGACTGGCTTCTAAGTCTTCAACAGCACTCCTTTCTAAGACACTAGCATAGGTCGCTGTAAAGTGAACTGGTGTCAGAAAAACAAAACCACTGATCATTTTGATGAAGGAGGAGAAGGATGCGACAGTTTGCTTCAAGTAAGGCAGTGGCTTGCCTTGATAGGCCCATGAAGATTGCTTCATGTTTTTAGTATCGAGAGCGAAAAAGCTATGAGAGGTTGGTGCAAAGGCCACTACTTGATCAATGGCATCAGGATAAATGGTAGCTAAATTAAGGGCTAATTCGGCCCCTTTGGAAGAACCAACTAGGGTCAAGGGTTGGTCTTCATCAATTAATTCTAGAAAATCACCAAAAAAGTCAAGTGGCACTTCAGCTAATGTTTGCGGTTGCTTAGGCATACCAAAATAAAATAAGGCATATACTTCATAGCCGGCTTGAGCGATTTGTATGGCACGATCGTAATCAGGGCTCCCTTCTGACCCGCCAAAGGTCACGACTACTCCTTGAGACGTTTTATCTTCGGGTAGTAAATGAAAGCCTTGAATGGCATCTTGGTTAATGCGGTCAACATTTACCTCGTCGATACTTGTTTGGTATCGACTCAGGTCAGTGGGATTATTGTAGGTCGAACTTGTTTGATCACTGGGAAGTTGATCCTTATAGCGACGCCAATTCACCCAACGAATCAGGCTAATCATCAGAAAAATTACTAAAGCGATAAGCAATACTCTAAGCAGGAATTTTCCTAATACTTTCATGAGTTAACCTCCTTTATTACTGGCTGATAGTTTATATTCTCCTTCCTATGGCGAGCGCGTATTTCTTCTCATTAACTTTTTAGGACGTCATGTGGCCCCCTACCCTATTTATGATGACCGTCTCTTGCTACTATAATTATACTATTAATGGTTCCATTATTACTATAAAAACCATTAATTTACACAAAATTTACATTAATTGATTGCAATAAAAAGAATTTGTTCTGATTTTTGGATCCTAACTAAAAACAGGTGACTCATTAGTAAGTCACCTGTTGCTTAGATTCTTATTTACTTGTAGTAGAAGGTTATTCTTCATCCAGACTATAATCATAAACTTTGGCATAGAGGTTTTTTCGGGTAGCGATAAACTGCTCTTCTGTCATTGCTTCTGGATAGGACATTAGCCGTAGTGGTAATTCTGGGTGGTCAATAGATAATTTGGGTTGGAAGTAGGCATAGTCATTGTAGTGAAATTCATACCGTTTATAGAAGCCAATCCGCCGTTTTGCCCACTCATCTTGAGGAGGTTCGACTTCTAAGATAATCGTTTTATCGGCTTGGTTAGCAAATTCGTCTAAAATTTTACCCCCTAATCCGAGATTACGGTATTGCCCACTCACTGCAAAGTGTTCCACATAGAGAAAGTCATCCAAGTCCCAAATCGCAATAAAGGCTTGAACCTGGTCTTTATCGTCATCACGGAAGACATAGATATGGTAATAATCTAAGTCTAACAAGGCTTTCTCACCTGCATAGTCACGGCGCTCACTCTCAGGGAAACTGGCCACCATAATTTCGAAGACTTGGCTAAATTCATCGGGACGCATTTTTTTCAGCATTATATTCCTCCTCTGTTAAATGGTATGTACTCTATTGGTACTTATCAGTCTATTCTAGCATGAAGTCAATAAGAAGCAAACTCAGAATAAGTGTGGCATTCTTTTTGAGACTAGAACAAAGGCGCTCATCTTTTAGTTTTATTGCAACAGTTAGTATTATTAATTTAAATAAGTGTTATCTAGGTAGTCTGACTTTATCATTGGCTCTACCTTCGCTATAATGAAAGAAAAGCGCTGTCAAGCCGAGAAAAAGGTGGGTTTATGTTACCAAGTAAGAAAGTGAAACGTTATGAAATTTCTGAAGAATTATCCGATAAGAAGCGGTCTGAATTGGGTGAAGCATTTGCTAAAGTGCATCGCCAATTACAAGAGACTGACAAATCTATGTTAGTGATTGTTGATGGTTGGGAGTCTAGTGGTAAGGGGTTCTTACTGAAAGACCTAACTCGTGAGTTGGATCCGAAATATTTTGAAGTAGAAGTTTTCGAAGAATCCGGTGTGGACGATTCCAAGTTCCCCTACCTGAGACGGTTTTTCCGTCGGGCACCGCGTAAGGGTCAGATTATGTTTTTTGATCGGTCCTTTTACTATGACCTTTTCCACTCCTTAGATTTGTCAGGTAAACGTTTAGAACATATTATTAATGATATTTCCTTTGTGGAACGTGCCTTGCATGATGACGATACCTTGATTGTGAAATTCTTTATCCATCAAAGTAAAAGCGAAATGGCTAACCGAATTGCGTCATTAGAACAGGATGACTACCGTGATGTCTTACTGGATGACAGTGATTATGACCAATTAAAACACTATAAGGACTACTTTAAGCATTTTTCTGAGATTTTAAATCGTACCAATTTTGCCCACAGTCCATGGCATATCCTCTATACTGATGGCAAAAAAGACCAATCCCGTTTGGCCCTAGCTACTTGTATAGATGAACTAGAAAAGTGGTTGGCCGCTGACTTAGAGCGTCCCCTCCCCCAATTAGAAGATCTCTCTAAACAAACCCCTCCCCTATCCACACTGGATTTAAGTTTGACAATTTCTGAATCAGACTACCATGATATCAAGGATGCCCTCCAAGAAGAAGCCGCTGACTTGCTCTACCAGGCTTATCGTGAAGATAAGGGTGTCATTATTGCCTATGAAGGCACGGATGCTGCAGGTAAAGGGGGTAATATCGAACGGCTGACTCGGTTGATGGATCCCCGGGGTTATGATGTGGCAACAGTGGCGGCGCCTAATGAAGAGGAAGATAGCCACCATTATTTATGGCGTTTTTATCGTGACTTCCCCAGTCAAGGTCGGATGACCATTTTTGACCGGTCTTGGTATGGCCGCGTTTTAGTGGAAGCCATTGAGGGTTTTACACCTGATTATCGGACCCAAGAAGCTTATGCTGAAATCAACCAAATGGAACACAATTTGACCCACCAAGGCTACTTAGTTTTGAAATATTTAATTATTATTGACGAAGACGAGCAATATGACCGGTTCATGGGTCGGGAGAAAAATCCTGATAAACAATACAAGATTACCGATGAAGACTGGCGTAACCGGGAAAAATTCTCCGACTATGTGGAAGCTATGAACGAAATGTTCTTACGCACTTCAACTGACCATGCCCCCTGGCTTTTAGTGCCAGGTAACGATAAACGCTATGCTAGGATTATGGTCTTAAAAGACTTCATCAAACGCATGCGTGATTTCTTAGCTGAAGAGGAGTAAGTTAATATCGTATCGCCCGTTTTTGTCCCCCATTAGATTATACAAAAAAGCGCAACCCCATTCTTATTTTGTAGAGGTTGCGCTTTTTTATATTACTTTGTTTGTTTAGGCTTTTTGTTGGTTTTTCTTTTTATCATCTTGGCCATGGGCTTTTTCATAGAGTTTATTGACTATGATAGGTGTCACTAAAATTGTGATAATCGCTGTGGCAAGAATTTGTGCAGTGGCATCACTAACATAAGGTTGAGCCGCTGGGACTGAAGCAGCAATCATCGCTGGGAAGGCAGAAGAGGCATTAGCGACCCCTAACATGGATCCGGCTGCTACTCCGTCGTTTTTAAGAACTAAAGTATCTGTTACTACCATTAGTGACATAATCACGTAGAAGATAATGACTAAGACAATTCCCACTAATGAGGCTTGTAAGGCATCAAGTAGGTTTAAGCCATAGCCGACTTTCCAACCTAGAAGTGGGACAACCGCAGCAATTCCGCCCTTGAAGATATCATTGAAATCCTTATCAATATTTCCTAAGAACATTCCAACAAAGAAAGGAATCAAGGTAGAAAGGATTGGCATCCAATCAAATTCGCCCCCGCCTTGGAAGGAATAGATGAATAACGGTAGGACTGGAATAGCGAAAATTGAAGTAATTCCAAATGCGCCGGTATCGATATCTTCACCATAACTTCCCACTAGGGATAAGTATAAGGCCGGGTTTATTGAGGACATTACAATGGTAAAGGCCATCGCATTTATTCCTAAAATCCCCTCTTGGCCAAAGAGCGTCATGTATAAGAAACTCAAGCCAATTGCTAAAATCAGTTTAACGATGAAGAGCACACCGTGACGTTTAAATAATTTTCCTAAGCCCTTCACATCTAGTCCGATACCAGAGAAAAATGTAATCATTGCGATTAGGAAGGTGGTATGGTCGCCACCCAGAAAAGCTTCTGTTACCCCTCCGATATTAAATACACCTGGGAAAAAGGTATAGATAAGCGCGCTAAGTAACATTGGAAACAGGAAAGTACCCGCTGGCACTTTTTGCATAAATTTTACCATTGTAAAACTCCTTCATTTTTGTTTTTTGCAAATGGTAACGCATGTAAAATTCAATAAAATGAGTTAATTATCTCACTGCCTATGAAAAAACACTAAGATAGAAACGATTATCTCGAAATTATGCATTTTTTGCTATTATATATAATAACCGAAAATGAGTGGGAATACAATAATTAAGCTTACATTTAAAATCCATGTGAAAAATATAATTAATCCCCTAGTGCTCAAATATTTGGTATGTTAAAATTATATAAAGCACATGTGAACGGTTACTTAGGTTTTAATGTGTTTATAAAATGATTATGAAAAATTTCAGGGAGGGATTTCTGTGAAGAAAGGTTTGTTTATATACACCTTACAAATGCTAGTGGCCACGGTTGCGGTATTTGCTTTGATATTATGGCTATTTTCTGACTACTACAGTTTTGAAGAATGGTCAGGCGAAGAAGAAACGGCTTTAAATATTGAAGGCTATTCTAGTGACTTACTTTATGATGCATTGATTGAAAAGGAAGGTGTCGGCTAATGAAGATATTTATGGAGAGATGGCTATTACCCTTAATTTCATTTGTTATCGGTGGTGGATTATTTGCCCTCTATCTGGTTTCTATCGGCGAATCGAATGGTTTTACTTGGTTGATTACGGTTTATTCTGCCATTATGGCCCATACATTTATGGTGGTTGGTTTATTTATTGCGTCTCGTCCCCGTTTTCTGGAGAAACATATCGGGATGCCTAAGATGTATGAAACCCACGCGGTTATGACGCTACTGGCTTGTTTGATTATTCTCTTCCATATTATCCACTTCTGGTCTGGTGTGGGAGCAATGTTTAGAAGTTTGACGACTATTTTTGGTTACCTCGCTTTTATCTGTATGTTATGTGGTCTCCTATCTGGGATGCTATCATTATCAGGTATGTTTATTCAAAAATTCCCTGCCCTCTTGAAAATCAAAGAAGGCCTCAACCGGGAAGTGATGCTTTGGGTGCACCGGATTACTGGTATAGGTGCCATTGTTTTTGCTTACTTGCAACAGTTCTTTACCTTCACCCGGTTCGTACAACCTTACTTCACTGCCTTAACCATTGTGACATTTGGGACGATTGCCTATTACTTGATTTGGAAGTTAAGCATCGCGATGTCTTCTAAATTTGAGGTGGTTCGCATTGAAAAGGAAACTCCAACACTTTGGGCTTTGGAATTGAAACCAGTTAATGGGAAATTACCAACCTATCGTCCGGGTGACTACTTCTCAATTTACTTAAAAGATGTGGATGGCGTGGGTAGCGAAGCCCATCCCTTCTCAGTGTCAAGCGCCATCACTGAAGAATTTCCTGATCGTATCCAATTTATGATCAAAGAGTCAGGGGATTGGTCAGGGTCCTTAGACAAGGTGCAAGTTGGTGACAAGGCAAAACTTGATGGTCCTTATGGCGATTACTATCAGCCTGCCATCGAAGCCAGTGACAAGCCTTTCGTGCTCCTAGCCGGTGGGATTGGCTTGACCCCTAACCTCGCCATTATTCGTCATGAAATTGAAGAAAGCACCCAACGTCGGATTCATTTGATTTGGGCCCTATCCTTGAAGGAGGATACCTTTATGCTAGATGACCTAGAAGCCTTCAAGAAGGACAATCCTAATTTTGACTATGATTTGATTTATAGTGTGGATGAAGTTGAAAATTATGACCATGGTTTTATTTCAGATAAGTTTCTCGAGAAAATTGGTGTTCATGAATTATATGGTGATGCGGAATTCTTTATCTGTGGACCAGGCGTGATGATTAATGCAACTAAGGATTTACTATTAAATAATGAAGTGGAACAAGAGCGAATCCACATTGATGAATTTGACTTCTAAATTGATTTGTAAGCGATAATTGCGGACCATGTATGCGATTGAGCATACATGGTTTTTTGTTTAATAGTTATCCCTATTATTGATTTACCGATTTTTGTCAGCCTCTATGCCCCCTTTTACCTACGCATGTAATAAGCTAACGTTATATGACAGCAGTCTATTGTTTGGCAAAATAAAAACTCCCGTATAGTTGACTAATGACTCAGCTATTATACGGGAGTGTCTTATTCAATGTAAATGTATTTGATTAAAATAAGACGTCTTTTACTTTGGGTTGGGTTTTGGCTAAGATGCGGCCTTCTTTGATGGAATACAGTACTTCGGAACGTTGGTTAAGGGCATTATAGAAATTATTGTTATTCATAATGATAAGATTAGCTGGTTTGCCGACCTCAATGCCATAGCGGTCTTGGATGTTGAGGCAACGAGCAGCAGAATGGGTTGAGAAGTGGTAAGAATCCATAATCTCTTGGTAACCCATTAATTGTCCAACGTGGAGGCCCATATGGATGACCTCGAGTGGATTCCCATCGCCTAGTGGATACCAAGGGTCAAAAACATCATCATGACCAAATGCAACGGTGTTTCCATTGGCAATGAGTTCTTTGACACGGGTGAGACCACGACGTTTAGGGTAAGAATCCAACCGTCCTTGTAAGTGGATATTGACTAAGGGGTTAGCGATAAAGTTTAAATCAGCTAGCCCTAATAGGCGCATTAGTTTTCTAACATAAGCATCGTTATAAGATCCCATCGCAGTGGTATGGGAAGCTGTCACCCGTTCTTTAAGCCCACTCTCATAAGCAAGTGTAGCTAGTGTTTCTAAGCCTCGCGATTGGTCATCATCAATTTCATCACAGTGGACATCAACTAATTTGTCGTATTTTTCAGCCAGATCAACGGCGAAGCGTAAGGAATCAACACTATATTCTCGGTTGAATTCATAGTGGGGAATGGCGCCAACAACGTCAGCCCCCATTTTCACTGCTTCTTCTAACAATTGTTTACCATTAGGGAAGGAATGAATGCCCTCTTGAGGAAAGGCAGTGATTTGAATTTCGATAGTGTCTTTCAAGTCTTCTTGTAATTCAAGTAAAGCTTCCATGGCTAAGAGTTTGGGGTCAGTGACATCGACATGGGTACGGACATATTGAATGCCATTGGCTGCTTGCATTCGAACAAGGCGGTTGACCCGGTCTTTGATATCAGCCTTGGTGAGTGATTGTTTGCGGAGCGCCCAGGTTTCAATTCCTTCAAATAAGGTCCCTGATTCGTTCCATTTTGGTTGGCCAGCAGTTAGGCAGGTGTCTAGGTGGATGTGAGGTTCAATAAATGGTGGTAAGGCTAAGTGTCCAGCCCCGTCAATAACCTCTTCACCTGGACCCGCTTCAATGTGAGCAGCGATTTCAGTGAACTTGCCGTTTTCAATACGGATATCTTGTGCTGTTTCGGCATTTTCAATTAAAAGATTTTTGATTAACATAAGCCTCTAACCTTTCTTATTTACTAAATTGATTACAACATAGACAAGGATGGTTATAAATAAACTATTCAAGCAAGCAATCCCCCAAGTCATCAAGCTACCGATTAAAACACCTGCTAGGAGGGCAATAATTGCTGAATAGTCAATAGTTTTACTGATTGCCTGTGATTGATAAGATTCACGGTACATAAAATAATGGGCAATAATAATGCCACCAATTGGGGGAATCATGGCCCCTAAAAATGACAGATAGGCAGTAAAATTATTATAGAGAAAGATCGCTAAACAGGTGGCTAAAACCCCCATAATAATTGTGGCTTTCTTGAATGATAGCTTGCTGACATTAGCAAATGATAAGCCTGCGGTATATAGTGAATTATTGTTAGTGGTCCAAATATTGAACCCTAGTGACAAGATACCGGGAATGGCTAAGCCTTGTAGGATTAGAACATCAAAGATATCTGCCTTGCCGAAAGCAGCTGCTCCTGAAGCACCAAAAACAAACATTAAGATATTACCTATAAAGAAAGCAATCCCTGTGGCCAGTAAGGTTGAGGTCGCGTTTTTACCGTATCGGGTAAAGTTTGGAGTCGCTGTTCCTCCAGAAATAAAGTTACCAATAACGATTGCTAAGGCCGCTGACATGGTCAAGGGCTGGGCAGGTGACTCAGAAAATAATTGACTCACGCCCCCTACTGCTTGGATAGAGACTTGGGTGGAATATAGCCCCAGGATTAAAATAGCGGGTACTGCCACGGAACCGAGTACGGCTAGCCCTTTGACACCGTATAAGGTAGTTGCTAGTACTAAAACGCCAAAGATTAAAACTAAAAGATAAGGATTAAAACTCAAAAAGTTGGCGACAGGCAAGGCGAACATTGCTAAACCCACTCCAGTCCAACCCATTTGCGTCATCCCAATAATGATTGAAGGAATATAGGACCCCTTACGACCAAAAGATTTCATGGCTAAAGCGTCCAGTGACATCCCAGTTTTTTGGCCAATATAGCCGAGTAAACCGGTGTAAAGGCACAAAAAGAGATTACCCACGACTAAGGCAATCACAAAGTTTTTCATGTTAAGGCCAAGGCCTAATTGTCCCCCAGCAATCATTGATGGCGAGAAGAAAGTAAAGCCCATCATAATCACAAACATTTGCCAAAAGCCTTGGTATTGTTGTGATTGGCTGACATAATTGTCATGACTTAAAGCAGTGACAGTGGCCTCTTCTTGTTTAAGTAAACGTCCGGAGCGGGCACCTAGTTCAGCTTGATAGTACGGGGATTTATTTTTTTGCATACAAAAACCTCCTAATATGATGTATTCTACGACTCTCTCGATAGAGACGGATCCAAGCATACAAGGAGGTCCTTGGGCTTATAAACGTGTTCTCTATCTTGTCCATCTCACGGGATGGAATTAAAGATATCGCTGTTAGACAGTATAGCGAGTAAAAGAAAAAATGTAAACCCCTATTGGTATTTAATTTTGGCTAATAATATAAGGTTGTGGCAAAGGCCCTACCTGGTCAATTTCAATGGGTTCATTATTGACCGTGGCTACGATTTGATCCGCATGGTAATAATCGGCTAAAGTTTTGAAGATGGCATGGTAAGACGTTTGGCTAGCTGTACTTCCCTTGATTGTTTCAATTTCTGGAGAGAAGTCTACATAAACAGTGGAATGGTCCAAATTATTGGTATGTAGGGCATTGATTTTGGTGCCTTCAGGAAGTAAGGCTTGTAAATCATTAGCGCCTGATAAGAGTTTTTGGAATTCATCACGCATGCGAGTGTTGGTTTCTATAGGAACGTCTACGTTTTCTTCATAGTAATCATCCCCTTGGTCGTTGACTTGGGTGACCGTGATGGTTTCTTCCCAACCATCAGTGGTCATCGTTTCTAAACGCGAGCTAGCAATCGGTGCGTCTTCTCCATCCATCACGGTTTCTTCATAAACTAAACCGTAATCTTTAGCATAGTATTCCTTGCTCACCATGCCCTCACCCGTCACCGTGACTTCGATACTAGGCACACTGTCACCGTTGGCTAGTTTAATGTCTTGATCAAGCGCAGTAATCTCACGGTGCTCATCTGAATTATCCCAATTCGTTCCTACTTCTAGAGGCGCCTTGAGTAAGGTCTTTTCAGCGGCTTGGTCTTTGAAACGCGGAATATAGTTTTCACGAATATAAAATTCTGGCTGGGTGGTGATTAAATCAACACGATCCTCACCTACCCGCACAATTTCCATGACACTTGTCCCCGAATTATCTGTTCGTGATTGGACGTAGTTGTCCTCGATGAAGTCATAAACGCGGTCAAAGGATGAAAACTCATTGCCCTCACCTTGAAAATGGGCCTGATAATTTGCAGTTAAAGGGTAATAATCAGATACTTTACTTTCTTCTTGGGAAGGCTTGTCCTGACTCTCAGTCGCCGCTTGGCTAGTAGTCGTCTCATTTTGATTTGTTAAGGAGCGCTCTTGACTTTGGCTTTGACTAGTGGGTTGACTGTTGGCTTCGGTATTAGAAGCATGGGAATTTTCTGTTTGGCAAGCAGTTAAAAGTAGTAAGCTGCAAGAGATAAGTAACAGGTGTTTCATTATCATCACTCCTTTGGTCGTGTAAGCAAATTAAGCAAAAAATGCGTGCAAGAGTGGCAACAAAATTACTGGGAAAATAATTGCAGGCGTATAATTCATGACCCGAAACTTAGTGGCTCCAGATAGGTTTAATCCTAAAGCTAGCAATAATAAGGATCCCACGGCAACAATTTCTGTAATCACCGCTTCCGATAAGATGGGGGCTAATAAGCGGGAAAAGATAATGATGCCCCCTTCAATCACCAAGACCGAAATAGCCGCTAATCCTACCCCTACACCAAATGATGCCGTTAAAAAGATAGCTGAAATGGCATCTAAGACACTTTTAGTCAATAAGGTAGTAGGATCACCCAACAAACCATTCTCCAAGGAGCCTACGATGACTAAGGACCCCACACAAAACAACGAAGTTCCTGCAATAAAGCCTTCCGCTAGATTGGTCTTACCGGGTTTAGAAAATCGTGTCTGCAAGCTAACAGCAGCCCGATTGATGCTTTGGTCAATCCCAAGACTCTCACCAACAACCGCCCCTAAAGCAATTGACACCACTAAGATAATAGGATTTGAGCTAGCTAATGCCCCGTGAATACCTAATATAATGGCGACTAGACCTAGTCCCGATTGGACAGTATCAGCAACTCGGTCAGGTATCCCCTGCCGAAATAACAAACCAATGCCTGTTCCTATAATTACCATAATCGCGTCAATTACCGCACCCAAATATGTCACTCCTAAACTTATTACTACCATTATTATAGCAGATAAAAAGCCAACACTCACTCCTAAAGAGAATGTTGGCTAAGTATTTATCTAATTTATGAATTAAGATTCGCCACCAGTGATACCGAGGTCTTCACCAGTGATTTTGGCTGCACCGTCAGAGGCTAGAAAGACAGCTGTTGCGCCGATTTCTTCGGGTTCAATGAGCTGCTTCATCCATTGGGCGCCTAGGATATGTGTTTCTAGGGCTTCTTGTTCACTACTGCCATCACGTTCGGCAAGATCCGCTAATTGATTTTGAATCAATGAGGTGTTGGTGGCACCTGGTAGGATACTATTGGCCGTGATGCCTTTTTGCGCGTTTTCCATAGCGACAGTCTTGGTGAAACCAAGTTGGGCAAATTTTGCGGCCACGTAAGCGGACTTGAATTTGTCAGGACGACGGCCATGACCAGAAGAAATGGTAATGATACGACCATATTCTTGGTCTTGCATATAAGGCAAGGCATGTTTAGTCATTAAGAAGCTTCCTTTTAGGATAGTATCAATGACTTGATCCCATTTTTCTTCGGGAAATTCTTCAACTGCTGAAATATACTGCATTCCAGCGTTATTAACCAGGACGTCTGCCCCACCCCGTTCAGCTTCTAAATTTTTAAAAAAGTCTTTAATCGAGTCAGAATCAGTGACGTCTACTGAGTAACCTTTAGCATTGCCTAATTCTTCTGCAGTTTCTTGTGCTTTTTCACCGTTGCGTCCAAGGATAGCAACAAAGTCTCCATTGTCAACAAAGGCTTGGGCAATGGCCTTACCAATACCACGCGAGCCACCAGTGACGATAACAGTACGATTATCTTTTGTCATAATTAGACCTCCTAAAAATGCTTAGTGATTTTCTTCAACGCGTTGCCAAATGAGCTTGTCTTCAGGGCGTTCACCATTTATAACAGTTAATTTGTCGCCTTCAATAGTCGCTAAACGTGGTTGAGCTTGTCCTTCCCAGGTGGGATTCATAGAAACATCCATATGATGAGTGACTTCGCCCTTTTCTTCATCGAGTTCGAAGCGGCCAGAATAAGCCATGTAACCATGAGCGGCGGTAGCCATTTCTTCGGTGGTACCCGTATGAATATCACCAGAAGCGTAAGCAGGCCGACCAACTTTGGTCAATTGAGCAGACATGTAACCATCAGGGTTATACATAATAAACCCTCTCGCATCTTCACCAAAAGGATAGATGGTATTTCCTGATTCATCCTCTGATTGATAAGAGATTAATTTCCAAGTGCCAATCATTTGTTCACGTAAACTCATCCAAAACACTCCTTTGTTTAATCGTTCGATAATTTAACTATAGGTGAAAATTGGTCAAAACACAAATATCTTGCTTTTATTGTCATTGTTTTTATACTCCAAGAATTTGGCGAATGATACCAATGAGAAGTAAGTGAGCTGGGTAAAAGCAATAGGCCAGCCATTTATTTTGCTGACCCCGTTCCCCGTTGTAGGATAAAACCGCTAAAAAGCCAAGGAAAGACCACCTTTCCTTGTAAAGGATTCCTAGACCAAATACTGAAGCAATCCAAACTTGGTTATAAAATAAATAGAAGGCAAAGATAATGAGGACGCCATAGTGTTCATAATCGGTTGAAGCAAGCATCGCTATTAAACAGCTAATGGCTAGTAAGATTGCAATAATTATTCCAGCTCCTATTTTAAGCCAAGTTGTCTTAGCAGTTTTGATCAGGCAATCACTCAGCCAAATTAAGCCAAAGCCAATAATAAAGGTCCACAATACATTATTCGCATTGGGATTCCACAACTGATAAGACATGAATAAGTCATAGGGAATCTCTGAAATAGCGGCAAATAGTAAGAGTCGCAACAAATATTTCAGACGATTATGGGTTTTGAAAAAGCCCTCTACAATAAAAAATGCAAACAAAGGAAAGGCAATCCGCCCTAGGATATCAAATAAGCTAGAAACAAAGGCCAATATACCTGCCTGGCCTGTTAAATAAGGCCCGATTAAGACTTTATTGACATGGTCAATAAGCATAGAAAGCATGGCCAGGGATTTTAGTTGGCTAGCATTGAATGATGGTAGCCACTCGAGATAGTTTTTATGTGCTGATTTGAGATGATATGACATTATAGACGTCCTCTCGATACAGATTTTTTCTGAAAGATTGTCTTATTATAAGCTATTTTAATTGAGAAAAGAAGCAAAATTATAGCAAAGATGCCCTTATTAACTGTAAACAAAAAGGCAAGCTGCATTATTGGCTGCAGCTTGCTTAGCGTTTTTATTCGGAGAGTTCGGTGTATTTTTTGGCAGAACCCTTGGCCTTTTCAATAGGATATTTTTGCCGATTTTTCTCCAATTTAGCCATAATAATCTCTTCTAAATCAAAGTCCAGATTATCAGCCAACATTAAGGCATAAATTAAAACATCGGCTAGTTCATCCCTTAAGCTCTCTTGCTTATTCGCAAGAACTGTTTCAGAGTCTTTCCATTGAAAGAGTTCTAGTAATTCATTAGCTTCCAATGAAATAGAGATGGCTAAGTCTTTTTCCTTATGAAATTGTCGCCAGTCACGTTCATCACGGAATTGGTTAACAGCCTGACTTAGGGTTTCAATGTGAGTCATATTGAGCCTTCTTTCTTTGTTTAATATTATAAATTTAAGTGAAAACAATAGCTAATATCTGTTTTAAGAATAATATATTATAAAAAAGCATTTGACAATGATAAAAGAAAGCATTATCATATTTATGAAATCGATATCATAAATGAGGTGAGCTTATAGCTACAATAAAAGAAGTGGCAAAAGAAGCAGGCGTTTCAGTTACAACTGTTTCTCGTTTTTTAAATAATCATCCTTATATTACGGATAGTAAAAAACAAGCAATTGAAATTGCCATGGAAAAACTTAATTATGTTCAAAACTCTGCTGCAACTCAATTGAGATCTAAGAAATCAAATTTTATAGGTGTATTAGTTTCTAGGCTAAGTAATCCATTTTTTACATCTTTAGTTGATAAAATTGAAGCAGAAGCAAAGATATCAGGGTTTCAAATTATCGTCTTACAATCATATGATGATAAAAATGCTGAAAGTAGAATTTTAAAGCTACTCCAACAAGGAGTCTTAGCAGGGATAATAATGTGTTCTATCGAGAGTGGCCCAAACGATATTGAACAGTATACAGAATATGGACCAATTATTTTATGCAATATTGCAAATTCTGAATCAAAACTCCCCCAAGTATACAGTAATCAAGAACAAGGTACTTACGATGCATTAACTTACTTATTTAACCAAGGCTACAGAAAGTTTGCATATTGTACTGGCGGGAGTTTATCAAGACATAGTCATGGTGGCGCCAGAACACGAGCATTTGAAAAAGCTATTAATGATTATAATCTTAAAATTAATAAAAATTGGATATTTTATCAATCACACACTATTGAGGATGGTAAATATATTGGCGAAAAAATTCTAAAGTTAAATATTAAAGAATGGCCAGATGTTATCTTTTCAAATAGTGATGAAATTGCTGCTGGCTTATTAAAGACTTTTTCAATACATAATATTAAAGTACCTGAAGATATAGCTATTATTGGTTTCGATGACCAAAAATACAGTGAGCTTTTATCCACCCCATTGACTACCATTCGTCAGCCTATAGATGCGTTAGCGATGCATTCCGTTAACTACCTTATATCATTATTAAAGAACGAAGAGTATGAATTCAGTGCTGAAGACTTACAATTGGAGTTAGTAATAAGAGAATCCACTTAAGAACATGGTTACATAACCATGTTCAAGTTTACAATAATATGATATCGATACCATAAATAAGGAGGATAAAATGAATTTAAGAGAATTACAAGATAATTGGTGGAAAGAAGAAGTTATTTATCAAATTTACCCACAAAGTTTTAAGGACAGTAATGGAGATGGAATTGGTGATATTCAAGGAATAATAAATGAACTTAATTATTTACACCAACTAGGCATTACAACAATATGGATATCCCCTATTTTCAGCTCACCGCTAATCGATAACGGATATGATATCTCTGATTATGAAGATATTAATCCAGTATTTGGAACTAATGATGACCTTGATCGATTAATTGCTAAAGCTGATGAATTGAATATTAAAATAATATTGGATTTGGTTGTTAACCATTCGTCTGATGAACATATATGGTTTAAGAAGGCATTAGAAAATAAAAATAGTAAGTATCGTAATTATTATATTATTAAAGAAAGTCAAGATGGTACTCCTCCAAACAATTGGCGTTCTATATTTGGAGGCAGTGCCTGGGAACCAATTGATGGAGAGAAAAATACTTATTATCTACATACTTTCCATAAAAAACAACCTGATTTAAATTGGGAAAATGATGAATTACGTAATGAAATATATAACATGATTAATCGCTGGCTAGAACGTGGAATTGCAGGCTTTAGGATTGATTCAATTACTTTTATTAAAAAAGATCAAGATTTTAATAATCTTCCATCGGATGGCGCTGACAACCTAGCTAACATCAAACATAAAACAAGAAATCGACCAGGAATATCAAGCTTTCTATCTGAATTAAATGAAAAAACTTTTAAAAAGTATAATGTGATGACTGTGGGAGAAGCACCTGGTGTTCCATATTCGCAATTCAATGATTACATTGGCAAAAATGGTTATTTTAATATGATTTTCGATTTTAAACCAGCTGATATCGATGTCGAAAACGGAAGCGAATGGTTTCGAGAAAGTAACTGGACTTATGATGAATACATTAATTTGGTTAAAATTTCTCAAGAAGCTCTTCAAAGTAACGGTTGGGGTGCTAATTTTATTGAAAATCATGATCAACCCCGCGCAGTATCTAAATTAATAAAAGATTCAAATTTTAAAAACGATATAGGTGCGAAAGCTTTAGCAGCATCATATTTTTTCCTACGTGGAACGCCATTTATATACCAAGGGCAAGAATTAGGAATGACAAATGTTGAGTGGGATGATATTAGTTTGTTTAATGATATATCTAGCCACGATAATTATGAGCGTGCTTTGCTTGAAGGATTTACTAGTGAACAATCTATAGAATTCGTTCAAAATCGTAGTCGTGACAATGGGCGTACCCCCTTCCCTTGGACAAATGAAGAATATGGAGGGTTTTCATCGTCTAAACCTTGGATTGCAATGAAAGAAAAATATCCAAGAATAAACACTACTAATAATACAGTATTAAAATTTTACCAGGAAATGATTAACTTACGCCAACATAGCCATTATCGTAATGTTTTAATTTTTGGTGAAATAAAATTTATCAGTAATGTTCCAAATGCTGTAATGGCTTACACTCGTGAAGATGGTAATAAGGTAATTGCATCATTAACTAATTTTAATAGTAAAAAAGTTGAAATAACAATTAATAATACTATTGATGAAATAATATTAAATACACATGAGGGAATTAGCATCGAAGAAAATATTATTTCTTTAGAACCAATGCAATCAGTTTTAGTTGAATTAGGAGGAAATTGGTCATGACAACAGACTACAAAAAAATTGGGCAAGCGATTGTCAAAGAAATCGGAATTGAAAACATCAATTCTATTACACATTGCGCTACTAGATTAAGACTTGAACTAGAAGATAGAGACCTAGTCTCAGATGAAGCGGTTGAAGAAATTGATGAGGTCAAAGGTGTTTTTTATAATTCTGGTCAATATCAAATAATCTTAGGAACAGGAACTGTTAATAAGGTATACCAGTCTATCATAAATGATTATAAGGAATTATCTGATAAAGAAGCTGATGTTGATGATATAAGAGAAAGAAATGAAGGTTCCATAAAGAAATTTGTTCGAAATTTATCTGATGTATTTTTACCAATAATCCCAGCCATTGTTGCAACAGGTTTGTTTATGGGATTAAAGGGAGTAATTTTGAATGAAACGATCTTATCTTGGTTTGGTGCTACTCCAGAAATTATTCCAGAAGAATTGTCTCTTTTTATATCTATTTTAACTGATACTGTATTTCAATTTCTGCCAGCTTTAATTACTTGGTCTGCATTTAAGAAATTTGGTGGGACACCAGTTCTAGGATTTGTAGCTGGAGTTATGTTAGTTTCGCCAATGTTACCTAACGCTTATGATATAGCAAATATTGGAAGCGGTGTCGAACCTATATATCTTTTTAATTCCATACCCTTGATGGGATACCAAGGTAGCGTATTAGTTGCCTTAGTAGTAGGGTATTTAGGCGCTAAAATTGAAGTTTTTTCACGCAAGAGGATGCCAAATTCATTAGATTTGATGTTTACACCATTTGTTGTGCTGCTATCTACAGCAGTATTGGGATTGTTAATATTAGGACCAGTCTTGCATATTATCGAAGGTTGGTTAATTACTTTGATTGAAGGTCTTATTCACCTACCGTTTGGTATTGGTGGATTGATTATTGGTTTTATTTACCCACTTTCAGTTATGGTTGGAATGCATCATTTATTTATTACTATTGAAACAACTTTGTTGGCAGCTACAGGTTTTAATCCTTTAATTACTGTATGTGCCATGTATGGATTTGCTAATGCAGCAGTTGCTTTTGCTATTAGCCTTCGGAGCAATAAAAAAACAGTCAAAGTTGTAGGAACTAGTGCAGGGTTAACCCAATTATTAGGAGTTAGTGAACCGGCTTTATTTGGGATTACTTTACGATATGGAATACGTCCTCTATCAGTTATGTTAGCAGGTTCAGCAATCGGTGGTGCGGTGCTTTCACTATTGGGTGTGCAAGCTAATTCATATGGTTTGGCTGTTATACTATCACCTATGATGTATGTTTATGATAGTTACCAATTTATAACATATATCGTTGTAGGGATAGCTACATTTGTTATTACATTTATCGTAGCCTATCTGTTTGCTGTTCCTAAAAATTTATTATTAGATGTTGAGGAATAAGATTAGAGTTCTCAGTTGGCATTGCCAATTGAGAACTCTAATTTTTATTTTGAATACACCAACTGATAGACATTTAAGCCGTGACTGCTTTTTTCCTCAACGAGTTGAAAGCCAAAACTTTGGTAAAAGTCAGCGGTTTTTGCATTTCCAGTGGTTAGGTAAAGGCCCTGACTGTTTTTAAGTTTGTGGTCTTTGATGTGATTTATGAGTCCACTCCCTATCCTCTTGCCTTGTGCCTTTGAAGAGACGGCTAATATCTCTAAAGTAGCATGGTCGTCACGCCAACCACTTTTTAGCGGGTAAGTTTTAACTAATCTTGGCAAATTTCTATAACGAATCATTTTTAGAAACTTAGCCTGCTCTTTGAGGGTCTTTAGTTTGTCTTGGCTGCTGACTTGTTCTTGGTTTTCAGGATTAGGATAGGATAAAATGGCTAGTCCTAATACCTTACCGTCTATACAAGCCAGGACACATTCATGGCCTGCTTTGAGCATTTGTTTTAAGGTGGCTGCTAAGGCGTCTTGATAGTCCCCTACTGTTTCTTCATTGATATCTAGTAATGTATTGACGATTTCTTCTCTTTGAAAGGAATCGATGTAAACGGCTAAGGCTTGGTCTAATAAATAGTCGTGGTCTGCAAGTGAATAGTAATTAATTTTTTGCCCCATTGTATACTCCCTCGATTAAGATCACTTGGCTGTATTCTAACATAATAGCAAGAGGGTGTGACAAAAACCACTGCTTCTAAATGGCTATACTATTGAAAGCGAGTTTTATAAGTCACTCTAGTGGTCAACAATTGGAATATGGTTAAGTTAATCAAGAATCTTCCCAACTCTTGCAAAATTAAATTTAAAATAGATGAAGCAAGGATGTGGCAATTGAAAAATAAGTTGTTAAAGCCACTGCATCATTAATCGTGGTGATAAAGGGCCCAGATGCCACAGCGGGATCAATGCCGAATTTATCGAATAGTATGGGGACGATATACCCTACCACTGCTGACACAGAGACGGTCAAAAACATGGCACTGGCGACAATGACCACCAAAATAGGATTACCATGTAAAAAGTAGGCCACTGCTGAAATGGTAAGAGCGGCCCCTAGTCCCATAAGTAGCCCAGCGCCAAATTCCCGCCCTAATAGAGTGAAGAAGCTATGGGAATTATTTTTGGTGGTTAAACGCCGTACGGAAACGGCCAAGGCTTGAGTGCCAATGTTACCCGCTGTATCCATCATTATAGGGATAAAGGCTGCTAATAAAACCACTTGACTCAAGGTTTCTTCAAAAAAGGCAATAAGATTAGCAGAAATTAATCCCATAAATATCAGAATAATGATCCACGGCAGCCGGTCTTTGGTAATTTTTAAAACGCCTTCTGCTTGGTCACTTTCCTCCTTATTGGAATCAGTAATACCAGCCATCTTGTGAAAGTCTTCGGTGGCCTCGTTTTCGACGACATCCATAATATCATCAATCGTGATGATTCCTACCAAAACGCCGTCACGAGTCGTTACTGGAGCAGCCAATAAGTCATAATCTTGCATCATTTTTGCCACTTGTTCTTGATCTTCATCTACGCTGACACTAACTAGTTGACTGTTCATAATATCTGCCAATGTTTCTTCAGGATCAGCTAAAATCAATTCTCTTAATGACAATACCCCTTGTAGATAGGCATTTTGATCAATTACGTATAAATAATAAATTAATTCAGCAGAAAACCCTTGTTGGCGGACCGATTTAATGGCTTCTCCTACAGTATCCCTTATAGATAGGGTTACCATGTTAGTGGTCATAATGGCCCCAGCAGTTTCATGGTCGTATTGTAGTAGTTTTTCAATGATTTGGCGTTGGTCAGCTGGCATGTCTTCTAACATTTTTTGCCGCATTTTTTCATCCATGCCTTGTAGAAAATCAACCACATTATCGTTAGCCGCATAGGTAAAGACTTGGTTGAGATAATGACGCGGAAGGTAATCGATGCTTGCTTTTTGATCTTCAACGCCTAATTGATCAAATAGCTGGGCGAATTCTTTGGGCGTAATAAAATCAATGATTTTACGTTTCTTTTCGGGATAGAGACGGTGAAAAACATCTACCTGATCTTTGCTATGTAATTTCAAGAATAGTTGTCGGAAATTGTCCCGGTCATTTCTTTTAGTTGCATGATAAATTTTGTCATAGTAAGCTTTTTTGTTGAATAATTTGGCCATAATGTTGCCTCCTTTATAGTGATAATAATGTTCCAGCTATCGAGTCAATGAATCATTTCAGCGGTCATATTATCTCTCCTTCCTCACAATTTTTAAGAAAGGTAAACAAAAGACATGGTATAAGCCTAGGAAAAATAAAAAGGTCCCCACAAATAGGTGGAGACCTTAAACCGTTAACTTCCTGTCTGAGTTTTAGCACTTTACAACGTCACTAGCTACATTAGGTTCTACCTTAGCGATAGAGCCAGCTAACCCATTGGCATCTCTCGATGTTTCTGGGCAGTAGCGTATATTTGTAAAGGAGCCTCCCTTAACAACTGTCTATTTGATTGCATGTCTAGGTTATCATTTGTCATTTTATAAGGCAAGCCTTTTTTACAAAAATGGTAATATTTTACTGTTTTATTTATCCTGACAACCGTAAACGTGGTAGTGAGGCGTAAAGTTCAAGTTGATTTGATTTTCTTTTTCGATATAATCCATAATTAAATTTGGCATTGTAGTACTGTCAGCGGTGACTGCCTTATCCATAGAAAAATGTGGGAAGTCGCCCCCACCTACTGCCCGATAATTATTTACGGTTACGGTAATCTCATCATCAGGTCCAATAGTTTGGTCGTCCTTCTTGATTTCTCCTATACGTTGTCCAATGGCTTGACTAATATCCATGTTGTAATGAATCCCATAATAAAAATCGAAATTATAAACCCGCATTTTAGGACGTAATTCATCTTCTGAGATGACGACTTGACCTTGGTCATCAAGGTCAAAATAAGCGGCATTCTTCTCAAGGATATCCCTGAGTTCACTACCTTTTAAACGTACGTTAACTAAGGTATTAGGGAAGGGATAATTATTTAAGACATCACGGCGGCGAATTTGGCCATGGAATCCTTTGACATCAGGTCCAAAGAAAACAGTCGCTGAGACGTCATTATTCATATATTGGCAAGCAATCTGGTTAAGTAATTGGGCAAAAGGATGATCATTGATTTGCGCTGAAGCAATATTATTTACTCTAAAGTCACTTTCGGCCCCACCTAGGACTTGGTCCAACCAGATGTTCACTTGGTTCATTTCATCTTGGAAACTGTTGCTGATGGTATCCGATTCTGGTGAATCAGCTGTAACGAGCAATTCTGCTTGGGCGTCTTTAACTTGTTTATCTTCGACTTCTAGGGTTATTTTTCCCACAAATTCGCCTCGACTACCTGGCTGGATAGTAGGAATTCCATTTTTAACCCCTGCAATTTGTCGGTGTTGGTGACCAGTAATTAAGGCATCAATTGGCAAAGCCGAATTTAATAATTTCCAGCCTTCATTTTCGCCTGTGTCCTCTTCACTTTTTTGGTCAGTCTCCAAGTCACGTTCAAAACCACCATGATAGGAAATTACTACCAGGTCACAAGCAAGGTTATTTTTTAGATGAGGGACCCATTTTTGGGCAGCTTCTAAGGCAGATTGAAAGCTTAAGCCGACAATATTCTCAGCTTGTTCCCAATGAGGAATATAGGCTGTAGTTAATCCTAAGACCCCTATTTTGACATGGTCGAAATCGTAAATTTTGTAGGGCTGGCCTAGGGGTTGACCGTTTCTAAGGATATTGGCGCATAAAATGGGATATTGAGCCGCTTCTATGGCCTGGTCGAGGCGTTCCAAACCGTAATTAAATTCATGGTTACCGATAACAGCCAAGTCTGCCTGACCTAAGTTGGCAGCGGAAATCAAACGGTCTACACTAGCTTGGTCATGATAATAAGCAGCTAATGGTGAGCCTTGGATAAAGTCTCCATTGTCAATATAAAGTACCGGGCCTGGTGCTTTTTCACGTTCGGCTTCAATCACACTGATTGCACGAGAATAACCTTGTCCTAATTTCACTCCTGGCTCTTGGAAGGAGTCAGCTGTGATATAACCATGGACATCGGATGTGGCTAGTAAAGTAATCTGCATTAATCGTATCCTCCTCTTTAAGCATCTGTATTCCCTTTATCATAGCATAAGACTTTAATTTAATTACATTCCCCTAATCTAAAGGCGCTTCAATATCATAGACAGCACCAATTTCGGGAACAAAGGTCGTTAAACCAAGCTGCTCTAAGGCAGAAGCTAAACGTTTAGGATGGAAACTATGCCAAGGGATGGTGATATCTGCTTGCATTTCGCTGGCAAAATAGACAAGATCTTCCTTATTCGCATGGCCAGAAACGCCCATATTTACTAAGTCGTAGCCATGAGACGCAATTTGGTCAAGAAAAGTTTGATAACGTGGATCAAAATCACCTAAAGGTTCGCCATTCATATGCAAGTATAAACCAGGGCCAATATGGTCTAGTTGGTCAATATCTTGATAGGCAATTTGGTAAGCATAGTGATTGCGTTGATTAAATTCTACCACTTGGCTATAGGAATCAGCTGCTGGATCCCAAGAATAGACAGGGTCTTGAGTGAATTCATGCAACAAGTAGGCAAAGTTTTTATCCCAAGCAATCGGACGTTTAACACGCAGGCTCATTTCGTTTAGGGCCATTAAACGATCAAGGTTACGAGGATAGGGATTAATTACAATGGCTTGGTCTCTTTGACTAAACAAAGCTTGGGTTTTTACTAATAGTTCATGCTCACTTTGTAGACGATCGCCATTGTCCCCTTCTCCTACTTCTTCATCAAAGGAAAAAGCCGTTCCCTCACACAACAATATATCAATTGGCAGTTTTTCCTTAATTAAATTTTCCATGCGATCACTGGTAAAACCAGTGAAACGAAAGTCTCCTGAATACAAAACGTGGGTATGGTCATGAGAAATATAAATGGCTGAGCTCCCAGGAATATCATGGTCAGTAGGAATAAATTTCACCATATACTTGCCAATGCTTAATGACTGATTATAGGGAACAGGAATAACTTGGGCAGCGATGGGGAATTCGTCACCAATAGCAATCAAATTCTGATACAGTTGATAGGAAGCTTCGGTCATATAGACTTGGTAGCGATCAGGTAGATATTTTAACCCTTGCATGTGGTCAAGATGGAGATGAGAAATGAAAACGGCCTCCTGACTAAAGGGGGTTGATGTATTGGCAGCTAAGTTAGAATCTTCTAGGTCCTCTTCATTATAGAGATAGGGAATCCCAGGTAACTTGTCTTCTGCAATTAGGCCGGCAATCTTGGAATGATAATTTCGCCCTTCCAATTGATCATTTGCCATACCAAAATCCATTATCAAACGGCTTTCTTGGTCATGTAAGGTCATGATATTGCAGCCAATAGTGGTTAAGCCACTCCAAACAGTTAATTGATTCATTTCTTTGGCTCCTTTACTTTAAATAATAAGAGGCTGGGACTTTTGCCCAACCCCATAAAGTATTTTTGATATTAATTTATTAGTTATTTTCAACAGTGACATCGTTGTTTTCTTCAATAATTGAGATGGTTTGCTCTTCTAAGTCAGCCATGACTTGGTCAACGTCTTCACCATTAACAACAATCTTATCTAAGGCATCGACCATGGCATTGAAGTATTCACCCCCACCAACAAACATTGGCGATTGTTTCGCATATTCTGCTTCTTTGGAGGCCGCAACAGCTAATGGATTTTCTTCCAGGTAAGATTGATAAGTATCACTATTTAAACCAGATTGGGTGATTGGTAAATAACCCGTCTTAATAGCCCAATCAGCTGTTTGTTCTTCTTGAAGTAGGAAGGACATGAAGGCAACGGCACCTGCTTTTTCTTCATCAGAAGCGGAAGAGAATACGGATAGATCATTTCCGGCTAATAGGGTTAGTTTGTCGCCATCATCATAAACTGGGATTTCAGCAGTGGTCCAATTGATACCATTTTCTTCGGCTACAGGTTCAACGTGGGCTAAACCAGCTGAAGATCCCAAATAGACAGCCACTTCGCCACGACCAAATGGCCCAGACATGAAGCCATCTTCACCAGCCGTTCGTGCCCAGCCGGCGTCTAAACCATCATTGATGAACTGCATTGGTTCAGTAGCTTCGTCGGAAGCAATATCTACAGTTGATAGGTCATCAGACACCCAATCAGCACCGTTTTGACGTGCCATGGTTTCTAATTCCATAGCAAAGCCGTTTTCTAATCCTAAGGCAAAACGGTCATCGCCATTTTCTTGCATTTTTTCGCCTAGTTCTTGGACATCTTCCCAAGTCGTTGGGGTTTCCATTTCATATTCATCAAGAATATCTTGGTTGAGATACATTACGCGTACAGATTTAGAGAATGGTATCGCATAAAGATCGTCGCCCATCTTACTTCCTTCTAAGAAACCAGGGAAAATATCGTCAATTTGCTCTTGGCTAAAGCCATCTTCTCCAGTTAAAAGTTCTTCATCTAGGACTTGGATTAAGCCCGCATCAGAGTAATCAGGAATGTTTGAAGCAGTGACCTGGGCCATAGTTGGGCCATCTTGGGCGGCAGCAGATGCCATAATCTTTTGTTGTAAGGTATCATAGTCACCTTGGTTTTGTTCCACCACTTTATATTTATCCTGGGACTCGTTGAATTGATTAACTAGCTCAGTAGTTGCTTCTTGGTGAGGACCATTCATGGCGTGCCAGTAAGTCACTTCAACTGTTTCCCCTTCACCGGATTGTTTGCTCCCCTCTTGGATTTCATCATTGCTTGAGCCACCATTACCACAGGCAGCTAATAATAAGGCGGCAGTCCCTGCTAAAAAGGGGCGTAAATACTTTTTCATTGTCATAATAATCTATCCTTTCGTTCCAGTATTGGAAATTCCTTTGATAATATGCTTTTGCAATAAGAGATAAATGATAATCATTGGTAAGACCACAAAACTAGCGGCTGCCATCAAGAGCTCGAAACGTGTTCCAGCTTCAGTTGTAAAGGCTTGTAATCCAACTGGCATGGTCCGCATAACGGTATCGTTAGTTACAATTAATGGCCACAAGAAAGCATTCCATGACCCAATGACCTTGAGAATCACGACCGTAATGACCGCTGACCGGCACATAGGAACCAGTACTTGCCAGAGAAATTTCCAGTCGGAACAGCCATCAATCTTAGCTGAATAATAAAGCGCGTCAGATACTGATTCAAAGTTTTGCTTGAGAACAAACATGGAGAATACACTAGCTATCCATGGAACAATTAAGGCCAAATAGGTATTAATCCAACCCAAATTTGAAATGGTCACATAATTAGAAATAATGAGAAGTTCGCCAGGTACCATCATAGTGGCAATGAGAAAGGTAAATAATACGTTCTTGCCCCAAAATTTCAACTTAGCAAAGGCGAAAGCGGCTAATATAGATGTAAACACCTCCCCTAGAGTGGTTAAGCTAGTAACAATTAGTGAGTTTTTTAGGTAAGTATCAAAAGGCGCAAAGGTAAAGGCGGTAGCGTAGTTTTCCCATTGGGCTGGATCTGGAAACCACACCGGTGGCATGGCAACGGCCTGACCAGCTGTTTTTAAAGAAGTGGAGAGCATCCAATAGAAAGGTAAGACCATAGATAAGGCGCCAACTGTCAATAGAATATAAATAATAACTTGGCTGACTTTATTTTTCATGCTTATCTCCCCTCCTGGTAATCAGTTTTTTGTCGGATGACCATCTGAATCAAGGTAAACACTAAGATCACCAAGAAGAGGAAGACCCCTGCAGCAGAAGCGACTCCATAGTTAAATTCTTCATAGAATTTTTCGTAGAGGTAATAAACCACTGTCAAGGTTGATTTCCCTGGACCTGGTTGACCTGAGAATAAGGCATAGACTTCATCAAAAACTTTGAAGTTATTGATTAACGCATTAATGGATACCAAGAAGATTGTCGGTCCTAACAGAGGAACCGTAATATTTTTAAATCGTTGCCAACTGGAGGCCCCATCAATCTTGGCTGCCTTGTAATAGGTGTCGTTGAGTGCATTTAATCCTACTAGAAATAGGAGAATATTTAGTCCTAAGCTCTTCCAGATTGACATGATAATAATGGCTGGCATGGCATAATCGGGATTACCCAACCAAGATATACTATCAATTCCCAGTAGGTTTAAAGCGTAATTGATTAAACCGTATTGAGAATGGTAAAGCCATGACCACACAATGGAAACGGCCACTGTTGAGGTCACAAAAGGAAGAAAATAAACGGATTGGAAAAAGCCTTGCAGAAATTTAATTTTGTTGATCATCATAGCAATAATTAAGGATAAAACAATTGATATTGGCACCACGAAAGCGACAAAAACAAAGGTATTCTTCATAGCTAAGTGAAAATCGGTATCTGCAAATATGTATTGAAAATTATCCAATCCTAGGCCATCACTCTCTCCAGTAAAGAGATTATAGTCCAGGTAAAATGACATAATAAAAGCTTTGATGGCAGGATAAATACTAAAAGTTCCTACAATCACTAACATGGGCGCCAAATACAACAAAGCCTGCAAAGTGGATTTAAGACTGGTTTTCTCATTCATCATCAGCAAGCACCACCCGATCACCTTGGTCATTGAAGAAAAGGAAGTGGCGCTCTTGGCAAGTCAGACCAATAGTGTCCCCTTTTTCGAAATCAATTGGTAGGTCAGCCACCCGTATTTCTTGACCTGTTTCAGTTTTTAAGAGGGCTAATCGGTCCTTGGCGATAATTTCAATGGCTTCCACCTTGCCTTGAATAAGACTTTGGTCGAATTCTTGGCGGTAAAGGTGTTCAGGACGAATGCCGACCCAGCTGATATTTTTTTCGCGAGCTGTCTGAAGGAGTTTGCTCTCTGCTGTCTGCTCGAAATCATTTAAGGCAATCAGATTAATTTCTGGGTCCCCAATAAATTGCGCCACAAATTGGTTGGCTGGATTTTCATATAAGTCCTGGGCTTGAGATTTTTGTTGGATAATTCCCTTGTTAAGGACCATGACGGAGTCCGATATAGACAAGGCCTCGGCCTGGTCATGGGTGACGAAAATGGTGGTAATTCCTGTTTCTCTTTGGATACGTCGAATTTCTTCACGCATTTCTACCCGTAACTTGGCGTCTAGATTGGATAAGGGCTCATCCATTAAGAGAATATCAGGCTCTTTAGCCAAGGCTCTTGCAATGGCTACTCGTTGTTGCTGCCCTCCCGATAAGGCACCGGGTTTTTTCTCTAAATGGTCATCAATATGGACCAAGCGAGCCAGTTCCTCGGCGCGTTGATGACGTTCTTTTTTATTCTTACCCGCCATTTTCAGTGGAAAAGCAATATTATCCTTGACTGATAGGTGGGGATATAGGGCATAGTTTTGGAAGACCATACCAATATTACGGTTGACAGCATCTAATTTAGTCACATCTTTGTCATCGAAATAAATCTTTCCCGAGCTTACTCTGAGTAAACCGGCGATTAAAAATAAAGTGGTCGATTTCCCACATCCAGAAGGGCCTAGTATTGAAACCAAATGGTGGGAGTCCAAGGTAAAGGTTAAATGGTCTAAGACATTTTTTTGGCCATCATAGGACAAACTAACATCTTCGAAGCGGACCTGCATAGTTTTCACTCCTTTAATGTCGATACATTAAGGATAGCAATTGGATATTTATTTTCAGTAAATTTTAGGTAAATTTTAATTTTTTATTGTAAATTTTGCGATTCTTAGGTATACTATAATGCTGTTCTTATATAGATTTTTACAGAATAGAGTGGTCAATCCTCTTATCAATCGACTAATTCGTTTGTTTTACTGGGTGAATTAGTCGGAATCTTTGTAAATTTTATGTAAACCAATCAAATTTCTCTAAAAATTTTCTTAACAAAGTAAACGAAGTAACTTGAGGAATTTGAACAAAAATTTTCTTTTATTTAGGCTAAGATTATGGTAAAATAGCGTGCGTGATTTGTGGAAGACTTGTCTTTCTGGTCACGCGTTTTTTGTTACTAATAGTTTTACAAAATAGAAGGGATAATCATACTATGGTTAGAACAGTTGGAACAGTTGTACGTGGCTTACGCGCCCCAATTATTAATGAAGGTGACGATTTAGCCCAAATTTTAGTGGACACCGTGTTAAATGCGGCTGAAAACGAACCCTTTGCTATTGAAGACAAGGATATCTTAACTGTCACTGAATCAATTGCTGCTCGTTCCCAAGGTAACTATGCTTCAATTGATGCCATTGCTAAAGATGTTGAAAACAAAGTCCAATCCAAAAAAATTGGTGTTGTTTTCCCAATTACTTCTCGTAATCGTTTCAACTCTATGTTAAAAGCGATTGCTCGTGCTGCTGATGAGGTTATTATTCAATTAAGCTACCCTTCTGATGAGGTAGGAAATCCTCTTATGTTGATCGAACAACTAGATGAATTAGGGATTAATCCTTGGTCTGATGTTTTATCAGAAGCAGAAGCTTACGAAAAATTCGGCGATTTAAAACACCCATTCACTGGAACGGATTATCTCAGTGTCTATCGTAAAACTGTTGAAGGCGAAGGTGCTAAATGTACAATTATCCTAGCCAATCAACCTAAGGCAATCTTGGGTTACACTGATCATGTCATTGCAGCTGATATTCATACCCGTAAACGGACCAAGCGTCGCTTAGAAGCTGCTGGTGCCAAAGTTGCTATCAGTCTAGATGAAATTATGACTGCACCTGTTGATGGTTCTGGTTTTAATCCTGACTTTGGTCTATTAGGTTCTAACCTATCTTCTGATGAACGGATTAAGCTCTTCCCTACTAACGGTGAAGAACTCGTTAACAAGGTACAAAAAATGTTAAAAGACGCCACTGGTAAAGATGTCGAAGTGATGATTTATGGTGACGGAGCCTTCAAAGACCCACAAAGTCATATTTGGGAATTAGCTGACCCAATTGTTTCTCCAGCCTACACTGCTGGTTTAGAAGGCACACCAGAAGAAGTGAAATTAAAATACTTAGCTGACTCTAAGTTTGACGATTTACGTGGCCAAGAATTACAAGATGCCATTTCTGAATACATTGCTAGTCACAAACGTGATAGCCAAGATGAAGCAGATGGTATTGGTACGACTCCACGACAAATTACTGATCTCTTAGGTTCTCTATCTGACCTTACTTCTGGTTCTGGAGACAAAGGAACACCAGTAATTTACATTAAAGGATACTTCGATAAGTATTCCGACCAATAATTAATATAAAAAAGCTCTGAGCAGCGTATCTATTGATACACTGCTCAGAGCTTTATTTTATGACAGGGTCTTGTCAAAGTTTCTTCCACCTGGCAACTTTATCCTTTATTTTTTGCTCTTATAAGCCAAAGTTTAATTCATAAACATTATCTTGGCTGTCTTGGTAGGCGTAAGACATCCCTTCGCGGAGGTAGTTATCTTTAGCATAACCTGGGACGTCATTGCGACTAATACATTTGAAGTCCTCGTCAACACCAATCACTTTAGCGTTCTTAGGTAGGGTTAATGGTAATTTCCCTTGGGCGGTGAAGTCACCTTTGACCACTTCTAGGATGGCTTTTTCCCAGGTATCGTAACCTGCAATTAGGACATCAGACACCGCTTCAACATTGCCTAAAATCCATGGCAAGGTAATATTAATTACAGTGATGACCTTCCCGCCGTTTTGGTGAACTTTGTCGGCAATAGCAAAGTAACGGTCTAGATTTGTAATAGTGGTTTCTCGGTAAGAATCACCATTTAAGGCAATGTTTTCCTTGTTTTCACAAATCTCTAACTCTAACAATCCAGGAGTAGAAGTAAAGTAATCTCCAGAAACTGGACGCAAGAAGAGCACGGCCACATCAGCTTGTGAATAGTCATAGCTTAGGTCAAAATCAAGTGCTTGGCCAGCTTTCCGTGCCTTGTCAGTATATTTATCGGCCTTATCTGCTTCTTTATGGAAGGCTTCAATATATACTTTTTGATTTTTTACAGGTAGAACTTGTTGATCTTTTAGTAAGGTAACTGATTTTAAGTGAGCTTGGTAAGCAGCCTCTTGGCGATCAGCATTGTTGTTAACAAAGTCACGGGCCGCTTGTTCGTCAACATAAGTATGGCTGTCAAAAATGCCTAATTTAAACATTTCTTCTAATAAAACTTGGTTGGATTGGTCAATTCGTTGTATAGGCACATAACCCTTTTCAACAGCAGCTTTTAGACTAGCAACATCAGTATTACCAGCAATGATATTGGTTCCAGCATTGATAGCCTTAGCAAATTTTCCAGGTTTAGATAGCGATTCAACGCCCCAATCCATATTGTCCACGATACCGGTATCAGAATTAATATAGCCAGTGAAGCCCATCTTATCACGGAGAATATCGTTCAATAAATATTCATTGAAGGCAAAACCAACTTCTTCAAAAGGAATCACATCACCTTCATAAGATTGGTAATGGGATTTTTCAATACTTGGTGCAGAATAATAAGGCATCATTGAAGAAACATTGTGTTGGGCAGCCACCTTGAAGGCTGGTAGGTGGTAGTCTTCTAAGGAGTTAGCTGTTCGGTAAATGTTCCATTTTCCTTCTTTGTAATGGGGGTCAAAACCATTTTCGCGCGCACCGCCACCTGGGAAATGCTTCATGGTTAGGGCAATCCCCCATTCATTAAGCGACTGGCCTTGGAAGCCATCGATTAAACGTCCCGTAATTTCACTGATAAAGAGCGGATCTTCACCAAAAGTTTGTTGGATACGTTGCCAGCGGGGATCAGTGACAGTATCAATCATGTACATGTAACCCTTACGTAGACCTGCATGCCACCATTCTTGACGACTATTGTCGGCAAAGTTTTCAATTAATTCGTAGTCAGCCCCTTTGGCTAAATCCCCTTTTTGGGCTGCGGAAATTCCTAAAGTACCTGGATAAAGTGACCAGGAGTCCGCTGCGGGATCACCATCAATATAGGTATCGCCATTCACCTCATTACGAGAATTAGAAGCAATAATAACAGGAATACCGAGCCGTGATGCTTCTGCTTGGGCTTGTAAAGCGTTGACCCATTCGACTTGGTCAGAAATGGGAAGTAAATCACGGGCAATAAAATGACGCATATGGTAGTCAGTAATTAGCTTCTTGGTATCCGGAATGTGTTTAAAGATTGGTGCATCCTCAATTTCACCAGTCAGCACCCCATCTTCTGAGGCCCATTCTGGGTGACCCTTCCCACTAAGTAAGCTATTGATGAGCATCATGCCCACCTTCTCATCCAAGTTCATTTGTTGGACTAAATCTTGCGCGCGTTCTTCAGCTGTTAAACGCCAGTCTTCATAAGGATCAAGTTTTCCATTGTTATTTAAGTCTTTAAATTCTAAACCATCAACATTGATAATCTCTTTATGTCGGGTTTCTAAAGGAATTTGTTGCATATCATCGCCCTCTTTCATAAATTTAGCATAGTAGAGAAATCGCTTACTTTCAATGAGCAAAAATTGCAATTTGTTTATTAAACAACAGTTTTTAATTTTTGTTGTTTAAGCCTACCCTAATGGTTGGACCAATCACTTCATGATTCGAAGTCATTTTACTACTTTAGTCAGCTAGTGAGACTCTTATCTAAGGCCTTATAATGCGCTACGGCTGTCAACCAATTCTTAACTATATTTTAACGGGATCATTGGATGATGTTGCTATCTGTAATCACTTGACTTCCCCATTTCATCGATTAACACCCTTACTAAGAAAAAAATGACAAAATTTTTAATTCAAAGTCAATAAAAGCAGCCGATTTATTAAAATCAGCTGCTTATGTTCAGTTTAAATTCCTATTCGGCAGGTATGAAACGGAATTTTTGCCAAGGTTTGATATCATCAATAATGAAGACCTGGTCGGGACGAATCCGACCCACTACATTGGATTTTCCGGAATTCTTCATATCTTGTAAAGCAATTTGCAATTCTCCAGCATAATGGCCATAGTCGCTAGACTCAATAATGATATCACCACGATGAATCGTTTCTGGGGCATTAATAATAGCAAAGTGATGCCCTTTATGTTTTACCCTGCTTTGTGAAGAGCGAATCATATACTTAGAAATATCACCACGATTGAAATGTAAGCCGTCAAAAATAATTGAGCGTTCGATTTCAGGTAAATCTGCAATGCATTCGACCGTAAAACTTGGTTGAGTAAGATTACTTTTTCCTAAACTATGAATTTCTTGCTGGGTAGCAAAGCAATTAGAAATAATAATATCATCAACCGCATTTAAAATTAAATGATGGAGTAATTGGGTGTCAATAGGCAAGTGACGATGGCTTTCTAAGGTTGGTAAACCATCAGTCACTGGCCAAGGACCAAAAGTATCTGGCGCTTGACTAGTGATAAAGGCAGCTGTCCGCAGACCATATTTTTTGAAGTTTTGAGTGCACTTTAGGAAATAATCTTGGCCCAGGCCTGTGTAAGCATGCGGATAAAAGTTATGGCAAGCCATTAAATTATAGGTGTTTGGCTGATAATCCATAATGGTATCAATAGTATGAACATCATTAGACATATTGATTTCAATCTTAAGCCCTTGCGGATTATAGGTCATCAAAGCCTCTTCTGCCCCAGAAAAGCCCATGTCTAGTCGCAAACCATCAGCGCCAATTTCGGCAAAAAAACTTAAATCGTCATAAGAAATTCCTAAGGCAGAAAAGACACGTGGGGCCACATCCACTATCACTTCAAACCCTAAAAATTTGGCATAGTGATTGATTTCTCGGAACTCGTTGACTAAGTGATCTTTGTCCTTGTTAACCGATAAGAGGCAAGAAAAAATTCGCGTAAAGCCTGCTTCGGCTGCAGTATCAAGGTAGTGAATAATCGCTTCTTTGTCACTTTTTTCAGGATAGATGGATAAACCCAGTTGACGCATTATAGTCTCCTTTCCACTTTATTCAATGGTATTTTCTTCTGATTCTTGTTTAAGCAGCTGTTGGTCATACTTCTTAACAAATGGGTAATAAATGATAACTGATAAGATAATCAATAAAACATTTAGCACCAAGGCTCGCCAGTCGGAATTGGTGGCTAAGAAAGCACCAATTGGCCCTGGTAAAGTCCAAGGTGCAGAAGCAACCACTGGGTTTACAAAGCCTAAACTGGTGGCAAACCAGGCAATGACGGCATTGAGTAAAGGAACAAAAATAAATGGAATCATTAAAACGGGGTTCATGATGATGGGGGCTCCAAACACAATCGGCTCATTAATATTAAAAAGTGTCGGAATAATGGTGGTTTTTCCTAAGGTTTTACCATATTTTGACCGCGTCAATAAGAAACATATTGCTAAACCGATTGTCGCACCAGAGCCACCAATATAGATAAACCATTGGTAGAAAGGCTCTGCTGCAATATTAGTGACCGCATTACCAGATACAAGTGCAGTGGCATTCTCCTCCAGTAAAACCAACCATAAGGGACGAGCGATGGAACCAACAATGGATGCTCCATGAATCCCAAAAACCCAGAAAAAAGAATTCAAGAAGGTTAATAGCAGTACAGAAGGCAAAGAATCTGATGCCGTAATTAATGGGGTAATCAAATTAGCAATGAGACCATGAACATCAATTTCTAACCACATGGTGATGGCAGATACTAGCAATAATACAATAGCAGTAGGTGTTAACGCTTCAAATGAGCGTGCCACTGAAGCAGGGACTTGGTCAGGCATAGAAATCTTGAAACCTGATTTTTGTGTTAGGCGATAAACTTCGACAGCAAAGAATGAAGCCAAAATACCGATAAACATGCCCCCTGCTCCTAAGTTAAGCATAGGCATTTGAAATCCTAGTGGCACTTGATCTAGGTATTCTGCCAATTCTGGATGCTGGCTAGCTAATTGTAAAAGTTCTTCACTTGGTTCAGCGACCATAGATGGCACTATTGTTAATAGGTAAGCTAATTCAGCAAGGATACCTCCGGATAAACCATCCAAGTCATATGATTTAGCCAAAGAGTTTCCAATGCCAAAAACCGCATACAGGGTCATAATATACATAGACATCCGGTATGGTAATAAAATTTTATCTTGGTTGGTGATTACCCATTGAGTAAATCCCCAAGATTCTGGCAAGGAATTAGGTAAAAAAGCAATCACCATAAACATGGACGCCACAATAATAATTGGTAGAGTTGAAATAATCCCATCACGAATGGCCTTCAAATGGCGTTGTTCGGCCATTTTAGCCATAGGAGTGGATAGGTGTTTATCTAAGAAATCAGTGATGTTATCCATAATACGATTCCTCCTTAGCTAGAATAGCTCACTAGCTTCACTTTTAATTTGCTTGAGTAAGAATGGCCCTCCAATTGGAGTATAACCTTGGGGTTTGATAAGTAAAACAGGGACCTCAGCTTTATCCCCTATTTTTTTCAGATCATCATAACGATGTCGAATTTGTGGCGCGATTAAGGCTAGATCATAATCTTTCGCAATCTCATTTTCAAATGCTGATGAGGAAGATTCGTGGACCTCAAAATCTAAGCCTTCTTTGGCAGCGGCTTCCTTTAATGATTTGGCCGCAATAGCAGACGACATTCCTCCTGCACAAGCGAGTAGTATTTTCATAAAAGACACTCCTTTATTGATTTTGTTGTATTTTAATTTCTAAGCTTGCTAATCGCCGGTTTTGTTTAATTAAAATTTTTGCTAAATCATTAACTTCAAGGGCGGTCATTAAATGGTCTTGGGCATGAACCATCAAAAGACTTAATGCAACCGGCTTTTCGTTCATTTCATCGGTAATCAACTTGGTTTGGGCCTTATGGGCTTTAAGTAGGTAGTCATGGCCTTCTTCCAACAAGCTTTCGGCCTTGTCAAAGTCGCCTTCTTCTGAGGCGTGAATTGCCTCATAGGCTAATGACTTGGCCGTACCACCATTAGCGATTAATTCAAAAATTATCTCTTCCATGGCTAACCTCCTTTCTTGCGATTGTAATCGTTTACAAAAACATTTTACCACAATTCATTTCTTTGTGGAATAGTATTTCTATTATCTTAAATATTTTAAGAAATTATATTTCAGTGTAAAGAAAAAAAGCTGGAGCGATGAGCTCCAACTTTATGACTGAGTTTTAACATGGCTTAAATGACTAAGAAATTTTCGCCTAAGTCTTCTATGGTGTTAGATTTTAAGCAATCAAAGTTGTAAGTGGCTAGGCTAGCAATATCAGAATTAATGAAATAAGTACCGGCTTGGGCCACCATAAGATTGACATGGAAGTCTTTTTCTAGGGTATCTTGTTCTGATAGAAAAACTAAAATGGCAGGTTTATGACAGGCTGACATAAAACCAAGCTCCATATTAACGCCCTCGTCTTTTTGGTCAACATCAACTAGAAACACTCCGATATCAGCTGTACCCATAGCATTTTTATCATTTTGATAGGTTTTCATTTGCCATTCCAAGGAGCCAAACATTCCTGTGGTATCGTCAAAGGACGCGTCCTTGTATTGGTTGTCCCAAGGATTGTGAACCACATCAACTGTGGGGTTTTGTGCCAAGGCTTCTTTTGCAGCATCCACCCATTGCGATTGTTGGTCATTATAGTTTGAGGAAGCCAAGTAAATTTTTGTCATGGTAAAACTCCTTTATTTTTTACTGTCTTCATTATAAAAGTCTGATGGCAAGGATTCAATGCCATTTTATTATTTATGGGCCTCACTTGATACTCTTTATATTATTACTAGCTGTTTCATGGTAAAATCGAAACAAAGATAGGAATACTTTTTATATTGAAAGGAAGTCTTTTCATGTTATTTAACCAAGATGCCCGCTATTATGCCCAGAAAATAAAGGATGGTCATTACTTACCTAGTGACTTGGTGGCAATGGCTATTGAAAATATCGAAACCTTAAACCCTCAATTAAATGCCGTTAACCATTATTTTTTTGATTATGCTCGGCAATTAGCGAAGGATTATGATAAAAAACTTGAGAATTTAAGTGCCATTGAGCGTCAAAAGCTACCGCCCTTTTTTGGTGTCCCCTTCTTATTAAAAGACTTGGGGCAAAATTTAGCCGGCTTTCCTAGCACTGATGGTGCGCAAATTACGCATGACAATTTGGCTGCAGCCACTGTTCCTTATACTAAGAAGGTTTTAGCAGCCGGTTTTATCATTGTTGGTCGGACTAATGTTCCTGAGTTTGGCTTAAAAACTGTCTCTGATTCATCTTACTATGGAACGGTTCGTCATCCTTTAAAAGCTAACTATAATCCTGGTGGGTCGTCAGGCGGTGCTGCAGCCGCTGTTAAGTCTGGTATGGTTCCCATTGCTGGGGCATCTGACGCGGGTGGTTCCATTCGCGTTCCTGCCTCAGATTGTGGGTTGATTGGTCTTAAGCCAAGTCAAGGCCGCATTGCTGATGGCCAAACCTTATACCACTCATTAAACAATTTAGGGGTTAATTTTGTCTTAAGCAAATCTATTGAAGATAGTTTTGCCTTCTTAAAGGCGTGTCAAGGCCGGGGTGAAGATGGCGATAAGGCCTTAATCCCTATTAGTGAGTCAGCTCTCACCCTTCCAGACAAACCTCTTCGTGTGGCTTATTTAGACCAGGATTTATTTGGGAAAAATCTAGACCAAGCAAGTAAAGACTTAATTGATAAAGGCATAAGTGGTTTGCAAAATCTTGGGGCCCAAGTGGATAAAGTGACTTTAGACTTAGATGGCAGAGAAATTTTAACTCGTTATTACCACTGTTTATTAGTCGAAACTGGCTACGCTCTAACCCATTTCATCGCTCACCCAGAAAAAATTTCCTTTGATTCAGTGGATCCTCTAACCTGGTTGGCCTATAAACTTGGGCCCCAACTCCCTGCCTTTACCTATGTAGAATTAAGGCAAAGTGCCAATGAAATTTATAAAGCGCTTGAAGAACTCTTTGGACATTATGATGTCTTACTCACACCAAGCACAGCTGGCTCAGCTATGGCTAATGAAGATTTACCACTTTCAAATGCTCTCCTAGCTAAGATTAGGGATATCGATGATCTTTCAATCACCGACCAAAAACAAGTCGTGCAAGCGGCCTTTGACCATTATTATTTACGAACCCCTTATAGCCAGTGGTTAAATATTTCTGGTCATCCGGCCATCTCCTTACCCATAAAACCACAAACTGGACAAATGAGTCGCGGTCTTCAAGTCATTGGGAAAATGGGAGCTGACTATGAGCTCCTACAAGTAGGCAAATTATTTGCCGAAAATAACCTTTTAGAGGATCAAAGTCTTCAAGCGATAAAAGAAAATTAATATATAAACATTTGTAGACATAGAAACTCCCCCTAAGCTAGCTACTTAAGGGGAGTTTTTATTGTCTATTTAGCAAGGTAAGGATTAATTTAGCCCCCGCCCTTTACAGTCTTAAGCGCCTTCTGTAAAGTCGCTAATTTCAAGACCTACTGGAGCATATAATTGCTCATATAAGGTATTAACATCGACGCTATCATCAACAATCCCTAGTGCTTGGTAGTCAGCAGTAATTTCCTTGACTGTAGCGGACATTTGATCTTGGCTTGGATGGTAATTTAATTTATCAATAAAATTGAAACCAATGTCATAATCACCGGTTAAGAAGTCTTGTTCATAGAGATAATCAATATAAGATTTAGAATCTTCTTCTGCCCAAGCATTAGCGCGATAGATGGCCCGGGTTAATTTCTTAGTAGTAATTGGGTTTTCACGGGCAAAATCCTTGTTGACATAGTAGGCACAGCATACTTCATCTTTGAAGTCTTCAGAAGTTGTGGTTGATTCAATTTTCTTCAAGCTACCATCTTTGACGTAAGGGTCGGCCATGTTTTCGTCATAGATTCCTCCGTCAAGTTCACCATTAGCAATGGCTTGTGGTGAAGCAGAAACATCGGTGGAGACCCAATTAATTGAATCTGTATCTACACCCGCATTTTCAAAGAAACGTAAACCAACATTATGATCACTCTCTCCTAAGCCACCGTGGATACCGATTTTAGCTCCTTCCAAGTCAGCAGAGCTTTCAACATCGGAGTCAGCGGCAACATAAAGTGCCTTACATCCTGTGTGGGCAGGGCCTAAGTATTGAGCATTGACACCGTTAATCATAGGGATTAAGGTTGGGGCGATTAAACCAATTCCGATAGCGGCTTGACCCGTTCCAACGGCATCAATTGAAGTTTGTGGGGTTTCAACGGTTTCTACCTTAAGTCCCTCATCTTCATAGAAGCCCATAGTTTCTGCCACGTTGATTGGCGCAGTACAACCTGTTGACGACACTAATTGAATACTTTGTCCATATGCGGGTTCTTTTTTCCAAGCTTCGTCATCGTCTACATCATAATCAGCTAAGGCGACAGCTTTTGTACCTCCAGCTGATTCTTGCTCGCCGGTTTCTACTTGTTCCTGCGTATTATTTTGACTGGCCCCTTGGTCTTGGCTTTTTTGGATTGATGTATTACATGCCGCTAAGACAAAGGCTGCTGAACCCAAAAATAAATACTTACCCAATCTATTCTTCATTACTATTCCTCCTATATAATATTAAATTAAATTAAAAATTTAATTCCTCAATAATTTCGCGTCGGTAATCAGAAAAGGCTTGGCTGGTGCGACGACGGGGATAGTCCATGTCGATATCAACCACTCGACTGATGCGACCTGGATGTGGTTTCATAACTACAACCTTACTAGCCATATAGACAGCTTCTTCCACATCATGGGTCACCATTATCATCAAATTACGGTTGTTTTGCCAGAGTTCTAATAGGGAGTCCTGTAGATTGGCACGAGTAAAGGCATCCAAGGCACCTAAGGGTTCGTCTAATAAGAAAACTTCTGGTTGGTTAATCATAGTACGGGCCAAACTCACCCGTTGAGCCATCCCCCCTGACAACTGCCGCGGATAATAGTCTTCATAACCTGATAAATTAATCAAATCAATAAGGTCATTAACGGCTTGGTCATCATGGTTTTTGTTCATATCTTGGCTATAAGCAATATTATCTCTAACCGTCCGCCAAGGAAACAATGTGGCATTCTGAAATACCAAACCAATATTTGCAGAAGGTTCAAGAATTTCTTGTCCGTTAAGTGTAATATCTCCTCGGGTTTGAGGAATTAAACCAGCAATCATTCGTAAAATTGTTGATTTCCCACATCCCGATGGTCCCACTATACAAATAAACTCATTTTCTTGGGCTGATAAAGAGATATCTTCTAGAGCCCAATTGATTTTATTGTCACTCGTGGGAAAAGCTTTGTAGACTTGATTTAAATTAAGCTTTGTCATTAGGCATCCTTCCATTTCAATAAATGTGATTCAATTAATTTCAACACAAAGTGAACAGCTAGAAACATGATACAGATTACTAATATGCCACCATACATCTTATCGTATTGGGCCCAATTTTTTTGCCAGGTAATATAGAATCCCAAACCAGACTCTACACCCATCATTTCAGCTACGATTAATGAGGTACAGGCGGTAGACATTCCTTGGATAAGTCCTGTGAATACATTGGGCAAAATAGCAGGAATCGTAATTGAAGTCATCAATTGCCTTTGCTCGGCGCCTAAGGTTTTGGCGACTTCATAGTATTCACGGTCAATGGAACGGACACCAGCAAAACTAGCATTATGTAAAGCAAAGAAAACCCCTAAAGAAATGACAAACAATGCCCCATTTCTGAGTGAGGCGGCTAGGACCATGACGATAGGAATCCAAGTTGTGGTTGGAATTGACCCAATTACCGTAACAAAGGGAGAGATCCAATAATTTGTCTTTTCAAAATAACCACATAGAATTCCTGATAGTAAACCAACAATTGCCCCCAATATAAAACCTTGAAATAAAAGGGATAGGGACGATGTCGTTGATTCCATTAGAAATGACCAATCGGATAGAATCGCGTTAATTAATTGATCTACCCAGGGAAAATAGGGTAATAAAAGGGTTGCTGTCTTTAAGGTCAAAATATCATAAACCATTAATAAAAAGAAAATCAAAGTTTGTAGGGGTGCCTTATAGCGCCAACGTTTGAACTGCTTGTTATTAAACATGGCCAATAATCCGCGAATGAGGTAATAAATGGCGAATGCCCCAAGAAAATAAACATAGGTAAAGGTATTTTGATTACCAGGATAATTAGGAATATAGAGATACTCCAATAAATGAATAATTGTCATCAAAAATGGGAGAAAACAAATGACTTTGTCTAATTGTTTTTCCAAAGGAGTTTTTTCCTTTTTCTCCAATTCTTGTAGATCGGCAGAGCTAAGATCTAGCTTTGCTTCTGACTTTTGTTGTTTTGTGACCATTGCTAAGCTCCTTTTTCATTATAGATAACTATGAATAAATAAATTTATGACTAACTTGATTAGTCTTATGTTGCATGGCACGTGCCATCAAATCAGTAAAAATGGCTAAATGATCTGGATAAGTCTCTACTAAGCTTTCAGGATGGTATTGAACCCCTAAGAAATCAAGTTCTTCAGAAGTTGATTCGACTGCTTCAATCACTTGGTCAGAGGACCAGGCGGTAACCTCAAGACTTTGTCCTAGTTGGTCAATTGCTTGGTGGTGAATGGAATTCACTCTAGAACTTTGGCCCAATAAGTGATGCATTTGAGAGTGACGATCTAATGTCAAATCATGAACCAAATCTCCCATTCTCTCAATTTGATTGTGAGAGAGTACCTTATTTGAACTTTCAGATAGATCCTGATAGAGGCTACCTCCCAAATAAACATTCATAATTTGCAAACCACGGCAGATACCAAGAATGGGAAGATGTTGGTCAATAGCAGCTTCAATCAAGGCTAGCTCACGTTGGTCACGCGCCTGATCGACAGTGCCTAATTTACTGGATTGACTTTGGCCATACCATGAGGGACACACATCTGCTCCTCCCGCCAATAATAAGCCGTCAACTGAGGCAATATAATGGCTAGAAAGCTGGGGGTCATGGATTGGAATAATCACAGGTATACCGCCCGCCTTCAATATGGCATCGGTTACATTAGTTAAAGTATATGAGGAATTACTTCCCTTAAAGGTGTCAGTCGTGAACAGGGTATTTTCACCACTTGTGACACCGATAATTGGTTTTGTCATATCAAGCGCTCCTTTCTATAAAATAAAAAACCTCCGTTCCTTTGATAACACTGGATGTTATCAAAGGGACGAAGGTTGTCGTGTTTCCACCCTTATTCACCCTACCCTCACGGGTAGAGTCTCATGAGTTATGATTACTAACTCAATGGTTTAACGGTTATTAACCGATCGACTTGCTTGCACAAGTCGATAGCTCCGAGTGCACTTTCACCTAACTGTTCTTGTCTGTTCTCAGCTTGCAGACTTTCTGTAAAGATTGGCTATGGTTACTCTTCTCATCTCAGCTTTTAGTTCGTTATGTGAATACTTTAATATATTTTTAATAGAAAAGCAACGCAATTGCTCAAGAAATTTCAAGATTAATTATTTCAAAGCTTAATCGTGACACAATTTTCTAAAATAGTTAAATGTGAAATGGCTTAAGTGCAAGCATGCGAATATGACTCAACGGAAAAATAACGGTGTTAGCAGTCATACTTATCATTGGGTAAAATTAAAAAACCCTGCAAATAAGCCTTACAGCCTATTTACAGGGTTTTATTTGTTTTTCAAGCAGGAAAGCTACTTATTTTATTTAATTGCGCGTGATTCTAATCCTTCTTCTTCTAAGTAGAAGCGGAATGGGACTAAATCTTCAGCTTCGTATTTTTCTTTGAAAGCTTTGATTTCTTCTTCAGAAGCTGCTTTCGGATCAAGACGCAATTCTTCTACTGGAATTGGACGGTCATGAGTGATTTTAGCATCAATAACAACTGTCTTACCGTTCTTATTGTCTTCAACTGCTTGACGCATCACGTCATCCATGTCCTCGATACGAGTTACAGTGTAGCCAACAGCACCTTGAGCTTCCCCAATCTTAGCGTAGTCCACATCAATAAAGTCAGTACCGAATAAGTGTTTGTTAGTGTCTTCATATTTGTTCTTAATGAAGGCATATTCAGTGTTTGAGAAGACCACATTGATTACTGGTAAGTCATATTGGACGTTAGTCACTACGTCTGGGTAGGTCATATTGAAGGCACCATCACCCATGATGTTCCATACTTGACGGTCTGGATTATCCTTCTTGGCTGCAATACCACCTGGTAGAGCAATCCCCATTGTTGCGAATAATGGAGAAGTTCGCCACATATTCTTAGGATTCATGTGCAAGTGACGAATTGAAGTTTGTGTTGAGTTACCAACATCAATAGAGTAAATGGCATCGTCATCCGCATACTTGTTGATTGCATTATAAACTTGGTATAACTGTAATTCTCCTTCAGTTTTACCTTCAAGTTTATTCATGTAGTCACGCCAGTTTTGATTGTTCTTAATGCTGGCATTCCACCAAGCAGATTCTTCTACTGGGTCAACCTTATCCAAGATTGCTTGGGCAGCTTCCTTAGCGTCACCTAAGATTGCAGCATCTAAGGCATGACGTTTACCTAATTTATGTGGGTCAGAATCAACTTGGATGAACTTGTCAACATTCTTGAAGGTTGAATAAGTTTCAGAGAATGGGAAGTTAGAGCCAAGGAATAGAACAGTGTCTGCTTCAAAGACTACTTCATTGGCTGGTTTCCAACCCACACGGTAAGCAGATCCTGTTAAGGCCTCTTCATCCCACTCGAAGGCATCAAAGTTCTTACCAGTTGTGATGATTGGTGCTTTAATTTTGTGAGCTAATTCAGTTACGATGTCACCAGCACCATTAGCACCAAATCCAGAATAGATGACTGGACGTTCAGCCTTGTTCAATAAATCAACAGCTTGGTTGATATCTTCGTCATTCAAGGCAGATGGAATATATGGACGTTGGTAAGATCCAGAACCATAGTAAGAGTCTTCAGGGATTTCTACCCAACCAAAGTTAACAGGCACTTCAATCACAGCAGGTCCCTTGTTAGCAATGGCAGCACGCGCCGCTTCGTCTACAACCTTAGGCAATTGTTCAGGGTAAGCTACACGCTTGTTATATACAGCGATACCTGAGTACATTGGGTTTTGGTTTAATTCTTGGAAAGCATCTAGGTTTAGCTCTTCATTTGGACGAGAACCTTGGATAGCTAAGAATGGCGTGTTATCCATCGCTGCATCATAAACCCCATTAATTAAGTGAGTGGCACCTGGTCCACCAGAACCAACTGCAACCCCTAGAGGGCCTCCAAACTTATGTTGCATGACAGCAGCAAGAGCACCAATTTCTTCATGGCGAACTTGTAGGAATTGAATATCCTTGTCTTCTGCAAGAGCATCCATTAAAGAACCTAGTGTACCAGAAGGGATACCATAAATTGTATCCACACCCCAAGTTTTAAGTACGTTTAAGGCCGCTGCAGAAGCAGGAATTGTCTTTTGACTCATTAGTAAGTCGTCCTCCTTATAGACATTTATTGTAATTCACATCGATAAAATCGTAACATATTTTAAGTTTTTTGCAAACGAAATAGCCATAAAATTACTATAACAGATTGCGAATTAGACTAGCACAGGTTAAACAAGAACAAAAAATGTATTAATTTTATTTTCTTATTTCTTCAATATCTAGTTCTTAAATATGATAACCCCTTGATACCAAAGGGTTTTTATCAAATACCTAAGTCTTTTACCTCATTTTTAGTTTGAAAAATTGATAAAAACAAAGCTTAAAGTCGCGTATTTTTACATACAATTTTTGTATTAGAGATTGCTTTATAACAGCTGTAGACAGCTGTTTATATGGAGTAGTCACCCATAAAGTAATTGTGACACTCTAAATAATCAGCTATAGCTAACAGGTCAGCCTCCCCTTCTCTCCTGGCTGAAAACATGAGTCCAAATGGTAGACCTGCTTTCGTTTTATGTAGAGGTAAGGAGATGGCTGGTTGTCCTGTCAAATTATAAATATAGGCATAGGGGGCATAATAGGTTCCTGGTAATAAGGCTTGGAGAATTAATTCTTCTAATTCTTCTCTTCCCAAAACAGAAAAGTCCTTGCACTGGGCCAATAAGTCTTCCCTTATAGTGGTTTGACCTATTTTAGGAGCCGCTTTAGCTGTGGCTGGTTGGAGCAAGAAGTCAAATTTTTCATGGAAGGCTTGAAACTTAGCCGCCAAGTGGTCCCATTGATCAAAAACCTGTGAATATTCCCAAGCAGGGATATATTTACCGTACTCAGCTAATAGATAAGCCGTATCTTCCACCTCTCCTCGTTTAATTTGGTGCCCCCTTGCTTGGCCGAGTTGGTGGAAAGCCTTACTTTGTTCCACTGCATTCATGACATAATAACCTCTGATTAAGTCATTCCCAGAAATTGTCAAATGAACTTTTTCTACATTAAAACCAGCTGCTTTAAGGTGTTCGGCAGTTGTTTCCACGGCTTGGATGGCTTCTTGGGAAAGAGCATCGTCAATAAAATTATCTGTCGTGTAAGCGATACGTAAGTCTTTTACCCCCTGCTTCGCTGTTATCAACTCGTCTTGGCTTAGCGCTGGGAGTCGAAACGGCATGGCATCATGGTCTTGACTCTGCATGGCCATGAGAAAATTTGCTGTGTCTCTAACCGACTGGGTTAAGGCGAAATCAATTGCTGCGCCAGCCCAAGACCGATACGAAGCCGGTCCTGATGCGGTGCGACCGCGACTAGGTTTTAAACCAATTAAACCTGAAAATGAAGCAGGAATGCGAATAGAGCCGCCCCCATCAGATGCAGCAGCAATAGGGACCATGCCTAATCCAAGGGCCGTAGCTGCTCCACCACTAGACCCACCTGCATGGTAGTCCCTGTTTCGTGGGTTAGGAACCGTGCCACGATAATGAGAATCTGAGATAAACTTCAAAGCAAATTCAGGCGCATTAGTATGGCCGATAATGATAAATCCTGCCTTAATAATATCATCGACAAAATGCGAGTTGACTGCAGCTAAGTGATCCTTTAATAAGCTTGAACTCAAGGTAGACGGATGGTCAGCATAGTCTTGACCGGCATCTTTAAGCAAGATAGGAACACCTGCAAATGGTGGTGAAAAATCTGTCATCATCTTCGCTTGGGATAAGGCTTCTTCCTTATAGAGAAAAGAAACAGCATTATAGTCCTTATTTAAGCGCTCAACCTGGTCAATGGCAGCTTTTACCGCTTCATAGGGAGTGATTTGTCCTGCTTTGATGGCTTGGGCAGTAGCAGTAGCATCCCAATTTCGGTAATCAATCATTTAATCCTCCTTGTCCTTTGAATTGACGTAATCAATATAAGTTTGCATGTCTTGGCTAGGGATATCATCGTTATTCCAGGCGGGATAAAAGTCTCCTGCTCCAGTTTCATTAGCAAATTCCACGACTTCAGGGCGTTGGTAGGCAGCTAAAATTTCCTTTAGGTCTTCATTTTCCTTATCTTCATCACGAACGACAAAGTTTAACCGTAAGTTAGAGCTAGAATTCTCCATGTCTTGGAAGTATAAGGCGTCTGAATTTTTCAATCCATATTCAGTCGTTGCCGTTGCCCCACTTAAAATTAAAGGTACATCACCCAAGGCTCTAGGGATGGCACCTGCTTCCATGGGGACTATTTCCAAGTTTTTGTAGGTTGATTCAATATCGTTTTCACTTGGAACGAGAGGAGCGTCTTCCTTTAGAGTGAGCAAACCAACATCAGCCAGCATAATTAAGGCATTTCCATAATTAACTGGGTCATTGATGACCGCGATTTGCGCATTTTCAGGAATGTCTTCCTTACTTTGAATGGCATCTGTTGACCAAATTCCCAAGGGTTCAGCAGACAGGTAACCCAAGGGATAAAGGTCGTCCCCAGAAGACTGCATATAATCATAGAGGAAGGTGTAATATTGATAACCATTCGCATCAATCGATCCCTCTGATAGAGCCACATTAGGCTGAACATAATCGGAAAATTGGACAATTTCTACATCATAGTCGGCTTCTTCCAATAAGTCTTCCAAGGCAAAATCCCAAATTTCTTCTGCCCGGTCAGATACCACGCCAATTTTATAAACTTTTTCTTCTTTTTGGCAAGCAGATAAGGCCATCAGTAAAACAATAAGTAATACTAAATATTTTTTTGATAATTTCTTCATAAAATCCTCCCTTAAATTTCTTTATGGTCTCTTTCTAGTGTAAGCCCAATGCCCAATAATTAATAGCCCCAATTGTATACAAATATATGCTAATAATGAATTATGTCTCCATACCCCTTAAACACCAAAGTGTGGGCTACAAATATGCCTTAGGAGCTCCCGTATTTCATCCAAGACTTGGTCCAAGGCTTCTGTTCTTAAAGACTTTGTCGCACCCTTTTTATGGTAAACTAGATTCAACAAAGCAAAGGAGGCTTTCCATGCGCATCGATGATTTACAATATTTTTTGGTGGTCGCCCAAGAGAATTCACTAACCCGGGCAGCCGAAAAACTATTTATTTCCCAACCTTCCTTATCCAATGCCATGAAAAAATTAGAAGAAAGTTTAGGGGTCATTCTCTTTACCCGAACCTCAACGGGAATTAGTTTAACCAGTGATGGTGAAGAGTTTTTACAGTATGCCAACCAAGTTTTAGAACAGATGGCCTTGCTCCAACGTCGCTATTCCCATAAAGATCAGCCTAAACAAATTTTTTCCGTGGCCTCGCAACATTATCCTTTTGTGGTTGATGCCTTTATCAATATGCTCAAGAAAAATGCTAGTGACAAATATCAGGCCACCCTAAAAGAAATGCGGACCTTTGAGGTGATTGAGGATGTGGCTAATCTGAAATCAGAAGTGGGAATTCTCTATAAATCTAACTATAATAAACGAGTGATTGAAAACAATATTGCAGACAATGATCTGACCTTTCATTCGATGGTTGTGACCCAACCCCATGTTTTTATTTGGTATAAACACCCCCTAGTCAATAAAGAAAAAATCACCTTAGAGGATTTAAAACCCTATCCAAGATTAAACTTTGAACAGGGTCGACATAATTCATTCTACTATTGGGAAGAGGTCCTTGGTGACTTTGATACTGATAAATCGATTATCGTTTCAGACCGAGGGACAATTTTCAACCTGATTATTGGTTTAAATGGTTATACCATTTCTTCTGGGATTATTAATCAAGATTTGAATGGTGCGGAGATTGTGGCCCGGCCAATTGAGTCTGAGGAGCAAATTGAAATTGGCTATATCACCAATAATCACCACATCCTTAACCCCATTGCCGAAGACTTTATAGTTGAATTGGAGAAAATTGTTATTGGCTGATACCCTTTAATTTTCTTGACGGTAACGTTGTCGTTGCCGCATACGGGCCCAAGATAAATAAGAGTACATATCATTGACAAAGAAAACCAGAAAACATATCACAACAGAGAGGTAAGCACGATTACTTAAACTGGCTAAGGCCCATAGACAAATTAAGACTAAATCATTGGAAGCATAAGCCAAGGGAAAGTATTCACTTCGCCGATAAGTAAGGAAAACCGCTAAGAAACTTGTTAGCACCGAGATTGTTGAGGGAATTAAATTCTCGGTGTTGAAAAAAGCGAGGATAGGATAAAATATTAAGGCAACCACAGCAGATAGGAGTAGAATGAATATGAGCTCTCGTTTGGATAGTTGATTGACTCGGACTTCAACTTTGCCCTCTTCAAAAGGATTCTTAAGCCAAGTGTATAAGGCAAAAGCTTCCATAGGACCAGTCATGCCTAGATAGGTAATCATTTCCCCATAATAGTCAAAGGTCCAAGAAATATAGCCATAAAACAAAGAAAAAATAATCATTAATACCTTAGATAAAGGATTGCCTTTAGCCCCAGTGATAATAGCGGTCACACCAATTACTGCAGCAATGACAGTTAGCGGGTGCTGACCAGGGAAGATTATCGCTGAGCCAATAATTAAAGCTAAGGATCCCAACCATAGAAATAGCTCAAAACGTGTAAAATAGTTTTTCAACTTCATCTTATCTCCCCCAAATAAAGCGTTTTATCTCCTTTATTCTATCAAGTTCTTATCAGTAAGGCAAAGCCAATTTATACAAGAATAAAAGCCTAGAAAACGACACTGAGTCGATTTCTAGGCTTATTTATTACTTAATTGTCGTTATAATCAAAGGTCAAATAAATACCAAAGTGATCAGACACAATCGGCTCTTCTTGACCAGTAAAAACAACACGATGTTCATGAGCTGCGAGTTTTTGACTCAACCAGATATAGTCGATTCGCTTATTATCCTGGTTACCATCCCATCCAGCAATGTCACCGGGGGCGGTAATGTTTCCCTTAGTTCTAGAGCTAATATAGTAAGAATCTTTTAGATAAGGCAAGGTCTTTTGGATGAAGTCATAGCCTTGGTCTTTGACTTGACTATCATTATTAAAATCACCTGCTAGAATAGTTAGCCGCTCAGAATCTAAGTGATCTTTGAATCCTAACCATTCGCCTTTAAAGGAAGTGTCTTCCCATTGGTCATCCCAACGTGAGAAGTGAACACTATAAATATCTAAATCGTCGAAACGGGCTCTTAAGACACGACGGGTATGGAAGTCACGATAATCGACCAAAGTAGATGTGGGGACTTCATGGGCAAGGAAGGGTTCTTTAGCAAGAACCCCTACCCCTTCGTCCATTTTTCCATAAGATAAATGGGCAGGTACCCACGACCAATAATAGTCATGTCCTCTTTGAGCTAAGTCTTTAACTAGGGTCAAGATAAAATTATCTTCTCGGATTGGTACATCAAAATAGTTATCCACTGGCATATAATGTAAGGGATCTTTTTCGACGGGACTCGTTAAATTTTGGTTGACTTCTTGCAAGCAAACAAAATCAATCTCCTGATCCAAGATAAAATCAAGTAAGACCTTTATTTTATCTTCTTGTTGATCTTCCAACCAAGAATGAGCATTTAAAGTTAATAGTTTCATACTATCCCTCAAATTCCCCTAAGTTTTGGCCTTTTTCTACCTGTCCTTTATGCTCAAGGCGAATGGCATCCTTGTTGTCATTATTGGTTAAAGCGACCACAATCGTAGTAGCTTTGCCAGCTTCTTCAATCGCTTTTAAGTCCATCTTAGCAATTGGTTGACCACCATCAACGATATCACCCTCGGAAACTAGAATTTCAAATGGTTTGCCTTCAAGTTCGACTGTATCCAAGCCCATATGCACTAGAATATCAGTACCACCATCTGTTTTGATACCAATCGCATGTTTAGTATGGAAGACTTGAATAATTTCACCTTTAACTGGAGAAACAATTTCATTATCGCTAGGTTGGACAGCATAACCGTCACCCATCATTTTTTGTGAGAAGACGTCATCTTTGACTTCTGAAATCGCCATAGCTTGACCTTGAGCAGGACTATAAAACTCTTCAACAATAGTTTGGTCACTTTCATCGGCTAGTGTGGCTTCTTGACTGCTACCCGCTTGAGGTAAGTCTAAAGGTGGAATGGCTTGGCCAGTATCTAAAACATCATTGATATCTGATTTTAGAATATCTGCCTTAGGACCATACACGGCTTGAACCCCACCATTTTTTACTAATAAGGATTTGGCACCAACTTTCTGCCATTGTTCTTTTGTTCCTACTAGTTGTGGATCTTTCACATCAACACGGAGACGTGTCATACAAGCATCTACTGCATCAATATTATCTGGTCCACCTAGTAGGTTAATAATATTAGTCACTTGTTTATCGGCATCAACGGTTTCATTGCTAGCAGCAGCTTCGCCGGTATTAGCCATATTGAAATCATCGTAGTTTCCATTACGTCCAGGAGTACCGTAGTTGAAATGACGAATCATCCAATTGGCAATGAAATAAGAAACGATACCAAAAACAATAGTTACTAAGACAAAGTTAATCAAATCTTGGCCTAAGCCTGCATTTAAAGATAATGGAATCCGAGACAAGAATTCAATTGTACCGAATGAATGCACGCGGATAGGAATCAGGTCAACTACGGCAAAGGCTAAACCTTGAATAACGGCATAAACGAGGTAAAGTGGCATCGCCACAAACATAAACATAAATTCTAAAGGTTCAGATACCCCCGTTAAAATAACTGATGCTGCAGTAGAAATAAACATTGATTTATAGGCAGATTTTTTATCTTCATCGACATTGCGGTACATGGCATAAGCAACACCCATTAAGATACCCGTTGTACCAATCATTTGCCCTACCTTAAAACGAGCAGGTGTAACTGTACTTAATAAGTTTTCATAAGCAGACATATCGCCAGCATTTCTGAAGTTCGCTAAGTCTTGAGCCCAAGCCAACCATAATGGATCTTGGCCGTAAACAGTCGTTCCCATATCTGCGCCTGTTTGAATGACATAAGTAGCTCCCATGGCCGTGTAGTTTACTGGGATAGTTAACATATGGTGCAATCCAAATGGTAATAGCAAACGTTCCAAGAAACCATATAAGAACGGTGCTAAGAATGGAGCTTGGTCTTGGGAATTGGCCAACCAAACCCCAAAGCTATTAATTCCACCTTGGATAAATGGCCATACGATAGATAAAACAATAGCCGCAATAAAGGACCATAAAATGACTACGAAAGGCACAAAACGTTTCCCATTAAAGAATGATAAGACTTCCGGTAACTTCCGATAATTGTAGTATTTGTTGTAGGCTAAGGCCCCTAGGAAACCAGCAATGATCCCAACAAATACCCCCATGTTTAAGGCAGGTGCTTCTAATACAGAGATAAAGTAAGTAGACACATTTAACTCTTGTCCAAAGAGACTATGGACGACAGCTGAGTTGTCAGCCAACATATCTTGAGAAATACCAAAGAAAGCACCGGTTAAACGGTTAATTAAAATAAATGAAATCAAAGCAGCAAAAGCCCCACCAGCACGGTCTTTGGCCCAAGAGCCACCAATAGCAACGGCAAATAAAATATGCAAGTTACCAATAATTGCCCAACCAATTTGAGAAATAATATCCCCAATTTGAGCTAAAAGTGCCATATCTGGCGCAATCAAAGGAATGGCTGAACCAAGACTTATCATAATCCCGGCTGCGGGCATAACCGCAATCACACTCATTAAAGCCTTCCCAAATTTTTGCCAAAATTCAAAATTGAACAGTTTCTTCATTTCTTTCTCCTCCTAATCATCGACTTGGACATGCCAAATTTGATCATTATATTCATTAATTACCCGATCAGAAGAGAAGAAACCGGCTTGGGCTGTATTAATTAAGCCTTTCTTACGCCAAGCTTTTTCGTCTTGATAATCGGCATACATTTTTTCTTTGATGGCAATAAATTCTTCTAGATCAATTAAGGCCATAAAGTAATCCTTATTAATCATATCTTGGTGTAGACGATTAAGGCGTTCAGAATTTCCAATAGCTAATAATTCATCGCTAACAATAAAGTCGACTAATGGTTTAATTGCTGCTTGTTCATAGTAGTCACGAGCAACATAATCTTCTTCATCATATAGACGCACAATTTCTTGCGCTTCTTTACCAAAGATATAGACATTGTCTTGACCTACACGGTCTGCAATCTCTACATTAGCGCCATCTAAAGTCATTAGGGTAACGGCTCCGTTGACCATAAATTTCATATTTCCAGTCCCAGAAGCTTCTTTAGATGCCAAGGAAATTTGTTCCGAAATATCAGCCGCGGTAAATAAATAACGAGCTGCCGTCACATTATAGTTTTCAACAAAGACCACTTGTAAGTAGTCGCTAACCTCAGGGTCATTAGCAATTAATTCGGACAAGGATAAAATTAAATGAATGATATCTTGGGCGATAGTATAAGCAGGAGCTGCTTTACCTCCGAAAATAATAGTAATTGGTGTTTCTGGTTTATTACCAGCCTTTATATCATGATATTTGTGGATGATATAAAGGGCCAGCATTTGTTGGCGTTTATACTCGTGAATCCTTTTCACTTGCACATCAACAATAGAATCAGTATTGATGCTCACTCCTTGGTGGTCTTGTAAGAAATGAGCCAAGGCTTCTTTGTTGGCATGTTTGACTTGGCTAAATTCGGATAAAACTTGGTCGTCTTCTTGGTAATTCATTAATTCAGATAAATCAGAATCTTGTCGCCATTCCTCACCAATGACGCGGTCTAATAATGCACTTAATTCAGGATTAGCATCCATTAACCAACGTCGGAAAGTAATGCCGTTAGTTAAGCCATGGAACTCATCAGGGTAAAGTTCATAAAAGTCCTTAAGAGTAGATTGTTTAAGGATATCTGTATGTAGTTGTGACACCCCATTAGTTGAGAACCCAAAATGGATAGCAATGGAAGCCATATGAGCCGTATCATTCTCATCAATAATTTGCACACTGGCTTGGTTTGGATAGGATTCTTTGATAATGCTATCTAATTTACGAATGATATCGGCAATTTCTGGACTCACAGATTCTAAATAATTCATTGGCCATGTTTCTAAGGCTTCTGCCAAAATTGTATGGTTGGTAAAAGCAACCATTTGACTGGTAATTTTTACTGCTTCCATAAAATCTAAACCATGGTCAGTGGTTAAAAGACGAATCAACTCAGGTATGATTAGAGTGGGATGGGTATCATTAATTTGTACCACAGCATAATCAGCGAGGTCATGAATATTAGAGCCACGTTCGATTGCTTCTTGAATCAATAATTGGGCGCCGTTAGAAACCATGAAGTATTGTTGGTAAATCCGTAATTTTTCACCATCCGCATCGGAATCATCAGGGTATAAAAATAAGGTAAGATTCTTCTCGATATCAGTTTTATCAAAAGAAATACTACCGTCTTCAATAATACTGGAATCGACAGTATCTAAATCAAAAAGACGTAAACGATTATGCTTGTCTTGTTGGTAACCCAAAACAGCAATATCATATAAGGAAGATGTCAGCGTGAAATCTTTAAAAGGGACTTGGAAATGCTTATCAGATTTCTTTAAGAAATTCTCTTGGTCCAACCAAGTATCTGGACGATATTGTTGTTGGTTGTCTTCAAAGTACTGTTGGAATAGTCCAAAATGATAATTTAAACCAACGCCATCACCTGGAAGACCTAAACTCGCAATAGAATCAATGAAGCAAGCGGCTAATCGACCTAGTCCCCCATTTCCTAGGGAAGGTTCATTTTCTTCATCTTCAATTTCTTCTATGTTGAAGCCTGCTTGGTCGAGTTCAGCCTTGACTTGGTCATAAATACCCAAGTTTAATAAATTATTAGATAATAATTTACCTATTAAAAACTCAGCTGAAAAATAATAAATCTTTTTCTTTCCAGAAAAAAGTGGCATTTGGTCCACCTTTTTGGCAATTAAATCGAGTAAAAGTTTATAAACTTCCGGTTGTTCTAAATCAGCCAAGTCGCGATTAAATTTGTCTTGCGCTAAAGTATCTAATTGTGTCATAGAATCCTCCTATACTATTTTATTGGTCTTCTGGCTTACGGCAATAAATTTCTGTTAATTGTTTTAGATAATCTACAAGTTCTTGGTCAATTGCTCCTGGTCGCATCCGCCACTTCCAATTTTGGCCAATAGTAGATGGGGTATTCATTCGCGCTTCGTTACCGAGGCCAAGTAAATCTTGCATTTGATAGATGGCAACATCAGATACTGATGCTGCTATACCACGATTTAAAGCCTGAGAAGCTGTTTCATTCGAACGACGGTTGAGATAAGCATCCACTTGGTCACGTTCCGCTTGACTAGCTGTGTCTTGGTACCACCCCTCAGCTGTTTCATTATCGTGGGTTCCGACATAAGCAACAGTATTGTGACTATAATGATGAGGCAAATCTTGGTTGTTTGGGTCATTATTAAAGCCAAATTGCAAGATTTTCATACCAGGATAGCACGTTGCCTCTCGCATATCGATGACTTCTTGGGTCATATAACCTAAGTCTTCAGCTATAATATTTAATTCACCAAGAGCCGCTTCAACATGGTCAAAAAGATCATTGCCTGGGCCCTTTTCCCAACGGCCATAAGCTGCTGTTGGCGATCCAAATGGCACTGACCAGAATGATTCAAAACCGCGGAAATGATCAATTCTTACCACATCATAAAGTTTAAAACTTTCAGAGATGCGTTGAATCCACCATTGATAACCCGTTTTCTGCATATATTCCCAATCATAAATTGGGTTGCCCCAGTATTGACCATCTGCTGTAAAAGCATCAGGTGGAACACCAGACACATCAATAGGGTTAAAGGCATCATCTACCCTAAACAATTCTGGTGTCTGCCACATTTCGACACTATCAGCAGCCACGTAAATCGGGATATCGCCGATGATTTGAATGCCCTTTTGATTGGCATAAGATTTTAAGGCTTGCCATTGTTGGAAAAACCAAAATTGGGTGACATAATGGTAGTCTGCTTGGTCTTGATGTTCAGCCATAAAGTCATTAATAATGGCTTCTTGGTAATACTTATACTTGTCAGGCCATTCATACCACGCATTAAGATCAAAATTTTCCTTAACAGTCATATATTCGACAAAAGGATCCAACCAGTTTGCATTATCGGATATAAAAGTTTTAAATTCTAAGCTTTCTGTACCTTCCTGGTCACGGAAATTGGCGACTGCCTTTTCTAAAACAGGACGGCGTTTGTAGAAGATAAAGGCATAATCTACTTGATCGAGGTCATCATAAGCAGCTAGGTCCCTAAGATCGTCTTCATGCAAATAGCCTTGAGAAACGAGTAAATCTAAATCAATCAAATGCGTATTGCCTGCAAAGGCGGAAAATGATTGATAAGGAGAGTCCCCATAAGATGTCGTCGTTAGGGGCAGGATTTGCCAGTAACTCTGTTTACTTGCTTGCAGAAAATCAACAAAATGATAAGCTTCCTGACCAAATGAGCCAATGCCATAGTCATTAGGAAGCGAAGTTATGTGCATTAATACACCACTTGTTCGTTGCATAAGTTCCTCCTTTTATTCATTCTCGTTTATTATAGCGGATATATTACCATACTGCAATCGGTTGCAGTTTATTTATCAATAAAAAAGAAAAGACCAGAACAAAAGTCCCGGCCTCTTCATTATAATTTTCACTTTTTGATTATTAGTTTTCTTCTGCTTGAATTTTAGCAATTGTTTCCACGTTTTCGTTAACACGTTTTTTATTTAATGGATACATAAAGGCTAAGATTAAACCAGCGATTAAGAATAATCCACCTGGTAATAAGGTACCAACATTATAGATACTTTGAGTTACTTCTGGTGTTTGAGTAACATTTTGACCAGAAACATAGCCAATCCATTGTAACATGTTACCAGCAAGTACCCCTGCCAAAGCTTGTCCTACCTTACGTGTAAAGGAATAAACCGCATAGATTGTTCCGTCCTTACGTTCATGGTATTTGATTTGGAAATCATCGATAACGTCAGTAACGTATGAGTACATTGCCATCATGTAGTAACCTAAAACAATACCTGCTAAAATAACGATTAGGGAGAAGATAAATGGATCTTCAATGTTTAGGAAATTAGTCACAATGTAAATTAATCCAGTACCAATCAACGAAGCAGCTCCTGCTTCTTTTTTACCAAAACGACGCGTTAAAGTTGAAACAAATGGTGCAGCCACTAGACCAGCAATTGTTAATCCAGCTGTCGCTAATTTTAGGTAGTTAGTGTTTTGGAAGTAATCCAAGAACATGTATTGCATCAACTGGCTAAGAGAAATCATACCTGCCAAGACAAACATTGTAGAGAACATAAGGGCTAGGAATCCACGGTCTTTAATTAGTTGAGCAAGTTCACCGAAGAATTCACTCAATGAAAATCCTTCGTCATTTTGCGGTAATTGTACCCGTTCTTGAACCATATTATAACAAATTAGGTAAGCGACAGCCGCTAGTAAACCTAAGACAATAGCTAACATAGTAAAGTGAGAACCCATTACTTCCCCGCTAGTGGTATAAGTAACAGCTGGCACCAAAACACCAAGTAAGAATTGGATTAGAGTTGAACCGATTGAACGGAAAGTTGATAAGCTCGCCCGATCTTCTGATTTACCAGAGATTACTGAAGCCAATGATCCGTAAGGAATGTTAATTGAAGTATAGAAGATTGACCCCCATAGTAGGTAAGTTATGGACATATAAACGATTTTAGCGGACATGTTCCAATCAGAAATAAAGTAGTTATACATTAGAGCAGAAATAATCCCAACTGGGAATGCCATCCGTTTTAACCAAGGTTTGAATTTACCCACTGGTGTGGTTTTACTATTATCAGCGATAGCCCCCATCGAAACATCAGTAAAAGCATCGACAAGACGTGCAATACCAAATAAGTTACCAACGATAGCTGCTGATACCCCAATGACATTTGTATAGAAAACCATAAAGAAGTTTGAGGCCAAGAAGAAGGTTAAATCGTTACCGATATTCCCTATCATATAACCTAATTGGTCCTTAATCCCAAAAGGACGGGTCACCTTTAATTTATTTTTCCCCGCTTGTTCACTCATTATTTTTTCCTCCTTAGAATATATAAAATATAGCTACAATTGCAAACGTTTGAATAGTACAGCTACTACTATAATACATTTTTCACAAAAAGGAAACCGGTTTCTAGTAATTTTTTTTGTAAATTTTGCTTTTATTTAAAAATAGTTGAAATAAAAGGGATTTTATCCATTTTACCAACTTAAATTTTGACAAATTTAAGTAATTTCTCTCATTTTTGTGTTACTCAAGACTAGAAACAAGGCTTTTTAATGAGAAGTCGCAAATATTGCACACAACAATTATTGCAAATAATGATTTAGCTTTTTGCTCGCCCTCTATTTCTTGGTAAAAAAAACCTGTGCACAAAAAAAGACTGGGACTAGCCCAGTCTCACTTAGGATGTAAGCAATAAATGCTCACCATCACTTAATAAAATTAATTTATTCTTCTTCTTTATTGATCACTTGACGACCTTTATAAGTTCCGTCTGCTGCCACATGGTGACGACGACGAAATTCGCCAGTTTCAGGATCTCTATAAATAGGAGCTTTACCTAATTTATAATGGGTTAAACCTTTACGCTTTCTTGTTTTAGATGTTCTACGTTTTGGTACTGCCATTCCTATACCCTCCTTACTCTATCGCTTATCAGCGAAATGTCCATTATCTAATATAACTTCTACACTAGTATTTGTCAATAAGAAATTCAGATAAATGGCGGAAATATTATCATTATATAAGAACTAAATTAAAATGTCTAGTCCTTGTCTTCTTCTCCGGCAAAAATGACTTGGTCATCGGTAAAACCGACAATTACGGCTTGTGAGTATATGTCAAAACCAGCTTGACGGAACTTTTCGCCTCCCGCTTGAAAAGATTTTTCAATGGCAATGCCAATACCAGCTACTTCAGCCCCAGCTTGTTGGCAAAGATCAACTAAACCTGATAAAGCTTCTCCGTTAGCTAAGAAATCATCAATAATTAATACCTTATCATCAGCAGAGAGAAAGTCCTTACTCACTCTTAAATTAAAGTGTTGTTCCTTGGTATAAGAATAAATCCGACTGGTATAAACATTCCCACCCAAGGTTAAGGATTGGGATTTTTTGGCAAAAAGCATAGGAACTTTGAAACGCTTGGCCACTGGTGTTGCAATTGCAATACCAGAAACTTCAGCCGTAAGTACCTTGGTCACTTCTTTGTCATGGAAATGTTGGTAAAAATCCTCACCCATTTCTTCCATTAATTCTGGATCAACCATATGATTAATAAAGTTATCGACTTTGAGAATTTCACCAGGAAAGACGGTCCCATCAGATTTTATTCGTTCTACTAGCTTATCCAAATTGAATCCCCCATTTATTATTAATTTACTTTGAGTAGCCCACTCTTAATTACTATTATTATAATAGTAGAAAAAGTCTAGGCATTCAAATCTTTTTTAGTTGTGCTTTTCTTTCAATAGCAGATTTAAGATAATCGCAATAATCGTCCCTGCTGAAATTCCTGATGAGAACAGGCCGGCAAAGAAAGTAGGTAATTGCGCAGTAATTTCTGGACGGAAGGCAATCCCCAAGCCCACACCCACTGAAGATGCAATAATAATCAAATTTCTTGTATCGATATTAACTTGACCTAGGGATTGGATACCAGAGGCCATTACGGTACCAAACATTAGAATACCTGCCCCACCTAAAACAGGTAGTGGCATCACTGAAATAACGGTCGCTAATTTAGGACTCATTGATAAGGCAATCATTATGACTCCAGCGTAAATCGCCACTTTACGCGATGCATTACGAGTTAAGGGAATCAATCCAGCATTTTGTGAAAAAGTCGCCGCTGCTCCTGAGCCAAAGATGGGACCTAGGAAAGAAGAAAATCCATCTGCCCTTACCCCGGCAGCAATTTGACCATCTTCTAAGTCAGTTTCTGTAACCTGTCCAATCGTTTGCACTACCCCAATGGATTCAATTACTGTCACCAGGTAGCCAGACAAGAATGGCAAGGCATAAGTCCAGTTAAAATCAATGCCAATTTTATTGAAACTTGGAAGTGAGAACCAATCTGCCGCCACAATTTGCCCTAAGTCGACCTGGCCTAAGAAGATACAGATAATATAACCAATAAACATCCCGATTAAAATTGCGTAGCGGGCAATGTTATCCGGCGCATAATAATTTAAAATGACAATTAATAGAAAAACAATACCAGCGATTAATAGGTTTAATGGTACCCCATAGTTTTCAGCCCCGGCACCACCGGCAATCCAATCCATGGCAGTTGACATAAGTGTTGCTCCCATCAGTGTAATCACAGACCCTGTCACTACTGGTGGGAAAATTTTCATTAAGGGCTTAATGAAATATGACATAAAAATTTCTAGTAGTGAGCCCAACATAATGCCACCAAAATAGGCTGGTAAGCCTCCCAAGGCAATGACACTTTGAGCAGGACCAATAAAGGCAAAGTCAGTTCCCATAATAATTGGTAAGCCGGAGCCTACTCTAAATGTCTTTGGACCGAAACCTTTTGATTGGATAATTGACGCGATGCCTGAAACAAGTAAGGCTGCCGAAATCAAATATGCTGTTTCCTCGACGCTTGATCCTGCCATGCCTGCAATTACTAAAGGCACAGCAACTAAGCCACCAAAAGCCGTGACCACATTCTGTAAGCCTAATAATGCCGATTCTTGAAACTTGGGACTATCTTCTACACCATAGCGCAAGGATAGTTGATTAGTATTCTCTTCCATCTTTACCTCCAAAACATTTATTTTACCTAATGATTTTAACCTAAACGTTCGTTAAAATAAAGAACTATTTATACTTATATTAAAAAAAGTTCGTGTTTATACTCTAAACACGAACTTTTATCTAAGCTTTATTTAATAAATGCCTTATTAAGTAAGCCAGCAAAAAGCTCAAGCCTGTCATTAGCGCAATGGTCCCTGCAAAGGAGATATCCCAGTAATAAGCAACAAGTACCCCTATAGATGCATTCCAAGCCGCCAACAGTAAACTAAACAGGAACATTTTTTTCAAACTATGCGTCAGTAAATAAGCTGTCAAAGCTGGTCCAACAATGACCCCTACGACCAGTACAGATCCAAAAACTTCAAAGGCCGCTACCGCAGAAATAGACAATAGCGTCATTAGAAGATAATGTATCTTAGCTACCGATAAGCCGATACTTTTAGCAAAATCACTATCAAAAGTCACTAATTGGAATTCTTTATAAAAGACTTTTATGATGATGGCATTGACTAAAAGAATCGCCAAACCATTCCATAAAGCCTTAGGACCAATATCTAAACCAGCTATTTGATACCGTTCAAAAATAGTAAAGCCTAATTGCCCCATAAAAACGGTGTCCGTATCCAAATGAACATCAGATGCGTAACGGGTCAGTAATAAAACCGCTAGCGAAAACAACAAAGGAAAGACAATCCCTATAGCTGTATCTTGTCGTAAATGTAATTGATTTTGTAGAAGCTGGATTAGTCCAGCGGTTAGTAATCCTACTATAGCTGCCCCAATAAGCAAAAGTGGCGATTCTAGCGACTGAGCAATGAAATAACCCAAGACGATTCCTAAGAGCACAGTATGGGAAATGGCATCAGCAATCATGGTCTTCCCTTGCAACACTAAGAATACCCCAATTACAGCGAGAGAAAGTGATACTACCACTGCAATCGCAATAATTTCCATTAGCATGATTCATTCCCCCCTTGCTTAGCTGATCTCGTTAAATCTTTTAATAAGCGTTTTTGATTACGATGGTGGCGAACAAGCTTTGCTAATAAGCCATTCTTCGGCGCAAAAATAAGAGAAAAGAAAGCAATCCCACTAATCACTAGAACAATAGCGGGTCCAGTTGGTATTTGTTGACCCATAGACGACAGTAGCGTTCCCACAAAAGCCGAAACTCCCCCAAAAACGGCAGCTAAAAGTACAACGATGCTAAGTTTATCAGACCACTGTCTGCTAGCCACAGCTGGATTGATTAGTAAAGCAGAAATTAAGACCACACCAACTGATTCCAAGCCGAGAACAATGGCAAAAACCATCAATAAAAACAAGAGGCTTTCCAGATACGCATATTTTTTACCTTGCATTTTGGCGAATATTGCATCAAAAGATAATAACTTAAATTCCTTCCATAAAAAAGCAACCAAGATAAAGGCTAAGATTGTAAAAATCCCAATCAGATACAAATCTCGTCGTAACATTCCAGAAGCCTGACCGAAAATAAAGTTCTTAATTCCTGCTTGGCTAGCATTAGGGAAACGTTGGATGTAGGTAATTAAGATAGTCCCCAGACCAAAGAAAGATGATAACACTAATGCCAAGGCAGCATCTTGTTTGATGCCGCTTGGGCTGTTACTTAATAATTGGATGATACCAGTAGCTAGTAAGGCAGCTATCCCACCACCAATTAATAACAGTAAAAAATTTTTATCTTGGATAATGATAAAGGCAATGGCAATCCCTGGTAAGGCAGAATGACCTAGCGCATCACCCAACAAGCTTTGCCGTTTTAGGGTTAAAAACACGCCTAAAACACCATTAACAAGACCCAATAAAACTGTAGCCAGAGCAACTATTTGAAAGGTGTGGTCCGTTAAAACTCGGCTAAATGTATCAATCATAAGTCCACACTTCCTTCTCTGCTTTGAACTGGTCCTTGAGATTGACTATATGCAGACTGAATTGTTTCAGGGGTGAGACATTGGTCGACGGGACCAGATGCGATTAATTCACGATTCATCATTAAGACCCGATCAAAATACTGGCTAACTGTGTTTAAATCATGGTGAACCGCGATAATAGCTTTACCCGTTTTTGCTTCTTGGGATAGTAAGTCCATAATAATTTCTTCAGTCTTAATATCTACCCCAGCTAAAGGCTCATCAAGAATGATAATATCAGCTTCTTGGCAAAAAGCTCGAGCAAGGAAGACCCGTTGCCTTTGCCCACCTGATAGTTGAGCAATTTGCCGGTCTTTAAAGTCAGTTAACCCAACTTTTTCTAAGTTCTTAGTAGCAATGTCCTTATCAGCTTTTCTAGGACGCTTACCTAAACCCAGATGACCATAACGACCCATCAAGACGACATCAAAGACGCTGGCTGGAAAGGTCCAATCCACACTTTGAGCTTGAGGGACAAAGGCGATATGCTTATAGGCTTGATCAATGTTAAGTGCTTTACCTTGGATATAAAAATTCGCTTGTCCAGTCAAGGACTTAGTAAGCCCTAAAGAAGCCTTCAATAAAGTCGACTTCCCAGCGCCATTAGGGCCTACAATGGCTGTGCGGTTGCCATAGTAAAATTCTGTAGAGATATTATAAAGTACGGGGTCACCATGGTAAGCCACGGTCAAATCCTTAATTTTTATTGCGGTTTCTGCTAGCATTATCATCATCCTATTTCTATTTTAGTGCATCAACAATTGTATCCACATTATGTTTGTACATAGCAATATAAGTATCTGTTCCCTCATCGTCTGAACCAAGAGAATCAGAATAGAGTTCTCCACCAATTTCTGCCGAGTGTCCCCGAGCAGACGCTGCTTCTAGTAAGGCATTAACGTTCCGGTCAGAAACTGAACTTTCTACAAAGACAGCCTTGACATTATTATCTGCCATTAAGTCAGCGACTTGGCTGATATCACCTGTCCCTGCTTCAGTTTGTGAGTTCAAGCCTTGAATCCCTACAACCTCAAAATCATATTCTTGGCCAAAATAGTTAAAGGCATCATGGGCAGTGACTAGGTAGCGAGATTGTTCAGGGATTTCTTCTATTCTCTGACTAATGTAGTCATCTAAATCATCTAATTTGGCAATGTATTCTTTGGCATTGGCTTGGTAATCATCCTTGTGATCTGGATCGATTTCGCTGAGTTGGTCAGCAGCGTGTTGGGCTGCTTGTCTCCAAATAGAGACAGAAAACCAGATGTGAGGGTCATGAGTTAGTCCTTCCTCTTTACTAGCTAAAGCTTGACTATCCTTTACTGCATCAGACATATTGATAGTAGCTTTACCTTCTTTTCCTAAGGATTCCAATAGGTCAGTAAACATTGCCTCTAAATGGAAACCACTATAAGCAACAACATCGGCATTTTGTAGGGCTTTAGTATCTGAGGGACTGGGTTCATAACCGTGTGGATCTACCCCTGGTCCCATCAAGCCTTGAACCTCAACATGGTCGCCGCCAATTTGCTTCATAAGGTCATCTACTTGAGTTGTCGTTGCAACTACTTGCAATTTTGAATTACTATCATTTGCTTTCTGTCCGCCTGTTTGCCCGCAGGCCACCAGGAGAAAAGCTGCCATGGCCAATAATAAGCCCCGGCAAATGTACTTCATAATCTTTGTCATTTTTATTCACTCACTCTCTATATAATAATCCGCGGACGTCATTGTTAGGGTACCCTAAATATTATAACAAGTCAACCCTTTGTTATTTAAAAAGGAAATCCTTTTAGATAACAAAAGAGAGTGTGACTTTTGTCACACCCTCCTACAAATTAGTAAATTAGTAAATCACTAACAACTATTTAATTGTCTAAGAAAAAATATAAACTTTGGAGTAAATAAGCTTCTTTATATTTCAGCGCTAAACGATACAAGAATTTTTTCAAGCGTTGCTTAGAGAATTGCCCCGCTAACCATTTCGCTTTATCACGTTTATATTTGCTTAATTCTTTATCAGTGGCTTGATTTTTGAAGTAGCCCCAAATATGGTCCATAGTATTCGCTTCTTGACCTTGGTCCAAGTCTGTATCTAAGGCTTCTTCAATCAGAGTGTAGAATTTTACAACTGGATAGCTTCCTTTATCCTTTAACAATTCTCGGACGGCTTGATAATGGCTTTGCGAGTGGGCAAGAACGGCATACTTATAACGTTGCCATTCCTTTTCCAAATATTTGATATGCCGGTCTTGTTGGGTAGCTAGTTGGCACTTCACTGCTGACAAGTTCTTATCCTTAACTTCTAACATAATGTCAACGTCTAAATCTTGAATACTATAATAAAAGTCTAGAAATTCTTTTAAGTATATTGTTGGGGTATGAGCGCCTAAACGTCCTGGTCTTTTCTGTTGGGAATAGTGAATCTTAGGCTGACCATCTGATTTCGACCATGTTTTCATTGCTTGGCTAATCCAGTAGTGATCCGTTTTACTTGCATCACTAGGATGGCACGCATTGTGTAAGTTATCATAAACGACTGGAGCACCAGTTTTTTCACTCAAGGACAAGACCTCGCTAATCGTATAGAGACGGTCGTCGTTTTCAATAATCAAACGATTTTTAACCCTATCTGGTAAATGCTTATAATTAATTACAAAACGCTCCATGGCGGATTCTTTGTCCCCATAAACGCCACCAATATGGAGTATAATTTTGTGGCTTTTATCCACTCCTAGCGCATCCAGAAATGTTGTATGATACTCTAAGTCTAAAATAGCACGATCAACGACTTCAGGACGTGGTGAATTTAAAACAGTATATTGGCCTGGATGCATGGAAACTCGAATGTCATGGTCATGAATTTTTTGACCAAGTTGTATAAATGTTTCAGAAAATTCTGTGACCCAATCTAGGTCATTAGTCGCTAAATCTGATCCGAATGGAATGATATCAGATGATATCCGATACATCTTGATGGCATTTGCAATATTGTAATCAATCATTTTATCCATAGCTGCCAGGTTATTAGTAATCAAATCCCTTAATTTATCCGGACTGGCATTGGATTTACGACAGGTACGCATCTGGCTGTCAGCTAAACCCAGATTTAAACAGGCATAACCAATTCGCTTCACTAAACCCTCCTCCTTAGAAAGCATCATTATTCGCCATAAAATCTAATTCTTCTGTTGTTGATTGTCGACCCAAGGCTGCATTTCTAAACGGGTAACGACCAAAGCGTTCAATTTGAGCTTTATGGGCCTCTTCAAATGATAAGGACTCAGGAAATTCCGCCTTGAAAATTGGATAAGCCCACTTTTCGTGGATAATTAACGACTCTGAATGCATGAAGGGCATGCAGAGGAAATGTTGTTGTTTTTTGTCTAAAGTCTGATAATCTGGCTTTAAATAGGCAGATTGAGCTAAAACCAAGGCCATATCATCACTGGAAAAAGCCTGGGCTTGGTCACGGTAAATATTACGAGAAAATTGATCGAGAAGAATAATTTCTGCTAAGCAACCGAAAATATCATGTCGCCATTCCCATAATTCTCCAGCTTTAGCTGCTTGAAGAGTGATTAGAAAACGGTCACTAATTTCTTGGTCAAGACTAGGATCCTTGATAAAATGCTGGTTTTCATCCAATTCGTGAAACCAGAAGTCTAAAATATCTTGCGATTTAACTCGTGTCATACACTCATCTCTTTCTATCATTTTCTCCCATTTTATCATAAAGAATCCTAGTTTAAGCCTTCTTAAAATCAGTGGCAACTTGTCTTAATTTTTATCAGCTTTATTACGGGCAATTTCCTTACCAGCAATATGACCATAAGTGAAAATGTCCGCTAAGGCATTACCTCCCAAACGGTTACCGGCGTGAATACCACCAGCTACTTCACCAACTGCATAAAGACCAGGTATTACTTGGCCCTCTTCATTTAGAACTTGTGTCTTAGGGTTAATCCGTAATCCGCCCATTGTATGATGAACGGCCGGTTTCCGTGGTGTAGCATAAAATGGTGAGTTAATAATCTTCAGATCAAAGACATTTTTGCCAAATTCAGGATCATAACCCTCATCAACATAATGATTATACTTAGCTACTTCTTCTTCCAATACTTGGCCAGGTACACCAATTAGTTTAGCCAATTCAGCTAGGCTTTCTGCCTTGTAGAGAGTACCTTCTGCCACTTGCTTGTCAATCGATTCTTGACTAGTATTCATGGCAGTATCTTTGATGTTTTCGTCTGCAATTAAATAGAACAAGGACCCATTAGCAATGGCAGCTTTTGAGATTTCATCTCGACTACCATATTCGTTGACAAAGCGTTTGCCTTCTTGGTTAACCATCATAAAGTTTGCGGGTGGTACTTGTAAGCCGGTGAAGAGTGCTCCAGTAACGGGATCAGATGTTGGAAGCATTTGAATAAGTCCCATATCTACTAGATCAGCCCCAACTGCTTGACCTAATTCAATCCCATCTCCAGTAATTGCCGGTGAATTGGTTGTTGCAATATCGTCATCAATACGTTCCCAGTAATTATTATATTTTTGGAGCATTTTGGTGTTGGCACCGAAACCACCAGAAGCCAGTACCACCGCTTGGGCAGTAATCGTTAACTTTTTATCTTTTCCTTTGCTGGCTTCTAATCCTTTGACTTGACCGTCTTTAGTGATTAACTTCTTAACCTTGCAATCAGTAATAATTTGGCCACCCAAGCCTTCTATATATTTAGACAAGGCTTCTACATAAGCGTAGCCTTGGTTTTTCGTTGGCTTATGACCGCGTCGCCAGTTAGCACCTACTGGCATTTGTACGTGGTCACGGTCAAATTCCACACCGACCACCTTTTCTAACCAGTCGACGGCCATATTAGCTTTACTTACTAGCGTTTTTACTAGGTCATAATTTCCATAGACTTCAGTACCTTGGTTGTCAGTCCGTTTACCGCCCAAGTAAGTTTGAATTTCATGCCACAAGATGGAATCAAAGAGATAATCCTTGCCAGCTTCATAGTCATCTTTATAAGTACGAATTTCATCCTGAAGCATTAGGAAATCTGACCGATATTCTTCATGTATTTCTTCTAGATCCATTGTAAGAATAGCTTCTAAACTTGCTTCTTCACCTGGTAAAGCCTTAAATTTTTTCTGCCAGTCAGGGTCAGCCGCATTCATTGGGCCACCAGTACGAGAAGTATTCCCCCCAATCATAGGGAATTTTTCCAAAACAGTCACTGATAAACCTTCTTCTAAAGCAGAAGCAGCTGTCGCTAAACCTGCCCCACCAGCACCGACAATCACAAGATCAGTTTCGAATGTTTCTTCCTTGTCCTTTTCATTAGCCGTTTGTGCGGAACGTTGTTTAAGTATATTGGGATCAGCACCTGCCAGACGCACGGCTTCACTCACACCATCAATAATACCTTGAGAAGTAACACTAGCTCCCGAAACAGCATCGACATCTAAGGTTTGCCCATTAAGAATATCTTCAGGAGTGCGTTGAAAGGCAACATTAGCAATCCCTTCTGTTTCACCACTATGATCAATAGAAATATCAATTATTTCATCATCTGAAAAGGTGACTGTCATTGGCAAGTCTCCATTGTGACCTATAGCTGTTACTTCATAAGTTCCAGCTTGATAATGAATAGCTTCCGGAATTTTCATGGCTGATAGGGCTTGAATATAACGAGAGAATTTATGTAATATCCCACTTAAAAATTGAACAGTGTTGCAATTCTTAATCTTACCTTCTTCATCAAAAGCGGTTTTAGCATTGCCCAATAGAAACTCATTACCAGGTAAGGGATAGGCGTTGACACCTGGAGCTTCTAAAACCTGACGTAAATGGAGTTGGGCCCGTGATGTGCCTTGATCTAAGTAAGACGCTCCCAAAACCAATACCGGTTTTTCATTGAAAGGATGAACATCAGTAGACAACCATTCCAATAAACTCTTCAAGGCAGGTGGAATAGTGCGTGAATGTTCACCTGTAGCAATGATTACTCCATCAGCTTGACGAATTTTTTCAGAGAAAGCCACTAACTCTGGATATGATTCAATCGATTCAAAAGTAGTAAATAGAGGAAAACCAAGCGGACTCACAATCTCATAGTCCCAATCAGTACTGATATCACTTCCTATAAATTCAAGAAGACGTTTATTATAGGAATTTTCGTTCGAAGAGCCTACGATTGCAACTATTTTCATTAGGCATCAACCTCCTTATTAAAAGTATAATCTAAGTCATATTTATGCGCTCTTTGTTTAGCTGCATTTTTCTCCTGATCCAAATTATTATTCCATTGGATGAAATCATCAAAACGTATCATTAAATCGTCTAATCTTGCTTTATATTCATTGTCCACTAACCTGCCTTGGTCATCAAAATCTTGCAAGGCGTACGATAAAAGAAATGCTTCTCCCGGCATGACTGCAGCATGAATTTGTGGTGCCTGTAAAGCTTGATGGAGATGAGTTTGAGCCCGTGATGATCCCAAACGACCATAGGATGTCCCCATAGTTAAGACCGGCTTATTGACTAAGGGGTAATGTGTGAAGGATAACCAAGCCAAAGCATTAGATAAAACTGCAGCAATACTATGGTCATATTCAGCAGCAGAAATAATAACGCCATCTGCTGTTTCAATGGCTTTAGCAGCTGCTAAAACCGAATTAGGCAGATCTTTTTCAAAATTTTTATCAAAGACTGGCCAATCTTTAGGAAACAAAATATCAATATCAAACTTCTCTTGATAATTTTCCTTAATCACTTTAATAAGTTTTTCGTTGGTCGACCCCTTAGAGCCGGATCCAACAATTCCAATAATTTTTTTCATAAGTCCACTTCCTATTGATGAAATTTGTTCGAACACACTCATTATAGGGCTGAAAAAAACAAAAGTAAACCGTTTACATATTTGTGGTCAAAAAAACGCCCCTACAAAAAATTTGTAAGGACGGTGGGTTAACTTATAAATAGTCTCTTTGGAATTCATCTAAAAATTCTCTTGCTTGATCAGAAGTTTCTGCAGTCATTAAGGCTTGACGTAGTTTTGAGGCTCCTTTTATATTACGTATATAAATTTTGAAGGACCGTCGTAAAGACTTGAATGGCCGCTGAATGACATCTTCATATTGATCAAAAAGATCTAAATGACGTCTAAACAAAGCGATGTGTTCTTCTGGGCTGTGGTCTTGAGCTTCTTTTTCAAAGGCAAAAGGATTGTGGAAAATTCCGCGACCTATCATGATGCCGTCGACACCATATTTATCAACTAATTCCTCACCAACTTGACGGTTAGGAATATCTCCGTTAATAGTCAGTAAGGTTTGAGGGGCAATGGCATCACGCATGGCTACAATTTCAGGAATTAAGTCCCAATGGGCATCATAGTTAGACATTTCTTTACGGGTCCTTAAGTGAATCGAAAGATTGACAATATCTTGTTCAAATACTTTGGGTAACCATTGATCCATTTCTGCAATATCATTGAAGCCTAAACGCGTTTTAACGGATACTGGTAAAGGCGCTTCCTTGGTGGCTTGAATCAGTTGGATGGCCTTATCTTGATGATTGATTAATCCCGAACCTCGACCATGGCGAACGACATTTTGCACCGGACAGCCCATATTTAAATCCATACCAGAGAATCCTCTATCTGCCATATCAAAAGCCATTTTCTTGAAATGGTCAGGATTGTCACCCCAAATATGGGCGACGATAGGTTTCTCGTCTTCAGTAAAGGCTAGACGACCACGAACTGAGATTTGGCCCTCTGGGTGGTTATAAGATTCTGCATTAGTAAATTCAGTAAAGAAAACATCGGGTGCCGCCGCCTCTTGAACAACATGACGAAAGGCAACATCTGTAACATCTTCCATGGGCGCTAGTACAAAGAAAGGCTTGGGTAATTCTTGCCAAAAGTTAGGCATAATTTTTATCTTCCCTTCTTTTTTGATTTTTAACCCTAGCATAATAACAAAATTTAGCAAGCGAAGCAAGTTTAAAAAATTGTTGCAGCCAATTAAGGCTGGTTAATCCTTTTGTTTAGTCCAAGGGTTCTGACAACGGCATTGACCAGGTTGGCAGCAACACGCGATGGTCTCTGGGGCACCTTTTTGCCGCTGATTGAGCTGACTACTGAGTTGGTCAATATCTGACTGGGATAATTGGGCCTGGTCCATCATTAATGCTAACAAGGAACCATGATCTTTTTGACAGATTTTAGCTAATAAATGGGCACTTTCCTGGCTAAGTAATTCTCTTTCACTTAAATTGGCATCATAGGCATATTTACGACCTTCTTTTTTTGTTCGGACTGCATCTTTGTTGACCAAACGCCCCAACAAGGTTTTGACTGTAGATTCTTTCCAGTTAAACTTATCGGCAAGGACAATACTGATATCCTTACTATGGATTCCAGGGTGAGCCCACAATACACGCATAACTTCCCATTCAGCATCAGAAATAGGCAGATTCTGATCAAATTTTTGCATAGTAATCCCCCTTCCGTTTACAATTGTAGTTTATCCGCTCATTATATAAATGTCAATAAAAAGCCTCTTCCTAAGCAAAGACTGCTTGCTATAGGAAGAGGCTAAGTTATTTAAAACTTATAACTAGTTTTATTTATTGGTGTAGTGAATCTGATAACCTTTTTCCGTCCAGTCCACCCGCCAATTAGAGTATTTATCGGTATCAAAACCAGCTTTGGCTTTGGCGATTGCTTCATTTAAATTTTGGTAATATTTGGGCTCTTGATTTTGGTCAGTTGGGGCTTCATCTTCTTTTTGCAGGGCTTTTACTATCAGCTTGTCACCAATCGCTAAATTATAGTCATTTGTCTTGTTCCAGGCTTGCAAATCCTCAATACTTACGCCAAATTTTTGGGCAATCTTCCAATAAGAATCGCCAGCTTGAACGGTGTAAATACTATCGACTTGCTCAGGTTTTTCATCTTCTTCGGATTTTTTAGGTGGGTCTTGTTTTTTTAGCGTATAAGTAATTACATAACCATCTTTAGTCCAATCAACGCGCCAGTTAGAGTATTTATCATTATTATAACCCTTCTTGGCTGCTGCAATAGCTTGGTCTAAGTTTTGATAATACTGGTCAGTGGTGACTGTGTTGCCACTATTATCTTCGTTATCTTCTTCGTCTTGACCAGCCTCTTCAGCAGTGATTGGGGTAAATTTCACCATATAGCCGTCCTCAACCCAAACAATTTGCCAAAGGGAATGTTTTTTAGGGTTGAAAAATTTTCGAGCAGCATCCTTAGCCCCTTCATTGGTCTTAAAGACGATAGCTTCAACATTATCAGCGGTTACCTTTTCTTCTGGCTCAGACTGATCATTCGAATCCCCAGGCTCGGCGGTTTTGATTACTAATTTTTCGTTAATGGCTAAGAAATCATTGGTCTTATCATTCCACTCTTTTAACTGGTCAACGGTAACCCCATAATTTTGGGCAATTTTATATAGCGAGTCTCCAGCTTGAACCTTATAAGTTATAGTCGTCACTTGATCAGTATCGACTGTGTCTTCAGCTTGTACTGGTACATCCGATAAGGCAAGAGCCGCAACTGTCATTAGTCCAGCTGATGCGGTTAGTAGTTTGACTTTCTTATTGATTTGGGTTTTCATGAGAATCCCTCCTAAATATGATGAAAGCATTTTCTTTTTCCTTACACTCTTATTATACCGCAGCTAAAATCAGAGACAAGGAATCCCACTCTATCTTAAATGTTTCTTAAGTGTTTCTTTAATATTACAAATATATGACAAAAACTATTCATATTAAATTCATAAGTTCGCCTTCAATGCAGATGAAATGGCTTTATCAAATTAAATTTGCACGTTTTTCTCATTTTTATAGTATAATAATTTTACATAATTATATAAAGGGGATGAATTCATGCAAGAAAAGCCGACGTTATTGATTAATGAAAGCACAATTCGCGAATTAATGACGATGGAGGACTATATCCATATTGCTGACCACGTTTATCGTGGCATGGATGATGGTACAGTCATTAATCCTACCAAATTAACCTTAGACTTAGGTGAAACAGGGAATTATCCCAATTATTCAGGATTTGCAAATGCGATGCCAGCTTATATTGGTTGGCAAGACTCAGCTGGTTTGAAATGGGTCACTGGTTTTAATGGTAAGCGTAAGGAAGCAGGTTTACCTTTTATCAATGGTCTAATTACCCTTTTAGATCCCCAAATGGGAAGCTTTTTGGCCGTGATGGACGGCACTGATATTACTAATGTGAGAACAGGCGCTCAAACTGCTACTGCCTTAACCTACTTGCTGGACCAAGAGTCGGTGACACTAGGAATATATGGCGCTGGTATGCAAGCCTATATGAACACGCAAGCCATTAATGAACGATTCGACATTGATGAAATTCTTATCTGGAATCGTACTAAATCTAAGGCTGAAGACTTTAAAGAGAATGTTGAGCCTAAAATCAAAGGAAAGGTAACGGTTGTTGATGAGCCCAAAGAAGTGGCAAAAGCCCAGGTTTTGATTACTGTAACCTCTGCCAATGAACCACTTGTTCATTCCGAATGGGTCCAACCAGGAACAATTATTTTTCCATTGGGTTCTTTCCAAGAAATTTCTGATAATGTCGCCTTGGCAGCTGACAAATTAATCGTTGACCACCCTGGTCAAGCCTTACACCGTGGTGCTTTGAAACATCTTAACAAAGCAGGTAAAATCACTGAGGATGATGTTTTTGCGACTTTAGGTGAACTTGCTAATGGCAAGAAGGAAGTCGGTGACTTATCTAATGACATTGTGCTTTGTATTCCAATTGGAATTGGTGCTATTGATGTCGCCGTAGCTAGTGAAATTTATGATCGTGCCCGCGAACAAGGATTGGGGCAAACATTCGATTTTAAATCGTAATTATAATAAGTAAAAAGCGCCTGACCTTTAGTAGTCAGGCGCTTTTACGTATCAGCCTTTGAAATTATAAGTAGGCAAAGTAATTCTTTGCTTTAAAATCAGATAAGGTTAGCATGAGAACAAAACTACAGAGATAGAGACCTGCTAGGAAGGTCATAACAGTAGCCACACCGTGACTTTCTAAGATAATTCCAATGATCACAGAAGAGAAGCCCCCTACTGCCCGACCAACATTAAGAATCAAGTTATTCGCCAAACTGTGCACTCGAGCTTCATAAAGCCGAGAAACAACTGCTCCATAACCGGGAAACATCCCATTAACAAAGAAACCCATTACACTACCAGCGATTAATAAAGCTAAGTTAGAATTTGCTAAGGTAAAGACATAAACTGAGACAGCAGAAGCCAGTAAGTAAATAGTAAACATCAATCGTGGGCCAAAAATATCCAAACAACGACCGAAAACTAGCATTCCTAAGGACATTCCTAATATAGTGGCAATCATCCACCATGACGATCCTGAGATAGATAAACCCGCTTGGGCTTGCATCATAGTTGGCAACCAGTTCATCATGCCAAAATATCCAGCAATTTGTACTGTACACATAAGCATTAAAACGACGGTATGATAAGCTTTTTTCGGACTATCAAAAAGGTCAGACAAACTGGCTCTGTTTTTGTTTTTAGTGTCTAAGTCGGCATTGACGAAGGCTGGTTCATCATCTACCATAAATTGAAGATACAATACAATGGCTAAAGGTGCTAATCCAAAGAGAAATAGCCCTCGCCAACCAAAGACACTAGTAAATAAACCGGCGATAGCCGCTGCCAAAATCGAACCGATTTGACCAGCAACACCATTTAAAGAAGCTGCTTGACCAATTTTAACGGGTGGTACCAGACGAGCGATAATTGATAAGGCAATCCCATATTCACCACCCACACCAATTCCAGCTATAAAGCGCAAAAGGTAGAGGATAGTAATATTAGGTGCTAGGAAAATTGATCCGGTCGCTAAGGAGAAAATCAATAGCGTTAGTTTAAGCATCGTCATCTTGTTATGACGATCACCTAGATAGCCAAAAATCAAGCCACCTACTAACATCCCTAAGTTGGTAATTGATGCAATTAATCCGGCTTGCCCACCTGACAAGGCAAATTCAGCAGTAATACTGGATAAGGTAAAAGACAGAAACATTAAGTTTAAATCATCAGTCCCAGAAGCAATTATTGCGGCTGAAACCGCTCGTTTTTGGTTTTTAGTCATTACATTGGTCATTATTTATACTCCTCACTAAAGTCGACTCACGGGAAGACTTATTTAATTCGGTGGTGATCATTAGACAATTGATTTACTTGAAGTCGTTTTGCCGCCACTCTTTAATCATTTCCAGTTCGCTATCAGTCACATAGTTACTAGCTTCAGCAATTTCTAATAATTCTGAAAAATTCGTTAATATATGCAAAGGGATTTTAGCCGCTTCAAAATTATCATGGGCTGCCTGTAATTCATAAGTGAAGATAGCTACAACTCCTACGACACTAGCGACTTGATTAACAGCATCGGCAGCTTTTAAAACTGAGCCTCCAGTTGAAATCAAATCATCGATGAGGACAACATTATCCGTGGCTGAGATTACCCCTTCGATTTGACTCTTACGGCCGTGGTCTTTGGCTTGGCTACGTACATAAACCATTGGTAAGCCTAATATATCAGCCACCCATGCTGCATGCGGAATACCTGCTGTTGCTGTCCCAGCTATTAGCGTGGCATTAGGATAGTATTTGGCAATTTTTTTAGCCAAAGCTTGGGCCACATAATGTCTTTCTTCAGGATAAGCGAGTAGCTGACGGTTATCACAATAAATGGGACTCTTAATACCTGATGCCCAAGTAAAGGGATCATTGGGTCTTAAGATAACTGCTTCCTTATCAATTAAAATATTCGCCACTTTTTTCGAAATCGTCAATTCATTATTTTCAGAAAAAATTTTATTCATGATTATTCTCCTTGCCATTCTTTGAGATAGTTCTGATAAGCTGCTAAAGGATCTTTTGCTTGCGTAATTGGACGACCAACAACGATGTAGTCAGCACCATTTGCCTTAGCCTGGCTTGGACTAGCGACTCGGCTTTGGTCGTCGCTAGTGTCCTCAGCCAAACGAATGCCTGGTGTTAGGGCTAATAATTCACCATTGGTAGCTGCTTTAATTTTTTTTACTTCTAAGGCTGAAGAGACAACCCCATCGAGACCGGTCTTCTGGGCCATTTGTGCCAGGTCAAGGACTGACTCTTCCACACTTTGTTGGATATGGAGGTCTTCGGTTAACATGTTTTGATCAGTGGAAGTCAATTGAGTAATACCTAAAACCTTAGGCTGGTAAGGCCCTTCTTTTGCCCCTTTGACAGCTGCTTTCAACATAGCCGGTCCCCCTAAAGTGTGAACCGTAATCAGTTCAACCGGTAATTGACTGAGTTGACGCATGGCCAAGTAAACCGTATTAGGTATATCATGACATTTTAAGTCGAGAAAAACCTTGTGACCCATGGCAGCTAACTTCCATACAATCTCAGGTCCGGACATATAGAATTGCGACATGCCTACTTTGAACGCTGCTGATTGGTCTTGAAAATTTTCCATAAAATCCCATAACTCTGGTTCGGTTTTAAAGTCTAAAGCAATGTATAGATCGCGCATAAGCTTCCTTTCTCTATAAAAAAACCACTAGCTCTTTGTCTAGTGGTTACATAAGTGTCTATTAAGCAATAATATTGCATGAATTTATCAACTTACTTGCCTCACTGGACAAATTTAAAATTACTATGAGGACTGCCAACAATTATCCTAGGTTGTCCTAATCATTGTTAATGTCTCGCATTAATCCTTAAAAATAATAATGCAAAATGGTTGACTTGTCAAGAAATTCATTAGATTATTTGCTTACTGTTTATAAATTTTAAATAAAACCGTTTAAAGGAGACTGCTATGGCTCTAATGGATTTTCACCAATCAAATATCGAATTTGACCATTCTCAAGCTGACTTAAAGGCCTATAAAGAAATCTACGCTGACTATGAAGAAATCCCCTATCTTTCCAAACATCGTGATTTGCCCCTTTGGTTAGAAACAGTAGCAGAAGAAAGGCAATATATTGTTTCAAAATCACAAATGGTCCGTTTTTCTGATGGTCTCTTGCCCGGCCATATTATTTTGCTGTGGCGGGTAGGTTTTAATACCTTATCCAACCAATCCATCCTACCTCTTTACTTTGAATATAATTATGGTATCAATCCCTATTTAGAATTAGACCACTTGCTTGCCGATAATTATGTGGCCAAATTAAGTGTCCATGAAAATCTGGATTGGCACAAAGCCAGTCAACTCAAACAATTACTCAAAGAAAAAAAGGTTAAAGGCTTGTCTAAAGCCAAAAAAGCTGACTTGGTTGCCTTGGCCAAAGCCCATTTTACTGATGCAGAACTTGATGAGAAATTAACTATTTGTGGGTTCCGACTCACCGATAAAGGGAAAAGTGCTTTAAAAGCGCACCAAGATGTTGTTGACAAACACCCCAAGAAAAAATTATAAATGAATCAAAAAATCTGGACTAGTAGTCCATATTTTTTGATTTTAAATAATATGTAGCTTTTAATAGTTTTCTAAGCTAGCCTTAGCGAGGCATAAACAACCTAGTAAACCAGCATCGTCGCCTAAGCCTGGTTTTTGAATATATTCTGTTGCTTCTGGTAAGGCAGCCACGTAATCATTAACCAATTCTTGGAATTTGATTTGGATACGTTCTAATAAACTGTCTTGGTGTAAAACACCACCACCGATAATAATGCGATTTGGCATGAGTGTCAGCATATAATTATTTAACGCTTGAGCAATATAGTCAGCCACTACATCCCATATTAGATCTGTTTGCGGAATATCTTTGGCCTTAGTCCCTTTCGGAAAACGATCTTCAATAGCCGGACCACAAACTAAGCCTTCTAAGCAATCATTATGAAAGGGACAATGACCTGCATAATGATCATCAGTATGTCTTTTGACATAGATATGACCCATTTCTAAGTGAGACATACCCGTATGAATCTTCCCATCCTTAACGAATCCGCCACCAACACCTGTTCCGAAGGTGAGGTAAAGGCAGGAGGCTTGATCTTGAGCTACTCCCAGCTCGTATTCTCCGACTGCTGAAGCATTGACATCAGTGGTCCAAAAAATTGGCACATTATATTGTGCTTTCACCGTATCTAAGAAGGCAAAATTCTGCCAAGCAATTTTAGGTGTATTAGTAATATAACCATATGTTGGTGAATCCACATTAACATCAATCGGTCCAAACGAGCCAATCCCTATGGCTTCAATATCATAGTTGGAAAAAAACTCAAAGACATTTGCCATAGTTTCTTCTGGAGTGGTAGTGGGAAATTGACTTTGCCCTAAAATATTTAGGTCATGGTCGGAAACGATACAATTAAATTTGGTACCGCCTGCTTCAATTCCTGCTAACATAATTATTTGTCTCCTTTACTTGATTTCAAATCCCATAAATCGATATCACAAGGACTATCAGTTTGTAAGTGAATTGTATCTTGACCCTTATCTGGATAAACTCGCGTCGACATCACTTGCTGTCCATCATTAATAAAAATTTCTAAGCTAGACCAATCAGAATAGATGTGTAAGTGATCCAGCTGTTTCAGTTTCAGACAACGTTTACGACGACCACAGCCAGATGGTCCGTGTGCTAAAACAAATTCTTGGCTATCAGCATGGTAGCTAATCTTAGTGTCTTGACGTAGATCAAGGCTCAAATCTCTTATGTTTTCCCCTTTTATTTCTAGTTCATAGACCTGGCCAGCCAACTTCCCTTGACTATCCTTACATGCGAGTATTTGTTGGTGGTGGGCACGTAATTTTTGATAATCACTGACCACCCTTTGCTTCAATTGCCCCTCTTCATAAAAGAGTTGCCGAGGTAGCGTCATGGCATGTTGCCAACCATAAGCCACAGTTGGATTAGAATATTCTGGACTAATATCTGGCAAACCAAACCACGCCCACATAATTCGCCGCCCTTGTTCGTCTACAAAGCTTTGTGGGGCGTAGAAATCAAAACCTTGGTCAAGTTCATAGAATGGGGATTGAACGTCAAACTGTTCCTTTTCCCAATCAAATTGACCCAGTAAATAGCCCGCATTATGAGTATTTTGAAAATGATAACGGTCCCCAATAACTCCTTGAGGCGAAAACATCAAAACATCTTGGCCATCCACAGTAAAAGTATCTGGGCACTCCCACATATACCCTTGGTCATCATCTCCAGATAAGAAATAACCACGGTAAGTCCAATCTGAAAGATTAGTCGACCGATAAAGTAGGATTGCCCCTTTATTGGTCCGTAGCCTTCCCCCTAAAATCATGTAAAAGTAGTCCTCATGTTGGAAAAGCTTAGGGTCACGAATATGGTCAGTAAATTCATCGGGAAAATCTTTATGCGGGATTACCACTTCTCGTTGGTTAATCTGATAACCATCGGGACTGACGACATGAATAACATTTTGCTGGCGACCAGAGAAAGTATAGTCATGGAAGCCAGCTTCTTTGACATTACCCGTATAAAAATAATGAATATCATCGCCTACCTGGATTGCTGAACCTGAGTAAACACCGTCACGATCAAACGCTTGATCAGGGGAGAGAAAAATTGGCTCATCACAAAAGTGAACAAGATCAGTAGACGTTTTATGTCCCCAATGAGTAGCTCCACCATTAGCTGAATTCGGTTGATACTGGTAATAGAGATGATAGGTTCCATCGACTTGAATACTACCATTAGGATCATTCATCCAACCAGACACAGGCATTTGATGGTAGGCGAGCTGCCATTTATCATCATAACTCATCAATGCCAGTAAATCTTCATTTGCTAACATAGACGCCTCCTAAACGATTTCTTGACGGATTTGTTTGCTTTGCACCTTGACCACAACAAAGCCGACCACAAAAGCCACTAAAATCACGATAAAATAGTGCATTAGAGTAGCAAAGCTTGAGGTATAGAGCAAGAGACCTGGTAAGAAAGTGATGCCCATACCAGAAGCGGATAATGAGAATAAATAAGAAGTCAATCCACCTAAGGCTCCACCCGCAATGCCTGATAATAAAATCCGTAATGAACGCATATTCACTCCGAAAAGTAAGGGTTCAGTAATACCGAATAAAGTTGGTAAAGCTGACGAAATCATTTGACTCCGTTTTACTTTGTCTTTCATTAATAGCGCCGCAGAAATTGCCGCCCCAAATTGTCCAGCCATTGAAGCAGTCATCAATGGGTTTAAGATATTTGCATCTGAATGGTCTAATAAGGAAATTTCAATGATTGATAAGGAGTGATGCAGACCAGTGACTACTAATAGCTGTTGCAAACCTCCAAAAATAATATATCCAATACCTAGAGGCGCATTGATTACGTTAACAATAAAACCAATAACAGCGGATTCAATCACTTGAATAATTGGTCCTAAAATAAATAACATAATAGCTAAAGTAATTGTAATAGTGAAGAATGGTGTCACAATCAAGTCAATCACAGATGGAACAAATTTTCTAAACCAAGATTCAATCTTAGCAATCAACCACCCAGCGATAATGGCAGGGAAAATCGTCCCTTGATAACCAAAAATTTCAATCCCCATTACTTGAAGTGGCTCACTAGCCCCTGACGCCACGTCATAGGCATTAGGAAGCTGAGGTGCGACTAACATTAATCCAACTGCTATCCCCAGAATAGGGTTGCCATTAAATTTCTTGACAGCAGAATAGGTAATAAAGACTGGCAAGAAAGCAAAAGCTGTATCAGTTAGTAAGGTAAAAATAGCATTGATATCATCTGATAAAGTAAAACCTAATTCTGTCAGTAGTCCACGAATCCCCATTAAGAGACCAGTCGTCACTAGAACAGGAATTAAAGGCACCAAAATATCCGCTAACACCCGAACAACTCTTTGCGCTGGATTCATGTTGTCCTTGTCTTTCTTCTTGTCCTTGTTTTGGTTTGCTTCCCCATCATGACTCATTTCATCTGCTTCAGTTGAATTAATCGCAGAATCTCCCTGGCCAGAATTGATTTCTGATTCCACAGCCTGATACACTTGATTGACACGGCCGGTGCCAAAAACAAATTGATGTTGACCAGTGGAATAGAAATATCCTTTTAAATCATCGATCGTATCAACATGGTCTTTGTCAACTAAAGAATTATCCTTCAATACAATTCGCAAACGAGTCGCACAGTGGCTATAATTTTCAATATTATCAGGGCCACCGATTGTTTTTAATATTTCTTGGGCAATTTGCTTGTCACTCATAGCACTTCCTCCTTATAAAATGTAAACGCTTATTGTGGGAACGTTCCCAGTTTACCACATAATTAAAGACCAGACAATGGTCTTTTAAATCTGGTCATATAAAACGATTAAATTGGGCCCAAAGACTGACCGGGAATCAATTCTACATCTAATACTTTCTGATAAATTGTTTGAGAATGTCTCTGTAAACCTGACAAAATAACTGACATTGCAAGTTTTCCTGCTTGTCGGTAAGGGTAAGCTACCGATGTTAATTTAGGTGCGAGAATCTGTCCTTCCCGATACCCCCCAAATCCAGATATAGACAAGTCTTCAGGCACCCTAAATCCTAAGTCATTGGCCACACTTAAAAAGGCCAAAGCAATTTGGTCAGTAGCACAGGCGATATAGGTTTCTGTGCCCGCTTGTAAAAGTTGATCTGCCAAAGCAAAATTTTCTGATTGTGAGAAATGGGACCGTATCACCTGAACAGAAATCCCCTGCTTTTCAAAATAATCAATAAAACCTGCTTGACGAATTTGTCCCACAGCTAAGTCGTTAGGATCAACTCCAATAAAACTAATCTTTCGGTGTCCTAGATTATAAGCTTTTTGGGCAAGAATTTGTCCAGCTTTATAATCATCATAACTAATATAATTTAACTTTTTGTAGGACTGACCGATAATTAATAAGGGGATATCTAGGGTTTGAGCCGCTTCAAGTAAATAATCTTCATTATTATGAGTCATAGTGATTAAGGCATCCACTCGTTGCTGTTGCAATGTTCTTATAGCAGTCAGTTCGCGTTGACTATCCCGATTGGTATTAGCAATTAATAATTGTTGGTTATTTTCATAGGCGATGTCATCAGCACCAGCCATAACTAGGCTAGCAGAAGGCGATTCAAAGCGCGGAATAACTAAACCCACCATCCCAGATGATTGAGCCTTTAAGCTACGTGCCATTCGATTAGGACTATAATCCGTTGCTTTAATCGCAGCTTCAATTTGTATGCGGGCCTGGTCACTGACATAGCCCTGGTTGAAATACCGAGACACTGTGCTCTTGGAAACACCTGCCAATTTTGCTACTTCAATTAAGGTTGTCATAAAATCGCTACTTTCTTATGCTTATTTTAAGGATTCTAATTATATACAATTGTTCACTTACTCTGAACGATAAGTTATTGAGTTAAAGTTTGTCAATAATCATTTTAGCAGTTCTATAGTGTTAATGTCTTCTAAAACACTAAAAAGAGAGTGTGACTATTGTTACACCCTCTGAGTGAATACTATCAATTATTCTGCTTTTTCTGCAATTTCTTTTTTCTCATGTAGTAAAACATTAAGCATAATCGCTCCAACTAAACCACCAATAATCCAAGATAGTAAATATAACCATGGATTAGAAATACCACCAGCAATCATAGCAAAGACACCACCATGAGGAACATAGGAGATACAGCCAAATAACATAGACAAGGCACCAGCAACACCAGAACCAACAGCTAGAGAAGGAATAACCTTCAATGGGTTAGTTGCTGCAAATGGAATAGCACCTTCAGTAATAAAGGCTGCACCCATAACATAGTTAATTAAAGCTGAATTCCGTTGAGCTTCTGGCCATAATTTTTTGTTGATTGTCGCTGACATCGCGATGGCAAGTGGTGGCACCATACCACCAATCATTACTGCTGCCATCACATTTGATCCAGAACCAGCGGCTTGGGTAACCAAGGCTGTCCCAGTCACATAAGATGCCTTATTAATTGGACCACCCATATCAATAGACATCATAGCCGCCACAATAAAGCCAAGGACAACATTCCACTCTCTTGGAATAGAAGCCAAGAAATTAGTTAAACCAACCGTTACAGCACCTAGTGGTTTGTTGATTACGAAGAGCATCACTAGGCCCATAATTAACACACCAAAAACGGGATAAATAAAGATTGGTTTCATTCCTTCTAAAGATTTTGGTAACCAAGCAAAGGCTTTTTTGAGCACCCAAACGATACCACCCGCTAAGAAACCAGCGACCAATGCACCAAGGAAACCAGAAGCAGTCATATCGGTAAAGACCCCGGTATCAGAGAAGGCAGATAATTTAGAAGGATCCGCAAAAACTCCACCCATCATACCAATAACCAATCCTGGGGTATCAGCAATTGAGCGACCAATAAAACCAGCTAAGACGGGTAGCATCATCGCAAAGGATAAATCCCCAATCATCTTGAAGACATGGGCAATTTGGTTATAGGATTCATGATCAACTTCTGCAGAATGAATTCCCCAGAAGAAGGAAATAGCAATCAACAAGCCCCCTGCCACTACAAAAGGTAACATGTGAGAAATACCATTCATCAAGTGTTTATAAATCACTCGACCCAATGATTCGTTGTCTTCTTTATCATCATCTTGTTCGGCATCAAGTTGACCATGATAGGTCTTAGTTTGGCCATTGACTGCGCGGTCAATTAATTGGTCAGCCTTATTAATCCCATCAGCTACTGGAACAATAATTAATTCCTTACCGTCAAAACGATTCATTTCAACTTTACGGTCAGCAGCCACGATAATAGCGTCTGCTCTTTCAATATCCGCTTTAGTTAAACGGTTTCCAACGCCACTTTGACCATTAGTTTCTACTTTAATTGGAACTCCAGCGGCATTAGCTGCTTGTTTTAGTTTTTCTTCTGCCATATAAGTATGCGCAATTCCAGTTGGACAAGCAGTGACGGCTAACAAGTATTTTTCATTTTCGTCACTAGCTTCAGTACTAGTAGCTTCTGCCGTAGCAGGTGCTGCTTCCTCTTTAGCCTCTTGACGGTCAGGATCGTATTGATCAATTGCCGCAATAACTTCTGCTGGGTTGTTAGCGGCTAGGATGGCTGCTTTAGCTTCTGGGTTCATCAATACAGACGATAATTTTGCTAAAGCTGACAGGTGTTCGTCCGAGCCTCCTTTAGGTGCTGCAATCATAAAAATCAATTTCGCTGGTTGACCATCAAATGATTCCCATTCAATACCGTCTTTTGACCGTCCAAAAATAATTGCTGCTTCGGTAATTGATTCATCCTGGGCATGAGGCATGGCGATTTCGTCCCCAACACCAGTGGTCGATTGAGCTTCCCGAGCTTGTAAAGCATCAACATAACTCTCTTTGTCAGCTAAACGATTAGAAGCAGTCATTAAACTAGCCAAATGATTTAGCGTCGCATCTTTGGATTCAGTAGTTAAGGATAAATCCATTAATTCTTCATGAAATAATTCTGATAAATGCATAATTTTACTCCCCAATTTCTGTAATTTTTATTTGTGCTTTTAATTGTTCTACTGCTTTCGCCCCAGCAATACCAGTCGAAAAGGCTGTTGCCGAACCCGAAGCGGCCCCTTGGCGTAAACTATCTTCTAAACTACCATTATCTAAGTATTGGCCAATAAATCCTGCCAGCATAGAATCGCCCGCACCAGTGGAATTAATGACTTGCCCTTTAGGAGCATTGGCTGCAAGAATTTGACCTTGTTCAGTTACTAGAATTGAACCTTTTCCTCCCAAAGAAACTAAAACGTGTTTAGCGCCCATATCTTGTAAACGTTTAGCGTAATGAATGACATCGCTTTGGCTAGAAACTTGACAGTCAAAGATCTCATTAAGTTCATCTTGATTTGGCTTAATGATAAAGGGATGGTATTCCAAGCAAGAAGTCAATAAGTCCGCATTAGAGTCTAAAACTAATTTAGCCCCCACCTGGTGACTTAATTGGGCAATGGCCACATAATCTGCCTGACTCATACCCAAGCCCTTATTTCCGGCTAGAAAAACGACATCATCGCTAGTCAACTCAGCCTGTAAATAATCAATTAAAGCTTGAACATTTTCAGGATGAATTTCTGGTCCAGCCCCATTGATTTCTGTTTCATCCTGACCCTTGACTTTGGCATTAATACGCGTCGTTCCTTCAACTGTAATAAAGTAAGGTTTAATACCTAAGCGAGTCAATTCTTGCTTGATAAAGTCACCAGTGAAACCAGCCAAGAACCCGGTTGCCACAGTGTCATGGCCTAATCGCTTCAATAATAATGAGGCATTTAACCCCTTCCCTCCCATAATATAATCTTCATTCTGTGATCGGTTTAATTGACCAGGATAAAGGTCATCTTGTAACCGGTATATGAGATCAATGGCAGGATTAAAAGTAATTGTGTAAATCATTAATTCGTCACCACTTTCATTGCAAGTTCATTATGATAGCGTTGATAAAGTGCATCCGGCAAGTCAACAGTAATTAAGCTCCCTACATCTAAAGGATTCACGGCAGCAAAAGTCACTTGGTCAAATTTGGAAGCATCAGCTAAGTGATAAATGCGCAAGCTTTGTTGCATCGCTTGCTGTTTAATCGCAGCTTCCTGACTATCTGGTGTTGTCATGCCAAACTTGAGATCAATGGCATTAACGCCCATAAAAGCCTTAGAAAAATGGTAGTCTTCCAACTGTTTCAAGGCTTGATGACCCACAATAGCATCGGTTGCTTGCTTGACTTTGCCACCAATTATGATTGTTTCAATCATATGCTGAACTAATTGATTAGCAATTGACAAAGAATTAGTAACCACCAGAATATCCTGGGGTAAATGAGTAATCATTTGCCGAGTCGTCGTTCCGGCATCTAAATAAATCGTTTCACCCGAGCTAACGAGACTGGCTGCAAAGGCACCAATTCGCGCCTTAGCTTCCGCATTTCTGGTCAACTTATCACTGAAGAAGTCTTCACCTGATAAATTCTGCTTGGCTATGGCACCACCATGCACCCGAGTAATTTGTTTATCTTCTTCTAGCTGTTTTAAGTCACGTCTAATTGTCGCTTCTGAAGAATCAAAAACCTGAACCAAGTCTTGGACAGTCACTGTTTTATAGTCTTGAACGTACTGAGCAATTTTTTGTCTTCTTGTCTGAGAAAGCACTTCCACCACCTCGTTAATAGTTTAACAAAGGCTCATGATTATTTCAATCATTTTCTTTCAAAAACAATCATTTTAACGCAAAAAATAAGGCTGGGACATTTGTCACAGCCTCACCTTGATTATACAATTAAAATTTAGCAACTAAAGACTTAACTAATCGACGGAATTTTTCATTGGCGTCTTGGGTGGCTACTACTACTTCTTCATGATTTAAGCTCGCTTGCATACCAGCTGCTTTATTAGTGATACAAGTAATACCTGCTACTTCCATGCCACAATGTTTGGCAACAATAGTTTCCGGTACGGTTGACATCCCACAAGCGTCACCGCCAATTGTCCTAGCGAAACGAATTTCTGCTGGTGTTTCATAAGTTGGCCCTGAAAACCAAGTATAAACACCCTCTTGTAGTGCGATACCTTCCTCCTGGCCTATCGATTTTAAGAGCTCATAAGCCCGTTTACTATAGGCTTCTGACATATCAACAAAGCGTGGCCCGTGATCATCAATATTAGGTCCAATTAGGGGATTAGCACCAGCTAAATTAATATGATCAGTAATAATCATCAAGTCCCCTACATTGAAGTCAGGATTAATACCTCCTGCTGCATTAGTGATGATAATTTTTTTAACACCTAATTCTTTAAAAACACGGACTGGATAAGTTACCGTCTGTAAATCATAACCTTCATAGTAGTGGAAACGGCCTTGTAAAGCCACTACTGACCGACCAGCTAATTTACCGAAAACAAGTTTTCCCTCATGACCAACCACCGTTGATTCAGGAAAGTTGGGAATATCCTTATAAGGGATAGCCTGGCTATCAGTGAATTCTTCTACCATACCACCTAAACCTGAGCCAAGTATCAGAGCAATTTCCGGTTTTTCAACGCCTTGTTTTTCTAGGTAGTCCACGGTTTCCGCTAACATCATAAACGTTCTCCTTTCGTGAATGCACCATTTTAATATTAAATTAAATATACCCTAAGCCATGAAAAAATTCCAGTGACCTAATAAGATTTACCTACTGATCACTGGAAAAATTTTTTAATTTTGATAGGCTTGCTCGATGATTTGCGCTGTCTCTTCAATTGAGCGGTCTTCTACATTAATGACTTGAGCATGTAGCCGATGATAAACTTCTTCCGCATAGGAGAGTTCCTGACGTATCCGCTCAAGATTGGCGTAACATGATCTTTGGTCCAGACCCATTAATTTAATGCGATTATAACGAATATTGGCAATATATTCCGGACTCGCTGTAAGACCAAATAGACGCCTTGATTCAACTTGATAAAGCGCCTTTGCTAGAGGGACTTCTGGAACTAGGGGTAAGTTAGCGACCTTATAAGATTTATTGGCAAGGTACATACTTAAAGGCGTCTTAGATGTTCGTGAGACCCCTAGAATAACAAGGTCTGCAGCCAAAAAGCCCTTGCTTGACTTACCATCATCATATTTAACGGCAAACTCAATAGCAGCTATACGGTTGAAATAGTCTTTGTCTAAGTCATGAATGACCCCACTTTGATAACGGGGTGTTAGTTGACTCTTTTTGCTAAGTAACTGCAAAGCATCCGTCATATAATCTAAATAATCTAGTTTATTTTCCTCACAATAAGTAGCGACATAGTGATTAAGCTTAGGATCAACAATTGTGGTCACAAGTAAGGCGTCTTCCTTAACTGCTAATTTTAAAATGGGCTCTAATTCACTTTCTTGACTAATAAAGGGATAACGTTTAACCACACTTTGCGATAAATCAGGGAATTGGGCCAAGGCAGCATTGACTATGCGCTGACCAGTGTCCCCAATAGCATCAGAAATAATATAGATTGGAAATGAATGTCTTGGCATGTTATCCTCCCTAAACTTTATTAACGCTCATAAATATCAATGAAGAAATCAAGCAAAGAGGTCTTAGAAACCTTTCCAATAATTTTTAATGGGTCATCGGTTGCCATGATAGGTAAGGAATCTACTTGATGTCGGCGAATAAGCTTGGCTGCTTCAAAGGCGGTTTCTTCACTACCAATACGATAGATATTGGGCATCCGAGTCATTACAATTGCTAGTGACGCTTGCCCCTGGTCAGCGATTAAGGCGCTGCGCAAGAGATCTTTTCGCGACACTAAACCCAACAAAGCCTGACTGTCTTCATCAATAACATAAAGGGACCCAACATCATACATAAATAAGTGAGTGATAGCGTCTTTGATAGAAAGACTGGGTCCGACTAGAACAGGAGGCACCATGACATCAGTGACCGGTGTATTATAGAGTTTGTCAGTAACCAAACTGGGTAAGTCAAAGCCAGCATAGTAGTAACCAACCTTGGGCTTAGCATCTAAAATTCCCGTCATGGTTAAGATAGAAAAATCAGAACGTAGGGTTGATTTCGCGAGTCCTAATCGCTTAGCAATGGCTTCGCCTGAAATCGGTTGATTATTTTTTACTATGGTTATTATTTCGTTTTGCCGGTCCGATAAATTCATCGTTTCCTCCAAAATAAGTCTTATTTGAATTGGATGGCTGCTTGAGCAGCAGCTAATTGGGCGATAGGCACTCTAAAAGGAGAACATGATACATAGTCTAAGCCAATCTTATGGAAGAAAGCAATCGATCTAGGATCCCCACCTAATTCCCCACAGACCCCTAGCTTCATTTCTGGCTTAGCTTGCCGAGCTTTGTTAACTGCAATTTCAATAAGTTTACCAACGCCAACTTCGTCTAAAGTCTGGAAAGGATCTAGTTTTAAGACTTTACGATTGACATATTCATTGATAAACTTTCCAGCATCATCACGGGAAAAACCATAAGTCAACTGAGTAAGATCATTAGTTCCAAAGCTAAAGAAATCAGCAGATTCTGCTAGGTCATCAGCAATAAAACAAGCCCGAGGTATTTCTAACATCGCTCCTACACTATAGTCAATATAGGTTTTATTTTCAATTAATAAGGCCTCTATATGGGCAACAATTTCGGCTCTTATGCTTGTTAATTCTTCCTTTATACCAACTAAGGGAATCATAATTTCTGGTTTGACTCTTAAGCCCTTTTCTTTCATTATGATTGCTGATTTTATAATTGCTTCGGCCTGCATCTTATATAAGTTGGGATAAGAAATGGCCAAACGACAACCACGATGACCTAACATCGGATTAACTTCGGCTAATTCATCCATCCGATTCTCCAACTGAGAAATGGTTAAATGCAACTGCTTAGCAAGCTGACTAATTTCTTGATTATTATGTGGTAAAAATTCATGTAAAGGAGGATCTAAAAGACGAATAACAACAGGACGGTCTTGCATTTCTTCATAAATCGTCTTAAAATCTTCCAATTGATAATTAAGAATCCGCTTAAGCGCTGCATCTTGGTCATAAGCATTCTTTGAAAAGATAAATCGGCGCATTTCCCGTAAACGTTCAGGGGCAAAAAACATATGCTCAGTTCGTACTAGACCTATTCCCGCTGGATTAAAACTTAATCCCATACGAATATCAGACTTGCTTTCCGCATTCATCCGTACATCTAGTTTCGCTTTTTCACGTGCCCAGTCCATAATTGTATGGAAAGCCTCTTGCCCCGTTGAAGGAACCATTGCTATCTGACCAGCATAGATCTTAGCTTCAGTGCCATCTACAGAAATATAATCACCAGCATGTAAAGTTTGGCTATTCATCCTAGCCAATTCCGCTACTTCATCAATTTCTAAATCAGAACAACCCACTACACAACAGCACCCCATACCTCGTGCTACTACAGCAGCATGGGAAGTCATCCCTCCACGACTAGTAACAATGGCCTGACTTACTACCATACCATTAATATCTTCAGGAGAAGTTTCTTGGCGGAGCAAAATCACTTTTTCTCCGGCTTGCGCTTTTTCCTGAGCGGTTGCCGCGTCGAAATACACACGACCAGAAGCAGCACCAGGACTAGCTGGTAAACCCTCATCTGTTAATAATTTGGCAGCCCCGAGTGCTTCAGCTGAGAAAGTAGGATGGAGGACTTGATCAACCGACTTCGCCTCAATTTGCATTAGAGCTTGTTCCTTGGAAATTAAGCCCTCATTAACCAAACTAACGGCGATATTAAAGGCCGCCTTAGCAGTCCTTTTCCCATTCCGGGTTTGTAATATGAATAATTTGCCGTTTTCAATAGTAAATTCGATATCTTGCATGTCACAATAATGTTTTTCCAAGAGATCACTAAGACGCACTAAGTCCTCATAGCACTGAGGCAGGTCAGTCGCCAATTTGTCGATACTAGCAGGGGTCCTCACCCCAGCAACAACATCTTCGCCTTGAGCATTAATTAAATACTCGCCGAAAAGGCCATTTTCTCCTGTCGATGGATTACGAGTAAAGGCAACTCCTGTTCCTGATTGATTACCAGTATTCCCATAAACCATCTCTTGAATATTAACAGCCGTACCTAAGTTATCAGGAATGTCATTTAACTCGCGGTAAACTTGCGCACGCTCATTATTCCACGAAGAGAATACCGCTGCAATAGCTCCAAAAAGTTGTTGCATTGGTTCTTGAGGAAAACTAGCTTGGCAATGTTTGTAGTAGATTGCTTTAAAATCCGTTATAATTCCTTGCCAGTCTTCACAATTTAAGTCAGTATCATTTTTATAGCCTTTAGCTGTTTTGACTTTATCCAGACACCTTTCAAAATAATGACTTGGGATACCAGCCACCACATTCCCATACATTTGAATCAAGCGACGGTAACAATCCAAGGTGAACACCCAGTTACCAGTTTCTTCGGCAAGAACCGATAAATTACCATCATTAAGTCCTAGGTTTAAAATGGTATCCATCATACCCGGCATAGATTGCTTAGCACCAGAACGCACCGATACCAAAAGAAGCTGAGTACTATCATTAAAGCTTTTCCCAGTAGCTAGTTGTAAAGACTTGACGTGACTTTTAATTTCTTGAATTAAGTCCTCAGAAAAGTCCTCTTTCTGATTGAGATAAGACATACATGCTTGAGTGGAAATAGTAAAACCTTTAGGTATTGGTAAACCTAACTTAGTCATTTCAGCTAAGTTAGCACCTTTCCCCCCAAGAATATCTTTCATTTTAGCATTGCCCTCATTAAAATCATAGACCTGTTTATTCACAAATAACGCACTCCTTTATTGCAATATTTCATAACTGCATTATATAGTGCAGCACATTTAATTACAATAGTGCATCTTATTCGAAGAAATGGAAATCTTGTTGAAAACGCTATCTAAAGCTTATCTGCCAATTTATTAAGTTTTCTTAATGAACTTTATCCAGCTTTTAGCTATAATAGCCTTAGAAATCTAAGGAGGTTCATTATGCGCAAAGTTTATTATAATCACGATGGTGGCGTTGATGATTTAGTTGGACTCTTCCTCTTACTCCAAATGCCGGATATCGATTTAGTGGGCGTTGGTGTAGTCAATGCTGATTGTTATGTGGAACCAGCAACTTCTGCCAGTCAAAAAATCATTCAAGTCTTTGGTAAAGGTAAAGATATCCCCATAGCTATGTCTAATGCAAGACCACGCAATCCCTTCCCTTCTTCATGGCGTGAGCATGCCTTTACAATTGATGCTATGCCTATGTTAAATCAAGACATGACTGACCAAAATAAACTATTAGACCAATCAGCTGACCAACATTTAAGCCAAATTCTAAGGGAAAGTGACCAAGCCATTGACCTAGTATTTGTTGGCCCCCTTACCGATTTAGCGACAGTATTAACCCACAATCCAAAACTAAGTCAAAAAATTAATGGACTATATTGGATGGGAGGCACATTCTTAGCCAACGGTAATGTGCAAGAACCTCACCATGATGGAACAGCAGAATGGAATGCCTTCTGGGATCCTGAAGCTGTTAAAGTAGTTTGGGATGCTGATATAGACATTCATATGGTTGGTTTAGAGTCCACCAACAAAGTCCCCTTGACCAATGCTATCCGTCAAACTTGGGCACAAGACCATCATATTCCAGGCATCGATTTTTTAGGACAAGCTTATGCTTTAGTGCCACCTATGAGTTTTATTCATACTAATTCAACTTATTTCTTATGGGATGTATTAACCGTAGCCTATTTTGCTGATCCCTCCTTGGCCTCTAGTCAAGTTCTGACCAGCGATGTGATGGTTTATGGTGTTTCTCAAGGACGCACTATTATCTCTGACCAAGGTCGACCTATTCAACTCGTTTATGATGTAGACCATGATCGCTTCTTTGACTATATTACTAACTTAGCCCGACAAGCTCCTTACCAAGGAGGCCAAAATGAAAAATAACGTCGACCAATTTTTAGCTGACTTTAATACCCTACACCGGCTCATGAAGGCAGAATTAAATGATAAGGATTTGAGTTTTGCTTCTGCTGTTCAACAGTTAAGCCAGAAACACCCTGTCATCAAAAAGCATCATCTTGATCTTGATGCTATTCGGGAATTACGCAATCTTTTAGTGCATGAAAAATTAGCCTCCGATGAAGACTTGGCTAATCCTAGTGATTCTACAGTGGCCGTTTTGCAAGAAATCATTAACAAAATGACTATGGATAGTCGTGTGGGACACTATCAAAAAGATGTCATTTCCCTCACAGCGAATCAAAGCTTGGCCAAGGTACTGAACTTAATGTCAAAAGAAAAGTATTCCCAATACCCAGTTTTCAAGGATACCCAACTTATAGGCATACTCTCTGCCGAAGTCATCACCCATTGGTTGGCCCAAGAGAATTTAAAGCAAGTCGATTTCAATCAGACTCAATGTCAGGATTTGTTACGTCACCAGAAAAATAAGCAGCTTAGTGATAAAAACTTTGTCACCCCTGATTTTTCTTGCTTCAAACTGGATGATCGTTTCCTAGACCTTTTGCAAGACAATCGATACCCCATCGTTTTAATTATTGAACCAAATAAAGAACCTAGTCCTAAATCCTTAAAAGGAATCCTCACCCCTTGGGATCTGCCTAAAATATTAGAGAACGCTTAAATGCAAAAAAATAGACTCAGATGTTCCTCTTTAGAACATCTGAGTCTCCTTTTTATTACGACTGGCGTCTCATCTTAAACCAAGCGATGACAAAGAGACTTAAAATAATAAAGCCTCCATAGCCAACTGCTGGATAAACGAAACCAATCACATCCTTAAAACCACCAAAACTGAGAACAAATGCCACACAGATTACCGTAATAAATAGCATGTTAAATTGTTTTTTACTAGGGTTTACATAGGAGGTTACAAAGGAATATAGAACACTCATGGCTGTATTCCAAATCTCTAGAAAAATTAATACTGACATGATTACACCAACTATAGGGGATAAGAGTGCTGCCATTTGTAACATAGGCATATCATAGGCCGCTACTTGGTCGGAAACGATAAACAAGGTGAAATTAATGAAGACAATCAATAAACCTGTAATTATTCCGCCCAATAGGCCTCCTTGTCTAGCCACTTGACCATCTTCTTCCTGACCACCAATAAGAAATGAGGTGGCGGCTGCTGTAGTCAAGTTAACAGACGCATAATTTAAGGTAGAAATAAACCAATTAGGTAGTGGTGTTTCCAAAGAACGAGCAGCTGTATTCAAGACTTGCCAATCAATAGGATTGGTCCAAATTGTTGTGGCTGCAATTATAACTACCAAAGCAATTAAAAACGGAGCCATAGCCCCAATGGCATCGATAACCCGTTTAGTTCCTAGTAAACCAACAATAATCACTAACAAAGATACGATAGCGGCCCCTAACCAGAGAGGAAGACCAAATTGTTGGTTAAGGTTAGACCCTGCTCCGGCAATCATTACCACCCCGATACCAAACAAAGTTAATAAGAGAAAAATATCGATTAAAGCACCCACTATAGGGGGAACAATTTTTTCTAAAACATCGCGGTGAGATACTGCCTTAAATTGGTGGCCTAAATCAATTAAACTGTAACCGAAAAAGGCAAAAATAAAAACAGAAAGTAAACTACCAATAATTCCCCAAATACCAAAGGCGGTAAAATATTGCAGCATTTCTTGTCCGGAAGCAAAGCCAGCCCCAATTAATACCCCCACAAAAGCCATTGCAATTCTAAATTTTTTCATCATAACTACCATCCTTGTCCCGATACATCATAGTTAGCCAGTTGGCCGTTTGCTAATTCAGTAAAAACTTCGTCTAAAATAGTGAAAGTTTGATCCAATTCTTCATATGAAATAACCAATGGCGGTTGGAAGCGTAATACTGAGCCAGCTACAGCAATCATAAGTAACCCTTTTTCATATGCTCGATTACAAATCTTTAAAGCTGCTTGGCTATCTTTACTCTTGCTCTGCCGGTCGGAAACAATATCCACTCCGATAGATAAGCCTATTCCACGGACATCACCGATAAAGTCATATTTATTTACCAAGTCGGTAAAAGCCTTTTTAGCATAGGCCCCTTTATCGGTTGAGGCTTGTAATAAATTATCTTCTTCAATGGTTTGAATCGTGGCCAATGCGGCTTGACAGCAGACTGGATTAGCAGCTGTTGTGAAGACATGACCAGGAATTTGTAAGCCGTCCATTATTTCTGCACGTCCCACAACAGCTGATAATGGCAGACCTCCCGCTAAGGATTTTCCATATATAATTAGATCAGCCTCTACATCAAAATGTTCAATTGATGACCAGGTTCCAGTACGACCTAGGCCTTGTTGGACATCATCCACGGCAAATAAAATCCCATTAGCATGACAAAAATCAGCTAAGGCTCTAAAATAACCTGGAACAGGTTCCAACAATCCCCCATCCCCTTGAATAGTTTCGACAACTACTGCCGCAATTTCTTCTTTGGGTAAATAGTTTTCGGTCATTGATTTAAAAACCTGTAAGTAGCCTTCTGCGGACCGCGGTTCTGTTTCTCCATATAAGCCTCGGTAAGCGTCTGGATAAGGAATATGGTAAATCCCCGGTAATAAAGGACCAATTTTTTGCCGCATTCCCAATGAGATAGCTGACATAGACAAAGATCCAAAAGTAGAACCATGATAGGCCTGTTCAAAGCTGACAATATTTTGTCGTCCAGTGTAGGCACGAGCAAATTTTATGATAGCATCATTGGCATCTGAGCCGCTGAGTCCAAAGGCAACCTTTTTGGTAAAGTTTCCGGGACTAATTTCTGCTAATTTTTCTGCTAAATCAGCCACTGGTTGGTGATACATGTAGGCTGGCGTATAGTGGATCATCTTATCGGTTTGCTCTTTAATAGCAGCCACAACTCGGTCAGGTGCATGTCCTACATTCAATGCTGAAGCGGATGCCAGTAAATCAATGTATTTTTTTCCATCAGCGTCAATAATTTGAGCTCCCTTGGCGTGGTCAATTACTAAGGGGTAATAAGGAATCCGCCCACTTGTCGCATAGTATTGTTTATCCTTAGCAATAATTTCTTTACTCTTTGACATGTAATCACCTTTTCTTGAATTTTCTAAATTGTCTGACAATTCAGTTTATATATTATCAGACTCCAAAACGTTTAGCAAGGCAATTGACATAAAAAACTCATTATTGTTTTATTTTTTAGCAGATAGTATCAAAAGACCCGTTCAAGTCTGCTTTTGGGTCTTCTTGAACGGGTAAATTAATATATGTCTATTTTTCTCTTTAAAGCTAATTTGCTAATTCATGCATGACAAGAGGTAGTTTTTGGGCAAGTTGACTGGGCCTAACAACATAATGCTTTTGGGCTAACTTATCCCCTGTATAAGAATGCAAGCCCATTGCCAAGGCTATAGCATCTGCAATGCTGGCTACTTGTCCCAAACAAGCTGTCACTAAACCAGCCAAACAGTCTCCCATTCCTCCAGTTGCCATGGCAGGATTACCAAATGTATTTTGGTAATAAAAATTAGACTGAGGCATAAAAATGCGGCTACGACTTGATTTTAACAGTAGAAAAACTCCCTCTTGGTCAACCCATTTCTGGATGCTATCATTATCTTCACTAGAAATTTTTTCTTGACAAAGACGCCGCCACTCGCCTAAGTGAGGTGTCATAATCAAAGGATGCATCTTAAACACTGCTTGAATGCTAGACCCAGCCTGGCTATAAAAGGTAATCGCATCAGCATCTAATACTAATGGTATTTTGGCATCCACACTTTTAATTAGGTCAACTAGCCTTGCCCAATCCTCTTGGTCCTGACCCAAGCCAGGACCAATTAAAATATGATCAGCGCTTTGTAACTGAGCTTTCAAATAAGCAAGATTATTGGAATTCGAAATCACCATTGTTTCAGGTAATTGACTATGAATAGCAGGTAAGTTGATAGAGTCAGTTACGACTGTCGTTAACCCTGAACCAGCATTCACGCAAGCCGAAGCAGCAATTTGCCCTGCCCCACCCATTTCCTGATTGCCAGCAATAATAAAGGAATGACCAAAATTATTTTTATAGGACTGCCTTGAACGTTGGGGTAGGAGGGTCCGTAAGACGTTTTCATTAATTTCTTTGCTTAACATTACATCACCTTCATTAGCAAAAATAATTTTATTAGCAGATCAGTGAACCCCTTGCATGATCATGGCATCGGCGACTTTGATAAAAGCAGCAATATTTGCTCCTTTAATCAGGTTACCAGGGAAACCATATTCTTCAGCAGCACTAGAGACATTAGCATAGATAGCATCCATTATATCATGGAGCTCTTGGTCAACATCGTCAAAAGACCAGCGTAAACGTGCTGAATTTTGTGCCATTTCAAGGGCAGATACAGCAACCCCGCCAGCATTGGCCGCCTTAGCTGGGCCAATATAAACGTCTTTAGCTAGTAATTCATCAGTAGCAGCCTTAGTTAAGGGCATGTTAGCTCCCTCAGAAATGAATTTAACCCCATTGGCAACAATTTGTTGCGCTTCTTGTTCATCAATTTCATTTTGAGTGGCACAAGGTAAGGCAATATCAGCAGTTAATTCTGCGTGCCAAACTGACCCTTCATAGTAACGAGCGGATTCACGTTGGTCCGCATAGGCAGTTAATCGTTGACGTTTAACTTCTTTAACTTCTTTTAGTAAAGCAACATCGATTCCTTCTTCATCAACAACATAACCATTGGAATCCGAAGCAGTTAATGCTTTAGCCCCTAGTTCTTCTAATTTTTCAATCGCATAAATGGCAACATTACCAGCGCCAGAAACAATAGCCCGTTTATCTGCTAATTCTTGACCTTTATCGGCTAGCATCTTATCGATAAAGTAAACTGCTCCATAACCAGTGGCTTGTGTACGGGCTTGGCTCCCACCTATTGGCAATGGTTTACCTGTGATGACGCCATTTTCGAACCCTCTTAGACGTTTATATTGGCCATAAAGATAACCAATTTCCCGCGCCCCAACGCCAATGTCCCCAGCCGGAACATCTAAATCAGGCCCAATATGCTTCTGTAATTCTGTCATTAAACTTTGGCAAAAACGCATAATCTCGCCATCGGATTTACCTTTAAGATCAAAATCAGACCCTCCCTTGCCACCACCGATTGGTAAACTGGTTAAAGCATTCTTGAAAATTTGTTCAAAACCTAAGAATTTTAAAATTGATAAGTTAACACTAGGATGGAAGCGTAAACCACCCTTATAAGGCCCTAAATCTGAATTAAACTGTACCCGGTAAGCAGTATTAACTTGAACCGAGCCATCATCAGCAGTCCAAGCCACGCGGAAAGTAATAATTCGATCCGGAATAGCTATGACTTGTAGCACATTATGGTCAATATATTGAGGATGACGTTCTAAAACAGGCACAATCGAATCAACAAATTCATCTAAAGTTTGCATAAATTCTGGTTCGTTAACATACTTTTCTTGCCAGATTCGCTTAGTTTCTTCGATATAAGTTTTGGCATCCATAATGGTCCCTCTTTCTTTTGTCAGTTAATAAATGAAGCTTTATATGTTTGAAAGTATAGCAAATTTTTTTCGCAATTAAAACTATTACTAGCAGTCAAGCTGAGGAGAGACATGAAAACTTTTATCTTGACAAATACTATAAAACGCTATATATTGTGTATGTTAATAATTTATTCACCGCATATGGTAGAATAAAGAGGAGGAAATGAAAATGGTTACAGTATATTCTAAACCTAATTGCAGCCAATGCAACTTTACCAAACGTTTTTTAAATGATAAGAATGTGACTTTTCAAGTCAAAGATATTACCGAATCGGATGAAGCACTCAACGAAGTAAAGGCTTTAGGCTTCCAATCCCTACCAGTGGTTGTGGCTGACGGCCAAGAACCTTTCAACGGTTTCCGCCCTGATAAGTTGCAACAATTAGCCTAATATGATTACTTACCCACTATAAAAGACTGCAAGTGATATTACTTGCAGTCTTTTATGGTTTATACGCCTTCCATCAACTGATAAAGTTGGATAGCAGTTAGATTCGCTTTGTCTTCTTGTTTAATATCATAAAGGATCGACCCGTGAGATAGAACCAAGATGCGGTTACCATAATCAATGGCATCTTGGAGGTTATGAGTGATCATTAAGGTACTTAACTTATCATTTCTCACTATTTGATTCGTTAATTCTAATATCAGTTTTGAAGTTTTAGGATCTAAGGCGGCAGTATGCTCATCTAAAAGCAAGATTTCTGGACGATTGATTGTTGCCATCAACAAGGAAATCGTTTGTCTCTGTCCCCCTGACAGCGAACCAATTTCTGTATCTAAACGGTCTTCCAAACCTAGATTTAACCGACTTAACATTTCAGCAAATTCTTGGCGGTCATCCTCTTTCACTGATCGCCGTAAACGTCTTTTATGACCACGGCGTTTAGCTAGCGCCAGATTTTCCGCTACCGTCATTCGCGGAGCAGTTCCCATCGCAGGGTTTTGAAATACTCGCCCCACAAACGCAGCCCGTTCTTCCTCATCCAAGTGACTAATAGACTCACCATCTAAATAAATGTCACCACTATCAATAGGAAAGTGACCAGCGATACTATTAAGCAAGGTTGATTTCCCAGCACCATTCCCCCCTACAAGCGTAATAAAGTCACCATCAGCAATATCTAAATTAATCTGATCTAGGGCAGTAAAGGCATCAGGAGTATGGCGTTTAAAGCCTTTTGATACCGCCTTTAATTGCAGCTTACTAGTCATTATTTTGCTCCTTTCCGAAAGGCACGTACTGATTGAAAAAGCCCTTGAATACTAGGAATAGCTAAACATAAGGCCACAATCAGGGCTGAGAATAGTTTAAAATCATTGGCATCGAAATTTAACAAGAGTACCAGCATTAATAAAATACGGTAAACAATAGACCCCAAGACGATAGTGATTAAACGTTTATAGAGTTTAACATTGGGGATGAGCACCTCACCAATAATAATGGCGGCTAAGGCAATAACTGTCGATCCGATTCCCATTGAGATATCAGCAAAACCATTATCGGTAGCCACTAAATAACCTGACACAGCGATTAAACCATTAGCTAACATATAAGCTAAAATAACCATATCTTTGGTGGCAATCCCCATCGACTTAGCCATCTGATAGTTATCTCCCGTTGCAATCATGGCTTGGCCCATTTCAGTTTGCAAGAAATAATGCAAGCTGGCAATTATTATCAAACAAATTATAGATCCAATAACAATTGTATCTAAGTTTCGCGGTAGATTTAATGGCGCGAGGAGATCTTTTAGGGATTGAGTGCCTGTGAGCGAAATATTGGCAGAACCCATAATTTTTAAGTTCACTGAATACAATCCGGTCATAGTAATAATTCCCGCTAATAGTGAATTAATCTTTAACTTGCTAACTAATAGTCCAGTAATTGCACCACCAGCCATACCTGCAAAAAAGCTTAAGAGTAAGGCGATTAGGGGATGGAGACCAAAATGCAACATTTGCACTCCCATGGCCGCTCCCAAAGTAAAAGACCCTTCCGCAGTTAAATCGGCCCGATTGAGAATACGGAAACTAATAAAAATTCCTAAGCCCATCACGGCCCAAACCATGGCTTGAGAAATCGCACTGATAATCATATCCATATTAATTTTCCTCTCTTTGACTCATGTCTTTGGCTTTAGTCACAATTTCTTGGGGAATAGGAATTCCCAATTCTTCTGCCTTATCTAAATTCACGATAGTTTCCATTTTGGAACTGTACTTAATAGGATATTGACTAGGATCGGCCCCTTCGATAATATCAGCAATTACTGTGGCAGTGTCACGTCCAATTTGGTATTGGTTGAGACCTACTGTCAGCAACCCTCCATCACGAACCATGGTATCTACAACAGGAAAAACGGGCACATTATAGGCATCAGTTACATCTATCAGAGTTGCCATAGAACCCGCGATAGAATTATCATTAGGAATAAAAATAGCTTGGTTGTCTTGGGCTACTTGTTCTGCCACTTGGGCAAGGTCATTGGTCGAAGAAATTGTCTTAACATCCACTTCAATACCACGTGATTCGGCTTCTACCACGGCATCCTTAACCATAGCCTCAGCATTTGTTTCAGAGCTATTATAAATCATACCCAATTGAGTCAAGTCTGGCATCACTGCTTGCATCAGGTCAAATTGTTGATCTAATGGCGACACATCAGTCGTTCCCGTCGCATTAACACCGGGAGCCTCTTCATCCTTAACTAAGCCTGCCCCAACCGGATCGGAAACTGCTCCTAAGACCACAGGAATATGATTTTGTGAGGCATTAGTTAACGACTGACCAGCTGGTGTCGCAATTCCTACAAGTAAATCCTTTTCAGCACTAACAAAACTATCCGCAATCATTTTTAAGTTAGCTTGGTCAGCTTGGCCATTTTGATAATCAATATTAATATTTTCACCATCAACATAGCCACGTTCAGCTAAACCGTCATAAATTCCTTGTCTGATTTGATCCAAAGCCGGATGATCCATATATTGTAAAAGGCCAATGTCAATAACCTGATCAGTTTCTTGTAAATCAACTGTTTCTGGATCGACCTGACTTTCCGCTCCCGTTTGTGCTTGACGCAAGCTTGGAATAGTGAAAAACAATATAGCCAGTGCCAGCACCAAAGTATAAGCAAGTGCGCGTATTTTTTTCATGATTTTCCTCCTAAACAAAAAAGCCTACCGTATGCCAAAGAGCTGTCGGAAGGCTAATAAAGAAAAAGCCCCCATAGATTGATATAGAATCATCGTCTATGTGGGCGTAGTATATGTTAAAGTCCACATAGATACAGCTCAGAAAACTGACGTTGTATCTATGCTTAATGCATACACACAACTAATCCATGCGGCTTTGCCAGTAACGTTTTTGTGTGTTTATAGCCATGACTTTAACTCCTTTCATGTGTAAGAAATTAATTTTATTCTAACACTGCTTTAATTTTACTGCAAGTGTAAATTCCTTACTATTTTGTCACTATCGGTAATTTGTTATAATTAATGTTGAGAAAGGTGGCGCTATAAATGTCATTTGATGGAATGTTTACCCACGCCCTAGTTGCAGAATTAAATGAAAACTTTGCTGGGGCGCGTATCAATAAAATTCACCAACCCTATAACAACGAGATAATTCTAACCCTAAGAGCTAAGCGTAAAAATATCAAGGTCTTAGTCTCTGCCCATCCTAATTTTGCGCGTGTTCAAGTGTCCGACCAAGATTATGTCAATCCTGATACTCCACCTAATTTCTGTATGGTATTACGAAAATTTATCGAAGGTAGTCGGATCAGACAAGTCAGCCAATTTGAAAATGATCGGATCATTATCTTTGCCTTAGAAGGTAAGGATGAATTAGCTGACACGGTACAACAAGAATTAGTGGTAGAAATGATGGGACGGCATTCTAATATCCTTTTAATTGATCAAGACAAGAAAATACTTGACTGTATTAAACATATTCCTGTTTACCAAAATACCTACCGTACCCTACTACCAGGAGCAAGTTATGTTCTGCCTCCCCAAGCAGGAAAGCTCAATCCCTTTAAGCAACTTGACGAAAGTCACTTAGCAACCATGTCTATTCAAGACATTAGTCCAAAACTACTCCAAGAACATTTTATGGGACTCGGCAAGGACTCTGCCCAAGAAGTTTCCCACTTAATTGACAAACATGGCGATTTTAAGACGGGCTGGCAAGCTTATTTAGCTCACTTTGACCAGGTAAAACCTAGTTTAATAGAGACTCAGGACAATAAACGTTTCTTCCTTCCCTTCCCTTATCAAAGTCTTCCTGGTGACTACACATTTTATCCTAGTTTGAGTGAGCTTTTAGCTGGCTACTATGATTTAATGGCTCAGCAAGACCATATTAAACAGATTGGTAATCAGCTGGTCCAGGTCGTTAGCAAAGAGCTGAAAAAAAATAAGCGTAAATTACAAAAGCTACAAGCTGATTGGGACAGGAGTCAAGAAGCTGATGCCTATAAATTGCAGGGTGAATTATTGACAACTTACCTCTACCAAGTAGAAAAAGGCGCAGATTCAGTGACCTTAGCTAATTATTATGACAATGACAAGGCAATGACGATCGAATTAGATCCTTCCTTAACTCCTTCTCAAAATGCTCAAAAATATTACCAACGCTACAACAAACTTACTGAGTCACTAAGCCATATTGAAGAACAACTAGCACATACTCGGGCTGAAAATGACTATTTAGAAAGTGTAGAAACACAAATCAAGTGGTCTGAACCCAACGAATTAGCTGCTATCAAGGAAGAGTTGGAACAACAAGGCTATCTGAAAAAGCAAAAGCAAAAACGTAAAAAGAAAAACCAAAAACTCCCCCCACGACACTATCAAAGCTCTGCTGGCCATAGCATTCTAGTGGGACGTAATAACCGGCAAAATGATGAGCTTAGCCTGCGTCAGGCCAATAAAAATCATTACTGGTTCCATACCAAGGATATTCCCGGCTCCCACGTGATATTACAAACCGACCAACCAAGCGACCAAGAAATCGTCGAAGCTGCCCAATTAGCGGCCCATTATTCCAAATATCGCTTGGCCAATAATGTTCCCGTAGATTATACCCAAGTCAAAAATGTTAAAAAACCCAATGGCAGTCGGCCCGGTTTTGTTAATTACTTTAACCAACAAACCGTCTTTGTGTCGCCCGCTCAAATTAAAGAATAAAATTCCAAGGTTCTGCCACAACTTGCTAAAAAAATCCTGAAACAAAATAACTCTGATGGCAAATTGCCATCAGAGTTATTTTGATATGTCTTTTTCCAGACCCTCCGATATTTTTATACTATCATTCAAATTTTTGTCCAACAATCCAGCCCTAAGCGACCTTTATCATACCCTCTATTTTTCTTATAAAACTAGTCAAAATAATCACTAGATTATTTAATACGGCGATATTTTTTAGGTGCTATCCTAAGGGTTAATTGATCGAGTTCATAAAGTTCGCCATCCAAGGAAAACAAGAGTGGGTCAGTTTTTCTCTGGTAACGTACCCAATCAACGCTTTCATGGTAAACACCAGTTGCGGTAATTATTTTCCCGGCAAATATTTTGTAAATCAACTCCATGACGCGGTGAGCCTTAACTTCAGGGATATAAATTAATTCCAACTTGCCATCATTGACGTCAAACAGTGGATTGACATTGAATCCTGACCCATAATAGCCGCCATTACACGTCACTCCAACAGCATATGGTCCTGCCTTGATGGTAAGTTTTTGGTCATGGTAGCCCGCTTCAATCTTATAATCACGAAATAAGCCGGTTTTTAAGACAGCGGGAATGCCTAACATATAAGAATATTTCCGCAAGTGAGGATGGGCTTGACGAATTTTTTCAGCCTGGGCAACTACTTCGGCATCCAAGCCAATATTGACGATATTCAAGGAATACAGGTCGAGTTCCTCACAATAGATCGCATCAGTCCAAACACTGTGACCTGAGAATATGGCTTTTAATTGGTGTTTGTGGGACCGATTCTGGTACAAAGACCGATAGAGATCATTCCCTGTGCCTAGAGGCAAGATAGAGAATACAATATCCTTATCCATCACTAGATTAGCCAAGGCAAAAACTGTTCCATCACCGCCACAAGCCACTAAAATCAAGTGTTCATAATTGGCATAAAACTTTTCAATCAAATGCTCAGCCATGGTCAAAGATGAGGAAAAAATGATATGGATGCATTCGCTTGGGATTTGGTTTACCTTGCCTTGTTTTTCAATATACTTTGCAATATCTTTGTGGGATGAAGTCCCAGCATCCTCATTTAAAATGAATAAAAAATGTGTTGTCATCATAGCTCCTTTACTAGGGTATGCCCGATAAATTCACATCAAAACCGAACATTTGTTTGTCTAATTAGTTGAATCATGTTATAATGAACTAAAGATTATCAGAAAGAGGAGTTGGCCCATGAAAGCAAGACAAATGGAAATTCTACAATTTATTTATGAGAGCGTTGCTAGTCAAGGCTACCCTCCAACCGTCCGTGAAATTTGCGAACAGGTTAATTTATCATCCACTTCAACAGTGCACGGTCATATTGCTCGCTTGCAAAATAATGGCTATCTGTTTAAAGACCCTTCCAAACCACGCGCTATGGAAATCACACAAAAAGGACTTGAAGCTTTAGAAATCAAACCCAAGGGTATCCCTATCGTAGGGACAGTCACTGCTGGTCAGCCTATTACTGCCGTGGAAAACATTGAAGATTCCTTCCCCATTCCACCTTCCCTTGCCAATCAATCCGATGATTTATTTATGCTGCGGATTCGCGGAGAATCGATGATTAATGTTGGTATCCTTGACGGTGACTATGTGATTGTTAAACAACAATCTTCAGCCGTCAACGGTGAAATTGTCATTGCTATGACCGAAGAAGATGAAGCCACCTGTAAAACCTTTTACAAAGAAGAGGGTTACTATCGTTTACAACCCGAAAATGATACCATGTCGGCAATTATCCTAGATCAAGTACACATTCTCGGTAAGGTGGTAAGCTTGTTCCGTGACCATATCTTCTAATCACAATAAAAAGCTAAGCTGGGACCTAGGCCCCAGCTTTTTTCTTATCTCATTGCCAATAACATTAGTATTTTAACAATGTAAAGACTTCATATTCAGAAATTTTTTCGCGGGCAGCAAACTCTTCTAGTTCGATTAAGAAGGCAGCTCCCACCACTTCAGCGCCGAATGATTCGACTAAATCAATGGTTGCTTTGATGGTACCTCCAGTAGCTAATAAATCATCGACAATCAATACACGTTGGCCGGGTTTAATGGCATCCTTATGAATTTGTAAGGTAGATTTTCCATATTCTAAGCCATAATCAATTGTGGCGGTTTCTCTTGGTAACTTGCCTTTCTTACGGGCAGGAACAAAACCAACCTCTAAATCAAAGGCGACAGGACAACCAACAATGAAGCCTCGTGCTTCTGGCCCAACAATAATATCAACTTCTTTTTGACGGGCAAATTCAGAAATTTCGCTAATAGCCGCTCTAAATGCGGGTCCATCAGCCATCAAAGGAGTGATATCACGAAAAGTCACCCCTTCTTCAGGGAAGTTCTCCACCGCAGCAATATAATGTTCAAAATTCATGACTAATCCTCCTGAAAATAGTAATCTTTAATGTCTTTACTTTCATTATACAATAGAAAACGTTCAGCTTTCATCTGTGCCTGTAAATTTCTCCAAGTTTTACTGGCTTTTAAGTCTACTTTTTGTTCACTGCCTAGAACTCGACACTGACCATCTTGCCATTCGAGTAACTGTAATTCTGTCAAGAGCTGAATAATTACCTTGAAATGGAACAAGGACAAGTTAAGATACTTGGCCACGCCCGCCTCGGCACCTTTAAGCGGAATATTGGGATGTTGACTGAGGTAGCGATAAACTTTGGCAAAATTAGCCTTACTAGGATAACCATGCAGGTAGGCCTGATCTTTAGAATAGGCGAACAAGTATAGATTATTGATGTCTTGCTGATTAATGAATATCTTAACAGCATCGTAGTCCTGAATGCAGTCAAATATCACCAATTTATCCTTGCCTAACTTAGGCAAATTGGTCATATCTCTGGCCAATACTGCCTGCGAGGATTCAGGTAAGTCATCTTGATAGGCTTGGGCAAATTTCTCTGCTTGAAATAGGTAAATAGCATTTTTGACCTTGAACACTTCTTGTCGAGATTGGGCCCGGCGAAAATCAAAAACAGATGCCTGCTTTTGAGCGATATCAACCACTAAGGCTTGTGGTGTATCAAGGCCGTTCCAATGATTAATGGTTAATTCTACTACCATATCTAGTTTTTGATCAGGATCGATAGCTTCAGCCCAGTCACCCTTTTTAAAACCTATTGCTGGTAAGGTTCCTTTTGTGCCTTCTTTGACACTTAATTTTAGCGTGTTCTTATCCTTCCCTAATTGTTGGACTTGTTTCAACTCCACATCTTTGAGTAAGAAACGTGGCTTTGGATTATCCGTACCAAAAGGTGCCAAACGTTTTAACTCATGAATGGTATTAAGGCTAACATCACTAGGCGTAATTGTTTGAGCAATATTAAGTGTCGCTTTTTCAAGGATATCTTTTTCTTGCTCCTTAGCTAATTCTTCTAAGCGTTCCTTCCAGTTGGGATAATCGGCCAAGCTAATGGTCATACCCGCTGCCATCTCATGCCCCCCAAAAGCTTGGGCATATTCCTTCGCCCCTCTTAGCAGCTGGAAAATATCCAAACCTGGCACAGACCGAGCAGATCCTTTTAAAACGTGATTGTCACTGTCTTGAGCTAAAAGTATGGTTGGACGTTGGTATTTTTCAACTACCCGGCTAGCTACTATTCCTAGTACCCCTTGATGCCAGTTTTCTTGCGCCAAAATAATAATAGCCGGCAAGTAATCGAGACTAGTTAATTTTTGATCCACTTCTTCGGCCATGTCAGCAACAACTTCTTTACGCTTAGAATTAGTATCTTCCACCAATTCTAGACGATCAGCAATAAGATCAGGGTCAAAGGCAGTCAAAAGCTCCAAGCCTGGGCTAGGGTCTCCCATCCGTCCTAGAGCATTTAAGCGTGGACCGATGACAAAACCAATACTTTCTTCATTAATGGTCCTAGGATCGATTCCTTCACGTTCATAAAATTCTTGCAAGCCTAAACGGTCCGTCTGTTGAAGTTGTTTAATCCCCATTTTTACTAATGAGCGATTTTCATCCCGCAAACTCACCAAGTCAGCCACGGTTCCAATGGCCACTAGGTCTAAAAATTCACTAGGCAAATCTTCCATTAAAGCTTGCGCCAACTTAAAAGCGACGCCAACACCTGCTAAATCAGGAAATGGGTACTGTCCTTTAGGGTGGCGAGGATGGATAACAGCATAAGCATCAGGTAAGCTATCACCAATTTCATGGTGGTCAGTGACGATAACGTCAACACCTGCTGCCTGGGCATTAGCAATGGCTTCAAAGCCAGCTACCCCATTATCCACCGTAATAATGAGTTGGATACCTTGCTTAATATAGTAGTTATAAACTTGGGTATTAGGGCCATAGCCGTCCTCAAAACGATTCGGCAAATAATAAGTCACATTTGCCCCCATAGACTCTAGACACTCATAAAGTAAGCTAGTTGAGGTAATTCCGTCTGCATCATAATCCCCGTAAATCAAAATGGGCTCACTAACCATAATCGCCGCTTGGATACGGGCAATAGCTCTTTCCATATCATATAAGAGGAAGGGATCATGCAGTTTCGCTTGATCAGACATAAAGTCCTCAATTGTCTTTTGAGAGTGGTAACCATTGGCTTTCAATACTGACAACAACAATGAAGGTAAGCCCGTCTCTTCTGCTAATTGATCAAGCTGATTCTGATCTTGGTCGGACAAATTTGCCATTTGCCAATTATATCTAGAGTTAAACATTACTTGTCCTTTCCATTGTCTCTCATATAAGTGGGTCTTGAAACTAATCTATCAACCCTGAAGCTTATCTAAATTCACCCATTTGATAAGCATAGTGAATAATACGAGCGGATATTTCGGGGAAAGCATGACTAAAACGAGCTAAAATATCATAGTAAAATGGGACAGTTACTTCTGTCTTATTCTTTTTGATTGCTTTTTCCATCCTTACAGCTACTTTTTCAGGAGTCGTTGAAAAAGCCTTTACCTTGTCAAAATAATCACCATCTGCATCCGCAACAGTAAAGAAATTAGTGTCAGTAGGACCAGGTAGAACACAGGTTACATTAACCGGAGTCTCCCATAAATCTTGACTCATTCCTTTAGCAAAGGCATATATTCCAGCTTTTGAAGCCGCATAAACGGCTGTACTAGGCGTATAAATTTTCCCGGCAATAGAGCTCACTATGGCTATGTTGGCTTGATCTAAGTCTTGATCCAACATGATTAAGGCCATTTCCTTGCACAATAACATGGTCGCCATTAAATTAACCTTAACTATTTGGAACATATTCGCAGTGTCATGGGTTTGAATAGGGGTAAACAATCCAAAACCAGCACAAGCAACAAATTCTTCAATAATACCAATTTCTTGGTGGAAACCGACAAAGTCACCGATATCCGCTAGATTATTCAAATCACAAAGCAAAGTCTCTACCCGATTTGCGCCTGCTTGTAAGCAACGTGACTTGGTTTCAGACAAACGTGCTTCATTACGTCCAGAAAGAATTAAATTTTTGCCTTCTCTAGCTTTCCTTAAGGCATAAGCCTGACCAATACCACTAGAGGCACCGGTTATTGATAGCCATGTTTCTGTCATCTTTATCACCTACTCAATTATATATTCATCAAAATCATGGACTAATTGGGAATTAGGGAAGATTAATTGGGCATCTTTTTGTAATTGTTTTGCCTTCTTGCCGACATAACGGGCAGAAATATGGGTTAAGAAAACTTGTTTAGCACCAGCGGCTTGGGCGACTTGGGCAGCTTGGGCAGCTGTAGAGTGGCCGTAACGTCGCGCCATTTCCTCTTCTCCTGCTTCAAAAGTAGCTTCATGAACTAGGGCATGGGCATCTCTAGCCAAGTCGATTGCTTGGGAGCAGTAACGAGTATCCCCTAAGATGGTCACAATCTTCCCTTCTTTATCAGGTCCGATAAAATCTTTGCCATCTAAGATGCGTCCGTCTGCTAATTCAACACTTTGGCCATTCTTCAATTGGCCTAACATAGGACCCTTAGGTACACCTGCAGCTAAGGCCTTATCAACCAATAGTTGGCCAGGCTGGTCAGCTTCTTCGATCCGAAAACCATAACATGGTATGACATGTTGTAAGGTCTTATAGGTCACCTTAAATTGTTTGTTTTCAACAGCAATCCCTTCTTGGTCGAGTTCAATAATTGATAAGGGGTAAGCTAAACGAGTGCCTGTGACGGATAAACAGGTTTCAATATAACGTTTGATTCCTTTGGGGCCATAGACAGTGAGTTCATCTTCTCCACCTTGGAAGTTGCGTGAACTCAAGAAACCTGGCAAGCCAAAAATGTGATCACCATGCAAATGACTGATAAAAATTTTACTGACTTTACGCGGTTTTAATGTTGTTCTTAATATTTGCTGCTGGGTGGCTTCACCACAATCAAACATCCACATTTCATTATTTTCATCTAATAATTTTAACATAATGCTAGTGACATTACGTGGTTTGCTTGGTACACCAGCACCTGTTCCTAAAAAATGTAATTTCATGTGCTTGTTCCTTACTATTTTTCACCAAAAGGAAAGCGAGCCAAATGCTCTAGCTCGCCTTCCACTAACATTCTCTTACTATGGGCTTAGTTACTTCACTAATTGTCAATAACTAAAGCTTAAACTCAAATTCATAATCTAGAATACGAACAATGTCGCCTTCTTGAGCCCCTTTTTCAGTTAGGGCCTGGTCAACGCCCATGGCTTTCAACTGACGAGCAAAGCGTAAGGCTGACTCATCATACTCAAGATTGGCCATTTTAAACATTTTTTCAATCTTCTTACCTGATAAGACAAAGGTCCCATCAGCTTCTCGGTTGAGATAGAAGTCCGCTTCCTCTTCCGGTAATTCGTAAATGACTTCTTGACTTTGGCTAGGAGCTTCAGCCTGCAAGCGTTCTTCTTCTTGGGCAATTAAAACTGCTGTCTTTTCCATTAGTTTATCTAGGCCTTGCTTAGTATAGGCAGATATAGGGTAGATTTCTGGCACTTCCATGTTTGGATAGTGGTCAGCAAAATGTCGACGCAATTTATCGCTAAATTCCTCAATATATAACTCTGCTTCGGGAATATCCATCTTGTTAGCAACAATAATAGTTGGCCGGTACAATAGGTTTTCATCATAGGCCATTAGTTCTTCATTAATTTTTAGATAATCTTCAAAAGGATCACGATTCTCGAATCCTCCCATATCAATAACATGCAAGATGACCTTGGTTCGCTCCACATGGCGTAAAAATTGGAAACCTAAACCTACCCCAGTGGCTGCTCCCTCGATTAAGCCAGGCAGGTCAGCCAGAACAAAGGAAGAATGTTCCCGGGTATCTACTACCCCCAGATTAGGGGTAATTGTAGTGAAGTGATAGTCACCGATTTTAGGTTGAGCAGCGGTTACAATTGATAGCAGGGTTGATTTCCCTACCGATGGAAAACCAACCAGACCTGCGTCAGCAATTAATTTTAATTCTAGTTGCAAGGTCCGTTCTTGTCCAGGTTCTCCATTTTCAGCAATTTCAGGGGCAGGGTTACGGTGGGTAGCAAATTTAATGTTTCCACGGCCACCACGCCCCCCCTTAGCAACCACGACTTCATCATCGGGGGTCACTAAATCTGCAATCAATTGTTGGGTATCGAAGTCTCTAACCACTGTTCCTGGGGGCACAGAAACCACTAAATCTTCTGCACCACGACCGTACATTCCCTTGGGCATACCATTTTGTCCAGCTTTGGCCTTAAAATGGCGATTGTAACGGAAATCCATTAGCGTTCGTAAACCTTCATCAACCTTGAAGATTATGGATCCTCCTTGACCACCGTCACCTCCAGCAGGACCGCCATCGGGACGATATTTTTCTCGTAAGAAGGCAACCATACCGTCGCCTCCTTTTCCAGCTTTTACCCATATTTTAGCGTAGTCAAAAAATGTTTGCATCACTGCCCTCCTTTCTTAAAATCTGCTTGCTTATTTAATTTGCAAACGATTTGTATCTCCTAAACGACGTACAAAATGAGCCAGTTGGGCCAATAGTGCTAAACGGTTGTTACGCACCGCTTGATCATCAGTAAAGACCATATTATGGTCAAAGAAATTTGCAATTTCAGACGTCAATTCTGCTAATTGATCATAATTTTCTTGAGCATTTACTGGTTCTTGTAATTGGTTGACTGCATTGTAGAGGTTTTTTTCACTATCTGATGATAACACATCTGGATCAACTTTTGCATCTGTTAGCCCTAGTTCTAAAGCTTTGACACGTAAGTTTAATACTCGGTTCCAGGCTTCGATAATAGACCGGTAATCCGCAGTTTCAGCAGCTTTAGTTAAAACTTGACTCGCTGCATACTTATCATTGATATCTTTGGCATCAGAAGCAAGAACAGCGTCAATAATATCATAATGGATATTATCCCCTTGTAGCACTTGCTTCAACCGATCATTTACGAAAGACAAGATTTCATTGCTTAATTGGTCACGATCCGCTAAAGGTGAATAGACTTTGGCCAAGATAGCCTGCAAGTCTGTTTCCCAATCAAATGGGAGTTGGTAGGCTTTTAATATAGATACAATACCAATCATTTGACGACGTAAAGCAAATGGGTCATTGGACCCTGATGGGATACGGTTAATATTGAAAAAGGAAATAACAGTATCTAATTTATCCGCCACCGCAAATAAAATTCCCAAGGCGGATTCTGGTAAATCAGAAGCTTGGCCACTTGGTAAATAGTGCTCACGAATAGCTTGGGCTACCTCTTTGTCCTCACCAGCTGCAAGGGCATATTTCTCACCCATAATTCCTTGTAATTCGGAAAACTCATCAACAATCCCTGTTACTAGATCAAATTTATAAATTTCAGCTGTACGCTTAATTTTAGCTTGAGCTTGACTTAACTGGCTAAAAATTTTGGTGTTTTGCCACTGAGTATAAAGGTATGAAGCAATCGCACCCGTGCGTTGCATCTTTTCCGCCAGACTTCCAATTTCTGAATGGAAAGTGACTTTTTCGAGTTTCTTAGCATAGTCATCAATGTCAAGCTTTTTGTCTTCATTGACAAAGAACCAGGCATCTTCTAAACGAGCAGTTAATACCTTTTGATTACCCAAGCGCACTGCGTCTAAATGCTTGTCATTACCATTACGTACAGAGATGAATTTAGCTTGGAGGTCACCAGCTTGATTGCTAACATAGAAGTAACGTTGGTGGTTTTTCATTGAAGTAATTAAAACATCATCAGGAAGCTCTAAGTACTTAGGATCAAAGTCACCCAAGAAAGCAGTAGGATACTCAACGATTTGAGTAACTTCTTCTAATAAGTCAGCATCTAAATCAATCTTATAGTCATGTTGGTTGGCAAGATCTTTAATTTGTTGAGCAATCAATTCTTTGCGTTGGTCTTGGTCCACTAAAACATGAGCCTCTTCAAGAGCAGAAACATAGTCATTGGCGTGGTTTAAATTAACTGCTTTATTGGCCAAATAACGATGACCACGACTCTCACGGCCCACTGGTATAGACAAGAAGTCAAATGGAATCACCTGATCATTAAATAGAGAAACAAACCAATGAATAGGACGAATAAACTTAAAGTGGTGGTCGCCCCAATGCATAGACACCGGGAAGGTCATTTTCTCGATTACATGATAAAGCTCACCTAAGACTAGCTCACTGGCTTGGCCAGGAGTATGGACCTTGATATGGGCATATGGTTCTCCCTTAACCTCAGCAAAATATATATCATCTACTGATGCCCCTTGGCCCCGAGCGAAACCTTGGGCAGCCTTGGTCCAATTTCCTTGATCATCTTGGGCAATGCGTTGGGCAGGACCCTTAGCGATTTGAGAGAGGTCACTTTGTTTTCCAGCTAGACCATTTACCTTAACCGCTAAACGTCGCGGTGTCGCATAAGTCGTTATAGTGTCATAATCCAGACGCTTGTCTGCAAGAAAATTTGCCACTAAGTTTTTAAGTTGTTGGCTAGCTGGTCGTACATATTGAGCCGGAACTTCTTCTAACCCAATTTCAAAAAGATATGTATTTTCAGACATTATGCTTCCTCCTTCAATAAGGTTTGTGCGGTTTGACGATCCAGTAAAGGATAGCCCATTTCTTGGCGCTTTTGAACAAACATCTTAGCCACACGCCGGGCCATATTTCGGATTCGAGCCAAGTAAGCTGCGCGATCAGTCACAGAAATTACCCCACGAGCATCCAAAAGATTAAAACTATGAGAACATTTCAAAATATAATCATAGGCAGGATGGACCAAACCATTGTCAATTTGTTTCAAAGCTTCGGCTTCATACTGGTTAAAGGCTGCTAAGAGCATGTCTGCATTTGATTTTTCAAAGGAGTAAACAGAGTGCTCATATTCTGGCTGGCTAAAGATTTCACCATATTTTACGCCATTAACCCATTCCAAATCATAGACTGAATCAATATTTTGCAGATAAGACGCCAAGCGTTCAATTCCATATGTGAGCTCAGATGTTACCGGTGAGCAGTCTAAACCACCCACTTGTTGGAAATAAGTAAATTGGGTGATTTCCATTCCATCCAACCAGACTTCCCAACCTAAACCGGCACATCCCAAGGAAGGATTTTCCCAGTTATCTTCCACAAAACGAATATCATGGGCTAAGGGATCAATCCCTAATTCCTTAAGACTTTCGATATAAAGTTCTTGAATATTATCTGGATTTGGTTTCATTACGACTTGAAATTGGTGGTGTTGGTAGAGACGGTTAGGGTTATCACCATAACGACCATCGGCTGGACGTCGAGAAGGCTCAACATAGCAAGCATTCCAAGGTTCTGGTCCAATCGCCCGTAAGAAAGTATAAGGAGACATCGTCCCTGCCCCTTTTTCCGTATCATAAGCATTTAAAACTAGGCAGCCTTGTTTGGCCCAAAATTGTTGTAAGGTCATTATCATATCCTGTAAGGTTTTTTTCGTGGTCATTGTTTACACTCCTTTAAAAGATTAAAAGCCGTCCCTATGCCTATGAACTATCATAAGCATAGGGACGACTTTTACATCGCGGTTCCACCCTATTTCTAGATTGCTCTAGCCCTTTTTCTGTGCTCCGGTCTGCCTTCATTAGCAATTTTTATGACTGCTTTCACCCAACCAGTCTCGCTAGAAAAAAATTTACCAATTACTACTTACCATCTGTGCACTTATCAAGGAATACTATACCGATTTTATCCCTTTTCGTCAAGCGGATGATTTATTTTTTCTAATTGGTCAATAAAACGTCGACTCTTCAAATGAATCCCAACATATTCTTCATAGAGAGAGTCAATCGCTTGTCTAATAAAGGCCTTATTTTCTTGTGAAATACGAATTGAATGAATAGCTCCAATATCTATACCAGAAAAAAGGCGAATATAGTGGGCAGCACGAAGGTGCCAATGGAGGCGACGTTCATCACGGTAAAAATGACGCTGACAAAGTAAGCCTCCATATTGCATAGAATAATCAAATTGCCCTTGATTTTGACCACAAACGACACAAGATTTTAAGTGGGGACTCACGCCAAACTTAGCTAAAATTTTAATTTCAAAAATATTAGTCATTATAACAGGATCAAGACCTGCTTCCATCTTGTCGAGAATTTGGGCATAGAGGGCATATAAGTGAGTATCGACCTCACCATCTTCCATAGAGGCATCCAATAGGTGAGTCACATAAGTGGCATAGGCGACTCTTTCAATATCACTATGGATATGTTTGGGGTAATGGACTTGTCCATAGTCATTAAGAAAAGATAATCCGTTTTGGTTCAATTTACCCACAAAATCTGCTTGCAAAAAGGGAAAAGCAATCGCCCGCATGGCATGATTGTTACGATTGCCGTTGCGAACAAAAAACATCCGCTTACCATAATCTCGGGTAAAAATTTTAACCAATAAGTCATGATCGCGATGTTGTCTAGTAAACAAAACAATGCCGTTAAATTTTTGATAATAAGTGGTTTTTGCCAAGCAAATCCCTCATTTTTTAATAATCTTCACTACGATAGCCAAAGTTTTGTAAGGACCGGGAGTGGTCACGCCAATCTTTTTCAATTTTAACCCAAAGTTCTAGGTAAACCTTGGATCCTAATAAGCGTTCAATCTCGCGGCGGGCACCAACGCCTATACTTTTAAGCATTTTGCCTCCCTTACCAATAATGATGCCCTTTTGGCTCTTACGTTCTACTATAATGTTGGCATAAACATGGACCTTGTCGTGGTCATCTACCTGCATAGAGTCAATGGTCACAGCAATGGAGTGGGGAACTTCTTCGCGGGTCCGTAACAAAATTTGTTCGCGAATGAGTTCAGAAACTACAAAATATTCCGGATGGTCGGAAATTTGCTGACTAGGGTAATATTGTGGCCCTAAAGGCATATGATCAGCAAGGTCAGCCACTAATTTGTTGACATTATTGCCTTGCAAGGCAGAAATCGGATAAATGGCTGTAAACAATTCTTGATTGGGTACAGTGGCCAAAAATTCAGCCAGTTCTTCAGGTGCCACTTGATCAATTTTATTGATTGCCAAATATTTGGGGGTTTGGTAGTGGCTAATTTTTTCCATGACAAATTTATCGCCAGGTCCAATTGCTTCTGTCACGTTCACTAACATCACTATAGCTTCTACTTCATCAAGGGCTTGATAGGCTGACTTCACCATAAATTCACCCAATTCATGGTGGGGCTTATGAATTCCTGGTGTATCAATAAAGACAATTTGCATGTCATCAGTAGTATAGACCGCTTGGATTTTATTTCGGGTGGTTTGTGCTTTGTCCGACATAATGGCTACTTTTTGCCCTACGATTTGGTTAAGTAAGGTTGACTTCCCGACATTTGGCCGGCCTACAATAGCCACAAAACCAGATTTAAATTCTTTGTTTTCTTCCACATTGTCTCCTTAAAATAATGCAATAATTTTCGGTACAAAAATAATAGCGCCTACAAGTATGGCCAATAGTGCTGCAATCAAAACCCCACCGGCTGCCACATCTTTGACATGTTTAGCAATAGGATGGTAGCTGTTATTAGTCACTAAATCAATCGTCCACTCGGCAATCGTATTGACAAATTCCATTAAAATCACCAATGCGTAAATTAGGATTAGAATCAACCACTCAACGGCAGAAACTCCCAATAAATAAGCCAAGCCACTCGCAACTATGGCAGCCAACACTTGGAAGCGCAGATTACGTTCATTCTTAATGGCAAATTGAATTCCCTCCAAGGCATAAGACAAGGATTCAAAAAAAGAATGGTTTTTATCTGTTTTTTCTTTAGTCTCTCTTGAGTCCATAAGCATCTAAAATCTCTTTCTGTAAGGAAAACATTACGTGCTCATCTTCGGGGGTCATATGATCATAGCCATTTAAATGAAGAAAACCATGTAAGGCTAAAAAGCCTAGTTCCCGTTGCAAACTATGACCATAATCCTTTGCTTGGGCCTTAGCCGTATCTAAAGAAATAAAAATATCGCCTAATTCAACAGGCATATCTTCAAAGCCAACTATCGGCAATTCCCCTGCTACTTGGTCCTGAATAGCAAAGGAAATCACATCAGTACTTTGATCTTTATCACGGTAATCACGATTAATCGCTTGGATACGTGCATCATCCACAATGGTCACTGACACAGTATGCAAGCGGTCATAGTGCAAATAGTCGCCCGCAAAAACCAATAACTTTTCGATCAAAGCTTGATTATCTGTAGATAAGTCATGGCTTTCATCAAAAAAATTTAATTCAACATTCATGCCTTATTCCCCTCCATCATCAGCATAAGCATTAATAATTGCCGATACTACCGGGTGACGAACCACATCATCCGCATCAAAGGTAATCATAGCAATATCATCTACTGACTGTAACTTGGTCATAGCATCTTTTAATCCTGAACGCGCATTATGAGGGAGGTCAATCTGAGTAACGTCCCCATTGACAATCATTTTAGACCCGAAACCTAAACGGGTTAAAAACATCTTCATTTGAGCGATTGTTGTATTTTGGGCCTCATCCAAAATGACAAAAGCTTCTTCTAAGGTCCGCCCCCGCATATAAGCTAAAGGAGCAATCTCGATCACATTCCGTTCAATTAAACGTTCCGTGTGTTCTCGTCCATAAATACTATAAAGGGCATCATAAATAGGCCGTAAATAAGGATCAACCTTTTCTTTGAGGTCACCTGGTAAGAAACCTAAGCTCTCCCCTGCTTCTACTGCAGGACGGGTGAGGATAATTCGACTCACTTGTCCTTTTTTTAAGGCCTGGACAGCCATTACTACAGCTAAAAAGGTTTTTCCCGTTCCAGCTGGACCTACGCCAAATGTAACAGCATTTTTTTTGACTGCATTAAGATATTGCTTTTGTCCGAAATTTTTGGCGCGTATGGCCTTGCCATCATAGGTACGCCCAATTTCTTCTTCATACAAGTTAAGAAAATAATCTAGGGTGTCATTTTTAGCCATTTTGATTGCTGTGACAATATCACGTTCACCAATGCTAATCCCAGTGAGTAAGAGTGCCTCTAACTCCTGATAGAGTTTAATCACCTGGTTAACAGCTTCTTCATTACCGATTACAGAAATACCCATTGACCGCGTGTGAATGGTCACATCAAAAGATTTTTCAATTAATGTAATGTGGCGGTCTTGGGTACCGAATAATTGAATGGTATTTTCTGGGTTAGCAAACTGATAGTCTTTGGTATGCACTGTATCCGTCAAATGCTCATATCCCCCTTCTTAATCTAAGCTAAGTATAGCAAAAATCAATTAAAAACACGAATCAAATTAAATAGACCTAACCTTTTCGTCTGGCAAAACAAAAAGTGCTGGTCATTAAGACCAACACTTTTTAAGTTAATAGATGCAGCTAGCTCACATCTGCTCGACGTTTGCGTAGAAAAGGCTAGCTAGCATGAAATTAGTATTTACGTTTACGCGCAGCTTCAGATTTCTTCTTACGTCTAACTGAAGGCTTTTCGTAGAATTCACGTTTACGTGCTTCTTGCATAGTACCTGATTTCGACACAGAACGTTTGAAGCGACGAAGAGCATCATCTAACGATTCGTTTTTACGAACAACTGTTTTAGACATGGAATTTCCCTCCCCTCGTAACTACAAATCATTCTTTCATCTCTGAAAAAATGTTCCTAACAATTATACCTATAAATGGATAAACCGTCAAACATTATTTTAGGAATTTTCTTGGCAATCTGCACAAAGGCCTTGCAATTCAAAGGTATGGCCTTCAATCTTATAACCAGGTAATTGGTCGGTAAAATAGTCTAAAGGACACATTTTGAGGGGAACTGTTTTACCACAGTTACGACAGATAAAATGATGGTGGTGACCCATTTCGGGATTGCAGTGTTGCCGAAATACACGCTCACCATTCACTTCACTAGTCTCGATAAGATTATAATCCACAAACAATCTTAGATTACGGTAAATGGTATCAAATGACATCCCTGGGTACAAGTCAGCCATTCGTTCTTGAACGGTTTTGGCTTTGATGAAATGGGTCTCATTGGCAAAAATATCTAGCATATCCGCACGTCGTTTCGTGTACTTATACCCAGCTTCATTCAATTTTGCCATTGATTCTTCAACATAGGACATTGTTCTCACCTCACATATAGCTATAGTTTACCAAATTTCATTGCAAATGGTAAGGTATACGCTTTTAGTGGGGTTGGCTGGTATCAAAATGACGAATCTCTTGTTCGATTTCTTGACGTTTAGCTTCTAGGAAAGGTGGTAAGGACAAAGTTTCACCCAAATATTCATAGTCTTCATCACCCATGAAACCAGGTCCATCTGTCGATAATTCAATTAAGATGTGTCCAATACGAGCGTATAAAGCTTCAAAGAAGAAACGATCCACAAGGCCAGAATTAGGTACACCAATCCGTTGGTAATCTGCTAACCATTGGGACAAAGCTTCGTGATCAGCTACCCTAAAGGACACATGGTGAACTTCACCATAACCCTGGAAGACAAGCTGGTCTAAGTCAGAATGATTAAGCAAGATTTGTCCGCCATTACCACCCTCAGCCACTTCTAACAAGCTTTGTTTATCATTGGAATCAACGACTTTAAAGCCATAAATCTCTTGGAGCAATTGTTTGAATTCTGTGTAGTAAGATACTGTCATTTCGATCGGACCTAAACCATAGATTGCCTTGTCAGTGGGGATTGGGCCGTTTTGCCAAGGCTGACCAGCAGCGATGCCTTGATTGTTTTCATCAGAGAAAATCCGGTAACGTTGACCATCAAAATATTCGAAAGCTAAAGTTTTCTTCCCATAAAGGGTCTCTTCCCCTTCAATTTTAATATCAAATTCATCTTGAAACTCTGCCAACCGATTGGTATAGTAAGCCAAGGCGGCATCATCAGGTACCCTTAAGCCAATCCGTGTAATTGAATTATTGGCATGCTGGCCTTGAGGGATCCCTGGAAAATCAAAGAAAGTTAAGTCTGTCCCTGGACTCCCCAAATCATCTGCAAAGAAAGTATGGTAAGTATGGATATCATCTTGATTGACAGTTTTCTTCACCAAACGCATACCTAAAACCTTTGTCATGAAGGCATAGTTACGTTCAGCTGATGAAGTAATGGCAGTCACATGATGAATCCCTAATAAGTTTTTATTGGTCATAATTTAGCTCCTTATCTAGCTATTATTTCGAATCCGTAATAAATATAGCATATTTTTTTCCTTCTGCCAATCCTTATGCTCAAGTCATGTTAAAATAGAAGCATTCTAATAGGAGGTTTACTTATGGCTACAAATAATAAGCAAAACAAGCAAGCCGTCGATTACTTTTTAATTTCTGATGCGGTTGGTTCCTTAGTGCAAGATGTTTATCAATCGGCATCTGTTCAGTTCCCTGAGGTGGACTGTTCCTACCAACTCTTCCCTTTTATCCAACGTTTAGACAGTTTACAGCCTATTCTCAATCAAGCCAAAGAGCAAGGGGTGGGGATTATCTCTTCACTTATTGATCCCAAGATGCAAGACTACACGGAAAAGTTTTGTCAGGATAATAATCTTTTCTTCTACAATCTTGTCGCCCCAGTAATTGCTGATATGGAGAGACGGTTCCATAGTCAAGCGCGACAGAAGCCTGGTATCCGTCATAAATTAAACGATGAATATTATCGACGCATTGAGGCCTTGGAGTTTGCAGTCTTAAATGATGATGGCCAACACCCTAACCGTTTTAAGGAAGCCGATATTGTCCTTCTAGGTATCTCTCGTACGTCAAAAACCCCCCTTTCCATGTATTTAGCTAATCTTGGCTATAAGGTTGCCAACCTGCCTTTAGTGCCTGAGGCTAACTTACCTGAGATTATCTATGAGATTAATCGTGACAAGATTATCGGTTTAACCAATGATGTTAATGTCTTAAATAAATTTCGTCGCGAACGTTTGCGGTCTTATGGTATCGAGAATTCATCCCTTTACTCTAATGATGACCGTATCCAAGTGGAATTAAATTATGCTGACCAGGTTTATGAAGATCTACAGTGTCCGGTCATCAATGTTGCTGACCGGTCAATTGAAGAAACTGCGACTTTAATTTTAATGTTCTTAAATTCTGAATTTAATAATTCTGATATCGATTTGACTTAACGAATCGATTAAAAAAAGTCCTCCACTAAAATAGTTGGAGGACTTTTAAAATGTTTATTGATTTAAACCAATTTCTTCATAGAGAAAACGGAATTGTTTCAAGGAAATCACATTAGTATCGGTAAAGTAATCGATAAAGTTTTCACGTTTACGAGAGAAAATCACTGTGATTGCTAATATTGGAATAGTTGATAAGATTAACTTACCTAAACCTTCACGAATAAAACAAGTCCCTAGAGATAAGCGTTCTTGTTTATCATGGACCACTTGAATATCTAATAATAACTTACCAAAGCTTTGGCCATTTAGTAAATAAGTCGTTAGTGTGAAGTAGATAATCAAGATAGCTTGTTTAATGACATAGTTTAAGGGAAGAGATAGACTAGCTATCGGTTCTGGGCTAAAATAATTGGCTCCCCCTAATAACAATGCCTGTAGGGCCCATACCATAATCATATCGATAAGAAAAGCAACGGTCCGTACCCAAAAGCCAGCATACAAGTACTTGGAAAAACCATCAACCACATTATTGCGGACATTCTTACGATTTTTACTCCATAATTCATGGCCGGATAAACGACGGGATTTTTTCTTGCGTTGGTATCGCTGGCGGTCTTGTTCAGACTCAAGCACGCCTAGATAGGCTTTATCATTTAACTCAGGTAGATCTTTATTAGAATTGTCATGATTTTGGCTTGTAGTTTTGGTATCCATGCTTATTCACCTCCATACATATAGTAAAGTTGAGGTGTATTAGGTTCATTTATTTGTTTTTCAATCATTTGCATTTCTTCAGCCACTGACATTTCGGCAGCCTTATCTTCTGCTTGGCGCGTTGAGAACATAGAGAATAAACGGGTAAAATAGTCATCATCATTATTAGGTGTCATATCTACGACTTGACCGCCATCAAGACCATTATCAGACATCAAAGCAGCCAAGGCATCATCTTCATAACCAATTTCATCAATCAAACCATTGTTTTTGGCTTGACTTCCAGAATAGACTCGTCCGTCAGCTAAGTCACGCACATCCTCTTCAGACATATCGCGCCCGTTAGCCACTGTAGAAACGAAACGATTATAAGATTCATCAATTAACGATTGGAAAATCTCTCGCTCTTCATCAGAAGGTTCCTTGTAAGGAGAGCCCATATCCTTGTTGTCTCCGGATTTATAAACCGTCATGTCCAAGCCGTGTTCTTCCATAAAGCCTGAGAAGTTAGGGCTAGACATAATCACACCAATAGAACCAGTGAGGGTTTCGTTATCAGCAAAGATCTTGTCTCCAACCATTGATACCATATACCCTCCTGAGGCAGCGGTAGTTCCCATTGAGACGTAGATAGGGATATCACGGGCTTCTTTGACTTCTTGTAAACGCTTAGTGAGTTCTTCACTATGATAAGTTGTTCCACCCGGAGAATCAACTTTTAACAGAATTGCCTTCACTGAATCATCTGATTCAATTTGATCCAAAGCTTTTAAAGTCCCTTGGTGGTCATAAGAAGGGCTAGCTTCAAAAGGAGACGTTTCTCCAGTATCAGCAATCATGCCATTGATATCTAATACGGCAACCTTTTTAGCGGGGTCTCCAGATTGAATCTCTTTTTCAGAGACAGTTTGGTCTTCAAACTCAGAAAAGGAATTTTCTAACCATTGAGCGCGTTGCTCTTGAGATATAGAACTTCCCATTGCACCTAAAACTAAAATCACCAAAGCAATGACAACAACAATCCACTTTCTTTTCATGATAACCTCCTATTTTAAGAGACTTGGACAATAGTCTCAGCCTTTTTGTACAATCTCCTAGTCGAGCTCTGAAAAGCAAGAGCTTCGGATATTTGTCCAATAGGCTAAAAGATTTAAGTTCGTATCTTTTGCCTAGTGGCTCAAATCTCTCGCTCTTACCGCTTTTGCTCACATCCTGTTTAGTCGGGTTCCAAAAGTCAGAACAGACTGCCTTTCCTAAAACTCTCTGATGACCGTTTGCCATCTTTCGTGTTTTAGTCCAAGGCTTCTGTTCTTTACGACTTTTGTCGCACCCTGTTTACTAGTCGATGTCGATTTTAGTGACTTGTAAAGCTAAATCTTCAAGCTGATCAAAAGAAACTGGGCTTGGTGCTTGAGTCAATGGATCAAAGGCGCGTCCATTTTTAGGGAAGGCAATGACTTCACGAATATTTTCTTCACCAGCTAAAAGCATTACTAAACGATCAAGACCTAAAGCTAATCCACCATGTGGAGGGAAACCATAGTCTAGCGCATCTAAAAGGAAGGCAAATTGTTCTTGGGCAGATTCTTCGGTAAATCCTAAAGCTTTAAACATTTCAATTTGGGTATCTTTTTGGTAGATACGTAATGAACCCCCGCCAATTTCATAACCATTTAAGACAATATCATAAGCTTGAGCATAAACAGATTCAGGCTCGCTAGCCAATTTATCCAAGTCCTCTTCGTTAGGCATGGTAAATGGATGGTGCATGGCAGTATAGCGCTTAGTATCTGCATCGTATTCTAATAGTGGCCAGTTAACTACCCATAAGAAGTTAAATTGATCTTTATCCATTAATTCAAGTTCACGACCAAATTTCAAACGAATTTCGGCTAAGGATTGGTTAACAACCGTTTCTGAGTCAGCAACGAAGGCTAAAATATCACCAGATTCTGCCTCTAAGCGTGACATTAACGGTTCCGGGTTATCTTTGAAGAATTTACCAATCGGTCCAGATAAGCCATCATCCGTTACCTTGATCCAAGCGACTCCTTTAGCACCATATGTGCTGGCGAAGTCAGTTAATCCATCAAGGTCTTTACGTGAATAGTTGTCGCCTGCACCTTTGATATTAATGGCTTTAACAATACCACCATTTTCAATAGCTTGGTTGAAGACCTTAAAATCATATTGGTCAACGATGTCAGAAATATCAACAAGTTCCAAGCCAAAACGAGTATCTGGCTTATCTGTCCCGTAACGGCTCATCGCTTCGTCATAGGTCATAACTGGGAAGTCTTCTGTAATTTCAATCCCCTTGGTCCGGTCCATAATCGCTTTCAACATGTTTTCAACTAAATCACGAATTTCTTCTTGGCTAAGGAAAGTGGTTTCCAAGTCCACTTGAGTAAATTCAGGTTGACGGTCGCCGCGCAAGTCTTCGTCACGGAAGCAACGAACGATTTGGTAGTAACGGTCCATCCCAGCTGACATCAATAATTGTTTAAATAATTGTGGTGATTGTGGTAAGGCGTAAAATTCTCCTTGGTGAATTCGAGATGGAACGAGATAGTCACGTGCCCCTTCTGGTGTAGATTTAGTTAAGTAAGGCGTTTCCACTTCAATGAAGTTTTCATCATCCAAGTAGCGATGAATGGTAGAAACGACTTGGTGACGTAATTTCATATTGCTGGCCATCTTAGGACGACGAAGGTCCACATAACGGTATTTCATACGGATATCATCATTTACATCGATGTCATCTTCTACTGGGAATGGTGGGGTTTTAGCAGTGTTTAAAATTGTCAGCTCTTTTACCATTAATTCGTACTGACCTGTTGCTAGTTTAGGATTCACCAAGTCTTCATCACGGTGTACTAAATCACCAGTGACTTCAATAACGTACTCTGAGCGTAAACGTTCAGCTTCAGAAAATTGGTCGCCTAAGTTCTCCACATTGAAGACCACTTGCACTAAACCTTCTCGGTCACGTAAATCGACAAAGATAACCCCACCAAGGTCACGGCGTTTTTGTACCCAACCTTTCAAGGTAATCGCTTGTCCCACATGCTTTTCACTTACTTGTCCACAATATACTGTTCTTTGCATAGTTATCCCCTTTTTATTTCATTTTTTCGTAAATTTTGCTGAAATCAGCCGTTAGATCTTCAAATGAGAAGCTTTCTTGTTTCCCTGAACTCATATTTTTCACTTGAATTTGGTTGTCAGTAATTTCTTGGTCACCAATCGTAATGACCAAGTCGGCCCCAAGTTTATCGGCTTCCTTGAATTGCTTTTTAGCTTTACGGTCGAAGAAGTCTCGATCACAAGAAAAACCGGCATGACGAACGCGCTGAGTGATTTGCGTGGCGTATTTTGAGGCTTCCTCACCAAAATTAACCACATAAACATCTAAAGGATGGCTTTCCGGCAAGTCAACACCTTGGGCTTGCATCAATAAAATCAACCGTTCAATCCCAATTGCAAAACCAAAGCCAGGCACTGACTGTTTGCCATCAGATAGCTCATTCACTAAACCATCATAGTTACCGCCACCAACAATCGTGCTTTGAGCACCAAAATCTTTGGCGTCAGTCATAATTTCAAAAATAGTTTCTTGGTAATAATCCAAGCCACGCACCATATTGGCATCAATTTCAAAAGGAATTTTTAAACGTGTTAAAAGTTCTTGAACCAATTGGAAGCGTTCTTTGGAGTCTTCTGACAAGGCGTCTAAAATACTTGGCGCCCCTTCAACAATTTCGATATCTTTAGGATCCTTACTATCTAATACTCGCAGAGGATTTTGGTGAAGACGCGTTTGAGAATCCTCACTAAGTTGGTCATAATATGGTTCTAAGTAATCAATTAAGGCCTGGCGATAAGTTTGACGACTTTCTTCACTGCCAAGAGAATTAATCACTAACTTATAATTGCTGACACCTAATGCTTGGAGAATATCGATAGCCAAGGCAATAGTTTCAACATCAGTTGCCGCATTTTCACCACCAAATACCTCAACACCGAGTTGGTTGAATTGGCGTTGACGTCCACTTTGCGGCCGCTCATAACGAAACATTGGTCCCATGTAGTAAACCTTATAAGGCTTAACTTCTTCAGGGGCATAGAGTTTATTTTCCACAAAGGCACGGGCAATTGGTGCTGTGCCTTCTGGTTTTAGAGCGATATGACGGTCACCCTTGTCATAAAAGTCATACATTTCCTTGGTGATTACATCAGTCGTTTCACCAACCCCACGTGAAAAGAGCTCAAAACTCTCAAACATTGGTGTCCGAATTTCAAAGAAACGATAATTATGCAAAATTTCTCGAGCAGTTGACTCAATATATTGCCAAATTTCTACTTGACCGGGTAAGATATCGGCAGTTCCTTTAGGTTTTTGAATCATGGCATTTCCTCCATTCTATAAAAAAAGTCCTCATTCCAATACTAACATTAGAATAAGGACGAATTAATCGTGGTACCACCTTAGTTTCAGCCGAAGCTGCTAAGCACTTAACGCGTGTCACGGGTTAGCTTTCACTAACCACCTCTAGAGCGTCAGATACATCATCCCTTTTAGATCCTTACACCAACTAATCCTCGCTTAGAAAAACAATGATAATCTCTCTCTATTAACGGTTTTTTATCTGTTTATAGATTATAATAAAGTAAAAAACTTGTCAAGAAAAGAATCTGTTATTGCACTTCACCTGCTTTATCGGTAAACTTTAATAAGATAAGGAGCGAAGAAACTTATGCTGGAAAAATGGCAAGCTGAATTTAAACGTTACAAATCACTATATTTTATTTATTTACTTATTTTTTTGCTTTGCCTTGGCAGTATGGCCTTTTTTGTCTACAAGGATAATCAAGCGACCAGTCGAAAATTGACCATGGAAGTAGTCAACATGCGTCAAGGACCTGGCGTTACCTATGATATCGAACGGCAATTGACCAAAGATACGCCCTATCAAATCATGCGTGAAGAAAATGATTGGTATTATGTAAAATTAAAAGATAATTCCACTGGATGGCTGCCTAAATGGTTGGTTAACCCGCAAGCCTTTGCTGAAACCTCATCCTTTATCGCCACTGTATTAGCCGATTCTGCTCCAATATACGAAGACAATACGGTTGATTCCAAGCAAATTGCTGAAGCGCAAAAACATCAAAAGTTCCAAATTCTTCACCAAATCGATGGTTGGGTACAAATCCAAACAGACCAGGGAACGGCGTGGATTAGTCAAGATACCATCGAAATTACCCCTGGTACCATGTCTGAAGGAGCGGTGATTACTAGTCGCATGCAAGATTTACAAGACGACCTGCTTGCTGACGGCCAATATTCTGTCGTTCCGACAGCTGAAGGGGTCAATATCCGTCAAGCACCAGAACCAGGGGCAGAAATTATCGGCAAAACAGCTGAAGAAGATGTATTAACTTATTTAGGCCAAGAAGATGCTTATTACCATGTTCAACTAGCAGATGGTCAAGAAGGTTATATCGCCAACTGGTTGGCAGATTCCAATGCCACAGCCATGGCAGATTTGGCTAATCAAATGGAAGAAACCAGTACACTTAGCAACCAAGTCATTGTCTTAGACCCAGGACATGGTGGTGATGACCCTGGTGCCATGAACGATACTATCAACGAAAAATCTGTTACCCTTAAAACAGCCCACGCCGTTAAAGATAAGTTAGAAGCAGCCGGTGCGACAGTTTATTTAACTCGTGAAGACGACTCTACAGTTGAACTTGGTGAGCGGGTCGAAATATCTAAGCGCACTGGGGCGGATGCTTTCATCAGCCTCCATTTCGACGCCTATGATTCAATTTCGGCCTCTGGGACATCAACCTATTACTATGATGATGGATCCGTCCCTCTCGCCCAAGCAGTCCAAGCTCAACTTCTCGAACAATTACCACTGTCTTCTAATGGAATCCGTTTTGGGGACTTCCAAGTCACCCGGGAGAATCCAGCGCCTTCACTCTTGTTAGAGCTCGGCTACATGTCTAACCCATCTGATGTTAAAACCTTCACTCAAGATGATTACTACCAAGATGTCGCTGAGGCCGTTTACGATGGTTTAGTGGTTTACTTCCAAAAATAAAGGATGCGATAAGAACAGAAGCCTTGGACCAAAAGACTGCAGATAGCAATTAGCTGGTTAAGTCTTTTAGGAAAGGCATGTTTGCCCTTCTCCTCAAAGGCTTACTAGGAAATGAATATTCATATAATATGAAGAGGCTGGGAGTTTATCCCAGCCTCTTTGCTTTATCTCATACTGTTTATTCATTGGAATCTAAAATAATCGTCACGGGGCCATCATTGATAAGACTAACTTGCATATCAGCACCAAATTCTCCCGTTTTAACTTCAATGTCATAGTCTTCATTAAGTTTTTGATTTAATAACTGATAGAGTCGATCACCATGGTCGGGTTTGGCCGCATCAATAAAACTTGGTCGGTTTCCCTTACGTGTTCTTGCATATAGGGTAAATTGGGAAATCGATAATATTTCGCCACCCACCTGCTTGATATCTAAGTTCAATTTATCATCTTCATCAGAAAAAATGCGCATTTTCGCAATCTTTTTGGCCATATAGTCCACAGTTTCTTCAGTGTCGTCATCATGAACACCTACTAATAGCATAAAGCCCTTTTTTATAGCAGCTTTTTCTTCCTTAGCAATACTTACACTAGCTTCATTTACTCTTTGAATAATAACGCGCATAATGCCTCCTAAGATTCTGTTCGATAGACTTCATAAATATCAGGGATATTATTAATTTTATCAATAATTTTATCTAATTGGTTGATATTCTGAATTAATACTTTCAATTTCAACTTAACAGTCGATGATTCGTGAGATACATTACCATTAATATTGGTAATTTTTTGGGTTAAAGGGGTAATAACTTGTAGAACCTCATTCAATAACCCTGACCGATCAAAGGCAATGACTTCAATTTCTACTTCATAAGTCATATCCGGGTCTTGGGCAGCCGTATCCTCCCAATCGACTTCAATCAAGCGATCTTGGATTTCAGGTGATAACTTAACATTATTACAGTCGCGACGGTGGACAGAGACCCCCCGTCCTTTGGTGATATAACCCACAATATCATCACCCGGTAAAGGATTACAACAATGAGCCAAACGAATCAAGAGGTTATTTGCTCCCTCAACAATGACCCCATTTTTATGACGAACGGTCATTTTTTGGGTCTTGCTTTTTTCTTTGTCGTGTTTTTCTGAATTTTCCTTGAGACTCATTTCAACGGAAACTTGTCGTTGTTCTTCTAACTTTTTCTTTCTTTCCTTTTCGGTGATTCGGTTGGCCACTGCGGTCGTCGATAACTCACCAAATCCAACGGCAGCAAATAAATCTTCACTGGCGGAGAAGTTGAAACGCGCTAAAAGTGCTTCTTCCATTTCTTTGCTATAAAGCTCTTTAAAAGAAAAACCTAATTCATCAACCGCATGTTCAACCATTTGCCGGCCCTTTTCAATATTTTCATCACGGACTTGTAGTTTAAAGAAGCGCTTGATTTTATTGCGGGCCCGACTAGTCGTAACCAAGTTAATCCAATCGCGACTAGGACCAGTAGAATTCTTTGATGTTAATATTTCGACAATATCCCCTGTTTTCAATTGATAGTTAAGGGGTTCAATCCGGTTATTGACTTTGGCTCCCACTGTTTTATTCCCTACTTCAGAGTGAATGGAGTAGGCAAAGTCAAGTGGACCCGACCCAGCTGGTAATTCAGTCACATCACCTTTAGGGGTGAAAACATAGACCTTGTCTTTGAAGATGTCTTCCTTGACACTCTGCATAAAATCAGTAGCATCATTGGATTCGTTTTGTAGTTCTTCAATTTGATTAAACCAATCCAATTGTGGCTGTAAGGGATTGTCTTTGACCTTAGAGTGGTCACCCAATTTATAAGCCCAATGAGCAGCTACCCCATATTCGGCTACCTCATGCATTTCAAAGGTTCGAATCTGAATTTCTACTGGCATGCCGAAATCTCCCATCACTGTAGTATGTAATGACTGGTAGAGGTTGGCTTTTGGCATGGCAATATAATCCTTGAAACGACCTGGCATGGGTTTCCAATTGGTGTGAATGATACCTAAAACGGCATAACAATCACGCACTGAATCTACTACAACCCGAATAGCCAAGAGATCATAAATTTGGCTAAAGTCCTTGTTTTGGTCTTTCATCTTCCGATAGATAGAATAAATATGTTTAGGACGGCCATAAATCTCAAAGTCATCACTAACCACTTCAGCGACGTGTCGTTTCAATTCCTCAATGGTGTTATTAATATAACGGTCACGCTCATTACGTTTGGAATCAATTAACTGTACAATACTATAGTAAGCTTCAGGATCAATATACCGCAGTGCAATGTCTTCTAATTCCCACTTAATTTGCGAAATCCCTAGGCGATCTGCCAAGGGAGCGTATATCTCCAAAGTTTCCTTGGAAATACTGACTTGTTTTTCTGGACGGTGGTATTTCAAAGTCCGCATATTATGTAGCCGGTCCGCTAATTTAACCATAATAACTCGCAGATCATTGGCCATAGCTAAAAGCATTTTTCGGTGGTTTTCCGCTAATTGTTCTTCGTGAGACTTAAACTTGAACTTACCTAATTTAGTGACCCCATCGACCAATTGAGCAATGGTGGGTGAGAAATGATAGGCAATATCATCGAGAGAAATACCAGTATCTTCAACCACATCATGCAAAAAACCAGTCGCTACTGTATCTGAGTCCATTTGTAACTCCGCTAGAATACCCGCAACTTGAACTGGGTGCATGAAATAAGGTTCTCCTGATTTACGCATCTGATCACGATGGGCACGCTCAGCAAAATTACTGGCTTTGATAACAATAGCCAAACGCTCCTTGTTCATATAGTCGCGACACTTGTTAATAACATCCATTTTGCTATAATCTTTATTTTTTGGCATATTGTCACCCCTCTCTATTATCTTTCTTTCCATTATAGCACGAATCATATATTAGACAAAAAACATAGTGCTAGCAGTAATTTAAAGCTCCAACTCATAAGACAAAGCCGTTAAGGCATACAATGGTGCTGTTTCGGCCCGTAAAATACGTGGTCCTAAACTACATAACTTGACATGGCTTCCAGCTTGGATTAAACACGCCACTTCATCTGGATGAATCCCTCCTTCTGGTCCAAAGAAGAAAGCAAGATGTTGACCAGCTTGCACTGCCTTCAAACTTTCCTTGAGTTGGCCATGTTGGCCAGCCTTGGCTGTTTCTTCAAAGGCAATTAAAAGACCATCATAAGCTTGAAGTGATTTTGCCACCTGGTCCACCGTCATTAAGTCAAGCACTTGAGGAATGACTGTACGATGGGACTGCTCAGCTGCTTGTTGGCAAATTTTTTGTAACCGGCTAATTTTTTTGCCAGCTTTCTGTGAAGTCCATTTAGTAATGGCATAGCGACTGGCTACCGGAACAATATAGTCCACCCCTAATTCAGTTGTTTTTTGCGCAATTAAATCAAACTTGTCTCCCTTGGGTAAACACACGAAGAGGGTCGTTGTCACTGGAAGTTCTTTGTTTTCTTCAACTCGCCTTAACAAGCGTGCTTGGAGCATTTTGTCGTCTATTCGGTTGATTTCAGCAACATAGGCCACTTGATTGCCCCCAACCAAATAAATTTCTTGGCCACTTTGCATCCGCATAACCCGAGAAACATGGTGGAATATCTCTCCCTCTAGAGTTACGCTTTGTCCTTCAGAAAGTAAATCTTCTTCAACAAAATAACGTTGCATCCGCTAGGCCCCCTTTATCGCCTTGATAGCGTACCAATCGCCTTTTTGAATAAGTAAATCGACTTGAAAATTTTGATCATTTAAGGCAACTTTGATGGTGTCTAGCTGATCATAATAAATGCCAGATAAGAGCAAGATGCCCTGAGCTTTGAGATTCGCATAAGCTTGAGGAATCAAAGGAAGTAATATATCGGCCAAAATATTAGCCGTAATCAAGTCAACCTGTTTAGTGATACCAGTTAGCTTATCGTTATAGGCGACATTGACTTGGTCCATATCAGTGTTGAGTTGGATATTGGCCTTGGCCGTGGTAATTACCGATTCATCATATTCATAAGCATCTACTGATTCGGCCCCTAATTTTTTAGCCGCAATCGCTAATATTCCTGATCCAGTCCCTACATCAATAACTTTCATTCCTTGGCGTATGGATGCTTCCATTAATAGTAAAATCAATGCGGTGGTGGGATGAGAACCCGTTCCAAAAGCCATTCCCGGATCAAGATAAATGCAGGTCTCTAAATCAATATTCGGCAAATAATCTTCCCAGACTGGTACAATACTCAAATATCGGCTGATTTGAATGGGATGATAGTAGTCCTTCCATTTGTTTTCCCATTCATCGCTCTGAATTTTTTCATAACGCATGGTATAAACAGTAATGGGATCATCGGTAAGGCTTTGATTATAAGTCGTAATATAGTCTTGTAATTCTGCTATAATTCCATCCATAGCTGCGTCTTCTGCAAAATACCCGAGAACTAAAGGATGATCCGCATAATCATCTTCTGGCAAGTCGCCAATAATGGTACCGTAACCATCATCTGGCAGTTGGGTGAAGTCTGATTTGTCCTTGATTGACACCCCAGTTGAGCCTAATAGCCAAAGATATTCACTAATCATTTCCACTGCTTGGTGATCCGTTTCAATCCATAATTCAATCCAATCCAAGCTTAACCCTCCAATCCAAGCAAGCCATAATCATAACGATCTAATGATTTACGGGTAGCAATAATCGATTCTAAAGATTTATTGGGCCAAGTTAGGTCGACTGTTAGCCGCTTGCCAGCCTCTAATTCCTGAATTTGTGTCCCTAAACGGTGGCTCAATTCCCGCATCCCCAATAATAAGGCCTCTAAATAGCCTTTTTCCGTTTTGTCGGCTTGATTAAATAAGGGCAAGATAATCTTTTTCGGTGTTTCCACCACTTGGTCAACAAGACCATCTAAGTGAAAAATCAGCTCATAATAACCGGAATCCACCACGGGTAAGTATATTTTGATGAAAACACTCTGTATATCTTCATGAACAATGATTTGCCAAGGGTAATTTGTGTCATAATGTTTTAATTCTGCTTGTAAGTAAGTGATAATATCTGTCATGGTATCCCACCTTTTCTATTTATTATACATGATTTTGTGAGTAAGCTCCCCTTAAAATAATGAAAAAAGCCGACAAATATCTGTACTCAATTATAAGGAAATTCTTCTTAGCCCTAAACCCTAAAGAAATCATTAAGGGCCAATAATTCTAATCGCTTTTACCGACAGATAACAATAAAATATGCTATAATTGGGAGTAGATTATTATTAATGGGGTGTAGTGATGGCTGAACGTAACTTAACAACCAAAGATATCCTACAAAAGCAGTTTAAACCTGCTCTTAGAGGATTTAACACAGAGGAAGTCGATGAATTCTTAGATCTAATTATTCGTGACTATGAATCTTATGAAAAAGAACTTGCTTATCTTCGTAATGAAGTCGATCGTTTGAAGCACCAATCAAGTAGTCAACGTAGCAATAAGACCACTAATGAAGGCAAGGAAAAATCCAGTGCTAGTGCTAATGTAGGTACCACAAATTACGATATTCTACGTCGCCTATCCAAATTAGAGAAAGCCGTCTTTGGCAACCAAAGCCGGTCTCAAGCACGTGATAACGATGACTCAGAAGACAATGATACTGTTGTTTACGAAAAATAATCCCCCTTTTTCATAGATTTATGGTATCATGTAATAATGTAAATTTCAGGTAATCGCGGGTAAAGTTATTTTACCTGAGGAAAGTCCATGCTCACACAAGCTGAGATGCTTGTAGTGTTCGTGTCTAGCGAAATCATAAGCTAGAGCCATGACGGCAGTTAAAAAAGCTAAGGCCTTTAGGCTATGCTTGAGTCAACTTGAAAGTGCCACAGAGACGATCTAAATATGAAAGTATTTAGCTGGAACGCGGTAAACCCCTCGAGTGAGCAACCCAAACTTTGGTCGGGGCGTTTGTCTTAAGGAATTCAACTAAAAGACAAGCTGTTTAACAGAGATAGATGATTACCAAACTTAGTATGATCCTGCATACTAAGGGAACAGAACATGGCTTATCGAAATTTACATCAGGTAAGGTTGGACCGTGTTCCAACCTTTTTTTATAATTAAAAACACAAAATAAATGGGAGGTTTCTATGACTAGCTATCAATTAATTGCTACTGCTGCAGCAGGTATCGAAGGCCTAGTCGGTAAAGAGCTCAAAGCCATGGGATATGACTGCCAAGTTGAAAACGGTCGTGTTCGTTTCCAAGGTGAGCTTGACGATATCGCTAAATGTAATCTTCACCTAAGAACTGCTGACCACATTAAAATTGTCATGGCCGAATTTAAAGCCATCACTTTTGACCAGCTATATGAAGGCGCTAAGGCGATTGCCTGGGAAGACATCCTCCCTATGGATGCCGAATTCCCAGTGACCGGAAAATCCGTCAAATCTAAATTACATTCTGTACCAAATTGCCAAAAAATGGTGAAGAAAGCCGCGGTCGACCGCTTAGCCAATGTTTACCACCGGCGCGGTCGTTTACCAGAAACTGGTGCTAAGTACCCCATCGAAGTCAGCCTCCATAAAGATGTGGCTCTAATTACTTTAGATACGACGGGGTCAAGTTTATTTAAACGAGGTTACCGGACCGAAAAAGGTGGTGCCCCACTGAAAGAAAACATGGCAGCCGCTATCATGAAACTGACTACTTGGTTCCCAGATAAACCCTTAGTGGATCCAACTTGTGGGTCTGGTACCCTGCTAATTGAGGCCGCCATGATGGGGATGAATATGGCTCCTGGCCTTAACCGCCACTTTGTCAGTGAAGACTGGGATATTTTCCAAAAAGCTGAATTTGACCACGCTCGTGAAGAAGCTCGCGCACAAATTGACCACGACATTCAATTAGATATTTTAGGCACTGATATTGATCATCGTATGATTACTATTGCTCAAGCCAATGCTCAAGCAGCTGGCGTCGGCCAACAAATAAGCTTTAAACAAATGCAAGTCGCTGACTTCACTACTGACAAGTCTTTCGGTATCATCGTTTCAAACCCGCCATATGGAGAGCGTTTGAATGACCAGGATTATGTTCATAACTTGTACCGAGAAATGGGACAAGTCTTCAGCCCCTTAAATACCTGGTCCAAGTATATCTTGACCTCTGATCTCGACTTTGAAAACTATTACGGCGAAAAAGCCACTAAGAAACGTAAACTCTATAATGGGTCTTTACGTACTGACCTCTTCCAATATTGGGGCGACCGCAAATAATAACTAGGTCGGCCTAGTTATCTTCTATATAATAACCTTATCAATTTGAAAGGCTGGGCAAATAGCCCAGCCTTTTATTTTTAAAAAGAGTACTTAATGTAAATTAAAAAAGCCAAAAGAGAAACACTTCAAAGTTTCTCTTTTGACGCGTGACTATCCATCTATTAAAACCTATCTCTTCCTAAATAAGGCAAAGCCAATTCCAACAATCAGCAGACCAAACAAGCCACTGACAGCCCACTGACCACCTGTAGTAGGTAAAGCGATACTGGTACCCTTTTCAAGATTTTTAGAATGGTCAATCTGGTCTATTACTTTCGATTGATCAAAATGATAGCCTTCATCTAAGTCTTGCTTCTTGTTTGTGGCAAGTGAGTTTACTGTTTTGTCGGCTTGCCCCTTATTAGCGGTTGCTGGGGGAACAACTACAACTCCATCACTCGGCAGGTCCTCATTAGTAGGTTCGCTTGCTAACGGTTGGCTAAGACTTAATAAGAGATAGTAAAGTAATTCTGAATGGGTGGCTAAATTGCTTTGAATTCGACCTGGGAAAGTCTGAGAGATAAAGTCAAGGTTATCTTTTTCTGTATGCATAATTGGTCCAGCTACTTTGGTCTGAACATAGCCGTCCTTATCTCCAAGTTCCCAGTTAGTGGATTCAAAATAAGCCACCGGAATTCCTGCTTGTCTAAAGGCAGCGTGGTCAGACCAGTCCCCTGTCTTACCAGCAGGGTAATCTGGATTCAAACCTGGATTAGTAGCAACATTAAGACCTAATTCTTCTGCCAATCTCCAAGCGGTTTCAGCTACCCAAGTATTATCGTCGATACCAGAGTAAACATAGGCTTGGTCACCAGCGGCTAGGGTATCTAAATTAATCATAGCAATGGTCTTATCACGTTGCAATGGCGACATTTGATCCACATAATATTGAGAGCCTTTTAAACCCACTTCTTCAGCACCAAAGGAAACAAAACGGATACCATAGCGAGTTCTTACCCCATAAAGCCGTTGCGCATTTTCTAGTAAAACACCCACACCAGAGGCATTATCATCAGCACCAGTAGAGCCGCCATCAGTGACAGAGTCATAATGAGCACCTAAAATAATTTCCTTGTCTTCTTCACCTGCCTTTAACGCAGAAATATTATGTGAGGTCTTTACTTCACCTTTATCAGCAAAATCAAACGCTTGGATATCTACATGGTAACCCATTGCTTGGAGTTGAGATACAATATAATCGCGAGCGGTGTATTCCTTTTCGGTTCCAGCAGGCCGACTACCAATGACTTGACCCAAGTTAGCCATATGGTCATAGGCCTGGACACCGTAATCAGTGTTTTCTTTTGAGGCATTAACCGATGATTTTTCGCCTGGTTCTTGGTCTAGCGTTTCTAAATCAGCATTCCCTTGCTCACTGTTACTTTCTCCAGAGCTTTGAACTTTAGCTTGCTCTTCAAGAGAATCCGTTTCATTATTCACTTCATTGACTACTTGCACTTGAGCTTCAGTGCTAGCCGTCCCAACTTGGCTTCCATCTTGAGCAGCCTGAACATTAGGCGTATTTAATGCAAATATAGCTGCCAAAGTCAAGCTTGATAAAAAAATAGGCCGAGTGTTTGATAATTTACCCAAATATTTCTCCATAAATGCATTCATAAAAAAACCTCCCATCTTTAATTATCTCTATTTTACGCCATAGTAAGCGTTTTATCAATTGTATGTATGAAGGATAACTAAAAAAGCCAAATCAGTCAGACTTGGCTTTTTAATAATTAACTTTGCATTTGTAAGGCTTGCTTGGCAAGATTATCCGCCCCACGATTATCACGTTCCGGTACCCATAGTAAATTAAATTGGTCAAAATCTGCTAAATCTTCGTTGATGCGGTGAGCTAAGCGATTATAGGTATTTTGCGGGTGATAATTTTTCTCAACGGCATCAAAAACTGTGCGCGAATCAGTTTGGCATAAGATAATTTCCCCTTCTTTATGGGCTTTCTTTAAGAGCTCAATAGCAATTCGTAAAGCCCAAAATTCTGCTTGATGGTTATCCATTTCTTGCTGCAAAGGGAATTTAAATGGCTTGGACTGCTTGTTTTCGTTCCAAACAATCCCTACACCTGCCTTGCCATATTGGTTGTCTACTGACCCATCAATGGACAATCTAATCATCTGCCAACCCCTCCTTATATTGACCTAATAAGGTCGTTACCGCTTGGTTGAGCTGTTCCCAGTCAGCAAATTTTTCTGGTGAAAGCTGCAAATGTTCATCAGCCTGGATAAAGTCGCTATAGATTAAAGAAATCAGCTCTTCTGCCGTTAACGCTAAATCACTGAAGAATGGATAAATTAAAGCTACAAACAGTTTCCATTGTGTTTCTAAATAAGCCATTACTTGAGGATTCTGATAATACTTAGCTGCGATAAAGTCATTTCCTGCTTGGAAAAAGTCGCTATCGACTAAATGCGTCAGATTCGCAGTATTGAACCCTTTTAATTCATGATGGATCGTAATCGTTTTAAACTCTTGTTCTGCTAGTTCTAAGTCCAAATAAGTCTCCAATAAATCCGTCACAAAAACTAGAGACGGAGTCCTTGCCAATAAATCTGCCCACTGTTGGTCCAACAACAAATCATCTTCCTGATGTAAAGCTTGAATAAAGTAAGCCTCATCATAAATAGCTAATTTCTCTCCCTGTAATGCCTTCTGCAATAATTGGTAGAAATGTCCTTTGTCTACTGTCTCATCTGCTTCAACAGTGAATTGCGCAAACAAGTCAGGAAAAATGGCTGATACTACCTCTTGCTTGATCACACGTACAGGAAAATCAACACTCAACCATTCTTTAACGAGATCTGGCCAGTCTATCCCCACATTATCATAATAATTGAGAACGACTTCGGTAAAATCTAAGCTTTGGCTTGAATTTCGGCCATAGAGAAAGTCTGACTCAGCAAAATCCTGGCTCGCAGACATTTCATTCATCAAATCGCCTAATTCCGCTATATTTAGAGCTTCTTCAATTAGATTTGACTCTAAAAAGAGCTCCACCGTCCGTTTCACAAAGTCTTTAGCAGTAGAAAAGGCATCACGGCCTTGGTTAAAGTATACAATGGCTAATGGATAATCCAAATCCTTATAAGCATCCACAGCCTTACGGATATAAGCATCCTCACTGTTAGGAAAGTTTATCGTATCTGACACAAGCACTCACCTCTCTATATTAGAGCCAATTATAGCACAATTCGCTAAAAAAGCCCCTCATCAGACCAGAAAAAAATGAGCTTGGTCTTACCAAGCTCACTCCAAATTAACACAATCGTGCTCTAATAATAACATAAATAATAATAATGCTAAATCATCAATTAGCTATATGTACAAATTCCTTAATATCTTTGAAATTAACAATGGTTTTCTCTAGACAGATATCGCGCATCACATTCTCGGAATAATCCCAATAGATTTCAACTACAGCAGAATTCGTTAAGAGTTTTTCTATGATACCAATCATTTCATGGTCACGGAAACTAAAACGAATTTCATCGCCGACTTCAGGTCGAACAGATTCCTTGACCTCATTAATAATTTCGATGGCATCATCGTAAGATAAATCCAGTAAAGCAGCGATTCGTGACTTAGATGTCCCACGTCGTAATTCAGACTCAACTAAAGACTGCATATTTGACGTCAACTTAATAGCCATAACTATCCCTCTTCTTTCTGTACATTAGCTACATGTTCCATTATATCACATTAATTGTGAAAAAGCCTGTGCTAGCTATTAGTATGCTATTGAGGCCTCAGTTATCACCATTTATTCTTGAAATTATTCTTTATTTTCGCTAAACTTTACTACGATTAAAAGGCTAGACACTACTGAATCGCCAGCTCAAAACCCTATTTATTTTTTTGAAAGGATTTCATCATGAACTATAAACATAAATACTTTGATTATCGTAATGAACGATCAAATGCTCTAGGAATAAGACGCAAAACCGAACAAGAGGTTGTTTCTAACCTCCACCAAGAAGTCGTTGATTATGCCAACCAAAATCAACTTACCATTATCCATATGGAATGTGTAAAAGACGGTATCACCAGTACAGTTGGTGTTTCAGTGATATTTGCTGACCAATAGAAAGTTTAGGACATTTTGTACTATCAATAAGTTAAATCACTAGACTAATGGATGAACTTTGGCTAATAGCGACCAAATCCTATTGAATAAAATAGCTAAACTAAAAGGATGGACTAATGGTCTGTCCTTTTTGATTATACCTTTTATTCCTTTTAAAAATAATTTTGTAAGCATTCTCTCTTACTGAATACACAAAAACGCAAATTATTCTTTATCTCATAAAATGTTATCCTTATAAAGGATAAAAATTCACTCAAAGATCCTTTTAGGAATTAATACTATTAATCAAGATTTAAATTATAGTTACGGTGTTAAAAATAGAGACACTATTGCCTGCAAATGATCTATAGACGTGATGTATTGGGAGGAAGACATAGTGAAGAAAATTATATTGGCGCTTTCCCTTTTTTAACAATTTGTATGGGTATTTTTATTACAGTCATACTCTACTCTGGTTATAAACTCTGGGATAATGGCTTTTTTGAGTCGGAATTAGTGGAATATCATTATCGTCTAAATGGTCGTGATGTTTATAGCATAGAATATCAAAGTGATTTTGATAAGTTTTATGATAAGCCTATTTTACTCGCCCTACACGGTAGTCAACGGTCAAGCGAAAATTATAAAACAAAATCTGAAGAAGGTGTAAGCTTCTATATCTACCAAAAAGAAAGGGCTTTGGAAAATAATTATCGCTCTTTAAGCATTAGTTTAGATACCGATGTGTGGGGAAACCAAGACGGAATTGAATCACTGAAGAAGTTATACCAATTAGAAGGACCGAGAGATCATTACAATCCCTATTGGACGCTATGGGCTACTTCTGCAGGTGGAGTCAATGCTTATCGGATGATTGCTGAGCAACCAGATCTGTTTCAAAAAATGATCGGTACCTTCCCTGTTTATGACACAGCACAAATGACCATTAATAATCCACGAGCTTATAGCTATTGGGATAGATACTACAATCCCGCTGATCACCCTGAAAAACTCTCTCAAGCAAATTTTTTAATTTTTCATGGAAGAGACGATGATGTAGTCGACTTAACCCTCCATTCAGGGCAGTTAAAAAACGACCTACCAGAAAATACCACATTAATTGATACAGTCGGTGGTCATTCCACTGATAATTTTTACATCTACAATGATGATTTAATTAATGACTTTCTTAATTATGACATTCAATTATAAGAAATTCTTCAAAATATTTATGATTATGGATTGTTTAATTTTTATAACGATTACGTTCAGACTAATTCAGTTAACTAGTTCCATACAAGACTCATTCTTAACAGGTCTTCTATAAGTGTTATCGTTTGCATTTATCTTAGGCAATGTTAAAATTAAATAAATGGTTTTTTATTTGTTCCATTTAGCCATTTGATTTTAAATTTGGCTATCCTGCAAATCCGTCAGCTATTTACATTTAGGAGGGAAGCTATGTAGGCAAAAGCTGTATATATTTATCATTAAAGTGACATATGTTATCTTTAATTATAGGTATCAAATGCTATAAAAATGACGATAATAGCCATTCATAGCAATGGTATAAGCTACTACTTATCAAGCCTGTGGAGTACCAGGGTAAATCTTTGGCCTAATCAGTTGGAATCATATTAGTCGTATACCCTATCACTAATCAATTCTAGGAGGAATTATGTTTATGAAAAAATTAGTTTTAATTGGTCTAGCAGCGATTGCTTTAGCCGCTTGTGGTAACCAAGACGATAATCAAAACAATCAAGAAAACAAAGATAATACGAGTGAAGTAAGTAGCAACAATAGCTCTGATGACGAAAGCGCCAATAGTAGCGAAAACAATGACGATCAAAATGAAAATGATGATAAAGACGATAACGATGATAAAGATGACAACGATAATAATGATGATGACAAAGACAATCAAAATGACTCAAATAACTCTGGAAATGATTCAAAAATCCAATTAGATACTGAGATCACTGATGATGACTTAATCACTGCAAAACTCATTTCAATCAAAAAAGATGTCGATGGTGATAATGATGACGATGATGATAACGATGATATCGAGATTGAAATGACGATTACTAACAATAGTGACAAAACCATTGTTGTTAAGGCTGATTCCGTTACCATCAACGGTGAAGAAATTGCCCCAGAAAATATCGAAATGGATGAAGATATTTCTTCTGGAGAAACTGATGATGCTGATTTAGAAATTGAAGACTTATCAAATGAAGGACTTCCAGAACTTGCTGGTGAATTAAGCTTCACACTTCATGTTATAGATGCTAATAGCCAAGAAAATATCGACTCTTATCAAGTCACTGCTAACTTAGACTAAATATAATTGGCTAGTTGATTAACATTTATGATAAGAAAATATAAACAAAAGGCTGGGACCAAAATCCCAGCCTTTTTACTTTATACAAGCACCGTTCGCTTGGTTGGATTCCAAAAGTCAGTAATGAAATAGCAGTACATCTTACTTATCATAAACTTTATTAGATGCCTAATAAAAAAATCGTTTAAAAACTTTTATAACAAGTATCTAAACGATTTTATTAATAATTCGAGCTTCTTCGTAAGCTTATTATGGAGGTGAGGGGATTTGAACCCCTGTCCAGACATTCCGAATGTCCAACTTTTACACTCATAGTTTATTGCTTATTAGCGCACTAGGGGCGAATAAACAAACCCGTCTAGATTGCTTGCCTGATTAATCTCTTTCTGTTGCTCCAGGCGGAAGCTTCAGACGTATCCCACTGCAATAGGACCCGGAACTAACACATGGGCGATGCTAGGCGGATCTTAGCTCACTGTTTTTAGGCAGCGAAAGCTAAAGTTTGGTTATCTTGTTTGTCAGTTAGATTTACTGTGACATTTTTACGAAGCTGTCTCTTCGAAATGTAGTTGAACTTCGGGGCATGCCTGTCGAATCCAATAACACCCCCGATTTATCAGTAACACCCATTATACCCCCTTTTCCGCTTTAAGTCAATAAAAGACCACCAAGATGAACTTGGTGGTCTCTTATATTTCTATATCAATTAATCATCCAAACGTGCTTTTCGCGCTAAAGCCATATCGGTACGGGTTTTATCATCAATATTCCATAAGAATTTGAAAGATAAGAATGAGAAGAAAGCACACACTGCTGGTCCCAACAAGTTTAAGATAATTAACCCAGATTGAGCCATTTCACTTTGAGGTTGACCTGCATTTGCTGCAGATTGACTATAGCCAATCCAACCAATCATTAAAACGACTAATGATTGAGCTAACATTTGACCAATACGACGAGTCAAGGAGAAGTTACCGTAAATGGAGCCCTCACTCCGTTTGCCAGTGATGTATTCATTATAGTCAATAGCTTCAGAAACCAAGCCCCATTGTAACTGAACTGACATCATCATAATTGCGAAGGCGATACTTACTAGAACAGCATAAACAATTGGCACGATGGTTGCACTCAATTGCCAAATATATAAACCAATAAAAATGGCAGTAGCGATTAATAAGTATGATTGGATCAATTTAACAGTTGTCCCAATTAAGCGTACCAAATAAGGCGAAATTAGTAAAAGCACAACTGGAATTCCTAATCCAATAGCAGATGCAGTGGACATTAATCCGATATCATTAAATACATCCCCATAAATATAAGGCATCGTGGTATTATACATCGTTTGACCAAAAACAATCACGATAGAGTGTAAACATAAGGACATAAATGCCCGGTTTTTCTTAACGGTATCAAAGATATCCGTAATTTTTGCTGGCTCACTTTGCTCTTCTGCAGCAAGTTTAGCTTTGACATTCCGTTCTTCTGTTCCCCAGTAATGAATGTAAACCAAAATACCACCAAGAATAGCGGCAAAGGTACCAGCTACAGCATATCCCATTGCATTTTCCCCTAAATTACTAAGAATTATTGGAATAATCATTGCTGCAACTAAGTTACCTAGTGTTGATCCCATTCCCCGAGCAGATGAAAGTGTCGTCCGTTCGGTATCATTTAAGGCCATAACCCCTAGAATAGATCCCATGGCAATATTCATCATGGTATAACCCAACTCATATACTATTTTAACGAGGAATAAAGCAACAATCTGAATCATCCCATCAAATAAAGAAGGAACAGAAAATAGTGCGATTAAGCCCAAGACAATTAAGGGAATAGAACGTAAAATCCAAGGTCTAAATTTATCCTTATGATTAGAGGACTTAGCAAATGATTTATCCATAAAGATTCCCATCATCGGGTCATTAATCATATCCCAAGCGTTCCAAATTAATAATAAAATTGATAAGGTACTAAATGAAATACCTAAGATATTAGTAATGTAACGATTCATATAGGTCGTTACCATTACTAAGGTCGCCACTCCACCTGCATCCCCGGATAAATACCCTATTTTGTGTTTAGCTGTTAAATAAGACTTGTTATCGTCTTCTAGTGGTGGGTTGGGTACCTTATTAGTATTACCCATCCGTAAGTCTTTTTCTGCCATATTAAACCCTCTTTCCTATTACAGTAATATAAAACAATAATTGCAAAAAATCGTGAAATCCCTTACAAACATAATTTACCAAAGTAAGCGTTTTCTATCAATGAGCAAATTATTTTTTATGTTTATTAATCGACACTTTCTGTTATAATGTAGTTAAACTACTAGGGAGGGGTATAATGACAAATTTAGATCGGCGTAGTCGAAAGACACGAAATGCAATAAACTCTGCATTTTGGGAATTATTGCAAAGTCAACATTTTGATAAGATTGCCATTCGTGATATCACTGAGGCAGCTGATATTAATCGATCCACCTTCTATCTTCATTATTATGATAAATATGACCTACTCCAGCAGGCCATAAATGACTTACTTAATCAGTTCTCGCAACCAAATCCAGTGGGGACCACTTCTTTTCATGATATGACATTAGCTCATTATATGAATTCCATGGATAATATCAATCGCAATTTCACAGAATTTCGCACCCTATTTTCTCAGGCAGATCTTTTTGATTTTCAAGAATGGTTAGCCGATATTTATTATCAACGAGAAGGTCTTAGTCATGATTTTTCTAGTGAAGAAGCGGCTGATTTAGAGTTTACAATTGCTTATTTTACTGCTGCTATGGCTGGAACGATAAAATGGTGGCTTAAACATGACCGTCCCCTGCCTTATGAGCAAACAGCAAAAAAATTATATGCCATTCACAAACAAATATTCCCCGCCAAAAAAGGAGACTAGTCCATTCGACTAATCTCCTTTTCTCATCCTATTATTCACTAATAAAATGATCCGTTTGATTATAAGCCTCAAGGTGATATAAACCATTTTGATAGCGAACAATAGACACTGAAGCATTGTCCAAAAGGCCATCGATTTGGAAGCCAGGTATCAATTCATGAATCATATTCCGAATAGTCATCCCGTGGCTAACGATTAAGATGGTTTTATCACTTTCTCGGTGTTTGGTGATCACATCAATTAATCCCAGTTCTACCCGCATCCAAAAGGTCATAAAATCTTCCGCATCGTGATAAGGGTCAATTTCTTTCATCAGGTTTAATTCTTGTTTTACCGCATCATCCGCTAAAAAGCTTGAATAAGTGCCTTGGTCTTGGCTAACTTCTTGACCAATCCTATCCCAAATTTCTTGAGCCGGTAAACCTTCTAATGACCCAAAAAAGACTTCACGGAATTCAGGTCGCTTTTCAATGGTCAACTCATCGTTGGCGTAATTGTTGTTAGCTAAAACAATTTCAGCTGTTTTCACTGTCCGTTGCAAATCGGAAGTATACACGGCTTGGAAATCAACATCAGCCAAACCACGAGCAGAGCGTAAAACATCAGCCTCACCTTCTGGGGTCAACGGTGCATCCGCCCAACCTTGCATCCGATTATATTTATTTAGATATGTCTGCGCATGGCGCATAAAGTAGATGGTTACTCCTTTAGACATAGCAATCATCCTTTCATGGTTGCGTTATTTTATATATGGTTTAATTGTACCATTTCTATATGCATTTAATAAATCTTTTAAGTCAATAACTTGTTCTTCCAGAGCTATCCCTACGTCCGTTTGTCTTACGGTCATACGATCGAGTTCTTTATCAACAACTCGGCGTGTCGAAACAATATCTTTTTCATTGACGACAGCATCTTCAATCGAAGAAAAAGGCTGATGAGTCACCAATTGCATTCCAAACGAATTATAAAGCAAGGTATAACCAGCTAGACCAGTTGTTTTTTGATAGGCTTTGGAAAAACCGCCATCTATTACTAAGAGCTTACCATCTGCCTTAATTGGATTTTCACCTTTACGTTCCTTGACCGGCGTATGGCCATTGACGATATGGCCTTTTTGTGGGTCGACTCCAAATTCACATAAGATAGATTCAACGTGTTGACTGTGATTTCGAAATTCGTAATAAATATTTTTGTATTCTTCATGGGTTTCTTTATCAACCACAAAATAACGTTCGAAAGTCGTCATTTTTTCTTTGCCGAATAAGGTTGACCCTTCACCTTGCCAGAGATACCACACATAATCTAAGCAGGGATTTTCTTTGCTCCCTTCTTCTTTATAGGCTTGGCGCAAAATTTGTTCAAACTTTTCAAACAAGGCTTGACCCGATAAATTTTCACCTGCAATAGGAATAGTCATAAAACTGCCATCTGGGTTCATAGGAATGCAGCCATGATAGAGCAAGTTATCATTATAAACCTTATAGAGACTGCCTTTACTGTAAAGGAAGGCGATATGTTTTTGCAGTTTCTCACTGTTCAAAAAACCAGCCTGCAATTTTTCCATAACCCATTCCTCTTCTTCAGTTAATTGGTAGGGATTATTAGGATCAACGGTAGGAAAAGAATGATTCTCTAAGGGATAAACCTTGCCATCGATAGTAATAGTAAACTTATCATAATCGATCTTATCTAATAAGAGTCGGTCATCCGTTTGAAATTCAGGATGTCGGTCAATAACAGCTTTCTCCATCTTAAACTGAATCATTGCAATGGCCATATGCATACGGGCAATTTGCTTGCTTTCTTCAGGGAGGTGAATCAGATCAGGATCAATTTTAGGCATAAAACCGTTAAGATCAGCATCTCGATACACTTTTTCCGCAAAACTCAGCAAGGGCCGCAAAGAAATCCCATAAGCATCTTCAATAATATTCAGATTATCATAACGAGCACAAATTCTTACTACATTGGCCAATAAGAGTCGTGACCCAGAGGCAGCACCCATCCAAATAATATCATGGTTACCCCATTGGATATCTAAGGATTTTTTCTTCATCAATAAGTCAATAATTTTATCCGGAGCTGGACCCCGGTCATAAATATCTCCTAAAACATGTAGATGGTCAACCACTAATTCTTGAATCAATTGAGAAAAGGCCTGTATCAAACGGTCAGCGGCTCCCAAGGAAATCACATTATTGATAATATCATGGTAATAGTCTTCCTTGTTACTCAAGATGGAATCCTTAAAAAGAAGTTCCTCCATAATATAGGCCATATCTTTGGGCATAGCCTTACGTACCTTAGACCGGGTATATTTAGAAACCACAAATTGGCCTAATTCAACCAGTTCGGAAATAGTTGTGGTAAAGAACTCCTGTTTTTCCCCGTCAGTCATGTCTTGGGTCAATACTTGCAATTTTTCCTGGGGGTAATAGACGATGGTAGCTAATTGGTTGATTTCTTGCTTAGTTAGCCGTTCTTGAAAGACTTCACGAATTTTTTCTTTAATATTTCCTGATCCATTGCGCAAGACATGGGACACAGCATCGTATTCCCCATGTAAATCAGACAAATAATGTTCCGTAGCCTTTGGGAGCTCCATAATGGCCTCTAAATTTATAATTTCCGTAGTCACACTAGGAATATCAGGAAACTTTTGTGATAAGAGTTGTAGGTAGCGTAAATTTTGACTCATTGCTCTTTTCCTTTCTAATAATGATATCTTTAATTACTAATTATAGTAGAATAGTTGGAAATAAAAAAGCAAAAATCAACAATTTAATGTACTTCGTTCTTAACCTTATACAATCATATGTTATAATAAAAAAAGAAAAGAAAAAAATATGAGGTATGCTAGTTATGACATCTACAATCAATTCTAGAAATCAGATTTGCAAGATGAATATCCAATTCCAAAGCATTTCTAGGAAAAAAGATATTGACCAACTAACAATAAATGCTGTTCCAACCGAGAACAATCAAACAAGCCTTGGCATAGTTTATTTTCAAAGCGGTGAGGGAACCATTAGCAATGAAAATCATTTCTTATCTTGCCAAGCTCATCAATGTTGTTTTCTTGATTTAACTGCTGACCATGAAATTAAGACCACAGCAAATGGCAGCCAAGCTTTAATTCTAGTGTTTTCTCTCAATGCGGCCTTTGCTGATTTTACTTTCAATCAAGTCATGCGCCCCAAATCTACTCATTTAGAAAGTTACCTTAATGAAATTTACCAAGAATTTCACGCAGGCGATTATGTCTTATGTCAATTACTTACTGAGCTCATTACCACCAAGTATATCAACCAGTTTAATCTCCAAGCATCCTATGATAGCGAGCAGTCCCTGTCGGCAAGAAAAGTCAGTAAGGCCAAAGACTACATTCACAGCCACTATGATGAAAAAATAAATCTCGCTTTATTGGCAGAAATCACAGATGTCAATAGGTTTTATTTAGTTCACATGTTCAAGGAACATACTGGCATGTCCCCCATTGAATATCTTATCAGTTTCCGGGTCGACCAAGCCAAATACCTCTTGCAACATTCCAACTTAACCATTGCTAAAATTGCTGATACGGTTGGTTTTTCTTCACAATCTTACTTCTCTAAAACCTTCAAACGTTACACCCAAACGAATCCCTCCAACTTCCGGAAAAACCACAATAAACATTAAAATAGCCATGAACCGGTTAACGAATACAATTTACCTTAATGCCACATTCAACTATTAATTCGCTTTGAACAAAGAGAGGCTGGGACTTTTGTCCCAGCCTCATTATAATATACGAACATTTCTCTTTTATCGAATATTTACCCAAAAGTCTTTGATAACTTACTACTATGGTCAGTCTTTTGATACAAATAATCTTCTGTCTTACCGCTTTTTATCACATTTTTTTATGACTTATATTTTCATAGCGCGTTGTGCTTCTCGCTTCATGGTTTTTTCTTTGATGGCTTGCCGCTTGTCATGTTGTTTCTTCCCACGAGCAATACCAATTAAGACCTTAGCGACGCCATGCTTAATATATACCTTAAGAGGAACTAGCGTATGACCAGCTTGTTGGACATTTTTCTCCAATTTATTAATTTCGCGGCGTTTTAGAAGTAATTTGCGTGGTCGAAGCGGATCATGATTGAAGATATTTCCCTCTTTAAATGGTGAAATATGTACGTTATATAACCATACCTCACCTCGTTCTATACGCGCGAAACCATCTTTCAAATTGATATGACCTGCTCGTACCGACTTAATTTCAGTCCCCTTTAAAACGAGACCACATTCTATAGTATCTTCAATGAAAAAGTCATGATTGGCCTTACGATTTCGAGCGACAACATTATCGTCTTTTTTATTCGCCTTCGCCATTATCATCACGCCTTTCTATTTACGTTTTCTACGAATTTTAAAGGCTTTCTTTTGATTTTTGCCTTTGTTTCTTCCTTTACCTTTAGAGTTAGAATTATTTTTTCGGTTATGGCTTTTAGCTTTGTTTTTCCCCTTGGCATTTTTGCCTTTAAATTGTCCTTTTGTTTGGCCTTTTCCTAGCTTTTTGCCATGCTTACCAACTTTATGCGCCGTATTTCTTTTGCCGAATTTTCCTTTATTCTTATTGGCATTTTTATCGGGAACAATCTCAAAGTCAATTTCGCGACTATCTAAATCCGTCTTAACGAGTTTTACTTGGACTCGATCACCAATTTTATAAGTATTACCAGTATGTTCACCAATAAGAACTAATTGCCGGGCCACATAATGATAGTAGTCATCATCTAAGGTGGAAATATGCACCAAACCTTCAACTGTATTATCTAATTCAACAAAGAAACCAAAACCAGTGACTGAGGAAACAATTCCGGTAAAGGTCATTCCAACCTTGTCTAGCATAAACTCCGTCTTCTTGAGACTATCAGTTTCTCGTTCTGCCTCAATACTGCGTCGTTCCATTTTAGAGGACTGGTCAGCAATTTCTTCTAAGTCGAGCGTCAAACGCGCCGCTTGGTCTTTATTAGGTTTCTTCTTAGCATAAGTATGAATTAAACGGTGAACAATTAAGTCAGGGTAACGGCGGATTGGTGAAGTAAAATGCGTATAATCTTCAGCCGCTAATCCGTAATGTCCAATTGGCGTGACAGCATACTTCGCTTGCTGCATTGACCGTAAGAGCATCATTTTAACCACTGGACCGAATGTCTCGTCTTCCACTTCATGGAGAATTTTTTGTAAATTTTTAGGCTTCATATCATCCTTGGTCCCCTTAATGAAAAGGCCAAAGTTTGTCACAAATTCTAGGAAGCGTTGCAAACGGTCGGCATCTGGATGCTCGTGAATCCGATAAATAAATGGCAAGGATTTCTGGGTAAAGTGTTTGGCCACAGTTTCATTGGCCAATAGCATAAAGGACTCAATCATCATCTCACCCACACCTCGTTCACGAAGATGAATAGCTAATGGTTTACCATCCCTATCGACTTCAATTTCAGATTCTGGCGTGTCAAAATTGATTGCTCCCCGCGCCTCACGCCGATCATAAAGCTTAAAATGCAAGTCTTGCATGGCCAATAGCATAGGGTAGATAGCTTGGTAGTGGTCAATTTGATTGGCATTATGATCTTCTAACATGTCATTAACCGCACTATAGGTCATCCGATAATCCGAATTAATAATAGAAGGTTGGATCTGATAATCAACTACCACCCCTTGTTGATTGACTTCCATCAAACAAGACAGAGTTAATCGATCGACATTGGGATGCAAGGAACAGATTCCATTAGACAATCGTTGCGGTAACATCGGCACCACCCGATCAGTCAGGTAAACAGAGGTTCCTCGTTCAAAAGCTTCTTGGTCAATAGGACTATTTTTAGTGACATAGTGCGATACATCAGCAATGTGGACACCTAAACGTTGGTTGCCATTAGAAAGTTTTTCCATAGAAATGGCGTCATCCAAATCCTTAGCATCAGCCCCATCAATAGTAATAGTCAATAAATCTCTTAGGTCCAAACGTCCAGACAAGTCTTGGTCAGAAATACTTTCCGGTACTTGGTCAGCCTGTTTTTTAACCGCTTCAGGAAACTCAACCGGAATATCAAATAAATTTAAAATCGCTAAAATATCAACGCCCGGTTCATCTTTATGGCCTAACTGTTTTACTACCTGACCGGTAACCCGGTGGGGATGGTCTGAACTTGGATAGTCGTCAATATCTAAGGCGACAATCTCACCAGTGACTGGGTGAAGCCCATCTTCCTTGACGAAGATATCAATTCGATCAAAGCCCTTATTCTGTGCCTTAATGCCACCATAAAAACCAGTTTCAGCTCGTAAGTGGTCATCAAAGGCCGTAAATTCACCGATTACTCGGCTAGTGTGCCGTTCTATAATAGCTGTGATTTCTCCTTCTGCAGACTTATCTGAACCTTCTTGTTTGGCTTGAGAAATCGTTACTTCAACCGTATCACCATTTAAGGCATTTCCAGTCGCTTGCTTGGGAATAAAAATATCGTCATCATAGTTTTCTACCGAAACAAAGCCAAAGCCTTTATCATTTTGAGAAAAATGTCCAGTGACCACTTGATTGGTCATGGGCAAGCGGATTTTTCCTTGGGCAGAGATTTCAATTTGTCCAGTCGCTTCTAAATGAGCGATTAACTTAACAAAGTCAGCAAAATCTTCGCCGTGGTCAAAACCCAAAGCTTGGCTTAATTCTTGGGTGGTCTTCCCTTGAGGTGCTTCAGTCAATTCGGCTTTAATTTGACGAGCAACAATTTTTTGTTTCATCTTATCACGTCCAGTCTAATTGCGCTAAAAAGTTAACAACAGTTTCTTCAAACTCCTTGTGGCATTTATCTACGGTAATCACATGACCTGATTTAGGAAATTCATTATAATCCACTGGCGCACTGACTAGTGCCTCGGCCAATTTCTTCCCAGAATTCGCATCCACGAATTCGTCTTGGCCTGCTGAGGCGATATAATAAGGTAAGTTAATTTCACTCACTCGATCAGTGATGGCTTGGTTAATCGCATTTACTATGTCAAGGGTAGGTTTGAGGTCCTGTTTTAGATGGTCTAATTGGCCATAAAGATCAGCACCAGGAGTCCCTTGTTGTTGTAGAACCCGTTTAGCATATTGAATAAATTCAGAGGGAACATTGGATTCTCCCATGTCATCAGTCATAATTGGAGTACAGAAGGATCCAGCGGCTAGAAGATCACGGTCAAATATCAAACTAGTTGCAATCGACCCTCCCAATGATAGACCCAAGGCAACAATTTTTTTGTATCCTTTAGCTTGCAAAAAATCATAGGCAGCTTGGCCATCAGCTACCCAACGTTTAGCATTTTTAGTATTTACAAGATCATAAACGTTTTCGGTAGCATGTCCAGATAAATGAGGGGCATAGACTGTATAACCCTCACGCTGTAAGCGACGTCCTAACATACGAACATCATTTGAAGAACCTGTAAAGGCATGAAAAAGAATGACAGCTCGCTCTGATTCTTCAAATAAAAATGGTTTAGCTAATTTCATGGCTTCCTCCTAATAATACTCAAGCTACAAAAAAGCGGTCCACAAAGTGAACACGCTAAGTCACAATTTATGATGATAGTTTAGCTAACAGTAACGCTAAAACCATGAAAATAAATCCTAGGATAATCGTCATCTTATTTAATACCGCTTCAAAACCACGGGCCTTTTTGTTCTTACCAAATAAGGCTTCAGCACCACCAGTTAAATTACTTGCAGCATTATTTTTAGATGGTTGGATAACAACGATAAAAATCAATAAAACAGAAACGATTATAATAGCGGTCATTAATGTTTGGTACACGTTTACTCCTCCATTTCAAAGTCCTTCCTATTTTATCATAAATAATTAAGCCATACAATCCAAAGCTTTTCAATCATTTGAACAAAAAAGAGTCAAAGTGCCTTGACTTTCATCTTGGCAACTTTGACTCTTATCTGAGTGCTTTCAAATCGGACTTTTCATATTTTATCGTACATTTGAGGCTACCCGTTTTTCATCTCATCCTTATAGTCGAGTTCTGAAATGCAGCTCCTTCGACTGTTTCCTAAAGCTGTTTGGATAGGTTTCTCCTATCCTGAACACTTTACTCCAACAGCTCGGAGCTCCCGCATTTCATCGCATCCTTTTTTGTTGCACCCTACCCTAAGCGTTGTTGGTATTCTTTTTTGTAGCCATCGACTTCATCAGGACGGCAATAAACATAGTGACCAGGAGCGATTTCGGTCATCATTTCATCACCAGAGAATTCGGCGTGATCATAAGTAATCCGCTTCCGATTCCGTTCATAGATTGGATCAGGCAAAGGTATGGCTGACAAGAGGCTCTTAGTATAAGGATGTAAACCGTGGAAATAAATTTCATCGGCAGCACCCATTTCCACTAACTTCCCATGGTACATTACCCCAATTCGGTCAGAAATGTACTTAACCATTGATAAGTCATGAGCGATGAATAAGAAAGTTAAATCAAATTCATCCTGTAACTCCTGTAAAAGGTTGACAACTTGGGCTTGGATAGACACATCCAAAGCAGAAATAGGTTCGTCAGCCACAATCATTTTAGGGTTAACGGCTAAGGCACGAGCAATCCCAATCCGCTGGCGTTGCCCTCCAGAAAACTCATGGGGATAACGAGAACCATGGTTTGGATTTAAGCCTACCTTGCTTAGTAGTTCTCCCACTTTAGTCTTTAGATCAGATTTTGACTTAACGAGATTATGGATGGTTAGACCTTCTGCGATAATATCTTCAACCTTCATCCGCGGATTTAAAGACGCATAAGGATCTTGAAAAATCATTTGGATATCTTTACGAAAGTCCAACATGTCATGGCGAGATTTTAACTGGGCAATATCGTTACCTTCAAAAATAATTTGACCATCTGTAGGATTATAAAGACGGATAATTGCTCGTCCGGTAGTGGTTTTCCCTGAGCCAGACTCTCCAACTAAACCGAAAGTTTCCCCAGGATAGATATCAAAACTAATATCATCAATGGCGCGGACTTCATTATTTTGCCCTTCGTTAAAGTATTGTTTTAAGTGCCGTACTTTTAGTAACGGTTCTCCCACTTGTTTACTCATGTAAGTCCTCCTCACCTAAACTAGTCCGAACATCAGGATCTAAGCCAGTCGCAGCTAAATTTTCAGCATAAGGGTCATTCGATTGGCTGTCATTTTCTTGGTCTTCTCCAGTCATAATGGAATTATCTTCAGATATGATTTCTTCGAATCCTTGGTTGGAATGTACGTCTTTACCAGCTTGTAAGTCTTGGTAAATGGCATAACGTCGTTTGATTTCCGCAGGTGGATCGACTTCAGGCGCATCTGGATGTAACAGCCATGTTTTAGCTCGGTGTGATTCTGTTACTGCAAACATTGGAGGGGCTTCTTTGAAGTCAATTTCCATCGCATAGTCAGACCGAATCGCAAAGGCATCACCTTGGGGAGGATCCAACAAGTCTGGCGGAGTACCAGGAATTGAAATTAGCTCCCCTTCTGTGTCCAAGGTAGGCATAGACCCAATCAATCCCCATGTATATGGATGTTGAGGATTGTAAAAGATTTCATCAACACTTCCTTCTTCTACAATCTCACCAGCATACATTACGGCCACACGGTCAGCAACATTAGCAACGACACCCAAGTCATGAGTAATGAAGATAATTGAAGTTTCAATCTTATCCTGTAATTTCTTCATTAATTCTAAAATTTGTGCTTGAATAGTGACGTCCAAAGCAGTGGTTGGTTCGTCAGCAATCAAGATTTTAGGGTTACATGCCAAGGCAATTGCGATAACAATCCGCTGCCGTTGTCCACCAGAAAATTGGTGGGGATAATTGTTCATTCGTTGTTTGGCATTTGGAATACCAACCAATTCAAGAATTTCGGCTGCTCGCTCGTAGGCTTGGCTTTTAGACATGTCTTGATGGAGAATGATTGGTTCAGCAATTTGCTTACCAATTTTGATAACGGGGTTTAATGACGTCATTGGATCTTGGAAAATCATCGCAATATCTTTTCCCCGAATTTTCTGCATTTCTTTATCAGTTTTTTCTAAGATATTGCTACCTTCAAAGTTAATTTCGCCACCCTTAATCATGGCGTTGTTGGCTAATAATTTCATAATTGAACGCACCGTAACAGATTTACCAGATCCTGATTCTCCTACGATGGCTAAGGTTTCTCCCTTGTTTAAATGAAAATCAACCCCGCGAATAGCTTGTACTTCACCTGAATAGGTGTCAAAGGATATGCGTAAATCATTAACGTCTAAAATTCTTTCTGTCATCTCTTTAACCTCCTAATCAGTTGTTTTTGGATCGAGGGCATCACGTAAACCGTTAGCTAACATATTGAAGGCTACCATTACCACACAGATTACCCCAGCTGGATACCACATTAAGTGCGGTAAGAAGCGGAAGGTCTTATACCCATCATTGATCAAGGTACCAAGTGAGGCTTCTGGTGCTGGAATACCTAAACCGATAAAGCTCAAGAAGGCCTCGAAGAAGATAGCAGATGGAATTGAGAATACTGTTTGGATAATAATGATACCTGACAAGTTAGGCAGAATATGTTTAAAGGCAATATTGATTGCTGATTCTCCCAAGGAGCGTGCCGCTAAAATGTATTCTTGGTTTTTCAGTTTCAGTGTTTGCGCCCGGATGATTCGTGCCATAGAAATCCATTCAGTTAAGGCTAAGGCGATAATAATAGAGCCGATTCCGGGATCTAAAATTAAAAGCATTAAGATAACCACAACTAGATTAGGTACCCCAGACAATACTTCTAGAATACGCATCATAACATTATCTACACGACCCCCGCACCAACCAGCGATAATACCATAAGGCACACCAATTAGTAGGTTAAAGGCAGCTGCAATAAAACCAATAAATAAAGAAACACGTGTCCCGTATAAAATACGTGATAAGAGATCCCGTCCCAAAGCATCTGTCCCCAGATAGAAATAAGTGCCTTCACCTACGCCAGCTTGGGCATATTTATCAATAACCGTTGTGCCACCTGCTGTTGTTTGTGTTCCATTAAACCAAGAGAAGTTTTCTAAGCCAGGAATTTTGGGGGGCAAGTTGGCTAATTGTGTATTTTGTATTGCTGGATCATGTGGCGCCAAAACTGGTGCCAAGATAGCGATAATAGCTACAATAATCAAGATAAGCAAAGACACTATGGCTACTTTATTTTTCTTTAAACGCCGCCATGCATCTTGGAGGAATGTAAGTGATTCACCTGCAATTTGTTCACGTTCTTCCGTGTTTTTTATGGTAACCGGACGAAATTGGTCAGCAGAAATGTGTTGGTAATTTGTATTGACTTCAGCCATATTAATTTCCTCCTTCTGAATTCACACGAATACGTGGGTCAACCACACCATAAAGAATATCAACTAATAGCAACATAGCACATAGTAAAAATGAATACATAATGGTAATCCCCATAATCGTTGGGTAGTCGTTGGTCTGAATTGATTTTACAAATTGTTCTCCAATTCCTGGAATGGCAAAAATATTTTCGACAACCATGGATCCAGTCATCAACCCCACCAATAGTGGCCCTAAAATAGTCAGCAAAGGAATTAAGGCATTTCTAACACCATGTTTAAAGGAGACAGCCGCTTTACTCAATCCCTTGGCACGAGCCAGTTCAATATAATCGGAGTTCAAAACATCCACCATCTCAGTTCGAACAAAACGACTTGAATCTGATATCGGTGAAATCATCAAGGCAACAGTTGGAAGGACAGTGGCAGCAAATGAACCATCCCACAAAGCAATCGGGAACCAATTCAACTGTACTGCAAAAACTAATTGCAGTAATACTGCGAATACAAAAGAAGGAATTGACCGCCCAATAATAGCGACAAAGGTTGCTGTGGAGTCAATCCAAGTGTTTTTAAACATCGCAGCAATTACCCCTAAAACAATTCCTAAACCAGTCCCAAAAATCATGGCTTGGAAACCTAATTGAAAGGATGGTCCCATCCGATTACCTAACAAGGTAGAAACAGGAGTATTATTGAATTGGAAAGATACGCCTAAGTCACCAGTTAATAAGCCTAGTATGTAACGGCCAAATTGAACAATGACCGGATCGTTAAGACCATATTTCTCATTCATAATATAAATTTGCTCCGGTGATAATTTGTCCTCGTTATTAAACGGTGTTCCGGGTAATAATTTCATTAAGAAAAATGTTATTGATGCAATTAGAAATAAGGTAAGGGCCATATAGAATAACCGCCGTGCGAGATATTTACCATATGATTTCATAAATTGCTTCACCTCCAAAATTGTGTTATTTTATTGTCATTACAATAGTAAGGAATGATTCCATGACTAAACGCTTTTATAAGATTCTGACAATTGTTTTAAGTATTTTACCACTAATCAGTTATTTTTTCTCAACTTTTAATCACTTTTTTTCTTATTTAAGCAACAGCTATTTTTATATGGCTGCCTTTTGCTTAATTATTGGCTTATTTGCTCATATTATAAAAGTTGGAACCTTTGATTTATTTGCCTTTAGTTTGAGAAAATACCTCCCTAAGAAAAGAAATGATTATGCAGCTGAAAAACTGCAGGATCAGTCTGATGATCAAGATATTCAACAGCTCTCTAAGAGTGTAGGATCTTGGTATATTCCGCTCTTGAAAATCGGAACATATTTCTTAATCTTGTCATTGCTATGTTTAGGTCTATATTTTTTTACAAAGTAACCAATAAATAAAAGGGCTGGACGGAGACGTCAGCCCTTTTATTCTGCTGTCAGTCGCTAAATTACTCTTTGTCAGCCCATTTGAAGCTTGTGTTCGCTCCTACTTGATTACGTACAACATTTTTAACCGCTGGATTTTCAAGGTAAGTTTGAGACCGTTGATAAAGTGGAGAAATAGCATAATCATCTAATAATAATTTTTCTGCCGCTTGTAAGTCTTCCCAACGTCCAGTGAGATCTTCCGTTTCATCAGCAGCGGATTGAATCAAGGCATCATATTCTGGATTAGAGTAGCTAGAATTATTATTGTTACCATCTGTCACAAATAATTCAAGATAGTTAATTGGGTCGGCATAATCAGCACCCCATAAGGCGACTTGTAGGTCGTAATCTTGTTTGTCATCAGCAGCAATCCGTGACTTAAATGGTACGGCTACGATGTTAACTTCTAGACCATCAAGATTTTGTGTTAATTGCCCTTGCAAGAATTCTGCAGACCGTTTGGCTCCTTCTGTATCATCAGTTAATAATTCAAGCGTAATTTGGTCTTCACCAATTTCTTCTAGCCCTTCTTTAAATGCGGCTTTGGCTTCTTCTAAGTTATAAGACACTAAGTTTTCGCCATTATCTTCACGGAAGTCAGCATTTGTTTCTGGATTTTTAGCTAAACCTTTAGGAACAAAATAGTCCGCAGCCTGGGAGCCATTTTTCAAGACATCGTTGACATAAGCTTCCTTATCTACTGCTTTAGCAATTCCTTCCCGGATTTTAGCATTAGCTAATGGGGTTTCTTTACCATTTCGTTCTTGGTTCATTTTCAAGTAAGCCAAGGTTGATTCTGGTGCAGAATCGCGGTTAGGATCATCTTGTCGTGCTTGGGCATATTCACTACCTAGAGTAGTAAAGTCAAGTTCACCAGAGTCAAATAAGTTAATTGCTGTGGACCCTTCTTTAATTACCTGGTAATCAATAGCATCTAATTTTACGGTATCAGCATCCCAATACTGGTCATTCTTTTTAAGTTGCCAGTTTAAGTTAGTTCCGTCCCAACCTTCAAGAGTAAATGGACCGTTATAAAGTACATTCTCAGCACTTGTACCATAACTATCACCCTTCTCTTCAACGAATTCTTGGTTGAGTGGGAATAATGGTGCCATAGCTAAGAGACCTTTTAAGTAAGGAACAGGTTTTTCATATTTTACTTCCAAGGTCTTATCATCGATTGCTTTAACACCCAATTCACTTGGCTCTGCTTCACCTTTAATAACGGCATCAGCATTAGCAACAATGCCTTGAATCAAATAAGAATAAGCAGCTCCAGTATCTGGATTAGTTAATCGTTGCCAAGAATAAACAAAATCATCAGCAGTCACTGGCTCACCATTAGACCAAACGGCGTCTTCTTTTAATTTATAGGTGTAAGTTAATCCGTCTTCGGAAATTTCTGGTTCTTCGGCTAACATACCAAGTTCATATTCACCATCTTTTGTTTGACGGTAAAGCCCTTCGTTAACAGCTTCCATAGCGTTAAAGCTTACTGCGTCGGTAGCCATTGTGGCATCCATAGTTGGGATTTCTGCTGACTCCACCCAGTTAAGGACTTTGCCACCTTCTCCATTGGCACCACCACTATTTCCGCCACCATTGTTACCACAAGCGGCTAATAATAAACCTGAGAGACCAACGATAGCTGTTGCCTTTAATAATGATTGTTTCTTCATAAGGTTTCCTCCCTAATTGCTAACTTATAAAAGAGTTTAGCGGAACTTTTTCTTCATGTCAATACAATTGTATGCACAATTCTAATATTTTATCATTTTATTTTAAAAATAAATAAAGAAAGCCGACAATATCGGCTTTCTAAATATAAAATATCACTCATTTTTTCATCATATTTTAATATTTAATTTTCTGCAATCTCAGCTGTTCTTAAATCAAATTCATTTCCAACTGGTCTAAAGGTAATATTAACTAATCGTGGGTTACGTAATTGAGTTTCCACTTCCTGGTATAATGGCACCATTGCAGTATCATCAGTTAAGATACTTTGCGCTTGTTTAAAGTTATTCCAACGTGCCATTGCATCATTAGCATTTTCTCCCTTGGCCGCCTCAATTTCAGCATCATAGGCGTCATTGGAGTAGTGGGCCCGATTATATGGCGCGTCTGTTTGATATAACTCATAGAAGTTAATACCATCGGCAAAGTCCGCAGCCCAACCCGTTAAAGCGAGGTCATAATCCCCTTTCTCTTCTGCATCTAGGCGATTTTTCTTAGGCACAGATACAATATCGACCTTTAATCCTGGCAAGTTATTCTGTAATTGTCCTTGGATATATTGGGTAGTATTTTTACTTTTTTCGTCATCATCACCAATTAGTTTTAAACTTACTTCTTTAGTTCCTAATTCTTCTTTGGCTTGATCCCAATACTTTTCAGCTTCGGCTAAGTCAAAACGGTCTCTTAGCCCCATTTCTTCAGTAAATTCCGTGTTATTTTCAGGATTGAAGATGAAGTTTTTCGGTACAAAAGTCGCCACTGGTTGAGACCCATCCCCAATCACATCAGAAGCCAACTGCTCATTATCAATGACATAATCAATGGCTTTACGTAAACTGTCGTTTTGTAAAGAGTCATTTTCGAAGTTAAAGGCCAACCAATAATTCCGTGCTTTAGCTTGTTGAACTGCATCAGGATGATCCATAAACTGTTTCACAGTTTCTCCAGTAAGTAGTGAATTATCGACTTCGCCAGCCTCATAAAGATTGGTATTTGTCGAAATTTCTTTTAATACTTGCACATTGACCTGATCAATTTTAATATCATCAGCATTATAGTAGTCAGGATTCTTTACTAGCGTCCATTCTAGTCCTGTACCATCCCAGTTTTCTAAAACAAATGGTCCAGAGAATAATAAGTTGTCAGCAGAAGTGCCATAAGCATCCCCTTTTTCTTCAACAAAATCTTGGTTCAAGGGATATAAAACCGGAAAAGCCAAGAGGTTCAACATATAGGGGGTTGCCTGATCAAGTTTGATTTCAACGGTATAATCGTCTAAGGCCCGAACCCCTAACGTATCCACATCCGCTTCACCAGCTAGAACAGCCTTAGCATTGGCAAAATTCTCTAACAAGTAAGAATAGGGCGCCCCAGTATTAGGGTCAGCCAACCGTTGAATAGCATAAACAAAATCATGAGCTGTGATTGGATCCCCATTGGACCATTTTGCGTCTTTACGTAATTTGATGGTGTAGGTTAACCCATCTTCCGATACTTGAGGCATATCTTTCGCCAAAGCTGGTTGTACTTCATTTTCTTCATTTTCCCAATAGAGTCCTTCCTGAATGTGGCCTAAATAATTGGCGGAGTTCATATCTGTCACCAAACTCGAATCTAAAGTGGCAATTTCTGTTGGAGCCACATAATTGACAACTGCCCCTTCGCTACTATTACCATTAGACGATCCTGAATCACCTGACGAATTTCCAGAACAGGCTGCTAAAAGTAGTGTTGTAGCTAACCCAATAATCATTTTGCTTTTCCTCATTATTTTCACCCTCTTTTCTAATCATATTTTAATTTTATTCTATTTTTCAGAATTGTCAATCTATTTTGCAACAAATTTTATAAATTAATTTTTTGAATATTAGACAGCAAAATTTTTATATGGTTTAAATGTTTAGCTGTTATAAATTATCAGTTTCTAACCCTCATATTTTTGCGATTAAGATATAAAAAACGTTGAGGCTTAAACCTCAACGCTTTGATAGTAGATTCTATTGATTATTTTTCCTTGAGGGGTTGAAGTTCCACCGTGACGATCCAAACAATAAAAGGCACTAAAACCACATTCACTGCCGTTAAAAAGGACTTTTTAGAAGAAGTAGTGTACTCCAATCCTGTAGTCTGTAGAAAATATGCCAGGAAGAGAATACTACCAATGAACTCTCCCTTAAACAGATATGTTTTGTTGATTTGCTTTAATTGTTTATAATTAAGGACTAAAAGAATGACAAAGGCAATCGAAAAGCGCATGGCAATAATTCGGAAAGTCGTAAAGTAGTCCAAAGCAATTGCAGAAAAGGTAAAACCTGACCCCCAAATAATTGCTGTGATTAATAGCCCCAACTTTCCTAGCGTTTCTTTATTAAGTTTCATAATATCCTCCAAGTTTATTAGACTACAATATTTATAGCAAAATTGTCTATGAAACACACTCCTCTATTCAACAATGTAATAAAAAAACGAGCTAGGAGATTCCTAGCTCGTTGACGGTAATAAGTTTAAGCTTATTTACCTGGGTTTTCTAAATTGTAGAAGGCTTTTAGACCTTGGTATTCAGCTAATTCGCCCAATTCGTCTTCGATACGTAATAATTGGTTGTATTTAGCGATACGGTCAGTACGTGATAATGAACCAGTCTTAATTTGACCAGCATTAGTTGCTACAGCAATATCAGAGATAGTAGCATCTTCTGTTTCACCAGAACGGTGAGAAACTACTGCAGTGTAGCCAGCACGTTTAGCCATTTCAATCGCATTGAACGTTTCAGTTAATGAACCAATTTGGTTAACTTTGATTAGAATTGAGTTACCTACATGGTTTTCAATTCCACGTTCAAGAATTTCAGTGTTTGTAACGAATAAGTCGTCACCAACTAATTGAACTTTGTCACCAAGATGTTCAGTTAATAGTTTCCAACCATCCCAGTCATTTTCATCCATACCATCTTCGATAGTGATGATTGGGTATTTGTTAACTAATTCTTCAAGGTATTCTACTTGTTCTTGAGCAGAACGTTTGGCACCATTTTCACCTTCGAATTTAGTGTAGTCATAAACACCATCTTCGTAGAATTCAGATGAGGCACAGTCGAAACCTAGGAAGACATCTTCGCCAGCTTTGTAGCCAGCTTTTTCGATGGCCTTGATAATTGTTTCAACAGCGTCTTCAGTACCGTCGAAGCGAGGAGCAAATCCACCTTCGTCACCAACTGAAGTTTCTAAACCACGGTCAGAGAGAATTGCTTTTAAGGCGTGGAAGATTTCAGCACCCCAACGTAGGGCTTCTTTAAATGAAGGTGCACCAGCTGGTACAATCATGAATTCTTGGAAAGCAATTGGCGCATCAGAGTGAGACCCACCGTTAATGATGTTCATCATTGGTGTAGGCAATACTTTGGCGTTGAAACCACCAAGATAGTTGTATAAAGGCACACCTAATTCATCTGCAGCAGCGCGCGCAGCAGCAATTGATACGGCTAAGACAGCGTTAGCACCCAATTTACCTTTGTTATCTGTACCATCTAATTCGATCATTGCTTGGTCGATGCCGATTTGGTCAGTGACTTCAAAACCGATTAAAGCTTCTTGGATAGAAGTATTAACGTTCTCAACTGCTTTTTCTACCCCTTTACCAAGGTAACGGTCTTTGTCGCCGTCACGTAATTCAACAGCTTCATGTTCCCCAGTTGACGCACCTGAAGGAACAATACCGCGACCAAAGCCACCTAATTCAGTAAATACTTCAGCTTCGATAGTTGGGTTACCACGTGAGTCTAAAACTTCGCGAGCGTAAATATCAATAATTGCAGACATAATTTCTCTCCTTTTTCTGTCTTATTCTTACTCTATTAGTATAGCATAATTACCTAAATTAAGCCATTCTCTTAATGCTTGATTAGGCTTACTCCTGTCATTTCTTCAGGCTTATCTAAACCTAACAAGTCTAACATTGTTGGTGCTACATCAGCTAAGCGTCCATCTGTCCGTAATTCTGCTCCATCTTTTGTTACAATTAATGGAACAGGAACCGTTGTATGGGCAGTGTTTGGGGAGCCATCAGGATTTAATTCTGTTTCTGAGTTCCCATGATCAGCAAAAATAATCGCGTGACCACCCTTTTCAGTGATAGCATCCACAACTCGGCCTAAGCATTCATCAACAGCTTCAATTGCCTTGATAGTCGCTTGTAAATCACCAGAGTGACCGACCATATCAGGGTTGGCAAAGTTTAGGATAATTGCGTCTTCACGGTCATTGTTAATTTCATCCAATAAAGCATCAGTGACTTCGTAAGCAGACATTTCAGGCTTCAAGTCATATGTTGCTACTTTTGGTGAATTAATTAAAATCCGTTTTTCGCCTTCAAACTCTTGGTTAGAGCCACCGTTCATGAAGAAAGTAACATGAGGGTATTTTTCAGTTTCGGCAATCCGTAATTGTTTAAGGCCATTTTTAGATAGGACTTCACCAATCACATTCTTCAATGGAATCGGTGGGTAAGCAATGCTTGCAGGAATATCATCATTGTATTTGGTCATAGTGACAAACTTGACATTCTTAGGGAAGTTATCGCGTTCAAAATTAGTCCAAGTTTCAGCTGTAGCAGCGCTTGATAATTGAATTGCCCGGTCAGGACGGAAGTTTGCAAAGATAATTGCATCATTATCATGAACTTTTCCTAAGGCTTCTCCTTGATCATTAACAATCACGCTTGGGACCACAAACTCATCAGTGACATCGTTAGCATAAGAAGTTTCGACTACTTGTTGGGCAGATTTTGCTTCATTACCGCGACCATTAAAAATCACATCATAAGCCTTTTGTACACGTTCCCAACGATTATCGCGGTCCATCGCATAGTAACGACCAGATACAGAAGCAATTTCACCTAATCCTTCTGTAGTCATGACGTCTTCGATGGTTTTGATATATCCTGGTGCCGCATGTGGGTCAACATCCCGACCGTCAAGGAAGGCATGTAAGAATAATTTTTTAACCCCTTTGGCTTTGGCGTCACGAATTAACTGGGTGATGTGATTTAAATGAGAGTGAACACCACCGTCAGATAATAAACCGAAAATGTGCAAGGCAGAATCATTGGATACCGTATGACTATAAGCCTCATTTAAAGCAGGATTTTCTAAGAATTCGCCGTCTTCAATGGCCTTATCAATACGAGTTAAACTTTGGTAAACAATCCGGCCCGCACCAATGTTGGTGTGCCCTACTTCTGAATTACCCATTTGCCCTTCAGGTAAACCAACATCAAGGCCAGAAGCCTTCATTGTAGCATGTGGGTATTGATTCCAATAACGGTCGAAGTTAGGTTTATTGGCTTGGTTAACAGCATTACCGTAATCTTCTTCGCGCCATCCGAATCCATCAAGGATAATAATGGCTACTGGTGACTTACTCATGCAACCCCTCCAGTTAATAAAGCAGTATAAGAATCAACTTCTAAGCTAGCGCCACCAACTAAGGCACCGTCGATATTATCTTTAGCTAATAGTTCAGCCACATTAGCAGGTTTCACTGAACCACCATATAAGATACGTACCGCGTCACTCGCTTCTTGGCCAGCAACTTCAAAGACCACTTCACGAATATGCGCAATCATAGTTTCCGCATCGTCAGCTGAAGCAGTTTTACCTGTCCCAATTGCCCAAACTGGTTCATAGGCAATGACAGTCTTACTTACTTCCTCATCAGACAAGTTAGCTAGAGCTGCTTTTACTTGGCCAGCGACCCATTCTTGGTCCTTTCCAGCTTCGCGTGTTTCTAAAGATTCACCAACACAGATGATTGGTGTCATACCATGGTCAAGGATCGCTTTAGTTTTCTTGTTAACGTCTTCGTCAGTTTCATGGAAGATATCCCGACGTTCAGAGTGACCAACAATGACATAAGGCACTTCAATGCTAGCTAATGATTGTGGGCTGATTTCACCAGTAAAGGCACCCGCATCTTCAAAGTGGGCATTTTGAGCACCAATTTTAATGTCTGTTCCCTTGGCCGCTTCTTGCATGGCAGTAATAGCAAGTGCTGTTGGGGTAATTACCGCTTCAGCATCTGTTTTCGGGAAATTTTCTTTTAATTCGTTGATAAAAGCAACGCCTTCTTCTGGTGTTTTGTTCATTTTCCAGTTTCCAGCAATTAATGGTTGACGCATGTTAACATCCTTTCTCAATGCAATTATTTGTCATCTAAGGCAGCTACTGCAGGAAGTTCATTTCCTTCTAAGAATTCTAATGAAGCGCCCCCACCAGTAGAAATGTGAGAAAACTTATCAGCATAACCTAGGCTTTGGGCAGCTGCAGCAGAATCTCCACCACCGATAATCGTTTTGGCATCATCTAAGTCAGCGATGGCTTGACAAACACCAATTGTTCCCTTAGCAAAGCTTTCCATTTCGAAGACACCCATTGGGCCATTCCAAACCACTGTTTTGGCACCAGCAAGTTCTTCTTTGTATTTTTCAACAGTAGCTGGTCCACAGTCTAAGCCTTCCCAGTCCGCAGGGATAGCATCAGCAGAAACGACTTGGGTATTGGCATCATTTGAGAAGTCATCTGCAACCACATTATCCACTGGTAAAACAAGTTTGTCACCAGCTTCTTCCATGAGTTCTTTGGCTAATGGTACACGTTCTTCTTCTAATAATGATTTACCGACTTCATAGCCTTTAGCCTTGTAGAAGGTGTAAGCCATACCGCCACCGATCAAGACTTTATCAGCCTTAGATAAGAGTGACTTGATAACATTAATTTTATCAGAAACCTTAGCACCACCTAAGATAGCGACAAATGGCCGTTCAGGATCATTTACTGCTTCCCCTAAGAATTTAAGTTCTTTTTCCATTAGGTAACCAGCAACGGCTTCAAGGTTAGCTGAAATACCAACGTTAGAAGCATGTGAACGGTGAGCGGTACCGAAAGCATCATTAACAAATACATCACCTAATGATGCCCAGTATTTACCAAGTTCTGGGTCATTTTTACTTTCTTTCTTACCATCTAAATCTTCGAAACGTGTGTTTTCAAAGAGCAAAGCTTGTCCCGCATCTAATTGATCAATAGCTTCTTCCAGTTCTTTTCCTCTAGTTGTCGGAACAAATTGAACATCTTGGTCCAATAGTTCGCTTAAGCGTTGGGCAACTGGACGTAGGCTCAATTTCTCCTTGTCAGCTTCTTCTTTTACCTTACCAAGGTGAGAGAAGAGGATTAATTTTCCACCTTGTTCCAAGATGTATTTAATAGTAGGCAAAGCTTGAACAATCCGGTTGTCGTCACTGATTTGACCATCTTTCAATGGGACGTTGAAGTCAGCACGCATTAAAACTTTCTTATCTTTTAACTGGATATCTTCAACAGTTTTTTTAGCCATTCTTGTCATCTCCTTTATCTCTTAAAAAAATAAGCGAGAAGCGCGAAGCTTCCCGCTGTCATGAAAAGCTAGGCGATATGCCTATTTTCATCTTATAACGTAGCGAATTTTTCTAATAAACGAACCATGTTTGAAACGAAACCAGCTTCGTTATCATACCAAGCAACAGTTTTCACTAATTGTGAACCATCTTCTGCTTCTTGGATTTCAGTTAATGTAGCATCAAAGATTGATCCAGCGTGGAATCCGATGATGTCAGAAGAAACGATTTCGTCTTCGTTGTAAGCGAATGAATCGGTTGAAGCAGCTTTCATTGCTTCGTTGATTTCTTCAACTGAAACGTTTTTGTTTAATAGAGAGTACATAATAGTGTGAGAACCAGTAACTGTTGGCACACGTAATGCAGAACCATCTAATAAACCGTTAACTTCTGGAATTACACGGCCAATAGCTTTAGCAGCACCTGTTGAAGCAGGGATAATGTTTTGCGCTGCAGCACGTCCTGAACGGTAAGATTTAGCGTTAGGAGAGTCTTGAGTTGGTTGAGTAGCAGTGTAAGCATGAACTGTTACCATGTTACCAGTTTTAATGCCGTAGTTGTCTTGTAATACTTTAACAACTGGTGCTAAAGAGTTTGTTGTACAAGAAGCTGCAGAGATGATTGTGTCGTCAGAAGAAATAGTGTCTTCGTTAACACCGTAAACGATCATCTTAGTTTCAGCATCTTTGGCAGGAGCAGAAATTAATACGCGTTTAGCACCTGCATTAATGTGGGCTTGAGATTTTTCTGCTGAAGTGTAGAAACCAGTACATTCAAGTACGATATCAATTCCAAGGTCACCCCAAGGAAGGTCGTTGGCGTCTTTTTCTTCATAAGATTTAATTTCTTTGCCATCTACTAGGAAACCGTTGTCAGTTAATTCAACTGAATATGGGAAACGGCCATGAGCAGTGTCATATTTTAATAGGTAAGCAAGGTTTTCGTTGTCGGTTAAGTCGTTAACTGCAACTACCTCTAAGTCTGATTCTGTTTCTAAAATACGACGTAATGCTAGACGTCCAATACGTCCAAATCCATTAATTGCTACTTTTACTGCCATTTAAAATTCCTCCTTATGGAATATAAATTATTATTTTAATGGGTTTCCCCATTTAAAACCTGATTTGCAGCACCATGGTCAGTGATTAACACTAACTGTTTGGGTGCGAGTTTAGCAAAAGCTGCTATAGCCTTTGCCTTTGATGAGCCGCCCGCCACCAAAATAGGATGGGCGACAGAAGCAAGGTCTTCAATTTGAAAACCAATCCGTGGCATCCGGTAAACAATCTTACCATCTGCATCGAAGAAACAACCAAATGCTTCTCCAACTGCTCCTGCCTTAGCGATTAGTTCGGCTTCATCGAGGTCGACTTCTCGACGCTCTGCCATTATTTTAGCATCTCCTACACTAAAGAGTAAAATGTTAGCCCTTTTGAGTTCTTGTAGGGTCTGCTGGATGGAAGGTTCCATCAGCAATAAACGATAGGTCTCTTGGCTGAGTTTCTCTGGTGTATAAAGCACCATATTCCTTCCATGTAAACGTTGGGCTAAGATATCTGAGATAGTATTGGCTTGGGCAGCAAGTTGGTCGCCCAAACCGCCTCTAGCAGCTACCACGGTAAAATCACGTCCGTTAGCTAAAGATTCTTGCATATTCTTGGCAATATCTAACATAGTGGTTCCCCCAGTTATTGCTAGGGTGTGGTGGCCACGGTCAAGTTTCTTGTTCAAATATTGAGAAACTTGTAAGCCTAACTCATAATTCTGAAGGCGATCGCTATCCGCATCTCCAGAAACAATCTTAACCTGGCGAATATCCAGTGTTTGTTTGAGAAGTTTTTCTTGCACATGTACGGATGACTGGTGGCGCCAAATATTTTGCGCATTAATCAGCGCTTGTTCACCTTTACCAGTGACCATCATACCTTTTGCACTAGTCACAATAAACTGTTGCTGTTTGAGAAATTCAGTCTCCGTCCGCAAGGGACGCTCTGTCATCTGCAAACGTTCAGCGAGTTGTTTGCGACCAATTGGCCCTTCTCGATAAATCATATGTAAAATATCAATACGTCGCAGGTACACTGGAAGGAGTTCAGGAACGATTTCAATCATTTGTTCTATGACATCTTCCATGATAACCTCCTGTCTGGACGCTTTTTGTCCAGGTGATCATTTTTTGACCACCTTGGTGTAAAAAAAATTTAAACTGGCCAAGCAGTCAAATTCCTTACACCAATTAGTATAGCAATTTCCATTTCTGACCGCAAGTCAAAACTACTAATTTAGACAAGGCAATCATCAATACTGATTAAAATAATCACAGCTAATAAAAAAGCCCCACTTACTTATGGGGCTAGATGTTCAAATTATTGGTTTAATTCGTTACTGGATTCCATGATGTGGTCAATTAGACCATATTCTTTGGCTTCTTGAGCAGTCATATAGTTATCACGGTCAGTATCTTTTTCGATCACTTCAAGTGGTTGACCCGTTTTTTCTGACAGGATATGATTTAATTTTTCTTTAGTCTTAAGAATATGACGCGCTGCAATTTCAATTTCAGTGGCTTGACCTTGGGCACCGCCTAGGGGTTGGTGAATTAATAGTTCAGAGTTCGGTAAGGCATACCGTTTGCCCTTGGTTCCAGCAGTAGAAATGATTGATCCCATTGAAGCGGCTAAACCAGTTACGATAGTCACCACATCGGCCTTAACAAAATTCATGGTATCATAGATGGCCATCCCGGCAGTCACAGAACCACCTGGTGAGTTCACATAGATATAGATATCTTTTTCTGGGTCTTGAGCATCTAGGAATAATAATTGGGCAATAATTGAGTTGGCCATATTATCTTCTACTTGTCCACTCATCATAATAATACGATCTTTTAATAAACGAGAGTAAATATCATAGGCACGTTCGCCGCGTGCAGATTGTTCAATAACTGTTGGTACTAAATTCATTATTCAGTTGCCTCCTTTTATTCTTATATGCTCATCTTAGCATAATGGTCAAATATGGTCAATTGATTGCCCTTCCTTAATTTTATCGATTTCTTCAGAAATAGCTCTTGCATTTATTCTATATATTAGCTATAATAGTTTCATTGAGTTAATTGCGCTCGTAGTGTAATGGATATCACATGAGATTCCGGTTCTCATAATGGGGGTTCGATTCCCTCCGAGCGTATTTGAGCTATTTAATAGGCTTCAAACAGCTATATAAACGTTGATATAATAAGGTTTTACAACTTTTTGAATTCTATTGAATTATTCAAAATCTAAACACATCTAAACACGTTTCTAAACACATTTAAGTGTTCCCGTTCTAAAGGAAATGAATATCATTATCGGCTATTAGCTATCAGGCTAATAGCTTTTTTGTTTCATTCAGATGTTTAACACTATTTAGAATGTTACTTTCGTTAATCTGTAAAATTTTTTAGAGAGTCTGATTACTATGGACACCTTGCGAGCGTATTTGAGCTATTTATTAGGCTTCAAATTGCTATATAAACGTTGATATAATAGCATTTAAGCGTGAAGCAAATGTTCTTAAATTCCGCCAAGTTTTCTCTGTATACCGTAAAGTTTGGCGGAACTTTTTATATAGTTATATACAAAAAAGAGAGTCCACTTGGGCTCTCTTTTTTTATAATTAAGCATTAATAAAACTGAATATATGCCACCATTTCTGGGGGTTTAAAATATTAAGAAAGAAGTTGTCACTAGAAACCCCGTAACCAATAAATAAACCCAAGAATAGGCAAAGCAGAGCTAAAATGGCGTACACAGCCAGCCAATGTTTTTTAACCAAATGGATTACTTTTTCTTTCATTAGCAATACCGCCTCCTAGTTAAATAAAGCCGCTAATTGGTCGTCGCTTTGCTCGTCAACCGGCATACGTTTCACCTTGGCCCCTAGTTGTACTAATTTATGTTCAAAATCATGGTAACCCCGGTCTAAGTATTCTAGACGGGTCACTTTAGTAATACCATCCGCTACTAAACCTGCGATAATCAATGCAGCGGCTGCTCGTAAATCAGTTCCTTGCACGTTAGCACCTTGGAGTTGAGCGGGTCCAATAATGGTCGCGGTATCAGCGGCTACAGCAAACTTAGCGTTCATCCGCCGCATTTCTTCCAAGTGCATGAAGCGATTTTCAAAAACCGTTTCTTCCATTTCAGATGTTCCATCCGCTAAAATTTGCGCTATAGTAAATTGGGCTTGCATATCTGTTGGGAAACCTGGATAAGGCAAGGTTCGCACATTAGTCGCTTGTAGTTGTTTCGGGCCTTGGACACGAATACCGTCTTTTTCTTCGGTAAAGTGAACACCCATTTCCTTTAACTTAGAAATCAGTGGTAAATTGTGTTCAGCGAGGGCATCAACGATGTGGACATCTCCTTGAGTGACTGCGGCGGCTACCATAAAGGTTCCCGCTTCAATTCGGTCAGGAATGACATAGTGTTCAGTTGCTGTCAATTCTTGGACCCCTTTTATCTTAATGGTATCAGTACCGGCGCCTTGGACCTTGGCGCCCATTCGGTTAAGGAAGTTGGCTAGGTCAACAATTTCTGGTTCGCGGGCCACATTTTCTATAATCGTGGTGCCTTCAGCTAGGACAGCAGCCATCATAATATTCTGAGTAGCTCCCACACTAGGGAAGTCTAAATAGATGTTTGCCCCCTGCAATTTATCTGCAGTGGCTTCAACATAACCTGCTGTAGATACTACTTTCGCACCAAGGGCTTCAAAACCTTTGATGTGCAAGTCAATAGGACGCGATCCAATGGCACAACCACCAGGCATGGCTACCTTGACATGGCCAAAGCGAGCAAGTAAAGGACCCATGACAACCACTGAGGCACGCATTTTACTGACCAATCCAAAAGGGGCTTCTGTTGATAATTCCTTGGCTGCATTAATGGTAATCTCGTTTTTGTCTTCCGCAAAATCGACATCGGCATTAAAATGCCGTAAGACGTCATTCATAGTGTAGACATCTGACAATAAGGGCGCATTAGTTACCTTACACACCCCCTGGCTGGTCAATAAGGTTGCGGCCAGTATTGGTAATACAGCATTTTTAGCCCCATCGATGGTCACAGTACCTTGCAAACGGTTGCCACCTTTAATTACCATGGTATCAGTCATTGTATCATTCACCTCAATCAATTATAGGGTTCCAAAGAGACGGTCGCCGGCGTCACCTAAACCAGGTAGGATATAAGCATCTTCGTTGAGTTTTTCATCAAGAGCGGCGGTATAAATTTCAATATCAGGATAGTTTTCTTGCAAGGCTTTAACGCCTTCAGGACATGACACTAGACAAACAAATTTAATTTGTTTAGGATCCACTCCCCGTTTTACTAGAGAATCGAAGGCCATCATCGCTGAACCACCAGTGGCTAACATAGGGTCAACAACAATCACTTGACGTTCAGAAATGTCATTTGGCATTTTGAAGAAGTATTCTTGCGGTTCCAAACTTTCGTGGTCACGGTACATACCAATATGCCCTACTTTGGCCGCAGGCATTAGCATTAACATACCATCAACCATTCCTAAGCCAGCCCGTAAGATGGGTGCAATCGCTAATTTTTTACCGGCAATCACTTTTTGCGTGGTTTTCATTAATGGGGTTTCAATTTCAACTTCTTCTTGGGGAAGGTCACGAGTGACTTCATAGCCAAGAAACATCGTAATTTCATTGACAAGATCACGAAAATCTTTGGTGCCTAAATCTTTGTCCCGCAACATGGCCATTTTATGTTGCACTAAGGGATGGTCAATAATATGTAAATTACTCATATGAAAACTCCTTCTATATTAAAACGCTAGTTTATTGTCTTCTATTATAATAACATGACTTACTTGTTTTTAGGATAAGAAATACCTCTTATTCGATCACTTGACTAGCTGCCTTTGTCAACCGGTTACGGTAAGCCTTATTGCCTTCAATGTCAGGATAAATAATCACTACAATTTCGTCGATTGCTTCTTGGTCATCAAAATAGCGTAAGCCTGCATAAAGATTGTGCATAGCATCCTCGACTGAATCTTCAATCTCGTAGCTAGCAATTCCTGAGCCCATGGCTTGTAAATAATTTTTTGGCGCCATCACACCAAGCTGCTTATGCTCTTTGTGGGTGAGTACATAGTCAGTGAGTTGATTGGGTGCCACCGCAATCACTTCTTGGCGCGGACTATAATGCCGGTATTTCATCCCTGGAGACTTGGGTCGGTCCGCACTCTCCAAATCCGTTAAAGACACCGTAGAAACGCTTAAGTCTGGTATAGCTGCTTTTAACATCTCTTCAGTGATATAACCAGGACGGAGAATCTGTACCTGATTGGGATTAGTGACATCTAAGACCGTAGATTCTACCCCAATACGACTGGGTTGACTAGCCAAAATACCGGCAATCTTTCCGGAAAAATCATGGAAGACATGGTCAACAGTGGTCGGACTTGGTTTCCCTGACAGGTTGGCAGAGGGTCCGACTAAAGGTTTCCCCACGGCACGAATCAAAGCTTGGGTATCCTCATTATCAGGAAAACGAATGCCTACTGAGTTTAGTCCTCCAGTCACGTTTTTCGGAAAGGTTCCTTCTGTTATAGGAATAACCATGGTCAAAGGTCCTGGCCAGAAAGCATTGCTTAATTTTTTTATCAGCGCCTCGCTTTCCTCATTTGGAATGGCATAGTTGAAAATATCTTCAGCTTGACCAATATGAACAATCAATGGATTATCACTGGGGCGTCCCTTGACCTGAAAAACTTTAGCCACAGCCGCTTCGTTTTCAGCTACTGCTCCTAAACCAAAAACGGTCTCAGTAGGAAAGGCAATGAGCTCGCCATTTTGCAAACGGTCGGCTGCTTGGTCAATTGTTTCTGCTGTAAATAATTCTGTCATTTTAATGGCCTCCTTTGTCTTGCATCAGGATAAAGCGCTTGTGACCGGTGTAATCTTTGCACGTGTAAACGTGATGATCAGGGTATGCCTTAAAAAAACTGGCTTCTAAGTTTTGCGCTTGTTGGTAACCCATTTCACCAATAAATAAGCCGCCAGGATTTAGATGTCGGCCTAAGTCAGCCAACAAGTGGTCATAAAAACCATAACCCTGGTTGTCAGCAAAAAGGGCCAAATGCGGTTCATATTTCAAGACATCACTTCCCATTTCAGCAGTTTCAGCTGAGCCAATATAAGGGGGGTTGCTGACAATTAAATCAAAGCTTTGGTCGCCAATAGGCTCAAGACTATCACCTAAGACAAAATCAACTGCTAAGTCTAAGGATTTGGCATTCTCTTTAGCCACTGCTAAGGCCTCAGCTGAAATATCCGAAGCCACTACTTCTGCTTTTGGCATCTGTGATTTAATCGCTAAGGCAATGGCTCCTGTCCCTGTCCCAATATCTAAGACTTTTTTGTGGACTGATTGTTCAAGAAATTCAAGCGCTAAAGTCACTAAGTCTTCGGTTTCTTGACGAGGAATCAAGGTGTTGGGACTGACTTGGAGAGCTAAGCCATAAAACCAAGCACGACCGGATATGTATTGCCAAGGATAGTCTTCTAAGGCCACACGCCTGATAGCTGCTTGATAATTTTTTAAATCATTATCAGGCATGGGGGTATTTTTAACTCTTAGCCATTGGGTTAAGTCTAAGTCATATAAGTCCCACATCAACCATTTGCCTATACTCTGGTCTTTATTATGTTTATGCAAAAAAGAAGAAGCCCTATTTAGAGCTTCCTGGTAGCTAATACTAGAAGGAGCTTTCATTGAGTTCCTCTAATCTATCGGCTTGGTCAGCCAACAATAGCGCATCGATTACTTCATCCAATTCACCGGCAACGATCCGGTCAAGTTTTTGAATGGTCAAATTGATGCGGTGGTCAGTGACCCGGTTTTGTGGGTAATTATAGGTACGAATTCGTTCTGAACGGTCACCAGTTCCAACCAAATTTTTCCGTTTACTATCATATTCACTTTGTTGTTCTGATTGTAACTTCTCATACACCCTAGACCGTAAAATCATCATCGCTTTTTCACGGTTTTGTTGTTGGGAACGTTGGTCTTGCATGGCAACAACAACACCAGTGGGCTCATGGGTCATCCGCACGGCAGAGGCAGTCTTGTTGACGTGCTGTCCACCTGCACCAGACGCATGGTAAATATCTACACGAATATCATTTTCATCAATTTCGAAGTCCAAGTCTTCCAATTCTGGCATTACACCCACTGTTGCCGTTGAGGTGTGAACCCGTCCCTGCGATTCTGTTTCAGGAACACGTTGGACACGGTGAGCACCAGATTCAAATTTAAGTTTAGAATAAACATTTTCCCCAGAAATTTGTAAAATAATTTCCTTGAAACCCCCAATATCGTTGCTTGATGATTCAACGACTTCTACTGACCAGCCTTGGCTTTCAGCATATCGAGAATACATATTATAGAGGTCACCAGCGAATAATTGGGCTTCATCGCCCCCTGCGGCTCCCCTAATTTCCATAATAATATTCTTATCATCATTAGGGTCTTTAGGAATCATTAATACCTTAATTTCTTCTTCTAATTCTGCTTGCTCTTCTTTCAACGCCTTTAGTTCTTCTTTGGCCATTTCTTGCATGTCTGGATCAGAACTATCACTTAAAACTTCCTCCGTGCCTTCAATATCAGAAACGACATTTTGATATTTTTTAAAGGCTTGGACTTTGGGACGTAAGTCAGCTTCTTCCTTTGATAATTCACGAAAACGGCGATTATCATTAATGACCTCAGGATCGGACATGAGTTCTGCTAATTCGTCGTAACGGGCGATAAAAGTATCGGCTTGATCAAAAATCATCACTTATCACTCTTTTCTCTTACTTATCTCTCAATATATAATTTGCCATCTTTTAATGGCGGGTGGTGGTAATGTTTACGGCAAACAGGGAAATAAGACTCATTGCCACCAATTTGCACTTGGTCACCATCATAAACTGGCCGTCCCTCATGAATACGTAAATTCATAATGGCTTTCTTCTCACAGAACCAGCAAATCGTTTTTACTTCTTCAATCTTATCAGCTAATAGGAGCAAGTATTGTGAGCCTTCAAACAAATTATTTTGAAAGTCATTCTTCAAACCAAAGGCCATGACAGGAATGTTCAAATCATCTACAATGGCAGCCAATTGATAAATATGTGTTCTACTTAAGAATTGGGCTTCATCAATTAAAACGCAATAGAGACGCTTTTCTTGGCTAGCTTGCTTAACTAAATCATAAATATTTGTTTCCGCAAAAACTGCCGTGGCTTGGCGGTTTTCTCCTACTCGACTACTCACCTTACCAACGCCATCACGGTTATCGGTAGCGGAAGTTAATACCATTACCTGTTTATTTTGTTCTTCATAGTTATGGGCTACCTTAATAATTTCAAAGGATTTACCACTATTCATTGCCCCATATCGAAAAAATAATTGTGCCATGGTCGTCTCCTATTTCTATCATACTAAAAGTCTGTACCGATTATATATTTTACGGTTAAATTAGGTCTTAGTCAATCATGGCTCATCCATTTACAAAAATTATTAAATTTTTTATAATTGATAAGCAAACTAACGTGATTTTTGCATTTATGCTATTATAATGAAGAATAGTTTAACGCGTTTATAGAAAGAGGAATCTCCATGGCATTTAAAACCCAATTTGCAAGTGCAATTGGCCGTAACAGTCAACTATTATTGAAACGTTTTACTTCAGGCGGAACCAGTTTACCTGGCAAACTCGCTGCCTCCATTGATCCAGACATTCTCGCCCATTTAGGAGCTGAATACCAAGTCATTATTATTACCGGAACCAATGGGAAATCCGTGACTACAGCTCTAACGGTAAATATTTTAAGAGAAGCCTTTGACCATGTCATGACTAATGATTCAGGCTCTAATATGCTTCAAGGCGTCATTAGCAGTTTTATAGCTGACTCTAAGGCGGCCAAAAAAGCGACCGGCAAAAAAATTGCCGTTTTGGAAGTTGATGAAGCCAGCCTGCGTCATGTCACTAAGCATATCAAACCCTTGCTGATTTTGACCACCAATATTTTCCGCGATCAAATGGACCGCTATGGGGAAATCTATACCACTTATGACTATATTCTCCAAGGAGCTGCTCAAAGCCCAGATACGACCCTATTGATGAATGGAGATGCCCCAATTTTTTCTTCCCGAGACACTGTGAATCCTCGTCAATATTTTGGTTTCTACAATGACGATAAGTCAGCTGATCTTTTAGCAGACAATAATACAGATGGCATTATCTGCCCTCAATGTGAACAGGTGCTTCACTACCATGCCATCACCTATGCCAACCTGGGGGACTTCTATTGTCCTAACTGTGGCTTCTCCCGTCCTAAACTTTCTTATGGGGTCGATAATATTATCGAATTAACCCCTGAATCTGCCCGGTTCTCTATGGATGGCTACCCTTATGAAATCGGGGTTGCTGGTATGTACAATGTTTATAACGCTTTAGCTGCTTATAGTATTGGCCGTTACCTTGGAGTGAGCCAAGCACAAATTCAAAATGCCTTAAAGAATTCCCAACGGATGTTTGGTCGCCAAGAGGCCTTAGCTGTGGAAGGTCATGATTTAAGAATTAATCTCATTAAAAACCCAGTAGGTCTCAACCAAGTTGTTGACTTGGTGGCCTTAGAGAAGGAACCCTTCACTCTAATCACCCTACTCAACGACCAGCCCGCTGATGGTCAAGATATTTCTTGGATTTGGGATGGTAATTTTGAAGAATTAGCGCAATTAAATAATATCACTGAAGGCTATATTGGCGGGTCTCGTGTGGAAGACTTGGCCACCCGTTTAGAGGTCGCTGGTTTTAATAACCAGCAACTGGAACGTGTCGCTGATTCTAAAGGCGCCATCCAAGCAGTTAAAGAAGCAAAAAATGAAAAAGTTTACCTCTTAACCACCTATACTGCCATGTTAGACTTACGTAAAGAATTGGCCAATCAAGGCTATGTAAAGGAAAGAATGCACTAATGAAAAAAACGCTACGAATCGCCCACTTATACGGCAACTTAATGAATACCTATGGCGATAATGGGAACTTGTTGATGTTCCAACATCTCGCCAAAGACGCGGGATACCAAACACAAACAGATTTAGTATCCATTGGAAATGACTTTGACCCCAAAATTTATGACTTTGTTTTATTTGGTGGCGGTCAAGACTACGAACAAAAATTAGTGGCCCAAGACCTACAAAGTAAAAAACAGAGTTTAACACGTTATATTGAAGATTATGGTGTTATTTTAGGGGTTTGTGGGGGCTTCCAGCTGCTAGGTGAATATTATATCAATGCAGCTGGCCATCGTTTAGAAGGGATTGCTGCCCTTGACCACTATACCTTAAATCAAGTTAATTCACGTTTTATTGGCGATATTGAACTCTATAATGACCGTTTTGATCAAAAATATTTTGGTTATGAAAACCATAATGGCCGTACCTTTTTAGGAGAAAATACCCAGCCTCTAGGGATGGTCAACCAAGGCCAGGGCAATAATGGTGAAGATAAAACAGAAGGTGTCATGTATAAAAATACCTTTGGCACTTATCTGCACGGGCCAGTTCTAGTCCGTAATCGTCACTTCGGCCAACAATTAGTTGATTTAGCCATTGACCGGTCGAACAAACGCCAAGCAAGTAATTCCTAAGTAATAACTGTTAAAAACTATTAATCACAAAAGGACGATCACTCTTAATTTGATGTGATCGTCCTTTTTTATGACAATAATATTCTAATTGGCAATTCTCACTCAATAAATTAATGCTAAACGATATTATCTTTTAATTCGTCATCTTCGTAGAGTCCAGAAACACGACGATACCAAGTAAAGAAATGGGTAACAACTACCTTGAGTACGGCATAGACGGGAATAATAATAATCACACCTAAGACTCCAAACATATTCCCACCAGCAATCAAGAGCAACATAATCGTGATTGGATGAATTTGTAGGTTGTTTCCCAATATTAATGGCGAAATGACCCGACTCTCAATCGTTTGCTCAATAGCAAAGACGATGGCAACTTTAATAATCATGCCAGGTCCAATTACAATCGCAATAATAAAGGCCGGTATCATGGCTAAAAATGACCCAACATAAGGAATAATATTCAGAAATCCAGCGGCTACCCCGATAATAGCACCATATTGCAAGCCAATAATCTGATAACCAATAACAAACATAATGGCAACCGCAATGGCGACTAAAATTTGTCCACGAATATACTGACTGATTTGTTGGTTCATTTCTTTTAGTAAACTAAGAGTTTTACCTCGAATCTTCACTGGAAGATTTTTTGCTATTAAGCCGGGTAATTTGTCTGCGTCCTTGAGCATATAATAGAGGATAATTGGTGCGGTGGCGATGGCAATTACAATCCTTGATACTGTGCCCACGAAACTACCAATAGAATCAGCTGCTCGGTTCAAAAGATCCTGCCAATCAAGATTAGATAACTGGGTATTGTCTTGAATAAAATGATTGATATAAGCTTGAAGTTCATTAGTCCATTCATTAGGAAGATAATCGTCTACCACCGCTTGGTAAGAGGTCCAGATTCCTTGCCAATCACGTACCAAGTCATTCCCTTGATCAATCAAGCTTGGAATTAACAAACCTAACAAGAAAATAAGTAAAGCAATTAAAATCAGAATCAGCCATGCCCCATAAGCACGCTTGACTCCCCTACGCTCTAATAACTCAACTAGAGGTACTGTTAAATAATAAAACACCGCTGCGAAAACAATCGGCAGTGAAATAATTTGAATAAATTGGCCCACAGGTGCAAATATTGGGGCGATTTGTTGTAACGATAAAATTAAAATAGCCAATAATATCAAGACGATGAGAACAGAAATATATTTATTATCGACAAACAGTTGGTAAAACCAGGAATTTTTTATGGTGTCTTTCTTTTTATCTGTTGTTCGCATAAAATCACCTCATTGTTATTTTAGCATATTACTGTTTAATCACTATAAATTTAGTATAATTAAGTTAAGATAAGCATAGAAAGGAAGATTTTTTGCAAACGATTTATTTAAGCGGTTATACCCGTAACACCAACCAAGGGATTCACCAAGTCACCTTTGACCCTGAACAAGGAAAATTGATCAAGGATAAGCTCCTGGTGACTGAAGCCAATCCTACCTATATTGCCTTGTCCAAAGACAATAAACATCTTTATACCTTAACGGAATTGAAAGACCAACCTGGTGTCAACCACTATGAAATTACCAATGACCAGGCAAAATTAATTGATCATGTGGATGTCTTCCCAGGCAACGCTTGCTATATTAGTCTTGACGAAGAAAAACAAGTCCTTTACCTGGCTGACTACCACCATGGTGCTTTAGCTGTGGTTAGCCTAGATGACCAAGGAAAAATGACGCTCGCTGATACTATTAGCCATCAAGGCTCAGGACCACATCCCAACCAAGAAAAAGCCCATGCGCATTTTCTCAACCGACCAGAAAACAGTAATTTTATCTATTCATGTGATTTGGGTACTGACCAAGTTCATACCTACCAACTAAATGAAGACAAACACTTACAGGAAGTTTCCGTTTACACTGCTGAACCTGGAACTGGTCCTCGCCACCTAGCATTCCATCCTAGCAAAAAAATCGCTTATCTGATTGGTGAACTGTCTTATACAATCGACGTTTTAAGCATGGAAGACAATGGCAAATTAACTTTTATTGAACGTTATCACAGCATGCCTGATGACTGGAATGACTTCAATTCTTCCTCTGCCATTCGTATCAGTCAAGATGGTCAATTCTTGTATGTCTCCAATCGCGGTCATAATTCGATCACTGCTTACAAAATCAGTGAAAACGGCGAAGAATTAACCTATATCGCTACCTACGCTAGCCAAGGTGACTTCCCACGCGACTTCAACTTCACCGCAGATGAAAACTACCTAGTTGTAGGTCATCAAAAAGATCCTAAAATTACGGTATTTAAGCGGAATAAAGATAACGGTGAACTCACTTTAAGTCAAAAGGACTACCCCATCGATGAAATTGTTTGTGTGGTAAGTGCTCATGACTAAATGGCACCAATATCGGAGTCAAGATCTCTCTAGTAAGGAACGACATAAAATCTTAACAGGTGCCTTGGCTCCTAGACCAATCGCTTGGGTTTCTAGTCTCAACCAAACAGGAGACGTGCTAAATTTAGCCCCCTTCTCCTTTACTTCGGTTGCTGCCAAAGAACTACCGCTCCTGTCCCTATCTGTATTACCCAACTCCCGAGGACAGAGAAAGGATACCAGTCGCAATATTATCCAACGCAAAGAAGCCGTCATCCATGTCGTTGATGAGAAAGCCATTGAGGCGATGAATACTAGCTCCAGCTCGCTTGACCCTGATGAATCCGAGTTAACCTTAATCAATGCAGACACTATCACAAGTGATTATATCAGTGTCCCAGGTATTGATTTATCGCCGCTTCGTATGGAATGTAGACTCTACCAACACCACCCCATGGAAGATTATAAAGGTAACTTAATTGGCGATCTCTTCTTATTAGAAGTCCTAGCTATCCATTTATCCGACAAAATTTACAATCCTGAAACTGGCTATATTAATTATGATAACTATAGCCCAGTGGGACGTTTAGCAGGCAACTTATACAGTAACATCACCCCACCATTCACCCTCAAACGTCCTGAATAAAAAAAGGATGTGAGCAAAAGCGGTAAGAGCGAGAGATTTGAGCCAATAGGCAAAAGATATGAACTTAAATCTATTAGCCTATTGGACAAATATTCGAAGCTCTTGCTTTTGCGAGCTCGACTAGAAGGATGTGAGTCAATCGCGTTAAGGGGCGGACCATATCGGAAGGAGACAAAAAATGGTGAAAGCCATTTTACTGGCTCATTCAGAAATGGACGCCGTCCCTGCGATTGCGAGCTCGACTAAAGGATGAGATGAAAAACGGTTAGCCCCAAAGGATTTATCTGAAAATGGGAAGTATTCGCAGAATACTGACTCATTTGCAGAAAATACTGATGGGGCTGTTTTTCAGAACTCGACTAAAAGGATGCGATGAAATGCGGGAGCTCCGAGCTGTTGGACTAAAGAGTGACGGATAAGAGAAACTTATCCAAACCTCTTTAGGAAACAGTCGAAGGAGCTGCATTTCAGAACTCGACTAAACAGGATGTGATGAAAAGCGGTAGGACGGAATCGTTGGACCAAAAGCCTGAAGATAGCGACTAGCTATCAAAGACTTTTGGGAAACGCATGTCAGTCCTGCTTTTCAGAACTCGACTAAAAGGGTGCGACAAAAGTTGTTAAGAACAAAAACCTTGGACTAAAACTCGAAAGATGGCATACGGCCATCAGAGAACTATTTCAATTAACAATATTACGTATTTCCTGCCAAATTCATAATATTTTAAAAAAGATCAGAGCCCAAACTCTGATCTTTTCTTTTGCTATTCAAGTTAATTTTTAAAAACTAAGCTTGTTCTTGGCTGGCGGAAACTTGACCGAGAACATCTCCTGCTGATACATGGCCTTGACCTGTGATTTCAAAATCAACGACTTCATTCATGTTAGTGAAAATAACAACCATGGTATTTTCCTTACCCGCTGATTCTAAAGCAGCTAAGTCAACATCAGCAATTTTACTGCCTTTATCCACTTTTTGCCCTTCTTCAACAGCAATAGTAAAAGGGCCACCTTCTAGTTCAACGGTATCAATACCCATATGTACTAAAACTTCTAAATCAGAATCAGTTTTAATATATACAGCATGTTTTGTTTGGAAAATACTCATGACAGTCCCTTTAACTGGAGCATAAATTTCACCATTGTCTGGTGTAATCCCATAACCATCACCCATCATTTTTTGAGAAAAAACAGGGTCGTCAATGGCATCAATAGCAACAAAGTCACCATCAGCAACAGCAAAAATATCTTGGCTGACAGTTTCAAGTTCTTTTTTGTCATTATCATTCTTTTTGCGTTTTAAGAAATCAAACATTATTTCACCATCCTTATTATGCCACTATTCTAACACAGTTTGCGCCTAGGTAAAAATAAACATCTTTAATTTTGTCTTAAAAATATTTCCCTTCATTAAAATTTAAGCTATACTATACATTAGCTTTAACGCAAGAAAGGATTATTATCATGATAGAACTTTTAAAAATTATTTTTATCGGTATTGTCGAGGGAATCACCGAGTGGCTACCGATTTCTTCAACTGGACATATGATTTTAGTTGAGGCGTTTATGCAATTTAATTTACGGCAGGAATTCTGGGATATTTTTCTCGTCGTTATCCAACTAGGCGCCATTATGGCCGTCGTTTGGATCTACTTTGACCGTTTAAATCCCTTTAGTCCGAATAAAACCGACCGCGAAAAACGTGGTACTTGGGATACTTGGTTCAAAGTAGCTATCGGTTGTGTACCCGCCGCCTTCTTCGGATTTTTACTAGATGATTGGATGGAAGCCCATCTGATGAACTGGTTTGTCGTGGCCTTAGCCTTAATTATTTATGGGATTGCCTTTATTGTCGTCGAAAACCATAATGAAGGCCGCCGCCCTTCCACTCAATCTATGGGTGAATTAACTTACAAGAAAGCCTTTCAAATTGGTCTTTTCCAAACCCTTTCATTGGTACCAGGAACGTCTCGGTCAGGCTCATCTATTTTAGGGGCGACTATTTTGGGGACTTCACGTCCTGTGGCTGCTGACTTTTCATTCTTCATGTCCATCCCAATCATGTTTGGAGCTTCTGGATTAAAGGTGGTCAAAGCACTCTTAGATGGCTTTGTCTTTACAGCTTCAGAATTAGGTTTTCTCCTAGTTGGCATGGTAGTGGCTTTCATCGTTTCGGTGATTACGATCAAATTCTTACTTCGCTACATTCAACGTAACGATTTCAAGGTTTTCGGGTGGTATCGGATTGCTCTAGGAATTATTGTTATTATGTATTTTGGATTATTTGCATAAAATATCAGACATAAATTTAGGCTGGAACTCAAGCGATTGGTTCCAGCCTTTTAAATTTATCCCTTGCTTTTGAACAATTCGGTCAAGACACGACCATCTGTTGGTTGAGGAAAGGCTAAATTCAATAGGGCTAAGAAAGTTGGGCCTTCATCTACCAAACGAGCTTCAATTAATTCAACCTCCTGGTCAATTTTTGGACCAGCAACCATCATCATGGTTGTATAATCCGCTTTTTGGGGACTATAACCATGACTACCGCGTAAGAGTTTAACTCCAGGAATTGTTTTGTTGGTATCTTCCAAAATAGGTCGTTGGATACTAGAGTCAAAGTAATAACCTGCCTTGGCTTCTAGAATAGCGAAACATTGGTCATCCGCACCCATAGCTTGGGCTTGGTTATGGTCATAAATCCGCTCAATAGTCGATTGAATAGGAGCTAAAATGGCTTGTAATTGATCAATGGTAAAATCTGGATCCTTGCTATAAATATAAGCAGACCCATCTGCTGCCTTGAGATAGACTTGATAATCTGCAATTTCTTGCTTTTTATTAACAGTCAAATAACCGGCATCTCTTAAAAGATGATTTGGTCGTACTACCGTATGAGTATCAATTTGGTAATGGTCTCCTAAAAGCACCATATGACAATCGCGATAGGATGGTGTTTCCTCTATGGCTTGGAAGATTTCTCCTAGATGGCTATCCATACGACGAATCGCTGCCTTGGCTTCCTCGCTTTGGACACCATTATCATGACGGGTAGAATCTAAGTCCACCAAATGCACCGCTAGAAGATCGGGTTGTTCTTTTTTAATGGTATCCACTGTCACTGCAGTAACGAAATGATCTAGTTCAGGCTGTTTAATGCCTTGGCGTAAATGTTTAAACTTTTGATTTTTCTCTAAAAGATACTTGGAAGAAGACGCATATAAGGACACCAAACTTTGCGATTGCCATTTACGGTTAGCAAAAATTTCGGCAATATTATAATCGATTGATGGGCTACGACCAGTGACTGGCCATAAAATCGCTGCCGTTGACAACCCATTATCCTTGGCCACATCAAACATGCTAGCTGTTTTTATTTCTTTGCTATACCAATACCAGTCGGGCGATTCGCGATGACTTTGTAAATGTGTGTTATTAATCACTCCATGCTTGTTGGGATAATTTCCTGTCGCAATAGAAGTATGGCACATGTAAGTTAGTGATGGATAAACCGTTTCAACTGACTTTACCAAGGCTGCCGATTGTCTGAAACGCTTGAAATTGGGCAAACTTAGGGCATAATCTAAATCAGCCGATCCAAAAGCATCTAAACTAATCACGATGAGTTTATTATTGGTCATAAAGTCCCCTCTTTACATTTAGTTCTAATTTCATTATACGCTACAATTGTAAAATAAGGATTAAGGAATTGTAAATTTACCAATTTATCAAAAAAGGTCAGGTGACTCATCACCTGACCTGATTTTAGACTAGGGCCAGCAGTTGTTCACATCAACCACTGACCAACACCCACTTCCTGTGTTGGTAATTGAATACCTGGTGTCTCTATTAGACTGATACCTTACATTCGGTATCATGTCGCCTCATCGCATGAAACTATATTAGCATGTCTTACTCCGTCTAGCAAGTTATTTTTCGCGAATGACTTCAATTTTATAGCCATCTGGGTCGACCGCGAAGTAATAACTTGGATCTTCACCAGGTAAGCCTTTTAATTCAGTGACATTTAAGCCTTTATCCACTTGGGCTTGGTGTAAACCTTCTAAGTCATCAGTGGCAATAGCGATGTGACCATAGCCATCACCAATTTCATAAGGGCCGTGGTCATAGTTATAAGTTAATTCTAATTGCACGCCGCCACTTGGTAAGGCCATATAAACTAAAGTAAATTCATTTTCGGGGAAATCACGTTTTTTTACAACTTCATAATTGAAAGCTTCTTCATAAAACTTAATTGAAGCCTCTAAATCTTCTACACGAACACAAACATGGTCTACTCTCACAATAATTCCTCCTTTGAATGCTATACAATACTCTTAATCCATTATCACAAATTTATAATGACTTATCCAGTAATAAGGCTTAAATTCAACCTAACTCTTTGAAAGAGGCTTGAAATTATTGGCATTTTTTTATATGCTTAGGGGTGCTTTAATCAACTTAACCATAAGGAGCGACAACTATGAGAAAATCCAAAAATTGGTTTACTTGGATCAAAAAGCGGCCCAAGCAAAATGCCAATCATGATAACATCACTATTAATGAAAATAGCCGCAAAAGTCAAAAAAATAACTATCGTAAAGGCTCTCTAGCCAACTATTGGCACTATCTGATGACCGGATTAAAAGCCCCCTTTTCTGACCATAAGGCAAGTTCCCCTCATCCCTACTATGGGCTATGGACTTTACTTTTGATTAGTATCTTTAATAGTATTAGCATCACGGCCACGAGCAATCATTTCATTTCCACCTATCAGTGGTTTGCCAATATCTCAATCCTACCTGGTCTTTCTTTTCGTTTTATTGCTTGGTTGTTTGCCATCCAAGTTTTCTTTTTCTTGCTTATTTCTTTATGGCTTCTTCCCGCTTTTATTTATGTCATAAAAAATAAGCTCTTCCAAGAAGAAACTGATTTGACCCTGTGGTTGAGCGAGTTTTATTCTCATAATGTATTACTGGTTTTCTTAAGTGCCTTAGCGCTAATAATGAGTTTACTAGCACCCTATGTTTTCTTCATAGTAGTCATTTTCTTATTGTTACTCCAAATCGGTATTTTATTGATGACAACAGTGATGACCCTATTGCTCTACCAAGACCAAGTTAAATTGCCAATTTTTTATTGGATCCTCGTCGTATTCATTGTTTATTTAGTCACAGAGATTATTCTCATCAATTTAATCTTTTAGTATTGACATCGACCTATTTATTATGTAATATAATATTTCGGATGCAATACGCGGCTATGGCGGAATAGGCAGACGCGCTACCTTGAGGGGGTAGTGAGAGTAACTCTCGTGCAGGTTCGACTCCTGTTAGCCGCATAAGCTATAGCAAAAGAGGTTAGGACAAAAAGTCCTAGCCTCTTTTTTGTATGGAATTTATTATTTTTTAAGAGTTATAATTTCTGTCCCCTGATAGTTCAAGCGACCTTGGCAACGACCACAAACAAAACGCTTGGTATCTATTCGCCGCTTGCGATGGTAGACATGCCCGCAATCTTGGCAAATATAAGTATGGATTTTACCTTTATTAGCAATAATGAGGGGCATAGCGTGCCCCTCCCACTGCTTTAAGCCAATTTTTAAAATCTTGGTCCTTATGTTGGTAACCACGTCCCAAAAGATGTAAGTGGTAATGGCAAAGTTCATGTTTGATAATCCCTAGGAGTTCTGTTTGTCCATAATCCCTTAAGATTTTAGGGTTAAAATCCAAATCGTGGCTCTGTAAATGATAGCGACCGCCACTAGTTCGCAAACGGCCATTCCACCGCGCTTGGTGACTAAAGGGACGATGAAAGTATTCTAAGGATATCTGTTCAACCAAGTCTTGTAATTGGGCATCAGTCATTGGCTCAACCTTAGTCAAGTGGAATCATGGACAAACCAATTCGGCCCCTATCCATATCCACTTCACTCACCCAGACATCAACAATATCGCCCACAGACACCACATCAAGCGGGTTTTTGACAAATTTTTCACTCAGCTTAGAAATGTGCACTAAACCATCTTCTTTGACACCTATATCAACAAAAGCGCCAAAATCAACCACATTACGAACAGTTCCCTGTAAGGCCATGCCAACAGTCAAATCTGAAATTGCTAAAACATCTTGTCGTAATAAAGGTGCAGCAACCTCATCACGTGGATCACGACCGGGTTGCAGTAAAGCGTCAATAATATCAGTCAAGCTTTCTTCACCGATTCCATAAGATGCAGCAGCAGATTTAATATCTAAGTTGGTAAGTATTTCCTTAATAGTTGGATCAGTAAAATTATTAGGATCAATAGCTAAATCATTGAGTATTTGGTCGACCAAATTATAATTTTCCGGGTGAATTCCTGTTTGATCGTAAATCGTATCCCCACCTAGCACACGTAAGAAACCAGCTGCTTGTTCAAATGTCTTCGGCCCCATTTGCTTGACTGCTTGTAATTGTTTACGGTTGGTAAATTGACCCTTATCATTACGGAAGTTAACAATATTTTTGGCTACTGTTTTTGTTAAACCTGCCACATGCTCTAGCAAGGGCACAGAAGCCGTATTGACATCCACCCCCACTCGGTTAACCACTGTTTCTACAGTAAAGTCTAAACGTTCAGCTAATTGTTTTTGACTGACATCATGTTGATACTGACCCACCCCAATAGCTTGGGGGTCAATCTTAACCAGCTCAGCGAGTGGATCTTGCAGACGTCGACCGATAGAAACTGCTGACCGTTCTTCAACATTATAATCAGGAAACTCTTCACGGGCAATATCAGAGGCTGAATAGACTGAAGCCCCTGATTCATTAACAATACTGTAGTAGAGAGCCAAATCATTCTCACTAATTAATTCCGCAATAAAGGCTTCCGACTCACGGCTGGCCGTTCCATTACCAATGGCAACCATATCAACGCCATAATCTTTGACCAATTGAAGTACCGTTTGTTTAGCTTGGTCGACTTTATTAATGGGTTGATGAGGATAAATGACCGTCTTAGTTAAGACCCGTCCAGTTTCATCTAAGACCGCCAACTTACAACCTGTTCGAAAAGCCGGATCCAAGCCCAAAACCGTTTTGCCTTTTAATGGTGACTGCATTAAGAGATGCCACAAATTATTAGCAAAGATTTCAATGGCATGGTCTTCAGCTTGAGCTGTCACTTGCTTATGAAGATCACGTTGGCTTTGTGGTAGCAGGAAACGTTCCACTGCATCTTGTATAGCAGCTTGCATTTGTTTGATAGAAACAGGATGTCCCTTAACATAACGGTTAACTAAACGATTAACGATAGGAAAATCATCAATATCAAGCTTTACTGTCAAAACTTTTTCTTTTTTACCGCGGTTAATCGCCAAAACTTGGTAGGGCTTTAAATCTTTAAATTTAGCAGAAAAATCATAATAAATGCCATAGACTGCTTTGGGATCTTCTGCTCGCTTACTCTTCTTGGTCACAATCAAGGCTTGGTTAAAGACATAGTTGCGTAGCCAGGATTTGACATTCGCATCCTCACTGATCCACTCACACATAATTTCATGCGCACCATCCAAAACACTTTGGATATCTGGTAGATCTTCATTAATATATGCTTGCGCTTGATTAGCAACATTACCCGTTTTAGGACTAGTAAATAGCCAGCGGGCTAGGGGTTCTATACCTTGTTCCTTGGCTATACTAGCTTTAGTTTGCCGTTTTTGTTTATAAGGAGCATAAAGGTCTTCAACCCTTTGTAAAAGCGTCGCTTCTTCAATGGCCGTTTTTAATTCTGGGGTCAACTTATCCTGGTCCGCAATAGCCTTTAGGACCGTCTCTTTACGATCTCCTAAATTCTTCGTGTAATCATAAGATGAAGCGATTTCGCGAATCTGTAATTCGTCTAGAGATCCGGTCATTTCTTTACGGTAACGCGCGATAAAAGGAACCGTATTACCCTCTGCCAATAAGTCTAATACTTGGTTGATTTGCTTTTCACTATAATTGAGTTGTTTCACTACTTGTTGACGGTAAGTCTTATCCACGACATTTCATCCTCTCTACGTCCTAACAATATACAATAATTTATGACTACCTGTCCAGTTTTGCTAAATGACACTGTTTTTCTATTGCTTTTTTGCGATTTTTAACCTATAATATGAGTAATCGAAATTCGCTTTCCATAGGGGAGTAATCAGTGGCGACTTGCCGCGGTGGTATCAACAATCAGGCAGACCAAGGACTGCTGGTACTACCTGAAATGATGAGACTTATGGCTACTGTTTTACGACATCAGTGGTCATGGGTCTTTTTTTATGGAAGTGGAGGCAGATAATTTATATATAGGAGTGATAGGAGTGTCAGAAACAAACAAGCAAAACTATTTTGCTCAAGATGTTGACTTCGCCAAGCAAGAACTGCAAACTTCTGAGCAAGGGATTTCTGCTAGCGAAGCCAAGGCCCGTCTGGAAAAATACGGTCCCAATGAAATTCAAGAAGGGAAGAAAAAATCAACCCTTGAAAAATTCATTGACCAATTCAAAGACTTGATGATTATAATCTTACTCATCGCTGCGGCCTTGTCTGTTGTTTTAGAAGGTAGCGAAGGTATGGTTGACGCTATCATTATTTTGGCCGTTGTTTTAATCAATGCCATTATGGGAGTTATCCAAGAAAACAAGGCGGAAGATGCCATTGATGCCTTGAAAGAAATGTCCTCCCCACAAGCCAATGTCATCCGTGATGGTGAACAAGTCGCTATTGATTCCAAAGAAATCGTTCCCGGTGATGTCGTTGTTTTAGAAGCTGGTGACGTGGTACCTGCCGATATTCGTCTATTCAAAGCCACTTCATTGCAAATTGAAGAAGCTGCTTTAACAGGTGAATCAGTTCCTGTAACCAAAGAATTAGGTGTCGTTGATAGTGACGCTGGTATTGGTGACCGGACCAACATGGCTTTCTCTTCTACTAATGTGACTTATGGTCGTGGTCAAGGGATTGTTACTGGTACTGGAATGGATACTGAGGTTGGTAACATTGCCGAAATGCTTGAAGGTGCAGAAGGCAAGACTACCCCGTTGCAAGAAAACTTGGATGCTTTAACCAAGTTCTTAACATACGCTATTGTTGCTATTGCCGTCTTTATCTTCGTTATTGGTTTGATTAATGGTCGTGAATGGGTTGAAATGCTATTAACTGCTATTTCAATTGCTGTTGCTGCCTTACCAGAAGGTTTACCAGCTATCACCACCATCATTTTGGCTTTAGGAACCCAAAAAATGGCCGACCGGAATGCGCTTATCCGTAAGTTACCGGCTGTAGAAACTTTAGGTGGTACTGAAGTCATCTGTTCTGATAAAACAGGTACGCTTACTCAAAACAAGATGACCATTGAAAAAGTTTACTATAATGGTCAACTTCACGATGCGAGTGAAGAAATTTCCTTTGATGAACCTGTTTTCCGAGTAATGAACATGGCCAATGATACTAGCATCAACAATGCTGGTGAACTGGCTGGTGACCCAACTGAAACAGCGATGATCCAATTTGGTATGGATAAGGGCTTTGATGTTAAAGCTGTCTTAGCTGACCAACCACGCGTTGGCGAAGTGCCTTTTGATTCTGATCGGAAAATGTCTTCAACGGTTCACCCAAGTGGTGATCAAGACCAAGGGCAATACATCTCAATGACTAAGGGTGCCCCTGACGTATTGATTGCTAACTGTAACTATTACTATGACAATGGTGAAATCAAAGAATTAACTGATGACGTTCGTCAACAATTATTAGATACTAACCATGACATGGCTACCCAAGCACTACGGGTTTTAGCGATGGCTTTCAAATATTGGGACCAAGAACCAGCCGCTTATGACAGCGAAACCTTAGAAAACGACCTTGTTTTTGCTGGTTTAGTAGGTGAAATTGACCCTGAACGTCCTGAAGCCAAAGACGCTATTGCTCGTGCCAAGGGTGCTGGTATCCGTACTGTAATGATTACTGGTGACCACAAAGACACTGCTTCTGCTATTGCCGCTCGTTTAGGCATTATCGAAGAAGGCGACGAAGCAGCAGTGACCACTGGTGCTCACTTAAATGAAATTTCTGATGAAGAACTCGCTCAAAAAGTGGACCAATATTCTGTTTATGCTCGTGTATCTCCAGAACACAAGGTTCGAATCGTAAAAGCGTGGCAATCACATGATAAGGTTGTTGCTATGACGGGTGATGGTGTTAACGATGCGCCTTCACTTAAACAATCTGATATCGGTGTAGGTATGGGGATTACTGGTACAGAAGTGTCCAAAGGGGCTTCTGATATGGTTCTTGCTGATGATAACTTCGCCACTATCGTAACAGCTGTTGAAGAAGGACGTAAAGTCTTCGCCAATATTCAAAAAGCTGTTCAATTCCTATTGTCTGCCAACCTAGGTGAGGTTACTACCCTATTCGTTGCAACTATGCTTAACTGGCAAATCTTAGAGCCAATCCATATTCTATGGATTAACTTGGTTACTGATACCTTCCCAGCTATCGCCCTCGGTTTAGAGGCTGCAGAAGCAGATGTTATGGATCATACACCACGGGGACGGCAATCAAATCTTCTATCTGCTGGTGTGCTACCATCCATTGTCTACCAAGGTTTATATGAAGGGGCGATTACCCTATTCGTCTTCTGGTTTGCCCGTGTACAAATGCAAGTGGAACTTGTGGATGCTGAAGCAATGGCGTTCTTGACCTTAGCCTTCATCCAATTATTCCACGCCTTTAACTCTAAATCTGTCTTCAAATCTTTATTCTCCCATAACCCATTTGATAACAAGTGGTTAAATATTGGGGTTGGCGTGTCTACCCTACTTATGCTAGTCACTGTTTTCGTTCCCGGCTTAAATGATGCCTTTGGAACAGTTCATTTAGTAGGTGACCCACGTTCTACTGAAATGTGGACAGTTATCTTGCTTGCCTCAGCATCTATCATCTTATATGTTGAGATTGTTAAGGCCATCCTACGTGCCACTGGTCTAGCAGCTAAATGGCAAGACAATAAATAAGTATCGTAAGGCATTATAAATAGAAAGAGTCACAACAGTTCGATAAACGAACTTGCTGTGGCTCTTTTTATATGAAGAATTGAAATAAATCGGCTTAAGATAAGTGAATATGATGTGGTAGTTAAAAAATATCGTCATATAACTATCGATTTGTCGCAATAATAGGTAAAGCGCGCCATATGACAAGAAAAAGGACACGATAAGTCTATTATCGTGTCCTTTATTTTATTAGCAGTGCTTTATACCTGATACCTTACCGCATGGTGACAAATTCTTCTGCACCTGTTGGATGGATAGCAATGGTTTGGTCAAATTGGGCTTTATTAGCCCCCATAGTCACTGCGACAGCGAAACCTTGTAAAATTTCGTCCATACCAAAACCAATACCATGTAAACCAACCACACGTTCTTCTTCCCCTACAACGACTAATTTCATCGTCACTTTACGCCGATTATTGGTAGAGGCTGCTGAATACATATCCGCAAAGTTAGACCGATAGCATTTGACTTGGTCATCGCCAAATTTTTCCTTAGCCGCAGCTTCAGAATAGCCAATTGTTCCAATTGGTGGATGAGCGAAAATGACAGTAGGAATCATATCATAGTCAATAAAGAATTTATCGGCTCCATTGAATAAGTGGTCAGACAAGGTTCGTCCTGCTTTAATGGCGACTGGGGTGAGCTCTACCTTACCAATGACATCTCCAAAGGCATAGAGACCAGGAACATCAGTAAAGTGATAATCATCCACTGGAATGTAGCCTTTATTATCTAATTGGATGTCGGTATTTTCTAATCCCAACTTGTCTGTATTCGGTTGCCGACCAATCGCATAAATTACCCGATCAACTTCTAAGACGTCACCTTCTTGGAATTTGACTTCCAATTTTTGATTGGATTCTTTAATTTCAGCGACATTGTGTTCAGTTAATAAATTTATGCCAGCTGCAGTCATTTCTTCCGTCAGGGTATCGATGATTGTTTGGTCATATTGCCTCAATGGACGATCATGACGAACCGCCAAAGTGGTATCAACACCTAAACCATTTAAGACGCCAGCAAATTCAACAGCGATATAGCCTGCGCCAATAATGGCCACTGATTCTGGTAATTGCTCCCAAGCAAAAATATCATCCGAAACATCAACCAACTCAATACCCGGTAGATCTGGTAAAGCAGGCCGCCCACCAGTCACTATGGCGATATGATCGCCTTGAATCTCTTCCCCATTCACACGAATGGTATGGTTATCAACAAACTCGGCATGGCCCTGAATAAAGTCGGTACCCCGACTCTCAAAACCTGAAAAATAAGACTTATGAACGCGGTCAATATAAGCTTGACGAGAGGCCCTCAATTCAGCAAAATCAAGCTGTTTATTATCCACATGGATACCATAGGCTGGACCAAAGCGGTCAATATCTTCATTGAGTTGAGCCCCGTACCACATAATTTTCTTAGGAACACAGCCCACATTAACACAGGTACCACCGACTTCATTTTCTTCAACGATTAAAGCCTTTTTACCATATTCAGCCGCACGATTGGCAGAAGCAATTCCTGCACTCCCTCCACCGATTGCGATATAATCATAATGTTTCATAATTACCTTCTTTCTAATGCTTTGGGTTGGTGACGAAAACAAGGTCGCTTTCATGACTCAGGACTGTTGTCGGTTTCTTTTCTGCGATATCTTTATCAGGATAAGGCAAAACATAGACATAAGAAAAAGTCTCTTTAGCCGGGATTATGGCTTGGGATTTGCCATGATTATCATAGGCTCTGAAATATAAGTCTCCTGCCTGGTCATAAGCATAAGCATAAACTAGGAGCCAATGATTTTTATAGGGAGAACCTAATAAGGATAAGGTTCCCACAATGACTGGACCCTTGCCTTGGTCAATCAGTTTAGGCACTGCTTTTTCAGTAAATAAGCCAGATTGGGCGTAATAGCCCACATTAGCCAACATATAATTTAAGGCAAACTGGATATTCCAGAAAAAAGATCCTGGATGTAAGGTTAATTTATCAATAGGTTTCAAAAGTCCATTGATAAGCAACTGTTGATCTAATTTAGCACCTGTATCCTTATACACGCGGTCATGAACTAGAACTGCAGCGCAATAAGTGCCACAAACACCTACTGGCCCATTATTTTTCCATTGGGCGTATGGACGATAATGGCTCCCTGCTTCGCCCCGCCATTGTAATTGTGTTTTCATCAGCCATCCCCCTTTGTTAGTCATTATAGCATGCTTAAAATTCAGCGATAAATTATCTGCCTTAAAGTTTAAAATAAGCTAAAAAATTGACAATTTCTCATTTTATAGTCGAATTTATTGTTATAATAAGGCATAAGTGTTTTGTTTTGGGAGGATCGTCGCATGGTCACAGATGAATTAAGTCCGCTTAATTGGCAGCTCAATCGTATCTTAATTACAATTTTATTTATTAGTAACTTTTTTCCTTTTTATATTACCTTAATCGTTTTTGTTGTCGAACTCATTCTTCTCTATGCATTGGGAGTTTTTCGCCGGATTGACAGTCGCCAACAAGCGTCACCTTATCTGTGGATTTTTATTGCTTATTCCTTAGTAATATCGATCATCTTCCAAAATATTGTCGGAGCCTTTATTAGCTTAGGATTAGCGGTCATACTTGTATATTTCCATTATTATCAGACAATAATTAAACCCTACTATTTCGAAGAGCTTTTGAATATGGCCTTGATTGCTTCCTTTATCCTCTTTATTTTTGCTGGTTTGGAGCATCTTGACTATATTCCAGAATGGGATTATACCTTTATTTCCGATATTATGGGACGGACTCACAATAATCGAGTAGAGGCCACATTTTTTAATCCCAACTATTATGCGATGATGTTAGAATTCTTCATTATGATTGGGGTCTATAAGGCTACTAGGACCCAAAAACTGCGTAAAAAATTTGTCTATAGTTTTATTAGCTTATGTAATGTGGTTGCCCTCTTATTTACAGGAACTCGTACTGCTCTCGTTGTTGTCATTGCTTGTTTGTTTATCTTTTTTTATGTTTATGGTTACAAACGCACGGCCATTTATAGCTTTATTGCCATGGGGGCAGCTACCCTAACACTTTATTATTTTAACCTTTTACCACGTATGGAAGATATCTTCTATGCGGTCACTGACCGTTTTGAAATTTGGCAGGTGGCAGGTAAAGCCTTATTAGATAATTATTGGTTTGGGCAAGGTCCTCTGACTTATATGCATGTTTGGCAAGATTACGGGGAAAAATATACCCAGCATGCCCATAATATCGTCTTAGATACTCTCCTAAATTACGGTCTTATCGGTTCGTCCATTCTAATCGTCCCGATGATAAAGTTTGGGCAAGTGATTAACCGCATGCGCCATTATCCCCAATTACGCCTACGTTTAGCTTTAATTTGTGCCATCATTGGGGTGGTCTTAATTCACGGACTTACAGATGTCACAATCTTCTGGGTTCAAACTGGCTTCTTATTCCTCTTCATTATCTTAGCTGCTCAACAAATGTTAAATGAAGTAGAAAATCACCCCACAATCTACCAAAAAACCCATAGAATTGAATGATGCTATACACGAGGCTGGGATAAAAATCTCAGCCTTTTTATTTTATCCATTTAGTCGGGCTTCTGTTCTTAACGACTTTTGTCACACCTTTTATTTGAGCTTTCAATCGCAGGGTTGGCGTCCATAAGCGCGATTGGTCACAGCCTTTTAAATGAAAAAAATCAGCCCTGACACTGAGGTCTAGGGCCGATTACTAATTATATAACTAGAATCTTACATTTCTTTTGGTGCTTGGACACCTAAGAGATTAAGACCAGCTTCTAATACTTGGGTAACAGCAAAGACTAAGGATAGTCTAGCATTTAATTGGTCATCATCATTAAGAATTCGCGTATTAGCGTAATAACGGTTAAAGCTTTGGGCTAAGCCAATCACATATTTAGCAATGACACTTGGTTCATAACCATAGTAAGCTTTTTCCACAATACTTGGGAAGAGGTTTAATTCTTTAACTACGGCAAAAGCATCTTCATCAGCTAAGGCAAACTCATGTTGAGTCGCAACCTTAGATTCATCAAACCCTGCTTTACGTAGTAAGGAATTGGCCCGTGCATTAGCATATTGAACATAAGGACCAGTTTCTCCTTCAAATTGCACCACTTCTTCAAGGACAAAGTCAAAACTATTGAGACGGTCGTTCTTAAGATCGTGGAAGACTACAGCTCCAACACCTACTTGGTGAGCTACTTCTTCTTTGTTGGCTAGGTCAGGGTTTTTGCTTTCAATTTGTTCTTTGGCCAAGTCAACCGCATCATTTAGCACATCTTCTAGTAGAATAACATTCCCTTTACGGGTAGACAATTTCTTACCACCAGCAGTGATTAACCCAAATGGCACGTGATGCATATCTTCTTGCCAGTCATGTCCCATACGAGCCAATACCGCTTTTAATTGTTTAAAGTGATAACTTTGCTCATTACCTACCACGTAGATGGATTCAGCAAAATCAAAGGTTTCTTTCCGATATTCGGCAGTGGCCAAGTCACGAGTAATGTAAAGTGACGCCCCATCAGATTTCAAAATCAGCGCAGGGTTCAAGTCGAACTCATCAAGATTAACGATGCTAGCGCCTTGATTTTTTTCGAGTAGGCCTTTGTCTACTAATTCGTCAACAATCCCTTGGAGACGGTCGTTATAGAAGGCTTCTCCTGTATAGTAGTCAAATTCCACCCCTAATTTATCATAAATCCGGTTGAATTCTTTCAAGGATTCATCCTTAAACCAAGTCCATAATTCAACTGCTTCAGGATCGCCATCTTCTAATTTTTTAAACCATAGACGACCTTGATCATTTAAGCTATCATCTTCTTCAGCTTCTTCATGGAATTGCACATAGTATTTCAATAATTCTGCAATTGGGTCACGACGGACATCTTCTTCATTTCCCCAATTTTTATAGGCTACGATTAACTTACCGAATTGGGTTCCCCAGTCACCTAAATGGTTGATACGGATAGGGTTGAAACCAACTTTTTTCTCAATATTCGCAATGGCGTTACCAATCACTGTTGACCGTAAGTGTCCCATAGACATAGGTTTAGCTATGTTAGGACTTGACATATCAATAGTAACATTTTCACCCTTACCAATATTAAGAGTTCCGTAGTCTTTGCCTTGGGCGTAAATTTCTTTGAGAATATTTTGAGAAACTAATTCATGATCAAGTTTGAAATTAATATAAGGTCCAGCTGCTTCAACTTCAGCAATACCTTCTCCAGAAATATCTTGTGCTAAGTCTTTAGCAATATCTTGTGGGGATTTTCGGAGCTGTTTAGCCAATACGAAGCATGGAAACGCAATATCTCCATGACCTTCATGACGAGGGACCTCTAATAAATCCTTAATTTCGTCATATGATAAATCTAAATCTGTTGATGATTCAATGGCATTAGCTACTAGCTGTTTTAAATCCATAAAATTTCCCCCTCTTAATTAAACTGAAGAATGTTTAGCTTGTCATTTTTCAGTTATTTACAAAATACCTCTCATAAATGATAATTTTTAACTCATCATTTGCTAGTTTGCGAGAGGCATTTGTTAATAATATATCCTATTATACCATTGCTTGACCCCATTATAAAGAAAATTAAAAATTTTCTTTTGAATACTTAACCTTCTTCTAAGACTTTGAGTTCGGCAATTTTTTCTTTGGCCTTGACTTGATCATTTTCAGCTCTTAAGAGCTGAACTTCAGCTCCAACATCCATATTGGTTAAAACCACCACAATAGTTGTTTTATAATGATGGCGACGAATGGCATCTAAATCCATCTCTGCCAAGGGCGTACCCACTTCAACCTGGTCTCCTTCAGCGACCAAAGCTTTAAAGGGATAGCCCGGTAGTTCAACAGTGTTTAGGCCTAGATGAATTAAAAATTCTAGACCTCGTTTAGTGACAATCGAAACAGCATGTTCGTGGGTGTGGATTTTTTCGACCCTACCTGCCACGGGGGAAAAAACTTGACCTTCAGTTAAAGGTTGAATAGCAAAACCGTCGCCCATCATTTTCTGCGAAAATACGGCATCAGCTACCTCAGTGATTGGCAATAAATCCCCACTAGCTGGGGCATATAAATCTTGGTGTCCGATAGTTTCAGTAGTTTGGCTTGTGTCTTCAGTTTCTTCACCTGGCCACCAGTCCTGGTCGCGTAAAAATTCTAGCATGCTTTATCCTCCGTTTTCCGTAAACGATTACATTATATATAATAACGTAAAATTCTCGGCGGCGCAAATTATTACGGCGCTTAAATGCTGACAAAATTATTCTATAAATAAAGCAAGAGAGACTGTGATTATGTCACACCCTCTCTAATTTCATTTACAGATAAATATCTTCATAATGGGCTTTTCGTTCTTGAATATAGCGAATGGTTTCTGCTTTGAAGGGTAAACGAATCCCACAGCCAGGACTAAGCAGTAGGCCTCGTCCGCCAGACTGACTAATGGCTGACTCAATTTGTTGATCAATGGCTTCTTTTTGATCATGAGTAATAGTCATTCGTTGTAGTCCTCCCATGATTGTTTGACTATAGTCAGCCAAACCCTGTGCCAAAGAAGGCTCAGACTCGCCGATATGCCAATTAATCACCTGAGTGGGATAATCTTTAAAGAGATTAGGCATGATATGGTCGCCATGCAAATGGAGTACATTAAACCAGCCATCCTTAGCCCCTTGTAGGGCTTTAAGATCATATGGTAAGCCATAATCGCGGTAAAGACTTTCCGTAGTCTTGTTTTGGTCAGCAAGTTGACTGGCAAAGTAAACGCCACTAGCACCTCGTTTAACCGCTTCTTGAGCTAATAAAGCTGTGCTATGGGCAATTTTATCGAGTGCCTTTCTGACTAGGTCCCCTTGCCCCGCTTGGATATGGTTTAAGACTTGACCGCCAGAAAGCTTATAAGCGGTAGTTAGGGGAGAAAAAATAGTCATAATAACTGGCGCTTTACCTTCAATTAAATCTAATAGCTGACTTAAATAATTTAATTCCCTATTCAAAGCTGGCGCTGTCACATCAAGCTCAGCTAAATTGGCCCAATCAGCTGCGTTTTGAATTGGACTGGCAACTAATTCAGCCACTCCACCTTCCATCACAGGTTGGTAGTCAATTGTGGCCCCATAATCTTCAATGGCATACATCCCAGAATTCAAGGTCTTAACGTAATCTAAATCAAAATCTTGGAAATTAGCATAAGTTTGTTGGGCTAGAGCTTTGGGGTCATGATCGATTTTAGGGTAATGACACCAAAACGAAAAAGGAACCGTCTTAACTGCCTTACCAGCCAGAACTTCTTTTATTAACTCGGTTTTATTCATCTTGACCTCCTAATTAAACTGCATCTTCCGTTCTATTCGGTTAAAGATAACTTGCAATAATCCACATAAGAGCCAATAAACCAAGGCAGCGGCAATATAAGATTCTAAATAGCGAAAATTAAGCGCCGCTGCATAACGTGCTTGGGCCAATATATCAACCACGCCTACTGTAAAGGCTAGTGACAGGGCCTTGATAATTTTTAAAAAATTATTTAAAAATAAGGGGGTTACAATCGCGGTTAATTGTGGAATAATGACCCGGCGCAGATTTTGTCGCCTTGTAAAACCAATGGCGTAACCTGCTTCAATTTGACTGGGATCTAGCGAGTTAAAAGCCCCCAAGATTGCTTGGCTTTCAATAGCCGCCTCTAACAGGATATAAGCTGTCAGGACAATCAACAAACTAGGAAAATCATTGGGATCATACGCCACATTAAAGACCGCCAATAAGGAGGCGCCTGCCTCAGGGGGAAAGCTTGCAAGATTAACAGGTGAATCAAAAGCGGAATCCCACGAAAATAGGACACATAGATACTTAGAAGTTGGCTTATGATTGGGATGCGTTTTTCCCTAATAAAAGCAAAAAGAAAGCCCAATATAATACCAAAAAATAATATAATCAACGCTAATACCAAGGTCCGTGGCACCGCTTGGCAAACAATTAAAAAGGTTTCCCAAATCACTTCAGGAGTAAATACCATCGCAACCACCTCCTACAAATACCGTGACCATGAACGACTCAAGCCTTGGAAAGCCCCATCGATCACTAAACACAAGAGCCAATAAATTAATCCAACCACTAAATACACTTCTAATTGGTAGACGCCATAATTTTGCGCAATTAGAATTTCTGCCTGTCCCATAATATCGACTAAACCAATTAAAAATAAAAGAGAGGTGTCTTTTAATAGATCGACCACGGCATTATTAATACTTGGCAAAGCTATGGGTAACATTTGTGGAATGATAATCCGTTTATTGGCCTGCCACTTAGTCATGCCAATACTCATAGCTGCTTCACGCTGGTTAGCCTCTACAGCCAAATATGCTGGCCGTAAAATTTCTGATATAAAGGCTCCATTATAAAGAACCAAAGCCAAAACGGTATAAAGCATGCGACTTAAGTGACCAATATTAATGCCTACTAGTCTTAGCAAAACTGGCAAACCATAATAAACCAAGAAGATATGAATAATACCAGGGGTGGCTCGCATAAAGGAAACATAAATTTCTAAAAGCCAATGTAAGATTGGCAAGTGTTTTAAACGCAACCAAGTGACCAAACTAGCTAAGGCTATACCCAGGACACTGGCTAGGATAAAAATATAAATTGTAATCGGTAAATACCGCAATAACTGAGGTAAAATATTCACCATATAAGAAATATCCATAAACAGGTCCTTTCTGTACTCACTATCATTAATACGTATTACTTAGCGTTTATTCATATTGGAACATGTTTTCGCCATACCATTTTTCAGAGAGTTCTTGTAACTTCCCATTTTCCTTGAGCTCTGCTAAACCTTGGTCTAAGGCTTCTTTTAAGTCTTCTTGATCTGGCGCCAAAACAAAGTAAGTCTGATTGACTTGAACAGGTTCTTCAACAGCATCAACATTAAGATCTAGCTGATCAATAATTTCGTTTGCCCCTAGGTTCGATGGCATCACGACAGCGTCAGATACCCCTTCATCTAAAGCTTGAAAACGTTGGGCGAAATCACCAGATTCACCTAATTGGATTTCAATTTGATTATCTGGGTGCTCGTCATTATAGGCAGTCAAGAGGTTAAAAATTCCCCCATTTGGTGTCACAGGGTGAACTGTTTTACCGACTAAGTCATCTAGGCCTTGGATAGAATCATCATCTGCACGTTTGTAGATTCGAATGACAGAAGCACCAGAAGCTTCATCTGGGAATAGATAGAGGTCTTCTCGTTCTGGTGTCTTGTAGAGTCCCCCACCAATCATTTGATATTTGCCAGAGTCAAGACCTACTTGACTTCCTTCTGCATCCACACTCTCAATATTAAAGTGGAAATCATCAATTACTTCATCAAGAGCTTGAATCGTTTCAACTTCATAGCCAGTCAAATCACCATTTTCATCAGTGAAACTTAAGGGTTTAGAGGCATTTTCCACTGCCACAGTAACAACAGTGCCTTGGCCTTCTTCCTCTTGACTAGTAGTTTGTCCACATGCTGCTAATACCATAATACTTGCTAGGGCTAATAAACTTTTTTTAAACATTTCTTCACTCCTCATTAAAAATATCATGGGAAATTTCGCGTACAAATTTCGCCGTACGTGCTTCTTTGGCATGGTTAAATATCTGGTCTGGACTCGCTTGTTCGACAATCCGACCTGATTCCATAAAGACAACCTGATTCGAAACATTTTCAGCAAAGGCCATCTCATGTGTAGCAATAATCATGGTTATACCGGATTGGGCTACTTCTTGTAGGATTCGCAAAACCTCAACTGAAGTTTCAGGATCCAAGGAGGACGTTGGCTCATCCAAAAGTAACACCTCGGGCTGTAAGGCTAGGGCCCGGGCAATACCGATTCGCTGTTGCTGTCCACCAGACAACTCCTTGGGGTAGGCATTTAATTTATCAGACAAGCCAACCCGTTCAATTTCTGCTTTAGCAATAGCTAAGGCTTGATCATGCGATTTTTTTTGAACAACCTCTAAGCCTTCTAAAACATTTTCTAAAACAGTTTTATGCTTAAACAAGGCATAGTTTTGAAAAACCATGGCTGTCTTTCGGCGCAACTTAATTATATCCTCTTGATTGGCCTTAGCCACGTCTAGTGTTTGGTCTGCAATTTGAATGGTGCCTTGGTCTGCAGGTTCAAGAAAGTTAATGGTTCTAAGTAAGGTTGTCTTTCCGGTTCCTGAAGGTCCAATTAAGGCAACCACGTCCCCATCATTAACAGTGAGGTCAACCCCTTTTAAGACCTCTTGATTTCCGTAAGACTTGCGAATACCACTTAATTGAATCATTGTCACCCACCTTTCCTTTCCATTGGTAATAATATCATGGTCTAATTTATCATTTCAGTTGGAAAACAGCAATTTTAATGCTTACTGATAATTAGCAAAAGTTGCCTTCTCTCAAGTTGAGCCTTGGTAAAAATGCTTGAGAACTTAGTGGGGGTGCAAAAGTTTTTGGTAGCTAAACGCTATCTTCAGTCTTTTGGTCCAACACTTCACTGCTACCGCTTTTCATCACACCCTATTTATCAGACATTAAAAGGAGTTGGATAGTCGCTCCAACTCCTTATTTAATGGTATTTTTCAATTATTTGGCTTTAATATAATTTTGTCCATTGGCTTTAGGTCCGGAAGCCCGACCAAGGAAGAGAACCAAAACAATAATTGTTATCACATAAGGTAAAATCTGTAGATAAACAGACGGGATCTGATTGATCACTGGTAATTGACCGCCAATAATCGATAATGATTGAGCAAAACCAAAAAAGAAAGCAGCCACAGTAGCACCAATTGGATTCCATTTCCCAAAGATCATAGCGGCCATGGCCATAAAACCTTGACCAGCAATTGTACCGATTGAGAATGAACCTGAAATTGACTGGGCAAACAAGGCGCCACCAATTCCAGCAAAGAAGCCTGACAGTAAAACACCGGACATCCGATACTTGCCGACATCAATTCCTAAGGTATCGGCAGCTTGCGGATTCTCACCAACGGAACGCAAACGTAAACCAAAGCGAGTCCGATAAATTAAAAAGGCAGCCAAGACACCTAAGATAATAGCTAAATAAGCCATAACAAAAGTGTTTTTGAAGAAAATATCACCAATGACAGGAATCTGAGCTAAACCTGGAAATGAGGCATAGCCAATCGTTTCGCTAATATTATCTGTTTGGCCCTTACCATCATAGATGACCTTCGTTAAGAAAACCCCCAAGGCTGGTGCCATCAAGTTGAGTACCGTACCAGAAATAATATGGTCCGCCCGCCATTTAATAGTGGCTAAACCATGTAAGGCTGCAAAAAGAATGCCAACTAGACCGCCTAATACAATCCCTATATATGGCGTCCAGTTGCCTAGACTATTAGCAAATTCCAAATTAAAAACAATACCTGTAAAGGCTCCCACAACCATAATGCCTTCTAAACCAACATTTACGATTCCACCACGTTCAGAGAAGGTCCCTCCAATAGCAGTCAAAACCAGCGGCGTGGAATAAACCAGAGTCGAGGTAACAATTAAAGAAATCAAACCTACCATATTCATTAATAGCTCCCTCCTTCGTCGCTAGTATTGGCGTTGGCTTCACTCTCTACTTTAGCTTGGGCTTTTTTTCCTTGCCCTTTTGCCAGTAATTTTTCAATCACATAACGAATGGCTACAAAGAAAATAATCAATGCGGTGATGATACTAACAATCTCAAAAGGAATTCCTGCGCCTGTTTGCATATTAAGTCCCCCAATTTGTAGGGCAGAAAATAGAATGGCGGCTAGTAAAATTCCTAGGGGCGTTCCAGCACCCAATAAAGAAACAGCCATACCATCAAAACCAATGGCCAGATTCGCACTTTGAACGAAGAAGTTTTGATAAGTACCTAAGCCTTCAACCACACCTGCCAATCCGGCAAAAACACCAGATAAGACCATAGAAATAATTATAGTTTGCTTACTTGACATCCCCGCATATTCAGAAGCAAAAGGATTCATTCCCACTGAACGAATCTCAAATCCTAAGCTAGTTTTCTTAAGGATGATCCAAATAACAACTAGAGCAATAAGTGCTAAAAATAATCCCAGGTTAACACGTGATCCCCCAAAGAACCGAGACAATCCTAAGACGCGTAAGCTAGCAGATTCACTCACCATAATAGAGGAATCGACGGAATTACGATAAGTCTCCGGCCAAATATTTTGCAAAATATAAGTAGAGGAATAGAGAATAATATAGTTCATCATAATCGTGACAATGACTTCAGAAGTACCAAAATAAGCTCTTAAAACCCCGGGAACCGCTGCAGTTAGAGCCCCTGCAAGGGCACCAATCAAGACACAGGCGGGAAGTAAAACAGCCCTAGGAAGATCAGGAAAGGCTAAGGCAAACCAAACAGAGGCTACCCAGCCAGCTAAGGCTTGCCCAGATAAACCAATATTGAAGAAGCCCGCCGCTGAAGCCACTGCAAAACCGATAGCCGTAAAAATTAAAGGACTAGCTTGTCGTAAGACTTCACCAAAAGCACGCGTCGTTCCAAAAGCACCTTGGATCAAAGAAGAATACCCAGCCACCGGATTAAAACCAAAAATAAGCATAATCAAGGCACCGGCGAAAAGACCACATATAACGGCAATAATTGGTACCATTACTTCTCTAATTTTTGTATTTTTATTGGTCATTTGTCGTCACCTCCACGCCTTGGCTTTCTGCTCGCGCTTTTTCCAAAGAAGAGCCTGCCATCAATAAGCCTAATTCTTCTTTGTTAGTATCTTCAGCCTTAACAATTCCGGCTACATGTCCATCATGAATAACAGCAATTCGATCAGATAGGTTTAATATTTCATCAAGTTCAAAGCTCACTAACAAGATAGCTTTCCCTTGGTCACGCTGATCAATTAGCCGACGATGAATATTGGATATGGCGCCGACATCCAAGCCCCGAGTCGGTTGAGCAGCAATAATAAATTGTGCATCACGATCTAACTCACGGGCAATAATCGCTTTTTGTTGGTTCCCACCTGACAAGGACCGCATAGTATTTTCAACTGAAGTGGTTCGAACGTCAAAATCGTTGATTAATTTTTCAGCGTTACTCGTCATCGCCTTATCATTTAAGAAACCATGTTTGCTAAAGGGGGCTTGGTAATAAGTCTGCAATGCTAGGTTTTCTGTAACTGTCATGTCTAAGATAGAACCATATTTTTGTCGGTCTTCAGGAATGTGCGACAAACCCTTTTCAGTAATTTGTCGTGGTTTTAACTTGGTCAACTCTTGACCAGCTAACTGAATGCTACCAGACTCAACCTTGGTTAAACCTGCCAAAGCATAGACCAATTCAGATTGACCGTTCCCATCGATACCCGCTAAGCCAACAATCTCACCACCCTTAATAGTTAAGGAGAAATCTTTGACTGCTGGTACACCGCGGCTTTCATTGACCTGCAAGTCTTTAATCACTAGCACATCATCTCTAATCTGACCGGGGGCCTTTTCCGCCTTAAAGCTCACACTGGACCCGACCATCATATTGGCTAATTCTTGACTAGACACTTCTGCCACCTCAACAGTCGCTATACTCTGTCCGCGACGAATAACTGTACAACGATCCGCTACAGCCTTAATTTCATCTAACTTATGAGTGATAAGGATGATTGATTTCCCTTCATCAGCTAGAGACCGCATAATTTTCATTAATTCGTCAATTTCTTGAGGGGTTAAAACCGCTGTCGGTTCATCAAAGATTAAAATATCTGAACCTCTATAGAGCGTCTTTAGGATTTCAGCTCGCTGTTGCATCCCCACTGAAATATCTTGAACCTTGGCATCAGGATTAATATTTAATTGATAACGTTGCGAGATTTCTTCGATAGTTGCCTTAGCTGTTTTTTTATCTAATTGACCGCTAGCCAATGGTTCTTGACCGAGAATAATATTCTCAGTAATCGTAAAGGCATCAATTAGCATAAAGTGTTGATGAACCATCCCAATTCCCAAACGATTAGCTTCTTTTGGGTCTTCAATGGTCACTTCTTGGCCATTAATGAAAATCTGCCCCGACGTTGGTTGCAACAGTCCGGACAGAATATTCATTAACGTTGATTTTCCTGCCCCATTTTCACCAAGTAAGGCATGGATTTCGCCAGGCCTTAAATCAAGATTGATTTGATCATTGGCTTTAAAATCGCCAAATTGTTTGGTGATGTCGCGCATTTCAATAACGTTATTGCTTGACATTATTTCCACTCCTATAGATTCTTCCTTAGTTCTCTGGTGAAGTTGGCACTTCAATATCGCCGTTAGTAATAGCTTCTTTCGCTTTATTGACAGCGTCTTTGGCGTCATCACTCAATTGGCCTTCAGTTAACCCAACGCCTTCATTGGCTAAACCAAATTCAACCACTTCGCCACCAGGAAATTCACCATTATCAGCAGCTTCTACCAAGTCAACAATTGATTCACCAACATTTTTAGTGGTTGATGTTAAGGTAAAGTTACCTTCATTACCATCAGCATCAGTATATGCTCCTTCAGCTTCTTGGTCACGGTCAACACCAATTACCCAAACTTGTTTGTCCCCAGCTTCATTGATTGCTTTAGCTTCTTGGAACAAACCATTACCAGTACCACCAGCAGCAGCATAGATAATATCAGCATCTTGTCCGTACATTCCCTGGGCAATTGAACGCCCTTTGTCTGGCGCATCAAAAGCATCAGCATATTGGACAACAACTTCAATATCTTTGCCTAATTCTTCAGCACCAGCTTCAACACCTGCTTTGAAGCCAGCTTCGAATTCATCGATAACAGCACCACGTACCCCACCAATGAAACCTACTTTGTCCGTTTGAGTTGTATGAGCCGCTGCAACACCAGCTAAGTAGGCAGATTCTTGGTCACGGAAAGTAGCAGAAGCCACATTGTCTTGTCCCTCAATCACTTCATCAACAATAATAAAGTTAGTATCTTGATTTAATGATGCACTTTCTTCAATGGCTGGTTTTAATTTAAAGCCAACTCCAGCAACCACATTATAGCCATTATTAATGGCTTGATCGATATTAGGGATATAATCCGCATCACTCTTGCCTTGGAAGACTTCATAACTTTCCCCTTGAGACAGACCATTTTCTTCACCCCAAGCAACTAGCCCTTCCCAACCAGATTGGTTGAATGAACGGTCATCAATCCCACCTTGGTCCGTTAAGAAAGCAACTTTAGTTTGGCCCTGGTCGGAACTTCCCCCATCAGAAGACCCACCATTACCTGAATCACCACAAGCCGCTAATAAAACAGCTGATGATAAAGTCAATAAACCAAAACTAAACACTTTACTCTTTTTCATTTGTATCCTCCCCAAAATTCAAATTAATAGCTTTTTTACACTAGTAACTATAGCTTATTTCTGAGGAAAAATCTAGACATTAGCGAATATTTTTACATTTCAATTTTGTAACGTTCGGATTTTACTAATTTACACCACTATTTAAATCCTTCTTCATCATATATCACCCTATCTATAAAGCGTTTTCTTACTTTGAAGTGATTTACTAATTTAATATTCGTGTTTATTCAGGCTAGCAATTAAACACACGCTAAAAAAAAGAGGCTATGACTTTCGTCACACCCTCTTCAATAGTACATTTTACTGGTCGATTTAGTTTAATATTTTTATTCATAACTTAACGGAAGCTATTTATTAGGATCAATAACAAGCAACCAATTTTTATCCGGATCATCACTATTCAACTCTTCGGGATAATCTTCTAAGCGAGAATTCTTAGCAACAATTTCACCTGAAACTGGCGCCAAAAAGTCCGTCACAGCCTTCGACCCTTCCACTGAAAAGAAATCCTCGTTTTCTACCAAGTGATCTTGTACACTAAAAGCAAAATAAGCGACATCACCAATGGTATCTGCACCTTCACGGCTTAAACCGATGCGAGTAGTCCCGTCAGTTTCTTCTTTAAACCAAAAGTCTTTTTTTGTCATTAGTCTTCCTCCCTTAGCTGTGCTGGTAATAATTGATTCAACTTTCGTACAATTTTTACAAGCCAATTCTTCTCTAAATCACTTGCTGTGGCTTCTTCCTGATATTTAATCGATAGAACGAGGCCAACACTCAACATATTATTAATTAGCGATGTTCCCCCCATAGAAATAAAAGGCAGAGGAATACCAGTTAAGGGTAAGAGTCCCACCGACATCCCAATATTTTCTACGATATGGAAAGTCAACATCATCACAATACCCGCTACCATAGTTGCATAAAAAGCATCGTGACTTTGATAAGAAATCGAAATCATCTGATAAATCAAAATGAAATAAAGTAATATTAGGACCGCCCCGCCGATGAAACCAAAGTTTTCTCCAATGGTCGCAAAAATCATATCCGATTCTCTAACGGGAACATAGACCTCAAATTGTCCTAATCCCTTACCAAACATACCGCCAGAGCCAATTGCTTTCAAACTTTGAGCTAATTGATAACTTTCATTAGCAGTGTTTCCAAAAGGATTCAACCATGAATCAATCCGTGCAAACTGGTAAGGTTGGAAGCCTAGAAATTCTAGAAAATCACGATTGTAGAAGACCAATAACAGAACTATAACTGCAATAAGGGCTAAAAAAAGACCTACTGGTGCAATAATATGCCAAGTAATTCCTGATACTAGGACTACCCCGACAAAAATCACCATGAATACCAAGGTCGTACCCAAGTCATTTTGTAAAATAACGAGTAATAAAGGGGGCAAGGTCCAAAAAAAGAGCTTGACTAAAAAAGAGAAATCATAACGAATACGGTCTTTACGACTCATGGCATCAATCTGATCTTGACTCCCTTGATGATTGTATTGGGACACTAAACGTCCCATCATCAATATATAAGCTATTTTCATTATCTCTGAAGGTTGAAATGAAAAGGGGCCAATACTAAACCAAGACCTTGCCCCATTAGTAACAGCTAATTCACGATCGTAAAAAATTAGTACCAGAATCAAAAGCGCTAGACCTATAAAATAGGCAATCACTGCAAAATCATATAAACTTTTATGGTCAAATTGCATGGCAATAAACATCAAGATAAAACCAACAACATACCAAATTCCCTGCATCAAGGTTGGCATCAACGAAGCGTTAGAATGTTGTAAATATGTCGTTGAGAAAATCGTCAACATTGACACAACAGCCAAAATGGCCACAACTGTTAAAATAGGAATATCAATCCGGCTATTAGAATGACTTTGTTGCTTAGTTCTTTGGTTGGATGTTCTTCTGTTATCCAAGCCTATTCCTCCTTAAATGAATTGGAACGAGGTAGATTGCCTCGGTAAATTTCATGTTCATATAGGGTTTGATAATTATCTGACTGATAGTAACGGGCCGGTTTAGGCTCTACCATAAATTCTTCCATATGGGTCAATTGGTAAATAATCTGATTCAACAAGGCACCAATGACAATCACCATCGCCGAAAAATATAGAAAAAGCATTAATACAATAAAGACTCCGATAGTCCCATTAGATACTGATGTTCCCCCAAAATACTGAACATACAAGCTAAAGAAACTTGATAATAATAGCATTAACAAAGAAGCGACAATAGCTCCAGGAAGATTATGAACAAGCTTATAGTGATGTTGGGGGATAAACTGATAAATATAAATAAACATTAATAGTAATACGACTAATAAAACCGGCCACCGTAGCGACGAAAATATGGATAAAATCTCTTCCGATATAGGAAACATCGGACTCAGACTCTCCAAAATTGTCTGACCAAAAACAAAAATAATAGACATCAAACCAACTGCCACTACTAAAGCTAGAGCCAAAAGAAAGGATAAGGCTCGGGTAATAAAAAAGTTTGTCGTATTATTGACTGCATAAACCCGGTTTAAGACATTTTGTAAGGTATTAAAGGCTACCGAAGCCGACCAAATGGATAAAATAAACCCAACAGACACGATTTCTGGATGACTATTAGATAAATAAGATTCCAATGTAGGCACTAGCAAAGCCGAAATCTGCTCAGGTAAGAATTCCTGAAAAAGTGACACTACCATGTCTTGGTCTAAAGGTAAAAGTGGAATAACATTAGCAACCATCAATAATGTAGGAAACAAAGCTAACAGCAAATAATAAGACATTTCTGCTGCTGATCCCGCTACATTTGCCTGGGTCACACTATCCATTACAATTGGCAAACGTACCTGTATCTTCTTAAAATTCATAGAAATCCTCCCTAATTCCTCTATCATTACAATATTATATAAAAAAAGGTGGTGATTTATCTACAACAAATGATAAATCACCACAGTTTTTTACTAAATACTAGGAAGGAGTGACATTCTTCCAATTAGCATCAACAATGTTTTGTTCCATAAGGTGACCATGCACACTATCATAACGGTAAATAGTAATCAAGTTAGAATGGTTTTGATCATCGGGTGCCTGTTTACGCACATCAATCTGTACTAAATTATCATTCAGTAACATTGGAATAAAGACATAACCTTCAGCTTTAAAGACATCATCAGAGGCTTCATGAATTAACGGCGCTGCTTCTGCAAGCAATTCACTGGCACGGGCATTATCATAGTTTTCTTCAGGTGCTTCTTCGTCAGCTTCAGTAGATTCTACAGCACTGGTGTCATCTGTATCACTTTGAACTTGTGCCTGACCCTCAGGCACTGGTTCACTAATAATTGATTCTTCTTCTGGCGAAAATTCGCTAGCAGTTGATTCAACCTCATTTTGACCATCGGCTACTTGGTTTTCATCTACAGCAGAATCGTCTTGGTCTTCGCTAGATTCATTAATTTGCTTTTTACTTTCATTGCTTTCGACAATCGGTTTCACTTGACCAGATTTTTCGCTTTCGTTTGAATAAGCTACATTCTCATTATCGTCATTAGAACAAGCAGCTAAAGCTAATACTGCAGAAGAGGCCATTAGTAATTTTAAGTATTTTTTCTTCATAATCTTCATATCCTCTCAACTATTTTCTTTATTATAGTTTATCATAGCTTGGTCAAATCATCATCTTCAAGACTGATTCTTTACTAATTATTAACTTTCCTCGCATTATATTTCAATAATTTAATGTGCAAAATAATACATTTACACTTTATCTAGAACGGTCATTTAAGACTATAGATTTTAAAAACTAAAATTTATAGATTTACCGATTAAAATAATTGTCTTGAAATTATTCGCTTTTAAGCGTATAATTAAGTAGTTATCGATACTTCTTGGGATAGCTCAGCTGGATAGAGCAACGGTCTTCTAAACCGTAGGTCGTGGGTTCGAATCCCACTCTCAAGATCTTTTCTTTTCACCGTCAAACCTTGGTTTGGCGGTTTTTTTTATGCTTAAAATATTTTCACTTATCACTGAAATATATCATTAAAGTGAATGTTTGGACAAATGTTTACACACTAATTTTTACACCCTATAGTTCCATAACCATTCCTCACCAGAAATTCAATCTCCCACATTACTATCTTTCAACTAAATTATAAAAGAAATTCACAATTTTGGGGCAAAATTAAAAAAGATTGATGATTTTTTATTCTAAAACATCAATCCTTTTTATCATAAAATAATTTTTGATTGTAGAAATGTTATCCTAAAAGATAGTCTTTAGGTTTATAAAACTTCACGTGGTAATTATCCTTATCTTTATCAAAACGCATTTCTTCAATATATAGAATATCGGCATCCTTAATCCAGCGGTTTATTTCTGCTGGCGAGACAGTCATTTCTAAATAATCATATTGTGTTTTCATTTGATCAACAATCCCTGTAATAAGAGCCTCAATGCCCTCTTCCTCTTGAGCGGAAATAAAGACTGAGGGTTGGCTAAATAAAATTTTGCCTTGGTCGCTATTCTCAAGTAGGTCTGCTTTATTATACACAAATAGCACCGGAATCGTATCCATACCCAATTCTTTTAATTGGTCTTTCACCACCGCTTCCTGATCAGCTGCATAGGGAGAAGAAGCATCCACAACAACTAAAAGTAAGTCAACTTGTCGGTTTTCTTCCAAAGTTGAATGGAAGGCGTCAATAATCATTGGTGGTAGGTATTGGATAAAACCAACTGTATCAGTGATAGTGAGTTTAAAATGGTTGGGCAGTGAAAACGTTCGTGTCAAAGGTGTCAACGTAGCAAACAATTGATCTGCCTGATAAGTTTCAGCACTAGAAATGTTGTTAATAATTGTCGATTTCCCAGCATTAGTATAACCAATTAAGCCTAATTGAAATACTGAGGAAGCTTTTCTTTTTTCACGTGTCCGTTCACGATGGGCTTCAACTTCTGCCAATTCCTTCTTGATTTTTTGAATTTCTTTACGTAAAACTCGGCGGTCTTGTTCGAGTTTTGTTTCCCCAGGGCCTCGACTACCGATTCCTCCAACTAGTCGCGACATCATTTGCCCAAAACCTGATAGTCGGGGTAATAGGTACTCATTTTGAGCGAGTGCCACTTGGAGCTTTCCTTCCACGGATTGGGCACGTTGGGCGAAAATATCTAATATTAATTGCACCCGGTCAATCACAGGAATATCCAATTCGGCTTGGACATTATTATTTTGAGATGGACTCATTTGTTGGTAAAAGATGACCATGTCAGCTTCATAGGCTTGACTAATTTGGTCTAGTTCGTTTAATTTACCCCGACCAATAATAAAACGGTTATCAATCTTCTCCCGTTTTTGCGTGACTTCAGCCACAACTTGACCTCCTGCGGTGTCAACCAGTTCTTTTAGCTCAATCATTTGCATGGCAAAGCGTGCATCGCTGGTTTCTTGGTTTTGAAGTCCGACAGTTACAATTTTTTGCATATTACTCCTTCTTATCCCTTAAAAAGTCAGCAATTTCTGTCATTAAGACAGCTTGACTTTCAGGTTCTTCTATTAAGTTAAATGAATGAACATTGGTCATCCGGTTACGGATCCAGGTTTCCTGACGTTTGGCATAACGACGTGAATTTTGTTTTAGCTGTTGGCTAGCCTGTTCTAAGCTGATTGCTTCGGCAAAATAAGGGAAAAATTCCTTATAACCAATTGCTTTCATACTTTGTGCTTCTTTATCTAAGTTGGCCTCATAAATCATACGGGCTTCTTCTATTAAGCCCTCTTTAATCATTAAATCGACTCTGTGATTAATTCGTTGATACAGCAGTTGTCGTTCTGTTGTTAAAGCTATAACGTATAAGTCATAAGGACTTTGATGATTATTGTGCGTTTCCTCTTGTTGGGAAAAGAGCTGATTGGAAAATGTACCGACTTCTAACATTCGAATGACTCGTTTTAGATTGTTGGGATGAACACGCGCTGCTGCTTGGGGATCGAGGGCTTGTAAACGCTGATAAACAGCTAGGTTCCCTTCTTGATTGGCAAGGTCATACATTGCTTGTCTAAAATGAGGATGAGGAGAAACACTCTGCCCCAATGACAAATCATAGAGAAAGCTTTCCAGATAAAGACCGGTACCACCAACAACAATTGGAAGCTTGCCCTGAGCTGATAATTGCTTGGTAACTTGCCGGGCATCTGTTTTAAAATCAGCAGCTGAATAGCCTTGCCAAATTTCTCGAATATCGATGAGATGATGACGGACTTGCCTTTGTTCTTGCGGGCTTGCCTTAGCAGTACCAATATCTAAGCCCTTATATATCTGCATGGAATCCCCATTAATAATCTCCCCATTAAATTCTTGGGCAATTGAAATACTAAGCGCCGTTTTCCCTACTGCAGTGGGACCAGTGATTACAATTAATTTTTCTTTTGTCATATGCTTGTGCCCTCACCTACGTTTCGCTTTAAATTCTTCAGAATAATCTAAGAGTTCGGAAGCCGCTTCCAAGGAATGTTGGGTAAGCTGGGTGCCCGCTGTCATTTGAGCAATTTCTCCTACCCTTTGTTTTGATGTCAACTCTTTGACTTCGGTAACGGTACGCTCTTTATCTTCTCGTTTTTGGATATGGAGATGGTGATCTGCCATAGCTGCTACTTGAGGCAAGTGGCTAATACATAAGACTTGGGCATGAAAAGCAATCTCTGCCATCTTATTGGCTATGGCTTGCGCCACGCGTCCTGACACTCCAGTATCTACTTCGTCAAAAATTATTGCCGTAACATTTTGCTGACTTTGTAATACTGTCTTCATTGCTAACATTAAACGCGACAATTCCCCACCTGAGGCGGTCTTAGCGAGTGCTTTAAAAGGCTCCCCAACATTACTTTTAATTAAAAATTCCACCTGATCTAAACCATTGGCATGAATTGTATCTCCCATTTGGATAGCAACCTTAAATTCAGCTTTTTCCATATAGAGAGCTGCCAATTCATGGTTTATGGCCTGATTTAATTGTTGGGCCACCTTTTCTCTGACTTGGTGAAGTTTTTGGCCTTGTGCCAATACTTTTTCTTTGGCTTCTTGATACTTGGCTTCCAGATCCGTTTGATAGGAGTCAAGATTTTCTAATTTCTCCAATTCAACTTGGGCCTGGTTACGAAAGGCCAGGATAGCTTTATCATCTGGGCCATATTTACGCTTAAGCTGACTATATAATTGCAAACGTGCCTCTATATCATCCAAACGTTGCGGATCATAGTAAAGACTATCTTGACTGGCTCGCAAGCTAGAAGCTAAATCTTGTAAACTATAATAGGCCGAATTAGCTTGGTCATAGGCATTTTCGTATTGGTCATCAATAGAGGAAATACTAGCCAATTCATTAATGACGTTAGCCAATAAATCAAGCACATTTACCTCTTGGTCAGTCAGAATTTGATTGCTAGCATTTAAAGCTTGCACTAGTTTTTCATAATTGCGCATTTGTTGTCGTTCTTCATTTAATTGACTTTCTTCACCTATTTGAATCTGACTTTGGTCAATTTCGTTAATTTGATAGGCGAGCAAGTCCATCCGTTGGGCCGTTTCCTGGTCGTTCAAGCTGGCTTTTTCACGAGCTTCTTTGCTGTCTCGATAGGCCTCATAGCTGACTTTATAATCAGTATAAACTTGAGGGGCTGTTTCTTGAGCAAAGGCATCAAGTAAATGAATATGCCGACTAGCCTGCATCAAGGATTGGTGCTCATTCTGTCCGTGAATATCGACAATAAATTGTCCCAATAATTTTAGTAAGCTAACCGTCAATGATACCCCATTAACCTTTATCACATTTTTTCCCGTTTGGTTTAATTCTCGTTGAATTAATAATTGCTGGTCATCAAAGGGAATGTCATTATCTTCGAGAAAAGCTCGACCCTCCTCATTAATATCAGGCATGAAGAAGGTCCCTCTTAATTGATACTTATCCTCGCCGTAACGAATAAAGTCAGTCGAACCACGACCACCCATCAATTGACCAATGGCATCAATAATAATCGATTTTCCGGCACCAGTTTCTCCTGTTAATACCGTCATTCCCTCTGAAAAATCAATGGCAACTTGGTTAATAATAGCAAAGTTCTTAATTTCTAGCACTTGAAGCATAATTATCACCTTCTTATGAGCTTAAACTAACAAGGTCTGATGAGCAGTTTTAACTACCTCATCAACAACAATCGTGTCGGAAATTTCCCCTAGATCAGCAGCGGTATTTTCTAAATGAAGTAGAAATTCAATATTGCCTGTTCCACCTGTAATTGGCGAATAGGTAAGATTTTTAGCAATAAACCCTGTATCCTTAGCAATCGTTAATACATGGTCCAAAACATCTTTATGGGTAGCTGGGTCTCTAACAATCCCCTTTTTACCTACCTTGTCCCGACCCGCTTCAAATTGTGGCTTTACCAGTGCAGCTACTTGACCCCCAACTTTTAATATGTGATGTAAAGGAGGTAAAATCAACCCCAGTGAAATAAAGGATACATCGATACTGGCCAGTTCTGGTTGACCAGCGGTAAAGTCTTCTGGTTGGCTAAAACGAAAATTAGTTTGTTCCATGACAATCACCCGTTCATCTTGTCGTAAACGCCAATCCAATTGGTTAGTACCTACATCTAAAGCGTAGACCTGTTTAGCCCCTGATTGCAAAGCAAAATCAGTGAAGCCACCTGTTGAAGAGCCAATATCCAGCATGATTTTATCTGAAAAATCGATAGCAAAATTTTCTTTGGCTTTCATTAATTTCAACGCGCCTCGCGAAACATATGGGAAATCATCCCCTTTAATTTCTAATCGACAGTTGATAGGCATTTTTTCCCCAGCTTTATCAACCCGCTCTTGCTTGTCAGTATAAACTTGTCCAGCCATGATGTAGCGTTTAGCTTTTTCACGAGAAGGCGCCAAGCCCTGTTTGACCATTAAAATGTCTGCACGTTCTTTGTCCATAAGTCACTTCCTTATAAGCTTAAATAATCAAGGAATCCTGCCATCAAGTCACTATCAAAATCGGCATTATACTCTTTAATCCGAGCTAAGCTAGCTTGGCAAGTGTCAATTTCAGCTTGTAAGCTATCTTTAGCCCCTTGAGTGCTTAAGAGAGCAGGATAGGTGTTTTTTTCATGGCTTTCATCTGAAGCTGCTTGCTTTCCTCTTTGTTCGTCGGTCCATAAGACTTCTTGTAAGTCATTATGAATTTGATAGGCCAAGCCAAAATGGGAGGCAAAGTGACTAAGTTCTGAGCGGATATCCGCACTTAAATCTAAAATAATAGCGGCCGCTTCGAGAGCAAAGCGCATGAGGGCAGCTGTTTTTTTATCATGAATCGCCTGAAGTTCCTCCAAATTGAGCTCCAGACCTTCACCCAAAATATCATTAATTTGACCACCAACCATGCCTAACATCCCAGCTGTTTCACTGAGTCGAGACACTAAGGCTAATTTCTTTGTGTCAGAATCCACTCGATCATCATTGCTTATAATGTAAAAGGCATGAGTTAATAAGGCATCTCCGGCTAAAATAGCAGTAGCTTCATCAAAGGCTTTATGGTTAGACAGCTGTCCACGCCGATAATCATCATCATCCATAGCCGGTAAATCATCATGAATCAAGGAATAAGTATGGATTGATTCTAAAGCCGCTGCAGCCGCCATGCCTTGGTCAACCGGTCCTTGAAATGCTTTTAGGGTTGCTAATACCATAAGGGGACGAATCCGTTTACCACCATTAGCCAAGGAATAACGCATAGAATAAACTAAATTTTTATTGGAGTAATTATTTTGATAGACCTGATCGAGGTAATCATTAAAGTCAGCAATAGTCAGGTCACTAAATTGTCCAAGTTTCATTTTTCTTCCTCTTTTCTATGGCTTTGACTGGAGTCACTAGCATCAAAATCTTTTAAAGACCCATCTTCTGCCACTAATTTAGTCATGGTTTCTTCTGCCTGGGCCAACTCTTGGCTACAGAACTGACTTAGCACCATACCATCTTGAAAGGCAGCCATAGATTCTTCCAAAGGCACATTGCCATTTTGTAATTTTTCTACGATTTTTTCCAAGGCTTCCATCGCTTCTTCAAAGGTCATTTTACTGGTATCTACAGCCATATTTTACTCCTTTTTTTGCTTGTTTTTAGAACTTGCAGTTACATTTGCATAAATTTTCCCATCAGCTAGATGAATCTTCAAGCGATCACCAATATCAATTTGACTCACTGAGTGAACAGGACCCTGGTCATTGGCTAAAAAAGCATAACCCTTACCCAATACTTTTAATGGGGACAAAGCATCTAATTGCTTGATCAAGGCCTGTAAGCGATGGGACTGATTAGTTAAACTTGTTTGAATTGATGAATGTAAATCTCTATGTAAGCTTTGTTGATTTTTTTTTGCTTGCCAAAGCATTTCCTTAGGACTCGCCTGGTCTAAACCGCGCACCTGCTTATTGAGACGATCTTTTTTATCAGTCAATTGCCCTTGCAAGGCGAATAATAAGTCTTGATTGGTCTGGCCTAAACGAAGATTTTGAATTTCATACAAGCGTTGAGGCTCCTTAAAGAAGTAGGCCGACTGTAATTTCAGCAAACGTTTGCGATAATCTAGTACTTCCTGGTTGGTTGCTTGATAAATGCGCCTTTGCCAGTCTTTTATTTTCAATAACATGTCACGCAAAACAGGGGTAGCAATCTCAGCAGCAGCAGTTGGTGTCGCTGCCCTTACATCTGCCACATAATCCACTAAGGTGGTGTCGGTTTCATGCCCCACTGAACTAATCACTGGAATTGGCATGGCCGCAACTTGGCGCACGACTATTTCCTCATTGAAGGGCCAGAGATCTTCAATTGAGCCTCCTCCCCTACCAATAATCACTAGGTCATAGTAATCATTTTGGGCAATTCGTTTCAAATTAGCGACTAAACTATCTTTCGCTTTAGCGCCCTGAACTTGACTAGGATAAAGATTAAGTTGAACAATCGGATAGCGGCGTTTAACAGTAGTAATGATATCACGTATAACCGCACCAGATTCAGACGTTACAACAGCAATTCGTTTAGGGTAGGATGGGATAGCCTTATGGTCAAAATCAAACAAGCCTTCTTTGGCTAATTTTTCTTTTAATTGTTCAAAAGCTTGATAGAATTGGCCCAGGCCATCCGGTAAAATGTCATCGATATATATCTGGTAAGCCCCGTTACCTTCATAAACCCCCACGTGACCCACGACATAAACGTTCATTCCAACTTCCAAATTAAATTTTAATTTTTGGAATTGGTTTTTAAACATGACCGCAGCAATCAAGGCTTTATCGTCTTTTAATGAAAAGTACTGGTGGCCATTGGGGCGTTTCCGATAGTTTGATACTTCCCCACGCAAGAGCACCCGTTCCAGATAAGGATCACGAGTAAACTTTGCTTTAATATAATGACTAAGCTGGCTCACTGTCAAATATTGGTCTTTATCCATAACATTCCGCCCTTAATTTATCAACAAATTGTTTAAACAACATGACATTGGTCACCGGACCTACCCCACCAGGAACGGGGGAAATAGCTTTGGCTTTAGGGGCAACCGACGCAAAATCGACATCTCCTACTAATTTTCCTTGGTCATTAAAATTGATTCCAATATCAATCACTATGGCTCCCTCCTTAACCATATCTCCAGTGATAAATTCGGGAGAACCGATTGCGACACATAAAATATCCGCTGCTTGTGTCATTGCCTTTAGATTCTGTGATTGACGATGACATAAGGTCACCGTACATTCTTTTTGTAAAAGTAATTCTGCCAAAGGTTTACCGACAATAGCTGACCGACCGACCATGACGGCATGTTTTCCTTTAAAATCTGTGCCAATTTCCTCCAACAAGGAAATGGCAGCTAAGGGAGTATTGGGAATTCGGGTTGGCGAATAGGTGAGCAAATTACCCAAGTGGGCAGGATGAATGGCATCACAATCTTTATTGGGCGAGATACTTAAGACCACACGTTTACGATCGATATGATCAGGCAGAGGCATTTCTACCATAATTCCTTGCACACTCTCGTCATTATTCAATTGCTCAATCACAGCAAGAACCTCTTCTGTACTCGCATCATCTGCGAGCTCTTTAATCCCATAATCAATCCCTAATTTACTAGCAAATTTTTGCTTTTGCCGTGAATAGGTATAAGAAGCAGGGTCGGACCCCACATAGACGGTAATGATTTTGGGCACAATGCCAGCTGTTCGCAGTTGAGCCACTTGTTTTTGCATAAGGCTGACTTCTCGTTCTACTAGAGATTTAGAATTAATTATTGTCATTTTGTCACCTATCTTTTTTAAAAGGACTAGATTGACAAATGCCAACATAGTCCTTTACCTGTTATTGGTCCAAATCAGCTAGAATATTAGCTAATACACCATTAATAAATTTTCTTGATGCGTCATCGGAATAGCATTTAGCTAATTCCAAAGCTTCCGATAGGGCCACCACATTAGGAACCACTTCTTCAGAGCTATAGCACATTTCATAGACTGCTAAACGTAAAATTTGAAGATTGATTTTTTCTAAACGTTGCACTGACCATCGCCCTTGAATATGTGCGTCAATCATTTGGTCTAACTCTTCTTGGTGGTTATGAATACCCGTAATAAGTTCGACTAAATAAGGAGGAATACCTTCTTTACTGACATCATTCTTGAGGTCAGTAAAGTTACTCTTAGAAAGGTCCTTTACTTGTTCTATTTTTTTAATCGGCGTCAGATGATTACTTAACTGCTCAAACTCCTCGTCACCAATTTCTGATTGTTGGGTAAATTGCACCAATAAATCACGATTAGCTAAATAATACTGGAAAGAAGCTGTCAAGTCGGAATCTTGGTTGATATCATGCTCATAAAGAAATAAAACTGCGAGTTCACGTATTTGGGAATTTTGCAATGTTACCAGTCACCTACTTCACTAATTCTTTATTGATATTGAGATTAATCACTGAGATATTAACTTCTGCTAGTTCAATATCAGTCATATTAGCCACTTGTTCAGTAATGGCTTCTTGAAGATTAAAGCAAACATTAGGGACAGAAACCCCATAATCTAAGACCACCGCCATGTCTAAGGAAATATGGTCAGTATCATTTTCGTAAAGAAAGGCACTTTCTTCCTTAGTAAATAAACTTTGTAAATTATTGTTTGGTCGCTTAACCGCATAAACGCCAGGAATTTGTTTAGCTGTTTCCACTGCAATACCAGAAATCACTTGGGCAGAAATATCAATATCACCTAACTGACTATCGTCCCATTGTTGGTTATTTTGTTTATTTGTTGACATAATGATCCTCCTTTAAGCAATTTTAATATGTAATGTTTACAAATGGATTAAATGACGAGGTGAATGGGTTAAAGGACGGTTACCTGATTCCGTAAGCAATAAATCATCCTCAATCCGCACGCCACCTAAACCTTCAATATATATCCCTGGTTCATTGCTAACAATTTGATTTGCTTTCAAAAGGTGGTTTGAATTTGGACCTAAATTTGGAGTTTCATGAATGTCTAAACCAAAACTATGTCCTAGCGAATGACCAAATTGATTACCAAACCCGTGTTGACTAATATAATCACGAGCGATAGCATCAGCTTCTTTGCCGGTCATCCCTGCTTTTAGCTCTTGAGTTACTAATTGGTTGGCATCTAAAACAATTTGATAGATTTCTTCTAAACGACTATCAATGTCCCCAACAGCTACTGTCCGAGTCATATCAGAGGCATAGCCTTGGTAATAGCAACCAAAGTCAAGAGTCACTAAATCCCCTTGAGCTATCTTTTTACTGCTTGCCACTCCATGGGGCATGGCTGACCGCTGACCGGAAGCAACAATAGTTTCAAAAGAGACCCCAGATGCCCCCTGTTCACGCATATAAAAATCTAGGGCATTAGCAATTTGAATTTCACTGACGCCTACCTTAATGTGATTTAAGATATAACTAAAGGCATCATCTGCAATCTGACAGGCTTTTTCAATCAAAGCAATTTCTTGGTCATCCTTTTCCTGGCGTAGAATCTCAATCATTCCAGAAGCCGGAACGAAATCAGCATCAATAAGACTTTCAATTTCATCAAAATCAGCCACAGTGATGTGTTCTTCTTCGTAACCAATCCGCGAAACACTTTCTTGGCTTACAATATCTTGAATGACTTTAAAGGGGCTAGATGATCCAGCAGATCCGCCTGCAATAATCACTTCAAAGCCTTGGCATTGGCTCTTAGCCTGTTCTTGATACCTAAAGTCAGTAATAAAATAAGCATTGTTCGCTGTAATTAGGGCCCGACCACTAGTGCCAGTAAAGCCACTAATGTAGCGTAGGTTAAATGGACTAATCACATAGTAAGCGCCCAATCCTTCACTAGCCATATTTGCTTGTAGTGCTCTTACTCTTTTTTCCAAAATCAGTCACCTTCTAAATCTGTTTCGTTTTTATCCATGAATAAAAACGCCTCTATATTCTATAGGCGTTTTTAAGTATACCATAAGTTAGACTGATTCGCATTAGCAAGCTAACATTGTCAACGACTATGATAAGTTATTGTTAAGTCATAAAGCATCACGTCAAATTGCCAACCATTATCATAATGGCACCTAACTCTTCCTATATTATAGTTATGAATGCAATCTTGGTGATCAATTTTTACTTCTACTTTTTCTTCATCTTCAACTTGATATTCCTCATCTTGCTTTTCATTGCCTTCTGCTTGAGTAACGATTAAGTCAACAGCCTTTATAGAGGAATCCTCCAAACTTTCTTCTTGGTCCTTAACTCGCTTAACTATGTCATTCGCTTCAGCTTCATCATCGTTTTTAATCTGGGAACCTGTCTTCTGATGATTGTCCTCTCGCTTGGTATAAGGCTTAGACTTGCCGTCTACATTTTCTTTATCAGTCAAATCTGATTCTTCAGCCTTTTCCTCTTGAGTGGTTGGCAAAGCACCTGATGCTTTCTCTTCTGACACAGTTTTCGACTGCAAGGCTAACTGCTCCTCTTCTTCAGCTAATAAGGTCTGACGTGATAGTTCAGCTAAGGTCATGGCTTGGTAGCTGGCCCGCATCGTCTCCATTTCTGCTAACTTTCCAGTAGCCAAAGACAAATTAATTAAATATAGGCTCGACAAAAAAGTTAAAACGATTAAGGTGTAAGCAAGGATGTGTCCTGATTTACTTTGTTTTTGGGAATGCATGTGTGATAAGCCTCCTTATTGATAAAAACCACCGCCAAATCATACGCCTCCTTACTTTCGCTTACTTGAAAAGATGCCACTTCCAAAAGCATCGGTTGATGGCCACTCCCATTAACCCGCCGTCGAATCATTTGGGAGTCTTTATTCTGATAATGTTCAAAACTAATGACTTGATTCGCTTGAGTACGAATCACAAAACGATTAGATCTTCGTTTCTCAACACTTTGAGCTTGGTTGACATCTGATTGTAATTGATAAACAAAAAATCCCAGTCAGTGCCAAAATAATCGGTCAAATTTTGATTGAAAGTATATTGGGCATTTAAAAGCTGTAGAGAGAAAGTATGGATCACTAAAAAAATAAATAAGGCCAATAATGCTTCAGCTAATGTAAAACCTTGTTTACTGGTCCCGGTAGATAAGCGGCTTTCCTCCCCAGCTAATTTGCCCTTTCTTAGCATCCACTTCAATCTTATCCCCCTCTTCCGACTGGCTATCCCTATGTAAGTGACTGGCTTCATATACTTGTCGACTTCGACTCAATTCTTGTCGACGCCATTGGAATTCTTGACTACTAGTTAAACTTGTACTTAAAACAATTAAAGCAATTGAAATTAATAAATAGAAACTGATAACAGCTTCAGCTAATAGATAACCTGAGCGGTTAAGGGCTGTCTTTAAAAACATAGTGTCCTCCTAATTGAATGGTAATCACTTTTTGTCCACGTGGGGTATTAAGTTTAATAGTTGTTGGTGGTGTGAATCGCTTTGGATAGATATTAACCCGTTGATAACGATTAAAACGACAAGAATCAGGAAATTCATAGCGTCGATCATAAGGTCCTTGCTGATTTTTATCTTGGTAAAAACGAATGTATTGATTATTGATTTCCATGAAAAATGCTTCGTTTTTTAATTTCGATTGTTTATTTAAAAAACTATAATAATCCATGACCGCCCGTAATTTAACTTCAGCATGGTAATCCTCTGCTGTCCAAGTGAATTGGGGAAGAGTCAAAGTGATAAGCAATAATGTGGTAAATAATACTAATAATACTTCTATTAAGGTAAATGCTTTTTTATTTAACATCCTTCCCCACCTTCCTATTAAATTAACCTACTATTCCACACCAATTTCTTTCATCCGTTTAGCCTGTTTATCGGTTAAATATCCAGCACTTTGCAAAGTATCCACACTGGGTTTGCTAGTAACGTCTTGGTCCATCTGGTAGAGTGATGCCTGCGAGTCATAGGTGGTTTGTAAGGCTTCGTCTCCCTTGGCTTGGACATTGTCCTTTTGACTAGCCATGTTAGGTAAAATTAATAGTAAGAGCACAGCAATTATGAACAAAACTAGCAACATCTCAATCAATGTAAACCCTTTCTTTCTATTCTTTTCACGTACTTTCTTCAATAATTTCTTCATTTAAAGTCCTCCCATCATAGTTAACATTGGTAACATTAAAATCAAATACACCATTACAACAGTCAGTGCTACCCAAACGAATAAAACATTCTGCAAGACCTTGCCTAATTGACTGATTTCCCGATAAAAACTAGCCAGAGCTTTTTGACTATAAAGTCGGGTTTTAATAGCTAGTAAATCTAACAGCTCTCCTTGACGGATGATAGCTGCGAATTCACGATTAAATAAACCTAGTTGATCAATACTATCAGCGAAACCTTCTCCAGTTTGCATCTTCTGGTCTAGGTAATGACCCAACGCCGATAGAAAGGCGACGCGATTTTGATCACGAAAAGTCACAGTAATCAATTGCAAAGAATAGCCAATTTGCAAGAGTTGACTAAATTCATTGGCGAAATAATAGGTATAATATAAGCGAAATAACTTTCCTACTATAGGTAAGCGGGTATAGAAGCGACTCTTCACTAAGGGATTAGCTTGTCTTTTCCACAAGGAGTAGCCTAAAAAGACAAGTAAACCAGTTATTAGAGTCAATAAAACAATTTGCGGAAAGTGTCGCAAGAAATTAATCACTAAGGCAGCCGACCCTGTTTCCAGGTTTCCTTGCAAGCTTTCCAATTGGGGCAAGAGAAAGAGGCGAATCCCAAAAACTAAACTAATCAGTAGGAAAAATAAGACAAAGGGGTATAAGAGAATCCCTATCAGTTGACGACGCTGGCGATCTTTTTCACCGATATATTGAGCAATCTTCAACAAGTTATTAGCAAAGTCTCCATGTTTCTCTGCGATTTCAATCTGAAAAGCCACATCAGGACTAATTTTCATCAAAGATAAAGTTGTATAAAAGAATTGTCCATTAGCCAAGTCCTCTTCCATAGCTGAGAAAACAGCTCGCTGCTGTGGATAAACCAACTTGATAAAGGCTAAAGTTTCTAATAAAGAAAAACCTTCTGCCAGCATCTCAGCAATATAACTTAGGATTTCACTTTGAAAACTTTGCGTCCATACCCTACCAATATTAGTCGTCAAAAGAGTCTTCAATGTGGTGGTATTGGTAACTTTGCTCTGAGATATAGCCACTAGCAACTGCCTCCCTTAATTTATAATTGAGCGATTTGAAGTTTTTGGTAAAAGCTTGATTATTCACTGCCAAGAGTAAGTTTTCCCCATCTAGACGCTCATAAATGACCATTTGCTGGTCGTTTACTTGGGCACTAGGCAACAAGCGCTGACTGGTCACCATTAATAAAGTTTGTCGTAATTGTTCCTTAGTAATGCCCAATTCTTTTAAACGACCGATGACCCCGCGTGTGTTTTTGGCGTGAATGGTGGCTAAAACTAAATGCCCAGTCAAAGCAGCCCGAATCATCATCCTAGCTGTATGTTCATTGCGGACTTCACCAATTACTAGAATATCAGGATGGTGCCGTAAGGAGGCTGAAATCAAATGGTCATAGTCTATTCCCGCTTTAGGATTCACCTCTGTTTGTAGAAAGGCAGATTCCTTGATTTCTACTGGATTTTCAATAGTAATAACCTGCTGCTTGCGTTTTTGATAGGCCTGTCTTAAAAGTTGATAAATGGTTGTCGTTTTACCTGAAGCCACTGGTCCTGAAAAAATTATTAATCCACTTTTTCGTTGCATTGCCTGTTCTAAAGCCAAGTAATCTTCCCTATTCACATCATTGGTCTTGGGACAATAGCTATGATTTTGATGCAATAAACGCACTACCAAAGATTCCTGGAGCAAATAATTGCCAATGGTAGAAATCCTTAGTTCAACATTTTGACCATCCGCCAAAGAATAAAGCAAACCGCCATCTTGAGGACGGCGTCGCTCTCCAACTTCCATATTGGCAATGTATTTAATATAGCGAATCATCTTGCTTCCTTGATCCAGAGTCATTTCTTCTACTAGATTCAACTTCCCTCGATAGCGAATCATCTTGCTTCCTTGATCCAGAGTCATTTCTTCTACTAGATTCAACTTCCCTCGATAGCGAATGAATACTTGATAGCCATCTTCTCCAGGGTTAATGTGAATATCATCACAGTGACACTGTCGAGCCTTATTTAGCCATTCTTCAAACTTTACTTGCATGACATTCTCTCCTTTTTTTGACCGGTCACTTATAAATACGTATTTTTTCACTGATTTAACCCAAAAAATTATTGCAAAAACAAGCTAATCTTATTAAAATGCATAGATTTGCATACTATAGAAGAATAAAATTTGGTTCACAAATTGAAATGAGCTAATGTTAATTCAGTCAACAATGACTTAATTCAAAAGGAGGGATAATATGGATGCCATTTTAGAAGAGTTGTATGACTTAGAAATGAAAGCACAAGGCCACGAAGCAGGCGTTTCGGACCATAAGCTTAATCTTAAACATGATTTTGAAGACCGTAAAAAACAATTGGACGCCCAATTTCAAGCGGATTTTCAAGAAAAGCTAGCCAACTATCATAGCCAAGCTAGTCAAGAGCGTGAAGCTGTTATTGGAGAAATGACTCAACAGTTCTCCGATGATATGCAAAAGATTAATCAGGCGGTTGAAAATGATCAACCTAAGTATGTTGCTAACTTTATGGCCAAAGTAAAGGCCCTAGGAGTGAACCATAATGAGTAACGATGCTGCCGTTAAAACTAAGCTCAAAGCCATGCGTAGTCAGATGATTAAAGAATCCGACTTAGATGACGTGATTGCCCATAATAATTTGGATGATATTTATCGTTATCTAATGACAAATAAATCCTTCCAAGCTGCAGCTAAAGAACTTAACCTCAAATCTAGTGGGCGCGAAGAATTAGAATACTTATTGGAAATGAGCTTTTTTACTGATTTTCTTAAACTTTATCGTTTTTCAGATTTAAAAACGCGACAATTTTTGAAATTATATATAATGACCTATGAAGCCCATATTATTAAACGGCTATTTAAAAACTTATCGCAAAAGCAAACAGCCGATTTAACCTTAAACCAACTCAGCCATTTTCTAGAAGACAAAAAGCATATTAATATGACTGAGCTATTAATGGCTAAATCAATTAGTCAAGGCATCGCTTGTTTCGATGAGTCTATCTATGCCCCCTTCTTTGCAAATAATGCCCACTTATTCCAAGAAAATGACTATAACCGTTATTTATTCGAGAGTTCTTTAGACCAATTTGTGGCTAAAAAATTATGGCAAGGGGCTAGAAAAATCTTCTCAGTGAAAGACTTGCGGGAATTCAAAAAATTCTATGGCAGTGAGTTTGATTTATTGAATATCAATACCATCTACCGGTTGAAATTTTATTATCATGTTGACGACAGCAAAATTTTAGAATCACTGATTCCTGAGTCTTATCGTGTGGATGATGAAATCTGCAATCAACTGATTAATGCTAATTCCATCAGAGAATTTAACGAAATCATTCAAAGAATTGGTTATGAGGAGGTATTTACTAATGATAATGATTTAGCCAGCTTACAAGGCAAGCAAGAAAGCTATCTCACTCATCTACGTAAGGGCATTGCCCGCCAACATTCAACCACCCTATTTGAAATGATCAATTATCTAGATGACAAGTTGGCTGAAACCCGACTAATCACCCACAAAATTGAACAAGTTGCCTTAAAACATTACTCACCAATAGAAAGGAGCTTTAGTTAATGATTACTAAAATGACTTTGGTAAACATTACCGGTCCGCGTGACGATATCGACCGAATGGCAGATCAATATCTTAGCCATTATGAAATCCATCTCGTCAACGCGTTAAAAGAATTATCAGAAATATCGACCCTAAAGCCTTATACTAGTCCTAACCCTTACGAACCATGGTTAGAGAAAATTGCTAAATTACTTGATTTAACTCATGTCAGCAATGACCACCAACATCTAGACCGTCCTTATAGTTTTGAACAAGCTAAGAACTTAGTCACTGAAATCGATTCTTCTCTGGTCAAAGAACAAAGTGAACTAGAACACTTACAAGCCGAATATGATGACGCAAAGGCCAAGGCTGATGCCTTTGCTCCGTTCATTGGGATAAACTTCCCAATGGAAAAAATCCTAGCGATGTCTCATATCAAGTTCCGTTTTGGACGTTTTACCAAAGAGAACTATTTAAAATTCAAAAAGTATATTGATCGGATGGTCCCTTCTATCTTTGTTCCTGCCAAAGAAGTAGATGGTTATGTTTATGGCGTTTACTTTACCCCAGTAGAATCCCGTCAAAGAGTGGATGCTCTTTATCTCTCACTCGCCTGGGAACGAATTTACCTACCAGAAGAAACTGGTACGCTTAAAAGTATTTACCAAGCCTACTCTAACCAAGCACAAAACCTTAATAAACAAATCAAAGATTCTAAGATGCAATTGCGGGCTTTAATTACGCCAGTGGTCCCTGACTTAATGGCTGCCCAAAGCCGTTTGGAAGACTTGTCTCGTGCATATGGCGTACGTAAATACGCGGCGATTACACGGGAAGAATTTGCCCAAAAGGAAACACGTTATCTGCTTATAGGATGGATGGAACATGACGATGCCATTAAACTAGAACATGAAGTGGCAGATGATGAATCTATCTCTATGTATATTGAAGATGACGAAGACAATAAAGACCAGACACCACCAACTAAGATGAAAAATAATCTGTTTGTCCGCCCTTTTGAGCTATTAACTAAGATGTATGGTGTACCGAATTATCGTGAAATGGATCCTACAATCTTAGTTGCCTTAACTTACACCTTACTATTCGGTGCTATGTTTGGTGATGTGGGGCAAGGCCTTATCCTCTTCCTAGTAGGCTTAATTGGTGTTTTCAATCCTAAGTTGCGGCCTTTAGGGATGTTATCCGCAGTGGGTTTATCTTCTACCTTCTTTGGCTTCCTCTATGGTTCCATTTTTGGCTTTGAAGATGTCTTACCTGCATTATGGTTGAGACCCATGGCAGCCATGACTGAAATTCCTTTCTTTGGGCGATTAAATACAGTTTTTATTGTGGCTGTATGCTTTGGATTATTTTTAATTATTTTGACAATGACCATGAATATTATCCAAGAATTCAAAAATGGTAACCGTTGGAACGCTTTGCTAGATAAGAATGGTTTAGCAGGATTGATTTTTTACGGAACGATGGTATTAATCTTAGTGTTATATATGACGAATAATCCAATTCCTGCTTCTGCCTTATTGGTAGCTATTCTCGCTATATCATTAGCGATTATCGCTTTTAAGGAACAAATTATTGCTAAGTTAGAAGATAAAAAAGAAGAAAATGGTGACAGTCTTGTCATTGAACTATTAACGGTCTTCTTTGAAACCTTTGAAACCTTATTAACCTACTTCTCTAATTCAATTTCCTTTGTCCGGGTTGGTGCCTTCGCAATCAGCCATGGTGCCATGATGGGAGTTGTTTTAATGTTTGCTGGTGCCGAAAACGGAGGCTCTATCAACTGGCTAGTTATTTTACTAGGAAACCTCTTCGTTATCGGTTTTGAAGGCTTGGTTGTTGCTATCCAAGTGCTTCGTTTGGAATTTTATGAAATCTTTAGTCACTTCTACAAGGGTGACGGTATTGAATTTAAAAACACATTGGTAAAATAATAAAAAATAGGAGAGATAAAAATGACAATTAATGTAATGATTAAATTAGTAATGGTAGCAACTTTTGTTCTAGGATTTGTATTACCTTATGGTTACTTCTTTGCTGGTAAACAAACTAAAACACGTTACAAGAAATCATTCTTCACTAATATTGCTTTTGTGGTTGCTGGTATCTTAATTGCCACAATCATTGCTTATAACCCTGGTATTGTAGAAGCGGCTGAAACAAGCGCTGCTGCAGAAGCTGGCTTGGCTACTGGTCTTGGCTATATCGCTGCTGCCTTATCTACTGGTTTATCTTGTGTTGGTGGCGGTATTGCCGTTGCTTCTGCTGCTTCTGCTGCCTTAGGTGCAATTTCAGAAGATGGTTCAATCTTCGGTCGTTCCCTTATCTTCGTTGGTCTTGCTGAAGGGGTTGCCTTATATGGTTTAATTATCTCCTTCATGATCTTAGGACAATTATAATTATGAAACAGTTTGTCTTAGCGGATAATTTAGATACCCTAATAGGCATGCGTTTAAGTGGTGTGGATGGGAAATTAGTCACTGAAAAAGATGACTTTACCAAAATTTTTAACGACTTGGTCACCAATGACAGCATTGCTTTAATGCTGATTTCCCCTAAGCTCATTGAAAAAAATCAAGACCTAATCAATGAGGTGCATTTTAACCAGTCAACCCCACTTATTACTGCTGTATTAGGGCCTAATGAATGGCAAGAAAAGAACAATCAAATTGCTGACACCATTCAATCAGCAATTGGTATCCAATTATAGAAAGGAGCCGTTGTCAGTGGAACTCGAAGAAAAACTGGCTTTTTTTGACAAGCAAGTCATGAAAGAAGCAAACGGCAATATTAATCAGCAAATCAGTCAATACCAAGATACTTTGCAAAAAGATTTTGATGATTATCAAGAAAAACTGCAAAAAAATTATAGCCAACGTTTGGAAAATGAAAAAACCAATACACGTAAGGAAATCAACAAAGAAATCTCCCAAACACAAATCAAACAACAAAGAGATCTTTTTGTTGAAGAAGAGAAATTAAAGAAATCTCTATTTGAACGTTTCCGTAATGAAATCAAGGACTATATGACTAAATCAGACTACCATGAGCAACTACAAGCCATGATTACTAGTATTGCAGACTTTGCTGGTCAAGAAGATTATGTCATTTATGTTGACCCCAAAGACCAAGAACTAGCTTCAACACTCTTGGCACCTAATAAGGGCACAATTAAAGTGTCTGACCGTGACTTCATTGGTGGTGTTCGAGGGGTTTTAACTGCCCGCAATATCCTAGTGGATTATTCTTTTTCCACTCTTCTAGCCAATGAGGAAGAAAATTTTATCTTGAAGGAGGTAGACGCTAGTGAACGCAACTAGTCAAATTCATGCGATTTCTGGTCCGATTGTTAAAGTTGCTGGCCCTACTGATTTCTCCATGCAAGAAATGGTGTATGTCGGTCACGACCAACTTATCGGTGAAGTTATCGCCATCTCAGATGAGGAAACAACCATCCAGGTCTACGAAGAAACAGCGGGGCTTACCCCTGGCGAAGACATCGTTGGTACTTCAATGCCGATGAAAGTGCAATTAGGACCAGGTCTTATCAATAATATTTATGACGGGATTGAACGTCCCCTAAAAGAAATTGAAAAACAATCCGGTTACATGATCAAACGCGGAATCAACGTGGCTGCCTTAGATACTAATAAAAAGTGGCCAGTGACAATGAAAGTCAAAACTGGAGAACAAGTATCAGGCGGGGTGGTTATCGCTGAAATTCCTGAATCAAATGCCGTTACTCATAAAGTGATGGTCCCCCCTCAAGTTGTGGGTGAAGTCGTTGAAGTGGTTAGTGATGGGGACTACACAGTCAATGATACCTTAGTCAAGGTAAAACATTTTGATGGTAGTTTGACCGAAATTAAGGCCTACCAAGAATGGCCTATCCGTCAAGCTCGCCCTGTGGCTGAACGTTATGAATCAACTATTCCCCTACTAACCGGACAACGTATTATCGACTCTGTTTTCCCAATTGCTAAGGGAGGAACAGCTGCTATCCCGGGTGGATTTGGTACAGGAAAAACTACCATGCAACATCAAATTGCTAAGTATGCCGACGCTGATATCATTATCTATATTGGTTGTGGCGAACGGGGCAACGAAATGACTGAAGTACTTGAAGACTTTTCTAAGTTAATTGACCCTCGTTCAAACGCTCCGTTGATGGAACGGACTGTCCTTATAGCTAATACCTCTAACATGCCAGTAGCAGCGCGGGAAGCTTCAATTTATACTGGTTTAACGATTGCTGAATACTATCGTGATATGGGTTATGATGTGGCCATTATGGCAGACTCTACTTCACGTTGGGCTGAAGCTTTACGTGAATTGTCTGGTCGTTTAGAAGAAATGCCTGCTGAAGAAGGTTACCCTGCTTATTTGGCAAGTCGAATTGCTACTTTCTATGAACGCGCGGGCTACATGCACAACCTCAACCATTCAGAAGGTTCAGTCTCTATTATCGGTGCGGTTTCCCCTCAAGGAGGAGACTTCTCGGAACCAGTGACACAAAATACTAAACGTTTTGTGCGTTGCTTCTGGGGACTTGATTCGAACCTAGCTCACGCACGTCACTACCCTGCCGTATCATGGATGAATTCTTATAGTCAATATGTTGGTGACTTAAGTAATTGGTACAATAAAAATATCTCTGAAGACTTTGTGGCTGATCGGGCTGAAATGGTGTCTCTACTTCATGAAGAAGACCAATTAATGGAAGTCGTTAAATTGATTGGACCCGATATTTTACCTGACCATCAAAAACTGGTCTTACAAACAGCTAAAGTCTTACGGCTTGGTTTCTTGCAACAAGCATCATTCCACAAAATTGATGCCACTGTTCCTATGGCTAAGCAAGCCCAAATGCTCCATGTAATTCTTTACCTACACCACCGGGCCAAAACATTAGTACAATGGGGTATGCCGATGTCATATATTAGTAAATCAGATATCTTTAATAAGGTGATTAATATGAAATTTGATGTTGCTAATGATGATCAAGCGGTCTTTGAAAACTATTATCAAGCAATCGATGCCTTCTATGAAAAAGCAATGGAAGAAAATGGCTAAGGAGGAATATAAATGGCAATCGAATATTTAGGATTAGACTCCATCGAGGGCCCCTTAGTTGTTGTTGACGGGGTCCGAGGAGCTGCATACAACGAAATCGTACGGTTTCGTTTCAATCGTTCAGAAGAAAAAATCGGTCAAGTTATCGCCATCGAAGGTGAAAAAGCCATGGTTCAGGTTTTTGACTCAACTACCTCTATGTCTTTAAATAATACCCATACAATTTTTTCAGGTCACGGTATGGAAATCGAATTGTCACCGGAAATTCAAGGTCGTATTTTTGATGGGATTGGTCGTCCAATCGATGGTCTAGGCGCTATCCACTCCAACATTAAACGTGATGTCAATGGTGCACCATTGAACCCAGTGTCACGGATTTATCCACGAGACTATATTGAAACAGGGTTCTCTGCTATTGATGGGTTGATGACCCTGATTCGGGGCCAAAAATTACCAATCTTCTCTGGTGATGGGATGAGTCACAATGAATTAGCCGCCCAAATCGTCAAACAAGCCAAACTAGGTGAAAACTCCGATGAAGAGTTTGCTGTTGTCTTTGCAGCTATGGGGGTAAAACATGATGTGGCCGATTTCTTTAGACGGTCCTTTGAAGAATCAGGTGCCTTAGACCATGTGACGATGTTTGTTAACTCAGCTGATGATCCAGTAATGGAACGGTTAATCACCCCACGTGTTGCCTTAACGACTGCAGAATACCTAGCCTATGACCTAGGTAAACATGTTTTGGTTGTTTTAACTGATATGACGTCCTTCTGTGAAGCCTTGCGTGAAGTATCATCCGCTAAACAGGAAATTCCTTCTCGTAAAGGCTACCCAGGTTACCTTTATTCTGAACTAGCGACGATTTATGAACGGGCAGGGATTGTCGCTGATCGCCCAGGATCAGTCACTCAAATCCCAATCCTCACTATGCCTAACGATGATATCACCCACCCAATTCCTGACTTAACAGGTTATATTACAGAAGGTCAAATTGTATTAGACCGTAGCCTAGAAGGTAAGAATATTTTCCCACCAGTTGGGATTCTCCCTTCCCTATCCCGTTTGATGAAGGATGGGATTGGTGAAGGTTATACCCGTGAGGACCATGGAGATGTGGCCAATCAACTTTTTGCCGCTTATTCAGGTGCAGCCGAAGCTAAGAGTCTCGCTTCGGTTATCGGAGAAGAAGAATTATCTGAAATTGACCGTACTTATCTCGACTTTGGTGACAAATTTGAAAAAGAATTTGTCGGCCAAGACGCTGATGAAACACGGTCAATCAAAGAAAGCTTAGATATCGGTTGGCAACTACTGCGTCAATTCCCTAAAGATGAGTTAACACGAATGGATACCGATATTCTCAGCAAATACTATGACCAAGAGCCTTCAGAAGAAACATCTCCTGAACAAGGTGGTGAAGACTAATGGACATCAATAGCGCTCCTACCAAGGGGAACTTGATGCAGATTGAAAAGACTCTAGACTTGTCTAAAAACGGCTATCAATTAATGGACCGTAAACGGATGATTCTGATGAATGAGCTTGTCTCCTTAGTTGACCAAGCCCAGAAGGCACAAGAAGACCTAGAAACTGCCTATCAAGAGGCCTATCATTACTTGGCTATGGCAACTTACGATAATGGAATGCTAAGTGTCCATGAAGCCGCAGAAGATATTCCAGAATCCAATGATTTAGAAGTCAAAGTGCGCTCCATTATGGGATCTGAAGTACCGGAGCTCCGTTACCCAGAACAAATGCTCTTACCTGCTTATTCTTTCTTTGATTTATCATTAGCCATGGATAAGGCGCGAATGGCCTTCACCAAAGTAAATGAAAAACAAATCAAATTAGCTCAAATTGAAAATGCCGCCTACCGGCTAGCTAACAATATGCAAAAGACACAAAAGCGGGTCAACGCCTTGCAAAATGTAACTATCCCGCAGCTAGAAACTGCTCAAAAGGAAATTTCTGCTGCCCTAGAAGAAAAAGAACGGGAAGAATTTACCCGGCTTAAAGTCGTAAAACGGATTTTAAATTCTTAAACTAAAGAGCCAAAGCCAGTCCATAGTTAATGGATTGGCCTTGGCTCTTTTATAATAATAAGATGTGCGTTAATCACATTAAGGGGACGGACCTGTGATTGCAAGTTCGACCAAAGAATGTGGCAAAAGTCCTTAAGAACAACAGTCTTAGACTAAAACTCGAAAGATGGCTACCAACCGTCAGATAGATTTTAGGAAAGGCATGTCAGTCATGCTTTGCAAAGCCCAACTCAACGATAAATTTTATCAAAAAATAAGAGGCTAGGATCTATCACCATAGCCTCTATAACTAGACTTGCTTTACCTTGTTTAGCAAGCTTAGTCTTCAATATCTGTATTGTAATAAACGTTTTGCACGTCATCATCATCTTCCAATTTATCGATTAAGCTTTCAAATTGTGTTTTATTTTCAGCTTGTAAAGGGATTTTAGTTTTAGGGACCATAGTTAATTCACCAGTCGCAAACTTGAATCCTTGCTCTTCTAAGGCATCACGGACATCTGCAAAGTCTTCGGCTTCAGTATAAATTTCAAAAACTTCATCAGAAGTTTGTAAATCTTCTGCACCAGCTTCGATAACAGCTTCAAACATTTCGTCTTCGTCGGTATCTAAACCTTCACGTTCAATGGCGAAATAACCTTTACGATCAAACATATAGGCCACAGAACCAGATTCTCCTAGACTACCACCATTCTTATTGAAAATGGTCCGTACGTTAGTTAAGGTCCGCATATTGTTATCAGTCAAGGTTTCCACGAAGACAGCAATCCCATCAGGACCGTAACCTTCATAGGTGATTTCAGCATAGTCTTCACCACCAGCAGAACTAGAGCCCTTGTCAATTGCCCGTTTGACATTATCATTAGGCATATTGGCGGACTTCGCCTTGTCCATTACCAAACGCAAGGAAGGGTTTGAGTCAGGGTCAGGGCCTCCTTGTTTTGTCGCCATATAAATTTCTCGAGATAATTTTTGGAAAACTTTAGCACGCTTGGCATCAGCGTCCCCTTTTTTGTTTTTGATCTTACTCCACTTATTATGTCCAGACAAGACAATACCTTCTTTCCTAATGTAAAATTCACCTTACCATTATAGCAAAAGACTAGACCTATAGCAATTTATGCTTTTGGCACCATCACTTTAAGCTTACTTGGCAAAATACTTAACTCCAAGGGAAGAGTCGGACCTGGGTCCCCGTCAACATTAGACTCAATATCATCTGATTTGTCATCGCTAGTAATTTCAATGTGCTGTCCCTTATAATAGCTCACATTATTGGCCTGTGAGACATTTCCATCGAATAAATTCTGCAAGGCCTCTTGACCAATTTCTAAGGCATTAGTATCCTTTAATACTAATAAATGCAACAAACCATCATCTACTCTAGCATCAGCCACCATCTGTTCCACTGAGCCCACACTATTGGTTAAAGCCACCAGGATAATTTCTGTGGTAATAGCATCAAGCTCTTCCCCATCTAACTTAATATGATAGGTTTGACCCTCATCATTAATTAAGGCATTGAAGCCATCTTTCAGGTAGGCAAAAAAGCCAAATTTTGACTTCTCTTCGCTCGATGTATGGTTTACTGCGTAAGGAATCTCTCCCAAGGCAACAACATTCATAAAATATTGGTCATTAATTTGACCAACATCTAATGGCTGCCAAGTGATATGCTCCAAAGCGCTTAATGCGTCTTCAAGTTTCAATGGGATTCCTAAGGCACGTGCTAAATCATTGACAGTACCCATTGGCAAAAAGCCAAATTTTAAAGGATTTTCCATCTTGGCTAAACCGTTAATGGCTTCATTTACGGTACCATCACCACCAACAACAAAATAGGTGTCCATATTTAAATCTTTGGCTAAATCAACAAAGGCTTCCGCATCTCCTGCTTTTTCTGTATAACGTAGCTCTATACGATCGAAATGCTTAGAGAGCATAGCCGAAATCTTCTCACTTAACCCATCTTTATTTTCTTTACCTGAACTAGGATTAATCACTAGTAAACAACCACTCATAAAACTTTCCTCCTCCAGTAATTCTAGAAGTTTGTAATAGTCACTCCCAGTATTCTTTGATATAATGATACCGTTAATTATTAAATTTGTCTTTAGATAAGAGAAGAAATTTGAGGTTTTTGTTATGGCGAATAGAGAAAATAAAGAATCAGTCTTTTTTTCTGTCAATGTTTTTCTTAAGGTACTTAAACGTTTTTTAGGACTCACCGCTTTAGGTCTGGGTCTATCTGCTTTACTAGGCTTAGGACTGGGTGTAGGTTACTTTGTAGGTTTGGTTGAAGATATGCCCGTCCCCAGCCAGGAAGAATTTGCTGGCACTATCAATAATGTAGAAGAACGCTCTCATCTCACTGACCACCAAGGAGAAGAAATCGGCACCTTACGGACAGACTTAGTCAGAACTAATGTGCCACTTGCTAACATTTCCGCGGATGTTGTTAACGGCTTGGTCGCCACTGAAGACGAAAACTTCTTCCACCATAATGGTGTAGTTCCTTCAGCAATCATTCGGGCTTTTGTGTCCCAATTTGCTTCTTCTGGTGCCTCTTCAGGAGGATCAACCATTACCCAACAATTAGTTAAACAACGCTTATTAACCAATGAGGTATCCATGGAACGTAAGGCTAAGGAAATTTTACTGTCCTTGCGTTTAGAACAGTTCTTCTCCAAAGAACAAATTCTAGAATCTTATTTAAATATTTCTCCTTATGGTCGTAATAACAAGGGAGAAAATATTGCAGGGATAGAAGAAGCTGCCAAAGGAGTATTCGGTGTGTCCGCTGATGAATTAAGCCTAGCCCAAGCGGCTTATCTAGTAGGAATGCCACAAAACCCTTACGCTTACACGCCTTACCAACAAGACGGTAGTTTAAAAAGCCAAGCCGAGTTACAAGCAGGTTTAGAGCGTCGTAAAGAAGTGCTCAATCGGATGTACCTAGAAGGCATTATTTCCAAATCAGATTACGACCAAGCCATGGCCTATGATGTCCGTCAAGACTTTATTGAGACAGAAGAAAGCGAATTGGAAGACGAAGATGACGATGAACGCTCATCCTTCCTCTACCAAGCCATTGAACGGGAAGCCCGACAATTGTTGTTTGATTATCTTCTTAGTAATGCTAACTTAGAAGCAGCCAACTTGTCAGATGAACAATATGCTAGCTATATGGAAGAAGCCGATTCTATGCTACGCAACAATGGCTTGACTATCCAATCTAGTATTGACTTAGACATATACAATGACATGAATGCCAATATAGAAAATGCCTATACTTCCTTTGGACCAACTTATACTTCTAGTCAAAATGATCCTGAAACCGGCGAAGAAGTCGAAGTCGTTGAACCCGTCCAAAATGGTACTGTCCTAATTGAAAATGCCACAGGTCGAATCATTGGTTTTGTTGGTGGGGTAGACTTTAATATCAGCCAAGTTGACCATGCCTTTTCATCACGGCGATCACCAGGATCAACCTTTAAACCCTTACTGACTTATGGACCTGCTATTGAAGAAGGCCTTGCAAGCCCAGCCACACCATTGGCAGATACTTATATGAAAGCCAAACAAGCTGACGGGACATACTGGGAACCAAGCAATTATGGTCAAAACATTTCTCACAGCTTTATTCCAGCCCGTCAAGCATTAGCTAATTCCCTCAACAATCCAACCATTTATCTCTATAATGAGTTATTAAATCAGGGGGTAGATGTTCAATCTTATGCCCAACGCTTAGGATTAAATAATGCTATTGCTGATGACGAATTTGAAAATATTGCCTTGTCGGTCGGAGGCACTTCTACTGGTCCAACCGTAGTGGAACTTGCTGGTGCCTATGCCAGTCTATCTAATCAGGGACAATACATCCAACCTTATCTGATTGAAGCCATCACCGATAGCAATGGCCATGAAATTTACCGTCACCAAGGGCAACCTGTCCAAGCCTTCTCACCTGATACAGCTTATATCGTAGGCGATATGTTAAGGGATGTGCTAACATCAGGCACTTGGTCACGGTTCAATGGGCAATTAGACACAAGTTTTGATTATTTCATCAAAACAGGAACATCAGAAGATAACCGTGACCTCTGGGTATCTGGTTCGACGCCAAGTGTCACCCTAACCTCTTGGATTGGTTATGACAATCTAACCCAATCACGAAATTTAGGTGATGATGCCCCATCAGATGTCTATGGTATGCCTGATAGCCGCCATGCCAATTATTGGATTCAACTCATGAATAACCTTGGAGCACAATACCCTGACTTAATGGGCGCCAATCAGATGCACCAAGAGCCAGAAGGTGTCCATGAAGAAACTATTGTTGCTGATACGGGTACCCTGCCAGGGTCATTTGAAGGACCTTACGGTAGCTCTTATACCATTCCAAATTCTGCTGAAATGACTACTGATCTCTTTCCAGCCGATATGAGTCCAAGAGAAGCTAACTTCTCTTATGCCATTGGTGGTAAATTAGATGAATTAGTCGAAGCTCTAGAAAAATATCGTAACCCTGGTAATGGACAAACAGAAACGCAGATTAATCGTGTGCGTAATAATTACCAAGAAAGACGAGCTGAGAATGAACGCGCCCGTCAAAACTTAGGTAATTAAAGCTTAAATGATATATAAAAAAAGCCGCCTATTTCAATAGGCGGCTTTTTTAGGTTATTAACCCATTATTTTGTAGAACCTTGTTCATTGATTTGATAATCCAAGGTCACTTTATTTTCAATTTCTTCGTCATCGTCAGCTTTACCCATTAATTTCGTTAAAATACGCATAGACACTGCTCCAATGTCGTATAGAGGCGGTTTAATAGAGCTTAAGTGTGGTCTAACTAGGTCAACTAATGGTGAGTTGTTAGATGAAACCACTTGGAAGTCCTCAGGAATTTTAACCCCATTGTCAATTAGGTAGTTACTTACAGTGACAGCTAGTTCGTCTCCTACAACGGCCAAGGCGTCAGCATCAGATGCCAAAATATCTTTGGCTACGTCATCACCGTTTTTGAAACGGGTGTCCTCAACCTTGAAGAGTAAGTTTTCATCCAAAGCAATACCTGCCTCTTCAAGTGCTTGTTTATAGCCATCAAAACGGTCAGTATTGTTATCAAAATAAGGTTCTGCTGCTAAGAAGGCAACTTTTTTAGCACCCTTATCAATCATACGCCCTACCATTTCCTTGAAAGCAGCCGTATAGTCAATATTAACTGAAGCAATGTCACTTTGATCATCTGATAAACCGGCCAAGACAAAAGGTGTCAACCGACGTTCCATTTCATCACGCACTTGATCAGGTAAATAATGTCCCATATAAACAATACCATCAACTTGTTTAGATAGGATTGAGGTTAAAACCTTCTGTGGATCCTTGGAATCCGCGTTAGCTAAAATGATATTGTAATCATACATTGAAGCTACATCATCAATTCCCAAAGCTAGAGAAGAGAAGAAAAGGTTTGTAACATTAGGAATGATTACACCAACTGTAGTGGTTTTTTTGCTGGCCAAACCACGAGCGACAGCATTAGGACGGTAGTCTAATTCTTTAATTACTGCTAGTACACGTTCTCTAGTCGCCGGTCTAACATTTGAATTTCCATTAACAACACGTGACACTGTGGCCATTGAAACCTCAGCTTCACGGGCAACATCATAGATTGTTACCGTTTGTTTTTCCATAAGTTAACATCTCCAATACACAATGATTTGATTTTAATATATCACGCGAACAGAAAAGGTGCAAGCGTTTCCTTTCACAGTCTTTTCTGTTTTCATCAACTTTCATAGTGTAACAGGAGAAAATAAAAATTGCAAGGAATAAGTTTTTTTAATCGGTTACCTTTCTTACTGGAAACGAAATCATCATTTGGCTAAGATAATATCGCAATAAAATTTATGCAGAGACTAAGGTAATCAATACAAAAAGAGGCTAGCACATTAGGCCAACCTCTTTAGGAATGATAAGTAATTATTTGTTTTCTTTATGATCTTTGGCTGTTGCCTTTACATCTTTAGCCACTTTGTCGGCATCTGCTTTTAAAGGTTGGGCAGTAGTTTTAGATTTTTCATTGGCTTTTTCTGCTTGTTTCTTACCATCTGCTAATTCTGCTTCAGCTTCTTTTGAAGCGTCTTTGGCTGTTTCTTTAGAGTCTTGGTAAGCTTTCTCAACTTCTTCACGAGCCACTTGATATTCCGAGCTAGCCACATCAGATACTTCATTTAATTGTACCTTCAAATTATCAGCACTTTCACGTAAGTTAGCGCGAATATCGTCTGCCGCTGTTGTTGCTGTGTCACGGATAACTGTTCCTTTTTCAGCTGCGATATCCGCATAATCCATAGCTGTCTCACGTAAACTTTCAGCTTGTTGGTTAATGTCTGCCCGCAATTCACGACCAGATTTTGGTGCGAATAATAAAGCTGTCACTGCAGCAGATGCTCCCCCGATAATTGCTCCTAATAAGAATGAACTTGTATTTCCTTTACCCATAATTAATCCCTCTTTCTATTAAAATGATTTTGATTTAGAGTGTTCTTTTGCTTTACGAATTTGCCGTCTTTTGGTCATTGCTTTAGCTGACTTACCAATTTTTTCGATCCCTGACACCCTAACTTTTTGACTGTCTTGATCGTCTTCTTGGTTATCATTGGTCATTTTGGCCTTGACGTCATCAACCTTTGTATTGGCAGTATTGGTGACATTCAACACTAAATCGCGGGTTGAATCATTGACATCAGAAACGGTAATCCCAATATCACCAATAGCTTTAAACAAAGGATCGGTATGGGAAACCTTACCATTGATATCATCTAATAAAACATTAGATTTATTGAGTAAGCCTTGTGCCTCGATAGAAATGCCATCGACATCCTTACGTAGTACCGCAATAGTTTGATTGGCTTCTTCGACCGTTTTACTTACTTCAGAAATTGTTTTGGTGAGTTGCCGTAACAATAGAATAATAAAAACGACCAGCGCAGCAAAGGCAACGGCTGCAATCAAACCAGCAACTTGGCCCCATGTCATTCGCTCATCACATCCTTCTCCTAATTATCATTAGATATTTTTTATAAGAATATAGTAACATTAATTGAAAGGCATTACAAAAGATAATTCGTTAAGCTAACAAATTATTCCAATCTTTGGTAAACTAACATTAAAATTGTGAAAGGATAAGATATATGCAATATATTCGTCAAACTTTAGTTAATTATTTTCAATCCATTGATTTTTCAGCGGTCATCGAAACGATACTCTTACGCACCATCCAAATTATTATGACTGTTATTATTTTATGGCTTTTAAAACGGATCTTGAGTCGTTTGGTAGAAGCTTATTTCGATAAAACCAAAGCGGTTGATGGCTCGCTCTACCGTCGCCTCACCCTTAAAAAACTCTTGCTCAATATCATCCAATACTCTTACTACTTCTTACTCGCCTACTCCTTATTAGCCATTATTGGCGTTCCTGTAGCCACTCTCTTAGCTGGGGCCGGGGTGGCCAGCTTAGCGATTGGTCTTGGAGCCCAAGGTTTTGTGACTGACATGGTCAATGGCATTTTCATTCTAGTAGAACGGCAATTCGATGTAGGTGAAGATGTTAGAATTAATGATTATTCGGGCACCATTGAAAATATTGGTATCCGAACAACTGTTTTGCGTGATTTTAATGGGGCAGTCCATTTCATTCCTAATCGTAATATCGAAAATGTTACCAATGATTCTCGCCTACCACGTCGAGCTGATATTGATTTAATGATTGATCCCACGACTGACATGGAAGCATTGGATCAATTAATTAAAGACACTGTTACTGCCAGCCTACCTAATGACCATCTCGTTCAAGAACCGAATTTTTATGGGGTGACTCGTGATAGTGAGGGGCGGTTAATTTACCGCGTTCGCTTTATGTGTAAAAACGATGAACAATGGGATGTCGAACCTTATTACTACGCCCTACTCACTCATACCCTGGCTAAAAATCATATCAACCAACCGCTTATAGTAAGTCCTTCCACCATAACTCCTAAATAATTAAACAACTAAATCATAAAAAAAGCGCTAGATCTGAGTGTAAACTACCACAAGAGCTAGCGCTTTTCATTGTTCAATTATTGCCAATAGTCTTCTGGAATTAAATTATTATCCCGATTATAGAAGGCCACTGATTTATTTCCTGCTTTATCTATAGTTAAAATGGCATAAGAAGGTTTTGGGTATTCTCCTCTTGGTAGGCGAATACTTCCAGGATTAATTATTAAAACACCCTCTGTTTCATGACAATCCATCACATGAGTGTGACCATAGCAAACAATATCTGCTTGCTTTTCTTTGGCTAAGGACACTAATGTCTGGTCCCCTTGCTTCACTTGGTGGAGGTGGCCATGGACAATGACAATTTTCCCTTGGTCAGTGTCTAAGACTGCCTCAGTCGCAAAAGGATAAAAATCCATATTGCCTTGAACAGTGGTATAGAGATTCCAGATAGTGTCTTGGTCAGATAATTCGGAATCACCACAATGAATATAATAATCCACCTGATCACTATAACGGCTAACTAAATCCGTTAAGATTTGACTGTCCCCATGGCTGTCACTAAGAATCAATATTTGCAAATAGGACACTTCCTTTCTCGTTGAAGTCAGCAGCGAGTTGGCGTAAGGCTTGACCGCGATGGGAAATGGCAGCTTTCTCTTCGGCAGTCATTTGGGCAGTGGTTTTATCCTTACTAGGAACATAAAATAAGGAATCATAACCAAAGCCGTTATCGCCAATTTCTTGCATCAGAATTTCACCTGCTAATTGCCCTTTATAGTCCCTTACTAATTGTCCCTGACCATCCGCAAGGGCTAAGACACAGGTGAAATGGGCTTGCCGCTTGCCAACTGGAACATCATTTAATTCTCGCAATAATTTTTCTCGGTTGGCTTGATCATTTTTTTCCAAGCCCGCATATCGGGCTGAATAAATTCCTGGGGCACCATCTAAGGCATCAACACTTAAACCCGAATCGTCGGCAATCACTGGTAAGCCTAAAAATTTGGCTGCTGTTTGGGCTTTAATAGCAGCATTTTCTGCAAAAGTTTGCCCTGTTTCGGCAATATCACCAATTTCAGGATGGTCTAATAAACTTTCTACTGTAATTCCAGACTCAGCAAACATTTGCTCAAACTCAGTTACTTTACCTGGGTTACTAGTAGCAATCACTACTTTTTTCACCACAACACTCATCCTTTCTCTGCTATATCGATATGCTTGGAACTTACGTTTCTGCCTAACCATTCACTGGCAATTTCATCAAATAATTCAGTCGATCCTGTTGTATAGAAATGGTACTGGGGTCTTTGCGCTTCTTCAGCCGTCAAATCTTCATAGTCTAAGATTGAAGCCAGGTCCGCTACAGTTTCCTTACCTGAGTCTATTAAACCAACACCAGATCCCATCGTTTTTTGAATAATAGGCGCCAATAAGGGAAAATGTGTACAGCCTAAAATCAGGGTATCCACTTTGGCCCGCCGCATACCTTGCAGTTGTTGGTGGACTAATTTTTTGGCTAGTGGGCTTTTATAATCATGACTCTCCACTAAGGACACAAAATTAGGACAAGCTAAAGCAGTGACTTGGAGATTAGGGTTTTTCTTATAAAGAATTCGTTCATAATAACCTGATTTTACGGTTCCCTCTGTCGCTATTAAACCAATCCGTCCAGTTTGACTATACTTATTGGCGGCTAAAGCTCCCGGCTTAATGACACCCAAAACTGGAATAGGCATATGGTCCTGTAAATAAGTCAAAGCAACGGCTGTAGCTGTATTACATGCAATGACTAGTACTTTAATGCCTTGGCTTAACAGAAATTGAGCAAGTTCCTCAGTAAATTCTAAGATTTGACTCGCCTCTCTCGGCCCATAAGGACAGCGTGCATTATCTCCTATATAAATCAAAGACTCATTAGGTAGCTGACGCATGGCTTCTTTAAAGACGGTCAACCCACCAACTCCCGAATCTAATATTCCAATGGCTCCTGACATGTCAATACCTCCAATGTCATGTTGCGCCTATTTCAAGGCCAATATGCTATAATTATATCAAAACAACTTATGAAAAACGACTCAATCAGCTTGCTTTAAAGGAGGAGCTTATGAATATTGCACTCATTGCACACGATTCAAAAAAGGCTTTAATGGTTGATTTTACGACGGCCTACCAAGATATTTTGGCTAAGCACCAGCTCTATGCCACTGGAACCACTGGCCAAAAAATTATGGATAATACTCAGTTAAATGTTCATCGTTTTCAATCTGGGCCTTTGGGAGGAGACCAACAAATTGGTGCTGCTGTCTCAGAAAATGACATGGACTTAGTCATCTTCCTCCGTGACCCCCTTGCAGCCATGCCCCATGAACCTGATGTCAACGCATTAATTCGACTTTGTGACGTTTACAATGTGCCCCTAGCCACTAATATCGGTACCGCTGAAGTCTTAGTACGGGGGCTAGAGGCTGGCTTCATGGACTGGCGCCCTAACTATGAACATGGAAGTCTTAACAAGGATATTCGGGCCAATCTTGCCCATGGAGATATTGACCGCGACTAGGCTTTCATCACGTCTTGAGGCTGTGATGGAGAACATAATAAATAAATAGTTAGATAATACAAAAAGAGAGGCTGGGACAAATGTCCCAGCCTCTTCGTAATATATGAACTCTTATCACTTCGTTGAATTCGCAAAAGCAAGAGCTTTGGTAGCTAATCGCTATCTTCAGTGTTTTGGTCCAAGGCTTCAGTTCTCCCGCTTTTTAGCGCATCTTCTCACAATTTTATTGATATTGTTCTAGAATTTGTTCTAAGCGTTCTTTTGGTGTATAACCAACTAATTGGTCAACCACTTGCCCGTTCTTTTTAATCATCAAGGTTGGGATAGACATGATACCAAATTCACTCGCTGTTTGCGGATTATCATCCACATCCATCTTAGTGAATTTCACTTGGTCGCCCATTTCATCATCTAATTGCTCCACGATTGGGGATTGCATCCGACATGGACCACACCAAGTTGCCCAAAAGTCGATTAAGACTAAACCGTCTTGAGTTTCTTCTGTAAAGTTTTGATCTGTAATTGCTTTAACCATTTACACGACCTCCTTAGTCAGTATTATAACATCGTCATCTTTGAATCCAGAATAATGTGCTTAACCTTTGAATTTAACAATGGTAGCACCATTACCTCCCATATTGTAAGGAGCGAATTCAAAACTTTCAACTTGGGAGTGTTGGCGCAAGTATTTATGGACACCCTTACGTAGGGCGCCCGTGCCGTGACCGTGAATAATGGTCACTTGACCATGGTTAGCTAATAAGGCCGAATCGATAAATTGGTCAAGCTGGGTCATGGCCTCTTCATAACGTTGCCCCCGCAAGTCTAACTCGGTTTTAACACTTTTGGCTTTTTTTGCTTTGATACCGGCCCGTTTGCCAGAATTCTCCTGGTGATTGTTTTTGGCTTGGATTAGAGTCACATTCTTTTTAGGCACTTCGACCTTAAGAGCACCCATTTGAACCAACCAGCCGCCATCACGTTTTTCCACCAAGGTTCCTCTCTGGTCATAAGGAGCAATCTTAACTTCATCTCCAGGACCAAGTTTATGGTCTTTTTGTTTTTGACGTTTGGCTTTTTTCAATACTTTATTATCTTTTAATTGTCGTTCTTCTTGACTTAGATTGTCAATTTCTTTTTGTTTGGCAATCATCTGGTGCTCTTTGACTGCTTGGCCATTAGGATTAGCCCGTTGCCATTCACGGATATCACCAATAAGTTTTTTAGCTTGGTCTTTGGTGTCAGAAACAATGGCATTGGCTTCTTTGCGCGCTCGTTCTAAGTAACGTTCCTTATCCGCTCTTAATTTATTATATACATCAGCAATTTCTTGTCGCAATTGTTCTGATTCTTGAATCTCTTGATTGAGATTAGCCAATTGTTCTTCATATGCCTGCCGTTTACTTTCCATTTCTAATAACATGTCATTGAGATTCTTCTCATCATGCGCAAGTTCAGACCGTGCTTCTTGAACGATGTTACTATCGAGGCCTAAACGTTGGGAAATATCCAAGGCATTACTCCCGCCCGGTATACCAATTAATAGTTCATAGGCAGGCTGCAAGCTCTCTTCATCGAAAACCATAGAGGCATTTATGGCTGCTGGATGGTCGAAAGCATAAGCCTTTAATTCTGGATAGTGAGTAGAGGTTAGCACCGTTGCTTGTAAAAAAGCCAAACGATTTAAAATGGCTTTAGCCAATGCTGCCCCTTCCTTAGGATCGGTTCCTGAACCCAACTCATCAATTAAAACCAAGTTCTGAGAATCCGCCTGCTCCAAAATATCAATAATATTTTTCATATGGCCTGAGAAAGTTGACAAACTTTGTTCCAAGGATTGCTCGTCACCAATATCGGCATAGATAGCGTTGAAAACAGCAATTTCACTACCTTCTTCTGCAGTAATATAGAGACCGGCTTGACCCATTAGCTGTAATAGCCCAGCTGTTTTTAAGGTGATGGTTTTCCCACCAGTGTTAGGGCCCGTAATAACAATCATGTCATAGTCATCGGTAAAATAAATATCATTGGCCACCACCTGGTCAATAGGAATAAAGGGGTGCCGTGCGCTATTCAAGTGCATATTTTGCTTGCTAGCCAGTTGAGGACGTTTGGCTTGGATGCGCTTGGCATAACGATACTTGGCTTGAACAAAGTCCAGATAAGCTAAGATATAGGCATTATGCTCAATCGCATCACGATAAGGCATCAAAGTTTGCGAGAGATCAGCTAAGATTTGCCGGATTTCTTCCTTTTCCTCACTGCGAAGACTAGATAACTTATTATTAGCATCTAGAACTGATTGAGGTTCGATATACAAGGTTTGCCCGCTAGAAGATTGGTCATGAACTACCCCACCAAAAGCATAGCGGTACTCTTGTTTAACTGGTAAAACAAAACGATTATTACGAATAGTAATTAATTGGTCACTCAATTGTTTGGCCTTATCAGACTTAATTAATTGATTGAGTTTAACCCGAATTTGTGCTTCTTCAGATTTTATCGCTTGACGTAAGCCATGGAGTTTAGGACTGGCCGCATCATAAACAGTTCCATCATCAGCAATCGACTCCACCAAACGCTTGCTTAGCTTAGACACATCCGCTAATTCTTCTTCATAAACTGCTAAAGCAGGTATTTCGATATCTGTTTCAGCAACTTTCTTATAAAAATCTGCCACCTCAGTTGCAGCACGTAAGACTTTAGCAATGGTCGCTAGTTCCTTACCGTTTAGGTCAGCTTCCATCGCTAGACGCTGCAAATAAGGACGTATATTCGCTAATTGTCCAATTGGAAAAGCCATTGCTTCTTCATCTAGACGCTGTACATCTTCAACCTCGTCTAGAGCTTTAACGATCGCTTGAGCATCAGTCATCGCTTCCAATTTCAAGGCCCGTTTTTGACCTAATTCCGTCTGCGTTTCTTGGGCCAATTCACGTCGGACCTGATCAAAAGCTAGTAATTGGTATATTTTTTGGTTCAATACAATCTCCTCTAATCATTCATCATTTCATTCTATAAAGTTGCTACCCCATCTAGCCATAAGGAGAGGATATGTTTAGAAAAGAATGGGACTTGGCGAATAAAGAAATCACTCACCATATTATCAGCTAGAAAATTCTGTAGCCACGGGAAAGTCAACGTTGCTAAAAAAGTAAACAAGAGACAAAGGCACAAGCTAGTATAAATAATAGCAACTATTCCCCCGACTAAAACATCGCGATTTTTAGGATACATTTTATCTTGTTTAGAGGGCATAAAAGCCTTGATACTGTGGGTTACAATCATTATTAGAATAAAGATTAAAATAAAGGCCACCGCTTGAAAATAAACCTGGTCCATCTGTCGAATCATATTTTGAGGAAAATAAACAAAATCACTTTGCAATGATAAGCCTGGATAAGGAACCCACAAAGCTGTCCAAGCCGCTAGGGGCTTGTAGAAAATACTGGCACAAAAATAGGCAAGTAACATGCCTACAAACTTTGCGGTTGCCTGGCGACTACCCTCTTGAATCGTGTGGAAGGCATCTAAACTATATAAAACCAAAACTAGGATTAGGGTCATAGTAAGCTCCTTTAAGGTCTAGGGGTTTGACGTAACTGATTTAAGCGTTTAGGCGCCTGGCTGAGTTGTTCGCTTAAGCGTCTAGGATTATAAGCTTTTAAATCATGATGATTTTTATTGACTTGTGCTGTTTTTTGACCACTCAGCATGGTGGCCTTTGTTGAAGACTTAGGATCGATAGACTGGGTTTTTCTTGTTTCTCCCGCAATGATAGGAGCAGTTTTAGTTTCAAATGGTTCTTGGTCAGTCTTATTATTTGGGTTTTCTGGGATTGGTCGACCACTAGAATCTTTGTCAGGTTCATCTCCATATTCCGCTACTTTACTTCCCTCTAATTCGGTATTTTCTGAATTAGCTACTTGCTGATTTTGCTTGCTAGCGTCTAGTTTAGCTTCTAAGGCCGCTAATTTATCCTCTAAGATTTGATTGCGTTCTAATAAGAACTTCTTATCTTCTTGGATGGTTTTTAAGTCATTAGCCAAGGTCATCCGGTCTGAATAAGCATTAAAAACTAACAAAGCCAATAAATCTTCCAAGGACCGATCAGCTTGCCGAATCGATAAAGACTTTAAATCCCCGTTTAACGACTGGCTGACTTTTTTGACTTGGTCGGCGGACCGATCAGTTCGTAAGGTTAATTTTTTATACCCAATATGGGTTGTATAACGTTTACTCATTGAGACATCTTCCATTTCCTTAAGTATTCATTGCTTGATTACTTAGTCTATTATGCCTTATTTTATCATTTTATCCCTTAACTGGCTAGTTCAGTTAATTAAAGCTTTTCTCATTTTAGCATTGCTTTTTTATTTAAATTAGTGTATCTTGATTACTAACAACCGAAAACACATTTTGAGATAGAGGAGCAAAACTCATCAGTAAACCACTGAGCGGCAGCTAGGAAGTGGTCAAAAGGGGTGTTTTGCCGAAGTTGGCTAGGCGTGGCGACGTCTACCTCCTGGGTATAAGTCATAATAGGCTTGTAACTGTCACGATTGTGATGTGCTATCCGAAAAGCATTGACTTTGGGGCCCCATTGTCTAACTTTTCCGTACCCTCCTCTACTCAATTATTGTGTAGAGGATTTTTATTTAGGAGGAAAACAAATGAAAAGCAGAACATGGACCCCCTTATTAACAACTTTATTATCCCTATTATTAGTGCTTAGTCCTTGGTCTTACCAAGTCGCCAAAGCCAACCAAAACGCAATCGCTGTTGATCAGAATGAATTAAACGCCAGCCTAGAAACTGACGGTGTCTTACGAGTCGGAATGGAGGCTGACTATGCGCCCTTCAACTGGACGCAGACTTCGGCTAGCGATGGGGCCGTTCCTATTAGTAATTCCCAAGGCGAATATGCCAATGGATACGATGTTCAAATCGCCAAAGCGATTGCTCAGCAGTTAGGTCTAGAATTAGAAATTGTCAAGGTAGAATGGGACGGCCTACCACCTGCCTTACAATCTGGCAAAATCGATGCCATTATTGCTGGGATGTCACCAACACCAGAACGTTTAGAACAGATTGATTTTTCTGATTCCTATTATGATTCTGATATTGTGGTAGTTACAGAGAGCGACAGTCAGTACGCTGATGCCAGTTCTCTAGCAGACTTATCCGGAGCCAGTCTTACTGGCCAACTTAATACTTTCCATTATGATTTAATTGACCAAATCCCTAATGTCAATAAAGAAACTGCCTTAGATACCTTCCCTACTATGATCACTTCCGTTCTATCAGGAAAAATTGATGGTTATATTTCTGAACGACCAGGCGCCTTAGCTGCCCTAGCCGCTAACCCAGACTTAAACATTGTTGAATTTGCTGACGGTCAAGGCTTCGACTTAGGAGACCAAACCACTGACATTGCAGTTGGGGTTCGTAAGAATTCTTCCCTAACGAACTACATCAACCAAGCACTAGAAACTATTCCCCAATCTGACCGCGATCAAATGATGGAGGACATGGTAGACCTAAATGAACGCGGCGAAAGTCAAGGTTTCTGGGCCGAAGTTGCAGGTATTTGGTCAAATTACGGTAGCCAATTTTTACGTGGCGCCCGTAACACCATGTTTATTGCCCTAATTTCTACTTTAATTGGTTTTATTATCGGTTTAATTATTGCCATCATTCGTTCCTTAAAAGTTGGCAAGGATAATCTGATTGCTTTTGTTTTCTATAAGCTTGTTGATTTCTTGATTGCTTGCTACATTGAAATTTTCCGTGGCACACCAATGATGGTCCAAGCCATGTTAATTTTCTATGGCTCTAAACTTTTCTTTGATTTAGACTTGTCATCAATGGCTGCTGCCCTACTCATTGTTTCCATTAATACTGGTGCTTACTTAGCTGAAGTTATCCGGGGAGGGATCAGCGGAGTTGACAAGGGCCAAACCGAAGCCGCTAAAGCGATTGGAATGAATCACTTCCAAACGATGACATCAATCATTTTACCCCAAGCCATTCGCACTACCCTGCCTGCCTTAGGAAATGAATTTGTCATCAACATCAAGGATACTTCCGTCTTGAACGTTATTGCGGTCACTGAACTATTCTTTATTACCCGGTCTACTGCTGGTTCAACCTACCTAACCTTCCAAACATTCTTTATCGCATCTATAATCTACCTAGTCTTAACCTTTACAACAACGCGACTATTGAATTTTGTGGAACGCAAATTTTCTGATGACCATTCTTACCGTGTTCATACCTCATCAACAATCCAACAGTAAACCATTAGGAGGAGTAAACTATGACAGAGCAATTAATTTTACAAGTTGATCATTTAGAGAAGACTTATACCGATAATTTAGTGTTAAAAGATATCGACTTCACTGTAAATACCGGTGAAGTCATCTCCATCATCGGTTCATCAGGTTCCGGGAAATCAACCCTATTACGATGCTTAAACTTGTTAGAAGAACCGACTAATGGTGATATTCGTTACCATGGAGAGTCCATACTTGCCCCTAAGTTCAACCGCAACCATTATCGGTCACAAGTTGGCATGGTCTTCCAACAATTTAATCTTTTCAAAAATATGAATGCCTTAGAAAACTGTGTCATTGGTCAAAAGAAAATCCTAGGTCGTAGCCAAGAGGAAGCTGAAAAAATCGCCCTTGCTAATCTAGAAAAAGTTGGCATGGCCCCATACCGCGAAGCCAAACCTCACCAATTATCTGGTGGGCAACAACAGCGGGTAGCCATTGCCAGAGCCTTATCTATGGAACCTGAGCTCTTACTCTTTGATGAGCCTACTTCCGCTCTAGACCCAGAAATGGTAGGTGAAGTATTAGAGACTATGACTCAATTAGCCAAAGAAGGTTTAACCATGATTGTGGTGACCCATGAAATGGAATTTGCCCGTGATGTATCAACTCGCGTTTGCTTTATGGACCAAGGGGTGATTGTTGAAGACGGCCCATCACAAGACGTTATCGGTAACCCTCAACACCAAAGAACCAAAACTTTCTTATCACGCTACCTCAGCGAACGCCAAAGTATCTAGTATAAAAAGGCTTAGCAACAGATCGTTCTGTGCTAAGCCTTTTATTATAACCACATTAATCTAATCGCGGCTGTATTTTTCTTCGATGCCTGAGAACCAATAAGAAAAAGCAATTCCCAAAGCAAACATTACTAATGAAATCAACAAGGTCATCATAAAGGATAAGCCTGTTTCCGCCAATGCTTCTGCCGTAAAAGCCGGAAAAACGACTGTTGGGAAGATGGCTAATGATGAGCCAATAACAGTCCCTAAAATAAAGTGATACATCTTGGCATAATAATGCGCAAAGGCCCAATTAGCGACTTTGGCTAAAGACAAGACACAAATCACCAATCCTAAGGCTAAGGGAATAATCACACCAAAATCAAAAGAAGAAATTCCCGCGGCCATTTTATCATATAAACCAAAATAGATAAGGAAGTTACTTGGACTCATACCAGGGACAATAACACCTAAGCCAATTAAGGCACCCGATAAGATCCAGGCCCAAAATGACGGTTGAACTTGAGTTAGAGACTGCCCTCCTATGACCATCAATAGGAAGATAACTAAGGCTGATCCTGTCATGGTTATTAAATCACTAGTGTCACGGCCTTTCTGACCCGCTTGCTTAAAGAGCGATGGCAAGGTACCCACTACAAAACCAATAAACAAACACGTAAAAAGCGCTTGGTAGCTACCAAAGGCCTTCTCCACCACTACGGAGAAAAGGACCACTCCCAGAACACCACCAATTCCAACTGGAATAAAATAAATCACATTTTTCCAGAAATCTTTGGTGATATTTCCGAGGAAGCTCAACATTTTATCGTAAATTCCAAAAATAACTGCTAAAACCCCACCAGATAGGCCAGGTAAAATACCCCCAATTCCTACTGTGGCCCCTTTAAACAGGCGAATTAGCCAGTCACGCATATCAACATTATTCATTGTTTCATTCCTTTCTCATTTCTCCATCTATTATACACATCTTCAACTCGCTTGGCGATAGGACCCACCGACTTTAAGAAAAATTGAAAAAATCACAAATAGAGCTGAGTCAGTCGCTTGAAAAACGAGAGATTTGTCATAATAGAAAAAGGATTGGGGGCTTAAATTCTCTGGTTTAAAAGATAAATGATCGAAGAACGCAAAAAGACTGGGACAAAAGCCCCAGTCTTTTTGTATAATCTTCTAGTCGGACTCCAAAAATTTTTGATAACTTATCGCTATCTGCAGTCTTTTGGTCCAAGGCTTCTGTTCTTAACGACTTTACTCCCCTTCTACTATTACTATGAAATAATTAACGGATACCGCCTCCGGATCCACCACCAAAGGAACCGCCTCCTCCGCCTAAGCTGGAGAATCCTCCGGCACCACTTGAGCTAGAAGGACTACTTGGTTTTGGTCTATTGAGTTCTCGGTAATAAGTATTAATGGCACGACTGAAGAGGTAGTACTGAGTGAAAGTAAAGTCACCGCTTCCGCCACTATAAACAGATTCTGTACGGTAATCTGGATAGAGTTTAGCAAATTCTGCTTCAACTTCATCAAGAATACCTAAGGCCGCCGCATATAACATTAGTTCATCCCATAAAACGACTTCTTTAGCGGACCGTTCATTAAGCAAAGAGTAGTCCTTAAGGTAATTATGAAACTTAACTAATTGATTGCGCTTTTCTAACCCTGTTTGAGTTAATGGGAATGCCGCTTCTTCGTTAGCTTTGTCCAAGTCGGTCATATCGGATTTCTTTTTAGCCGTCAAATGTTCTTCTTGATAGCCCTGAGCAAGCATATACTCTTCACTAGTTGCCTTAATTTTTTTAATATAGCGAGTAAAGTCACTGGAATGAGATTTTAAATACGCTTTAAAACGCTTTTCTTCGATATAACCTTCTTTATCAGCAGCTTTGACCAATATATCGTAAAACATAGCAATTGGCTCATCAAGTTCTGCCTCTTTATTGACAATTTGGAATTGCCCCTTGTCTTGTTCTGCTTCACCAAGAGGACGCAGATAACCTGCCTTAATCAACCATAGTAAACTAGCAGTCCACATTCCTTCTGAGGCCTCTTCTGTTTCTTCAGACATATTGTGGTTAGAGAGTACAACTAAACTGACGTAGGAATCAAAGACAGTTTCAAAGGGCTGATCACGATAGTACTCTCCTTCAAATTCATTCGAAAGATTTTCTAACTTAGGATACACCCGTTTCATGCGCCGACGTTGCTGCCAAAGCTTGATTCCTAATCTTAGTGATACAACAACAGAGGCTAAGCCAGCAAGGATAAATGCTCCTATTACGCCAATTTCAAAATTTGACATAGGGTCGGTTTCAACGTCCATTTTTTGTAAATCTTCTTGACTAGCATCCGGATCATAATCTTCCCAATTATAATTGGAGCCTGCAAAAGATTGTTTGACATAGTGATCAAAGTCATTATCTAAATGAAATCTTGTACTGTAGGCTTGGTCGGGGAGTCGCAATAAGATGGTTACGTAATTCCCTTCATTAAAATCGCCCTGACTCTCAGCTAAAACAGTTCCCTGCTTGGTAAAGCTAATATCACCATTATAACCAAATCCCCACACTCGATGGTCTTCAGCAGTAATATCACCTAATTCAGAAGCAATTTCCACCCGTACTGATTCAGGTGCTGGTGACATTGAATCATTGATAAACTGCCAATAAATCATCTGATAACTTTGGGTTTGAGCCACAAAATTAGTCACGGTATAAGTGATTTCATAAGTATTTTCACCATACTCAGAAATCCCCCAGTTCAACTCGTCAGAACCTTGGCCGTATTGATAAGCTTTACTGTCAAAATCAGCATCCACATCCCATGAAGCCACTTTTTGCATAGCGGTGCCATTTACGGATACCTGATAATCCGTGATCGTTTGTTCACTAGTTAATTCAATGGGTTTATATAGCTCTGTCCCTTCATCAACATCGGCTTTCCAAGTTTCAGTAAACTGGGCGGACCCATCTGACTGCAACTGCACTTGGACATCAATGCTTTCAATCGTGTTGGCCGCTACTAAACCATTGTCTACAATAAATAAAGTTAAAAGTAAAAGAACAATGGTCAGGACATTAGCTCTAATGGATTTTACCATTGAGGCATTTCCTGTTTTTCTACTGACGCTTCAAAGTAGTCAGATGCTTTAAAGCCAGTAATACCTGCCACAATTGAATTCGGGAATGTTTTAATTAAACGATTATATTTTGTCACCGTATCATTAAAAATCATCCGCGCTTGACGCACATTATTTTCATAATCGTTAACACTATTCATAGTACTTTGGTAGACATTAGCTGCTTTAAGGTCTGGATATTGTTCCACTACCACATCAATAGCACGCATGGCTTTAGCAAAAGCTTGGTCGTCTTTTTCAACATCTTTTACTGACGAGTTTTTGTCCACACCTGACCGATGTTTAACAATAGTTGTTAAAGTCTCGGATTCATGACTTTGGTATTTTGTCGTCGCTTGGATTAAGTTAGTCAAAGCATCCCAACGCGACTCCACTTGAGCAGCAATTTGTGCCATAGCATTAGTCACCATCTCTTGGCTTCCAATCATTTGGTTGTATAGTTTTATCCCCCAAACAACAAGCCCAACAATTAAAACAACAATTACAATTGCGATAATCCATCCAATATTCATAGGAAAACCCCCTCTTTTTGTTAATTTTAGTATAACGCATCCATAAGTTCTAGTCACTTATAAGCCGAAACTAGCTTGTCGAAATTAAATCAATTTCAGCATAGGCTCTCAACTACTTACAATCCATAACAATAAAAAAGCAGCTAGAAAACTAGCTGCTTTTAACACTTCATTATTTTGCTGTTTGTTGGCGAGCTTTTTTCCCATAGAGGTAACCCAGCAGACAAATGCCTAAGCAAATTAAGATAAAGATTGGTAGGAGTTGAGGACTAGCTAGATAACCCCCACCTATAATGACCAAGGAACCCAGGATTGCTAGTGAAGGAATCACTATACCCATAAAACGATTAGTAATTTCACCTTGCCGGCAAAGTTGGATCACTTTAGCATAAAGTAGGATATAGCCAATATAATTAAAGATAATAGCAATTTCACTAACATCACTGTGACCTAATAAGGCAAAACGTTGGACCACATAATGGATGGCCAGCCAGACTAAGGTCAAAGCAAAAGCAACTAGGGTTGAAGCTAGGGATAAGCCCCGTTGAAAATTAATTTCTTTGATTTGTTGAGAGTAAGGAATAATTTCTTTCAAAGCCAAGGCCTGGGGTAAGCGAATGAAGCCTAAAATCATTCCATTAACCACACCTACCACAGCCAACAGAATAAAGAAGGTAAGAATCTTGTCACCCCAAGCACCTAATAAGTTTTGTCCAACCACAGAAACAACACCGTCTCCAAGGCCAACAATGGCATCAACACCAGCTAAACGGACCAAACCGATAAAATAAGCCAGGTAAATAAGCAGAACAATAATTGGCCCAAAAAATAAGGCCAAGGGGATGTTTTTCTTAGCATCTTTGATTTCATTGGATATTCCAGTGGCAACAATCCAACCTTCATAGGAGAAAACCATTGGCGTCAAAGCAGCTAGCCAGGATAAAGGATGGGAATTAGTAGTCATCAATTCACCACGAGCTGGGGTCTGATCAACTTGACTCACTAGGAAGAAACTCACTAAGCCTATCCCTACTAGGGGAATTAATTTACCTATAGTCGTTAAATTTTGAAAACGCCCCGCCATAGTCAAGGATAAATAATTCATGGCGAATAACAATACCACATAGGTCACAGCAATTAGTATCTCCCAGGCCAGATTAGCTGGAAAACCGAACAACTGTAGGGTGTAAATTCCTGCAACCCATGACACCACTGCAGTAATGGTTGGATAATATATTAATAGGTAAAACCAGCCAAAACCATTACCAAAATCCTTAGAAATAAACTCATCGAAGTAAGCAACCACCCCACCAGTCTCGTTGGACCGGGTGGCCAATTGAGAGATGGACATGGCTCCAGTAATGACACATAGGGCAGCAATAATAAAAACCAATATACTCAATGCGACATTCCCATTGGTCAATGTTAAAATATTATCAGCCTTAAAGAAAATTCCCGATCCCACACAAATTCCTACAATCATGGAGATAGCGGTAAATAATCCGTAATGTTTTTCTTTGGCTTGCATAAATAAATCCTCTTTCTAACCCTTTATATAGGGAGGAAAATTTCACTAAAAAATATCAGCAAGCCTCATTATACAGAATTGTCAGTCAATAATCTAGCCTGAATGGAGTGGTCTTATGAAAATTTTAATTGATGGTGATGCCTGTCCAGTAAAAGCCGAAGCCATCGCCCTAGGGCAAAGCCATCATTGGCCCGTCACTATTGTTACGAGCATCGATCATTACAGTCCAAAGGCCAATCTTGAGGGTGTCTCAACCGTCTATGTCGATGCAGGTCCTGACGCAGCCGATTATAAAATTGTTGCTCTAGCAGAGAGAAACGATATCGTCATCACCCAAGATTACGGTCTCGCTTCCTTAATGATTAATAAGACAGAGGTCATCCACCACAGCGGTTTACGTTATTCTCAAGAGAATATAAACAGACTCCTAATGCAACGCTACCAAGGACAGCAAGCAAGGAAAGCAGGACAAAAAACTAAAGGACCCAAAGCGTTTACGGCAGCAGACCGTCGCTACTTCAGTAATCAGTTAGAAAAACTCATACTGGACTTAGAAAGAAGACAAACTAACGACCATTAAAACAGGCTGTAATTTAGTGTTAGATAATGCTAGACCTCTTATTCATAGAAAACATACTCTAAACAATCTACTGGATAATGTGTTTCCAACCATTCCATTAAATCAAGTAGACTTTGTCGGGTAGATTGATAACTGATACCTACTTTAGCTAGGCCAATAACTGCCAAGTTGACCGTGTCTTGCTCAGCCACTTCAGCAATGGACACACCAAACTTTTTAGGCGTTCTATCCTTAATTGACCGGAGAACTTGTCGCTTATCCTTTAAAGAATAGGCTTCAGGCAAACGTAAGATCAATTCTAATCCAATCATATACAAGATAAAGTCCCCCTTTTCTTTTATACTAGCACAGCTATACGTCCTGAAAATTTTCTTTTTCTATAATTAACAAATATCCTAGCCCCTGGATTGAATTTAATGGAAAAATCCCTTAAAGTTAGATTAAGACAAATTTCAAGTATTAGAAAGGTATGATATCATGCGTATTCATTTAATTGAGCCCCTACGTGTTCCAGAAGAAAAGATCAAGCAACTTGCTCAACCCTTGATTGATGCCGGTCATGAGTTCAAGTATTTTGACAATAAAACGACAGATCCTAATGAGCTGATTGCACGTTCTGAGGGAGCAGACATTGTCACTATTGCGAATAATCCCTATCCTGCTGAGGTTATTGCAGCCAATCCACAAATTCAACTATTAAATGTCGCCTTCACTGGGGTGGACCATGTCGATGCCGAGTCAGCCAAAGAAAATGATATCCAAGTTGCCAATGCTTCAGGTTATGCCAACACAGCGGTGAGTGAGTTAGTGATTGCACTGACCTTAGCCCTTTATCGGCAAATTCCCCAATCAAATGAAGCGATCCGTCAAGGAGAAAATTTCTCTGGGCCAATCCAAGGCCAAGAAATCAAAGGCAAAACAGTGGGAATTATTGGAACAGGAAATATTGGCTTAGAGACTGCTAAATTATTTAAAGCTTTTGGAGCCAATTTAATTGCTTATAGTCGCACAGAAAAAGAGGAAGCCAAAGAACTTGGCATTACTTATACTGACTTAGATACCCTATTAAAAACCGCAGACATTATCTCTGTTCATTTACCATTAAATGACCATACTAAGAATTTCTTGTCTCAAGAGAAACTAAGCTTAATCAAAGACTCTGCTATCTTAATCAATGCAGCACGAGGGCCTATCATCGATAACGCTGCCTTAGCTGACTTACTCAACAACGACCAAATTGCCGGAGCTGGGATTGATGTTTTTGATGGGGAACCGCCTTTAGCAGATGACTATCCGCTATTAAAGGCTAAAAATACTGTCCTTACCCCACATATCGCCTTCTTGAGTGATGAAGCGATGGTCGCTCGTGCTGAAATTGCCTTTGCCAATATTCAAGCCTTTATTGATGGTAAGCCAGAAAATATTGTAGAATTGTAGGCGAACTATGTCCAAAAAAGTAAAAACCAATGTAATGCGTCGCTTAGACCAAGCCAAAATTTCTTACCAAGATCAGGCTTATTTCGGTGATGATGTCCATAATGGTGTGGAAATCGCCAATAAATTGGGTAATGACCCTCAAGAACAGTTCAAAACATTAGTCACCCAAGCCAAATCTGGTGATCACTACGTTTTCCTCGTACCAGTTGCAGCCAGTCTTGACTTAAAAGCTGCTGCCAAAGCCGTCAACGAAAAATCAGTCACTATGATTAAAGAAAAAGAGCTCGAACCTTTGACAGGCTATGTTCACGGAGGCTGTTCACCAATTGGGATGAAACATGACTTTTTAACGACAATTGATGATTCTGCCCAAAATTATGAGCAAATTATTTTTTCAGCAGGTAAGGTGGGAGTTAGTGTCAAAGTCGCTACTAGCGATTTAGACGCGGCCATCAAGAAATTACAATTTGCCCCAGTGGCTCAATACAAGTAAAGTTTAAACCTATAATCAATAAATCTAATCACGAATAGCTGCGCTAAGTCTCTCTTGGCTTAGCGCCTTACTCATTTAATCCTAGGAGGAAAAAGAATGGACCAATCCTTTGCCGGTAGTATATTTCTCTTCGGCTTATGTGTCGTTTTATCAGCTTATTTTTCATCGTCAGAGACCGCCTTTACTTCGGTTTCATCGATCCGTCTACAAAATCAAGCAGACAATGGTGACCGGAAAGCCCAACAAGCTTTACACTTACTAGATAATTTTGAATCCTTATTATCGACCATTTTAATTGGAAATAATATCGTCAACATTGCTGCTTCAGCAATTGCAACAGTTGTTTTATTGGTATGGTTTCCTCGTTACGGGGCAACCCTATCAACCATTGTTACCACTGTTGTTCTCTTATTATTTTCAGAAATTACGCCAAAATTAATCGCTAAAATGGTTCCTGAACAGTTTGCTAAATTTTCCGCACCTATCCTACGTTTATTTATGGTAATTATGACACCTATTGTTTGGTTAATTAATGGTTGGCAACGAATGATCCAACACATAATTCCCCTAGAAAGTGATGATAGTATTAGTGAGGACGAATTACTATCCTTGGTCGATGAAGCACGATCTGGTGGTTCTATTGAATATGACGAACAACGCTTGGTTAAAGCTGCCATCAATTTTGACGACCGGACAGTTTCTTCCACCCTAACACCCCGAGTAGATGTTGAAGCGGTAGATATCAATGACTCTGACGATACCATTGACCAAAGCTTCCTCACCCACCCTTATTCACGTTTAGTCGTTTATGATGATACCATCGATAATGTTGTTGGGGTCTTACACGAGCGGGACTTTAATCGCTACCTACGTGCCAAACACAATAATAAGTCAGTTATCTTGCCAAGCATTGTCTCAGATGTTTTATTTATTCACCCTACGATTAAATTAGCTGACCTCTTGAGACAAATGCAAAAGCAAAAAATTCATATGGCAGTGGTCCGTGATGAACACGGCGGCGTCAATGGGATAGTGACTATGGAAGATGTTCTCGAGGAACTGGTCGGTGAGATTTGGGACGAAGATGATGTGGTGTCAACTGATATTAAGGAACTCTCGCCGGGGAATCATTATCAATTCAATGGAGTATGTTCCATAGAAAAAGCCTTACCATTATTAGGTATTCCCTTAGAAGAGCCCCAAATTTATCGAACCGTTAATGGTTTCGTTATCAACCAATTAGGCAAATTACCCGCTACTGGTGACCAATTCTCCACTAAGGGTTGGACCTTCCAAGTCTTATCAGAAGACAAACAACGCGTCTCGCTTCTAGACGCTAAGCGATTAGATTACGAAAGTGATGAAGATGTTGACCAATAGTATAAGCATAAAAACAAGCCCCTCAAAAAGTGAATTTTTGAGGGGCTTGTTGCATTTTAAACTGTTTCCTTATTTCACCTTAGCCAAGGCACCCATTGGATCCCATGGTTCCAATTCAATCGTCCCTTGGTCAAGAGCTTTTAACCATTCTTCAGGAATGTAATCTTTTAGGGCAGCGATTTGATAAGTGTATTCATCAAACCATTCATCTGACATAGAGAAAATTCCTTTGTCACCTACTTCATCACCCCAAGAGTTTTCAACCTTCCAGTTAATCGCGTGGCCTTGGTCATCAAGATCAACACCAACTAATACCATGGCATGAGTCAATAATGAGTCCCCATAATTCAAACGTTCAGCCTTGTTTAATTGGCTATAACCACCCAAGGTATCCGCATAATTATAGAGATCTAAATCCATGATTCCAGCTTGTCGGTCAGAAATTTTACCGACATCGCAACCAAACCAAACCGGGTGGCCATCCTTAATGGCATCAATAGCGGCTTGTTTTAAAACTTCCATTGGCACATTAATGTATTGAATAGCTTTGGCTTCTTTAATGGTACCTAGATATTTTACTGTAAAAGCTCGGCCATAAGGTTTGTCTTCGGTTGGCGCATTAATTAGACTCACCATATTATCAAGGTCCCAACCCACATAATCAGCAAAGAAGGTTTGTGGGGTCATTTTTTCTAAGCGGTGGAAGTTACCTTCTTTATCACGGTATTGATAGGTAAATTCACTCGGTGGCGTTCCCAAAGCTTTCACTAAGACTTGGTAAACAAAATAAAGCATATCTTCTTTTAAATTGGCCAATTCATCAAGCGTTTTGCCGTCGAAGTATGCCTGTCTAAGGGTATGTGCAAATTCCCGTAATTTAGAAGTGAGGAAAGAATCTAACACATTGGTATTAGAGGAGTGGTAAGTTTCCGGCATTTGTTCTTTGGGAACAGCACCATATTTCTGCAAGATACCAGCAAACATATCCCATTGTCCGCCATCCCCTAATGGATCAAACAATAGATGGGAAACAAGCCGGCCCGCTAAGTCTTCATCCACTGTCTCAATAATGGAGTCCAAGAAGTAATTGCTACGTTCTAATTTATCCCAGAACAAGGTGTAGTTTTGTGAAAACTCAAAAGTTTCTGCGCCTAACTTATCCATAGTGTCTACCCGCGCCGTGTTTAGAGCCGCAAACATCCAGCAGCGGCCAGATTTCTTTTGATTAGTAATTTTGCCACGTTTGGTTTCATGAGAAAAGGTAAAATCATGACGTCGTCGAGTGTTGTTGTTGTAGGTAGCCTGGTCAATACCAACCTTGGCAATGGCATTTTCCACGGCCTTATTAGCAGCTTGACCTTGATATTTATCATTGAAGCGTGAAATTAAATCTTGATTAATCATCACTCAACCTCCTTAAAAGTTTATAATAATAATCTTAGCGTTTTTTCATTTTTTTGCAAGGGTTGTCTCATAATTTTTTGCTAAATGAGTTTATGTAAACAATATTGTATTTTTTACCCTTACCTAGCTTGTCATCTTAGCCAAGGCTAGCATATCTCTAGCCATTTATGTTTTATTTTTCTATAATGGACAAAAGGAGGTAATTATGACAACAATTATTCGACCTTACAAAGATTCTGACTTTGATGCCTTGCATCTAATGACCAGACAAACATGGTATGCCGAACCCTATCAAAAAAGTCCCAAAATGACAGACGTTTTTGTTTCTTTGGACTCTAATCTTAGGCTCTACCAATCATCATTTGGGCTCACTGCAGAAAAAGATGGTGAAGTTCTGGGTATATTCTTAGGAAACATCCTTTCTCATGCCAAGGCCTTGCGTCTCTTTATGCGGGAAACCTTTAATGATGCTAAAGAATTAGGATTATCAACTGATCCAGTCAAAGATGAGCTACTCAAACAACTCGATGAAGAAAACGAGATCAATGTTGAACTCGATAAAAATCATCAAGAAGTCAACCAAGCGGTAGTTGAATTATTTATCCTCAGTCCTAGTGCTCGAGGCAAAGGAATCGGTGGCGAACTTTGGAAACAAGGATTAGCTGAGTTTAAAGACCATGGTGTTAGCCATTACACTTTGCACACGGATTCTGCCTGTGACTATGGCTTCTATGACTATAAGGGTTTAAAGGCTGACCCAGCCATCCCTTCTAGCAATGATCCTGATTACAAATTCTTCCTCTATGCCGGCAACATTGAAACTGATGAAAAAGCGTAGAAATTCTTTTTAAAGGATGATCAAAAAGCGTTTAGGCTTTAAACCTAAACGCTTTTTTGTCTCAACATAATTATAAAAAAAGCCAGTGTTTTGCGCCCCTGATCAGATCTAGACTATAATGAACTTAAATATTAATGAAGGAGGAGCCATTATGAAACTCTCGCGTCGGCGCCGTCAAGTAGGAAATATTCCTTTATTAGAACTTGCCCCTTATCCCCAACGCAATCAAGCCCTAAAACTTTTGATTCTTTACCACGGCTGGCAATCCAATAAAGAATTAAATTTTACCCTCGCTAAAAAGCTATGCTTCCTAGGTTACCGGGTAATAATTCCTGATGCTATCAATCATGGTGAACGATTTGTGAAAAAGTCTCCCATCCCTTCCTTCACTTTTTGGCAGTCCATTCAAGGCAATCTTTTTGAATTTTCCTATCTATTAGCCTATTACCATAAACATCATCTAATTGCTGATAATGATATTGCTGTTGCTGGTGTCTCCATGGGGGGAATGACTACTTGTGCCCTCTTAACTCATCATCCTGAAATAAAGGTGGCGGCATGTATAATGGGGACCCCTGATTTACTGACCTATCGAAAACGTCTCAAAGGTCATATCCACCAGGCGGGCTTGCATCTTCCAGAAAACTATAATCACTTAACTGCCTGGATTCCCAATTATGATTTGGCCAGTCAAGCCGAAAAATTAGGCCAACGTCCCATTCTATTCTGGCACGGGCAAAATGATTGGCGTGTACCCTATGCCCCCATTGCTGATTTTGTTGCCAAACATCCTGACCAAAAAATTCACTTTATTTCTGAAAACACTGGCCATTTAGTGACCATTGCCACTATGGACAAAATTCAAGCCTTCTTCAAAGAACATTTTTAGTGTGTGCCTTAACATTAAATTAGAAAACAAAAAACTGGGTGGGCCTTTTGCCCCACCCAGTTTTTTATTCAACATATTTAATAACAGATTGACAAGCTTGACCATCTTCATAATAGATCTCGGAATTGATTTGATAGCCTAACTTTTCATAGAAAGGAATAGCATCCATTTCGGCATGAATTTCAATGCTCTTGTAATTTTGAGCTTTAATTTCTTGCTCCAAGGCTTCCACCACTTGGCGGCCATAGCTCTTTCCCCTAGCTGCCTTTAAGGTGGCTACACGAGTGATCCTTACCTGATTATCTGATGCATTCAAGAGGCGCGCCGTGGCTAAGGGCTGATCACCTGAAAATGCCACTGCGTACACCGTTTGAGGTAAATCATTGGCATCAAATTCTTCTGCAGCTGGGATGCCACGTTCTAGTACAAATACTTGATAACGAATATAAGCTGATGCTGCGCGTAAATAAGGATTATGTCCTACTTTTACCGTCATTGTTATCCTTCTTTCTGCTTAAAACTCATTTAATTCCGACTTTAACTGACTGATAATTTGTAAACGTTTGAGTTTAGAGGTGTAATTTCGGCGACTAAGATTATTGTAACCATGTTGACGAATTTCATCTTCAATCGCGTGATAAATACGCGCTGAGGCTAGGACTGCCAACCGACAATTGGGATGAAAATAATGACTATTTTCTTCGATCGTCGCGTAATAATCTGATGACCATGACATGATTTCTTCTATTAGAGCTTGATAATTGCTGGAAATTTGTTTGGGATTATTTTGCATCTTTCGAAGGCTAATGGCATCCAAATCGTAGTCAGACAATAAGTCTTTTGGCAAGTATATCCGATTTAGTTTAGCTAAATCCTCACCCACATCCCGCAAGATATTAGTGAGCTGCATACCGATTCCTAAATCAATCACGGCTTGATGAAATTTGGGGTCCTGGTTATCATGATTTTCGGCAATTAAGATTGGCCCTAGCATCTCACCTACAGAGCCCGCTACATAACGACAATAGTTAATCAAATCTTCACGACTTTTCATAGCGGAAAAGCCTAAATCTAAGCGTTGACCATGACACTGGTTAAGGAAGGCTTGGTTAGGAATCTGAAAACGGCGCCGACTATCCTCAAAGGCAGCTTGCCAATCTTCATTAATTTCATTTTCCCCTATAATATAGGCTTCCAAATGACTGATATTCTCTTCTGCTTCTTGATCATTACTTGCTTCATCGACACTATCATCAGCCCAACGACAAAAGGCATAAACAGCGGCCACTGCATAAAAGCGTTCCTGGGGTAATTGCTTAAACGCGGCATAAAAACTTTTGGAAGCAGATTTCATGATGCTAATCGCTGCCTGATAAGACTCCTCCAACATAAGACACCTTTCCTTTGCTCAAATGCCTTAGCCTATTAATTATTAGCTAAGGCTTCTTCATATTTCGCTAAGATTATCATAGTCAGAATTAAATGACAATTATTTGCCATTCTTATCTCTAATTGACTGGTGCACTTAGCATGAATGAAAAATCATTTAGCCATTTTGGTTAAAGTGTTAGGCGACGAAATTGTCCGAAAATTGCATATTTTTTATGATATAATCAATGTAAAATTTTCACAAGGAGTCTTATGATGTTTACAGTAATTATTGATTTTTTATCAAAAATAAATGATTTTATCTATTTTCCTGTCTTGGTTCTCTTACTTATTGGCGTCGGTTTATATTTCACCTTTAAAACCGGATTTGTGCAAATTGCTAATTTCAAAGATGCCTTGCATACCATCTTCGAAAAGCCAGAAGGTGAAGACTCTGTTTCTTCCTTCCAAGCTTTAATGATTTCGACGGCTTCTCGTGTGGGAACAGGAAATATTGTGGGTATTTCCACAGCTATTTGTTTAGGAGGTTATGGTGCCGTTTTTTGGATGTGGTTAGTCGCCATTATCGGTGGGGCATCAGCCTTTATTGAATCAACTTTGGCACAGATTTATAAGAAAGGCTCCCAAGCTGGTGATAGTTACGGAGGACCTTCTTATTATATTGAAAATGCCCTACACAACCGCAAACTGGGTCTAATTTTTGCCATCTGCTTAATCTTAACCTATGCTGTTGGATTTAATATGCTGGCCTCATTTAACTTACGTGATAGTTTTGAAGTCTATTCCTTTTTCGATGCTAGCGTCACCCCATATATTGTTGGTTTAATTTTAGCAGTAGTCACTGGCTACTGTTTGTTTGGGGGAAACCAACGTATTATCCAATTTACCTCCTTCTTAGTGCCCTTTATGGGAATTATTTATATCGCTGTGGCCTTATTTATGACCCTAACGAATATCACTATCTTGCCTGAAATCATAAAACATATCGTAGCAGATGCCTTTAATTTCACTGCGATTTCAGGAGGAATTGCTGGCTCTAGTCTTGTCTATGGGATTAAACGTGGACTCTTCTCTAACGAGGCAGGGATTGGATCAGCACCCAATGCTGCCGCTGCTGCAGATGTTTCCCATCCTGTAAAACAAGGTTTAGTACAAATGATGTCCGTCTTTATTGATACCCTCATCATTTGTTCAGCCACTGCCTTTATGTGTCTAAGTTCTGGTATTGCACCAGATCCTAGCTTGGCCGGTGCGCCTTACGTCCAAGCTGCCTTATCCACTGTTTTAGGCCAATACGGCAACTTATTTATTACAATTTCGCTTGTATTATTTGGTTTTACCACTATTATCGGTAATCTTTATTACGTTGATAACAATCTTTATTATATTTTTGGTAAGATGCCAAGTAGACGCTTTATGATCATTTTTAGATCTTTTTGCGTTTTGCTTATCTTCTTAGGGGCTATCCAAGAAGCGAGTGCAGCTTGGTTAATCGCTGACCTCTTAATGGCAATCATGGCATTAATTAACTTACCAACTATTTTAATCTTATCCAAAACTGCCTTGGCTGCCTTAAAAGACTATAAGCAACAAAGACAACGCAAACAAAATCCTACTTTCTACGCCAAGAATATTGGTTTAGATGATAGCACTTTAGATTATTGGAAATAAGCAATTGAGGTTGGGACAAAAAAGTCCCAGCCTCTTTCACTTGACTTGTGGGATTATGCGCACAATCTACCCTACCACGCACTATAACCAGGTCATTATGCACAGAAAGCGAAAAAAGAAGTTAGACACAAGGTCTAGCTTCTTTTTATTAATAATTAAGTTTTATTCTAAATCGCGCATGACCTCTTTAGCACAAATACGACCACTTTCAATAACAATTGGTACACCTGCTCCCGGGTGAGTTGATGACCCAGTAAAGTATAAACCCTGACATGCTAAGGACTTAGCTTGGGGACGAAAATGATTAGACTGTAATAATGTCGGTTGCAGGCCAAAAGTCGCCCCATAATAAGCACCAAACTGTGCTTCGAAGTCATTGGGTGCCATTATCGTCTCACTCACAATTTGTGAAGCAATATTCTCAAGTCCTGGTAAAGCACTCAAGGCTTGCAGGGCCTTGTCTCGGTAATAAGCTAAGGTCGCTGACTGTCGATAATCATCTTCAGCGACATCTAAGGCGGGAACTGGAATCAAGGTGTAAAATGCATGGTGTCCTTGAGGGGCCAAACTTGAATCCGCCAGTGATGGAATATGTAGGTAAATAGAAGGATCCTTAAGTCGCTGACCTGAAAAAATTTCCGTAATATTTGTATCTAAGTCATCAGAAATAATAAAATTATGGACTTCTAACGGTAAATCTTCTGCCTTAATCCCCCAATAAAAAATTAAGCAAGAACAAGAATAGTCCATTTTATTTATTTTTTCTGGTGTGTATTTCCCACGTGCCTTAGGATTTTTAATTAAGTGCGCCATCGTCGTTGGAAAATCTACATTAGAAATAACACAATCACCGGCAATAAATTGATCGTTGGCAATAATGCCAGTGACTTTATCATCATCAGTAACAATTTCACTTACTTTTTGGCCATAATGAATGGTACCACCTAACTCTATCAATAATTTTGCCATCGCCTGAGCCATTTCATGCATACCACCCTTGATAAAGTGTACCCCATAAAGTAACTCAATCATGGGAATCATACTATACAGAGAAGGTCCCTTTTTAGGTGAAATTCCAATATACAAGGTTTGAAAAGCCAGCATATCTCGCAAGTCAGAATCAGGAATATAATCTGCCAACATATTGGCTGCAGAATCAAATGTTTTTAACTTCAGTGCTTGTTTTATCATATAAGGATTATAAAAATCACGCTTATGGCGGAAAGGCCGACGAATGAAATCGTCCTTAGCAATTTGATAACGATCATATATATCCGCTAAATAGTGGAGAAACCCTTGAGCCGAGTCGTACCCTCTTGACTCCACCAAGGCCATCATATCTTGCAAACGACTAGGAATAGAGTAATGACGACTAGAATCTGTCGATCCAGGTGAAAAATATACATCATACAATGGGTCTAGCGCTTGTATGTCCACATAATCTGCTGGGTCACGGCCAACCATTTGGAATACTTCTTCAAAGACTTCCGGCATCATAACAATTGTAGGCCCCACATCAAAAGTAAAGCCATCTTTTTCAATTCGAGCCATTTTACCGCCAGGCTGCATATTTTGTTCATAAATCGTTACTTGGTAGCCTGAATGCTGCAATACAATAGCCGCTGACAGCCCAGCAATTCCTGCCCCGACTACAATAATTTCCTCTTTATCCCCAATATTACACATTTTCTTAGTCACCTAACTATATAAGATTTTGAATTACTCTATCATAGTATAGGCAAGTTAACAATTATTGTCTAGAGACAGACTATTCCGCTTGTAAGGGCTAGCGAAATCCCAATAAAAATAAGCTATCTTGCCAATCGATATTAATGACATAATGCCTAATTACTTACTCTCAGACAATGAAAAAAACAGGAAGCTGTTCACTTCCTGTGTAATTATTTGAGAACTTATTGAATTTTTCCATTCAATTGAATTAAAGTGACACCAAGTTATGAATGATGAGATATCAACGATTTTATTATCAAAAAATCTTTAATTCCACCTATTACTGTAACTTAAATAATTAAATAAGTGGAGTCCAAATCAAAAGCATAAGATTCCTGTCTTTTTTATAAAAAAGTTCTTAAATTTTATCGACTTATAACACAATTGTGGTATAACAAGTATATAGGAAGATGAGGAAATGAAGTAGGAAAGACAAAAAGCAGTCTGACAGAAGAGAACGTGTTTTACTGGTAACGGCAATTATCAACGTAATAAAAACTATTCTCGAAATCGTCAAACTGCCAATACAATAAGGGCAAAGGGGTTCGCACCTTACCCTTTATATCTTACTTGTATAATACTATGAAACGAGATAAAACACAAATTTACATTATTATTATTTTGATATGTATGATTATTGACTTTTTGATTTTGCTATTTACTATAGGAGGGGCATTTATGAAAAAATTAAAACCCTATTATTTTTGGATTAGTATAATCGGGTTATTATCTTCTGTTTTTTTGATACTAGAAAAGTAGAAATATTCTTTTCAATTTTATTAATTATATATTTTGTAAACGAAATAATAGAAAATATAAAAAGGAAGAGATGACATCATCTCTTTCTTTTTAATTATCCCCTCCAAATAACAGTATTTTTTTGATCAATCAAATTATTTCTTTTTGCATCACTATAATATTTAATCTTAACTTCTTGACCTATAACCACCTCTTAGCCAGAAGAAGCTTTTACTAAGATATTACGTGTTGTATTTGAAGCCCATACTTCTGCTTCAGGAGGCAAAATACTTTCTGCAATATCAATAACAGTTATTAAATGACCGATATTTGCACCTCCAAAAGTAGCAATAATGGCAGACGCTACCTCCGCTGAAACTCTCTTTGCTCTCGTAGGAGAATAATTGAATATATTCCATTTACTATAACTAATATCTGTATACCCTAAATCTTTATAATCTTGGATAATATTCGGGTTAGATGCACTGCGCAAAGCAGTCCCTTCTCCATAAATATCTCTTTGGATATAATAACTAAGCATACAAATTTACCTAAAATTCGTGTGCATGATTTTAAGCACAGTCATGCCAGCTTACTAATAAAAGAGGGAGTGCAGCCTAAAGCCATCCAAAAAAAACTAGGACATAAAGATATCCAAACAATACTCAATACTTATAGCCATTTGTGGAACACAGCAGACAAAGAAGTTGCAGACCTTTTAAATAAATTAAGCCCATTTTAAGCCCAATCTACTATTTACCTCGTACTAAAACCTTGACACATCAATATTTATAGCCATTTTTGCAATTATTCCCACTCAATTGTTGCAGGTGGTTTGCTCGTAACATCTAAGACGACGCGGTTTATGTGTTGAACTTCATTAACAATACGTTGACTAATCTTATTAAGAACGTCATATGGGATACGAGCCCATTCTGAAGTCATCCCATCAACTGAAGTCACGGCACGAATACCGATTGTATAGTCATAAGTACGTACATCCCCCATAACACCAACTGATTTAAAACCAGGTAAGACAGTGAAGTATTGCCAGATATCACGTTCCAAGCCGCCTGCCTTGATTTCTTCACGCAAGATAGCGTCAGATTCACGTACAATGGCTAATTTTTCTTCGGTGACTTCACCAATCACTCGAATGGCAAGTCCTGGTCCTGGGAAAGGTTGACGCCAAACAATAGAATCAGGCATGCCTAATTCAGTACCTACTGCTCGAACTTCATCTTTGAACAGGGTATTCAAAGGCTCTAGCAGATCGAACTGCATGTCTTCTGGTAGTCCCCCAACATTGTGATGGGATTTAATAGTTTGGGCAGTATCGGTTCCTGATTCGATGACATCAGTATATAAGGTACCTTGGGCTAGAAAATCAATACCATCTAACTTAGTGGCTTCGTCGTCAAAAACGCGAACAAATTCGTTCCCAATTATCTTCCGTTTTTGTTCTGGGTCAGAAACGCCAGCTAATTTATTTAAGAAACGCTCAGAGGCATCCACTGGGATAATGTTCAAACCAAACTTACCGCCTAATGAATCCATAACTTGTTGCGCTTCTCCTTTGCGGAGTAAACCATGGTCTACAAAGATACAAACTAATTGGTCGCCAATCGCCTTTTGCAGTAGGACACCGACTACTGAGGAATCCACCCCACCTGACAAGCCTAGTAAAACTTTACGGTCGCCTACTAATTCGCGAACTTCAGCAATTTTTAAATCGATAAAGGAAGCAATCGACCAGTCACCTTGGGCACCACAAATATTGAAGACAAAGTTTTTCAGCATATCATTACCATGAACAGAGGCACGGACTTCTGGGTGGAATTGGAAACCAAAGAACTGTTGGTCCTCACTCTCAAAGGCCGCAGCAGGCGAATTAGGTGCAGTTGCGGTAATTTTGAAGTTACCAGGAATTTCAGTGATGCGGTCAGAATGACTCATTAAAACCAATTCTTCCGATTCTAAACCAGCAAAAATTGGTGATTGCGATTCAGTAATGGTTAAGGCTTGTTGGCCATATTCTCGTTTATCAGAAGCCTCAACGCAACCACCAAATTTCTTAGTCATTAATTGCATCCCATAGCAAACTCCTAAAACAGGAATGCCAAGATCAAAGATTTTCTCGTCAATATCAAAGGATCCTTCATTGTAAACAGAATTAGGTCCACCAGATAAAATAATTCCCTTAACATTTCCTTGGGCCATAATTTCATCAGCTGTCAATTTATGAGACAAAAGTTCAGAATACACGCCAAATTCCCGAATCCGACGAGTAATCAATTGGTTGTACTGACTCCCATAATCTAGAACAATTATTTTTTCTAATTGTTCCATTTGTTCCAATGGTTTCATTTCATCGCTCCCTTTTCTAATAATAGTGAAATTTTAACAAAGAAGTGGCAAAAATACTAGTCTCATTCCTATGAAAGCGTCACCTCAGACTATAATCTAAAAATTTGCAAAGAATAAGTACTTTCTAATGCCAGATGGCGGTAATTTCGTTATAATTAAAGGGATGCAATAGAGAGGGGAAAGACACTAATGACTGGAATTGGAAAAGCTTATGGAAAGATTATACTCATGGGAGAACATAGTGTGGTCTATGGCTATCCCTCAATCGCTCTTCCCTTTAAAGGGGCTGAGATTACCGCAAAAATTAATAGTTCTGATGGCGAACATTGGTTGGACAGCCAACTCTATGTTGGCCCACTAGCCAAAGTGCCTAGTAATTTAGCCAATGTCAGCCAACTTATTGCTAAATTATTAAGTGACCATCAGCTAGACCAGAATCTAGGTCTCCATATTGAAGTCATGAGCTCGATTCCTGCTGAACGTGGCATGGGGTCTTCGGCCGCCGTGGCTTGCGCTATTATTCGGGCCTTCTATGATTTCATCGAAGCAAACTTGGACACAGACACCCTGCTGGCTTATGCTGATTTCGCCGAAACTATTTGTCACGGTAATCCATCTGGCCTAGATGCTAGACTAGCCGCCCTTGCTAAGCCTTTACTCTATACCAAGGGACAAGCCCTTAAAGCCTTTCATTTTACCACGGATTATTGGTTGGTTGTCGCTGATACCGGCATTATTGGTAACACCAAGCAAGCAGTAGCGGATCTGCAAAGTCAACACGACTCCCCGCATCCGACCCGCTCGCAAGCTGTTAATTACTATTTGCACCATTTGGGCGACTTGGTAGACCAATTCAAAGACCAATTAATTCTAGATAAAGCCCAACAACGTTTTGAATCTATGGCCCAACTTGTTTCCCAAGCTCATCATGACTTGCAAGCTTTGCAAGTTTCATCAGCAGAACTGGACTATGGAGTCAGCATGGCCTGTCAATTAGGTGCGGGTGGCGCTAAGATGACTGGTGGCGGACGTGGAGGTTGCTACTACGCCTTAGCCAAAAGCCAAGAACAAGCCCTTAGCCTGGGCCAAAAACTTGTTGAGAAGGGCCTAGCCATCAAAACTTGGCAAGTTCCCTTTTCCTCTTAATAATTACGCCAACAAAGGAGATGCTTATGTCAATTAAGGAAGCTTATTGTCGTGCTCATACCAACATTGCCTTAATCAAATATTGGGGAAAAAGTGATCCCGTCAATATTGTGCCTACATCATCTAGCCTGTCTTTGACCCTAGATCGCTTTTATACTGACACTCGGGTGTCCTTTCAAGCACAACTTGACCAAGATCAGTTCTTTCTCAACGGACAGGAACAAGAGAAGGCGGAAAGGGATAAAATCTCCCGTTTCTTGGACCATTTCCGTCAGTTAAGTGGTGTCAATTATCGGGCCCAAGTGTCCTCTTATAACCATGTTCCTACTGCTGCTGGTTTAGCTAGCTCGGCTTCAGCCTATGCTGCCTTAGCTGGTGCCTGCCGTGAAGCCCTTGACTTAGACCTTACAGACAGCCAATTATCACGTTTTGCTAGACGAGGGTCGGGTTCAGCCACACGGTCAATTTTTGGTGGCTTTGTCGAATGGTCACAAGGTTCTAGTCCAGAAAACTCTATGGCCATTCCCATTGATGCTGCTAATTGGGATATCGGCATGGTAGTTATCGCCGTCAACAAAGGCGCCAAGAAAATTTCTTCACGCCAAGGGATGGCCCATACACTGGCAACTTCCCCATTTTATGAGGAATGGGTCAAACAATCCCGGCAAGATTTAGATGAGATAAAAACTGCCATTGCCCAACGCGACTTTACAACAGTAGGACAAATTGCTGAAGCCAATGCGATGCGGATGCACGCCACTACTTTGGCAGCTAACCCTCCCTTTACTTATTTTGAAGAAGAAACCCTAACGGCTATTCGAGCTGTACAGGACTTACGAGCAGCAGGTTATGATGTTTACTACACTATTGATGCCGGCCCTAATGTCAAGATTTTGTGTCCGGCTTCCCAAATGACGGCTATCGAAGAGGCGCTTGGCCAATATTTTGCTAGTGAGAAAATTATTTCAACTTTACCTGGTGGCCCAATCCAAATACTTTCCGAATGGACGTATGATAATAATGACTAAAATCATCTCACAAGCTCCGGGCAAACTCTTTATAGCTGGTGAGTATGCTGTTGTCTCTCCCTACCAGCCTGCTGTTCTTATGGCGGTCTCAAGTCATTTGACCGCCCAATTAGAATGCCAATTGCAAGGGCCCTACCAGTTCATTACTAACCAATGCCAGCATCCCATTCATTGGAGCTTCAACGACCAAGGCCAAGTAATCAGTTCAGACCCAGCTGCTGACAAATTTAAACTCATTTGGTCAGTCATAGAAACCATAACTAACTATGCCCAAAGTAAAAATAGGCTAAATCACCAAGCCTTCAAGTTAACTATCAGCTCCCGACTCGATGATCAATCTGGTCGCAAAATTGGATTAGGGTCATCTGGCGCAGTATCGGTTGCGGTAGCTGACTGTTTGGCTCAACACAACGGATTAAAAGCATACTTGTCAGAAAAAGACTACCAAAACTTATTGTTTAAGATCATAGCAATCAGTCAAAGCAAATTAGGAATGCGAGGGTCCTTGGGGGATGTGGCTTGTCAAATCACCGGTAGCCTGACCCACTACCAAAATTTTGATCGTAATTGGTTTAATCAGCATTTGGCCAAAATTGAAAGTAAAGATGATCTGGCTAGGTTAATAGAGCAGGACTGGCCGGGGCTAATCATTAAAAAACTCAGCTGGCCAGAAAATTGGCAAGTCAGTATTGTTTGGTCACAAAGTCCAGCTGACACTGAATCGTTACTTGCCCAATCTACAAACAGCCAATCAGCAATCAGTGATACAGGCTTTAAGAAAGACTCCCAACGGCAGGTCAATAAAATCGTCCAAGCGATAAATGAAAAAGACTGGTCTAACTTTAAAAGCACCCTAGCAGCCAATTACCAAAACATTTCGCACTACCGAGCAAATCAACAACAAATCTACCATACCTCTAGCTTTGACCTTGCTCAGCGTCTGTGTCAAGGCAAGGATACCGTCTTTAAAATTTCTGGGGCCGGAGCAGGCGATTGTGCATTAGCCTTTAGCCCCGACCTGCAAAGCAAGTTTCAAGTTGAAAAAGATTGGCAAGAAGCTGGACTTACTGTTTTAAAATTAAAACCTAACGAAAGAGAGGAAGCATACTATGACTAGTAACCGTAAAGATGATCATGTGAATGAAGCTGCCAAACAATTTGACCGCCAGGAAAACGGACTTGATCAAATCCGTTTTGTCCATCACTCCCTCTCTCACAAAGATATTGAAGCTATTGATACACAGACACAAATTTTAGGCCATAAGTTACGCCTTCCCTTCTACATCAATGCGATGACTGGAGGAAGTGAATGGACCAAACAAGTCAATAAACAATTAGCCATGGTAGCCAAAGAAACGGGACTCATGATGGCACCCGGCTCCATCTCTGCGGCTTTAAAGGATCCTAATGTTGCTGATTCCTTCAAGATTGTACGAGAAGTTAACCCGGATGGTTTTGTTTTAGCTAATTTAGGTGCCAACCATGGTTTAGAAAATGCTAAGCGAGCAGTGGATTTAATCCAGGCCAACGCCTTTCAAATCCATCTCAATATCCCACAAGAAATCGTGATGCCTGAAGGAGATCGCCACTTTTCAGAATTTCTTGACCATGTTGATGAAATCGTTAATGGACTTGACGTCCCTGTTATGGTTAAAGAAGTGGGCTTTGGGATGAGTCAAGAAAGTTTAGCCTTACTCTATGATATCGGGGTAAAAACGGTGGATATTTCTGGCTATGGGGGGACCAATTTTGCGACTATTGAAAATAGCCGCCGACCTGGGAAAAACTATGCTTTCATGGAAGACTGGGGACAGTCAACCGCCATTTCTCTATTAGAATCCCTAACCTATCAAGATTGTTTAGATATTGTTGCATCCGGTGGTATTAAAAACCCACTCCATATGGTTAAAGCCCTGGCTCTAGGAGCAAAAGCGGTGGCCATGTCAGGCGAATTTCTTCGTCAAATCCTCTATCTAGGGGTTGACCAAGCAATTGAACAGGTTGCTGAATGGGAAGAGCAAATTAAATTGCTCATGCTAATGTTAGATGCCAGCCAAATCGCTGACTTACAGAACACTGACCTAGTCATCAGTCCTGAACTCTATAATTGGACCCAACAAAGACATATCGACATCAGCCAACTCAGCCAGCGGTCACACAAAAAATCAATTTAAAAAAATGAACCCATCCTTGGTTGCTCTCACCGGCGAACTGAGGATGGGTTTTTACTATATAATTAAACAAAAACGACATACATTATAGTAATCAAAGCTAGACCAGCCAAAACTGTTTTAGTGATATCACCTGTCTTATAGGCCATCCAGGCAGCCAATACACTAGGCAAAAGCTTAATATTTGTCAAAATATTTAGGGAAAAATTCCCCTGCCAAAAGAATATATCTGTCGCAATCATCGCAGTAAAGATAATAATCGGTAAGTAATGAAAAGCATTTAATACTTGCGGAGATAATTGCAAGCGGCGCATAAATAAAATTGGCAAGACTCGCATTAAAATACAAACACTCCCCGCCAATAAAATTAAAAGGCCAATAGTCATTAAGACCACCCCCCTTTATCATGACGGGTGGTGCGATAGTAATCTTGGTAAAAAACCAAGGCTAGGCTTAAGAGTGAAGCGACAATAATCACCAAGCTATGATGAAAGATAATCATTAATACAATTGATAAAAAAAGCGACAAAGTGGCCACCTTTATTGTCTCTCTATTTTGTAGTTCTGGCACCAATAAGGCGATAAATAAGGCAATCAGCACAAAATTAGTCACCACATCAGGTAGCATCACCCATTGGCCAATAAAGGCACCTAAGACAGTAAAAATCAGCCATGATAAATAAGTTAGTGCGGCTAATGTTAACGCCTGGTCAATCGTCCAGTGCCGTTTACCTGCTTGTGCCTCTTTAAAACGAACCACATTCAAGGCATAGTTTTCATCGGAAGTCAGCATACCTAAGCTTGCTAGCTTGCTTAGCTTATCTGTGCGAACATAAGTTGATAAAGACGAGGTCAATAAAATATGCCGGGAATTTAAGAGGATAATAATTAAAAATACTTCCAAAAATTTGGCACCTGACAAAAGTAAAGAGGCCGCCATAAATTGGGCTGAACCCCCATAGACCGTGGCAGATACCAAAGCAATCTGCCACCAAGTCATACCAGCCTTAGCAGATAAGAGTCCACAGGCTAAGCCAATAGGAAGGTATCCTGCGATTATTGGCCAAGCATCCTTGAGACCATTGCGAATTAAATCAGTCATCAGCCACCACCTCTACATTATTGATTAACTGCACGGTTATAATTGGTAAATTTCTTAACAAAATTATAGGGATCTAGTAAATGGATTTGTTTGGCAAAGGTATATAAGCTAGATTCGCGTAGACCTCCTGCTTTTATCAAAAGGGGATCCACTGCCACACGAATAGGCGTCGTATCGGCTAGCAATTGCCCATCCCTTAAAACCAAACTACGGTGGCTAAACTCTAACGCTAAATCGATATCATGGGTATTAATAATGACCAAAATATGATGTTCATGGGCAATCGTATAAATATATTGCATTAATTCATTGTAATGATAATAATCTTGCCCTTCTGTGGGTTCATCTATAATTAATATCTCAGAGTCAAACATTAGCGCCTGGGCCAACAAGACTCGCTTCTGCTGGCCAAAACTCAAATATTCAATTGGAAAATCGATGGCATATTGTAAACCAAGAGCGGTTAAACTACGCATCATTGATTCTTGAACTTGATCTTCAGACATGCCAAATGCTAAACCCGACGCTTGTAGTTGCTGAGCTACCGTAGTTGGAGCTAATTTTTCCCATGGGTCATGGGGAATATAAGAAACTCGTCTACGAAAGGCTGAAAGATTATCGTGATTTAATGTTTCCTTCTTCCAAGAGATTTGACCTTGGTTGGGAATGAATTGGCCACTTAATAAGCGAGATAAGGTCGTTTTCCCTGCCCCATTACCGCCAAGAACACTAACAATCTCTCCTTTATTGAGCGTTAAATCAAAGCCTTTAATCGTGGCCTGTTCACGTTCTGGATACTGATAGGATACCCCGGAAAAGGATATTAACTCTGTATCATTTTCTGGATAGAGAAAATTAGGTACTGATAGCATCCATTTTTCGATACTGGTCTTTAAACCTGGGGCATAAATGTGATTGACATTACCGATATTAGCCACCTGATTAAGAGGATAGCCAGCATAACGCATGGCGGTTACATATAAGGGTTCTCGAATAAAGAAAGTATGGAGGATCTCGCTCTTGAGTAAGGCCTCCACTTGACCATCAAACACTACCCAACCTTCATTTAGTACAATCACTCGATCAATTGGTCGGTATAGCATCTGTTCCAGGCGGTATTCGACAAAGACAATGGAGGCCTGCTTGGCATGGGCCACATCATCCATCAAGTCCAAAAATTTTTCGCCAGTTTGTGGGGATAAGTTGGCTAAGGGTTCATCAAAGATAAAAACAGAATCATCATAGTTAGCCTGACTAATTAGCCGATAAATCTCTGTTTGGCTAATACTTAGATTAGTGTTTTGTGCTGTCGGATCTTTACCCTGTAATAAAGTTTGCCAATCTATCTTATCCATGACAGTGGCTTCCTTTTCTTCTGCTTGATCAACAGCAGAAACGAGGGGGTCTCCGTCAATTGTTGTCATGTCTTTACCAAACCGGATGATTTTACCATCTGAGTGGCCTTGAAAGGCACCTTGTCCTAGCTGATTGCTTAATGCTCGTACAAAGGTTGACTTACCTGAGGCATTGGCCCCTAATATTAACACTTTTTCTCCACGGTACAGTGTGAGGTTGATATCACGTAGAGCAGGGGCATACCCATTTTCATAGATGAAGGACCAATTTTTAAATTGTATCCACGGCTCAGCCATCACAACACCTTCTTTCTCCCCAAGATTTTTGCATCAAATAAACGATAAATACACTAAGTGTTTTTCTTAATTATAACTAAAATTCAAAATTTTTAAAGTCAAGATTGCTCAATAAAGCTCAATAAATTTCCATAAGAAAAAGTCGTAACCGTAGTCACAACTTAATCCTAGACAGACGATGTATCATCTCGACCGATAATACGCACTTCGCGTTCAAGTTGAACACCATTTTTGTGCCAAATTACTTCTTGAACATGGTGAATAACCGCTAAATAATCACTAGCAGTTGCCTGACCAATGTTCACTATAAAACCGGCATGCTTAGTAGACACTTGTGCGCCTCCTACAGTGTAGCCTTGTAGACCCGCTTCTTGGATTAATTTGCCCGTAAAATGCCCTTCTGGCCGTTTGAATACTGAGCCACATGAAGGTAAGTCGAGGGGTTGTTTAGACTCGCGCAAATAAGTCAATTCAGCCATCTTTTGGCGAATGGCTTCTTGGTCACCATTCTCTAGTGAAAATACTACTGATACAATAATGTCTCCGCTCGCTTGAATTTCACTATGCCGATAAGCAAAGTCTAATTCTTCCGGAGTATAAACTGCTTTCCGACCGGCTAATGTCACTACATGGACTTCTTTGACTACGGTAGAAATTTCACCACCATAGGCTCCTGCATTCATGTAGATAGCGCCACCCACAGAACCAGGAATGCCACAAGCAAATTCCAAACCAGTTAAACCGGCATCAGCTGCTAAACGCGACACATCAATGATTCGAGCCCCAGATTGAGCAGTTAATTCTTGATCAGAAACTGACATCGCTGTCATAGCTGTCAACATGATGACAATCCCAGCAATTCCTTGGTCTTGAATAATCAAGTTAGAAGCATTACCTAGGGCCATAACAGGAATGTGTTCTCGGTTAGCGTAGCGGATAATAGCCATAATTTCTTCTGCACTTTCAGGAAAAATTAAGGCATCCGCTGGCCCTCCTGTTTTAGTGTAGGAGTAATTGGCCATTGCTTCATTATATTTTATTGTGGATTCGGGAAATATCTCGCTTAAATACTTTAAATTCATTGGTCATCTTTCCTAACTTTGTTGAATCGTCAATTACTAAGTATAATGGTTTTTTGGGGCAAAAGCAATGTTTGCACATAGACATAAAGTTTTTCATCAAGCCTTTAAGCAGGCTTTGTGCTAAAATTAAATTATTATGATTTAGAAAGGATATTTCCATGAGCAAAATAAGACGTAATGCTTTAATGATGGTGGCCTTGACCCTCGTTTATTCTGGTTTACAGTTCTCTCGACCGATTGATCATGTCACCGTCTATAATACTATCTTATCCCTTGTTATTCCCGTAATCGGGATTATCTTCGCCTTAAACGAAAAAAACAACGCTTGGCGTTGGTCCTTAATTAGTATCAACTTTATTTTATGGCTTTTGATGGTATACCTAGCCTTCTTCAAAGCCTAAGTCAAGCAGGGTGCGACAAAAGTCGTTAAGAACAGAAGCTTTCGCTTGGTACTTAATTAAGACATAAATGTTCCGATAATAACAATAAGGTTGGGAATTTTGTGAACCGCCCCCTGTCTATTTGACAGGGGGCCTTTCATTATCCCAGCCTCTTTTGGTTAATCTTCAAGACTTTTAAACATAATAAGCGTATCCGCATAATCATGGCCAAGTTTGATGGCTTTAGGCAACTTTCCTAATCTTTCAAAGTCGTATTTCTCATAGAGTTTGATGGCCCGGATATTATCTGCAGCCACTTCTAAACGGATCAGGGTTAAAGGACTTTCTTCTTTGGCCCAATCAAAGAGGTCATCCAACAAAACTTGGGCCAAACCAAAACCCCAAAAACGTTGCAGGATGCATATACCTACCTCTCCCACATGTTTAACCTTTTCCTTGGATTCAGCCCCTATTGAAGCCACTCCAATAATTTCGTCTCCCAAGCGGGCAATTAATAGACGATTATTATCAGAAGTCTCTAAACTCTTAAGATATCGTGTTTCTTGCTCTTGATTAATCCCTAGACCTTCTGAGCCAAAATCAAGAAAATCTGTTTCTGCACCTACTTGTTTATAGAAGTCTAAGAGCGCCTTAGCATCACGAGGCCGCCCATCCATCACAGTTATTTCAATTTGTTCTTTTTTTCATTAATAGCGCTCCTTCACTGCTGCTAATAATTCTTCTCCACGCAGGCCAAAAGCTTTTATAGTGACTTCACGGCTAGTACTAGTTGTTTTACTAATACTTAACCATAAATAATCATCAGGTAAATCTTCAGCAATAAATTGTGGCCATTCAATTACACTAACACCTGGCCTAGATAAATATTCAATTAGAGCTAAATCGTCAGCTCCAGTTTCTTCTAAACGATAAGCATCCATATGATAGAAAGCTAATGGGCCTTCAGTATATTCTCGAACTATCGTATAGGTTGGGCTCTTAATAGGCCGTTTGATCCCTAAAGCCTGGGCGAAATAACGAGTGAAGGTTGTTTTCCCAGCACCTAAGCCCCCTTCTAAACAAATAATATCACCCGCTTGAACACAAGCGGCTAATAATTGTGCGAATCCTTGGGTTGACTCTTCATCTTGCCATAATACTTTAAATTCCATAGCCTTTCTCCTTTTTACTTCGTTAAAAAAGTCTGCAAGCAAGCACCCCTTGCCTACAGACTTTTACAAGAAAATTGAGTGAAAAATTAATCAAGCAAGCTTTGGTTAGCAGTAATAATTGCTAACTTGTAAACATCTTCTTCCACACAACCACGGGAAAGGTCAGAAACTGGTTTATTCATCCCTTGAAGAACCGGACCAATGGCTTCAAAACCACCCAAACGTTGAGCAATCTTGTAACCAATGTTACCTGATTGGATTTCTGGGAAGACAAATACCTTGGCATTTCCAGCTACGTCAGATTCTGGGGCTTTCTTTTGCGCTACATCTTGAGCAAAGGCTGCATCAAATTGTAGTTCCCCATCAATTTGGTAATTAGGGGCCAATTCTTTGGCAATTTTCGTGGCTTCCTCAACTTTTTCTTGTTCAGGAGAATGTGCAGAACCCTTAGATGAGAAGCTTAGCAAGGCAACTGTTGGATCAATATCAAACATTTCTGCTGTCTTAGCTGATTCCACAGCGATCTCAGCTAATTGTTGTGAGTTAGGATTGATGTTGATTGCACAGTCAGAGAAAACATATTTTTCTGCTTCATTACGAATCATAATAAAAGCACCGGAAGTTAATGATACCCCTGGTTTAGTTTTGATAATTTGTAAGGCTGGACGTACAGTGTCTCCAGTAGAGTGAACTGCGCCAGATACAAGACCATCTACTTTGTCTTGGTAAACAAGCATGGTACCGAAATAGTTTTCGTCTGTTAAGATTTCGCGGGCTTGTTCTTCACTAGCTTTACCGCGACGACGTTCCACAAAATCAGCTACCATTTGGTCGAAATCAGGATAGTTATTAGGGTCAACAATTTCGATTCCTTCTAGGTTAAATCCTCTATCTTTAGCTTTCTGATTTAAGTCATCAGGGTTACCAAGCAATACAGGTTCCACTAAGCCTTCTGACTTCAAACGTACAACTGCACCTTGAATACGTTCATCATAACCTTCTGGGAAGACAATTCGAAGATTCTTGCCTTTAATCTTATCAGATAAATCGCTAAACATTGTCATACAATAAATTCCTCCTAAACTTGTTATATTTATGATACTACAAAAAATTACATTTGTCTCATCAAGCCCTCAAATAATGTCACTTAAACTATTTTCATGGCAGGCTTGCGCTAGTTCGGCAAAACGGTGAAATTTTTTATCATAAGCCTGGGCACTAATTGGATGAGGACAATATTGTGGGCCACTAGAGACATCTGCTTTGACACCAGTTATTAAACGATTTGCGCCCAAGAGACTAGCATCACCCACATCAAGAACTTCAATGGTCCAGCCACTAATATCAGCCAACCACTGCCCCATACCAGGGTGAGTAAAAATTCGTCCATTAACCAGTAATTTCTTATCTTTTAACTTGATTTCCCTTTCCAATCCTGTTAAAACCAAGCGCAGCTGAAGAAAGATACCTTCTATTACTGCACGATGCTTGTCTTTAGGACGTGTTGTGGGCCGTATATCATAGAAGCCAGGCTTTAATCGCGCATTCCAAAACGGCGCGCGTTCACCGTGACAATAGGGCAGAAAAATTTCTGGTCCTGGTTGTTGGCTCGTTTGTGCTAAAAGCTGGTCTAGCATGGTGGAAAAACTGTATTGGCTATAAGCTTCTTGGTGAAGTCTAGCTAATACATTTCCCATATTATTTAATGGCGCTCCACGTAAATAATGACCATCATCATCTAAGATATAGGTAAAATATTGTCCAAGCTCATCCACGACAAAATTTCCTTGACTCAAACGAACAGCGCCTGAAGTCCCAAAGGATAACAAAGGATAAGATGTGGTTTGTTCTAAATAAGCAAAATTAGCTAAAGTACCGTCTGCCCCACCTAAGACAATTTCTAGTGATTCTTTTACTCCGAGTTCCTGAGCTACTTTTGAGCTAATAGGATAACTGCTAGCTAATTTTTTAACTGTGGGAAGCTGACTTTCACTAATACCTAAATCAGTTAGAATACTTGCTGCCCAGTGCCCAGTTTCACTAGCGTATAAACCTGTAGTTGACGCCAGAGATTGGTCACAAACATATTCACGAGTGAGAGAATAAATGATATAACTTTTAATCCCCATAATGTAATTGCTTGTTTGTAAAAGTTCAGCTTGGTGTAAGCGAAAATAGGCTAACTTTGCTAAGGGGGACATAGCATGCAGAGGAGTACCAGTTAATTTTTGATAATTTTGGCCCTTCTGACTGTGCCGCCAGCGTAAAGCCAAATCACCAGCTCGTTGATCAGCCCAAGTCAGTAATCTAGTCAAAGGGGTAAATGTCGAATCTGTAATCATCAAACTATGCATCTGACTAGAAAAGACAATTTTATTTACAGGATAGGATGACTTGGTCTTGGCGATTAGTACCTTAATTTGTTCTAAGATAAAATCTGGATTTTGCTCATGACGACCTGGCACTTGGGAAAAGGATTGATTATCACGATGGTAGGTAACTAATGGCCCCTGACCTTGACTCGTAAAAACGCCTAGTTTGATAGAAGTCGTCCCGATATCAATGACATAATGATAGGTCAAAAATCTGCTCCTTTCTGTGTTTTGGCTGGATGGTTTTATCAAATTGTACAGTAAATAGTGAGTTCTTGTACAATTTTTCCGCTAAAACTAGGACATAGTGATGATTGTGAGCACTAAGACACTTTATTGTGTGCGCATTCTCACAAAATAGAACTTCTCTCTAGAAAAATGAGGCTAGGACAAAATCCTAGCCTCATAATAATATATGAACTTTATCTCTTAATTGATTTTCAGAAGTCTTTGCTAGTTTGTCGCTATCTTCTAGTCTAGTTCACATTTCATTAACGAATTTCCGCATTGAGTTGATTTTCAAGCGCTTGAGTTACCTTATCAACATCTTCAGCAAGGCGGTCATCAGTCAAGGTCGCTTCTGGGTCTAAGTAATCAAGACGGTAAGCCATGGATTTCTTACCAGAACCAATATTTTCACCACGGTAAAGGTCGAAGAGATAGATAGCGTGCAAGTGATCTTGACTGGCTTCTTCAATCGTTGCAATGATATCTGCATGAGTCACCTCTTCAGCAACTACCATAGCAATATCTCGACTTGAACCAGGATATTTAGGTAGTGGCGATTGGGTGACGACTTTTTCTTCTAATCCAAAGAGAGTTTCTAAGGAAATTTCGAAAAGGAAAGTATCCTTCAAATCATAATCATCAGCTGTACTAGGATGAAGTTTGCCTAGGTAACCAAGGTAAAAGTCTTGATTGTCCTGATGCGCCCAAACTTCTGCTGTTTGCCCCGGATGCATGTCCTTTAAATCTTCCTTAGCACGGAAAAAATAAGTCGCTTTGCGGTTTGACTTATCTAGGATAGTAGTCAATACGGCCTTCATATCGTAGAAGTCTAAACTTTGCGCTGGACTATCCCAGGTTTTATCCGCTTTATTTCCTGTCCAAACTGCTGCCAAATGAGTTTCATCTTCTGGTAATTCACTATCTTGCCGCCATGAAAAAACACGACTCACTTCGTAAATAGCTACATTTTTATTTTGCCGAGCAGTATTGTATTGGGCCACATCTAAAAGAGCTTGGGCAAGATTAGTCCGCATATAACGTCGGTCATCTGACATGGGGAAGTCTAATTCAACCGCTTGTCGGTCGCCACTAGGCAGGTGGTCCTTCTTGTCAGCACTAGTCAATGAATAAGCAATCACTTGGTCAAATCCTAAGGCTTGCATTTGACGGTTATTTTGCCGTTTAAAACTTTGCCATGGAGTTAAACCAATGTGGTTGGCTTTTACTGCAGGAAGACTAGCAGGAATTTTGTCATAGCCATAAATACGAGCCACTTCTTCCACTAAATCGGCAGGGATACTGATGTCCCAACGACGACTAGGAACTTCCACAACAAATTGTTCAGCATTCCCGGTCATCGGGAAATCCAATTGTGCAAAAACTTGTTCAATTTCAGAGAAAGTTAAGTGAGTTCCTAATTGGCCATTGATATAGTCAAGAGAAGCTGTCACTGTTATGGGTGTTAAATCCAAGTGGTCTTCACTAGCACGTCCTGGATTAACTTGCCCACCTGCGTATTCAGCCATTAATTGTGCAGCGTAAGCACCGGCTTCAGCAATAGTGGCCTGGTTAATTCCTCGTTCGTTACGTAGACTTGATTCTGATCGTAAACCGAACTTACGAGCAGTTTTCCGAATATTGGAAGGATTAAAGCAAGCAGCTTCAATAAGTACATTATGGCTATCATTAGAAATTTCTGTATCGAAACCACCCATTACTCCGGCTAAGGCCACAGGATTTTCGCCATCAGTGATAACAATGTCATCGCTAGATAGTTTACGTTCAACCTCATCTAAAGTTTTAAGAATTTCGCCATCCTTAGCCATTCGTGTGTGAATTGCTTTATTGGCTAACTTATCATAGTCAAAGGCATGGAGGGGTTGACCATATTCAAGTAAAACATAGTTAGTAATATCAACAATATTATTTAGTGGTCGGATACCAGCCTTCATTAAACGGACTTGCATCCACAATGGGCTCTCTTTGACTTGGACATTTTCAACTAAGTAAGCATAATAAGCAGGCACTTGATTGGTTGATTCAATACTTAGTCTTAAAGCATCACCTAAATCACTATCCGCAAAATCGTTAGTAGGAACATGGTCCATAGATACTTGTTTATCATAAACAGCGGCTAACTCATAAGCGGTTCCTCGCATCGATAAGGCGTCTGCTCGATTTGGGGTGATATCTAATTCAATTATAGGATCATCCAAAGCCAAATAATCAATAACAGAATCTCCAACTGGTGCGTCTTGTGGTAAGACATATATCCCATCGGCGTAGGCTTTGGGAACAACATTTTCAGAAAATCCTAACTCCCCTAATGAGCAGACCATTCCTTTTGATTCCACGCCTCGCAATTTACCTTTTTTGATTTTGACATTGTCCTTGATACGCGATCCAGGTAGAGCCACGATGACCTTTTGACCAATAGCAATATTAGGCGCACCACAAACAATTTGGTAGGGTTCACCGAGCCCCACATCAATTTGGCAAACATGAAGCTTATCGGCATCAGGATGTTGGTCAACACTCTCAACATGACCAACTACAATTTTCTTGAGGCCAGCACCAATATTTTCAACGCCATCGACTTCAATCCCTGTTCGTGACATTTTCTCTGCCAATTCATCCGCAGAAATATCGCCAACCGGTACTAATTCATCAATCCATTGTTGTGAAATTTTCATTTAGTCATTATCCTTTCTCAGTAAATTGTTCGAGGAAACGGAGATCATTTTGATAAAAATGTCGAATATCATCAATACCATATTTCAACATAGCGACTCGGTCTGGTCCTAATCCAAAGGCAAATCCAGAATAGACTTGACTATCGATACCCGACATTTCGAGAACATTAGGATGGACCATTCCGCCACCTAAAATTTCAATCCAACCGGTTCCCTTACAAATATTGCAACCTTGTCCCCCACATTTAAAACAAGAAATATCAATTTCCACAGACGGTTCAGTAAAAGGGAAATAAGAAGGACGTAATCGAATTTCACGGTCTTCACCAAACATTTGCTTGGCAAATAATTCCAAGGTTCCTTTAAGATCAGAAAGTTTAATATCTTTGTCAACCACTAAGCCTTCAATTTGGTGGAATTGATGGGAATGGGTGGCATCATCGTCATCGCGTCGGTAAACCTTACCAGGACTAATCATTTTTAATGGTCCAGAAGAAAAATCATGCTGATCCATGGTCCGTGCTTGAACAGGTGAAGTATGGGTTCTCAAAAGTACATCTGGATTAATATAGAAGGTATCTTGCATATCGCGAGCGGGATGGTCTTTGGGTAAATTCATCCGTTCAAAGTTATAATAATCAGATTCAATTTCTGGCCCTTCAACCACTTCATATCCCATTGCTATAAAGAGGTCTTCAATATCTTCCATTACTTGGTTTAAAACATGGGGACGACCTAATTGTATTTCTTCAGCGGGCAGGGTTACATCAATGGCTTCGACTGCTAATTGCGCTTGCATAGCTGCGGCCGCCAACTCCTCTTCCTTAACCGTTAATTGATCCGCAAGGGCTGCCTTCATTTTGTTGGCGTAGGCTCCTACCTTAGGACGGTCTTCTACTGGCAGGTTTTTAACTTCTCGTAAGGCTTCTGTAATCGGCCCTTTTTTACCCAAGTAGCTTACCCGAATTTTTTTGACATCCTCTAAATCATTAATGCTAGCAATCTCTTGATCAATTTGCGCCTTAATGGCTTCTAAATCTGCAATAATATCCATAATACGCTCCTTTATCTACTCTACATGCAGACATTGTCTACAAGACGAGTTACAGCTCTTCTATTGTTATCTAACTAATTTCACTAAACAAAAAACACGACAAAACGTCCCAAGGGACGAAATTGTCGTGTTACCACCCTAGTTCTAAACCCTAAAATGGGTCTAGCACTCTCCTAGTTGTAACGGAACCACCGGAACATCTTTTGAGCGAACTCTCCCGATGTCGACTCGAGAAGTGAAAAATAATTGTCAGATTAGGTGGTACTTGCAGTTGGTAATACCACTCCCTAAACCAATCCTTAACAATTATCCGTTTCTGTTAGCGTCATTTATTCACTATTTTAACCATTTTTCTCTAAAGGGTCAACTTTTTTTAAAAATTATTGGCTAGCAGGATCCACCCATTGGTCTGCCCATGTATGTAAACTAGAAAAGACCTGTTTCAGATCTTGCCCTTTATCAGTGAGTTGATAAGTAACCAATTGATGACCGTCTGCATCAACACTCGTTTTGACTACCACTCCCGCAGCAATCAAATCACGCAAACGATCAATGAGGAGACGGTCTGAAATGCCATTGATAGAATCCCGTAATTCACAAAAACGCAAATCACGTTCCAACAAGGCTTCAATGATTAAGCCATTCCACTTCTTACCAATTAACTGAAAGGCTGCTTCAAAGCGTGGACACATCGCCACTAAGGTATGATCACTCATTCTTATCTAACTCCTCTAATGATTCTTCAAATGCATCTTCTAATTGCTGGTTATTGCTTTGCTTGTTGTTCAATTTCAAAGCTGGAAGTACTAAAGTTTTCACAAAGACACGAAATGCCTTCATCATTCGGCTAAAAGATGGTCGCACGAAATCATCAACGGCGATATACTTATCAACAAAGGTCACAACGAATGATTCCTTATACTTAGGCATAGCAGCAGTAGCCAGCCACATATGCTTAATAATAATGTCTTCTTCCATTGCGGACAAATCAGTTACTAAGCGGGCATTAATTAAGGCGATTTTAGGATGGTTGCGTAAATGATTGCCATGCGAAAAATCTAAATCACCCGGTTTATAATAAAACAAATCATGCAATAAACCGGCACGTGCTACCGCCCGATAATTCCATCCTAAGCTCTTAGCAATACGATAAGAATAGTAGGACACCATATAAGAATGGGTCTGGCGGTTACCATTCACGTGTTGGGGAAATAGGCTAAGATCAACAACAAAAGGATGATCCTTAATATCGTCAATAATTGCCATATACTCAGGATCTCGTTCCCAGATTTTACTTTCAACCATTATAAGACCACCTTACTTAATAAGCTTACTAAAAATAAGTTCAATAGTCCAATCTTATGCCAAGGCATACAACAAAATTCCTGCCGCTACAGCCACATTAAAGGACTCCGCTTGACCTGCCATCGGAATATAAAGCTTTTGATCGGCTAGGGCTAAGATTGACTCACTAACTCCTTGGCCTTCATTACCTAAAACCAAAACCCACTGATTATCACTGGGTTGATAGTCAGTTAAGGACTGGGCTTGGTCATCTAAGGCAGAAGCAAGCACATAATAGCCCCGCTCTTGCAACTTCCTAAGACTCGTTTTTAAATCAGCTTGGACGACTTCAAGATGAAAATGACTGCCTTGCATGGATCGCAAAACTTTGTCATTGTATAAGTCTACCGTTCCGCTACCCAATAAAATCTGTTGGTAGCCTAAAGCGTCCGCTGTCCGAATAATCGTGCCTAGGTTACCAGGGTCCTGAACACTATCTAAGGCAATTACGGGGCCTTGTAAGTCCTCAATTGGAAAATCAGTTTGAACTGACAAATCAATCCAAGCAAAAACCCCTTGGGACTGACCTGTTTCACTGATATAAGCGGCTAGTTCTTCAGTAATTTCCTCATTATCATAAGCATCATAAGCTGGTTGGTAGGCATCAGGACGGTAATAAATTCCCTTAATTGGGGCCTGACTCTTAATGGCCTCCTCCACCAAATGGGGGCCTTCGATCAGATAGGCCCCTATTTTTTTTCGTCCTTTACGACTTTGTAATTTTTTTAAGGTCTTAATTTGTTCATTTTGTTTTGACTGAATCATTAAGCAATCGATCCTGGTTTAACTAATTCATAAATGGCTTCACAGTAAATAGCTGTTGCTCTAAACAAGTCATCCAAGGCAATAAATTCATTGGCTTGGTGCATAGTATCTTGGCTATCAGGGAACAAAGCGCCATAAGCGACTCCGCGTTCTAACAAACGACCATACGTTCCGCCCCCAATTGATTTTTCATGTGCTTCTAAACCAGTTTGTTTATGGTAAACATCGAGTAGAACTTTTACTAGCGGATCATCAGCAGGGACATAATGCGGTTGTTTATTCGTTTTTTGCGCAGACCCTAGACTAAAGTGCTTTTCAGCAGCTAACTCAGCGAAACGCGCATCCAACTCAGCGTAATCTTTTCCTTTTGGCACACGAATATTTAGAGCAATTGATTGACCTAAACCTTCCCGTCTTACCACACCAGGGTTAACAGTTAAAACACCCATAATATCGTCATTATGGTCAATACCTAGAGCCTTACCGTAATAATCTTCATGGAGTGTTTGACCCAAGAAGTCAATAAATGGATCATTAGCAAGATCAGCATCAATCATAGTTAAGAATTTAGCTAAATGAGTTGCAGCATTGATCCCATTAGCTGGTGCCATGGCATGAGAAGCCTTACCAGTGACAGAAATAGCGAATGACCCAGTTCCTTGGTCAATTACCGTCAAATCAATACCTTCATAAGCATTAAAGGATTGTTCAATCTCGCTGAAATCATCTTTAATATCACGAACAACAGCAGTAGCTTGGCCAGGAACCATATTTTCCCGCTGACCAGCTTCAAAGGATACTAATTTGTCAGTAACATCATCAAATGTTAGTTTCACTGAGTACATTCCCTTTTCACCATTGATAATTGGAAAATCTGCATCAGGAGAAAAACCAAAATCAGGTTTTGCTTCATTAGCAAAATAGCGATCCATACATTCCCAACCGCTCTCTTCATCAGTACCCACAATAAAACGAATTTTTTTATCAATAGGAAGTTCCAACTCTTTAATAATCTTTAGGGCGTAATAGGCAGCTAAAGTCGGTCCTTTATCATCGCTAGCACCACGCGCATATAATTTGCCATCTTTGATTTCTGGTTGGAAAGGATTGGTATCCCAGAAGTCATCAACAGGAACAACGTCAACGTGACCAAGAACCCCTAATGTTTGATCCCCTTGGCCATATTCCACGTGACCTGCTATATTTTCCACATTTTTTGTAGTGAAGCCATCCCGCTCAGCCATATCTAAAAAGGCTTCCAATGCTTCCTTAGGTCCTGGACCAACTGGTGCATCTGGTGACGCTTGGTCGTCGTCACGGACACTCGGTATTTTCAATAATTCAAATAAATCAGTTAAAAGATCATCTTTACGTTTTTCTACTTCTTCTTTCCAAGCAATTGCCATGGGGCATTCCTCCTTTGAAATCTCTTACTTCTATTTTATCATAACTTCGCTAAAATCCAGATGAATAATCATTGAAGTCCTTCTTAAGTAATCTTAAAATTCAATTGACAAAGGCTTTCCATAAGCGTAAAATCATAAGCAGCTAAATTATCGGGAATGAAGATCTCCCCTAGTTCAACACTAAAACTGCCCTAGCGCTGATGACTTCTCCAATAATATGGGGAAGTTGTCAGCTTTTTTATTTTAAAATGTGAGTCAATCGCATATAGAGATGAAAAAATTAAGACCATCTCTTACATCACCCGTAATTAACCCATCCTAATCGTAAATAAACTTATAAGGAGGAACTTATGTTAATTAATCTTGTTATTATATTGATCGGTGGGGCTATTTTTGCCTCATTATTTGAGAAAATAAAAATGCCGGGACTAGTGGGAATGATTCTCTTTGGCTTGCTGATTTCTCCAGGTCTCTTAGATACCTTATCAGCTGATTTTTATGTCTGGTCGGGTGAGTTGCGACAGTTGGCCCTAATCATTATTTTGCTGCGCGCCGGTCTGACTCTTAATATTGCTAGCTTACGAAAAAATGGCTTACCTGCTATGCTCTTATGTTTTGTTCCAGCTTCATTTGAAATTGCTGCGGTGGCGGTTTTAGGGCCTTATTTGTTTGGTCTATCACTTGCAGATGCTCTTATTTTAGGTGCCGTTTTAGCTGCTGTATCTCCAGCCGTCATTGTGCCGCGAATGATTGACCTCATCAAATTAGGATATGGCCAATCAAAAGGCATTCCACAAATGCTTATAGCTGGTTCTTCTGCGGATGATATTTTTGTTATTATTCTTTTCTCAGCTTTTATGACTATGGCTCAGGGGGGCGGCTTTAATTTCAGCCTTTTATGGAACATCCCCATTTCAATCATTACCGGGTTAAGTGTTGGTTACTTATTAGGGAAATTAGTGGCCTTAATATTAAAATATTGGCAACCATCCCTAGCGATTACCACTGTTTTTATTTTAGGCATTTTAATTATTATGGTTAATTCCGAAGATTGGATAAATCGTTTCCTTCCTTTCTCTGCTCTATTAGCTGTTATGAGTTGTGGTTTAGCCTTACAAGTTGACCTTCCAGAAATCCAAACTGCTCTCAAGCAAAGCTATCAGCATTGTTGGAATGTAGCTCAGATTGTACTCTTTGTTTTGGTAGGAACTAGCTTAGACCTAGCTTATATCGGTGCAGCTGGCTTTGCTGCCTTGATATTAATTACGTTAGCTCTAATAGTTCGATCCTTAGGCGTTTGGCTATGCTTATTACCAAGTAACCTCTCCAAACAGGAAAAAACTTTTTCAACTTTCGCTTATCTACCTAAGGCCACTGTCCAAGCAGCAATTGGGGGAATCCCCTTGAGTGCCGGTTTAGCTTCAGGACCCATTATTTTAGCGGTTGCTATTATTGCTATCCTGACAACCGCTCCTATCGGTGCCTTTCTTATCGATCATACTTATGCTAAGCTTCTTGATCAATCTCACCAAACAAATACATAATCAAAATTAAAAAGGTGATTGGATTATCGTCCAATCACCTTTTCTCTAGTATATTTCTTTTTCCAAGTCCGCCTTGCTAAGTTTGATATATTCACCAAGACCTAAATCTTCTGGTAAATAAAACTTGCCAATTCGAATGCGCTTCAAGGCTGTAACCTGGCATCCAATTGCAGCAAACATGCGTTTCACCTGATGATATTTTCCTTCGCGGATGGTCACTCGAGCATGACTCATTTCACGATCCTTATCACGGTTAATGATTGTTAGTTTAGCAGGTAAGCATTGATCACCTTGGTCAATTTTTAAACCAGCTTGGAAATCATCAATAGCGGAATCAGGAATGAGCTCTGAAACTTCAACGGTGTATTCTTTTTCTACGTGACGTTTAGGGGACACAATTTGATGGTTAAACTGACCATCATTAGTGATAATAAGTAAGCCTTCTGTGTCCTTATCCAGACGTCCAACGGGAGCAGGTTCATAGATTGCCATATCCTCTTGGGGTAGGCAATCTAAGACAGTCGGCCACTGGGCATCCCAAGTCGCTGACACCACACCCTGGGGTTTGTTAAGGATATAATAGATAAAAGGCTCATAAGCGATAGAAATACCATCCAAGTTAACCTGATCTTGGTCAGGATTCACTTTGCTATCAGCTTTTTTAATGACTTGGCCATTAACTTGAACTCGCTTAGCTTTAACTAATTGTTTAATTTCTTTTCGGCTATAGAGAGTGTTTTCAGAAAGATATTTATCTAGACGAATTGTTTTAGCCACGGGCCTCAACTCCGAATAACTGACGTAAACGATCAGCCTTTTCTCCTAAAACCAAGTCAATAAAACGGAAGCGTAAGCCAAGCAATAAGTAAGTCCACGCACCGATAATTCCTACTATAGCAACAGCCAATAAGCTACCCAAACGATTTGGCTGTGGTAGTACCAAGGAAACTCCTAGGTTAGCAATAAAAGCTACGATTGCCATAACCAGCGTCGACAAGACGATAGGCCGTAATTTAGTCAACAACTGCCGATAAGGGAAATTTAGAATTTGCTTGATTCGGAAGAGGTAATAAGTACTCATGACGGCGAAGCCAATAATTGTGGCATACATGGCTCCTGGCGTTTGGAAAACTGCCAAGAGTGGGTATTGTAAGAGCAGTTTTACTCCCATACCAATTAACATGCCAAATATGGCATCTTTTTGATAATCCATGGCTTGCATATTATTAACCATGACACTAAACAAGCCCATTGCAATAGCCATGATGCTAGAAATCTGTAAAAACCACGCACCGTGCGGATCATAAGGGTAAATCATCGTATAAAGTGGGCCTGCGACAGCTGCCATCCCAGTCGCTGCTGGTAACATAATTAAGGCAAAGAGTTGTATATTATGGTTAACTAAAGCAATCGTATCAGGCCAAGATTTTGCTTCTACAGTGAGTTGCTGGTTCATTTCACTGGTATAAGTGGAACTTAAAATTGGAATGGATACCGATGAAATCGAAATAGCTAGGGATACCACTACGGTTACCAATTTATTGGCATTGGCAGAAAATACCGCATATTGGTTGATTAATTCTGCTTGAGATAAATTAGACACCTGTTCCATAATCGGCATAAAGGTGTTTGTATCAATCAGTTGACTCACTTCAATAGCTGCTCCGGCAATAATAAATGGAATAGCTACTCGAATGATTTCCCACAGTAATGACTTTGACGACACCGCAATGGTATCTTGATGACCTTCAGGAATCTGATAACGGCTTTTATTTTTAAATAAATAGTAGAGCAAACTTGCAATTGCCACAATCGCACCGATAAAAGCAGCAAAAGTGGAATGGGCAACTGCTGTAACCATGGTACCATTAGAAACAACCCTTAACAGATAAACCACAATCAACATATAAATCACTCGAAAAAGTTGCTCCATAATTTGCGAAACCGCAGAGGGCTTCATATCTTGATACCCTTGGAAGAACCCCCGGAATATTGACAGAATAGGTATAATTGCCAAGGCGGGAACCAAGGAACGAATCACAGTGATAGCGTACTCAGGACTTCTAGCTGGTGTATTAGCTGCTAACTGTGGCGCTAAGGTCCATAAAAGCACGGCTGATACCACCCCTGATATCGCCATCAAAACAAATCCACTTTTAAATAAACGTTGGGCCGTGTGGTATTGGCCCCTAGCATTGTAATTCGCAATTTGTTTGGATATCGCTCCCGGCACCCCTGCAATCGCAATGGCAATAAAAATGGAATACCATTTATAGCCAATATTGAATAGAGCATTAGCTTCATTAGCGATTTGTGGATCCCCCATCCACGACATCCAAGGAATAATATAGAGCACTCCTAAGACACGTGAAATAATAGAAGCTGCCGACATCCATGCCGACCCTGCATTCATTCGTTCCTGGGCCGATTTCACTTGTTCCTCATTATGACTTGCCATAATCAAACTCCTATTTCTAAACTTAGTATTCTAATCCGTTTCATTTTACTTAATAAATGCCATGAAAGCAAACTCCTCAACCTAATAAAAGCTAAGAAATCAATTAAAACTTTATTAAATTATATCACTATTGAAAATAGCAATATTTTAAAACGTTTCATATGTTTATTTCAAACTCAGAAATTGCTTTAACTTTTTTGAATAAACAGCCAATCTCATGTTGTTTCACCGAATGGCTTAAGAAAAAGCAATTTCTTGAAGTATTTGAACGGATTCCTTGTGAGCCCTGACTTCCTTTGGCTTTAACTATGCCATCCATGCGAAAACCATCTTCCTCTTACTTCAACAGCACCACCATAAGTATTTTGCTTTGTCTATACACAAGGAAAAGACCGCGATATCGCGGTCTTCATTCTTTATTATTTTTATTAGATTAGGTTCATTTCTTCAACTCACGAACGTATTGTGACAAATCGCCAAGGAAGCGTTCAAACTGCAAACCATTTTGTTCCATATTTGGGTCATCGAGTGAGATTTTAATAATCTTGGGTAAAGTTTCAACGGCAATACGAGTTGCTTCAGCTAAGTCAGCTCCGTTAACACTAGCGCCAACTAGAATAGAACCAAAAATATCACCCGTTCCATGGAAGCTACCACCAACAAAGTCAGCTTGCACTAAGCCAGATTGGTCGCTTACAGGGTCCTTGAAATAGGCACCAGTCTTCCCTTGTTCATCGAAACCTGCTCCGGTTAAGACTAAAGCCGCTTCAGTATATTGACCCAGAGCATGCTCTAATTCTTGAATTTTTTCTTCCGGCCACAAGCCTTCCTTATAATCCAAGTCAAAAAGATAAGCCGCCTCGGTCTGATTAGGCATCACGACATCTGCAATACGACACAAGTCTCGCATGGCATGGGCATAATTTTGATCAAAGCCTGGATAAAATTGGCCATTATCTGCCATGACTGGATCCAGATAAATCTTACCATTATCCGCCAATAATGCTGGTAATTCTTGACTTAAGAACTCAATTTGGGCAACATGACCTAGATAACCAATATAAATGGCATCAAACTTTAAACCAAATGACTTCCAATGGTCAGTAATTTTAGGCATTTCATCCTTTAAATCAAGGAAAGTAAATCCTTCGAAACCAGGACCGGTGTGAGTAGACAATAGTGCACTTGGAAGTAGAGTTCCGGTCAATTCCATACTAGATAAAATTGGTAATGCCACTGTTGTTGAGCACTTGCCATAACCAGAAATGTCGTGAATAATTAAAACGTTTTTCACGCTTAACCTCCTTAATTTGCTACAATATTAACTAATTTATTTGGTACCGCAATGACTTTACGGACCGTTTTACCTGCAATGGCTTCCTGAACAGCGTCATTTTCTTGGGCCACTTGGGCAAGTGTCTCTTTGTCCATATCAAGGGCTATCATGGCTTTGGCTTTGATCTTACCATTGACTTGGAAAACGACTTCAATTTCATCGTCAACTAAGAGGTTTTCATCATAAGTTGGCCATGGGACATAAGAAATACCAGCATCATTTCCAACGATAGTCCATAGCTCTTCTCCCAAGTGAGGCGCAATCGGTGCCAACAATTGAATAAAGCCTTTAACATATTCATAGTAGAGGGTCTCGGCTTTATTGGCTTCGTTAACAAAAACCATTAATTGTGAAATAGCAGTGTTAAAGTGCAAAGCCTCAAAGTCTTCAGTAACTTTCTTCACGGTTTGATGATAAACCTTATCAAGCTCTCCGGTGTTGATAGTAGTAATCCGGTCCCGCATATGGCCTTCCTCATCAACTAGTAGGCGCCAAACTCTATCTAGGAATTTACGTGAGCCTTCTAAACCATTTTCAGACCAAGCAATTGATGCATCCAAAGGTCCCATAAACATTTCATAAAGGCGAAGTGTATCCGCTCCATAATCTTTAACCACATCGTCTGGGTTAACCACATTGCCTTTTGACTTAGACATTTTTTCATGGCCTTCTCCTAAAATCATTCCTTGGTTGAACAATTTTTGGAAAGGTTCTTTAGTAGGAACAACACCCAAATCATAAAGTACTTTATGCCAGAAGCGAGCATAGAGCAAGTGCAATACAGCATGTTCAGCACCACCAATGTAAAGGTCAACATTCATCCAGTAGTCAGCGGCTTCTTTACTAATCACTTCATTATGATTATGCGGATCCGCGTAACGGATAAAGTACCAAGAAGAACCGGCCCATTGTGGCATAGTGTTGGTTTCACGACGCCCTTTCATTCCAGTTTTGGGATCAGTGACATTCAACCACTCGGTCATATTAGCTAAAGGTGATTCTCCCGTACCAGATGGTTTGATGTTTTCAGCCTTAGGAAGACGTACTGGTAATTCAGATTCCGGAACAGCCGTGGTACTACCATCTTCCCAATGAATAACAGGAATTGGTTCTCCCCAGTAACGTTGCCGTGAGAAAACCCAGTCACGGAGCCGATAAGATGTTACCGGACGACCGGCACCTTTTTCTTCCAAGTAGGCAATTGCCTTAGCAATGGCCTCTTCCTTGTTTAGACCATCAAGCATACCAGAATTAATGTGGTCGCCATCGCCAGTATAGGCCTCCTTAGAAATATCGCCACCTGCTAGCACTTGACGAATAGGGAGGTCATATTTCTTGGCAAATTCATAGTCGCGTTGGTCATGAGCTGGAACAGACATTACGGCACCAGTTCCATAAGAAGAAAGAACATAGTCACCTACCCAAATTGGTAATTCTTCTCCGTTAATTGGGTTGATCGCATAGGCACCCGTGAAAACACCGGATTTATCTTTGGCAAGGTCTGTCCGTTCTAAATCTGATTTCAACGCGGCAGCCTCAACATAGGCAGCTACGTCTTCTTGATGGGCATTATCAGTGATTTTTTGGACTAAATCGTGCTCAGGTGACAAGACGATAAAGCTCGCACCATATAAGGTATCGACCCGGGTAGTGAACACGTCAAAAGACAGGTCCTCTTGACCAGCAATGGTAAAGTGAACTTCGGCTCCTTCAGATTTACCAATCCAGTTTCTTTGCATGTCTTTAATGCTTTCAGGCCAATCCAAATCATCTAGATCTTCCAATAGACGATCAGCATAAGCAGTAATTTTAAGTACCCATTGTTTCATGGGTTTACGAACGACTGGGTATCCACCACGTTCTGACTTACCATCAATGACTTCTTCATTGGCTAGAACCGTTCCTAATTCCTCACACCAATTTACTGCAATTTCATCTTCATAGGCCAAGCCCATTTCATAGAGTTTTGTGAAAATCCATTGGGTCCATTTATAATATTTAGGATCTGTAGTAGCCAGCTCGCGGTCCCAATCATAAGAAAAACCAAGCGATTTAATTTGTTTCTTAAAGGTTGCAATATTTTTCTTAGTAAAGTCTGCAGGGTCATTACCAGTATCTAAGGCGTATTGCTCAGCAGGTAAACCAAAGGCATCCCAGCCCATAGGATGCAAGACATTATAGCCTTGCGCCCGTTTGAAACGAGACATAATGTCGGTTGCTGTATACCCCTCAGGATGACCAACATGAAGGCCTGCGCCAGAGGGATAAGGGAACATATCTAAGGCATAATATTTAGGCAAGGACATGTCCTCTTTGGTCTTAAATTCTTTGTGTTCATCCCAATATTTTTGCCATTTTTTCTCAATCACATGATGATTAAAAACCATAATTACTCTCTCCTTTATTTATAGATAAAAAAAGCCCTAAGCAGACTAAAAGCCTGCTTAGGACGCCTTGCGTGGTACCACCTAAAGTATTACTCTTCTTACCGATAACGCTGGCGGGGCGGTGTGACTTTATCATTAATCATCACACAATCCTTAGACAAGTTCGCTTAGTTAATCATTACGTGTTCACACCACCCACACGCTCGCTGAAAATTTTGGCTAAGTTAATAACTCTAATTTTAATTAATATTGCACTTATTCTAGCACTGGCTAAGCATAAATTCAAGTTTACTTACTAGCTATTAATCATTTTAATTAGGAATTACCAGATTTTGTCCCACATGAATGGCGTTAGAAGTCAATCCGTTGGCCGCTTTCAAGGTAGATAATTCAACCCCATGATTTAAGGCAATACGATAAAGGTTATCGCCCGCTTTAACGGTGTAGGCAGACGCTTGATTACTTGTTTGGGCAGCTACTTGTTTAGGTTGACTTTGTGGATTTGTTTGCTTAGTTGGTGTTTCTTTGACTTGACTTTGCGTTTGGCTACTTGCTGGTGCTTGGCCACTCACCCGTAAGTTTTGTCCAATGTAAAGATTAGCATTACTTAAACCATTCATTTGTAGTAATTGATCAACACTTAACCCATTAGCTTTAGCAATTCGCCAAGCTGTTTCGCCAGCCTTAACAGTATGGGTACCATTTGATGAACGACTTGTACTTTGACTGCTTGTCCCTTGTTGGATTGGCCCATTAGCGGAAGTAGCATTTGCTCCTGCTGTAAATTGTTGACCTGGATAGATAAAGTCTTTACCACCGTTCATTTGTCGGGCTTCAGACACTGAAATACCTAAGGCACGAGCGACTGAATACAAACCATCGCCTGATTTGACCGTGTAAGTCTTACCAGAAGCGTTTGAACTTGTCGCTGGTTTAGCTGAACTTTGCCCACTAGCAGAAGACTTAGCGCCGGCTGTGAATTGTTGACCTGGGAAAATTAAATCCTTGCCACCGTTCATTTGCCGGGCTTCAGATACAGAAATACCTAAGGCACGAGCAACTGAGTACAAGCCATCGCCTGATTTGACCGTGTAAGTCTTACCAGAAGCATTTGAACTTGTCGCTGGTTTAGCTGAACTTTGCCCACTAGCAGAAGTCTTGGCACCGGCTGTGAATTGTTGACCTGGGAAAATCAAATCCTTGCCACCGTTCATTTGCCGGGCTTCAGATACAGAAATACCTAAAGCACGAGCGACTGAATACAAACCATTGCCTGATTTAACCGTGTAAGTCTTACCAGAAGCATTTGAACTTGTCGCTGGTTTAGCTGAACTTTGCCCACTAGCAGAAGTCTTGGCACCGGTTGTGAATTGTTGACCTGGGAAAATCAAATCCTTGCCACCGTTCATTTGCCGGGCTTCAGATACAGAAATACCTAAAGCACGAGCGACTGAATACAAACCATCGCCTGATTTGACCGTGTAGGTCTTGGCTGAACCGCTTGTATTTTGACTTGAACCAGTCTCTTTCTGGCTAGTAGGTGCAGAAGGCTGACTGGATGATTTGGCTTTGCTAGTATATAGAACTTGGCCTGGGAAGATCAGGTTAGAGCTTAAACCATTAGTTGCTTTTAATTCAGCAACACTCGTTCCCAACGCACGAGCTGCAGAGTACAAGCCGTCACCTGCACGAACTGTATAACTTGCATTACTAGTTGTCACCTTTTGTTTAGGACGAGAGCTACTTTGTTCGAATTGAACATCTTGGTAGGACTCTTGGCCATCAGAAGTTAAAACGGCTTTGACATCACCGCTTGCACCTTTTGGCGTATCATATTTAGTTAAATTATTATTTTCAATAATTTGATTGAGCTTACCAGCATAACGTGTATCTGTAGCATAACGTCCTGTTAAGTACTGTGTAGCGTCACGATAAGAATTAGTGTTGGACTTCCAAACACCAGCATAGAAATTAGGTGAATAAGTTAACCCATTTCTAATCTTATCTGCATAGTCATATAAAGATTCACGATAAGACGGATAGACACGGAAACCATCTTGGATTTGATAGTAGTTTCCAGAGCCATCATCTTCGAGGGTATTGAATTGAGCAGATTGGCCATTATAAGACCCTTTGATTCCGAATAAGTTATTATAAGGTTGTTGTGATAAGCCTGAACTTCCCCAACCGGTCTCTAATACGGCTTGGGCCATCATTACAGAGGCATATAAGTCATTCTCATGCGCAATTTCATAGGCATAAGGAATTAAGGTGTTAAGAAAGTTATTTTGAGTAGCAGCAAAATGTACAGTTTTTTCTTCGGCTTTAACGGTTTCTACATTATCCCATGCATTAAATGCAGACACCGCTAAGGCTGAACCGAGTACAATCGATCCTACCGTTAAAGACTGCTTACTTAGATGATTTAAATAATCAATTTGTGATTGTCGTTTATCAGTCATTGTTGGCCTCCTAAATCCCTGAATAGTCTCCAGTTTATTATAGATTATTTAATAAATTCTTGCCTTTAAATTTATCCCTTTTTAGCTAGAATTAATATCTGTAACCTAAATGTAATATTGTAGGTGTTATACTTTGAATAAATTAATAGAGGAGAGACACATTTTGGGAAATATAGTCAGTATCAGCCATCGATTATTGGCTGAAATTGTAAAATCTGGTGACACTGTTTTAGACGCTACCTTAGGCAAGGGAAATGATAGTATATTCCTAGCAGAATTAGTGGGTCCTAATGGCCATGTTTATGCTTTTGATATTCAAGAAGAGGCCATTACCATTAGCAAACAACGGTTGCAAGAAAGAAATCTAGCTAAGCAAACTCGCCTTATTCAAGCCAATCACCAAGAAATTGACCATTACTTACCAGCAAAATGTCAACTCTCCGCTGCTATTTTTAATCTGGGATACTTACCAGGGGGCAATAAAACGATTACTACCCAATTCCAATCCACCTTAAGAGCTATTGACCAATGCCTAGAGCGGCTAGTAGCTGGAGGACGGCTAATCATCGCTTGTTATATCGGTCATCCTGGTGGCTTAGAAGAATATCAATCCGTTTATCATCAGCTTGAAAACTTGCCCCAAGAGTGTTATTCTGTGGGCCATTTTCAGTTTATCAACCAGAAAAATAATCCCCCTCGTCTTTTAATTGTCGAAAGGAGATCTTAGTGAAAATCAACTTAAAAAATTCCCAACAGCTGATTCCCCTACTGATTAATTTCTTAATTACCCTGCTCATTTTTACTCCAGGATTTATCTTTGCGTTAACCAACCACTTAATTAATTGGTGGCCATCCTTAGCAATGTGGATTTTACAAGTCTTATTTAGTCAAATGTATTATTTGTTTACCAAGCATAAAGCAATAACTTTCTTGCATAACGGTCTCTTATTAATGGGTGTTGAAATTTTAAGCTTGGTCATTATTATCGCCCTGTGGCCACAACTTGGTGGCTTATCTTTTTCCATGTTACTTATCCAGTGGCTCCTAGTCCATCTGGTAATCATTGCGAAACCTTTAATATCGACTGTCCCGATAATTACTTACGCCAGTCAAATTTTATTGGCGCAAAATGTTTTTGATCAATTACAAAGCAATCTTTTCCTCACTCAATTTGGCATTATACCTATTGTATTTAACCTATCACTAGCCTTCTTGATTGCCGGATTATTCAAAAGCGAAAACGAAAAAGCCATAAGTCATCGTCAAATCCTGTGTGCTTTTATCCTATTTATATTTTGGCTATTACTGGCCTTCTTCTTCGCTAAGATTCCTGTCACAAGCAGTCTAATAATGCTGGTTATTTATTTACTGATTTTGGGATTAGCTATTTATTATTTCAGAAAAGTAAACAAGTTAGGCCCTAAAGAAAGATAAAAAGAAGAGGCTGGGACAAAAGTCCCAGCCTCTTCTATATATACTTTAATTAGTCTTTTACAACGTTAGCAGCTTGTGGGCCACGTTCGCCTTCTTCAATATCGAAGCTTACTGCTTGACCTTCTTCAAGTGTTTTGAAACCTTCACCTTGAATTGCTGAGAAGTGAACGAAAACATCATCTTGTCCTTCACGTTCGATGAAGCCGAAGCCTTTGTCTGCGTTAAACCATTTCACTGTACCTTGTTCCATAAATAAAAATCCTCCTTGTGCCAATGCACATAATAATTAGTAATTCTTGCATGGCTCAAGCGAATAGATGTTGCTTTATTACTAGAGCAAATGTATAACTCGTTACCGATCCAAAAATACTACTAAGAGCATACCATTCCTAACTTATGAATGCAAACCTTTTCCTCTCTTTTTGCCTAAAAGCGATGTTTTATGACAAAAAAGCCCCATATTCCCGTAAACTTAAAAAGCGTTCCTGTCCCACAATAATATGGTCAAGGACATCGATACCGATGAGTTCACCACAGGCTATCAAACGTTTAGTGAAATCAATATCAGCTTGTGAAGGTTGCGGATTACCTGAGGGATGGTTGTGACCAATGATTAATGAAACTGCTGAACATCGTACTGCTGCTTTAAAAATTTCACGAGGATGAGCAACACTTGTATTAATTGAGCCAATAAAAACTGTCTCTTGTTTGATGATTTCATTTTTGGTGTTCAAAAAATAAACCAAGACATGTTCTTGTTGGAAGTCTTGCAAAGCTTCAGTAAAAAACTGACCAGCATCTTCTGAAGAGGTAATCAACCCCTTCTTAGCAATAAAAGTTGAATTCAAACGGTTACCAAACTCTATAGCCGCTTGAATTTCCACCGCCTTGGCAGGACCAATCCCTTCGATTTGTAGAAAGTCAGTATGAGAAGCGGTTTTAAGCTCATAAAGACTATCAAAATGATGAAGAACTTTCATTCCTAACTGGAGCGCATTCAGTTTCTGTGTCCCTGTTCGCAACAAAATAGCCAATAATTCATAAGTAGCTAAACTCTTAGGTCCATTCATCAACAGACGCTCTCGGGGGCGAATTTCCTCTGGTAATTCATGAATTGTCATCGTTTGTGTTTTCATAGCAAAACTCCTTTCATTTATAATTACGAGAAAAGGAGTTCAAATGTCCCAATGATTAAGCAAAATTTTATTCTCTTTATGTTAGGGCATAGCTATAAACAAAAAAGGCTGCGACAAAGCTTAGTATTGATAAGCCTCTGTCAAATCCTACGATATCATTCGCATTTTGGTCTAAGACTTCAACACTAAACGACTTATGTCACACCCTCATTTAATGCTTATTAATTTTTTATTAATTCAATCCTTTATTGATTAATCGAGAAAAGGAACAATATCATCAATTCTTGGCACAACGGCTAAACACTTGTCCAAGACCTCGTCATCTGGAGCGATGAGATCAGGCACCATAATCACATCAATATAAGCAGAGTAAGATGCCCGTACCCCATTAAGTGAGTCTTCTACAACCAAGGCCTCTTCGACTGTATAGCCAGTTAAGTCCAATGCTTTCAAAAAAATTTCAGGATCAGGTTTGGCTTCGCTGACCTGATCACCACCAATATATCCTTTAAAATATTTGGCTATTCCTGCCCGGTCGGTGAAATCAACAATTGTAGCATAGGCCGATGAGGAGGCCACATAGCAAGCAATCCCTTGATTATTTAAATGCTCTAACAAATCCATTACACCCACTTTTAAAGGAGGTACCTGGTGGTTCACCATTTCATTGAATAAAAAATCAGCTCGATCAAAAACCTTACTACCAAGTTCCACATCACCTAATAATTCACCAAAACCACGGCGAGAATAATCACTACCTACACCAATAAAGGGCTGGTAGTCCTCAGCAGTCAGGTCATAATCTACCTCAGCAAAGGCTTCTTTGTTAGACTTATAATAAATCGGCTCCGTATCAAAAAGAGTCCCATCCATATCAAAAATCACAGCTTTTTTCATCATCTGTCTCCTTACTGTCGTCTTTTACCCTATCATAACAATTTTTATGGCCTGAATATAGACAAAAGTCTAGTCAATTTAAATAAATTTACTTAAAGAAGGTCGTTTAGCTTCTCATTAGAAGAAAAAGTCGTTCTCTGAAAACGATGACCAAGACTATTCTGATTTTTCAAACGCACATACTACAAAAGAACCCCTTTCCTCAAAAGTTTTTACGAAAAAAGCCAGACCCTCTAAATACTAGGGATCTGGCTCTACATCTAGATCAATGATCTAGAGTCGAACTAGCTTACAGTCCTTTAATTTCACTTAAACGTTCTTGGCTGGCAGCGAGTTTTTGTCGATAGTCAACACCTTTGTCACGTTCAGCTTGGACAACAGCTTCTGGAGCGTTAGCCACAAATTTTTCATTGGCTAATTTCTTGTCAACACGGTCCACTTCACTTTGCCACTTAGCCACTTCGTCTTCTAAACGCTTAATTTCGTCTTCAATGTTGATGAATCCTTTTAGCGGCAAATAAATTTCACCCTTATCGAAGAAGCTCGTCAAGGCTTGATCGGGGGCTTCCATATCGATACTTAATTCGATGCTTTCTGGATTACAGAAGCGTTCGATGTAGGCCATATTGGCTTGTAAAATATCGAAACTTTCTTGATCATTTACCTTAACTAAGATATTAATGGCTTTAGATAAAGGCACATTTTGCTCGTTACGGGTATTACGGATAGCTCGAATAAAGCTGATCAATACCTGCATAGCATTAGAAGCTTGTGGGTTAGAATATGCTTCTACTTCTTCAGGATAAGCAGCTGTCACAATTGATTCGCCTTGGTGTGGTACATGTTGCCAGATTTCTTCTGTCACGAAAGGCATAATTGGGTGCAATAGACGTAAGGTATTATCTAAAACATAAGCCAAGACAGACCGAGTAGTCAACTTAGCGTCTTCATCATCACCAGATAGGACTTCCTTAGACATTTCAATATACCAGTTACAGAAATCATCCCAGATAAAGTGGTAGAGGTGACGACCAGCTTCACCAAACTCGAACTTATCAAAGTTACGGGTCACAGCAGCAATAGTTTCATTGAGACGAGTTAAAATCCATTGGTCAGTAATGGAATGAACATTAGATAGGTCGATATCTTCATAGGCTAGGTCATCTAAATTCATCAAAGCATAACGAGAAGCGTTCCAAATCTTATTAATAAAGTTCCAAGCTGCTTCTAATTTTTCGGTATTATAACGAATATCTTGACCAGGAGTAGAACCAGTGGCTAAGAACCAACGTAGAGCGTCAGCACCATATTGGTTGACCACATCCATAGGGTCAACCCCATTACCTAATGACTTAGACATCTTACGTCCTTGAGCATCACGGATCAAACCGTGAATTAACACATTTTTGAACGGTCGTTTACCGGTAAATTCAAGTGATTGGAAAATCATCCGGCTTACCCAGAAGAAGATAATATCATAACCAGTGACTAGTGTATTGGTTGGGAAGTAACGTTGGTAGTCAGCGGCATCTTCATTTGGCCAACCCATAGTAGAAAATGGCCATAAAGCACTAGAGAACCAAGTATCTAAGACATCTGGGTCTTGACGCCAATTTTCTTCATCTTCAGGTGCTTCCATGCCCACATACATTTCACCGGTTTCTTTATGGTACCAAGCTGGAATTTGGTGACCCCACCATAATTGCCGAGAAATCACCCAATCATGAACATTTTCCATCCAAGTGAGATAAGTATTCTCAAAACGTGGGGGATAGAAGTCCACCCGGTCTTCGGAATCTTGATTAGCAATCGCTTGTTTAGACAAGTGATCCATAGAAACAAACCATTGTGTTGATAGTCGTGGTTCTACAACCACGCCAGTCCGCTCTGAATGACCTACACTATGAACTTTGTCTTCAATTTCGACTAAGACCCCTTCTGTTTCTAGGTCTTTAACCACCGCTTTACGCGCTTCTTCGCGAGTTAAGCCAGCATATTTACCCGCATTATCATTCATAGTAGCGTCATCATTCATAATATTGATGCGTTCAAGGTCATGACGGTTTCCCACCGCGAAGTCATTAGGATCGTGGGCAGGCGTAATTTTAACCACACCCGTTCCAAAATCGCGGTCAACATAATCATCAGCTACAATTGGGATTTCACGTCCCACTAAGGGTAGGGTCACCGTTCTTCCAATCAAATCTTGGTAACGGTCATCTTCAGGATGAACGGCAACGGCAGTATCTCCGAGCATGGTCTCAGGACGAGTAGTTGCTAAACGAACTGACCCTGAACCATCAGTTAGAGGATATTCTAAATGATAGAAGGCCCCTGGATCATCTTGGTAGATGACTTCCATATCAGACAAGGCCGTTTGAGCTTTAGGGTCCCAGTTGATAATATATTCGCCCCGGTAGATAATCCCTTTTTCGTAGAGATCAACAAAAACCTTACGTACAGCTTCTGATAAGCCATCATCCAAAGTAAATCGTTCTCGGTCATAGTCAACAGAAATCCCCATTTTACCCCATTGTTGACGGATGGTTTGGGCATATTCTTCCTTCCATTCCCAAGTTTTATCGATAAACTTGTCTCGACCTAAATCATGACGAGAGACGCCTTCCTCAGCTAGTTTAGCCTCAACTTTAGCCTGGGTTGCAATACCAGCATGGTCCATACCAGGTAACCATAAAGTATCATAGCCCTGCATCCGTTTAAAACGAATCAACATGTCTTGTAGGGTGACATCCCAAGCATGTCCCAAATGCAATTTACCTGTAACATTAGGAGGTGGAATAACGATTGAATAAGCTTCTACTTCTTTATTTTCATTGGGAGCAAAGAGTCCCTTGTTCACCCAATCCTCATAACGCCCTTCTTCAACAGCATTAGGATTATATTTGCTAGGCATATTAATTTCTTGCATCGAAAAACCCCTTTCTGATAAAAAAAGCCCTATGTCAGCCTAAACTAACATAGGGCGCAAAATTCATTGACACGGTACCACCTAATCATTTCTACTCAACATGATAAGGGTATGTACCCGAGTAATTACCATTGAGCAACTATAACCCAGACCGATCGTGAATTTTCACCTGACATTCACTCGCTAAGCATCCTTCTGTGATTAACCTCTCAACCATTACTCAATATATTTAAGTTTCACTATATTTTAGCATGAGGTCGATTTTTTTTCAAGAATCAGAATAGTTTCTCAATCTTCTTCACGACGTTTGGTTTTACCCGTCCAATCGGCAAAACCACCTTTAAGAATATAGATATCATCATAACCTGCTTCTTTTAACTGACTTGCCACCCGTCCCGCAATCGAAACGCCATTTTCATAGAGGTAAATGGGTTGGCTTTTATTAAGTCCTGGTAAACCAGATTGTTGGATAGTAGAATAAGGGATATTTCGAGCTCCCACAATATGAGCAGAGCGAAAATCATTACTCTCACGCACATCAATGACTTGTGCTTGCCGTTTATTGGCATCAAATTCTTCAGCTGACAGCATTGTCGCTGCTTGCCGACGACGATTCCAATTAATCAACCAATAAATAGCGTAGGCCAAAATGATTATGATTAAAACTAGCCATAAAAGCATTCCAAATGTTATTTGCATTACGAAAAAACCTTTCTATTCCATTAAATTCTTAATTACTAAGGAACCTGCTCCAATAACGCCGGCAGTATTACCTAAAGAAGCAATTTTTAAGTCCGTCGTTGTACGTACACTAGGGTAGACATGAGGGAGGTAATGTGCCTTTACCTTATCTAATAAGTAGTCCCCAGCATTAGCAACTCCGCCACCAATAACAATGGTATCCGGATTTAATACTGAAGCGATTTGACCGAGAGCATGCCCCAAGTATCCCATACATTCTTCAACGACACTTTCTGCAAAAATATCACCAGCTTCTGCTGCTTGGAAAATGTCTTTGGTAGTCACTGCTTGGCCATTTTTTATTTGTTCACGAAGAGAACTATTGGCATCAGCAGTTTTGGCCCTAGCTTGGGCAGTCTGTACGATACCAGAAGCAGAAGCAACTGTTTCCAAACAACCTTGGTTACCACAAGTACATTGGAAGCCATCCGGATTAGCAACCATATGACCAATTTCACCAGCCGCTCCAGAGCCTACCACCAGCTGGTCATTAACGATGACACCACCACCGACACCAGTTCCCAGGGTCACTAAAACCATATTAGGATTTTTATCTCCGGCACCTAGCCATTGTTCACCTAGGGCAGCCACATTAGCATCATTTTCTAAATAAACTGGAATCCCAGGAAAATGAGCTTGGAAACTTTGCCGAATAGGCTGTACCTTTTTCCAATTCAAGTTATAAGCACCCACTACAGTACCCTGGTCACGATCAATGGTACCTGGTGTCCCAATGCCAATACCCAGGAAATCATCAATACTAAAGTCGTTTTTAGCCAAAAAATCATCAATACTAGCTAAAATATCTGGCACAATAGCTTGTCCTTCATCCTGACCACGAGTTAGAATATCCCATTGATGGAATATTTCCCCATTTTCACGAATAGCAGCTAGTTTAACCGATGTGCCTCCAATATCAATTCCCAATACTTTCTTCATTATTGTCACTCCTATTGTTTAACATAGCCCTATGATAACATTTTCATCACTTTGATGCACCGTCACTTCACTAGTAGTTATGATTTTAACCACTACTTGGCAACGACTAATTTCTGAACAGGAATATCATATGGGCCTACTTCCCAGAGTGGGGCTTCGACATGCATTTTGGGAAAAGCCAAACTTAGCGTTTGACCAGGAAAATCAGCTAAGAAACGATCATAATAGCCACCACCAAAACCGAGACGTTGCCCATTATCAGCAAACATTAAACCAGGAACAATAATTAAATCAATATTTTCCTTATCAACAAAATTAGCCGTTGATCGTGGTTCCATCACCCCAAAGGCTGACTCTAGTAAATCATCATCCTTTTCAAAGGGAGCAAAGGCCATTCGTCTTTTGGGTAAAGTTTTGGGAATCACAACTTGCTTACCTTGTCGCCAAGCTTCTTCAATAATGGGTTGGGTGTTAATTTCTCCTGCCATTGAGAGTGTAATCGCTAGAGTCTTTGCTTGAGAAAACACCTCGTCAGTAAAAACTTGTTGATACAAATTATTTTCCATCACTAAGCGTGTTTGCTTATCTAACTCTTGCCAGTAAGATTTAATATTTTGCCGTAAACGATGTTTAGATTCTTTCATTTCACTATCCTCCTCTAAATCAAGAGATTATAAATACCATGGTTCATTAGTATAAAGGCAAGAATTGCCCCATATCCTAATAAGGCTAAAGCTCGATGTCCCCAATTAAAGCTGTCCCTTTGACCTGCCATTATAACAAAGGTGAAGAGCATTCCACCTAGCATACCGCCGACATGGCCCCAAAGATCAACACCAGAAGAAAAAACGTTCAAGATAATATTAACAATAATTAAGGTACGATATTGCTTGCCTAGCACTTGAAAATAGTGGTTTTTGGGATAAAGGATTGCCAAAGCAATAAAAACAGCGAATAGACCAAAAAGAGAAGTCGAAGCCCCTGCTGATACACTCGGACTGAATTGGTAGCTCAAGGCATTTCCCATAACCCCAGCAGCTAGGTAAATCAATAAGAATTTGAAGTGCCCCGTAATCCTTTCCACCATGGGTCCTAAGAAAAATAAAGTCAAGGAGTTAATGATTAGATGGGACAAACCAATATGAATAAAGATTGGTAGGATTAAGCGCCACCACTGTCCTAGAGCAAGCAAGGGCGCATACTTGGCACCAAATAATATTAATGTTTGTGTATCACTAGTAGAGCCAACAGATTCCATAACCACAAACACTAGCAGCTGAATAGCTAATAATAACCATGAAACAAATGGACGTTTATTCACAATAGGGCCCTCCTAATTAAGCACATTCTCTGCTCAAAGTGCTTTAGTTGCTCTCTCCTAATACCGAAAGATAGTAAAAACGGCCAGTCGGTCAACAAGAAAACTTGCGACCAAACTGACCGGTAGATGGCTGCACCGATTATTTTACTTCGCGGAACAAGCACACTTTTTTCAATTTAGGACTGTATTTTTTCAATTCTAAACGGTCCGGGTTATTACGACGATTCTTTTCAGTCAAGTAAACGCGTTCCCCTTTTAATTCTGTGTTTTCTAAAATGATGTTTACACGCATCTTATTCCCTCCAATGCTTTAAGCTATCGTTGATTAAAAATCATACTCAAATAGTATAGCATATCCTACCGACAATATGCAAAATAAATTCCGTTTTTAATCCTCTTGATTAAAGTACATATCTAAGACTTCTCGACTCATTTCTTGGACATTAGTGCTTTGACCACTAATTTCGACCCCTGGAATGGCAATGGATACAGCTACTTCCGGATTTTCGTACGGCGCATAACCTACCCATGTGACATTCTCAATACCTTCACCAGCCTCGGCTGTCCCTGACTTACCAGCTACAGGAATATTAAAGCCTTCAAAGGCAGAATGACCTAAACCATAATCGGCATTCACCTGGTCATAAAAGCCTTCCTGGATTGCTGCTAATTCCTCGTTAGAAATTTGTACTGTATTTAAAATTTTTGGTTGGCTATCATAAACCACTGAGCCATTTTGATAATCATCTTGGCCTTGACGGATTTCCTTCATGACATGAGGAGCTATCCGTTTCCCTCCGTTAGCAATAGTTGAAACATATTGATTTAATGCCATAGGGGTATAAGTATCAAACTGTCCAAACGATAAGTCGAGTGAATTACCTGGGTTATCAGGAATCCCCCCATTGATACCAGCTGACTCATTTTGTAAGTCAATACCAGTGGGTACCCCTAAACCGAATTGTTGGTAAACCGCCCGTAACTTTTCAGGAGTTGACGGGTCAAGGTTCATTAGGGACATACCGTCATAATAGTCAGTAATACCACCAATAGCCATGGCTAATTTAATCATATAAACATTAGATGATCGGGCTAGAGCCATTTTTTCATCCAATTGTACTGGCTCTGAGTCGCGATTGTATGTATACCACCAAGAAGCCTTGGTTGGCGTGCCAGCAAAGTTCATTGGTTGGTCGGTCATGACATTGTCTTGGTCAGTGCCAATAATATCATAATGGAAACCAGCAGCAACGGTCGCCCCTTTAACCGCTGATCCCATTACAAAGGATGAGGAAATCGTTCCCAAAGCGTTGTCAACAATTTCGCCGTCTTCATTACGTTGCTTACCAACCATGGCTAAGACTTCGCCATTATTAGGGTTAGTCAAAACAATATAAATCTGATTGTTGCTTGGAGCGCTTCGATTTTGTAAATACTCCTCAGCAAATTTTTCTAACTTTTCTTGGAGCTTAGAATCGATAGTTAAGACTAAAGTGTCCCCCATTTCACCAGCATAGGTTTGTTCTTGGCGAACCACTTCACCATTTTGGTTGACTTCTGTTTCATTAATTGCCTTGGAGCCCCGTAAGGAATCTTCATACTCCAATTCTAAATAAGAATTCCCTACTCGGTCGTTACGAGCATAACCCTTAGCTAAATAATAGTCTGCCATTTCGGCTGGTAAGCCTTCTTCTGAAGTCGTAACATTTCCTAGAACAGAGCGCAAGAGATGGTCTTTAGGGTAAACACGTCGCCAATCCATGCCTGCTGCCACGCCTGGTAACTCATCACTATGCTCACTCACCAAGGCTACCTCCGTAGACGTCACTTCCTCATTCTTAATAAAAGTTGGCGTAAAAGCATAGGCCGCATTCATTTTTTTAAAAATAGCTGCTGCTTCCATTTCTTGGTCAGAAAAGTCTAAATCTTCCGCTTCAATCTTATCAATTTGTGCTTCATAAATATCATCATCCGATAAACTTTTCTCCTCATCAGAGAGTCGTTCAGTTAAGCGATCAATGTTTTTAGCGGCAAAGTAATCTTGTTTATCACGGTCGGTTAAATTATCCGCGTCCACATCAATATATTTGGCCAAGTTATCAGCGGTTCTAGCCATGTCCTCAGCCGACACATCTTGTCCACGAGTATAGGAAATTGCTTGTAATCCTTCATTATCAACTAACTTCTCACCATTACGGTCGACAATAAACCCCCGGGGGACTCCTACCCTAGCCACATTAGTATCAGTTTTTTGGACTAAGTGGGTAAACATATCCCCTTCAACCAATTGGATATAAGTTAAACGCAAAATTAATACCGCAAACATGGCAAAAACGGCAATCAAAATCACATTGAGGCGATTTAAAAACTTTCCCCAATGTGGCGCCTGTCTATTTTTACGATTAGCATCTGCCATGCCAACACCAACTCCCTACTCAATTCAAACTTAATGGTGACACTTATCATATCATACTATATTAGTATAACCTAAAGCCCAAGACCTAGACCATAGGAAAATATTAAGAATTTTATTAAGGACTAGCAACCAAAGAAGGTGAGTCAAAGCGATATGAATGAATAGAAGCCTATTTCTACAAAACAAAAAATCTAAGACTTTTGTTTCTAGCTCTTTATGCTCTTAAGAAAAAACACCAACAGCAATTTCACTACGCCCAGGCTAAGCATTTATGTTAAGCTAGGAACAAATTACATCACACATTAAGGACGGCTTTATTATGACTTTTAAATCCTTGTGTCAATCCTTTTGGAAACATCATCCCTTAGCTTGCCTTTTGCTGATAGCTTTTTTCTTGCCAATTATTTTAATGGCAGGGCTTTTTATTGCTATGGGAGTTTATCCTTTTGGCGACAACACACTTTTTACCGTTGACTTAGGCCAACAATACATCGATTTCTACCAATATTATCGCCAAGAATTTTTCCAAGGTTTTCCCCAATTCTTTTATTCTTTTGAAAAAGGGATAGGTGGAGAAATGTTAGGTACTTGGGCTTATTACTTATCAAGTCCATTTTTATTGGTTCTCCTCTTATTTCCACAATCGTTAATGTCTCTAGCTGTAGCCCTGATTATCTTACTCAAACTAGGCACAGCTAGTGCCAGTTTTCAATACTTATTGAGTAAAAAATATGGCGATCGAGGAATTAAATCACTGACCTTTTCCTTAGCCTACGCCTTTATTGGCTACTTATCAGCCAACCAACTCAATATTATGTGGTTAGATGGCGTAATCTTCTTGCCTCTTGTCTTATGGGGAATAGAGAAATTATTTAAAAAGGGGAGTCTAGGGACCTATGCTTTCAGTTTAGCTCTTATTCTAGTCACAAATTATTATATTGGCTATATGATCTGCTTATTTGTTGTCTTATTTTTTATTTACCGGTTAATAAGTGCAGATTTCTGGACTTTGAAAAAAACATGGCGTGGTAAAGCTAGAATTGCTAGTAAATTGATTGGTCACTTTACCTTGGCTTCTCTACTGGCTGGTGGCTTAGCAGCCTTTTCCTTACTCCCTACCTACCATTCTTTAATGGCTTCCAAAGGCGCCTACCAAGCAGATGCCTTGGATTGGTCCTTTGCCTATCCTATTACAGATATCTTATCTAAGTTTGTCATCGGCCCTTTTAACTTTGACCAGATGCCTGAGGGTTTACCAAATATTTTCGTTGGTTCACTTGCTCTAATCTTATTTTTGGCTTACTTCACCAATCGGCATTTCCCAATTCGTGAACGACTGGCTGCCTTTGCCTTGAGTCTTATTCTCATTTTATCCATGAATAACCAAGCTCTGAATACGATTTGGCATGGTTGGCAAAATCCCATTTGGTATCCCTATCGCTTTTCTTTTGTTTTTTCAGCCTTTATATTATACATCGGTTATCGTCACTACCGGTCCATAAGCCACTTTTCCTTAAAAGCTGCAATCATTTCCTTGAGCTTGATCGCTCTCTCTGTGATTTATCTCTTTCATAATATGAACGATATGACCTATCTGAGTCCCCGGACAATTTGGTTGACTTTCACCTTGATGATTTTAATTTTGCTGGCATTGTTAGTGATGGAAGATTACCCAAAGTACAGTATCATTTTTCTGCTGATTTTAAGCCTAGGCGAAGGCTTCACTAATTCTGCCTTGACCTTAACAAGTTTAGCTTATCTAAAAGCCGATGATGTAGCAGTACCCATTGAACTTAGTCAAGGAGTGATAGACCAGTATAAACCTAAAAATAATAACTTTTACCGTATGGCCAAAACCTTCCAACGCACCAAAAATGATAGCCTACAACTCTCTTATTATGGATTAAACCAATTTAATTCAACTCTAGAGGTAAACACTAGCCAGCTATTTAAGGCTTTAGGTCAACCTTCTAGCGAAGTCTTTATTAATTATGGTACTGGTACCCTAATTACTGATGCTCTATTCGACATTCGTTACTATCATCGCATGTCACCAGGATTGAATTTAGAGAACCGACCCAAGACTTATACCTATCGTCCAGATTTACGTAACTACCCTATCCAAAGTAATAACGGCCAAATTATTAGTCATGAAAATCCCAATGCTTTGGGTTTAGGCTTTGTCGCTAATGCTGATATTAAAGAGATTGATAGTCAGGATGTCTATCCTATTTACTTGCAAGATGATATTCTCAAGAGTTTGGATCAGCAGCAAAGAGCTGATAACGACCAGAAAATCACTCAGTATTTTCAGTTAGAAAACTTCCAAGGCATTGATTTAGTCAATGTCAGTAAAGATGAAGGTAATGGTGTCAGCGGGACCTATCGGCGTATTGATCCTGACCAAGAGGCCTATATTAATTTAGAAATGACGATTCCTGATGACCGTTCTTATTATCTGACCCTTCCAGGTTATCTCAATGAAAATGAGGTAAGTTTTTATCTCAACGGTCAAGAATTTCCATACGATAGCAGTTTCCGGTCTACCCAAATTTATAACTTAGCGAGTCAAAATCAAAATAAAAATATCGTCTTTCAAATCAAATTATTAACCGATGAAGTTCACCTACAAGACACTAATCTTTATTCATTAGATCCCAAAAAAGTCAGTAACTTGATGCAATCCGTTCAAAGTTTAGCTTTAGAACACTTTGATAATAATTCTTTTTCCGGAACCGTCACATCGCTAACCGACAAGCAAAAGCTGGTCCTCAGCTTTCCTTATTCAGAGGGTTGGCATTTTACTGTAAATGATCAAAAGGTAACCGCTCAACCTATCTTAGAAGGAGGAATGACAGCAATTGATTTAGATCAAGCTGGCACTTATAGGGTCAGTGCCTACTACCTGCCTCCCGGTCTCATTACTGGCATCGGTATTTCTTTAGCCTCCCTGCTACTCTATGGGTTAGTCATTCACCCAAAAGGAAAAACTTGGACTAAAAGGATGAGATGAAAAGCTGTAAGAGCTTAATTAGGAGATAAATAGTCGTCTATTATAAAAGGGCTGGGAATAATTCCCAGCCCTTTTATTATCTATTAATTTAGAAATTCTAGACATGATACTTGCTTTTCGGCCTTGTAAGCTACTAATAAACGAACGCTATCTCCGTCATTATAGCAAAAACCATGACAAATTATTACGCTTCTCCTAATAAATCAAAACTTACTGTTAAGAAAGCAGCCACACCTAAGTAGAAATATTTTTCTTCCATATCGAATTTTTCATGGTGGTGACCATTGAAGATACCATCGATTTCACGCGGATTGTTCAAGAATAGGAAGGTGCCAGGAACTTCTTGTAGATAGTAGGCAAAATCTTCTCCACCCATGCGTGGTTCCAAGCTTTCGTATAGTTGATCTGATGAGAAGACCTTAGCTAAAGCATCGACTACTCGCTGAGTAAAATCAGAATCATTAATCACAGCTGGATATTTATAATCGTAAGTCACTTCGGCATCAGCACCCATGGCTTGAGCGATATTTTTAGCCATAGTTTCTAATTCTTGGTGAACAAATTTCCGTTGGTCATCGTTAAAGGTCCGAACGGTTCCTTCTAATTCTACTTTATCAGGGATAATATTTTGGTTATACCCACCAGACACTCGAGTGATAGATACAACGACTGGTTCAGTGGCCTTAATCATACGACTCTTAATCATTTGGATACCGTTAATCATTAAACCAGCTGTCGCAATAGGGTCATGGGCAGTTTCAGGATATGCACCATGAGACCCCTTACCTAAAATATCAATTTGGAAGCGATCCATTGAGGCCATAAAATTTTCAGCTTTATAAGCAATAACGCCTTGAGGTGCCATTGGATCTAAGGAACCCGCATGAAGACCAATAACATGGTCTACATCAGGATTTTTAAACGCTCCCTCGTCTAACATAGGTTTGGCACCACCAGGGTATTCTTCCCCCGGTTGGAAAATCAGCTTAATGCTACCATGCAGTTGGTTTTTCATGTTTTGAAGTAGTTTCGCAGTTCCTAAAAGGATAGCAGTGTGGCCATCATGTCCACATGCATGCATATTGCCATTCGTTGAAGCAAAGTCTAGGCCAGTATTTTCAGCAATTGGCAAGCCATCCATATCGGCACGAATAGCTAAGACTGGTCCTGGATGACCACCTTCGATCAAACCGACAATAGCATTGCCATTAACTAAGGTATGGTAAGGAATACCCAATTCATCTAAAACTTTTTGTACATAGGCAGAAGTTTGCGGAATTTCCAACCCTAGTTCTGGGAATTGGTGAAGATCACGCCGCCAGCTGACCATATCATCTGCTACAGATTGTGCTAAAGCCATAATATCTACTTGTCCCATCATAGTCCCTCTTTTCTACATTCCATAAGTAACCAATTTACATAAATCGTGCCATTAATTCAGCAATTCCTCCTGATACTAGGAAAGTTCCCACAATAACTAAAAGAGAAACCACTAAACCACGCCAGCCCACCTTAGCAAAATCACGCCAGTCGCGGCCCACAACCACCCCTGCATATGCCAATACCGGAGTTGATAAGGCTGACAGGGAAATCTTATTCACCGAATCAATGACAAAATCTGAAACAGGCGAAAATGGTAAGGCTAACAAGAGCCCAATAACTGACACATAAATAACGGTTGGCATTTTAAAGGGCAAATCCTCAGATAATAGTAAACTCAGTAAAGCAATAATACCTAAAATAATCATGCCCGGAATCGATTCAATCATGCCAGCTGTCCCACTAATCCGATTACCAACAAGAGCAATTGCAATGACTATAATTAGTGCTAAACACCAATCTTGAATCTGAGCTGAAAGCTTTTTATTTGCTGACATGCTCGTCACCTCCTTGACGTCCTTTACCGGCTAAACGCATCATCCATTCCCCAATTGGCAAGGCAATGAAGATTGATAGATAAACAGAAATAGCGGACGAAATCACATTGGAAATACTAGCAAAGGCGGAAATTGTAGCATAATCGGCGTCAGGAACAGCCTCTTGGATAGCACCCAGACCGGCTGTCATCATGGAAGCTGATCCTGCTCCTACTGCCATAGCAGCCGACTCTGGTGAAAAGATACCTAAATCAATAAAAATAGGGGGTAAGAAAGACATCAAAATGGTTCCAAACAAAGTCCCCACAATATAACATGTCATGACCCCTTTGAATTCCATGGAACTAGGCCCATAGACATCTGAAATCAAAGCCACATTAGCTTCTCGGCCTAAGGAGTGAGTCATTCCAATAGCTTCCCGACCTAAGCCCAAAAGTAAAGCAATAGGTAAGGCTACCAAAAGGGTCCCCACATTCCCTAAGTTTTGTAATAAAAGTACCGGACCAGCGGAAATTACTGCGTCAATTGACTCACCACTAGCAACACCCAGTTTAGCTAATAACAAAAGTACCCCAATCGAAAGCATTTGCGAGGCCCCTTCTGCTTGTTTTTCTCCTAACCATTTAAAAGATTTAAATAAATAGGCAATAATTGTAAAAATCATTGCAAATAACATTGGTAAAATAGCAACAGCCACTTGTCCTATTTGGATTGTCTTAGCTCCAATGAGTTCAGCAAGTAAACAAGCCAAAAAGACAGACAAGTGCAGTCGATAATCCCGCCATAGTTTCATCCTAATTCCTCCATTCGTCTTCTTCAAGCACATATAATTACTTCCATTATAGACAATGCCTGAAAGCACTTCAATACGAATTAATAATAACCTACAATTGACTAAAAAAGCAGCAAATGTTACTCACCTTTTAAAGTATCATTTGCTGCATGATCTGAAGCTGATTTATATTGAATTAGAATACCTGTGCCAACAAGCTTACTGCCTCTTTACGGGCATCAATTCCTGGCATCAAAGGAATCAACAAGAGTTCATCTGCTTGGGTCTCATCAGCAATAGCATACATTTCATTAGCTACGGACTTAGCTCCACCCACTAACATCCGACTCCGGTTCTTAGCAATCTGCTCACGATCTTGGTCAGAATAATCATAGGTTTGGGCTGTTTCTAGAGAAGGAAAGGCAGAAAACTCAGCAAAATTATCCTTGCCTAGTAACCATAAATCCAAAACTTGACCATAAGCCTGAGCTAACTCTTCGTCATCAGCCACTGCGACAAAAGGCGCCACAGACACATAAGGCTTATCTAGAAAAGCTGAGGCTTGGAATTCTTCTCGGTAAACCCGGCAAGCTTCCTTAGCTACCTGGCGTTTATTGGCTGATGCATAAGGAAAAAGCCCAAAGGTATAAGCCATCCCTAGGCGAGCTGCCATGCGAGCGGACCGGACACTAGAAGATAAGGCCCACATAAGTGGTAGACTTTTGCTCGCAGGATTCGCCTTAGCTTGAGGCTGTTCAATAGATCCTACTGCTTGATCGAGTAGGTAAGCTTGTAGGGTTTGGATACTTTCTTCATAATCGAAGTCTGCTTTGCCCTTAGTCTCCATGGCTTTGCGCACTGCTAGGGTACCTGCTGTATTACCTAGGCCTAAGTCTATGCGATCAGGATGAAAGGCTAACATCATCTTAAAGTTTTCTGCAACCTTCATAGGAGCATAATGCGGTAACATAACGCCTCCTGAACCAATACGAATATTTTGCGTTTGGTTGAGTAATTGGGTCATGAAAACCTCTGGACTAGAAGAAGAAAAGGCTGGCACATCATGGTGTTCAGCCACCCAAAAACGTTGGTAGCCTAATTGGTCACAAAGTTGAGCCAGTTCAACACTATGGGCTAAAGCAGTTTCTGGGCTTTCCCCTTCATCACGTTGACCATAGTCTAATATCCCTAATTTAACCATTATTATCGTCTCCTTCATCAGGAATTTCTAATATAAAAGCGACAAATGCTTCATTGTCCATATTAGAAATATAGTCATTGACATTATAAGGAGCAAGAGCCTCTGCAATGGCTGACTTATCCAAGGCAACTCCCAATAATGCTTCTTCTAATTTATGGACATCTTCAATACCGAAGAAATCACCCCGAATTTCTATCGCTTGAATATAGGCTTTATGAATATTTAAGCCAACATGCAAGGTACCCACACCAGAAAAACGCTGGTCAACCTGGTACTCGAAATCGCGGAAACGTCCATAATTCCAATCCCAATTATTGAAGCGCTCTGCCGCAATTTGGTCAATAGTTTGCCAGTCTTCAGGAGTAAAAATATAGCGTTTAGCTTGGTCTAAATGATCGACTTCTAACAATTCCTTGAGAATCAAATCAGAAAACTCTTCCACTGTAATGTCTTGATATTCTGGAGCTAGAGCATCACGTAAGGTACCCACTCGTGCACGAACAGATTGAACACCATGGGAAGCAATTTTTTTCTGGTTGGGATTAAGCGCCTTTTCCATTACCTCATAATTAGGATCGAGAAGTAGTGAAAAACCAGCATAAACCCGACCTTTAACCACACTCATAGCAGCTCCAGAAATTTTATGGCCATTAAGAGTGAGGTCGTTACGCCCTTCTTGAGTTAAGCCATCAACACCCAACTTTTCCAAAACTTTTATTATTGGTTGGTAGAGTTTTCCATAATTGCCGTATATATCGGTTTGTGACGCATTATTAAATAAGAAACAATAAGACATATTACGATCATCCAAATACAAGGCGCCACCACCAGTTTCTCGGCGCACCAAGCCAATATTATGGGCATCCATATAGGGTTGGTTGACCTCTTCGTAAGCATTTTGGTTTAAGCCAATTTGTATGGACGGATTCACCATATAAGGAAAAATAATATCATCATCTAAAAATAAAGTATCACGGACATAGGCTTGAATCGCCATCGAAGTCCCTTGATCGTAAACCCATTGGCCATCACGTATTGGTTCAATTAAATACATTTTTATCGCTCTTTTCTATCATTAGACTATCGCATGCAAACATTGAGCAATATCATCAGTCAGCCGTAATGACTGGTCTTGAATATCGCTAGCAATTCGATAAGGTTTCTGATTCATAGTGATATACAGGGCATTGGGATTTTCTGCGGTCCATTTTTGGAAAGGATGACGAATAAATTGTGGGGTCGTCATTCCCACACCTATTTCTAAGTATAAGATTTTCTTACCCGCATTTTCTTTTAAGAAGACTTGGTAACGATCGTTTTGATCATGCCAATCCTTATCTTCAACCATACCTTTTTGAGCATCACGTTTATTGATTTCGAAAACAGCGCCACAGTGTGGACAATGCGGAACGAGCTCAGCAGGGATACGCATATTTTCTTGTTGAGCAACCATTTTCCGAATCAAATCTTCATCTTGATAAGTTTCTTGATGGCACATGGCTGAACATTGCCACAAGCCGTACTCCCCTTGAATACGAAAAACCTTGTCCATATCAAAATCAGCCGCATAAAAGGCATTATCTGCGTTGGTCGTTATCACATGATAGTTTTTGTCTGCTAAAATTTCTTTTAAGTCCACATAGGCTTGCCCTTGTGGCTGGTCAAAATAATTTAAGAGAGAAAAACGCGACTGAAAAGCCCAATATTCTTGAGCATCCTCAAAGTCAGCGAGGAAAGCTTGCAACATATCATAAAAATTATATTTTTCAATAAAATCAGGAAAGGCATTCTTAAAGCGCGGACCCACATAGGTAAAGCCTGTTGCGGCTGACATTCCAGCCCCCACACCTACTACGATAGCTTCAGCTTCGGCGATGGCTTTGGCTAATTGTTGGCTTTGAGACTCTGCATTTTGATTCAATACCATCCATGGCTTACTTTCTTGCATTCTCTAAACTCCTTCTATTGTTCCAATAAGTCTTGATAGATTTCCAGGTCCTTATCCAAGAAAACATTGAAAATAACTTTCAGTGAACTATTATTTTCATTTAGATACGTTTTGACCGTTTCAATGGCAACCTGGGCAGCTTGATCGTTAGGATAATGAAATTCACCAGTTGAAATACAACAAAAAGCCAGTGATTCCAAACCTTCTTGGTCAGCTAACTGTAAACAAGACCGATAAGAAGAGGCGAGTAAGTTTTCCTTAAGCGGGGAAACGCCACCCTCATCAATATAAGGACCTACTGTATGTAGGACATATTGAGCAGGTAAATTATAGGCTGGTGTTATTTTAGCCTTACCCATCGCTTCTTTGCGTCCTTGATTCTTAATGATCTGATGACAATCCAAACGCAATTGCATACCAGCTCGCGTATGGATAGCATTATCAATACAATTATGATTGGCTTGGGTACAACCTAGTAAGGCAGAATTAGCCGCATTAACAATTCCATCCACTGCTAGACAAGTGATATCTCCTTGCCAGAGATAGATTTGTTCTTGAATCGCTGTCAAATCGTCTAGGGAAACAATGTCTCGTTTGCTTAAAAGCGCTTGGAGGAGCTCATCTTGTAAACTTAAAATGTGGTTAGGAACGGCTTGAGGTGGGCGAATATTACAATAGCCACGGAAAATTTCATACTTATCTTCCCAAGTTTCATTCGGATAGCGGGAAAAATGTGATTCTACTTTAGGGTTTTCGCTGGCCAAATAGGCTATCAGCTGGTTCAATTTATCTGACAATTCTTGGTCAGTCATGCTAGTCCTCCCTCTCTTAATCTCATCGACAATACGAATTGAGACTGGAAAAACTTCCAGTCTCAATCCGAAATATTCCTATCCAAATAGGAATACTCAGTCACATATTAAGCTTCTTCTAAAGCAGAAAATTCTTCTGGATCCACATCTGTTAATTTTACCAACCAGTTTTCTTCTGCCTTGGCAGAATTTAATAAACTTGGCTCTGATACAGCCGCTTCATTTTTAGCCACAACTGTACCAGTTAAAGGACTTTGGATTTCCATAACTGTTTTAGAAGCTTCTAAGCTAGCTAAGGCATCATCTTTGTTAACATGGTCCACTTCCATGAATTCTAAGAAACCAACTGTACCAATATCGTCTTGTAATTCAGGGGTCATTGCTACAGTGTACTCGTCGCCATTTTGGCTAACAAATAAAAAGTTTCCACGTTTAGTCATCTAAAATTCCTCCTATTTAATTGCGTCTGATTTGCTCTTTTTATTCTAACAGATATTATAGTAAATTACTACTGTATCAGTAACCAACAAAATGTGTTATAGTGAAAGAGATTAATTTAAACTATTGTAAATTGTCTTTAACTCGATACATATAGATAGGAGCGCTTATGACAACAAAAAAATACCAAAGTTTATTCCAGCCAATTTCTCTTCCAAACGGCATTGAACTTGCTAACCGTTTTACCTTAAACCCTTTGACAACTAACGCCTCATCACGAGAAGGCTATGTCACTGAAGAAGAAACGCGCTATGCTGAACGCCGTAGCCAATCTGCACCCTTACAAGTGACAACTGCTGCCTATATTGAAGACTATGCCCAATTGTTTGAGTTCGGTCCTAGTGTCCGCGATGATTCCTTTATCTATGGCTTGTCTAAATTAGCCCAAGCCATGAAAAAAGACGGTGCCAAGGCGATTCTGCAACTTACCCATGCTGGACGTTTTGCTAAAATTGCCTTAAAAGATTATGGCGTGGTATACGGACCTAGTCCTATGCACCTCAACACTCCTGTCGAACACGATGTCCTAGCTATGTCCAAACGAAAAATTGACCATGTTATTGAACAATACGCCCAAGCAACCCGCCGTGCAATCGAAGCCGGATTTGATGGGGTGGAGATTTCTAATGCACAACGCTTATTACCTCAACAATTCTTCTCCCCATTCTCTAACCAACGTGACGATGAATACGGTAGCCAATCCCTTGAAAACCGGGCCCGTTTCGGTGTTGAAATAATGGCTGCTGTGCAAAAAGTAATCAATGAATCAGACAAGAAAGACTTTATTCTTGGTTTCCGGGGTACCCCAGAAGAAACCCGTGGCTCTGATGTAGGCTATACCGTTGAAGAATTCAATCAGTATTTCGATTGGATGATGGAAGTTTCTAATATCCAATACTATGCCATCGCTTCATGGGGCCACGATATTTACAAAGAAAAAGCTCGCGCTGGACAAGGTAAAGGTGAATATGTCAATAAATTAGTCCACGATCACATTGCTGGTCGTGTCCCTGTCATCGCAACTGGTGGAATCAATAGTCCTGACAAGGCTTTAGAAGCGCTAGAAAACGCCGACATGGTTGGAATGTCTTCTATATTCGTCACTGAGCCAGACTTTGTTTCTAAACTCGAAGCTGGACAAGAAGAAACTATCGATCTCTCAGTCGACCTTGAAACCCTAGACGACCTGGCCATCCCGCAACGCGCCTTCAAAGACCTCGTCGAATTTATGGACTTCGGAGGCTCCCTTCCCCAAGAAAGCCGCGACGAACTTCGCCGCCTCGCCCAACAAGACACCAGCTCCTACTTCAAAGAATTTAAATGATAGGGTGCGACAAAAGTCGTTAAGAACAGAAGCCTTGGATCAAAAGACTGTGGATAGCTATTCATATAATGCAAAAAAGGCTGGGAGAAAACTCCCAGCCTCTGATTTTTTCACTATTATTTAGCCGCTTGATAAAATTCGGCAATCTTGTCCCAGTTTACCACATCCCAAATTGCTTTAAGATAGTCTGGGCGAACGTTACGATAAGTTAAGTAATAAGCATGTTCCCAAACATCCACTCCAAAGATAGGTGTTGCACCATCCATCAAAGGATTGTCTTGGTTTGGCGTTGAAGTCAATTCCAATTCACCATCACGAACCGACAACCAGGCCCATCCTGAGCCAAATTGTCCCGCCGCTTGCGCTTGGAAATCTTCTTTGAATTGGTCTAGCTACCAAATTTAGCTTCAATAGCAGCCAATAAATCACCACTAGGTTCAGTTTTTTCTGGACTTAAGATTTCCCAGAAGAGCGAATGGTTGTAATGGCCACCTACATTATTACGGACTGGTGTTTGTAAGTCAGTTGGTAAGTTGTTGAAGTCTTTTAGTAAGTCTTCGGCACTTCTATCAGCGTATTCAGTACCTTCTAGAGCTTTATTCGCATTAGTGACATAAGTATTGTGGTGCTTATCATGGTGTAGGGTCATTGTTTCCTTGTCAATTGTTGGTTCTAAGGCATCGTATGCATATGGCAAATCAGGTAATGTAAAAGTCATTAAGCATTCCTCCTTAAGTTGTTGTCTTTATCTTAGCAAGGGCTTACATGAGATGCAATTTATCCGCTCGATACAAGTGAGTTTTTTTCCTGACCACTTATAATTCTGTTATAATGATATTTAATAAAAATTCAATGTGGAAAGAGGATTATATGCAGATTTTTCGTATCTTTAAAAATGCCCTAATTTATTTCGAAAGAAGTACCGAAATATTTTTCTTAAATGCTAAGAAAATTTTTCTCTATATGCTATTATTGTCTGCTATTATGGCTATCCCTCCTACTATTGCAGCTAGCAATATGATGCAGACCTTTACCAATAATTTCGCCACTGTTGCGGAACGGATGCCTGATTTTCAGCTGAAAAACCAGGAAATTCAAAATGATGATATTGACCCCTTTATTGTTAATACTGATTATGTGACCTATGCTTATGATCCTAACAATGAAAACAGCCAAAATCAGTTAAATGCTATCAATGCAAATGCCTTCAAGATTATAAATACAAAAGATCGCCTCATTCTTGATTTTGCTGACCAGAGTTATGGTTTAAACTATACTGATGATTTCACTGCTCAGCAACAAAAAGACTTATTTACAAGTATGGGGCATTTTCAGTGGGCTTATATCCCCATTGCCTTTCTAATTGTTACTTTTGGACAATTGGTCTTAGTCGCATTCATTGCCTTACTAGCAACTATGTTCACCGCCCTGTCTAAACACAGTCGACGCCTTAAGTTAAAATTTTCTAATCGTTTCCGTTTGGTTGTCGTCCAACTTACCGTCCCTGCAGTGGTAGTAACTATTATTAATCTATTTACCTTCTTTCCTTACCATTTTGAAATCATGCTCTTATATGCTACTATCCAAACCATTCGCCTAATGAAGCGAATTAAAGTGACTATACTATAAATAAAATGCTAAATCTTATAAAGAGGCTGGGATAATAAATCCCAGCCTCTTTGTAAGATTTAAAGGCTCCAAAAGTCAAAACAGACTGCCTTTTCCAAAATACGAAAGATGGCTGTTTGCCATATTTCGTATTTCGGGTCCAATCCTTCTGTTCTTAACAACTTTTGCCACACCTTAATTATTTAGTAGTCTACTCGATTACGTTCTTTATTCGCTTGTCGTTTTTGTTTACGATTTTGACGTTGAGCTTGCAGACGTTGTTTTTTCTTATGCTCTTTAATATTGCGTTTTAATTTTTGTTTATAGCCGGGTTTTACCTTACTTTTCTTAGTGCGGTTAATCATTCCCTTGACAGTATGGTCCACTTCTTGAGGTTTGCGCCGATTTTGACGTTGGGCGTGGTCTTTGGCATCTATCCATTGACCATCCTTAATATCCTTATTTTCGAAGCGAATCCCCTTGTCTTCTAACCAGGCAATATCTTTTTCTTGATCAGGCGTATAGAAAGTTACCGCAATTCCTGGCATCCCTTGGCGACCAGTTCGTCCCACACGGTGGACAAAGAATTCCAGCTCATTAGGCACTTCATAGTTGAAGACATGAGAAACCCCTTCAATATCAATACCTCGAGCGGCTAAATCTGTCGCTACTACATATTGGTAATCAAGATTTTGAATTTGCTTCATCACCCGACGCCGTTCTCTAGAATCAAGGTCCCCATGAATCATGGCAACTGACAAGCCCTTATCTTTAAGAAATTGATAGAGTTCACGAACGGTATCAATAGTATTGGCAAAAATCAAAGCCAAGTAAGGTTGACCAATCGTCAAAGACTCAAAAAGTAACTCAGGACGGGACCGCCCCCGCACAGACACCAAGTAATTATCAATAGTGTCAGCAATGTGGTGCTGATTATTGAGTTGAATCCATTCTGGCGCTTCCATATACTTACGCAAGAAGGGTTGCAACTTACTTGGAATGGTGGCTGAAAAGACATACATCCGTAATTCCTTGGGCATGCGGCTAGCAATTTGATCGACTTGTGCCAAAAAGCCCATGTCCAAAGTCATATCTGCTTCGTCAACAACAAAGTTCTCCACTTGATGAACAGAAATAACTTGCCGTTCAATTAGATCCAATAAGCGGCCTGGTGTTCCTACTACAATCTGAGGGACATGATTATCTAAACGGTCAGCTTGCCGGTGGGTATCGGTCCCACCAAAGGCCCGTTCCACAAAAATTGTTTCAGGATGGTGGTCAGTAATTTGCTTAGTGGCTTGGTATAATTGCTCACCCAGCTCCCGACTCGGTGCTGTAATCACCAACTGAGTGACTGCTTGACTAGTGATTTGGTCTAATAAGGGGAGAAGAAAAGCATGACTTTTTCCAGAACCCGTTTGGCTTTGGGCCACTAAACTTTTCCCTGTTTGAATGACGGGAATAACTTGTGCTTGAATTTCTGAAGGTTGGCTAAATTGTAGTTCTGCTAAGGCTTCGTAGATAAAGGGTTGAAATTGATAGTCTTTAAATGACATGATAAACCACCTTTCTTAGTCTCATCATATAGAATACCATGATTATTCCTATAAAATAAAGAATAAGCCAAAATAAATGAATTGTCAGAATTTAGAATTCCCTATATAATAAAGTTTAGACGAAAGGATGAGCAAAATGACCAGACAAAAGGTAGGCGGCTTAATCGTGCTCTTTGGAGCCACGGGAGACTTGGCCAGCCGTAAATTATATCCCGCCCTCTATCGCTTATATAAACGCCAACTCTTAACCCAGCATTTTGCTGTCATCGGTACTGCGCGCAGACAATGGGATGATGATCATTACCGTCAAGTTGTTAGCCAAGCCATTAGCGATTTAGTAGATGATCAAGATCTGTGTGATCGCTTTGTGAGTCATTTTCACTATGTTCCCCACGATGCTACTGACTTAGATCACTATCAAGTCCTCAAAAACAAAATGGATGGTCTGCGTCAAGACTATGAAACGGGGCCTTCAACGCTTTATTATCTATCTACTGCACCAGCTATCTTCCCTAGTATTACCCAATACTTAAAAGAAGCCAATATTGTCAATAACCAAGGCGAACATCGAGTTATTTTAGAGAAACCCTTTGGTAGCGATGCTCAAACAGCCAAGAGCTTGAATGATGCCTTGAGTCAAACTTTTAATGAAGAAGATATTTACCGCATCGACCATTATCTCGGTAAAGAATTGGTGCAAAATATTTTAGCTGTTCGTTACTTTAATCCTTTTATTGAAGCTATTTGGAACCACCACTATATTGATAATATTCAAATCACCTTGGCTGAAGACATGCCTATTGGTAGCCGAGGGGGATATTATGATCACTCAGGTGCTATTCGTGATATGGTACAAAATCATATCTTACAAGTCATGTCCTTGGTTGGGATGACCCTACCTGAACATCGGTCCCCCCATTCCATTCATGAAGCCAAAATTGACTTTTTGAAATCTATCCCTTCCTACACTCCCGAGCAAGTCAGTGACAATATTGTCCGTGGCCAGTACCATTCTAAAAAAGCCGGCATTCCTTCTTATCTAGAAGAAGACGAAGTTGCAATGAACTCAACCACTGAGTCGTATGTCGCTGGACGAATTATGATACCTAACGAACGCTGGCAAGGTGTTCCTTTCTATTTCCGAACTGGAAAGGCCTTGGCTAATAAGTATACCACCGTTCAGATCGTGCTCAAACCACGTCACTATAAGGAAGAAAACCTCCTACTACGTGACCGTGACAAACCACGTTTAAGTTTCAATATCCAACCTGAAGAAGGCGTTCAACTCTATCTCAATGAAAAACGTGCCGGTCAAGACCTACTGCCCCAACTCAATGCCTTAGTTGGCGACTGGTCAAGGGAATCCAACTATGCAGAAGACCCTTATGAAAAGCTCATTTACAATACCTTATTAGGAGATCCTACTTATTTCACTACTTGGGATGAATTGGCCGAACAATGGCGAATTGTTGATGCCATTATTGCCGGTTGGGAAAAAATGGCACTTAAGGAACTACCACAGTACCCTATCATGTCTCAAGGGCCAAAAGAAGCAGATGATCTTTTAGCCAAAGACAAACACCAATGGATCGATTATTAACAATTAGGAGAGCTTAAATGACATTCAAAATTGGAAATATTGCTTATTTAGGTGCTGCACTTCCTTTTCTCGTCTTAGCGATGACGCTCAAATCATACGCCTTCCTGCCTATTGCCTTTGTCTTTGTCATTCTTGCCTTTGATAAATCAGATGAAGATGACAACGCCTAAGATTAATAAATAAATAAAAAACTGTTTTCCTTGACTACTTTTAAAATTAAGGAAAACAGTTTTTTTGTTTTATGATTGGTGGTCTAGAGCTGCTTTGTCCAGTTCTGCGACAATAGTAGCCATTTCTGTTTGAGAATGAGCATTGGCTCCTGACGCCTTAGGATGGCCGCCACCATCGTGTTTTTCTGCCACCGTATTAATGATTGGCCCTTTAGAGCGAATACGACAACGAATCACTCCTGACGGCAACTCAATAAAGTTTACCCAAGCTTTAACCCCTTCAATACTTCCAGGTAATTGCACAATGCCATAAGTTTCGGAATCATTAAGACCATATTTTTTCAAGATATCTTGCGAAATATAGACAGAAGCAACTTGACCACTAGCAGTTAATTGAATGTGTTCCAAAACATAGCCTTGTAAACGTGCTTGGGCCAAAGTTTGAGTGTTAGAGGCCTGCATCAATTCAGTCGCTGGGAAATCAAAAGCCAGTAATTTTCCTGCAATGGCATGGGTATGAGGATGAGTGTTATCAAAGAGAAATCGCCCTGTATCACCCACAATACCTAAATAGAAACATTTAGCCGCCTCATCTGTCATCACTAAATCATTATCCGTTTGGAAGATAATACTAGCCCATAATTCGGAAGTAGATGAAATGTCGGGATCTACAATAGCAAAGTCTCCATAAGGATCCGTATTGGGATGGTGGTCAATCTTGATTAATTTGATTCCCATATCATAACGATCGTCATCCACACGAGGGAGATTAGCTGTATCATTAATAATGACTAAAGCTTCCTCATAGGCCTGGTCTGGAATTTCATCCATCGCACCAAAATGCGCCATTGAGTCATCCATATCCCCCACCGCATAAATATTTTTCTCAGGATAGGTTGCCTGAAGAACCGCCTTAAGGCCCATCTGTGACCCTAAGGCATCAGGGTCGGGACGTAGGTGGCGATGAATAATAATGGTTTCATAAGCACTAATAGTTTCTAATATATCTGCTAACATAGGGTCTCCTTCTATTGCACATTCAAATTACTAGCAGTCACTAGGGCCTTGGTCATTAGATTTTGTCCATGGTAGATACTAATTTCAACCTTAACATGACGGCGTCCTATCTCCAAGAAGGATAGATTGACATCTAGGGTAGATTGTAAAGGAATCAACTTCAAGAAATAAGTAGAAATAGAATCTATCACCACGGTTTGATTTTGACTTTCCTTAACAAATAATTGTACTGCCAACTGGATAAAGACTGTTAATAGGCCGGTTGATAAACCACCCACCCGGTCCGTCAAGGTGACATCGGAAATAAAACGATATCTTGCTTGACGTCGGTCCTTGGATAAGGTAATTAGCTTTAACTTTTGCGCCAGTAAATTTTCAATTCGATTATCACTTTGGTCATCTTGCCGGGTGTACTGTAGGGTCCGTAATACGTCCTGCCGAGTTAAAATTCCCAAGAGTTGGTTGTGGTCATCGACTACGGGTAATAATTCCAAACCATCCCATATCATCATATGGGTGACACTGGCCACGCTCATAGTTAATTTGGCCACAATAGGATGAGGAGTCATGGCAGCTGACAAGAGATCTTGACCATCATAGTCAAAGAGATCCTTAGCTGTCACCACGCCCACCAATTTCAGGTCCGAATTAACCACCGGGTACCGGGTATGACCAGTATTTTGGTTGAGTTCACGGTAGTCTTGCTTGACGTCACTCTCCTGGAGGTAATAGGTCGATTCAATTGGAATAAAAATATCTTCTACTAGGAGAATATCTTTTTGCATAGACCGTTCAATCATAGCCTTATTGATTAAGGTTGCGGTAGCATAAGTATCAAAATTTACACTCATCAAGGGAATTCCCTTGGTATTGGCCAAGGCAATAGTAGATTGATCAGGCGCAAACCCCCCAGTAATTAACACCGCCACATCATGTTTAAGGGCAATTCGTTGGGCTTCATCACGGTTCCCCACAATGATTAAGGAATGCGGGGACATATAAGTCTGCATATCGGTTTCTTGCATGGCTCCAATAATAAAACGCTTGACCTCACGATTAAGCCCTTGTTCACCCCCATGAACCTGGCAATCAGTAACCTTGACAATTTCCTCAATTGTTAAGTGCTTCATCCGCCGTAAATCACGCGCTTCGATACGGACAGTTCCCACCCGCTCTTTAGTAGCGACTAATTGTCGATTTTCAGCCTCTTTGATGGCGCGGTAAGCGGTCCCCTCGGAAACTGATAAATTTCGCGCAATCGAGCGAACCGAAATTTTATGATTAATGGGCAATTTCTCGATATATTCAATGATTTGTTCATGTTTGGTTGCCATATAATCTCCCTTACTAGTCAGAAAGTCGCGGATAAAGGGGAAGTTGCATGTTTTCAAAATCCACATCCGTCAAGTCTGACAAGGTGATACCCAGTAGGCGAACGCCTTGGCTGGCTTCCCCATAGTCACGAAATAAGTCTAATGCATAAAAATAAATACTGTCACTATCTTTGATAGGATCATGTAGCGATTGTTGCCTAGTCATCGTATTGAAGTCCCCATAACGTAACTTTAAGGTCACAACCTTGCCATGAACGCCATGTTTGGCCAAAGATTTAGCAACAGATTGGGCTAATTCTCTTAAGACCGCTTCAACTTCTTCATCATGGTAGAGAAAGGGATAAAAAGTTGTTTCTTTACCCAAAGACTTACGCTGACGAACCGTCTTAACTAATCGGTTATCCACGCCACGTACACGCTCATAAATAGCCAATCCAGTCTTGCCGAATAGAGTCAGGCATTGATCTTGACTAAGTGCTTTTAAATCTGCTCCCGTATAAATGCCTTGGTCATGTAACTTGGCTACCGATCGCTGACCAATACCATAAAATTTTTCAATCGGGAGTCCTTCCAAAAAGGCTGGTGCCCGTTTAGGGGTAATCACAGTCATACCAAAAGGTTTATTATAATCTGACGCTAATTTAGCAATAAATTTATTGTAGGAAACCCCAATAGAACACGTTAATTGGAGCTCTTGGTAAATCGCCTTTTGAATCGCCTTAGCAATATCCATCGCATAGGGCAGCCCTTGTTTATTATGCGTCACATCTAAAAAGGCTTCATCAATAGATAAGGGTTCTACCTGGTCCGTATAACGGAAGAAAATCTCACGCACCTGGCGGGAGACTTCTTGATAATAACTATGATTAGAAGCCACAAAAATTGCTTGTGGACATCGTTCATAGGCCTCTTGAGCAGCCATAGCCGAATGCACCCCATATTTACGGGCTTCATAACTAGCGGTTGCCACTACACCCTTACCGGAATTCTCCTTAGGATGACGGGCAATAATGATAGGTTTTCCCCGGTATTCGGGATGATCACGCTGCTCAATAGAGGCATAGAAAGCATCCATATCCACATGCAAAATCTTACGCGACCCATCAATTTGCGGGTCGTCAAAACGCAACATGCCAATGGTTCGCATGGTTGTCACATCCTAGTTTTCATCATCAACAAAAATATGCTTAGCTGCTGCTAGATTAACGGCGAAGTCATTTCCCTTTTTCTCTAACACATAATCATTAGTAAAGGATTCAATTTCCTTTAACTCATATTTCTTGCCAATTTTTAAGCCCAGCTTATCAAAGTACATTAAGAATTCTTTATCATCGGTAACCCGCTGGATGCGAATAGTATCTCCTGCTGAAAAATCAGTTAGCGGTTTTTGGCTCTCACTTGGCATGTGCCCTTCTTCATCAGGAATAGCACCGCCATGGGGGCAATATTTAGGCTCACCCAAAAAGTCAGCAAGTTTTTCTATAAAGAAATCAGACACATTATGCTCTAAAACTTCCGCTTCATCATGAACATTTTCCCAAGAATAATCTAATTTGTCATAAAGGAAAACTTCCCACAAACGGTGACGACGCACTAATTTTGCCCCTTGCAATTTTCCTTCTTCACTTAACTTGGTTCCCTTGTAAGGAATGTATTCCACAGTATCATCCGCCTGCATTTTATTAATCATTTCTGTTACTGAAGCAGGAGAAATACCTAAATTCTCAGAAATTGCTTTATTGGATACATGACTGTCAGCTCCACCCAACTCAAAAATCGTTTTTAAATAATCATCGCGACTTGTTGACATGATCACTACTCCCTTTCTCTTGATAGTTTTATTATAGCAAAAAATACATCCGAATGTATCGAATGTATTTTAGGATTACAATAAATTGTTAATGTCCATATCTTCTAATGGACTCACATCATAAACCGTTGCCTTCAGCTTGGCATAATCAAAATAATCATTGGCCGATAAACGTTTAATCATTTGCCGTTTTTTTACTAGGGATCGAGGTTTTTCTCGTTTCCACGCATAGTCCAAAAAATAACGTTCAATATCTTCCCAATTAATATGCCCATAGCCTTGTTTAGCGAATTCACGTGCCTTATGTCGAAAAGCCGGTCGCAGGCACATTAACGTATATTTCGAAATCTCCATAAGAGCCTCCTAGAATCGCAGAACCAGCAAAGCCACTATTCGTTATCAGAATCCGTTGAGTCATCATACATTTCAACGGTTTTTTCATTGTTTTCTGATTCAGAATTGGCGCGATTTTCGGCTGCATCACTCATGACATCATTAGCCATTTGAGAGCCAGAGGGATCATCCTTCTCAGTACGAGCAATCGCACGGCGATCAAATTCAAGATAAATTCCCTCACAATTCAAAGTAATTGTGTTTTTGTTTTCGTCAATTTCATCAATTATCCCATGCAAACCGCCGATAGTAACAGCATGGTCACCAACCGTCATAGCGGCCATCATGTCTGTTTGCGCTTTTTGGCGTTTACGTTGTGGACGAATAATCAAGAAATACATCAAAGCAATAATTACCACAAAATATAAAATTGTTCCCATAAAGTTCATTCACCTGTTCCTCCTAAAATTTATCTTATTTAATCCTAACATATTTCACTAAGCTGTGTTTAGAAATTTACCCGTGGAAGTCCCTTGGTTTTGTAGTAGCGCATAAAGAATTCATCACGGAATTCTGTTAAGTTGTCATCTGCAATCGCTTGGCGGATATCTGCCATTAAATGCGTCAAGAAATGTAAATTATGGATTGACGTTAAACGTAAACCGAACGTTTCATCCGTCTTGAGCAAGTGGCGAATATAAGCCCGACTGAAATTGCGACATGTATAGCAATCACAATCAGAATCAAGGGGACTAAAGTCACGCGCATATTTGGCATTTTTAATCACTACTCGTCCTTGACTAGTCATCGTAGTACCATTACGGGCAATCCGAGTCGGTAAGACACAGTCAAACATGTCCACTCCCCGCATAACCCCTTCAATCAAAGCATCCGGTGAGCCAACGCCCATTAAATACCGTGGTTTATTTTCTGGCATCACTGGTAAGAGATAATCCATCACTTCATACATCTCTTCCTTGGATTCTCCTACCGACAAACCACCAATCGAATAACCAGGAAAATCTAAAGCCACCATATCCTTAGCATGTTGGAGACGAAGATCCTTATACCCAGCTCCTTGTAAAATTCCAAACAAAGCTTGGTCGTCAGGGCGACTATGCGCTTTCAAACCACGTTCTGCCCACCGCGTGGTACGGGCAATGCTTTTCTTAACATAATCATAGTCATGATTGAAATCAGGACATTCATCAAAGGACATGATGATATCCGCACCCAAATTATTTTCAATTCCAATTGCTTCTTCCGGTCCTAAAAAAAGACGGCGTCCATCTAAGTGACTTCGGAAATAAACGCCCTCTTCTTTAATTTGCCGTAACTTAGCCAAGGAGAAAACTTGGAAGCCACCAGAATCCGTCAAAATTGGTCGATCCCAGTTCATAAACTTATGAAGACCGCCAGCTTCCTTGACCAGATCATCACCAGGCCGTAACCAAAGATGGTAGGTATTACTTAAAATAATTTCAGCATCCATGGCTTTCAATTCTTCTGGTGAGACAGACTTAACTGTTGCTTGGGTTCCCACTGGCATAAAAACAGGGGTCTGAATGGTCCCGTGAGCTGTCTTAATCTCCCCTAGACGCGCAGCAGTATGCTTTTCTTTCTTATGTAAGGTATATTCTAAAGCTTGGCTCACAATGACATCCTCTCATTAACTCAAGACAACACTTCAACTTATTAAGTTTATCATGACTAAACAAGGGCTTTCAAGCGTTTTGTTTACAAGTATTTCTTAGGAAAGATTATTAATTTCATGACTCTGCAATCAATAATCTCGTTATCACACCAACTTGTGTCAATTTTGCGTTAATAACTTTTATTAGATAGTTGACTACCAATGTATCTAGTATTGCCACCTTTTATGATATGCGACTTTCTGAGCACGTTTGATTCTTACCCAATCCATTCAAAAAGGCTCTACAATAAACAAAGCAATAACTGGTCAATAGTTATCCCTATTACTTATTGTAGAACCTAATCTTCTAATGTTTATTTGAAATAATTCTGCCTATTTCTATTCTTTAACGACGACGATTTCTTAAAGCCTTGGGTTCAGATAGTATTTCCTTGGCCAAAATAGCTTGACGCAGGGACAACTTTTTTTGCTGTCTGGTTTTTGACTCTCCATGTTTGCCAACGCGATAGTTAGTTTCGATGGCTGGACCAGCATTTTCAATATCTGCAAAGACCGTATCCAAATTACGATTGACTTGGTCTACCCGGTCTTGAATATTATCAGCACGACCGGCAGCTGATACTTCATGGTTAGGACTTTCTCCAGACATAGGTCCTTGTTGGCTTAGACGGGATTCTTGATTACCAGCAGAGGAAGCCTTGCGCTTATATTTCCGTATAGTTTGGGCTTTTTTGTTGGTAGCTTTTCTGTTTGGATTGTCAAGTCTTTGTTGTTGCTGAGCGTGCGCATTGCGACCGCTAGCTTGTTTTCTCGACTTAACTTGGCTTTTAGTCGACGATTTCCCCCCTTGATTAGAAGCAGTTTTTTTAGCTTGTTTTTCTGACAATCGCACTTCAATTTCGGTTCGTTTTTGCTTAACGTCTTCAGGATCAGTAGCGTGGCCTTCAGAGTCCTCTTCAAAAAGCCTTTCTAACCACTGTTCTAAGTCTTCGTCACCAGCTAATAGACGCTTCCAAAAACCAGGCTTAGTCATTTTGACCACCTGATGGCTTGTCATCGCCAGCTAAGGAGTGGCGCATATCAGTATCTGCTTTAACATTTTCTAAATTGTAGTAGTCAAGTACACCTAAATGGCCATCACGGAAGGCTTGGGCCAGAGCTTGAGGAACTTCAGATTGGGCCTCTACTACCTTAGCCCGCATTTCTTGAGTTTTAGCAATATTTTCTTGTTCTTGGGCCACTGCCATGGCACGCCGTTCTTCGGCTTTAGCTTGGGCAATTCGTTTATCTGCTTCAGCCTGTTCAGCTTGTAATTTGGCGCCAATATTACGTCCGACATCTACGTCAGCAATATCGATGGATAAAATTTCAAAGGCGGTACCTGAGTCTAATCCCTTACGCAAAATGGTTTGTGAAATGGAGTCAGGATTTTCTAAAACCGTGGTATGAGTAGTTGCAGAACCAACTGTAGTAACAATCCCTTCACCAACCCGGGCAATAATAGTGGATTCGCCAGCTCCACCGATTAAGCGTTCAATATTAGCCCGTACAGTGACCTTAGCTTTGGCACGCACTTCAATCCCGTCCATAGCCACCCCAGCAATAATTGGTGTTTCAATGACCTTAGGATTAACAGAAAACTGTACCGCTTCAAACACATCACGTCCAGCCAAGTCAATGGCAGCAGCTTTTTCAAAACGTAAGTCAATATTAGCTCGCTGTGCCGCGATTAAGGCATCAACTACCTTGTTGACATTACCACCTGCTAAAAGATGGGCTTCAAGTTCGTTAATCGATAAATTTAGGCCTGCCTTAGTCGCCTTAATCATTGGCCGGATGATATGACCAGGATTTACCCGACGTAAACGCATCCCAACTAAGGTATGGAGGCCAACCTTGACCCCGGAAAATTGCGCAGTCACCCAAAGTCCTACCGGAACAAAGGTAAAGAAGACGATTAGTAATAAGAGTATAATCACTGAAAAAATAATAACTGCCATTATTGTTTCCTCCTAACTAAGATTTGGTTATTTTTAACGGCTGTAACAACAATTCTTTCATCCGCATTGATAATTTCATAATCAGACACGATTTCCATAACTTGATTATCCGCAAAAATTGCCTTACCAGTAGGCCGTAAGGGGGTCATGGTTTGTCCTTCCTGACCAATATATTGCTCAAGGTCAGCCTTCTGTAAGGCGTTGCCAGACACATTAATGGCATCATTAAGTACCATCTTCTCAACAATTGGTAACCGATAACCCAACTTCAATAAGATATAAAAGCTTGTTAAGCCAATAATGACCCCTACTGAAAGGTCGATCAAACCAGTCAATAAGTCGCCGGTTCCATACATCAAGCCACCCCCAGCGAGCGCCAAACCCACAATTCCTAATAAGCCAAACGTGGGTAAAAATATCTCGGCCAAGATTAATAAAACACCAGTTGCAAAGAGTAACATTAGTAGCCAGTTACCATTCTCAATCAATGAAAAATAATAGAGCAATAAGACAATGCCAGACAGGCCACCAATCAAATAACGCTTGGTCATTAGACCTGCTACCAAAGCCAAAATGCCTAGTGCAAAAATAAAAGTCTCCATGACTGTCCCCCTTCCTAGCCTTATTTTAGCATAAAATTTAGGTTAACCGAATTTACTTTTACTAATTTCTGATAATAATCCGTGAAACTAATTTAACTAAGACTGATAAAATTCCTGTCCATTGATGTAAGTGGCCTTCACTGCCAAATCTTTATCTAAAACTATAAAGTCCGCCAAACGCCCCGGGGCAATTTGCCCACATTGATCAGCGAGTCCCACACTAGCTGCAGGGACATAAGAAGCCATTTTAATGGCTTGAGCAGGGCTGACAATCCCCCAAGCGACCATATTTTGAACGGCTTTAGCTAGGGTCAAGACACTACCTGCTAAATGATTATCAGATTTGAGACGAGCTGCCCCATCTTTGATATAAACAGGAAACTCACCCAAACGTGATTCTCCTTCACCGATACCACCGCCACGCATACAATCTGTAATTAAAACCGACTCGTTCACTCCGCGCGCCTTGGTGATTAACTTAGCAATAGCTGGGTGGAGATGGAAACCATCACAAATCATTTCAGCAAAAACATTGTCTAAGACCAATCCTGCTCCAGCTGTTCCTGGTTCTCGGTGGTGGATACCTTTCATCCCATTAAATTCATGGACAAAAATATTTGCCCCATGGTCTACTGCAGCCTGACATTGGTCAAATGTCGCATCAGTATGAGCAATGGCCACATAAATTCCTTGATCTTTAGCATAGTCAATAAATTCTAAGGCTCCTGACCGTTCGGGCGCAATGGCAATCTTCTTAACGACACCCTTGGATAAGGCTTGCCAGTCCGCTAAGTCAGAAATTTGAGGATCTGACATATAGGCAGGATTTTGTGCCCCCTTATATTTTTCACTGAAGAAGGGCCCCTCTAGAAAAATTCCTGCAATTTTAGCACCTGGTAATTGATCTTTGTATTGGCCAATCAATTGGCAGGCTTGGTCTAAATCTTCTTTAGAGGCCGTCAAGGTAGTAGCGAGATAAGACGTTACCCCATTAGCGGGAATCCCTTTAGAAATGGTTTCCAAGGCTTGAGGATTCAAATCCATTACATCTGCTCCCCCATAACCATGGATGTGAGTATCCACATAGCCAGGAGCGATTTGATAACCAGAATAATTAATAACCTCTTCCTCAGCAGGTGGTGTTTGCGAAAATTCACCAAAATATTGTCCCTCAATAGTTAAATAGCCTGGACCTGTTTCTTGATCGGGTAAAAAGAACTTATCGGCATAAATTGCAGTCATTACGCTCATCTCTCTTTCTCTATTATAGGTCCATTATAAAGGATAAGCTCCCAGTCTGCATCCTTTCTTGGCAAGAAAAAATCCCCCGCCCTGATATCAGAGCGGGGGATTATAACTTATTATCGGTCACCTTTTAGCGATTAAAGACGATTTCATTGTTGTCATTAAGGTCCACTTCAACTTGGTCACCTGATTGAATGTCACCAGCAATAATTGCCTTAGCCACTGGTGTTTCTACCTGGTTGGTAATAAAGCGGTTGAGTGGACGGGCACCAAACTGAGGTTCATAGGCAGTTTCACCTACCCAATCCACAAATTTATCAGTGAAGCTAATACTGATATTTTGTTGGGCCAAACGATGGGTCAATTGTTCCAACATCTTGCGAACAATCCCCGCCATATGTTTAAGACTAAGTGGAGTAAAGAGGATCGTATCATCAATCCGATTCAAGAATTCTGGTTTAAAATGCATATGCAAGCCTTCTAAAACCTTATCCTCAACGTCACTTGGAATATTGCCATTAGCATCCACACCATCTAACAATAGATCAGAACCAAGGTTACTTGTCATAATAATGATAGTATTCTTGAAGTCTACGACCCGACCTTGGGAATCGGTTAAACGACCATCATCTAAAATTTGTAGAAGCATATTAAAGACATCTGGATGAGCCTTTTCAATTTCGTCTAATAAGACAACGGTATAAGGGCGACGCCGAACCGCTTCTGTCAATTGACCCCCCTCTTCATAACCCACATATCCTGGAGCTGCTCCGACTAAACGGGAAACATTATGTTTTTCCATGTATTCAGACATATCAATTCGAACCATGTTGTCTTCAGAGTCGAAGAGATTTTCTGCTAGGGCTTTGGCTAATTCAGTTTTACCTACTCCAGTTGGTCCTAGGAATAAGAAGGAGCCTAGTGGGCGGTTAGGGTTTTGAATCCCCGCCCGTGACCGTAATACGGCATTAGTAACAGATTCCACTGCTTCGTCTTGACCAATAACCCGTTGGTGCAAGCTATCATCAAGGTGTAAGAGTTTTTCGCGTTCCCCTTCCACTAATTTCGCCACAGGAATACCAGTCATCCGTGCCACTACTTCAGCAATTGAATCTTCAGTAACAGATTCTTCCATCAAACTTTCTTGATTATCCATATGGTCATGATAAGTCGCTTCCATTTCATTTAATTCCTTTTCCAAAGCAGGAATCTTACCATGTTGAAGGGTAGCGGCTTTTTCTAGGTCATAGTTGCTTTCTGCTTGTTCCAAATCATGTTTGGCTTGGTCAATTTCTTGACGTTTGGCATTGATTTGGTTGAGACCATCTTTCTCAATTTCCCATTGCATGGTCAATTGATTGGTGTGTTCACGCACATCCGCAAGTTCGGCTTGGAGTTCTTCTAACCGCGTCTTGCTGGCTTCATCGGACTCTTCTTTCAAGGCTTGTTCTTCAATTTCTAATTGAATTTGCCGACGTCGATACATGTCTAATTCAGTGGGCATGGAGTTCATTTGAACACGAATTTCAGCAGACGCTTCATCCACTAAGTCAATGGCTTTGTCAGGTAAATAACGGTCCGTGATATAACGGCTCGACAATTCTACAGCTGCCACTAAGGCTTGGTCATGGATAGAGACTTGGTGGTGAATTTCAAAGCGTTCCTTCAAACCACGTAAGATAGATATGGCATCTTCCACGCTAGGTTCTTTAACCAAAACTTTTTGGAAACGCCGTTCAAGGGCCTTGTCAGTTTCCATATATTTCCGATATTCATCTAGGGTTGTTGCCCCAATACAATGGAGTTCACCACGGGCTAACATTGGTTTCAAGAGGTTACCGGCATCCATTGACCCTTCTGTTTTACCAGCACCAACGATCGTATGAATTTCATCAATAAAGAGTAGAATTTGTCCGTCTGCTTTTTTGATTTCATTTAAAACAGATTTCAAACGCTCTTCAAACTCACCCCGATATTTAGCCCCAGAAATAAGCGCCCCCATATCTAATGAGAAGACAGTCTTATTTTTTAAATTATCAGGCACATCGCCCTTGACAATACGTTGGGCCAATCCTTCCACGATGGCGGTTTTACCAACACCAGGTTCCCCAATTAACACCGGATTATTCTTGGTTTTCCGGGATAAAATCCGAATCACATCGCGAATTTCTTCATCACGGCCAATAATAGGGTCCATCTCGCCTGATTTGACTTGTTCTACCAAGTCGGTACCATATTTTTCTAAGGCATCATAAGTTTCTTCTTGTTGTTTAGAGGTCACATGATCACCCTTTCGTAACTCTTTTATTTTGTTTTTAACTTGATCCTGGCTAAGACCAACAGATTTTAACCATTTGGTCAAATCACTATAGGAAACATCAAAGATGGCATAAAGTATCATCTCTGTGGCAAGGAACTCATCTCCAGCTGCCTCAGCATGATTTTGGGCGGCTTGGATCAATTCCATCAAACAACGCGACAATTGTTGGCCATATTGGATACCTTGTCCTTGAACGATAGCAATTTTATCCAGTTCTCGATCAATTTCAGCATCTAGTCCGGCCATATCGACGCCTAAATCTTCATAAAAATTATAAGCAAAGTTTCCAGATTGAACTAAGGATCTAAATAAATGACTAATAGTAATTTCTTGATGGTGTCTTGTTTGAGCAATTTGTTGCGCATTGGCAACTGCTTCTTGTAAGGTTGTTGTCATTTCCATATTTGACATAATCTCAACTCCTTTACAAAGTCTATTATAACAAATTGGTCAGAAAAGGTCAAACTATTTCAGAGTTTTTTTGACCTTCTTTGATCTTTTTTATTTAGCTTTTTAATACAAAAAAAGGACTATGACAACTGTCATAGTCCTTAATCCAAGCCTCATTTATTACGGTCACGCTTGGTTTGATATTTCAATAACATAAACAAGATAATGCCATTAATGATTAATGACACAATATTAGACAAAATTAAACCAGGATCGAGAATAATAAGACCATGAATCAACCATAAGATTTGCCCCACCACTAAGCAAGTATACATTAGTAAGGACAAACCACTAACATCACGGGTACGAATTGTTTTCAAGGCTTGGGGCATGGCTGAAATGGTGGTTAATAGTCCAGCGATAATACCAAACATTTGCTTCCTCCTCTTTTAATGGTGCGTTCTGATCTTTGTTCATCTAGATACTCTCATTTAAAACATGGCAATTATAGCATAGCCTTAGAAAAATTACCTAAAAAGCCCTTTACTAATCAGCAGTAATTTCTTCAATTTCTTTGTCCTTTAGGTCTTGGTAAGGCATAAAGAAAACATAAAGAAAGGCTACTACAAAGGCAATAACCATGGTAATCACACCATTGACAAAGTTAGCTATAGAGCCATCAGGAGCAAAAAAGGCAGGAATGGCTGCTACTCCTGGGTTCACGAAGGCATAGAAGACAAAGTTAGTTAACCCAGCGTAAAGACCACCCAAGCCCCCACCAATAATAGAAGCAATCAAGGCTGGTCGCATTGGAACGATAATCCCATACAAGGCCGGTTGTGACACTCCCAAGGCAGCAGTTACTGTCGCTGACAAGGAATAGGACCGGAAAGATTGATTATTCGTTTTAATGGTCGTGGCTAAAGCTGCTCCAGCCAAGGCCATATTAGACGCCAGCAAACCAGGTGTCATAACATTATCGAAACCAACTGTCGCTAACAACTGAGTTGAAATTGGGAATAGGGTATAGTGTCCACCCGCCATAACGATAAAGGTCCCAAAAGCACCAAGAATAACGGGAACAATCCAATTAGCTACACCAGTCAACCAAGCAATGGCTGCGCCCAGTAAATCACCTAGGAAATTACCAATAGGCCCCAGAATTAAGATACCGATAATAGCTGTTAAAGATAAAAGAATTACCGGCAAGAAAACACCGCGTACAATTTCCGGAATCCATTTTTCACAGGCCTTCTCAATATAAGACTGAGCCCAAACGATTAGAATAATCGGAATAACACTGTTGGTGTAAGTTCCGCCATCTACAATCGGGATAAAGAAGAAATCTGAGTTTGGAGTAAAGTTACTCGTTTCTTGGACTACTTCAGGATGGACTAAGAATAAGGCCACTGCAGCTGCTAAAACCTTGTTGGTACCAAAAACAGCCGCTGAAGAATAAGCTAATAGTACTGGCAAAAAGTAAAAGATAGCTTCAGAAATATGACTTAAAATAAATTCTTCCGCCGTATTAGATTGGACAACACCGGTACTCTGTAAAATAATAAGTATCCCCTGTAAAATACCGGCTCCCATCAGGGCAATTAGGTTGGGTGCGAAAATATCCCGTAAGGCATTCAACACCTTCTCAAAAACCGAGGGCTGGGTGTCTTGACTTGCTTGTGCCATAAAATGACATTCCTCCTATACATAATTTATTTTTTCCTTTTAAGACAGACCGTATAGTTGCTTAATGCAACCCATTACAAATCTTATCAACATTTCTTAGTATAGAAGAAATTGACAATTTATGCAATCTTAACCCGAAATTTTTTATTTCTCTAAATCACTCCATTTTTTCTCCTTGAGTAAGCGGATATGGCGGATTTCTGACCATGCTATCCATTGCCCTTTAAAATATAAGGCCTGTCCATTGGCTTGACCGGTAAAGTAGCCCACCACTTCATTTTCAATATGTCCATAAGCATCCCGATGGTTTAATTGGATAGCTATCGCTTGATGGCGGGTAAAGGCCTGTTGCAGACAAACATCAATGTCTTGGCGACTCATTTGTGGCAAGACCTGGTTGACTTGCATCGCTTGGTCATAATTATCCTTGATGCCCTGACTGAGTTCATCCATAGCAAACGCCGTAGCCCACTTCATACCAAAACGACGATCTTCGTATTCATTATAAGGAATAAAGTGCTTTTTAGTCCGTTTAACCATGACCATCCCCCTCAATTCCCGCCATTCCACCAGCATGGCCACCCACCAACTTCGAGCGATCAATGGCCCGTCCACCCGATAAGAGCGAAGCAGCATGCACAATACTGGTAAAACCATACTTACCCCGAATTCGATCAACAATTTGTTCTACTTGAGCTTGGTTATCCTGTTGGGTTACTGATTGGAACAAATCTAATTGCTGGCTCCTTGATTGGGTCAAGTCATGACTAGTCAAGCCTACCTGACGAACTATCTGACCATGATAAGCCTGGCGAAAAAGAAAAAGCGCAACTTCTGCAATCTTTTTCCCACTATTAGTCACCTGGATACGCGCATGCTTATGAAAACTGCTTTTGCCTTCAGAATCGAGATAGGATTTGGAATAACCAATATACAAACTGATCACTTGAGCAGAATAGCCATAACGCCGAAGACGGGTAGCCACTTGGTCAGCCATCTCCTTAATCACTAGTTCAATCTCACTGGCCACGTGATAATCTCGTGGCAAAATTTGACTATTACCGATGGATTTGTCCTGACTCTGATAAGTGTCCCCTAGAAAACTCCGGTCAATCCCCCAAGCATGGGCATAAAGTTGAGTCCCCAAGACCCCAAAACTTTTCTTTAGCTGATAATAGGACGTATGAGCAAGGTCATAAACCGTATTGATTCCCATTCCCCCTAGTTTACGAGCGGTTCGCTTGCCAATACCCCAGACAGCAGTCAGGTCCTGGATTTGCCACAGGGTTTGGGCAACCTGCTCATAACGCCATTCTGCTATCATATCTGGCGCTTTTTTGGCGGCATTATCCAAGGCCACCTTAGCTAAAAAGGGGTTATCTCCGATACCAATTGTAGTATAAATGCCTAATTGCTCATAAACATCCCGCTGGATACGTAAAGCCAAGTCTTTGGCAGACTGAGCCTTAAATAAACGCAAGGAATTAGTGATGTCCAAAAAGCTCTCATCTACACTATAAACATGATGGTTGGCTTCATCCACATATGACTGGTAAATCTGGTTGACTTCCTTATTCTTTTGCATATAACGTCGCATCCGAGGGGGATAGATATAGAGGTCATCTGGATAAGGAAAAGGCAAGTCCCTAGCCCTAGAGACATTAGAAATCCCATAAGCCGCCTTAGCAGCTGGCGAACTCGCCAAAATCAAACCAGATCCTCGCTCGGTTTGAGCCCCACTAGGATAAGACATGACCACTAACTTAGCCGTCAGTGGATCTAAACCATGGTCAACTGCCTCCACTGAAGCATAAAATGATTTACAGTCAATACACAAAATATCGCGACTCGGCTCCCTGTCATAATCAAATTTTGGATTATTGGCAAACATTTTATCACTCCTTTTATCGAACAAGTGTTCGTATTTATGATAGAATGTTCCCCAAAAGATTGCAAGTCACGCTATAAAAAAAGTTGTGGATAAGCAAACTTATCCACAACTTTTTCTGATTTTTACTTTTATTTACATAAGTGAAATTAGTCACCGAACACAAAAACGCGATCTTCTAATGGCGCAAAGTCTTTATCACCAGCAGGCGCTTCGATTGAACCAAATGGCATTTGAGCAACCATTTCAAAAGTTTCTGGTAAGTTGAACATTTCTTTAGTGGCTTTGTCAAAACCTTGTTCATAGCCCAAGTTAAAGTGTTGTAAATTGGCGCCTAGACCAAGAGAAGCAAGTGTCAACCAAGTACCATATTGGACGTTAGCATCAGCAGTATGTTTGTAAACGGCAGTCCGTTCTGGGTTGGTTGGTAATTGGTCAGCCACAGCATTATCTTCGAAGAATAGAACTGTACCAAAAGCATTATCACGAGCACCTGCTATATTGCCTTCCATTTGTTGCCACATTTCTTCAGAAAGCACGTCTTTTTGGACATCGTAAATATGTTGCCAGAATTTTTGCTTGTCTTCACCAAACAAGATAACTACACGACTTGATTGGTTGTTGAAGGCAGAAGGCGCATGTTTAAGAACATGGCTCACAGCGTCAACGATTTCTTGTTTAGAATTGTCAACGTTCTTACCTAAGGCGTAAACTGAGCGACGAGTTTCTAATGCTTTTTGTAATTCCATATAAATAATTCTCCTTTAATACGTTTTATAGTCTGTTATTAACTACATTGCTTACTATAACAGCTTGAATTGTTGACTGCAATTATTTTTACTTACAAAAAGTAAGTATTTTTAAAAAAGGAGCATTTTTCTAAAAATATACACGTGCAAGAATCAGTTTAAGACAAGTGACTCGTCATAAAAGCCACTGACCCCTCAATCACAGGGTAAGGAATCCAGTGGGTCTCATCCGCTACTTCTAAATAATGAAAAGGCGCATCAGGATAAGCAGCAGCCATTTTTTGGGCCAAATTTTGGTCATAAATCACTGGAACAAACTCATCAGCTGTACCATGGTAAACAAAATAAGGCAAATTAGCCACTTGGTCTAAGTGATCAATCAAACTATGCTCTTTGAAAAAAGCCAACTCTTCCTCACTTACGCCTTGGTCACCTGCTGAAGATTGTAAATTAGCTTCCGTCGCCGTCAAGAACTCATAAGGTGCTGCCGTCGAAATATACTGCACTAGCCCAGCCAATTCTTTGGCATAGGCACTTGCAATGGTTGATACCATCATCCCTCCCATAGATGTTCCCACAATTAGTGGGCGGAAAGCTTCCGCTACATGGGCTTCTTGGCCAATCGCTGCCTTTAGATCAGGAAATTCAGCAAAAGCTTGTTGAATGGTCGCTAACAATTGCGGATAAGCTTGATATTGGTGGCCTTGCGGACGACGCTCCCCATGAAGATAGGCATCCGGACAAAAAACCCGGTAACCCGCCTGAGCAAAAGCACTTGCTTGGGGAAGGGTCGACTCCTTGACATTGGTCCAACCATGATAGCAAATCACCACTGGTAATTGATTCGTCACCAAATCTTCCCGAACCACCATTAAGCTAGGAATCTCTCCTAAATGTAAAAAGGACGTTATGATAGACCGCCCTTTTTCATTGCTTACTTGTGTCATACATAACATCCTTCCTATTTATTTGTTTTTATTATAATTTAAAACCTCAACCTCACGGCCATTAATCGCTTTCTCCAATTTAGGATAAACTACCCGCGCCGTTGCCGAACCGAAAACAAGTAATTCATAAAGAATTTTGACATCTGTCGTCGTCCGCGACAACAAGCGAAGATAAATTTCCCCATCGCCAGCTAGAACTAGATTATAATAACCAGACGCTGTCCGGTTGAGATCATTAATCACTTCTAAAGCTTGCGGGGTCTTGTTATAGTCCTGCACTTGGCTAATCTTGCGGTAGGAAATTTGATATTCAGTGACATCAGAGCCCTCCTTGAAGTCCCGTACCACAATATTAAAAGGAATGGTATGGTCTTCAGCTAAACGATAAGCTCCTGAATACAAATGTTGGTTATTTTCCAACTCCCGCTTTTCAATTGGCATATTCTTTTCCTTGAACATCTTCTCTAAGGCATTTGTAATTGGTTCCATAAGTCAACTCCTCAGTTCAAAATTTAAAGCTAATTTTATTGTAACATAGAAAGGAGCAGAAGCTAGTCATCGCTAGCAAGCTGAAAAGGATTAATGGTGAAAAGTAGCTTGGAGTAGATTAAGATGAGGGATTAGAGAGAGTTCTAGCGGTTGAACATAAGCTTCATTAGGTATTAAGCCAAATTCATCGCGATAGCTTGTTTTTTTCGAGCTATTTTAGAGAATTCATTGAAATAATCCATTTTTCTCAAGCTATTTCAACAAATTTATTGAGATAAGTGAATTTAATCTTCCTTCAACCACTTCATCCATGAGCACAGTCCATGCGCTCAGCCAATTCTCACGAGAACTCGCCTCCGAGTTTTAGACAAAATAAAAACCAGCAGTCGCAACTGCTGGCTACCGATCAGATAATAACTGATCACTATATCTATACTAGGCAAAGATTATTTGCGACGACGTTCTGGAATACGTGCAGCCTTACCATGTAAGTCACGTAAGTAGAACAATTTAGCACGACGTACTTTACCTTGGCGAAGTACTTCGATTTTAGCAACACGTGGAGTGTGTACTGGGAAAGTACGTTCCACACCGACACCAGATGAAATTTTACGAACAGTATAAGTTTCGCTGATTCCTTGGCCACGGCGTTGAATAACCACACCATCGAATAACTGAATACGTTCACGATCACCTTCGACAACCTTGGCATGAACACGAACAGTGTCACCAGGACGGAAGTCTGGGATGTCAGTACGTAATTGTTCTTGGGTAATTTCCTCGATTAATTTACTCATGATAAATCTCCTTCCAACTAATATTCATGTCTAGTCATCACAGCGGAATATCGTTTTAATTATGAGTCAAAACTCACCTAATCTATATTAGCAGAAATCAAGAGTGAAGTAAAGGATTTTTTGCCTTATGTCCAAAAATATGCCTAGTTTTCTTCTGACTCATCCTCTTCTGATTGAGCAAATTCTGCTAGCCATTGTTTATCTTGATCAGTTAAAGGATAATCGTCCAATAAATCTGGGCGCCGCTCATAGGTTCGTCTTAAGGCTTCCTTAGCTTTCCAAGTTGCAATTTTTCCATGGTCACCAGAAAAAAGTACCTCTGGGACGGCCATCCCTTTGTATTCACGAGGACGGGTATATTGTGGATATTCCAACAATCCAGTCGAAAAAGAATCCCCAGTAATGGAAGCTTCATTACCCACTGTTTCTGCTAACAACCGGACCGTGGCATCGATGACCACCATAGCACCTAACTCACCACCAGTCAGCACGTAATCACCCAGAGAAATTTCATCTGTCACATAATTGCGAATACGCTCATCGTAACCCTCATAATGGCCACAAATAAAAACTAAATGTTCAGCTTGTGCCAATTCCTCCGCCTTAGCTTGGTTAAAGCTTTCACCCGCTGGATCCATTAAAACCACGCGTTTTTGGGTGTCAGGATGACGATCATTAATTAACTGCAAGGCCTCATCAATAGGTTGAACCTGTAATAGCATACCAGCACCTCCGCCATAAGGATAATCATCCACATGGCCATGCTTATTATGGGCAAACTGACGAAAATCGGTGAGTTCGATTTTAGCAATTCCCCGCTCCTGGGCCTTACCAATAATTGAACTAGTCATAGGTCCCGTAAACATCTCGGGAAAAAGGCTCAATATATCAATTTGCATCAGTCAATCAACCCTTCCATCAATTGTATGGTTATTTGCCCTGACTCCAAGTCAATGTTTTGAACAACATCAGCAATGTAAGGAATAAGAATATCCTTGTGACCGGGCTCAGGACTTTGGACAGCAAAAACATCATTGGCTGGTAAAGCTAATATCTCACGCACCTTACCTAAGTATTGACCTTGGTCAGTCACCACTTCCAAGCCTACAATTTCATCATAGTAAAACTCATTTTCCCCCAACTCTTCTTGGCGCTGACTCGCATGAACTTTCAATTGAGTTCCCTTAAAAATCTCCACATCATTAATGGAATCATAGCCTTTAAAATGTAAGAGATGGAAATTTTTATGCAAGCGGTGGCCATCCACCTCTACTTGGGCCAAAAGCTCCTTGTCCTTGAAAATAGCTAATTCACTGCCCACTTGAAAACGTTCTTCAGGAAAATCAGTACTCGCTAAGACACGAAGCTCACCCCGTAAAGCTTGAGTATTCACAATCTTACCCACTTGAAAATATTGGTCAACCATAGCCTTCTCCTTCTCAATCATAGTGTATAGCCATTGTAATATAAAATTATCGGAAAGCCTAGACTTGATTGTTAGCCTAAGATAGGCAGGGACTCCTCAACACTTAACAAAAAAGCTGGAGCAAAAGCCCCAGCTTCATTAATAAATACAAGGTTGAATGGATTAGCCACTTTTGTCACACCCTGTTTAGTCGGGCTCTGAAAAGTAGGACTGACATGCGTTTCCCAAAAGTCTTTGATAGCTAGTCGCTATCTACAGCCTTTTGGTCCAACGATTCCGTCCTAACGCTTTTCATCTCATCCTTTTTAATCCATTTCGGCTTTGTTGTCAATTACTAAACGAATACGTTTAGGTCCATCGACACGAACGGAGTAGAGGATGGTACGTAAGGCGTTGGCCACACGTCCACCTTTACCGATAACACGACCGACATCATCTGGGTGTAAGAGTAAATGGTACTCCAAGAACTCCTCACCATCGACAATTTGTAATTCCAATTCGTCTTGGTGTTGGATCAAAGGTTCAACCATTGTTAATAACAATTGTTTGATATCAGGCATCATAGTGATCAACTACCTTATTTTTTGTATTTAGCGTCGTGATGTTTTTCTAATACCCCTTCACGAGATAAGATGTCGCGAACTGTATCAGTTGGTTGAGCACCATTTTGTAACCATTGTAAAGCTAAGTCTTGGTCTAAAACAACTTCAGCTGGATCAACAACTGGGTTGTAAGTTCCAATCTTTTCAATAATACGTCCATCACGTGGTGAACGTGCATCAGCTACAACGATACGGTAGAATGGATTACGTTTAGAACCCATACGTTTTAAGCGCATTTTTACTGCCATGAGTAAATTCCTCCTTAAATTTCTTTTTATATGCTTTCAACATATCACAATTAAACATTCTAACAAGTTTAAATAAGGCCGTCAAGTATTTTTTCTTTACAGGCTTTATTTTTCTATATCATTCCCTCACTCTCTATTATCTCGCCAAAGAAAAGATAATTTTCAGACTCTTCATTACCCTTATGCTATAATAATGAAAAAATATTGGGAGGCTGCCTATGTCACATTCAAACAAAACCTTCAGACTCACACTTGCTGCCTTATTAATCGCTATCGGGATTATCATTCCGATGGTTTCGCCCTTTAAAATTATTTTGGAACCGGCATCCTTTACCTTGGCTAGCCATGTACCGACCATGTTTGCCATGTTCCTTTCACCAAGCATTGCCTTGGTAGTCGCTTTGGGAACGGGACTAGGCTTCTTTTTTGGTGGTTTTCCTATCATCGTATCCTTACGAGCTCTCTCTCATATAGTCTTTGCGGCAATTGGGAGTTACTACCTAAAACACCATCCGAATACCTTGACCTCAACCACTCGTCGCTTCATCTTTAACTTCTTAATTGGAGGACTCCATGCCATTTGTGAGCTAATTGTAGTTATGGCCTTCTATTTCGGTGGGGATCTCGCAGGCAATTGGGATATCATCAATATCTTCCTCTTAGTGGGGATTGCCACTATTGCCCACTCAATGATTGATTTTGCAATCAGTTATTGGATTTATCGGTCCCTACCCCAATCCATCCGTAAGCAAATGAATTAATTAATGCAAAAAAGTCGCTAGTCTATTTAAGCTAGCGACTTTTTGTTATTAAAAATTATTTTTTACCCATTTTCTTCTTCAATTTTTTCATCCGGCGAGCCATTTTTTGGGCTTCAATTTGGTCACGTTTATTGACCTTGTTACCGCCTCCCATATTAGGCATGCCAGGCATAGAACCGCCACCGCCAAACATATTTTGCAAGTTCCCAAAGTTCCCATTAGACATGCTAGACATCATATCTCGGGTTTGTTTGAACTGTTTAATCAAGCGGTTAACAGTCGCCACATCATTAGCAGATCCTTTAGCAATCCGACGCCGACGTGACTGGGAAATATCATCAGGATTCTCCCGTTCATAAGGAGTCATGGATTGGATAATCGCCTTAGTACGGGCCATTTCCTTGGGATCAATATTAAGTTGGTCTAAACCAGGCATTTTATTGAGACCAGGAATCATTTTCATAATATCTTCCAGCGGGCCTAATTTGTTCATTTGGTCCATTTGTTTCAAGAAGTCATTAAAATCAAAGGTGTTAGCCTTCATCTTCTCAGCCATACGTTCAGCTTCTTGTTCATCGAATTCGGCTTGAGCCTTTTCAATCAGGGTCAACATGTCTCCCATACCCAAAATCCGATTCGCCATCCGGTCAGGATAGAATTTTTCAATTTCGCTTAATTTTTCCCCAGTACCGGTAAACTTAATAGGTTGGCCAGTCACAGACACAATAGACAAGGCAGCACCACCACGGCTATCCCCATCAATCTTGGTTAAAACCACCCCTGTGATATCTAAATCTTCATTAAAGGTCTTAGCCACATTGGCCGCTTCTTGACCGGACATGGCATCAACAGTTAAGAGAATTTCTTGAGGGTGCACCGCTGCTTTGATATTTTTCAACTCTGTCATCAAGGCTTGGTCAATTTGCAAACGACCTGCCGTGTCAATAAAGATGGTATCATAGCCTTCAGCTTCCGCCTTAGCTACTGCTTGTTGAGCAATATCAACTGGATTGGCCTCCGTTCCTAATGAGAAAACCGGCAAGTCCAATTGTTGACCAATTGTTTGTAACTGGTTGATAGCTGCCGGACGGTAAACGTCAGCTGCTACCAACAAAGGTTTCCGCTTATCTTGCTCACGAATCAAGTTAGCAATTTTACCAACAGTAGTCGTTTTACCAGCCCCTTGCAGACCAGCCATCATTATAATGGTAGGACCTTGATCTGCATAGGCTAAACCAACTTGCTCCCCACCCATGAGTTCAGTTAATTCATCATTAACAATCTTAACCACTTGTTGAGCAGGCGATAGCGACTGTAAAACTTCACTATTTAAGGCCCGTTCATTGACCCGTTTAACGAAATCTTTTACTACCTTGAAGTTAACATCCGCTTCTAATAAAGCCAGACGTACTTCACGCATCATTTCCTTTAAATCTGCTTCTTGAATTTTACCTTTTTTTCCCATTTTTTCGACGGCGCCTTGGAGACGGTCGGATAAACTTTCAAAAGCCATGTTTACACCTCTTTGTTTTCATTTTCTATTTCATCGTCAATGGCGATGAAATCAGCCAAGGACGTCATTAAGTGATGATCGCTAGGATAATTTGTTTTGACATAGGCAAGAATGTGGTCCCCCAAATCACGACGTTGATCGTATTGGTGAATCAAATGCAAGAGGTCTTCATACGACTGCAAAATCTTCTCCGTGCGGCGGATATTATCATAAACCGCTTGTCGGCTAACCTGATAATTCTCAGCAATCTCACCCAGAGAATAATCTTCACCATAATACAAATCCACATAAGTGCGTTGCTTATTAGTCAATAAATCGCCATAGAAATCTAATAACCGATTCATCGCAGTTGTTTTCTTAATCTCCATTGCTTCTCACCTTTTGTCAAGCACTTTCCCTTTACATCATATAAGCATAACGAAATCCCCCCCCAAAGTCAATCAAGGATGTGACTCAATCGTGATTAGGGACGGACCATATCGGAAGGAGGCAAGAAATGGTGAAAGCCATTTTGATGGCTTATTCAGAAATGGACGCCGGCCCTGCGATTGCGAACTCGACTAAAAGGGTGTGACAAAAGTCGCTAAGAACAGAAGCCTTGGACCAAAACACGAAAGATGGCAAACAGTCATCTGAGGGCTTTTGGGAAAGGCAGTCTGTTCTGACTTTGGGAACCCGACTGTGAGGATGAGATGAAAAACGGTTAGCCCCAAAGGATTTGTCTGAAAATGGGAAGTATTCGCAGAATACTGACTCATTTGCAGAAAATACTGATGGAGCTGTTTTTCAGAACTCGACTAAAGGGTGTGACAAAAGTCGTTAAGAACAGAAGCCTTGGACCAAAACACGAAAGATGGCAAACAGCCATCAGAGAGCTTTAGGAAAGGCAGTCTGTTCTGACTTTTGGAGTCCGACTGCAAGGGTGTGATGAAAAGTGGTAGGACGGAATCGTTGGACCAAAAGGCTGTAGATAGCGACTAGCTATCAAAGACTTTTGGGAAACGCATGTCAGTCCTGCTTTTCAGAACCCGACTGCAAGGATGTGATGAAAAGCGCTAGAACTGAAAGAGAGATTGTTCGTCTAAAGAATAGAGGCTGGGACTTTTATCCCAGCCTCATACTAATACTGACTTCTAGCAACTTTACTCTTTTGTCGTGAAAGTCACACTATCCATCATTTGAGTAATTTCTTGATCATAGTCCATACCACCACCGTCAGCAGCAATCACCATAAAGGCCATCATTAAATCATCCTTTTCAGTAATAACAATCGCCCCTTTTCCAGGTACGCCTTGCGCGTTGAAGCTTGCATCATAGCGGTAAGCTTTTTGCCCGTCGATTTCGGTTTGACTAGTTTCGTCAACACTCATTTCGCCGAAATTTCCTCCAATAGAGGCAATTAAGTCGTCACGAGCCTCTTCATCGTCAAGGCTAAAGTTACTTGGCCACATATCAATAGTGGCTAGTGACCCATCCTTACTGTAAAGATAGTTTATAATTCCTTCGTCATTATGATTTACTTCTTGCCAACCTGCTGGCATAGTGAAATCCGCCTGTGTCTTTACTCCTAGCATAGGATTTTTAAAGACTTCAATGCTATCCTTATCTTCTTGACTTAACTCACCAATTTTAGCAGAATCAATAAATTGATTCATAATGTCATCGGTTAGTTCTTCCTCACCAGCTTGCAAGGTGGTGACGTAAGCAATATAAGAATCTTGGTTAGGAATAATTAAGCCATCGACAGCATATTCTTCACCTTCAGAAGCGAGCTGCCCTTTTATATGGTAAGCATCTCGACCAGCAACTTGGATTTTCTCTTCAGAATTTTGTCCATAAAGGCCGTCACCGCTAGCTAACAAGCCTTGCATAATGTCTTGACGATTCTGCTCATCCAAGACATTAATGTCCTGAATCCCATAAACAGTCATCACTGAGCCTTCATCGCCACGCAAAATCTTAGTCGCTGTACCATCCCGGGAATAATCAGTGAAAAAACTTGGCGCTAGGTAGCTAAGATTGAGAAAATCCACGTTTTCGTAAGAGTCTTGGTTGGTTTGCATCTCTTCCATAACATTAACCGTAGCTTCTTGACCACTGTCTTGTGGCTCCTTGGCTAAGGCATCACAGCCCGCCAGTAAAATCAGACTCGTTAACAATACAAGCGTTTTTTTCATAACGACCTCCACGTTTTTTAGGTGACTTATTCAACATCTAGATTCTATCATAGGAAAGCAAGGCAACCAAGTCCCTTAAAGCTTTCCAAGAGAAGCAGTAAAAACGAAAAAAGCGAAAATAACGAATCGAAAATGCAAAGAGACTGGGAAACTATTCCCAGCCTCTTATAAATTAGGGCTTTCTTACACTTAATGTTGGCTAGCGCCAGAATCAGCATCAGTGTTGGACTCTTCGGTTTGGTTGCTAGCACTAGCGCCGGTGTCAGCGTCAGTTGCATTTGGTGCAGCCAAGGTGGTTGCTGTTTGATCAGATTGAGCCGCTGAAGCGCCTGACGCGCCATCAACATTACCACCAACCAATTCTTGGCCAGTTTTTTCCAGATACCAATCAATCATTGGTTGGATGTCTTGGACATACTCATTGACCCCACGGTAGTTGCCATCTTCATCAACAATCCGTTGGTAAGAGTGAACGACAAACTTATCTGGGCCATGGGTCGGCACGTGGAGACGGAAGCATTCTGTTTGCCCGCTACGCAAGAGGTGGATAACCTTCTTAACATTATCATGAGCCCGTTCTGGATGGCATGCTCCTAGAGGATTTCCTACTTGACTAGGTTTCCGCTTGGCCAGCATATTATCAGTTGGCGTGTTGTAATTATAATACAGGAACTGATTATTTTCATCAGCAAAGGTCAATTCCTGAGGCATAGATTTCAAAAACTCAGAAATTTGGTTGACTGTCATTACCCCATGGTCTAGGCGGACATAGTCATCACCACTAGCAGCATTAACTTTGGTGGCAGCTTCTTCCACCCAATTATCGGAAGATTTTTCTACATCAATAGTGGTTTCAATAGTCCCACTTGCCCAGAGATCTTCATCACGAGGGTCACCAGATTCAACTTGGTTGAAGATTTGTACAAATTTAGTGAATTTATTTAAGTAATCACCTAAGACTTTGATAGTGCCTTCATCTTTCAATTGCCCATCTTGATCAAAGGCGGTTTGTGCTTCCCCTAATAAGAATTCATTACCTGGAAAAGTATACGCCCCCACGCCTGGTGCTTCTAAAACTTGGCGCAAATGCAATTGTGAGCTAGACGTTCCTTGATCCAAATAAGATGCTCCCATGACCATAACTGGTTTATTAGCAAACGGATGGGCCTGGTAAGACATCCATTCTAGGTAAGACTTCAATACTGGCGGAATGGTACGTGAATGTTCCCCAGTCGAGATAATCACACCATCAGCCCCATTCAACTTACGAAGATGGGTTTTCATTAAATCTGATTCAGTAAAATCAACATGCGGATCAAAGAGTGGGAAATCCGCAATAGATAAGACTTCTAAATTAAATTGTGATGCAAAATGGTCCTTAATAAAGTAAAGTAATTTTTCATTGTAAGAGGTCACTTCATCTAGTGACCCAACAATTCCGATAAGTTTCATTATTAGCCTCCTTATTTACGTGTAAAGCGTTGGTCATAAGCAGCCGCATGTGCCTTGCCTTGGTCAACTTGGTCTTGGTCATGAGGATGACGGGCAATCAAGTCCAAGAAACGCGTCATATAGCTTTCTAAATCGGCCAAATCTGTTTCATCTTTGAGTCGCCCTTGATCATCAAAAGCTTGCAAGGCATAAGATACCAAGTAAGAATCACCTGACAAAACATCAGCAGCTAATTGAGGGGCATTTAGCATTTGGCGTAAATGGAATTGTGCCCGGGAAGATCCCAAACGACCATAAGATGTTCCCATTAACAGAGTTGGCTTTTCCACAAAAGGATACACGCCATAAGACAACCAAGCCAAGGCATTAGATAAGATAGCTGGCACAGAATGGTCGTATTCAGCCACAGAAATAATCACACCATCCGCTTGGTCAATTTTGTCTGCTAGGTCTGCCACTTCTTCTGGTAGTTGGAAATCAGCTGGCTTATTGAATAGTGGCCATTCCCGTACTGAGACAATCTCCACATCAATATCATTTTGGAAATGGTCTTCGACAAATTCTAATAATTTCTTATTAGTTGAATCGATACTAGGCGAACCCAGTATAGCAATAATATTTTTCATTACACTCTTCCTTTCACTAACCTATACTCTTAAATCAACCATGTTCAAAACCTGGCGACTAGCAAAACGTTGGCCTGACTTATCAATGGCAATGGCTTCGATACCTGTTTCTTGGTCAACCTTCTCCATTATTTCAGGAATACTTAATCCAAATAATCGCGTTGTCCATATCTCTCCTTCTAGGGACGTCGGAGACACAATAGTCAGGGAAGCTAAATCGCTAGCCACCGGGTAACCCGTGTTCGGATCAAAGATATGGTGGTAGCTTTTTCCATCAAGTTGCAGATAGCGTTCATAAATCCCTGACGTCACCACTGATCCTTGGTCAATCTTAATGACCATATCATTAATGCCACGTTTTTGTTTAGGATTTTGAATACCAATTCGCCACTGACCACCAGGACGATTAGGTGGGTCTCCCATCACCATCAGATTCCCCCCTAGATTAATCAGCGCCGATGCCACTTGCATATCAGCCAAATAATCCATAATTTTATCCGCAAAATATCCCTTAGCCAAGGCTCCTAGGTCGATACTCATACCTGTTTTTTCCAAGAATACACAATGATTTTCAAAATCCAAGGCAATGGCATGGGGATCAGTCAAAGCTAACTTATTTTGAATCATTTGATCACTAGGTCGTTGAGCATCTGTGAAACCAATCCGCCAGGCTGAAGCCAAGGGCCCAATGGCAATATTTAAAAATGATGGTTGGGCTAGGGAATGTTCCTTACCAATAGCAACCAAGTCAAAAACATCCTCAGATACCTGAACCCACTCCTTGCCAGCTGCTGCTCGCAAACGTCCTAGTTGCGACTGATCATCATGAGCTGAAAAGCGGGCATTGAAATCCACCAGCATGGCTTCTACATGGTCCAAAAATGTTTGGGGCTGGTCAGCCGTAACCTGAATATCGATCACAGTGCCCATCATTCGCACCTGTCTACTTTGCGTTTCGATACCACCATCTCCTAAAGAAAGCTTAAGTGAACGGTTTCACTTAAGCTTATTGTAACCACTTTCCCAGGGTCTTGACAAGGAAAAATTGAAAATTTTTCAAAATTTCCATTGACAATCCTCCCCTCACTCTGTAAAATATCTCTCAGTGCAAAAATAGAATGGAGCTGAAGGAAATGCAAACACGTCATTTAATTAACATTAGTGATTTTACCCGTCGAGATCTCGACTCCCTTTTATCATTAGCTCAACAAATTATTAAGAGTCCCAAAGACTTTTCCCATTTGTGTGATGGAAAAATTCTTGGGACTCTTTTTTTTGAGCCTTCAACCCGAACTCGCCTTTCATTTGAGTCCGCTATGAACCGTTTAGGTGGGTCAGTGATTGGTATTGCGGAAGCCGCTTCTTCCTCAACCACCAAGGGAGAAAGTTTGGCCGATACCATTCGCACCGTATCAGCTTATACAGACATTATGGCCATGCGCCATCCCTTAGAAGGAGCAGCCACTCTAGCCAGTCAAACCACTCAAGTTCCCTTGATCAATGCGGGGGATGGCGGACACCAACATCCTACCCAAACCTTGTCTGACCTCTTGACGATTTTAGAAACACGAGGCCAACTGAATGGACAAACCATTGCCCTATGCGGAGACTTGAAGTTTGGTCGGACAGTACATTCCCTCATCTCTGCCCTATCGCTTTATCCAGACAATCGTTTTATCCTAGTGTCACCTGAAGAACTGCAGCTGCCAACTTATATCAAACAAAATCTTAGTCAGGCTGGGATCCCTTTCCAAGAAGAAGAGCGATTAGAAAACGTACTCGACCAAGTCGATGTGCTCTACATGACCCGGGTGCAGAAGGAACGTTTCTTCAATGAAGCGGATTATGTGCGTTTGAAAGATTCCTATATCTTAGACAATGACAAACTGAAAGACGCCAAGGAAGACTTGGCCATTCTCCATCCCCTACCTCGGGTCAATGAAATTCAGCCGGAAGTGGACTCTGATCCACGAGCCAAGTATTTCGACCAAGTGGGATATGGCGTTATTGTCCGGATGGCGTTAATTATTACTTTACTAGGATTGGAGGACTAAAAATGTTAGAAATTACAGCAATTGGTTCAGGAATCGTTATTGATCATATCAAGGCTGGCCAAGGAATTAAGATTTTCCGTACTTTGAAATTAGACCAAGCCGACTTTGCGGTGGCTTTAATTACTAATGCCTCTAGTGAAAAGATGGGACGCAAAGATATTATCAAAATTGAAAAAACTATTGATCTCGACCTCGATTTACTGGGACTCTTTGGCCAAGAGATAACAGCTAATATCATCCAAAATGAAGAAATTATTGATAAAAAGACGATTCAACTACCACAAACCATCACTAGTGTATTAACTTGCAAGAATCCGCGTTGTATCTCCAACCACGAACGCCAAGTGACGTCGCGTTTTGATCGGGTAGAAGAAGCTAGCAACCAGTATATTTGCCATTACTGTGATCAGCCCTATGAATGGGAGGATGCCTAAATGTTAGTGATTAAAAACGCGCGCCTAGTCGATAGTCAAGTCGATTGCCAGGTAGACCTCTTAATTGACCAAGGCAAGATTGTGGCAATTGGTCAAGATTTACAGGCTGACCAAGTCATTGATGGCCAAGGCCAGGTGCTGATGCCAGCCTTTGTTGATACTCACGTGCATTTTCGTGACCCCGGCTTTACAGCCAAAGAAGATTTGCAGACCGGCATGCAATCCGCACTCCGGGGCGGATATGGAGCCGTTAATCTTATGGCCAACACCAAACCGGTCGTTGATCATCCTGAAGTTTACCAAGACATCATGGACCGGGCTCAGGCTCTGGACTTGATTGCTATCTGTCAATCATACGCCGTATCCAAGAACTTGGCCGGAATCGAGTGGGTGGATTTTGACCAAATTCCCGACACTGTTAAATTCTTATCCGATGATGGCCATGGTCTCCACCAGTCCAAACAAACCTATGACCTATTCAAGGAATTAGCCAAACGTGATTTAGCAGTCATGATTCATGAGGAGGATGATGAGATTTCCCCAATTGATTACCGAATTGCTGAGGACATTGATACGATTCGTGACGTCTACTTATCTGGTAAAACAGGGGCACGCGTGCACTTCTGTCATGTATCTACTATTGATGCCATGGAAGCCATCATTGCTGGTAAGAAAAAAGGCTATCCAATCACTGCCGAAGTAACGCCCCACCATCTCTACCTAGCGGATTTTGACTATCAGGTTAATCCACCTATCCGTAGTCAGGCGGATGTAGATTTTCTGATTTCAGCGGCTTTGAGAGGAGAAGTAGACTGCATTGCCACTGACCACGCTCCCCATACGGAAACCGATAAATTCCAAGGGTCACCTGGTTTAGTTGGCTTAGAAACTGCCTTCTACATCATTTACAAGGTTTTAGTGGAAAATCACGGTGCTAGCTTGTCGCTACTCTCCCGATTAATGAGTCAGCGCCCCGCGGAAATTCTTGCCTATGACCATAAAGGGCGTTTGAAAATTGGCTACGATGCCGACTTAGTGATGATTAACCTTAATGAACAGACCCAGATTCAGGCCGAAGATATGGCATCCAAGTCCCATAATAGTCCCTTTATTGGGGAAAGTTTCACCGGTAAAATCACTCATACAATTATTGGAGGACAAGTCAAATATCAAGTTGAGCAAAGCAAGGCTTAAAAGAAGGAGGATAAAATGGCACTTAAAACCCAAATTGCTAACTTTCATTTCGACAACTGCTTGATGAATGGGTCGGGAATCTATTGTTCGGAACGAGAGTCTTTGGCCAAAATCGACCAATCGGCGGCTGGAACCTTTATCACCAAAACTGCCACCTTAGAGAAACGCTTAGGAAATCCCAAGCCACGTTATTTTAAGTTTCAAATTGGCTCTATTAATTCATTTGGTTTACCCAACTTAGGTATCGACTATTACTTAGACGCATTGGCAGATTTCCAAGCCAAAAATCCCGAAAAAACTTATTTTCTATCGGTAGCTGAAATGTCAGCGGAAAAGATTTACCAAGTATTAAAAATCGTTCAAGCGTCGGATTTCCCAGGATTGATAGAGCTAAATCTTTCTTGTCCCAACATAGCTGGCAAAGGACAACTCGCCTATGACTTCGATAGTACTGATCGCTTGTTGGGCGAAATTTTTACCTGGTTCAACAAACCTCTAGGCATTAAGTTACCCCCTTATTTCGATCCTTCCCACTTTGACCAGATGGCAGAAATCATTAACAAATATCCACTAGTTTTCGTCAATGCCATCAATTCCATTGGCAACGGCCTAGTCATCCAAGGACAAAAGACCGCCATCAAGCCCCAACACGGGCTAGGTGGCCTCGGCGGTTCCATCGCCAAACCTACTGCCCTAGCCAACGTTCATGCCTGGTTCACCCGTCTCCGTCCTGATATTGCCATCATCGGAACTGGCGGTGTCTCTAGCGGGCAGGATGCTTTCGAACATATTCTCTGTGGTGCTAGCATGGTCCAAGTCGCCACCGCCCTAGGACACCAAGGTCCTGACATCTTCGCCCGCATCAGCCAAAAACTGGAGAGCATTATGGCCGACTACGGCTACCACGACATCTCTGACTTCCGGGGCAAGTTACAATACCGCTAAAGTTATGAATAAAAAATTGCACTATACAAACAAGCTAAGTAGTGACCACAAAAAAAGAAGCTGGCCAAAGCCAGCTTCTTTTACTTGTCATTGTTTATTTTGCCCGTGATTTATAGCTACCACCGTCAGTGGTGTTGATTACTAGGACTTCGCCGTTTTCGATAAAGTCAGGCACGTTAACCACTAAGCCAGTTTCCATCGTAGCAGGTTTTCCTGAACCAGTCACAGTTGCCCCTTTAATTGAAGGTTGTGTTTCTTGAACTGCCAATTCAACAGTGTTTGGCACTTCCACACCAATTACTTCATCCCCGAAGAATTGAATTTTGGCATTCATATTTTCCTTTAAGAATAACATTTCATCTTCAACAGAGTCGTGAGGTAATTCATATTGTTCAAAAGTTTCCAAATCCATGAAAACTTCAGATTCACCATTGTTATATAGATATTGAACATCTTTTGACTCTAGGAAAGCACGTTCAAATTTTTCGTCAGGGCGGAAAGTGGTGTCATAAGTGGCCCCAGAACGGATGTCACGTAATTTCATACGCATAACAGTGTTCCCTTTACCAGGTTTGTGGTGGCTAGCTTCCAATACTTTGATTAATTTACCATCTTGTACAAAAGCCATTCCAGCTCTCAAATCAACTGCAGGTATCATAATTCACAGAACTCCTTTATCATCTTGATTTCATACCATATCATTATAGCACATTGGCCAAGCCGGTACAAAAAAATCTAAGAGACAAACAAGAAAGACAAAATCCCATCACACTATTTAACAGTTAGACCACTTTTCCCATACCCTTGTTTCAAACCAAAACATAAGGACCATCTAGTCAAACATCTTGCCCGGATTCAAGATTCCCTTTGGATCCAAGGCCTTCTTAATACCACGCAAAACACTGATATAAGTCTCATCTTTGAAATAGGACAAATAATCTTTCTTTTCTAATCCGATGCCATGTTCTGCGGTCAATAAACCTCCGTGATTGGCCACGTAAGTGAACAAATCATGTTCGTAGGCTTTTTTAGTGGCCTCCCATTCTTGGTCGCTTTGTGTGTCGCGCATAACACAAATATGAATATTCCCATCTCCCGCATGGCCAAAGAAGCCAGTTTTCACTTGATGTTTCTCTCCCAAGCGTTTGCCTTCAATCACTAGATTAGTAAAGTAATGATTAGGTACCACGGGGTCATACATTTTCCAATCCCCTTGGGCTACGATACCATTCAAGATATTATCGCGAATTTGCCACATTTCGCTGGCTTCATTTTCAGATAATTCTCGTGCTTCAATAGCACCAGCCTTATTCCCTAATTCTTGGATGGTCTCCAATTGGTAGTCCAAACCAGCATGGCCATTGTCAGCCACAGTAGCCAAAAGAAAGGCTTGGCCAGGTACCGCTGGCATTTCTTTGTCAATAAATTGTTCAGAGTAATGAATTCCGGATTCTTCTAATAATTCCAAAGCTATTGGCTGAACAGGCGACTTCACCACTTCGAAGATTGTATTGGCAACCCCATCCAAAGAGGCAAATCCTAAAATCAATGACTTCTCATAGAGGGGGCGAGGTGTGAGTTTCAATTGCATTTCAGTGATTACTCCTAACGTCCCCTCTGCCCCTATGAAGAGATCTTTCAAGTCATAGGCAGTAGCGTCTTTTTTATTAAGAGACCCTACATGCATGATTTCTCCATTGGCAAGGACCACATCATAGCCACGAATATTATCACGGGTCACCCCATATTTAATGGCCCGCATACCTCCCGCATTGGTAGAAGCAGTCCCACCGACACTAGCATTTTTATTCCCAGGGTCAGGGGCGTAAAAATAAGGTGTCCCTTTTAAATAGTCGCGAATATCCGCTAGCGTCACACCCGCTTGAACATTAAGGGTTAAGGTTTGCTCGTCCAAGGAAATGATTTGGTTCATCTTCTCAATACTCAACAACCAAGCATGGTTAGTGGGATAAGTCGCACTGGTTAAGCCGGTTTGACTCCCCACAGTCACCACATGCTGATTTTGGCTGTTAGCTTTTTGCATAAATTCCGCCACTTCTTCAGTTGACCTGGGAAAGGCAATTAAGTCAGCCGACCCCGCCTGGTCTTCTGCCATATAGGTTTTTAAATACTTGTCACTAATCGATTTTTCAATCTGCATAAGTAAGCCTCCAATAATTGTAAGTGTTTCCACTCCTAATTGTCATACAATTCCAACAAAAAAGCAACCAAGCTGGCTGCTTTAGAAATGATTTATTTGATTTGAAGAAGAAGTTGGTCCACTGTAAAGCTTAGTCTAGCTCGTTAACTTTTATAAACTTAACTCTATCCCTTATCTATTGAACAGCTGGAGTAGTGGAAGGGTCTTGATCGTTGGCATTGCTGCCTTGATTACCCTCTGATGTGCCACTAGCAGCCGGTTGATTTTCACTACTGGCTTCTTCTCCATCCACTGCGGCCTCTTCAGCAGTAGCACCATTCACTACAATATCATCAATTTCTGATACTAAAACTTCAATTTCAGCATCTGACCAATAGTCGGTCAATATAGTGAGTAGATAAGGCTTTTCCCCAATCACAAAGCCAGTTGTGTGATTATAGTACGGCCAGTAAGCCCCAATTTTTTGGAAAACATTTCCTTGAGCTACATCAAGTTTCGTGCCATCATAGTCTGTTTGATCCATGGCTAGCATGCCTTGACGCTCTTCTTGACCATAGAGGTAAAGCGTGGCTTGGGCTAATTCTCTAGCCGTGATATAAACATTGTATTCTGATACCCCGTAAACATTTTGCACAAATTGATCGAAATCATCCTTATTAGGATAAGCCACGTAATGCAAGAGCATATCGGCACCGATATTATCAGAATTTTCCATGGTTCTTTGCGTGATATCCAATAAGGTAAAACTGCCATTAGTCAAGTCTTCGTTTTGCAAAGTTCCAGACCCAATCGACCCAAAAGACTGTGGGTAGTCATGAACTTCAGGCGTATAAGTAAAAGTATCATCCCAAGACAAGTCTCCGCGCGCCACTAGTTCCTGAGTATAGGCCACTAAGATTACCTTAGGTGCGGATGCACCGTAAACCATATCGTCAGCATTCAATTCAGCATAAGACCCATCTTCAAGACTTTGATAATAGACGCGAACAGGTTGACCTTGGTACTGGTTCAGCAAAGCTTGGACTTCTTGAGCTACTTCTCCTTGCTCAGCAACAGCTGTATCTGCCATCTCTAGAGAACGCACTTCAATCGTTTCATCCCCTAAGCCACTACTATCTTGTTCATCATTAGCGAAGAGTTTGCTGATACCAAAAATAATCCCGGCTAAAATTAATAAGGCAGACACCGCCATGCCTGTCTTAATGATTCGTTTTTTTCTCCTGGACATTGTCATCCAACCGCTCCTAAAATAAATTTTCTCTATTTAGTTTACCATAGTAAGGCATTTGTCTTTTATCCTTACTATAAAAGACAAACAATTGTAATATTCTATTAACTATAATAGGTAGAAACGCAGAAAAATTTACATAAATAATACAAAACTCAGCTAGTATGTCATACTATTTATTCATCATTAGCAAAAACAAAAAGATGAGGGTTAAGATTCCAGAATAAAATCTTTATATCGTTGATATCGTGGTAAAACCGTCACAAATTGGCTCGGTCTGGAGGAGAATGGGCATCTGTTAGCCATGTAAGGGACGCCAAAGAATTACAAGCAGGGCAACTTGTTTGCCTACAGCTTGTTTGAGGCTGGCGAGGTGAGAGACCTTGGCTCGATCCGGTGCCATGGCTTTTAAACAGATGACCAATTCTCTGGAAGACCTAGCCAATGGCTAGAAAATAGGTTTTGAAACAAAACGCTTAGATTTTTGATTTTATCAATAGTATTTAAAAAGTAAAAAGACCATGTACATTGATACATACATGGTCTCAGAATGTATTTGTTTTCTTGTCTATTTGACAGGGGGTAGTTCAATTTTTGTCCCAGTCTCAATCATTTCTTCTTATTCGTCTTTGGTCATTGATTTTTCCTGGCTCAACCATTTGGTCAAACTTGGCACATCGTGAACGACTAAGAAATCCTCTTGGCCAGTGGCTTGGCCTTTTAAATCTAACCAAGCGGCCTGCCAGCCGGCACCAAGCGCCCCGTGAATATCAGTATTCAAGGCGTCACCAAAATAGAGAATGTCTTGACCAGGAATACCTAAGCTTTCACTAACATGAGCGAAAATTTCAAAACTAGGCTTGGCATAAGGCAAATCTCCTGAAACAAAGAGACGACTCTTATCAAAGTATTGGTCTAAGTCTAAGTGATGGATTTTAGTCCACTGCCCTTCTGAGGAGCCATTGGTTAAAACAAAGGTTTGAATCCCCATACTATGGGCTTGGCGTAGGCAGTCAGTAATGCCCTCGCGCAAGCTAAGATTTTGTTGTTCGGCATGGTAAACAGCGTTGAAATACAGCCCCTGATTATAGTCAATACTATAACCAAAATGAGCATAAGTCCGAATGACTCGATCAACTGAATAAGCTTCACGAGATTTCTCTCTCGCATTGAAAGCCACAAATTCTTCTTGAGAATAGTGCTCAAAGACGGGCTCAAATTGCGCGAAAGTGACATCCATTTCCAAAACCTGCATTTGCATGACCTCATAGGTACGCCGGTAAAGCTCAGCACGACTATATAAGGTATCATCTAAATCAAAACCTATTGCACGAATCATTGTTTACTCCTTGCCTCTTTAATTTTGTACCTCAACAACATCTTTAATTAATTGGTAAATGAACTTCTCAGCTTCAAAGACTTGCAAGTCATCCAAACCTTCACCCAAACCGATCAGTTTGACAGGAAGGTCAAGTTCATAACGAATAGCGAAGATAACGCCACCCTTGGCTGTCCCATCGAGTTTTGTTAAAACTAAACCAGAGATATCCACTGTTTTGTCGAATTCCTTAGCCTGAATCAAAGCATTTTGCCCAGTGGTAGCATCTAATACCAGCAAGGTCTCATGCGGCGCTTGCGGAATTTCTCTTTGGATAATCCGTTTCATCTTTTCTAGTTCATTCATCAAGTTAACCTTGTTTTGCAAACGACCGGCAGTATCAATTAAGAGGTAGTCGTAATCACCGTTAGTGGCTTCCTTGACGGCATCGAAGGCCACAGAAGCTGGGTCACCATGGGCTTTACCAGAAATGACTGGCACGTCCACACGCTTGCCCCATTCTTCTAATTGTTCAATGGCACCGGCCCTAAAGGTATCTCCAGCTGCCAGTAAAACTTTATGACCCGCTTGTTTTAATTGATAGGCATATTTTCCGATAGTGGTAGTTTTACCCACACCATTAACCCCCACAAAGAGGACCACAGTTGGACCATCTGGATTTTTGGCGATGCTAACATCAGGCTCGCCTCCTTGGTCATAGATATCAATCATCTTTTCCACAATGAGGTTTTTCACTTCTTCCCCATTACGAGCGCCTTTGAGCTGGATTTCTTCACGTAGGGCATCTGACAGGGCAATCGTCATATCGAAACCGACATCTGAAGTAATCAATGTTTCTTCTAAATCGTCAAAGAATTCTTCATCCACTTCCCGGAAGCCGGCAAACAATTCATTGATACGGTCAGAAAATGACTTCCGAGTTTTTTCTACCCCTTTGTCATATTTTTCTAATATATTCTTCTCTTCTTGAGCGTCTTCCTTATTCTGCTGTTCAACAATTGGATCTTCGCCGGTAAAGGCTTTTTTAATACGGTCAAATAATCCCATGTTTTCCCTACTCTCTCCTACTTATTAATGTGGTAATTCCGCTAAAAAGTGACGGATGGCCTGGGCCACCCCACTATCCTGGTTGTTGGCGGTAACGTAATCAGCTATGGCCTTGACATCAGAACGAGCATTGCCCATAGCCACAGCTATCCCTGCCCATTGTAACATAGCTAAGTCATTTTCTTCATCCCCAATTGCCATAACCTGCGCCTGAGGAATCCCTAGCAGCTTGGCAAGTTGGCTGAGGCCTTGTCCCTTGTCTACTCCCTTAGGCATAATTTCTAATTGGTGGGGATGGGACTGCATGACAGAATAGTCATTTCGCAAGCTTTCAGGTATTTCTTCTAAACGAGAAGCCAAGTGGTCTGCTTCGGTCGCCACCACTAATTTAAAAATCGCGGATTGAGCGTCAGAATCCATATTTTCTACCCCAGTAAAGGGCAAGAAAGGCATAGTCTTATGGTAGTTACTAGGGTGGCCATCCGGATATGGGTATTCATACACTTGGTCAAGCCCCACTGCCACCACTGGTAGATCCAAACTAAGTAAAGACTGGGCGATGGGCGTCACTTGGTCACTAGGTAAGGTTCTTTTTGACATAGCCTCACCTAGGTAATTTTGAATCACTAGCCCGCCATTATAAGTCAATGAATAATGATCAGCAGTATTCAGACCAAGCTGGTCCAATAAGTGTTGGATGGCTTCTAGGGGACGGCCAGTGGCAATTGCCACTTCTACCCCTTGAGCCAAGGCTGCTTGCACGGCCTCTTTGTTGGCTTGAGAAATTTCCTTGTGGTCATCGAGTAAGGTACCATCTAAATCGATGGCGATGAGTTTTACCATAATGGTCCTCCTTGTATTTCATGATTGCAGTATCCGACTAGTCAATAACCTTGCTTTACCATTGTCATTTTTGTCATTACCTTTTCAGTATAGCATTTTAAGCTAATTCTTCCTCCGAAAAATCTTCCAAACGCACAGAAGCGAGTTTAGAGACACCAGATTCTTGCATGGTGACGCCATATAAAATATTGGCTGCTTCCATCGTTCCCTTACGGTGAGTAATGACAATAAATTGAGTGGATTGGGCGAATTCACGCAGGTAGCGACCGTAACGAGCAACATTGGCTTCGTCCAGGGCAGCTTCCACCTCATCCAAAATTGAGAATGGCACGTCTTTTTTAACAGCCAAAATAGCAAACAGCAGAGCAATAGCCGTTAAAGCTTTTTCTCCACCAGATAAGAGACTTAAATGTTGGAGTCGTTTGCCAGGGGGTTGCGCCACAATTTCTACACCAGAATGGAGAAGGTCGCTAGGATCAGTCAAGGATAGACTGGCCTTCCCTCCACCAAACAATTTTGGGAAAATATCTTCAAAAGCGGTCCTTACCGCTTCAAAAGTCGTTTTGAACCGTTCACTGACTTCATCATCCATAGCGGCCATGGTGGTCAAGAGATTTTCCTTGGCTGCTAAGACATCGTCTCTTTGCTTGCTCATAAATTGGTAGCGGTCATTAACAGCAGCAAACTCTTCAATGGCAGCTAAATTAACGGGGCCTAATTGGTCAATAGCCTTTTTCAATTCTCTTACTTTTTGGGAAGCTTCATCAATAGACATGCTGAGCTCGCTCTGAGCCCGAGCCCGCTCATAGGTAAGACCATAATCTTCACTTAAATGTTTGAGGTGACTATCAATGCTTTCTTCATAGCGGTTTACCGCCGCCTCCAATTTGGCCTGTTTATAGTAAAGGCTCTCTAAATCTTGAGTAAGCTGGTTATTAGCTTGGTCAATAGCTTGGGCCTGGTCCTGAGCCTGACTACGCTGAGCTTGGGCCACTTTCAGGTCTTTTTGGCGGCTAGTCTGTTGGTTAAGTAAATCATCATAAGCCTTTTGTTTTTCCTGACGATTGCTGGAATGGGCCTGGCTTTGACCAGCTATTGCGGCAATCCGGTCCTCTAAAGCCTGCAAATCTTCTCGAGCAGTATCCAAATCAGTGGCTGTTTGTTTTTCTCTAGCTTGTAGGTGATTAAATTGTTCCATAAAAACTGCATAGTCGGTTTCTTTTTTCTGTAATTCCGCTTGAACTTTTTGTAATTTTTCTTGTTTTTCACTGGCTGACAAGTTGAGATCTTGGATAGCTTGGTTCAAGTCGGCTAAGCTTCGGCTTTGGTTTTCCAGTTGCTCCTTGGCTTGGGCTAAATCGTCTTGGGCTTGGGCTAAATCTGCCTGGTTATTAACTTCATCATAGTCTTGGGCAGCCAAATCTTTTTCACTTTGGCTAAGACGAGTTTTAATTTGCTCTAATTCTTGTTGGAGACTACGTTCTTGGAAGCGGAAGTCGTCACCTTGGCTCTTAATTGCATCGAGGGCTTGACTCAACTGATTAATGGTTTGTTCGAGAGCTTGGACTTGCTTGGCCAAGTTTTGCCGCTGATCTTGAAAATGGTCCAATTGTTGGCTAAGGTCAGTCAATTCTTGTTTCCGTGACAAGAGGCCATTTCCTTGCTTTTTATTGGCCCCTCCAGCCATAGACCCACCAGTATTGATAACATCTCGTTCCAGAGTCACGATCCGTTGACGGTTGTTAAGAGCGGAGGCAATTTTTTGAGCATGGGCTAAATTGTCCACTACCAAGGTCTGCCCCATTAGATTGGTCATAATATTGGCATAAGTGGGGTCATAATCCACCAACTCTGCCATAACACCAATAAAGCCAGGATAACTTTGGGCTGTGGCTAAGACTTTATCAGCCAAAGAACGCCCCTTGATAACATCCAAAGGCAAGAAAGTCGCCCGACCTCCACGTTTATCCTTTAATTCTTGGATCACTTGGCTAGCTACTCGCCGGTCTTCAGTGACGATATTTTGCATGGCCCCACCTAGCGCCGTTTCCACGGCAGCTACATATTGGCTAGGTACGGTCATTAAATCAGCAACAGGACCATGAATACCGGCAATCCGTTTTCTGGCCTTGAGGGCATTTCGAACGCCATAATAAAAACCATCGTGGTCACTCTCCAAGGATTCTAAGCTATTCTTCCGAGCTTGAACTTGGTAGAACTGCCGTTCCAATTGGTCCTTTTGTTGTTTGAGCTTTTCTTGCTCAACTTGCGCTTGTTTAAGCTTTTGGGCCTTACTTTGATAGTTGGCTAATAAGTCCGATACTTCCTGACTTTTGGCTTCCAATGCTTGCGCTTTTTCCTCTTGGTCAGCTCGTAAACGCTCTAGCTTAGTTTGACCAGTTTGCCGGCTTTGTTTAAAACGCTCCTGGCGCTGAGTCAACAGATTAATATCTTTTTCTAATTGGCTAATCTGGTTTTTAATCTGCGACTGGGCTTGGATAGCATCGATATAGTCTTGACGCTTGGCCTCGATACTTTCTTCATCGCTAGCGGTTAGACTCTGCAATTGAGCTTGACTGGCATCACGTTGGGCTTTTTTGTCATCGCCACTGAGCTTGGCATCGTGAACTTGGGCTTTAATCAAGGTCAAGTCGCGATGAAGACGGTCTACCTTAGATTGGGCTTGAGCCAAGGCGTCTTCTTGACTGGCCTTATCCTTAAGATTGAAGGCTTCTTCTTGGTCCATCAAGTCGATTTCCCGTTTCAAACTTTCAGCTTCGCGTAATAGTCTAATATAATCTGTATTCAATTGGTCAGCTTGCGCTTCAGCATCGGCTTCTTCTTGACGGTATTTAGCTAAGTCTTCATTGTATTGACTTTGCTGGCTTTTATGCGACTTGATGTCCTCTTGGTAGGCAGCTAGGTCCTTTTTAGCCACTTCCCATTGTTGGTTGAGGGTTTCTACTTGGACTGCAGTCAAGGCAATTTCGATGTCTGATAGCTTCGCCTTTTTCTCTTGGTAATCCAAGGCCACGTCCTTTTGTTTCTCTAAGGGCTCTAGGCGTCCTTCCACTTCTACCAAGATATCATTAATGCGGTGAAGGTTATCTTGGGTATGGTCGAGTTTCTTTTCTGCTTCTTTTTTACGGTTTTTATATTTCATCACCCCAGCAGCTTCTTCAAAGATGCCGCGCCGGTCTTCCGCCTTTTGGGTGAAAATAGCCTCAACCTGGCCTTGGGAAATAATAGAGAAAGAATCGCGCCCAATCCCGGTATCCATCATCAGTTCGGTCATGTCCTTGAGCCGGCAATTTTTCTGGTTGATCATGTAGGTGGATTCCCCTGACCGAGTATAACGCCGAGTCATGGCTACTTCATCAACATCCATATTGAGTAAGCGGTCAGTGTTGTCAAAAATCAAAGACACTTGGGCATAGTGGGCCTTCTTCCGGTTAGAGGCTCCCGCAAAAATGACATCATCCATCTTACGTCCTCGCAAGGACTTGGCTGACTGCTCGCCTAAAACCCATTTAATGGCTTCGGTGATATTGGATTTTCCGCTGCCATTGGGACCCACAATTGCCGTAAAACCAGCGTCAAAATCGATACTCGTTTTGTCAGCAAAACTCTTGAACCCGACCATTTCAATGCGTTTAAGGTGCACACTTGTCACTACTTTCTTTCATTATTACTTGCCTGGTGATTTTCTAGGGCGCTGAGAGCCGCTGCTTGTTCGGCATGTTTCTTAGATCGACCCTTACCGCGTCCAATTTCCTTGCCATTGAGTTGGACAGCCACTGTAAATTCCTTGGCATGTGCTGGTCCTTCTTCTTTAATCAAGTCATAATGCAACTTAATTTGACCATGCTTTTGCAACTCTTCTTGGAGGGCGGTCTTGGCATCCATTCGTTGGTTGAAATAGCCACTCTTAATCTTAGGATAAATGGTTATTGATAACAGTCTTTCCACAGCATCTATACCAAGATCAAGATAAATAGCCCCTAAAACCGATTCAAACAGATCACACAAGAGAGATTCCCGTTGGCGGCCACCAGAAGATTCTTCTCCATGACCTAAACGAACAAATTGGTCAAAACCACATTCTACACAGCGTTTGGATAGACTCTCTTCACGAACAATTAGGGCCCGTAACCGTGACATGTCTCCTTCTGGCATCTTGGGATAATGCACATAGAGATAGTGAGACACCTGCAAATCTAGCACCGCATCACCTAAAAACTCAATCCGCTCATTATCAGTTAATTTCTTGCGACGATTTTCATTAACATATGATGAATGGGTCAAGGCTTCGATGTAAGGTGCCTTTTTTTGAATATGGAGGTCAAATTTTTCTGCCAATAAATCAGCAAAGGCTTGAATATCCATAGCAATCTCCTTTCCTAAATCCAAATAAAAACTGGCTTACAACCACATGAGCTGGAGTCATAAACCAGTGTCTAAGTATCTTGGGGCTTATTGATGCGCGTCGATGTATTTCACGATGTCATCAATAGTAACAATATTTTCAATATCTTCGTCAGCAATTTGAATACCGAAGTTATCTTCTAATTCCATAACCAATTCCACAACATCTAGGGAATCTGCACCTAGGTCTTCTTGGAAGGTCATTTCAGGAGTGACACGCTCCTCTTCCACACCAAAACGGTCAGTCACTAATTCTTTGATTTTTTCAAATGTATTTTCTTGGCTCATACTTATTCTCCTTTATCTTGTTCAGACTGGGCAGCTTTTTCGCGTTTAAAGTCTTCAGCAAAGCGAGTGGCTAATTCCGGTACAACTTCAACATCCAATACTTGGATGGCCTGTTGAATCGCATAGAAAATATTCTTCGCATTAGCTGTCCCATGGCATTTAATCACTGGTGCTTTGACACCAAATAATAGGGCACCACCTACTTGATTATAATCCATGCTTTTCAGGGTGTCTTTGAGTTGCTTTTTAATCAATAAACCACCTAGCTTTGTAGATAGGTTACCATTTTTCAAGGCATCTGTCACTACCTTCATCACTTGGCTGGCCGTCCCTTCAATGGATTTGAGGACAGCATTACCAGTGAAACCATCTGCCACTACCACATCCGCTTGGCCTGACAAAACATCTCGAGCCTCGATGTTACCAGTGAAATTGATCGCTTGGTTTTGGCTTAGCGCTTGATGCGCTGCTTTTAAAACTTCTGTCCCTTTAGATGCTTCTGCCCCATTATTTAACAGGGCAACCCTAGCAAAGGACTTACCTTGAACTTGCTCAGCATAAGCTTGTCCCATTTGGGCATATTGAAATAGGTGTTTGGCCTTACTCTCAGAATTGGCTCCTGAATCAATCAGCAACCAATTATCTCCTGGTTGGCTTAAATTAGGCAAAGCTGCCATAAATGCAGGACGTTCGATACCCTTCATACGGCCAACGATTAATAAGCCTGATGATAAGAGGGCACCAGAATTACCTGCTGACAACATGGCATCCGCCTGTCCAGACTTGACCGCCCGGGCTGCCATCACCATGGATGACCCCTTCTTCTGACGTATGGCCTTGACCGGCTCGTCTTCAGAAGTGATCTTTTCTGGGGCATGAACGACCGCTAGATTAGTCGGCAAATCAGCCGGCATGTGGTCACGTAGGGCCGACTCGTCCCCATATAATTGTATCTCGACATCAGGGAAGTGATGTGCAGCCTCAACCGCTCCCGCTACAATCTCAGCGGGCGCTTGGTCGCCACCCATCCCATCAACTGCTATCCGCCATTTGCTTGTCTCTGCCATAATGTCGCTCCTTTTTTATGATACCCCTATTGTATCGAATTTCCCCTCACTTGTTAAGTTTTTTGAGCCCACCTTGGCAAAGGAAAGACCGCTTTCAGGCGGTCTTATCCGACGCAAATTCTTAATTAATAAACTTTGCTCTTGCTTCAAATTACCCATCCATGCGCAAAGTGAATTTCCCCTAGTTTTACTTGCCAGTACTGTGTCATAACTGGCTTATCTCTAACTATCCTAGTAAATTCATCGAGATAAGCCCCGTTTTACTAGAAATCACAATCAATTCCGTGTAACAAACACAGCTCTAGCTATTTATTTAAGCTAATAGCGCAAAACATCCCATTCCAAAAGAAAAGAGAGCGCCACGACGCTCTCTTCTTCATCTATATTGTCTTTGTCTAGCTGCCGAATCTAACTAAGCCAGCAAGCGAGCTAGGCTTGGAAGCTGGCATCTTGGTCCCTAAGCCATTGGTAGAGGTCGGGATAACTAGCTGGATCTGCCAACAACTCAGGCAAGAAGACTTTGGCATCCTGGCGGGCTGTTTCTAGAATAAGGCCATCCGTCACAGGGTCAGCTAACTTGAAGTCGGGCATACCTGATTGCTTGGTACCGAAATAGTCACCGGCGCCGCGCAAGACCAAGTCTTGTTGGCTAAGGTAAAAACCGTCCGTCGATTCAGCCATAATCTGCATCCGCTGGCGACCGTTTTCCGTTTTAGGATCAGCAATCAATACACAGTAAGATTGCTGACTACCCCGTCCTACACGGCCACGCAATTGGTGAAGCTGGGCTAGGCCAAAACGGTCCGCATCGAGGATAATCATGAAGCTAGCATTAGGAACGTTAACCCCGACTTCAATCACCGTGGTCGCCACTAAAATTTGCACTTTATTCTCATTAAAGGCTGCCATCACTTGAGCCTTTTCATCGGTGGTCATTTTACCATGGAGGAGTCCCACACCAAAGCGGGCCCCATATCTTTCTTGGTATTCTTGGTAGATGTACTCAGCGTTCTGAACTTCTAGCGCTTCAGATTCTCCAATCAAAGGACAAATCACATAAGCTTGGCGGCCTGCTTGGAGTTCAGTCAGTAAATTAGCTTGCACATTTTCCGCACGTTGAGGTCGAACCCAGGCGGTTTGAATGGGCTGGCGACCTGAAGGAATTTCTTGCAACTTAGACACATCCATATCCCCCATAATAGTAATCTCCAAGGTCCGAGGAATTGGTGTAGCCGTCATATACAAAATATTAGGTGCCGCGGATTTCCCTTTAGCCGCTAAAGCCTGGCGTTGCCGGACTCCAAAACGGTGCTGTTCATCAATCACGGCTAAGCCCAAATCAGCAAAGGCTACATCGTCTTGAATCAAAGCATGGGTCCCAATCACTAATTGGCAAGTGCCATCAGCCAAGTCAGCTAAAATTTGTCGGCGCGCCTTAGCAGTAGTTGACCCTGTTAATAGGGCCACTTGATAAGGACTATCCGCTAAAAAACCTTGCAAGGTCTCATAATGTTGCTCAGCTAAAATTTCTGTAGGTACCATAATAGCTGCCTGGTAGCCTGCTTGCATGGTGGCCACCATGGCTAAGAGGGCCACCACCGTCTTCCCTGATCCAACATCCCCTTGGAGGAGGCGGTTCATCTGATAAGGCTGTCGAAGATCTGCACAGATTTCATTAACCACTTGTTTTTGCCCCTGAGTTAATTCGAAAGGAATTATCTGGATAAAAGCTTTCAACGCTTGGTTGTCATAGAGAACTTCCACCCCATTGGCGGCCTGCTTACGCCGCGACCGCCGTCCCAAGAGACGCAAACCGTAGAGGAAAAGTTCCTGGTATTTAACCTGACGGCGAGCCTGGTCATGGTCTTGTGGACTATTGGGAAAATGCATGGCCTCAATGGCATCATGGTGGCTTAAAAGCCGGTACTTCTCACATAGGGCGTCGGGTAAGAGCTCAGGAATCAAGTCATGGTAATTATCCCAGGCAGTCCGAATGTCCTTAATTATGCTAGCCTGTGATAATCCCTGGGTAACATGATAAATAGCCGAGAAATCACTAGTTTCTTCTGCCTTATTCTTAAATAATTTAAAGCCGGTCACCTGCTGATAACCCGCATCATACTTGCCATAAACAATAATCTCTTGACCCATCTCTACTTGCTTTTTTAAGTAAGCTTGGTTGAAGAAGACCACATTTAAAACCGCCGCTTCTACTTGAACTCGAAAGGAGAGCCGATTGCGTTTACGGCCATAGTATTGGGCCACTGGTTGAGTCACCACCTGACCAGAGATGGTCGCTTTTTGTCCATCAACAAGTTCATCTAAAGACTTAATGGACACATCTTCATAACGAAAAGGGTAATGAGTCAGCAAGTCATAAACAGTCTCAATCCCTAATTTAGCCATTTTTTCGGCCTTTTTAGGTCCCACGCCCTTTAACTGGCTGACTGGATCTGTTAGTGCTCGCATCTCATTACCTCCATGCTTAGTATTCACTTGTCCATTATATTATAAGAGGGAAACATCTCCTAGAATTTTGATTAAATCGCGGCGATTTTGAAAACCTGACAATTGGTTAATAATTAAGAAGTCAGTACACTTCAAATAACGTTGCATCCGGCGCAAGGTCGCTTGTACCTTACGAGGTGTGCCAACGACCTTGTAGTTTTCATAAGGATCTTCCGCATCCTTATCCAGCAACTCGGATTCGTCACGGGCTTGGTCCATCGACATCAACTGTAACATATTACGTTTGTTGTCAGGAAAGACCTTGATCCACTCATTCAATGCCAAGTTTAAAGGTTTGATATCTGCCTTCTGATAAGCAGACACAGCATAAAGGGCCACGGTCGCTTCTGGTTTTTTGCGGTGGCCATTGGCTTGGAAGTTGGCCTTATAGATTCGAATGGCTTCCCGACACTGGTCAATATCCCCAGTGATGAAGAGGCCATAAACCATCCCCCAACCATTTTTCGCAATAAATTTTACATTATTGAGGCCAGTCACCATCACTGATAGGTTGGGTGCAGCTGAGAAGTCTAAGGGCAAGACTTGGAGCTTATGCCGAGGATCGGCTTCATCGAAGGAGCCATTCATAAAACGATAGGTATCTTTCAAGCCTTCACGGTAGTCTTCATCAGTTCCCATGATCACTCCCGCATCAAGTTGGAAATTCACTTCGTCCTCTACGCTATGACCAATACCTGCTTCGATACGGTCAGGATAAAGAGCATGTAAAACCCGAAAGTTTTCAGCAATTTGGAAGGGTGACAGGTTGTTCATCATCACAGCACCTGTTCCTAACTTAATGCGCTTTGTATGGGCAGCCAAATGTGCCACCATGACAAGGGGAGAATTGGAAATAACTGCGGGTGTACTATGGTGTTCAGACACCCAATAACGTTGTAGTCCCACCTCATCCGCGGTTTGAGCAAGCCGCGTACTATTGATAAAACTTTCCTGCACTGAGGTGGAATGGTCTCTCGGTATCATATCTAAAATACCAATTTTTGAACTCATTAGGATTCCCCCATTATTATTTTCGTATGTCATTCAACAAATGTGTTATTGAACAATAAACTCATTCATCATTCGTGGTGATTTTCAGTCATTATTTTGTCTAAGGCCGATTATAAAATTAACCAGCAACGAGTTGGTTTTATCGAACCATAGTAACCAAATATAGTAGACCTAGTTTCTTGAACCACTACCATTAAGTAGCATTATATTACGAAATCATTCGAAATTAAACCCTTTTCCTGCAATTAATTCCCATTCTCATGAAAATTTAATAGCTATTTCACAACATTTTCCTCTTTTTCAGTATAATTATGCGTTTTTGTTATACAGTTAAGTATATCATGGTAAAAGAAAAAAGAGAACGGATACATTTCCGTTCTCGCAGTATTATCCTTTTTTGTACGATTTTAGTATTTTAATAGACGAAGTCCGTTGAGAATAACCAATATTGTGCTCCCTTCGTGGAAGACCACACCTGCTGGAAGATCAAGCCAACCCAGCAAATTCAATAGCACTAAAATCACAATCACACCCACAGCAAAAACCACATTTTCTTTGATAATTCGATTGAGACGATGGCTCAACTGGTAGGAATGATAGAGTTTGCCTAGGTCATTTTTTACGATAACTATGTCCCCTGATTCCATCGCAATAGAAGCACCTGATCCCATGGCAATCCCCAAATCGGCATTGGCCAAGGCAGGCGCGTCATTGATACCATCACCAATCATTCCTACGACTTGACCTTGGTCTTGGGCCAGAGTGACTTGACGAATTTTGTCTTCAGGGAGGCATTGGGACCAGACCTGGTCGATGCCGGTTGCTTGGGCTACTTTTTGAGCAACCCCATCATTATCCCCTGTTAAGAGTTGGACAGTAACCCCAGAGGCTTGAAAATCAGCCACTGCTTTTTGAGCTTCAGGACGAACACGGTCGGCCAAGGCAATCATCCCTACAACGTGGTGGTTACGCCCTACAAAAATGGTCGTTTGACCTACTTTGGCTAAGGGCAATAAGTGATCAGGATCAGCATAGTCATTAAACATGGATAGTTTACCGACCAAGACATTTCCCTGACGCAAACCTGCTCCTGACTCTTCTTCCACCGGCTGACTTTGATCCACTTGGGATAAGTCTAAATCGTTAAAATGCGTCGTAATGGCTTGTGCGATAGGATGAGAGGAGCTCTGTTCCATGGCCACAACTTGGGCTAGAATATCTGAATCCATGTGGTAGTCCACCACCTGGAAGTTACCATAAGTAAGGGTTCCGGTTTTATCAACAAAAAGTGTTTCTAGGTTAGCCAAGGATTCCATAGCCGCCCCACCCTTACATAGGATTCCTTGCTTGGCCCCATTAGAAATTGCCGCTAGAGAAGCCGGTGTTGCGGAAGCCACCAAGGCACAAGGTGAAGCCACTGTCAAAAGCACCATACCTCGGTAAAAAGCAGCTGTAAAGCCATAGCCTAAGAGGTAAAGGGCCAAGATAAACAAAGGTACCGCAATAAGGACACCAGTGACATATTTCGATTCAAAAGCATCAATCGTCCGCGCCACCCTAGAGGGACGAGATTGGGCTTGATCCACCATACGAATAATATTAGAAAAAATAGTTTCCGAACTTGACTTGCTGACCTTTAACTTGAAAGCATTCCCTTCATTGATGGTGCCCGCAAAGACTTCTTCTCCCTCTGACCGTGATACTGGTAAGGATTCCCCCGTGAGCGAAGACTCATTCACTTCTACCGTACGGTCCGCCCAACCATCGATTGGTAGACGTTCACCCTTTTGTACTAACACCCAATCACCCACGCGCAAATCTTCAGTAGCAACTTCCTCGCTTTGACCAGATGGGAGCAGGCGGTGGGCACGATCAGGGACTTGGTCCATTAACTCCGTAATCGCCTGACTGGATTTATTGGTGGCATAGTCCTCTAAAATCTCCGCCGTGGCAAAAATAATCAATAACATAGCGCCTTCAGATTCATAGCCGATTAAGCAAGCGCCTAGTGCTGACAAAACCATAAGCAAGTCGACATTCACCTGGCGTTCATACATGGTATCAACAATGGCATCCTTAGCTGCATGGTAGCCACAGAACAAGATTGCGGCATAGAAAGCCCAAACTGATAATGGCGATTGGAAAGCCATTAATAGAAAAGCTAGCACCGTACAAGCGACCCCTAACAATAAAAACTGTCCCTCACGTTGATTACGAATAAAAGTCCACATCATATCGCCCCCAAATTTTATTGATCCCAAACTAAAGGTTTAGCAATGACTGTTTCCAGTCAAATGATTTTGTTTAGTTTAGATTCATTCTAATCTACGTTTTAATTATACCCCTTTTTAAGATGAAAATCAGTAGAAAAGGGGGTATAAATCGCAAAGCGAAAGCATTACGGCTAGATTTGCATGTTAAGTGAATAGAATCACATGATTTGGATGAACTTTGTTCTGGCAGTGATCACTTCTGAAAATAAATGATTTTTCCCATCTTTCTTCCTATTATAATATAACAAAAAAGCCAGCTACTGATTCATCAGTAACTGGCTTCAACTCGAGAGGAAGTTTTAACTTAATTATTTAACTTTTTTCTTACCCGCAAAGGTGAAGATTAAGCCTAGTCCGGCTAATAAGCTTCCTACTACTGTTAATGGTGTAGCTTCTTGACCAGTAGCTGGTAGGCTGCTTGCTTTGACTTCTTTGTCGGCTTGTTTTTCACCGGCAGTTTCTTTATGTCCGCCCTTGTCAGCTTGGTCAGCCTTAGCTGCTTCAACGACTGCCACTACTGGGTCTTGGTCAGCTTTAGCATGATTTCCTGCTTCTTCTGCTTTACCAGAGACTGTCGCTTCAGGGTCTGTATCCGTATTATCTGCTTTGTTAGTGTCTTCCTTACCAGCGTCGCCCTTAGGTGTTTCTTCCTTACCAGTGTTGGCTTCTTCATCCTTAACCGGTGGGACAACTTGGTCGCCCTCTTGATTACCAGCTTCTTCGTTACCTGCTTGGTTGTTTTCAGCCAAGTCTGCGTTGTGGGCAGCTAGGTCAAATTGATCGTTAATTAATGAATAAGAAGCGATCAATTTCGGTTGACGCAATTCTGGTGTTTCTGCATCAAGGACATTACCTTCCACTTGGTAAAGGTCGATACGCAATTCATCAGGTGTTACAGTGTAAACCCCAAAGTTTTGCGTTGATGATTCCCGATTGTTGGAATGAGAGTTTTCAAAGTATGGCGAATCACCTGGTTGGTCAGAACGATCAAATAGTGACCGGTAGTAGTCAAGATCTTCTTGCGTCATATGACTTAATTTTGGACGAACCTTGTGAATATGTTCTAATGGTGCATTATAAATATCATCATAGAGTTTGGTTCCGGCCGCATTCGGAATCACAAACATTGTTCCATCAGTCATCAAGAATTCGCGTCCTTGGTCATCTGTCAACAAGTCAGATTGCTTGTCAACTGCCCCATCTGAGAAAACATCGATGTTTGCCACTAAAGGTTTTGTGGTGGTTAAGACATGGTCGTGACCGTTTAAGACTAAGTCAACATCATGTTTATCTAAGATCGTAATCAAATCTTCACGTACGGCTTGCACATCAGCATCTTGCAGTGAGTGGTAAGAAGAAGAGTACAATGGTTTGTGATAAGTCACTACTAACCAGTTCACCCCACGTTGACGGGCATCGGCAAGGTCATTATCTAACCATGACAATTGCTCGTTAGATAGGGCCGCACCATTCGGATTGTCAGCATCTTTTTGATTGTCATTAGTGTTTAAAACAACAAAGTGGCTACCATTATAGTCATAAGAATAGTAAGTTCCGGCATCTTCTGAGTTAGTGATTGGCACATTCAGATGGTCCACATAAGATGTCTTGTAAGTATCATGGTTCCCTGGCACAAAGGTATGGGCGACATTTAAATAACCTGCTTGTGATTGGTTCATGATGTCTTTCCATTCATCTTCCACTGCAGATACTTCCACAATGTCACCAGTATGTAAGGCGAAATCAGCATCACCAGCAACAGCCAAGGCTTCATTTAAGGTTTGTGCCCCAAAAGCAGCTTCATTACGGGCATTTTCATTCCAGAAGGCATTTTGCGTGTCAGTGTAATGAACAAATTTGAATGGATCTTGGCCAGCAGCTGCCGTTTTGAAAGTCCCTAAAGGTGACATATGACCAGTGGCACCTAAGCGGTAGTAGTAAGTGGTGTTGGCTTTTAAGCCAGTAGCCTTAGCTTTGTTGATGGTTTCCATAACCGGTTGTAAGCTGGCACCATCACTGTAAGCGCCCCCTGTCCAGTCGTGGTTGTCTTGGGCAATCACGTCATCAGTGAAGTAAACCGAACGCCCTTCTTCATCATAATCAGCTAATTCATAAATGACATTGCCATCTTGGTCCCGTTCCAAGTGGTTGGTTTGGGTTCCCTTTTGTTGGGCCTCGAAACGTTTACCATCAGATAAGTCTTCGTGTTCAGACACAATGACATGGGCATCTTCAAGGGCATCCTTGGTATACCAGTTGAAGGCCATTTCTGAGCTAGGGTCAGAAGGAATGGTCGTCGCAATCCGGTCAGGATCGTTTGATTGTTCCACAGGGGCGACTTCTGGTTTTTCATAAGAAACAGCCACTTCTTGGTTACCCACTTGGGCCGTTAATTCCTCGGCTGCTTGGTCTGCTTGGTCTTCAGCCGCTTGGTCGGCTTCAGGTGTTGCTTCTGCTGTAGGTTCAGCATCAGCTGCTGCTTGCCCTTGGTCTTCAGCTGGGGCCGGTGCTTGTTCAGCTGGTGCTGCTTGGCTAGCTGCAGTTGTTGTTTGGCTAGGAAGTCCTTCCTCTGCTGCTAATGTACTTTGTGAATAAGCACCCAATAGAGACACGGTAATTAAACCTGATAGGAATAAATGCTTGTACTTGCGATTCGCCATACTTTTCCTCCTTAAAATACTTGAGCAACTCGACATATTCACTATACCGAATAAATATTTATTTCCTGTAAATTTTAGGTAAAGTTGCTGTAAATTTGGCCAAAAGCATAAATTTCACCTTCAAAATAAACAAGGCTTAAATTCAAGAATTCGTCAAAAAAAGAAACTTGCATTTTGTGCAAGTTTCTTCCTATATATGTACAGTGTAAATATATGAACTGTACATATATATCACCTAGGACCAAAGATATCTTAGCTAATTACTTACAGGTACAAGACTCCTCTTCCAAATGTTGGCCCATAATCGCAGCCACTATATCACGGGCCACCTGGTCGAGATGGTTGAGGTAATAGTCGCGATCCTGGTTATTAGCCAGGAAAAAGAGTTCAAGTAGGCGGTAGTTGATGCCATGGCTAGCGGCCATGTTGAGGTTCAAGAGGTCTTGACGTTTACTCAAGCCCCGACTGGTACGCGTGACCAAGCCAAAGTGCTGGTCGATACAGTCTAGGAGGTTTAGGTCAATGGCATCCGCTTGGAAGCGACGATGGATAATCACATGACCACCAGCCCCTGGTTTTTGCGCCGCATCCAAATGCAGCTCCACAACAATATAATTTTTATAGGCTAAAATATCCTTGGCATGGTAGTAGAGATTACCCGGATAGAATTTCGCCTTAAGATGATGGGCTTGGCACCATTTCTCCAAATAGGGTTTTAGCTTGCGGATCATCTTAGCTTCGGTGTAATCCTTGTAGACACAGCCCGTGTCTCCTTCCCCATGGCCAAAAGCAAATAAGACACCGGTGTAGTTTTTGTAGTTAGTTGTTTTCATTGCGGTCTCCTTTCCAGAGTAAGGGTTTTAAGGCGGCAAGTTTTTTAGCTAGGCGGCGTTTGCGGCCGTGAATGGCTTGACGAGTGACCTGGTACTTGTCAGTAAAATAGTGAGAATCGCCGCGGTGGAGAATCACATCCATGAGAAAGGCATAGTCCTGATCAGATAAAATCTTCTTGGCCTTGGCCATAAAGACCCGTGACATGAGCCCTGATTCGGCGACGGCATCATAGGTCAGGACATCAAACACTTGGTCCACGACTTCTTCCCTTTGTTTGCGACGGGAATGCTGACGAAGAAAATCTAAGAGTCGCCAGCGGATTAAATTCATGGCGTAGGCAGTAAAACGATAATTATCCTCATCAGACAAGGCATCCCCATCAAAATCTTGAGCGCATCGGTAGAGGTTAATCTGACTCTGCTGGTAGCAGTCATCATAGTAATCGTCATAGGGATAAATGTGCAAGTCCCATAAGATACGGTGTAACATGGCTTGGTACTGGTCGAGTAAACGTGGGTAGTCTTCTGCTTGAAACATAAATCACATCCTTCACTTATTTGCCGGCACAACAAGCATAAGGCCTAGTGATAAATTTTGCTAATCGAAAAATGTGCTATTTTCTTGGTCAAATTGCTGAATTTCTCATTAAAAATAGCGAAATTTCCCCAATAATAAGCCTTTATAAGTGATTTTTAGTTTAATTTGATTTTATTTTTACGTAAAACGGTTATTTTATCAACAAAAAGATGGAAAGTGATTTTTTTCAATAAAAAAGTTTACAGGGAGAAAAAAATATATTATATTTAAATCAGTTTTTCAAAGGAGGAAAGAAATGAAAACCAATAGTATTAATGATTTTGTTTATCGCAATTTATGTGAAATCAATAACGACCGCTTAGAGACCTTGCCACTAATGCCCCATTTTTGCTTTGATTATTCGATTATTGCCATTATTGATTTAAAACAATTCAACCATCCTGCCCAAAGCTTAGTGCTATTAATGGACCAGGATCCTATTCTTGTGCAAGAAAGTCCCAATCAAATTATGAAACCTTGGATTAAAAAAGCCAGCCGCTTTGAAAATGATTTGGATAGTGGCTTTAGCGATTCAGGCCGTAAGAAACCATATAAACGCCCCATTACTATTGGTAACTTTAGCTTTACTCCGTTTACGACATCTCACTCCTCAAATAATTGGTTAGCGATTCACTATATCGCGTCTATTGATAATTATGAGGATGCTACTGCTATCCGCATTAATGACAAACAAAGTTTCAAACTTGACACCGACTATCAAAAACTTAAAAAGAAACTGGATTATGCTAAAAAGGAAAGTCTTAAACAGTACAACTATTTTTATGGACTCTTTTCCTACTTTGCTTCCACTCCCGGACTACCGATGCAAATTCGTCGTCCTCAGACGAACAATGGTTTTGCGCCCTTAGAGGAGTGGTTCTTTTTTTTAGATCGAACAATTTTTGCATTTTTAGATAAGATTCCTGAGGAAGATTTGATTTCTGATAAGGAGAAGAATTTTTATAAGAAAATACGTCGACGTATTAAGGAAGAGAGGAGTAGATAAAAAGGGTGTGACAAAAGTCGTTCAGAACAGAAGCCTTGGACTAAAACTCGAAAGATGACGAACAGTCATCAGAGAGCTTTTAAGAAAGGCAGTCTGTTCTGACTTTTGGAACCCGACTAGGAGATACATATCCGTATATCATAAAAAGGCTGGGACTTTTTTGGTCCCAGCCTAGTTTATTTAAATTTATGAAGGTTCATGATTGATAAAATGATACAGGCCAAAGAGATAGCCCCAATATTTCCAGTATTCAGCCTGGGCAATATTTTGCACGTAATCAGGGGCCTCTTGCCAAGTGACAAGTTCGCCGTCAACGAGGTGATAAGCAGCAACATAGGTTAAATCAAAACCATAGTCTTTGTTGACCCGATCATAGATTAATTTGGTTCGACGCATATGGTAGTCAGAGGTAGTGATAATAGCGGAATCATAACCTAGTTCAGCCATCATTTCTAGAGTATAAACAGCATTCTCATAGGTTGAGGTGGCATGTGGTTCATTGATTAATTGGTCCGAACTAGCACCAGCTGCCTGATAATATTGGCCATTTATTTCATCTAAGGGTGAGGCAATAATCTTGCCCGAACGGGAATAACCGTCTTCAAGAAGAGATACAGCCTTATTGGCACGTTCTTCTGTGAGCTCCCCTTCTGGGACGATGATAACATCAGATACCTTGGGTTCTTGGTCGACAATTAAATTATTTAAGATAATTTGGCGACTAATTAAATAAAATGCTATAGGAAAGACGATTATTGTTCCTATAATTAATAAAGCTTTTTTCATTTTGTTTCAATTCCTTTTGGCTTGATGATAGCTACAAGGATAACATATAGAGATGAAAATAGTGCAATAAAAACATTGAAATCTTAATTAATAAGTGGCTAACAATTATAAGTGATTTCGATGCGAACTTATTTTCTTAATGATCGAACAATCTTTCTAATGAAGTGTCTCATTTTTCCTATTACTGTTAATTGCTGAAATGTCATCTTCTGATAAACATTTGCATATTCTTGTTCTAACGGTGTCATTAAATTTATAAATTCCATTAAGTCATCATGTTCTAAACTTTTTTTGAATTGTGTATGACTCAAAGTAGAAATCTTATACCGCAAATCTTGCACTTCTTTTCGAGATTGACTGATATTATTATTTGGCTCAACTCTTTTTTTAGGCGTCCATTCTTGTTTTTCCTCTTGTTTATATAATCGGTAGCTCAATTCCTGCTGGGTGTGGCGAAAATGACTAGCTTGAGATCGATTAATAACTTCCTTATCCACTCGATCAAATACTAATCTCTTTTCTTCCATAGCATCTTGAATCAATGCATTAATTTCAGGATGACGTACTACAAGAATATTATTACCACCGCTATCTTTTTGATATTCTTTAATCCAGGCATCTCCGACAGTGACATCTGCAGTTTCATTCATCACATCATCAGTGTAATCCGAAGCAAAAGGTTTGAAATAACCATGACCCCAGTTTTGACCTTTTAATTGACTTTTTGGCGTAATGACTTCTTGAATGCTGCCATCATTATTTTTCCCAATCACTTTAATCCCATAATCATTTGCTGGTCGATCATCAAGTTTGTGTCTAAAATCAATATCAACCAACTCAGCAGGTTTCACGCCCATTTGCCATGCCATAAAATCTGCAAATCGACTACTCTTTTGATGTCCACAGACGAGCCCGATGGTATATTTTATCGTTTCTTTAAAGTCTTCATTATAATACTGAAGTAGTCTCACAGCCATAATAAAACTTGGAATGCCAACTATGGCATAGTGTTTATTCGACTTTCTTATTTTCTTTAATACCTTTGAGAGCTCAACAGGATAATATTTTGTTTTGGCACCATCAATAATTTCATCAATGGTGTCAGAAATATCATATTCGAATAATTTACCGGGCGTACTGGATTTCTTTACGTGAATCACACCATCAATTTTGTTTTGTTTATAAAGTTCGACTAATATCCAACTGGCAAATCCTCCTGATGACGCATTTTCTCTAAAACTTTCTTCATTAACATGACCAACATAGTTGTCCAAATAATAACCAAGCCTTTGGTCATAATTAATATTTGGGACACCTGCATACAGTTTTTCACCCATTAAGCTTTCATCGATTTCTTCATTAAAATTGGGCGACAATTTTAAAGTTGCGTCATCAATAGCTTTTGAAAAGGTTTCCTCATAAAGCCCATACTCATTTAACTCAACTTTGCAATCATCATCAATGACTGCCATGACACCACTGGCTTCGCTATATTTCTTTAATTCATTAAATTGATTTAATTCCATATTTAACCCTCTCTAGCATTAATTAAATGGCTGCTTCAATAGTTGTTTTTCACTTGCATTTAATGCAAAACACCAAACACTAGCACAGAAACAAAGTGCGTAAATCAAACCATAAACACCTAATAGAATCAAACTATCGATGGTGACAAAGTAATGGATTAACCCTCCAATTAAGAAAGGGAGCAATAGTGCAGGGAATGTTGAAAAGATATTCTGCCAAAATTTAATGATGTCAAGTCCAATATTTTTATGATAATAAATATTTATTATCAAACCATTACCAATTAATAGAGACAATGAAGTCCCGATCGCGGCGCCTAATCCCCCATATATTTGGGATAAAGGAATGGTTAGTACTACATTAAAAATTGCAATTATGAATAATACAATCGATCTAAATTGATGTTTGTTTTGTGATCTTTGGATTTCAATTCCAACATTTTGAATAAGCGGTATGGTTAACGGAATGATTAATATCAAGGCAATTTGGTAGGCTTCTTCATAACCATCGCCAGCCCAAATATTAATAAACTCTTGACCAAAAATAACGAAGCCAGAAGCCACTAAAATTAATATGAAAAATTGTATTCGCCCTACCATATTGAATAAGACATTAATTTCTCTTTTGTAGTCATTCGATCCAATCATCTGATGAATTTTAGGGGTAAATATTTGCGAAATAACAGTGGACATTTGAGTATAATATAAAGATATTTTCTCTCCTACACTATAGATAGCAACCGATAAGGTCCCTCGGTACCTACCTAATATAACCTTATCAAGTTCATTATTGATTTGGTCTACAACCATATTCAAGAAGATAAAGAACGAATAGCTACCCACACTAATGAACAATTCTTTATCAAAACGATTAAAGATAAACTTAATATTAAGTTTAGTAAAACAATAAATCACATTCGCTAATAATGTAACAACATTGACTAGAACTGTTACCAGTACTAAACCGATTGAACCATAGCCAGCTAACAAAACTGGTAAGGAAATCAGCGGACTTGAAATTTGATTAATGATAGCGATAATGTTCTGAAAAATAAACCGTTGATTCGCAGTGATATAAGTAGAAAAGACCATTAAATTAAATCTAAAGAACATATTGAAAATAAGGAGTAAAACCATAATTTTCATTTTATGCATTTCTACCATTGTCAAACCATCACCGAAAACTAAATTAAGATTTTCGGTGATAATGAAACCAGCAAAAAGAACTAGGAGACTTATAAAAATATATATAATTGTAAATTGTCCATTTAATGCTGCAATACCTGCTTGATCATTTTTTATTTTATATTTGGAAAAAAAGTGAACATAGGAACTATCAAAGCCAAAATTTAAAACACCTAAAGAGGCAATGACAGCAGCAACTAAATTATATAAACCAAAGTCATCTTGACCTAGTAACCGTATCATTATCGGGGTATATAGAATACCAATGGCTATACCTAATCCCCGTGATATATATGATAATACAGCTCCTATTCGTCGTTCTTTATAAGTCTCCATACATTATTTACTCCTCATTAAGATTCATAGCATTTTTTAAGAATTGGATTGATTTTTGCTTTTCTAATTCTAAAATTTGCATTGCATCTGAAAAATCAATTGTTTCTAATGCAGCGGCATAGTCATTAATAACATGACTCTTTCGGTCTTCAAGCTTAAAATTACGCAGTATCGTATCAATACGAGAATTCATATTACCACGTTTAAAAGTAATAAAATTCTTATTATAAATGATTGAAAAAGCCACACCGTGGAAGGAATCCGTTAAAAAAATTCGACTATTTTTGATATAGTCAATAAACTCTCTAGGGGACGTTTCATACGTTAATTTTTCATTGCGTTGCCCCATATTAATAACTTTTAATCCATAATTTTTTTTATAGAAATCAATTATTTTTTCTTTTTCTTCATCTAATCCACCCAAGAAGTAAGTTAACACGTAATCTTCATCTGGACGATTATTAGCAGCTTTAGCAACTTGATTCCAATCCTCAGCAGCTAACAACATGGTCGGATCCAAAACAACTTCTGGTTGATAATCCAACATTTCATCAACAATTGCGGAGCCTTCTTTTTCACGTACGGAAATATGATTAAAGTCCGCTAAATAAGGTTTATATATATGCATAACTTCATTGGGAAGTTCAGGCAATCCAATACTAGCCGCATAGGCAATTTTTTTACGTTTTGAAGTAAATGGAAGCATAAATTGTGGTTGTCCTTTGATATATCTTGGATTCCAAACCTGGTCGCTCCCTACGATAAAATAGTCATAATTTTTTTCATTTTCCTGACTAAAGGCTTGTTCATTCAAATAATCATCAGTAAATGATTTAAATAAATCGGTTCGTTTATTTTCAGAAGCTGCATATTTTCTCTCTTCAGCAAGCATTTTTATTTTTCTGGGAACTAGACGTGCATAGCCAAAAAGGTTTCTTTTTGGCTTCTCTTCCGTCATTTCTTCCATTAAAAAATCTGAGCTAGTATTAAAGGCGAGTGAATCAACCTCATAACCCAGTTTTTCAAGAATTATTTTTAAGGCATAATTCTGCAGTCGATTACCATAATTAAAATAACCTAACAGAGTGACTATTCCAACTTTTTTCATAAATGCGCTCCTTATTTAAAAATACGAATAATTGAGTGTCTACATTGGGGATGCATCGCAAAAGCGAGCCTAGTAATGACTTGTTTTTTAGAATAAACACGAAAGAGATTTTTTAAGCCAATTCCACGTATCATTTTTCGGTACTTTTCTAGTAATGCATTATAAGTATCAATATGATTGTTAAAATTAAAGTGATCAAAAAATAATAAGATATATTCTAAGACATATTTAGTCGCCAAGCTAATAAGCATCTCATTTTCAGGAAATTGCGTTTTTATTTCTTGCAGGGCTTTTTCGCCAGCAGTGATGCCATCGATACGATTTAATTTAAATTCTAAATTACTCGCACTATCAGGATTATCTTCGTAATAATAAAAATCTTCAGAAATTATTTTCTTCTTTTTAGCTCTTGAATGCGTCATCACATTAAACAAATAATCTTCACTAAAGCTTAATTTTTCATACTGAAGATTATTTATTATCTGCTTCCGATATAATTTATTACAATTATAATTTGTTGTATTTTCGTGGCGCAAATAATGTAACAAAATCCTCTCATTATCTTCTATCAACTCATCTTGTAAATGATTGCCAGCAAATTCACCACTAATATTATTTCTCAAATAACCACATTCAACAATATCGCATTCATGTTCTTTCGCGACAGTTAGCATCTTTAGATACATGTTTTCACCAATAAAATCATCGCTATCAACAAAGGTTAAATAGTCCCCGCTAGCAATTTTTAAGCCTTCATTCCTTGCTGCAGAAACACCTGCATTATCTTGGGCAATATATTTTATTCGTGAGTCTGCCTCCGCATATTTTTCACAGATTTCACCTGATCCATCACTTGATCCGTCATTAATCAAAATAATTTCTAAGTTCTGGAAACTTTGTGAAATAATACTATCAATACAGCGGACTAAAAAATTTTCTGCATTGTAAATTGGAACAATAACCGAAAGTTTCAAACCTAATTCCCCTCATATACTTGAGATAATAACTGATTCCATTCTTCCTTTATAACAGATTCCTTGAAGTCTTGTACTCTCTTGACTGCATTTTGACCCATATCTTTAGCTACTTTCTCATTATTTAATAAGAAAGCCATTTTATCTGCAAAAGCTTTGCTATCGTAATTATCAATCAAGAATCCATTAACTTCATCTTGAATTATTTCACTAGGGCCATCTGTTTTATACGATATAACCGGCAAACCACATTCCATCGCTTCCGTAACAACTAATCCGAATCCTTCAATTCGTGACGGCAATACGAAATAAGAGGCATTTAAATAATAAGGTAAGACATCTTTTTGTTCACCGATTAATCGCACATTTTCTGATAAGTTGTTTGTTTCAATATCGTTTTCTAATCGCTTAAAGTCAGGCCCATCTCCAACAATATTAATCACAAAGTCTTCATGCGTTTCTTTCAGATAAGTTAAACTTTCAATCAACATTTCTAAGCCTTTTGTGATGTAGCTAATCCTTCCCACAAACAATATTGGCTTATCCTCTTGACTTGCTTTTGTATCTGAATAAAAGGACATAGGGTTATATATTTTTTCAACTCTAGTATTGACTTTGGATTGATAGTTTTCCTTGCTCTTATTGGTCAAAACAATGAGACAATCAAGTTTAGAAAATGCATAACTATAAAGGTTTCCCAAATTCCAAGCATAATCATTTGCCGTTTCAAAATAGCGCTCATAAGTATTATGTAACCAGCCAACTTTTTTACTATTAAGATCTAACAAACCTACCAATGCAGAGGCGAAAGGGCTAATCCCAATAACGATATCAAACTGATAAGGATTAAGGATGGATTCAAAAGCCTTTAATTCTCTCTTAGAAAAAGCATTTTTTATAGCAAAGTCTAAACTTTTAAATTGGTAAATATATTGATAAAACTTAGTGAAAATTATTTCCTTTATTCGTTTTGTTTTTTGCCTAACCAGCGACTTATCCCAGATAATTTGAATATTACTATCTAACTCATAAATTAAAGTTGATGCTTTATCATAATCTGAATAAAAGAGTACGGAAACCGAATGATCTTTGGCTAACATATTAAGAACTTTAGCTGTGACTCTTTGTTGACCACCGGTATCTGATAAATCATTAGTAATAAAACATAACTTCATATTTTCCTCCTAGTTGTGACTCATAACTGTTTCACTTATCTCATTTGCTTTTATTTTTCTAGCAATTTGGCTGCTTATCGCTATACCAATGATGTAAATAACTAGTGGATAATTATCATACAATGGGTTTCCAGTAAAACCCCACAATATAAATAGTAATTGCATGACTTGAGACATTAATAAAAAATTAATAATCTTTTTTTGATTAAGATTCGCAATTAATCTATCCGTTTTAACAAAATTATATATAATAGTCAGAATAAATACGCTAAAACCTATTATTCCTTGTTCTCTTAATACCTGTAGATAGATATTATGAGCATTGTTAATAGGTATAATTTCCTTAGTTGAATAGGTTCCTTGACCGATAATAGGACTTTCTTTAAAACTATTCCACACTATCTCATAAAACTGTAAGCGCCCAGTAGTAATATCCTCGGCATTCATACTTCTCAGCAAAATATCTTGCCCAATTTGACTCTTAACTAGAAATAAAGTAAATAAACCTGCAAAGATTATAAATGGAAATATAATCAGATACTTACGTTTGGATATTCTGAATATTAGATAGGAAATAATCACTATGCTAAAAGCTAAAAACCCTCTTTTTGCTGTGAGAAATAGTAAATAATACAAGAATAAAAATGCAATTAAATAAAAATACTTATTAATCATTTTTGTTGAAGTATTGTAAAACTTAATAAAGGTATAATATAAAACTAAACAGATAAAAAAACCTATTATAGCTGGATTTTGAGTAAACCCTACAAGTACGTCATTATATATATAATCTAATGCATCAGAATAATGTTGTTGTGATAGATGCCTAGCGTTTATACTATTTAATAAAGGAACACTGACAATTTGCAGAATTCCTCCCATAATAAATATCGAACTAATTTTAATTACATAGTCAATCAAAACCTCTGGCCAATCAGTTAAACTTTCTAAATTAATAAACATCAACATCACTATGATTAATGTACAAACATACTTCCAATGTTCATAAGCAATATTTGAATTCAATAATAAACCAAAACAACTAATCATAACGAATAATGATAGCATTATAAGATTGCTATTAATTCTCAAGGTAAGCTTTTGTCTAAAAACAATCAAAAAAATACTAACTATAAAGATACTACCCATAAATAAAATATCTAAATGTGGAAAAAATATAATACCAAAAAGATAGATCGCTATAGCTAAACAATAAATAATTGTTAAAAAAGTAGGGTTTTTATTTGTCATAATTAATAGTCCTTTACTACATAATTTTTCTTATTTTTATAGTTTAGTATATTATACATGTTATCTTAAATATTCTTATAGGCTTATCTTATAACTAATGATAATTGAAAGTAGATAATACATATATTTCTAGAATATTAAAGCAACCTATTTGAATAGATTCTTTTAAATTAGCAAGTCCTAACTAAGAATTTATTCATCATTTTAATACACAAAATGAAGTGACATAAATAATTAATAAATTCTATCAATCTCTCTTAGAAATTTAAAATAGCTATGTATACAAAAGTTAAAAACTATATTAAAAAATTAAGATTTCAAATTATTTTTTTAATTACTACTTAGATATATTTCTTTTAACTTCTTACTCCCGTTAACAATATTATAATTGGACTTAGATATCTTTTCATGCCCTTTTAATTGTTCACGACAGTATTTTGATTTTTTTATTTCTTCAAGCTTATTATAAATATTTGAGTAACTTTCACTTAAATTGAAATAACTTATCAAATCAGTCAACTTTACTTCTTTAGTGATTGTATCAGAAACTAAGCATTCAAGATCAGACGACTGAGCTTCAATTAAAGTTAATGGTAAACCTTCAAATAAAGAAGGCATAAATAATACATCGAACGCGGAATAGTAATCTTGAACATTATCAACATTCCCTGCAAAATATACCACTTTAGTTAAATTTAAAGAGTCAACTAAATCCAATACCTCCTGAAATAATTCTCCTTCGCCTAACAGCACCAATCTTAAATCACTATTTTTTTTAAACATATAGTTAAAACATTTTATTAGGAATATATGATTTTTTGGCTTTGTAAAACTGGCTACATTACCAATTATAAAATTATCTTCCCACTTTAATTTTCTTCTTAAATAGTGCCGTTTTTGGGAATTATATTTAAATTTGTTTATATCAATTGCATTTTCTAATATATTAAAGTTATCTTCTCCATATAAAAAGCTTCCTGCTGCTTTCCCACACGCCAAAGGATAATTATAATTTCTTATGAAGAGAGGTTTTAAAAATTTATGTAAGTTTGGATATTTTGTAAAAGTACTATGCCCATGAGGTATTCGCAATCTTACTCCATGTTTTTTAGCTAATTTTAATTCTAAAGCCATAGTACGACTATTCCCGTGAATATGAATAACATCATAGCTTCCTATCTTTAAAATTTCAGATAGCTTTTTTATATACTTTACTAAATTTTTATGACGATTAGGTAAGACGTAAAAATTAGATCCGTTTTCATTAAACAAATTCTTTTGGGCATTTGTAGGTTCATTGATAAAAGCAAAATCGAAATGCATATCACTTTTATCCATCGAAATATAATTATTAAGAATTACTTGAGTTATACCGCTATTTTTAAATTTAGTTGTACAAACGATTAATACCTTCATAACTATCTCCTAAATAAAATTCTATTTATTTTTTATTTTCCTAATTGTTAATTTTATGAATCCAACGAATTTAGACGGACTATACCGAAATGAAGAACTAGCTAATCTTAACGAATAAACCCATTGTTTATTTTTAAGAGTATTAATCATTAATTTTTGTTTCCAAATATTCTCTATATCTGGATTGGCAGTAAGCTCATCTTTATACTTAATGAACATTCTTTCCCAACCCGAAATTTTTCTTTCCGAATTAGAAGTAATCCTTTCGTTAGAATGCTCACGATAATTTACTAAAATTTCATCAGAATACGAAATATTATAATTCTTAGCTATTTGTAAAAATAAATCCCAATCTTGATTAGAAGCTAAATTTTTTTCATATCCTCCTACATTTTCCAATACATTTTTGGGAATTACAACCAATGAATTCCCACCTATAAAATTTTTCTCTAATAATTTTTTATAAACATTACCATTGTGCAATTCGTTGTTTAATAATCTTTTAAAATTATCATTTTCATCAATAATATTAGCTTTACAATAAACTAACCCAATAGTGTCTTCTTCAGCATTATTGAAAATATCAATTTGTTTTTCAAGTTTATCTTTTCGCCATGTGTCATCATCATCTATAAAAGCGATATATTTGCCTTGAGCTGCTTCAATTCCAGTATTTCTTGCATAATTAGCACCTAAATTATTCTTGTGTTGGATATATTTTATACGAGAATCCTGAATTTTTTTTATAGACTCTTCAATATTATCTCTTTTTTTATATTCTTCTCCACTATCATCAATAATAATGAACTCCAAATTAGAATAAGATTGATCCAAAACACTAATTATAGACTTTTTTATTAGTTCAAATTCCCGTTTATACGTTGGCATGCATACACTGACTAATTCTTCCACTATTTCACCTCGCTAATATAAATAAGAAACTGTTTTTTTATATTTTAATAAATGCATAAGTAAATAACTACAACATAGAAATAATTAACAAGATAAAATATTTGTATAAATTATTTTAAATTTAATTAATAAAACTTTCTTTAGAGCAGTTTTTTACTTATACTGACATTTTTAGTTAACAACTTTATCTTATCCAATGAATTCATTAATTATTTCTAAAACATTTGATGGTCGATCATATTTTTTACTGATAGGATTCTCTTTCATACTGAGGTAAACTGAGCCTAATTGGTCCATATTTTGTACCGATTTAAGATAACCCATTTCATCAAGAACAGATGACACTTGAGTTTGATGGTCATCGATATGTTCACCATATTTGGCTAACCTCGGTACTGCAATAACTTGTTTTCCTTTTTTTATTGCACCGATAAGCGCTCCTGTCCCTCCATGGGAGATGATCAAATCAGCTTGATCCTGCTTGTTTGAAAACTTGTCTGAATCAATAAATCGTTCATAGTCATAATTTTGAGGAGTATAAGTTGATTGACCTATTTGAGCAAATATTGGCTCGGAAATAACGTCATCTTCAACTAATTCATCTAATTTCTTCAACAAACGGTCAAACTGATACTCTCTAGACCCTAAACTAACAAAAATCAATAGATACTTCCTCCATATACTGCGTCGGGATAAATCTCTAACAATGGTTCCCATTGTACGATAAATAAATCGGCATATTTATACATTAATTTTCCTGCTTTAGTGCCATCATAAACACGTGCAAATGTTTCGATAAAAATTATTTTTTTACCAAATAACTTTGCGATAAAGCACAATGGTAATGCCACCATAGTACCAGTGGTAATAATATAATCCGGCTTTTCTTTAAACCAAATTTTTAAAGATCCCCCAAAATTTTTTACCATTTTCCAAGGGAACCATTTGTCTTTTAATCCAGTTTGATTAAGGTAATAGTCAGCAGAACTTTTAAAACCTGTTTTTTCAGTTACCCAGAAAATATCATGCTCTTCTTCTAAGGCTTTCAATCTTTTTAATTGTTCATAATGCCCACCTGAAGAAGATACTAAACATATTTTCGCCATAATCTGCCTCACATTTCTGTTAATCTAATCGATTCTTCAAAATCCCTTATTTGATAATCAAAATCATATTGCGACATGGCATGGTCATATTTCAAATCACCAAAGACTTTGTTCAGGGTGTTAACTCGTCGTAATGGGGTAATCATGCCATTAAATAATCGCGTCGCTCTTACCCTTTTACCATGAATATGAGCAATTGTGCGTACGAGATCACTTGTTTTTACATATTCTTTATTTTGTGGGTGGAAGTAGCCCGACCGTTGACCAATAATCACTTGGTAAATACATTCCATTAAATTATCAATATGTATCATAGAACGGGCGTTGTCATAATCAGGAAAAATCGGCGTTTTTTGCGCTAAGTTAGCCAAACGTGGATAGTTTCCTTTTGACCCTTTCCCGTAAACCATTGGTGGACGCATTATCGCAATCTTAAAATGCTCATCTGCTAAGGATAGGATGCCTTCTTCAGCTTGTTTCTTGCTATCGCCGTAGAAATTATCCGGTTGGGTCGCTTGTTCATCTGTTATGGTGCTCTTCTGACTACCGAAGACAATCATCGAACTCATAAAAACAAACTGTTTTGCGCCATCTGCCTTAGCTTTTTTTGCTACGTTTATTGTTAAATCACGATTCACCTGATAATACAAGTCTTCCAAACTAGGATCAGAAGAGTTGTGGGCAATACCAGCAACATGGAAGATAGTGTCATAGTGGCCAAAATCCTCTTCCTCCCAGGCACCATCACGAGAGGAAATTTCTCTAATGTCTAGTGGATAGTCATAATTTTGACAGTGTTGAATGAATGATTGGCCAATATAAGAGTCTTCTCCGACAATTAAAACTTTCCTCATTCTTCCACATCCTTCTTCTCTGCATTCAAGGTTCCCGTTCCACCTTCGACAACCCCTTCACTCTTGATAATTGAGAGGATGGTGCCGAAGAAGCATTTGATGTCTAGTCCGAATGTCAGGTTCTGGACGTATTCGCCATCTAATCGTGCTTTGACAGGAATTTCGAGTTCATCACGACCGTTGATCTGTGCCCAACCCGTAAGGCCAGGCTTCACATCGTTGGCGCCATATTTGTCCCGTTCAGCGATTAAGTCATCCTGATTCCAGAGTGCAGGACGTGGGCCGATTACCGCCATCTCCCCTTTGACAATATTAATCAGCTGAGGCAGTTCGTCGAGTGATGTTTTGCGTATGAATTTACCTGACTTAGTAATGAAGGCTTCGGGGTCATTTAAGAGGTGGGTGGGCATATCACTAGGCGTGTCGGTACGCATGGACCGAAATTTATAGATTTGGAAGAATTCCTTGTTCTCGCCTACCCGTTTTTGACGAAAAAAAACAGGGCCTGGTGAGTCTATTTTGATCCATATTGCTAGCGCTAACAATATGGGACTCAAGACAATAAGCCCGATTCCACTTAATATAAAATCAATTAGTCGTTTAAAAAAGTTCTGATACATCTTTTAGCTCCTAATGAAATACGTTATTGATATCTCCTAAATTTTAACATAAACAGACACATAATTGGGCAAAAATTATTAAAAAGTACAAAGGGAACAAATATGTACTATTTAACGAAAAGTTTTGATTTGTCGTTAAAAAGCCAGCAAGGATGTCTTGCTGGCTTTTTTTATATTCATTTCCCAAACGTTTTCCAAAAAGTCAGGACTTACATGAGTTTACAAAATACCTTCTATATCATTTTTCTATTTTCCGGATTTTGTTTAATCGATCTAGTCCCTAAATGACTTTTGTCACGCTGTCTTTTAATATAATATTCATTATTTTTTATGAATAGGTTTGGCAGGAACACCTACTACTGTACTATTTTCAGGTACATCTTTAGTAACAACTGAACCTGCTCCGATTGTTGAACCTTTTCCTATTTTTACAGGTCCCATGATAACTGAATTAGATCCAATAAAAACATCATCTTCAATATAAGGAGCTACAACTTTTTCGCCATTTATAACCCTACGTTTATTACGATTAGCACCTAATGTAACATTTTGCATAATAGTTACATTACTCCCAATCTTACAGTCCTTATGCATCACTACCCCTAATCCACTATGGGGTAAATTTACTGTTTTATCCATATCTACAGAAGGCTTTATATCGCAAGAAAATGCTATTCGATTAACTATCCATAGAAAGTTTGGTATAACCGGTATTTCTTTCAAGTATAAATTTCTTGAAAGTAAAAATATTTGTTTTCTCGCATCCATCTAATCTAGCTCCAATTTAAATATAAATGATCAATTACTAAAAATTTTATGTTCAAATTTATCTAATCATCAAACCTGCTCCAAAATGCAGCTCCTTCGACTGTTTCCTAAAGACGTTTAGAGCTCCCCCATTTTGTCGCACTCTTATTTATTCCACTGAGATGAGGTAGTGGTAGACGGGTTGGTTACCTGGGACGATTTCGATTTCGATGTCGTCATATTTATCTTCGATGGCTTGGCCGATTTTTTGGGCGTCGTTTTCTTGGACTTGGTCGCCGTAGATTAGGGTGACGAGTTCGGCGTCGTCGTCTAGCATAGCTTCGATGGTGGCGATGGTGGCCTGGTCGAGGTCTGCATTGGCAACTTTAATGTCTTTTTCGATGATGCCCATGTAGTCACCGTCTTTGATTTGGATGCCGTCGATTGAGGTGTCACGGATGGCGTTGGTGATAGCCCCTGATTTAACGTTATCGAGTTCGGCGGTCATGTTGTCTTGGTTATCTTCTAGGCTGGCTTGGTCGTTGAATCCGAGCATGGCGGTTAGCCCTTGGTTGATGGACCGACTTGGAACAACAACAGCAGGTTGGTCAGCGACTTCGGCAGCTTGTTTGGCGGCCATGAAGATATTTGAGTTGTTTGGTAGAATAATGATATTTTCGGCGTTAGCTTGGTCGATGGCGTCTAGGATATCTTGGGTGGACGGGTTCATGGTTTGGCCACCATTGATGATTTGGGTGACACCTAGGCTCTTGAAGAGTTCGTGTACACCGTCTCCGGCTGCGACGGAGATGATGCCGTATGGGCTCTTCTTAGCGGCTTCTTTGGGTTGAACTTCAGCCCCTTTGCCAGCTAGGATGTCGTCATGTTGTAGACGCATGTTATCGACTTTGATTTTGATGAGGTCACCGAATTTTTGACCGTAGTTCATGACTTCACCTGGTGTTTCAGTGTGGACGTGAACTTTGACGACTTCATCATCAGCAACAACGAGTAGAGAATCTCCTAAGCTGTCAAGGTAGTTACGGAATTCATCGTAGTCAAATTCGTCGGTGACGGTTTTGCCTTTACCGAGGCTAACCATGATTTCGGTACAGAAACCGTATTTGATGTCTTCAGTCTCTACAGAATGAGAGGCGTTGAAGAAGTTGTCATGGTGAGCAAGTTCGGTAATATCGGCTGATTCTGGGTCAAGGGTATTTACGGGTACCGCTTGGCCAGTTAGGGATTCAAGAAAACCAGTGTAGATGAAGAGTAGGCCTTGGCCTCCTGAGTCGACAACGCCGACTTCTTTGAGGACGGGCAATTGTTCTTGTGTTTGATCGAGGGCCTCTTGGGCTTTACTTTGGACTGCTGACATGACGGCAATGACATCTTCACCAGCAGCGGCAGCGTCAAGTCCGGCTTGGGCCGATTCTCTGGCCACAGTTAGGATGGTTCCTTCTACAGGTTTCATGACTGCTTTGTAGGCCGTGTCAACGCCCGCTTGGAAGGCATTAGCCAATTCTTGGGCATTGATTGACTCTTGGCAAGCTTCTAATCCTCGACTGAATCCGCGGAAGAGTTGGGAGAGAATAACCCCTGAGTTCCCACGGGCACCCATGAGCAATCCCTTGGCTAGGGCTTGGGCTAGGGCCGTGATTGTTTCTTCCTGGGTGTTCTTCACGTGTTCCATACCGGAAGTAAAGGACAAGTTCATGTTCGTTCCAGTGTCGCCATCAGGTACAGGGAACACATTTAACGAGTTTACATATTCGGCATTCGCATTAAGACGGTTGCCTCCAACTTCGATCATGTCACGGAAGGCCGTAACTGAAATTTTTTCGTTTTCCAAAAGAAATAATCCTCCTCAATTGACGTTTTCAGGCGGGTGCCTAGTCCTCTATGACTCGAACGTCTTGAACAAATACATTCACAACATTCGCGCTTAAGCCTAATTGTTTCTCTAGCTCGTATTTCACGGAACGTTGTACGTTGCGACAGATTTCTGAGATCTTGGTGCCATAGTTGACCATAATGTAAACGTCAACCACCACTAAACCATCGTCAGTGGAGACAACCACGCCGCGACTATAATTATCAATGTTTAATATATCTTGGATTCCATCACGGAATTGATGTTTGCTGGCCATCCCAACGACCCCATAGTTTTGGGTAGTGGCAATACCAACAACACGTGCAATTGATTCATTGCTTATATCGATTTCACCAAATTTTGATTGCATAATAAATGCCATAGTAGTGATAACCTCCTCACTAGGATAAGAGCGATAGGTGAAGCTATTTTTATCAATAGTCATTCCACATTCTACCACATATTGTCTCATTATAGAATAAAAGCCTAGGAAATTAAAGCGCAATTTTCTTCTTTGGAGACGATTTAACGACATTTTTTGGGGGTAAAAGCCTAATCTAACGGGCTTTTACTGGGACAAATCGTAATAGTTCTTAAAATTATGTCTTTTTTAAATTTAAAGATTTTTTAGGGCTTGAAAATGACGATGGGTTAAGGCTTTTGATCGCTTAGAGGAGGTTTATGCCAAATATTTACCTGGCTAATGCCTTGCATAAAATCTAGATTCCATTTACAATCATAATGTAAATACCACGTGATATTGTGCGTTTATCGAAAGGTAACGCACAATATGTTGTGTATAGAGAAGGAGGCTATCACAATGCTTGTTTACATGTCAGTGGTAGGTAATACCCGTGCCTTCGTTAACAAGGTAGACCATCCTAAGCTTGAAATCACCGAAGATAACTGCCAAGAGGTCACTGTTGATGAAGACTTTATCGCCATTATTCCTACCTATGATGAAGGAACCACGGAATTAATGTGGCGTTTTATGGAGACTGGCGATAATGCGAAATTCTGTCGCGGTGTTATGGGGGGTGGCAATCGTAATTTTGCCCAACTCTTCTGTTACACAGCTAAGGATTTTGCGGAAGATTTTCAAGTGCCTCTACTCCATATGTTTGAATTCCAAGGCTCAGCCTATGACGTTGACTTATTAGAAAAGGAGATTAGTAAAATTGACAACTCAACCCACTCCAGTCGATAAACCTAATGCAATCACCTATTTTGAGCTCAATAATCGGGTCAACATCCCGGTTGATGGCAAGATCCCACTCGAGAAAGACCGGGAAGCTGTTCGGGCCTATTTCCTAGAACATGTCAATCCCAATACGGTTTTCTTCTATACCTTGCATGAGAAGATTCATTATTTAATCGACAATAATTATATCGAAGCTGATTTTATTGAACTGTACGATTTCGATTTTATCAAGAAATTATTTAAACACCTCTATGATGCTAAGTTCCGTTTTATGTCTTTCATGGGGGCCTTTAAATTTTATAACCAATATGCCCTTAAAACGCGTGACGGCAAACGGTATTTAGAACGTTATGAAGACCGGATTGCCTTTACTGCCTTGTATCTGGCCCAAGGTGACGAAGACTTGGCGCTAAATATTGCGGATGAGCATATCAACCACCGCATTCAAATGGCGACCCCTACTTTCCTTAATGCTGGTAAGAAGGCCCGTGGTGAAATGGTATCTTGTTTCCTAGTGGATGTGCAAGACAACATGGAATCCATTGGTCGGACCGTTAACTCTGCCCTTCAATTGTCAAAACGTGGCGGTGGGGTTGGTATTAACTTAACCAACTTGCGGGAAGCTGGTGCCCCAATCAAAGGGATTGAGCATGCCGGATCTGGTGTGGTCCCAGTTATGAAGTTATTCGAAGACTCTTTTTCCTATGCCAACCAATTAGGAGCGCGTCAAGGGGCTGGTGTGACTTACCTTAACGTCTTCCACCCTGATATCTATGCTTTCCTATCTACTAAGAAGGAAAACGCCGATGAAAAAGTCCGGGTTAAAACCTTGTCATTAGGGGTAATCGTACCCGATAAATATTATGAACTATTGAAGACTAATGAACCAATGTTCCTATTCAGCCCTTATGATGTAGAGCGGATTTATGGTAAACCTTTTGCCTATATCGATATCACTGAAAAATACGATGAAATGGTAAAAAACGATGACATCCGCAAATACAAAACGAATGCGCGCGAATTAGAACAAGAATTGTCTAAACTCCAACAAGAATCTGGTTATCCTTATGTGGTTAACATCGACACCGCCAACAAGGAAAACCCTGTTTACGGTCGGATCATCATGTCTAACTTGTGTTCTGAAATCCTTCAAGTTCAAAGCCCCTCCGAAATGAATGATGACTTGTCTTATGCAGAAGTTGGAACGGATGTGTCATGTAACTTAGCTTCTACCAATGTCTTAGAAATGTTGCGGTCTGATGACTTTGCCAAATCAGTGGAAACGGCCGTTCGTGCCCTCACCCAAGTGTCTGATATGACCAACATTGCAGCTGTCCCAACTGTCCAAAAAGGGAACGCCCGCTACAATTCGATTGGCCTAGGCGCCATGGGCTTGCATACAGCCTTTGCGGTCAACCAGATCCACTATGGCTCTGAGGAGTCCTTGGAATTAACTGATGCCTACTTCCGAACCTTGCGCTTCTATGCCTTAAAAGCTTCAAATAAAATTGCTAAGGAACGCGGCGAAAGCTTCTATGAGTTCGACAAGTCCGCTTATGCTGATGGGTCTTGGCTCAAGAGTCACTACATTGACCAAGACGAGTTTACCTTTAAATCTGACAAGGTGGCGGAAATCTTTGCTGACATTCCTGTTCCTAGCCGAGAAGACTGGCAAGCCCTCAACGAAGCAATCCAAGCTGACGGTCTCTACCATTCTTACTTACTCGCGGTAGCACCAACTGGATCCATTTCTTATATCAATGAGACATCAAGTTCCCTCCACCCTATTGTGTGGCGTGTGGAACACCGCCAAGAAGGTAGCGTAGGTGCGGTTTACTACCCAACCCCTTACCTATCCAATGACACGATGCCTTATTTCGAATCTGCCTACGATATTGACCAACGCAAAATCATCGACGTCTATGCCGCAGCCCAAAAACACGTCGACCAAGGTATGTCACTCACCCTATTCATGCGGTCCGAAATCCCTGAAGGCCTCTATGAGTGGAAAGCCGGCAAGACCAACAAAATGACCACCCGGGACCTCAACAAGCTCCGGAACTACGCCTACTCACAAGGCATCAAATCTCTCTACTACATCCGGACCTACACTGACGACGGTGACATTATCGGTGCTAACATGTGTGAAAGCTGTGTCGTATAGTTAGAAATAAGCAATAAGCTCATTGCCCCTCCATCTCTTTGTCGTTTCAAAAGAGTTTGGAGCTGCAATGAAAAACTCCACCTTGCGAGGAGTTTTTTCTTATCATTTCCTTCTATTTGTAGCAGGTTAAATTGGGTTAGCTGGTTAAAACTTTGTCGGAGGCGGTTTGTTGGCAATACGATTGTAGTAAGACCTGGGCTGGCAGTCAAGTTTTGTCGTGATGTTAACTCCGCCTATCTAAGGAAAATAAACAGGGACTAGTTAGTTTAAACTTTAATCTCGGTGACTTTGCAATCTGATTACCACCAGGCTTTGCTTAATAGTCAAATATTGCTATGATGTAAACTCCGCCTCGCGCGGAGTTTTTTCATTGGGAGGGAGTGGTTTCAACTTCCTGCTGGTAAGAAATCTGATAGTCGGTTTAAGGATAACTATTGGGGGAGTAGGAACTTCGCTAAGGCGAAGTTTTTCATTTTTGAAGGTAATAGTTATGATAACAATAATTCTTCCCATTACTTTTAGCAATATGATAGGATTTTAGACTGCGCGTAATCACTGAATCCGCAAATTGCTGTGCTGCTAAGTTCAAAATATTGCAGCGATTAATTGGTCGCTTGTCGTTGTACGACAACAAAGACAGCTGTTTATAGACATTAAAGACCATATCCGCCTTAGAAATTTTCTCCTTACATTCTAAACAATACATGTATTTCTTCTTGACTTGGAGCTGGTACGATTGGCAGTTGGGGCATCGACAACCCTTGCGTATTTTAGTCCAAGTATTTTCATCAATAGTCAATCCTTCCTCTTTGAAATTAATTTGATGACGACGAATAGCTTCCAAGTCCTGCTTAGAGTAATTATTGAAGTTATACTTTTCAGTTACGGTTTGCAAATGCCGTTTAATTTGGTTTCTGGTAATAATCGTAAATTGCTCATCACTATCCCACTTAACTTCACTGTTAGGATGAATAAACACCATACTAGCAATTACTTTTGTTGTAGGATCAACAGAATGCGCCATGTTTTCAATGATTCGTTGGCGATTACGCATGGCAGCAAACTGATCACTCCGCAATGCTTCCCCTCTCAATAAGGATTGATTATTTTTATATTCCATCACGCCATTATAATTTTTCACCTCAACTAGCCACCAGACTCTATCCCCTAACAGTAAAAAATCACACTGAGTTTTACCTGAAAACTCAAAAGTAATATCATGAATGATTTGACACTGTTTTGGTAAATATTGCTGCAAAAATTGCCCCATTTCTTGCTCCCCCTCTGCCCCTAGCTTTCGCCAATAATAATCTCGATACAATTTAGAATCCTTTGTGATTAAATCCCGCAAATACATCTCTTCTAATAGCTGGTAACGTGTAAACTTGCTCATTAGCCCTCTCCTTTTATAGAATACTTTTACTTTTACTTTTCATTTACCTTGCACGTCTTATCATCACAGATATAACGCGTATATCTCTTTTGCTCTTCTTATTTCTTCAGATATGACGTGTATACCTCTTTTGCTCTTCTTATCACCCCAGATATGACGTGCATACCACTCTTGCTCTTCTTATCACTACAGATATGACGTGCATACCACTCTTGCTCTTCTTAAAATTCTCCTCTATATATAGATACGTAAAAAAACACCAACTTTGCTAAGAAAGTTGGTGTTTTTCACAATTTATTTAAAAGTAAAACTAGAAGTCGTAGTCGTCATCGTCCATGGCTTCGGCTTCACCCATAAGATAGCCGGATCCGACTTGGGAGAAGAAGTCATGGTTAGTGGTGTCGGTAGATAAACCGTTCATAACGATTGGGTTAACGTTTTCGGCGGTCCCTTCGTCGTAATAGGCTGGGAAGCCAAGGTTTTGTAAGGCTTTATTGGCGTTGTAGCGAATAAAGACTTTGACTTCTTCAGTCCAACCGACTTGGTCGTAAACTTCTTCGGCATACTTGTCTTCGTTTTCCATAAGTTTGTGTAAGAGGTCGTACATCCACAAGTTAAGTTCGTATTGCTCGTCTTCGGACAGTTCGCGGTAGGCGAGTTGGAACTTGTAACCAATGTAAGTTCCGTGAACGGATTCATCACGGATAATCAACTTGATGATTTCCGCAACGTTTACTAGGCGGTCATTGCCTAGATACCATAGTGGGGTGAAGAAACCACTGTAAAAGAGATAAGTTTCTAGGAACACTGAGGCAATTTTGATCTGCAAGGGATTGCCATTTTGATAGATATCGTTAATGACACGCGCTTTGAATTGCAAACGTTCGTTAGTGTCTCCCCACTCGAAGATTTCATCGATTTCTTTGCTTTCATTGAGCGAAATGAAAATTGTGGAGTAGGATTTGGCGTGAACACTTTCCATAAAGAGGATATTGTTCAAGACTGCTTCTTCGTGCTGGGTCCGAACGTGGTCACGCATCACGTTAGCCCCTTCTTCAGATTGTAGAGTATCCAACATGGTTAAGCCGACAAAAGCCTTGTTAACCACGTCGCGTTCTTCTGGACTTAACTGCCGCCAGTCCTTCAAGTCGTTGGATACTGGAATCCGGGTGTCTAGCCAAAATTGGCTGGTCAGTTTTTCCCAAGTTTGTTTGTCGATGGCATCTTCCACTCGGTTCCAATCCACCGCCTTGTAATAGCCGACTTCTTTGTCAGTTGCTTCGCCGTGTAAAATTTGATTGAAATAATCTTTCTCAGTCATAGTAACCTCCTTCTAATCTTCACTCTCTATTCTAACATACTTCTAACAAAGGGTTTGTCTTTCTCAATTTCCTATCAACTAATACACAAGCAAAAAGGCGAAAGCTTGCCAAAATAACTGACCATTTCACAAAGAAATTTTTCATTATGAATTCCATTCTTCGACAAAATTATTGCAGGGTAAAACTTCTCCTTGTGTGTAGAAATGCTCTGTTGAACCTAACCTTTTTCAGGAAATTTTCCTGGGTAAATTAATTTCTGTTAACAAAAACATTCAACCGTTATTCGTTGTCGACTGTTGCGAAGTCTTCGCTAGTGTCTTGGTAGTTACTATATTCCACGGAGTCGAAGGTTTTCTGGATAAAAGCTTGTAAGGATTCAGGAGTGAGGACTTCGTCGCTGTCACAAGCAATAAAGTAAAGGTTCATGGGTTCCTTAATCACCACATGGTCCCTGACTGAGCCGTCACCTTGCTGCAAACTTAACTGCCAGCAGTCCAGATCACGATAATGCATAAAATAAGCATAATTTTTGCCCTGAATATAGCCAGAGCCTTGCATCCATTCTTCAACATCAAAGGAATAAGTGATTTGTTTAATGTATTTGATTCGCATGCCTTCTCCTCACTTTCTAAGCTTTACCCTCAATATACCATATTCAAACACTGAGAAATGTGAAATTTATGTAAAGCTTCCCAAGCTGATTAATGGACTTTCTCTCACTGCCCGAGCCTTTTTAGATATAAAAAAAGGAATAAGCAATAGGGGATCCCTAGTGATTATTCCTTAACATGCGATTATAAGTATGCTGGGTTTAGACGCGTTGTACCTTACCAGACTTAAGAGCCCGAGCTGAAACCCAAACACGTTTTGGTTTACCGTCAACCATGATACGCACTTTTTGTAAGTTAGCGCCGAAAGTACGTTTTGTTGCTTTCACTGAGTGTGAACGGTTGTTACCACTTTTTGCTTTACGTCCTGTGAAGTAGCATTGTTTAGCCATGTGTTTAACCTCCTCTTTAAAATTCATATACTAAATTAGTTTATCAGAACTTGCGCCTTGAGACAAGCTTTTTTTAATCTTTTGCTTGAATTACGGCTAGAATCCCCTCTTTGAATGAACCTGACATCTGTTCTTGGTCAGGAAGAAATTCGTTGGAAATTAAGGCTAGAGGATAATCCATATTCATACCATCTAGGGTGTAGACCACATGTTTCAATTTCAACTTCCGCACCGGTGTCATCGCCACGAAAGAAAGATACTTCATTCCTGCCAGCTGGTCGACAGTAAATTTACCTGGTCGCAGGAATGTCACTTGATTTTTGGGATTGACCAAGTGGATACGATCAAGGATATCTTGGTATTGCGGTTTGTAAGCAATCCACAAATTGGAAAGGGAGTGGTCTACCCGACCTCCCAAGGCCCCAAAAATATGGATATCTGCTTCAATCCCTTGGTCCAAGATATGATTTAGGGCCGCCTCCATATCCGTTTCGTCCTTCATCGGATTAAGCCGTGTCACTTGGTTGGTAGCTTGGACAATCTTGGCGTACACAGCAGCTGACACGGAGTCAAAATCACCAATCGCAAAGGTCATAGGAATGCCCATTTCCAAGAAGCGCTCTGCTCCTAAATCGACCCCCACGTAGGCAACATTGGCATCACTGGCCACATGGTGTTGGACATAGTCACGGAAGAAATCCGGGTCAAAGGGACCTGACCCAATCATAAATAATTGCATAAGTCCTCCTAACGCGCTTGGCGACGCATGGCTTGCATGGCTTGTTGCATATTATCCGCACCATAGAGATAGGAACCGGCCACAAAGACATCCACTCCTTGGTCAAGACATGCTTTGGTCGTTTCCTGCTTGATGCCACCATCGACTTCAATTTTAAACGCTAAATTATGGCTTTGGCGCCACTGATCTAGTTCAGCCATTTTATCTAGAGTGGATTCAATAAAACTTTGGCCGCCAAAACCAGGGTTAACGGTCATAACAAGGACCAGGTCAACATCAGCTAATAGCGGGCTAATTGCTGAAACAGGGGTGCCCGGATTGATGGCAAGACCCGCTTGCATTCCAGCAGCTTTAATGGATTGAATCAGACCATGGCTATGTTGGCTTGCCTCGGCATGGAAGGTCATGATATCTGCTCCTGCTTGGGCTAAGCTATTTACATAGTCTTCAGGATTAGCTACCATGAGATGGCAGTCTAGGCACAGTTTCGTATGAGGACGGATCGCATCCACCACATTGGCGCCAAAGGTAAGATTGGGTACAAAATGACCATCCATAATATCCACATGCAGCCAGTCTGCCCCGGCTGACTCGGCCTTATGGACCTCTGCTTTCAAGTTAGCCATGTCTGCTGATAGGATTGATGGGGCAATAATCATAGTTTCCCTACTTTCTCTTGTTATATTGAGGTTTAGCACTAGCGATTTCTTGATACATTTGCACATAGGAGTCATAACGTTGCTGGCTGATCTGACCTGCTGCTAAGGCAGCTTTCACCGCACATTTAGGTTCGTGCTGGTGGGTGCATTCTCTAAATTTGCATTGACCTTTAAGGGCAAAAAATTCAGGCAGATAATTATCCAAATCTTCCTTGGGAATGTAATCAATCGAAATATTGGAAAAGCCTGGGGTATCTGCAAATTTACCTCCGAATACATCATGGAGTTCAGAATGTCGGGTGGTATGACGTCCCCGACCTAAACGCTTAGATATCTCAGCGGTTGCAATATCGCCAACAGGTAAAATTTCATTGAGAAAGGTGGACTTGCCCACACCCGACTGCCCTACTGCCACCACAACCTTGTCTTGAACTAGATCTTTGAGGGTTTGGCTTTGGCTCAGATCTTGCTCACTGGTAAAGACAGCATAACCAATCTCTTGGTAAAGGGCAATCAACTGATCGACGTCTTGAACTTGATTTTCAGTAAGCAAATCCAATTTGGACAAATAGAGAACGGGTTGGATGCCCAAGCTTTCAATGTAAACCAGGTAACGGTCAATAAGCTTAGGCGAAATGGTAGGATCAGTCACTGAGGCCACCAAAAAGGCTAAATCGACATTAGCCACAGGTGGTCGAATCATGGCGTTCTTGCGCTCAGCAATAGCTGTCACCAAGCCTTCTTGGTCATTGTCTGCGACAAATTCTACCCAGTCCCCAACCAAAGGCGACTGATCTTTTTGCCGGAAGTTCCCCCGCCCTCGGGTTTGATAGATCTGGCCAGTTTGATTTTCTTCTATATAATAGAAACCTGATAAGGCCTTGATAATCTGGCCTCGGTAGTGTTTTTGCTTGTCATTTTGCTTTTGTCCGTTGTTTTCAAGCATTATTCACTCACCTGGGTTTCTTGGATGACTTCGCCATCACGAACAATCTTATAGCGAGCGGAGTCGCCTTTACGCACCGTGAAATTCAAGGTGTACTTGCGGTCTTTAGAAATAGTAAAGGTGTCCACTGGTGTCGAATAGTCGTTGACCTCGTCTTGGATATAGACTTCGATTTCATTAGGCGTTTGCCGTGACCGTGACGATTCTCGTGAGGAAGAGGAGTCTTCATCACTGTTCTCATCCCCATCTCCCTCATCACTGGATGACGATGAGGCTTCCGATTTATTTTCCTCATAAGGAATGGTGATTTCCTTATCAAAACTTGTCGTCGCTGGTCCGGTTGACATCACCACTGATAGGCTATCGCCCATAACAAAGCTATCCCCCGGAGCAATGCTTTGGCTAATAGCAGTGCCAGCAGGTGCGGAATCAGAGGATTCTTCGCTAAAGCTGACTTGAACGCCATAAGAGTCAGCCCATTGTTGGACCCCTGACCGGTTCATCCCTCGTAAGTCAGGCATAGTAAACTGTTGGACGCCTTCGCTCACTGTCAAAGTAATAGTCGTATCCTTAGCCACCACTTCTTCACCGGCAGCAATGTCCTGGCTAATAATATGACCAGCAGCAATGTTATCCGAGTAATCTCTGCTTTGTTCCACGGTAAAACCTGCATCCCGTAAGCTTTTCTCTACATCAGCATAGGCCTGATTGGTATAGTCTTCCACCTTGAAGAGTTCAGGTCCCTTGGATACTTCTAAATCAATTTTAGATTCTTTGCGAACAGAGTGGTTGGCTTCCGGATTAGTTCCCACCACGAAACCAGCACCCACGTCTTCAGAGAAGACCTCTTCCACTTCACCTAGGGTCAAATCTTCTTCTTGGAGGACACGTTCTGCTTCTTTGACTGTCATGCCAGCCAAATCAGGCACGTCAATTTGTTGGCCACGTCCGAAAACAACAGCTGAAACAATGGCCAACAATAAAAATATTGGCAATAAAATCATCAATAAACGTTTCCGGCGTTGTTTCTTTTGAGCGGCAGTTGGCCCTACCTTAACGCCCTTGTGACTGGCTTGTTCAACCTTATCTTCAGGACTTTGGTCATTGTCAGCAGCCGCCACAACTGGGATTGGAGTGGTTTGAGTGGCCACTGAATCGGCATCCTCTAGATTGTCACTAAGGTCATCATCCTTACCTGCTGCCATTGCCTGGTGTTCGTCAGTGTAACGCATCTTCTGTTCAATTTGGTCTTTGGCGACAACAATGGTATCAGATTGGGCCCCCATTGGAACAAAGTCTGGTTCACTTTGCCGGTCTTCAGCAAAAATCGTCGCCAAGTCATCGTACATTTCTTGACAGGATTCATAACGGTCGCTGGCTTCCTTGGCGGTCGCTCTTTTGACGACGTTCATTAAGGGTTGGTTGACATCTTCTCGGTATTGTTCCATATCGGGTAAAGGATCTTGGAAATGCTTCAGAGCAATAGATACCGCTGATTCCGCATCGAATGGTACCCGGCCAGTAATCATTTCAAAGAGCACAATCCCTAGCGAATAAATATCTGATTGACTGGTTGCTAAACTCCCCCGAGCTTGTTCAGGAGATAGATAATGGACACTTCCAATAATCGTATTGGTTTGGGTGATGGAGGTTTCAGTCGATACCACTGCAATCCCAAAATCCATGATAATTACTGTGCCATCATCCTTGATCATAATATTCTGCGGTTTCAAGTCCCGGTGAATAATATTTAATTCATGGGCCGACTGCATACCGGAGACGATTTGCAGCATGATGTTTTGGATTTTATGAAGGGGAATAGGATGATTTTCGCGGATGTATTCCTTTAAATCGACCCCATCCACATATTCCATCACGATAAATTTGCCGTGAGTATCTTCTCCAATATCATAAACTGCTACAATATTGGGATCATTCAACTCAGAAATCGATAGGGCTTCACGTTCGAAACGACGTACGGCATCCGATTGGTTGTTGTCTCCTAAGCGTAAAAACTTAATGGCCACATCCCGTTCCAAAATTGGGTCATAAGCCAGATAAACATTGGCCATCCCACCAGAACCAATTAAACGGATAATTTCATAACGCTCGTCTATAATTTGTCCTGATTTCACGGCATGTCACCTCCCTCGATTCGAGCTAAGATCACAGAAATATTGTCCTTGCCTCCAGAGGCATTAGCCGATTCCACCAAGGCTTGCGCCGCTTGATCGATTGAAGTATCTTGACTTAAAATTTCAATCACTTGAGCTTGAGTCAGCATATCAGACAAGCCATCTGAGCAAAGCAGTAAAATATCATCCGCCGCTAAGTCGATTACTTGAACATCAACAGTCAAATCTGCTTCGGTCCCAATGGCTCGAGTAACGATATTTCTCTGAGGATGGGTAGCTGCTTCTTCTTCCGAAATCACGGCATTATCCACTAATTCTTGGACAAAGGAATGGTCCTTGGTGACTTGGTTAATTGTATCCTGGTTAAAACGGTAGACCCGAGAATCCCCCACATGGGCAATAATGGCTTGTCCTTGATAAATAGTCAGGGCTATTAGGGTCGTCCCCATGCCTTCTAAGCCCATAAATTGTTGAGCCTTCTCACGGACACGGTTGTTGGCTTCTTTGATAGCAGTATCGAGCCAAGTTTTGATTTGGTCTTGGCTTTGGATACTTCCCTCTTCTTCCCATTGGTGGCCCACTTGAAAAAGAGCCATTTCTGAAGCCACATCGCCTGCATTATGGCCACCCATGCCATCGCAAAGGAGTAGCAATTTTTGGCCAGTTTGGTTGGCGAAGATTCCCACTTGATCTTGGTTACTTTGTCGTTTCAAACCGACATCGGTTATTTGTGCCAATTCCATCTTGTCACTTCCTAACTTTCTTTGTGTAAACGGGCAATGAAGAACCCATCTGATGCAAATGCATCCGGTAAAATTTCAATACTGCCTTGGTCTGTGATAGCAGTTTCTAAACCATTAGTCGTCTTATGCTGGTTGTTGTCCATACCTGGTTTGCTTGAATCTTTTTGATTACTTAGCACCTGCTCAGCATTTTGATCGTCTTGTTCGCTAACTGAAAAATCAGCGACTGATAAGGGACGAATGCTCATGTCAGGGTGGTCAGCTAGAAATTGCATCACCACTTGAGTATTTTCTTCATTAGTAATGGTACAAGTAGAGTATACCAGTTCTCCACCCTTTTTCAGAACCTTATAGGCGGAATTTAAAATTTCCAATTGAATGTTTTGTAAGGCCGCTAGATCTTGTAAGGACTTGTGGTATTTGGTATCCGGTTTGCGACGAAAAAGTCCCAATCCCGAACATGGGGCATCCACTAAAATCCGGTCAAAAGATTCCAAGTCATACTTAGCCTCCAAAGCACTAGCATCATGTTGATTAACTGTAACCTGTGAGGCGACTCCCATCCGATCAAGGTTGGCCTGAATCTTAGGAAGCTTATTGGCTTGCAGGTCTCCTGCCACCACTTGTCCTTGGGGACCGACCATTTCAGCAAGTTGGACTGTCTTGCCACCAGGCGCGGCGCAGGCATCTAAGACCTTGTCGCCAGCTTGCACACCTAGAGCCCAAGCTGCTAGTTGAGCCGAGGCATCTTGGATAGTGATATCGCCTTGCAAGAAGGCTTGGCTACGAGCAGGACTGCCCTTACTTAATTGGTAGGCATAAGGCGTAATAGGTGAAGGGGTCAGCTGTAAACCATGGTTCTCTAAATTATTGACAATATCCAGTTGACGCTCAGCAGCGAGTGGACTAATACGAATCGTGATGGGTGCTTTTTCCAATAATGAAGCGGCAATCTGTTCCGTGCGGTCTAAACCAAAACGTTGACTTAGATAGTCGACCCATACTTGAGGCAAGGAATAAGTGAGCGCCAATTTTTCCTGGGCACTGACAAATTGTTGTTGGTCTAGAAAAGCACTGATAGAAGACTCTTGACGGAAAATATTACGTAAAACTCCGTTAGCAAAGCGACCCAAAGCAGGGTTGCCCCGCTTCTTAGCCACTCGCACCGCCTCGTCTACCAAGGCATAATCCGGAATAGAATCTAAATAATAATGTTGGTAGAGTGAAATTAATAGCAAAGCCCGCAACCATTTTTTGACACGGTTAACTTTTTTAACATAGACAGCCAACAAGCTTTCTAAGGTTAAGGCATGTTGGATGGTGCCATAAACCAACTCGGTAAACAAATGACGATCAGCTGGCTCCCAATTCGATTGATCGAGACTTTGACTCACCAAGTCATGGCTAAAGGCTTGGTCGTAGAGAACCTTTTCCACTACATCCATGGCCTGCCAACGTGGACTAGCTTTTAAAGGGGCATTGTTTTGGCCATGATTGGAAGTTTTAGATTGACCTGTTAACTGGTCTCGCTTAGTCGATTTATTTTGACGCGCTGACTGGCTTTGTTTACTGGCTTTGTTTAGGGGGGCGGATTTACTCTGTTTAGCTTTTTTTCTTTGACCTACTGGCTGGCCTTGCTTAGTTGTTGTCTGGGATTTAGTTTTTGACTGAGCTTTTATTTGGCCCTTTTTAGTCTGACTGGTCTTAGTCTGCTTGGAATTGGTCGCCGACATCTAATCCCCCACTTCCTCCATTAATAAAACTGGCAATAGGCATCCGCTTTTTGCCAGCGGGTTGAATTTCTTCAAGGGCCAGGACAGTGTCCTCGCCAGCAGCCACCCAAAATTGTGCGGGTTTCTTTTGAATTTTGATAATAGTGCCTGGTGCTTGGTCAGTGCTCTGGTCAGCGGGAACACTGGATTTCCATAGTTTCCACCGCTGCCCTCCCATCAAAGTATGCGCAACTGGCCAAGAATTCATGGCCCGAATTTGGTTGTGAATGGCTTGAGCAGTTTGCTCCCACTCTACCCTTTCTTGGTCACGAGTAATATTAGGCGAATAGCTAGCCTTGGCTTCATCTTGGGGCACTTCTTCTAAGTCGCCAGTCCAAAATGCTGGTAAAGTTGCTATTAATAGGTCGCGACCTAATAGGCTAAGCGTATTGAAGAGTTCTTCCACGGTGTCATCCGGTCCGATGGCTTGCGTGGCTTGAGCCAAGACAGGGCCTGCATCCATGGCTTTAACCATGCGCATGATCGATACCCCTGTTTCAGTCTCACCTTGCCATATTGCATAATGCACTGGCGCCCCTCCACGATATTTAGGTAAGGCACTAGCATGGACGTTAAGTGCGCCTAATTTAGGCAAGTCTAATAATTTGGTAGGAAGAAATTGCCCATAAGCCGCTGTAATAATGACATCGATGTCAGCAGCCAACAAGTCATAAACCTTTTGATCACTAGCGATGCGTTCCGGTTGATAAACTGGCAAATCAGCTTCCAAGGCCGCTTGCTTGACGGGACTGGCTTGGAGTTTCTTCTTCCGTCCTACTGGTCGATCTGGCTGGGTCACAACGCCTACCACTTCATAGTCTGCTTCCTCATTTAGCGCTTGCAAAATTGGCACCGAAAATTCAGGTGTTCCCATAAATACTATTCGCTTCAACTGGCATGCTCCTTTTTCTTGCTTGTCACTTGTTTCAATTTTCGTTGCATTCACTGAGACTCGGCTAGTAACCGAGTATATACTTACTTCTATTATAACCTTTATTCCTCTAAGTTTCCCTTAAGTTGGTTAAGTTTAAGAGGAAATCTAGCTAACAATTACATTTGTTGGTCCTCTTGTCGGTAAAGATATAACGTGTGTAGCGCTTTTGCTATTCTTATCGCCACTGATATGACGCGTATTGCTCTCTTACTCTTCTTATCGCTACAAATATGACGCGTAAAGCTACCTTGCTATTCATATCACTACCGATATGACGCGTATACTGCTCTTACTCTTCTTATCGCCACTGATATGACGCGTATAACCACTTTACTCTTCTTATCGCTACAAATATAACGCGTATAGCCACTTTTCTCTTCTTATCGCCACAAATATAACGCGTAAATCTACCTTTCTCTTCTTATCCTCACAAATATGACACGAAAGCCTAATCCCTAACTCTTACTTCATTCAACAAAATTAACTAACTGTATGCATTTTTGCCAACCCCCACCAAGTTCCTTTAAATAAAGGTCATTGGATCTAAATCGATGCCTACGTGGATATGGTCCCGGTCCCATTCTTGGGCACGGTCTTTGATCTGGTCAAAGACTGGTTGAATACTTTGCCAGTCGCGGTATTGGTAAAGTATTTGGAAGTAGTAATTATTTTTCAACCGCGTCAGTGCAGACTGGCTAGGTCCGATAATACGTGTACCAGGCACTTGGGCTTGGTCGAGTTGTTGACGAATCTCATTAGCTACCCGCAAGGCAGTCTTTTCGTCGAAGTTAGCAACCGTGATGCGCACACTATAGTAATAAGGAGAGTAGTGGTTGACTTTTCGATAAGTCATTTCCCAGCGATAAAAACCTTCGTAATCATGGTTTTGGGCGAATTGCAAAGCATAATGATCTGGATTAAAAGTTTGGATAATTACCTGGCCGGTTAAGTCACCACGCCCCGCACGTCCAGCCACCTGGGTCAGGAGTTGGAAGGTACGCTCAGAAGCGCGAAAGTCGGGCAGGTACAATGAAGTATCAGCGTTGATAACCCCTACTAGGGTGATATTGGGAAAATCCAAGCCCTTAGCAATCATTTGTGTACCCAACAAAATGTCGGCTTCTTGGTTAGCGACTTGATCAAGAATTTTTTGGTGGCTCCCTTTGCGCCGGGTGGTATCATTATCCATCCGTACCAAGGTGCGCCCAGGAAAGAGGTCATAAATTTCCTGTTCGACCTTTTCCGTACCAGACCCAAAAGATCGTAAATGCTTACCCCGACACTTGGGACAGCTTTGTGGGAGGGACTGGCTATAAGAACAGTAGTGGCATTGTAGACTTTGGCTATCATAATGGTGGGTTAGGGATACGTCACAATTAGGGCATTGGAAAACGTGTCCACAATCTTGGCATTGCATATAATTGGCAAAGCCACGCCGATTCAGCATAAGTGCCACCTGTTCACCCCGATCTAAAGTCGCATTGATGGCATCACGGAGTTGGCGGGAAAATTGATAATAATTTTTATGCTGAAATTCTTCACGCATATCCACGATATCAATTTGAGGGAGGCTTTGTTGGTTGGTCCGCTCTGGCATAAGTAAACGTTGGTAGAGACCATTTTGTGCCCGGGCCCGGCTTTCCAAGGAAGGGGTGGCAGAACCCAAAACAACAGGGCAATTATGATAAGCCCCACGCCACTTCGCCACCTGACGGGCATGGTAGCGTGGATTGGTATTTTGTTTATAGGTGGTTTCGTGCTCCTCATCCAAGATAATCACACCCAATTTATCTAAGGGGGCAAAAATCGAAGAGCGCGCTCCCACAGCAATCTTAGCCTGGCCTTTTTTCAGCTTGGTCCATTCATCAAAGTGCTCTCCCCGACTGAGTTGACTATGGAGAACTGCCACTTGATCAGCAAAGCGCCCCTTTAATTGCGTCACCATTTGTGGGGTTAAGGCAATTTCAGGAACCAAGAGGATGGCTGTTTTGCCTTGGTCTAAGGCATGTTGAATCAACTGTAGGTAAACTTCCGTCTTTCCAGAGCCTGTCACTCCTTGCAAAAGCAAGGTTTGGGCTTGTTGGGCATCCATGGCCTGGGCCACAGCTTGGTAGGCCGCTTCTTGCTGCGGATAAAGAGATTTAGCCTGGCTTTTTTCCGTCTCTAAGTCAGCATAAGGATTACGATCAATCTCTTGTTCAAAAACAGTCAACCAGCCCTTCTTTTCCCCGGCACGAATCGTCGGCATTTTTAAATCAAATTCCTGTCGCAAATAAGAGCAAGCAATGGCCTGACCATCTAAGTCCATTAAAACTGCCAAGAGATCTTGTTGCTTGGGAGCATGGCGAGTCATGTCACGACTAATTTGTGCTAAAACATCATAATCTAGTAAAGGTTGTAACCACTTTTCTGTTTTTCTCTGTTTACGGTCAGCCATCCGATAGTCGACCCAAACTTGGTCGTCCTTCTGCAAAGCAATTAAATCAGACAAACTGCCTTGTTTCTCGGCTTCCTGCCAAGCAATTTCATGTTCATCAGCAAAGTAATTTTGGCGATTTTCAAAAGTTAGGCTAGCAGTGGGCAAAAAATATTTGGCATAGTCGACTTTAAGCAAACTAGGTAGCATAGCTTGATAGCACAAGACTTGGAAGGTGAAAAGACGCCGAGACATGTCATTACCCAAAGCAATCAGCTCTGGTGTTAAAACCGGGGCCTCATCCATCAACTTAGCTAAGGGCTTTACTTCACCAGCAAAATCGGTCTGATCACTGAAGCCAACCACATAAGCTAAGACCTGACGCACACCAAAAGGCACTTGGACACGCATACCTACAGTAATAATGTCTTGCCACTCCTTTGGCACTGCATAGTCAAAATGATGGTTGACCTGCAATGATGGGACATCGACAATGACTTGTGCATATTTTTTGCTTGCATCCATCCTTTCGCCCTCCTTTTTTCTGTAACTATTTTATTAAACTTTTTCCGGGATGTAAATTATTGGCAGTTTTCTGGCCAAAAGTTATTATTAAGGCAACGTTCAAGACAATAAATGGGACCCCACTAGTAGATAAGTAGTAGGATCCCATAGTTATGATATTTTATAAAGAGGTAAGTGAGCCTTACCCACCATCGTTAACAAGCTCTAATCCTTGAAGCGTTCGATAGGGACGCCCTCTTCATTATAAGTAAAGGAACGTGCCAATTGAATGTCTCCCATGGCTCGAATCAAACGATCACGGTAGGGTTCCCCTAACTCATCGAATAGGTAAGAATGATCATCCAGATTAAGCTGGGCACGTTGACTCTCCACCTCACCTGGTTTTTTCAAACGATAAGTCTTCTTGGGGAGAGGCTGGTCCGTTTCATGACTTTCAATCCGATAGAAATAATTATCATCAATATAGGCAATTTCTAAAGCACCTGTGTTCGTCCGATAGATGTCTGTCTTATAAGACTCGCCTTTTAACTCCCACCATACTTTGATGGCCTCTAAAGCATCCTCTTCGCTAGCGTAAGTCCCATGTTCTTTGCGGACACCATCACGCTTGCTAATCCAGTAGTTGGTGTAGACAGTTTGTGTCATTTTATCGCCACCTTTCTTATCCTCTAGTATACCTTGAATAAGAAACCCTTTTCAAATTTTTGCCCTTATCAATTTAAAAGTAGACTTAGAAAAATAATCATAGGCTAAATCAAGCTTTATGCTACTAATAAAAACTTATTAACTAAGCTTATAAAGATGCCTCCTAATCCTTTTTTCAGTAATGAAAAAAACCTGCACCAGCAGGTTTTTCGTCTTAATGATTATGTTAGTGATTCAGGGTCGATGACTAGGTCGCTTGAGGCGATTTCTTCTAAGGCTTTACCAACTTCTTTTGGTGAGTGGTAGTCAGACAGGATGTAGTTGTCTTCTTCACGCATTTCTTTGGCACGTTTGGCTGAGATGGTGCACAAAGAATATTTAGAGTCGACTTTTTCTAATAACTTGTCAATTGATGGGTAGATAATCATAAATTAATCTTCTCCTTCTTGTAAATAGCTCTCTACTATATTATCAATAAATCGATCTGTTTTCAGGTGTTCTGCATTTAAAATTGTTTGAATGCGTTTAACTGCCTTTTCAACACTATCATTTTCTACAACATAGTCATACTGGGTCATGAGCTGCAATTCTTCGCGGGCTTGTTGCATGCGTTTGGCAATCACTTCTTCAGAATCAGTTCCACGGTTGACGATGCGTGACTCGAGTTCACTAAGGTTAGGTGGAGCCAAGAAGATGAATACACCATCTGGCATACGTCGTTTCACTTGGAGTGCGCCTTGAACTTCAATCTCTAAGAAAACATCCTTACCTTTTTCCGTCATTTCTTCAACGTATTCAAGGGGTGTTCCATAATAGTTACCAACGTATTCAGCATATTCAAGGAGTTTTTCATCTTCAATCATTTGTTCAAACTGCGACCGTTTAACAAAGAAATAATCTTTTCCGTCGACTTCACCAGGCCGAGGTTGGCGAGTGGTGGCGGAAACAGAATATAAGAATTGATTTTTATCGTGGTCAGTGGCAAATAAAGCCTGACGAACTGTTCCTTTTCCAACGCCGGATGGGCCGGATAGAACCACTAGTAATCCTTTCGATTTCATAGAACACCTTTCATCCTTCATAAATTTATAGCTATTATAGTACCATAAAAAACCATTAAATGGGGGCAAAAGTCGGGGTAATTTTTATTAAAATTTTATGAGTAAATGCTTAAAAAATATTATTCGAAAAACTAGAACAAATGTTCGCAAAACACTTGCTTTTCGAACGCGCGTTCGCTATAATAAAAACATAAAGACGAACACTTGTTTGAGGCAACAGGTGCTCATCAATAAGGAGGTCAAAGACATGCAAAATCCCATCTCGTTTCATTCCATCCGTAGTTTATTTACACCCCAAGAAGTATCTTATACTAGTCAACCACGTCCCATGCGTGTTGTGGCAGATAAACCACGGAAGTTTAACGTCTTGGCTACCATCATGCCCCTAGAGCAGGTTGGTCGTGACGTTGACTATTCTTATTATGAGCAAACACCTATCTACCTCACCGTTGCCAGACAGAATGCCAATTTGAACACTAAGGATGTTCTATTTGGAATCTTTCAAGGCCCTTTTGCTGATAATAAGCGACTCGTTTTTAAAGATGTCACTAATGATATCGTGCGTCTCCTTGATGCAGATGAAATATTAGCTACTCGTCTCCCTGAATTAAACAAGTAGTTAGCATGAAAACGCGACTGGAATTCATCCAATCGCGTTTTTTTGTTTCTAAAAATCAGTACTGACATACCTTTCCCTAAATCCTACAATATCTTAGCGATAACTTCAGATTTTGGTCCAAGACTTCAGCATTAAACAATTTTTGTCATTCCCTCTTTTGATTACAAGATAGGAGACAATAATCGAGAAAAAGCTTGGCGGAATTTCTTCCAGCGACTTTGATTGGCAAAGTATTCCTCGTCTACTTGGGTTGATTCAGCAATATCATCATAGAAGGCTGTCTCTAGGTCGGCAACTATCGTACGATCGTATAGGAAGGCATTAACCTCAAAGTTGAGGGCAAAACTTCGCATATCCATATTAGCTGTCCCTACACTTGCAAACTTTCCATCAACCATAACCGTTTTAGCATGAAGAAAACCTTTATCATAAGTATAGATTTTGGCTCCGGCAGCCAAGATTTCCTTGGCATAATATTCTGTGGCACGGTAAACAAAAGGATGGTCAGGTTTACAAGGGATCATAATACGAACATCTACCCCTGATAAGGCAGCAATTTCAATCGTTTCAAAAACGGATTCATCAGGAATAAAATAAGGGCTTTGGATGTAGACATGGTCTTGAGCGAGAGAAATCATCTTAATATAACCCATCTTGATTTGGTCCATATCTTCATCAGGACCACTAGAAACAATTTGCATGGCTGTGTCACCTTTGACTTTAGGCTCAGGAAAGTATTCGCGGTCAAAGTTTTTAGGTTTTTCCTTCTCAGAAGCATACCAGTCCATCAAGAAGCGTGATTCTAGTGTTTTTACGGCATTACCACGTAAGCGCAAATGGGTATCACGCCAGTAACCCAAAGGCCCCTTGCCAATATATTCCTTGGCCACATTAAAGCCACCAACGTATCCTACTTGTCCATCGATCACCACAATCTTGCGGTGGTTACGGAAATTCAAACGGAAGTTAATTATCCAGAATGGTGATTTAGAGAAGAAGGAAGAGACTTGACCGCCTGCGTCGCGTAAGGCATTCAAATCTTTGGGACGTAGAGACCGACTACCCACTGCATCATAGAGTAAACGGACTTCTACCCCTTCCCTAGCCTTACGTTCCAGGATATCTAAGATTGGTCCTCCAACTTCATCATCAGTAAAAATATAGTATTGGATATGGATAAAGTCTTGGGCCGCTTCTAAATCAGCCACCAAGGCCGCGAATTTATCATCGCCATCGACATAGAGATCAACCTGATTATGATGGGTAAGAATAGAGAAGTCACTGCGGAATAGTAGTGTCATCATTTCTTGAATCAGGGGTGGGAATTGGTCAAGATTTTTTTGTTTACGGTTACTATCAGTATGGGAAGCGATTAAATCTTGCATCCCATGAACCTCTTGGGTTTGCAAATGGAAGATATTGGATTGTGAAATCTTCCGCCCCACAAAATAATAAATAATAAAGCCAATTCCTGGAATTAGATTAAGCACTAACAGCCAGGCCCAGATAGAAGTGACCGGTCGTGGCTCTTTGAAAACAGTAATAACGGCTAAAATCGTATTCACCAACAGGAAAATACCAATTCCCATTAGGATATAATCTTGCATAGAAGTCCTCCTCATAACAAAAGAGTCTGGAGTATTGCCAACCAGACTCCTTAAATATCTTGTACTGTCTTTGAGACTAAGCGTTATCTACTAAATTAATCATTCAATAAGCGTGAACGTTCTTTACGACTAATATAAGGCGTATTTTTAGGGATGAAATACTTCGATTGAATATTCAATAAGAGAATTAAAATCACTAAACTTAGCACTAAATTAAAGGCAAAGCCTACAGCTGTTACCCGTAGCTGTGTTGACAATGGTAGAGCATTCAAATCAAACAGCCAGCGGTTAATCACCAGCTCTCCTGCAAAATAAAGCAGTAGAGAAAGTACGGTACCTGTCACCAAATTGAGGTAAACAGATTTCATCCGTTTATTGTGTAAGGTTCGTTGTAGATTACGGGCAAAGAGACTAGCAACCCCTAAAGCGAGGCCAATTCCACCCATCGCTAAGATGATAGGCCAGCTGCCATACGATTCTGGCATAATCAACCAAGCATTTAATCCCCCAAAGATAAAGCCAGCAGCAAAACCAGCTAAGGGACCACGACGGAAAGCATAGAGCAACAATAAGGACAAGCCAACCCGCAGAGGAATTGCACGGGCTGTAATATCATCTGGAAAAACAGATTCAATTAGTAAGGCTAAAGAGACAAGTAATAAGCCTTCAACTATGGTTGAAAATCGTTGGGCACTTTTCACACAATCCCTCCTTATTTATTTTTCTTATTCTTATGCTTGGATGGTTGGTAGTTGGACGCTTCCATAATTACTGGTAGAATCATTGGCCGTCTTGAAGTCGCTTGGAAGAGTTTTTTACTTAATTGGTCGCGAATATCGCCTTTTAATTTAGCCCATTCGAAGTCCTTAGACTGAAGATTTTCATTAACGACGTCGACTACAGTTTGTTTGGACTCAGCCAAGAGGTCCTCACTGGCCTTCATATACACAAAACCACGGGAAATAATTTCTGGACCTGATAAAATCTTGCCTAGGCGGCGAGAAATAGTCAGCACGACCACAAAAATACCATCTTCTGACAAGATTCGACGATCACGTAAAACGATATTACCAATATCGCCCACGCCAGACCCATCAATCAAAACATTGCCAGCTGTCACCTTATTTGCAAGACGCATCTTGTTTTTCTCGTAGTGCAAGACGTCTCCCTTATCCAATAAGAAAATATTGTCAGGTGAGTAGCCCGTAGCAATAGCTAACTCCGCATGTGAGTGCATAAGTCGAAATTCGCCAGAAATTGGGATAAAGTATTGAGGTTTCAATAGTTGCAAGAGCAATTGTAAATCTTTTGGTGAGGCGTGACCAGAAGATTTGTATTCCTCGGTCAATTCGACCACCGTACCGCCTGCCTTGTAGACTTGGTTCTTAGTATCTGCCACTACTGTTTCCATATCGATGGTTGGTGAAGTGGCAATGATAACCCGGTCACCATCTTGGATAGAGACTGGGAAACGGTGGTTAGACGCCATTTTTTGTAGGGTAAATAGGGGTTCCCCTGTTTTACCCGTTTCCAAAATAACAATTTGATTATCATCGTATTGGTCGATGGTCTTCAACTTCTTGATTAAATTAGAGCTAGGAATATCTAACTTACCTAGACGAATCGCTACGTCGATAATTTCTTCTACTTCATCATTCATTAAGAAGACATGGCGATCTAAGGTTGCTGCGGCGTCTAAAATTTGTTGGAGTCGTTGCAAGTTGTTGGCTACACTAGCCACAATAACCCGGCCATCTGCCTTACGCATTTCCGAAATTAAGCCATTTGCTAAGACTACTTCAGGTTCATTTTCAGTTATGGCTTCAGCTTGACTAGAATCACTCAATAGGGCAAAAACACCATCTTTACCAATTTCAGTGATCCGTCCAAAATCAGTGGCATAGTCGGCCTTGACTGTCATATCAAATTTGAAGTCACCAGTATAGACAATGCTACCTTCCTTAGTTACTAGGTCAATTCCCACTGAATCAGGAACAGAGTGGGTAGTACGGAAGAATTTTACAACCACATCGCCAAAGTCAATCTCATTATCAGCGTCAATAATGTGGAAGTCCGGATAATTCTTTAAGCCGAGTTGGCGTGCTTGAATTTTAGCTAATTCGATGGTGAGCTCGGTACCAAATACTGGAACTTCTACTTCTTTGATTAAGTAACCTAAAGCACCAATGGCATCCGCATGTCCATGAGTCAAGAAAACACCCGCAATCCGGTCCGCGTTTTCAACTAAGTAAGAAAAATCAGGAATCATGATGTCAATTCCTAACATTTCATCTGGTGGGTAGACCAATCCACAATCTAATACATAAATACTATTGTCTACTTCAACTAGGTACATATTTTTTCCGGTTTCCCGAACACCACCTAGTGAAATAATTTTTATATCACTCATAAGAGCCTCCTTGTTATTATCAATCATTCCCTTATCATCATGTGCCCATGAGTTTAAGGGTGATGGAATATCCTATTTATTCATAATCTGCCATCTGGAAGCAATACTTCCTGATAATGGCTTCTATCTCATACCAGCAATTAAGCTTATCACTAATAAACTTAACTACTAAACTTGAAAATAACTACTATCATTTTATCAAAGAAAGCCACGCTTAACAATCTTTATAAACCTAGCTTAGTAGTAGAGATAAGTGCAAAAACGATTAGGCAATGATAAACACCCTAAAGCCATTTCACTTTAGGGTGTTTATCATCATATTTTTGACATGTTATCACTTAAGATTTTTGTCCTTCTGGGCCCACTAAGGTATGAATAATCATATAGAGGACGACCATTAGGGCAGCTAAAATCAAGTTTGGCAGTTGAAAACTTACTGCTAATACTAATAATACGAAGGTTGCGATTAATAATAAGGTACTTAATTTGTCAGTCATGCGATTATCCTCCTTCAATCACATAGCGACGAATAGCTTTTGAAGCTCCCTCTTCTTCGTTACTTGCAGTTTGTCCATCAGCAATTGTTTTTAGGTCTCTGGGCGCATTGCCCATCGCTATCCCAATACCTGCAGCTTCTACCATTGGAATATCGTTATAATTATCACCAATAGCAAAACACTCTGCTAGGGGAATACCATAATACTTGCTCACTTCAACTAAAGCTTGCCCTTTAGATACTTCCTGATTAGTTACCTCAATATAATTAGGTTTTGATTGGTAGAGCAATGTTTGATTGAGCTGACCGTAGTTAAAGTAATCTTGAACGGCAGTCACTTGATCAGGATCACCAATCAAGAGCAGTTTATGGATGGCGAAATCAGCTTGCTTAAATAAGCTAGAAAAGTCTTCAACAGTCGGTTGGATGCCAGTCCGCTTGATTTCCTGTTCTACTCCGGAATCAATTGTCTCTACAAACCAGTCTTGGCCGGAATATAGGTTGATGGATATAGCAGGAAATTCACTTTTTATATACTTACTAACTGCTTAGCTTCCTTTATGTCAAGACTCAAGGAATAAATTGCATCCGCAAAGTCGGCATCAAGATTAGGAAGAATCAAAGCCCCGTTGAAACAAGCAATGGGATTCTCGCTATTATCAATTTTATGTAATATTTTTGCCATGCCTTGAGGCGACCGGGCTGAGTTTAAAACCAAGGGAATATTTTGCTGACGTAATTTTTTCACAATATCAGCCAGACCCGGGTCAATTGCTAGGTCAGGTGTTAAGATGGTGCCATCAATATCACTCATCGCTAATTTAATTCTTGTCATAATTTTCACCTCTCATTCCCATAATACTGCTAAGGATTGGGAATAAGAAATCATACGATTAAAAATCTTGTCCACCCCATCCGTCACTAGTTTTAAGGGATACTGGGTGGAAAATTTCTCGCTCCATATTATCCCTCCGTTCACGCTTCTTCTCATCTACACCCTTACCATAACATAGATAAGCTAATGTTGAAAGCGTTCCCTCTTAATTGATATAAACTTTAGTGAAAAAGTGAGCTTTCAGAGTCAATCTAGCTTTTTTGTATTAAAAAAGCAACTGTTGGCTAATACCAACAGTTGCTTTTATTTATTATTTATTAGTGATAAATAGATTTCATATCTAGATAGTCTTCAATACCGTATTTACCACGTTCATGGCCGTAACCAGATTCTTTGTAGCCACCGAATGGCGCACCATGTGGTTGACTGGCACCATTAATGATGATGTTCCCTGTTCGTAATTGAAGAGCCACTTCTTCTGCTTGGTCATCAGGACCGACTACGGCTCCTGATAAACCATAAGTGGTATCGTTGGCCAATTCAATGGCTTCTTCGACACTATCATAAGTAATAATTGATAAGACTGGGCCGAAGATTTCTTCTTGGGCAATCGTCATATCATTGCTTACATTGGTGAAGACAGTTGGTGCAACAAAGTAGCCTTTACGATCAAGTTTTTCGCCACCGATTAAGACTTTAGCGCCTTCTGCTTTCCCTTTTTCAATATATTCTAAGACGGTTGCTTCTTGTTTTTTAGAAACAAGTGGTCCCATCCGTGTTTCAGGATCGTTAGGATCGCCAACTTGGACTTGTTTAATATAATCAATCGCCTTGGCCTCTACCTCTGCTAGTTTGTCAGCTGGCACTAAGAGTCGAGTTAAGGCTGTACAGACTTGACCGGAGTTATTGAGAATGGTGTCAATTGAAGACTCTACTGCGAGGTCTAAATCACCACCGTCGAGGTAAATCATGGCAGACTTACCACCCAGTTCGAGGACAAGTTTTTTCACTGTACCTTTGGCTTGATCATAGAGACCTTTACCAACTTCGGTTGATCCCGTAAAGGAGATTAAGCCAACATCGGGATGACCCGCTAATTGCGCCCCAAGACCTGATCCAGAGCCGGTAATTAGGTTGAAAACACCAGCTGGTAAATCAGCTTCTTGAACGATATCAGCCAGAATCATAGCCGTAATTGGTGTTTCCGAAGCGGGTTTCACCACAATAGTGTTCCCAGCTAAGAGAGCTGAAGTCATCTTCCGTTGAATTTGGTTGAGTGGGAAGTTCCATGGGTTGATAGCTGCAACCACCCCCACACCTTCTTTAACGATTTTGGCATTATCAATTTCTTCGGTGAATTCAACGTCATCTAGGGCTGCAATGCTAGCTTCCATTTCTTCTGGAGTCCGTTTGATTTGCATATATTCAGCAAATGAACGCGGTGCGCCTAATTCTGTCACTACAGCATCCAATAATTCATCAGCTCGCGCAGCAATGCCATCCGCTATTTTCTGTACATATTGGGCGCGCTCTTTAGGATCAAGGGCAGTCCATTCTGGAAACGCAGCCTTGGCAGCTGCTACTGCATCATTAACATCTTCTTGGTTTCCCATTTGAATTTGTGCAATTTCTTCTTCTGTCGCCGGATTAATGACGGCCTGATTCTCACCTGAGTGACTATCCACCCATTGACCATCAATAAATAATTGATATTGTTTCATCAGTGATCCGCTCCTTTTTTATATGGCTAAGTGTTTAGTTTAACCATAACAGAAGGCCTAGAAATAACCAAATGAAGCGCATGATATAAGGAATTTTATAAAAAAGACTGGACGCTTTTGTCCCAGCCTCTGCATATTATACAACTGTTTATCTCCTAGTCGGGCTCTGAAAAGCAGCCCCATCCGTATTCTGCGAATACTTCCTATTTTCAAATAAATTCTTTGGGAGTAAATGTTTTTCATCTCATCTTTCTTTATCTTGGTTGTCACTCTTAAAGCGGCTCAAAAAACCCTGAGAATCCTTTGATCGGTCTTCCTTGAATAGTTTGGGTCCAAGCGGTAGTGATGCCACCGTTAGAATAAAGACAAGTGTGGGGATTAAACGCTGATCTTTAAAAATAAAAGTCGTTAGTAAGTATAAAACAAACAATGTTAAGGTGAGAATATTCGCTTTTTTCATAGTAGCCCCCTCAATGCAATTATTGCCATCTTAGCATGACTCAATCGATTTTAAAAGCGTTAATCATTGAATTTGCCTACTCCTTTAATGATGATAGAACTTCAATTTTACACCTACTGCAATAAACAAAGAGAGGCTGAGACTTTGTCACACCCTGTTTAGTCGGGTTCTGAAAAGCAGGACTGACATGCGTTTCCCAAAAGTCATTGATAGCTAGTCGCTATCTTCAGCCTTTTGGTCCAACGATTCCGTCCTACCGCTTTTCATCGCACCCTGTTTAGTCAAAGTTTATTTTTTCTTCTGCTAAAATTTGGTCTGAGGCTATGCCGACTTGGATGGTGATGTCTCCTTGAGCGATAACGAAATCACCTTTACCAGTATCCCAAACTGAGAATGGGTGATGAGTATCGTCTGCAGAAATACTTAATTCCACAGTTTTATTTTGGCCTGCTTCTAGAGCGATTTTTTCAAAACCGATGAGACGTTTTGGTGGTTGATTGTCACCAGGAATGCCAGCGTAAACTTGGACCACTTGGGCACCATCACGGTCGCCTTGATTAGTAATATTGAAGCTTACCGTTACTGTGTTGTCGCTAGCTTTTTGCACTTGAATAGCATCCAAATCGAATTCAGTGTAAGACAAGCCGTGTCCAAAGGCGTAAAGTGGTTTAATGCCTTGGCTTTCAAACCAACGGTAGCCAACTTGGTGGCCTTCTGTGTATTTGATTTCTGGATAACCTGCTCCTTCTTCAACCCCAGGATGACGTTCGGGATGGTTATAGTACATCAAGTCTTCTTCATGGGCAGCATAGGTGGTTGGCACTTTACCTGATGGGTTCACACGACCGAAGACTAAGTCAGCAACAACGTGACCATCTTCTGTCCCTTGATTCCACACTTCTAGAATGCTTTTCGCTTCCTCATGCCATGGCAATAGCATTGGTGTGGAGTCTTTTAAGACCACAACGGCTTCAGAATCTTGAGCTAGGATTTGGCTAATCATTTGATTTTGTTGATTTGGTAGTTCCGGTTTTTCTAAATCAAAACCTTCTGAAGCAATGATACCAGCCATAATAATCACTTGGTCAGCTTGGGCAATTTTTTCTTGGGCCTGGTCGAGATTAGAAAGGTCATCTGCCACAATGAACGCTTCGACACGACTTTGGGCGCCTAATTCTGCTAAGACATCTTCCATTCCAGCTTTTGGTGCTACCGTATAGAGTGGGTCAACCTTAGATGAACCGCCACCACCAACACAGGCCTTTTCAGCAAATTTTTCTTGCCCAATAATCAAGATGTTGTCCAAATTATCTGCTTGTAAAGGTAGTTTTTGGTCGTCATTTTTCAGTAAGACAGCACCTTGTCCCCCTATTTCACGTGCCACTTGTCCATGAGCTTGGGCATCCACTTCTTGTGGGTCATATTCCTTACCAAATTGGTTGAAGCGGAACATTTGAGTAAAACGACGAATTAAGGCACGGTCGATAGTCTTTTCTTCTAAAGAGGTATCTTGAAGGGCAGATTTAATATTGTCTTCATTCAACCATTTAGCATCAGGCATTTCTAAATCTAAACCAGCATTAATGGCTGACGCCGCTGAGCGCGTGGACCAGAAGTCTGATTGGACATAGCCTTCAAATCCCCATTCATTACGGAGGATATCGGTTAAAGTATAGTGGTATTCAGTGCCGTAGACCCCACGAATTCGGTTATAGGATGACATAATTGAGGCAATGTCGCCATCTTTGACCAACATTTCGAATGGTAAAAGATAAATTTCTCGCATCACGTCTTCATCAACCGTGACATTATGACGGAAGCGCTCATCCTCTTGGTCATTAAGCACAAAATGTTTTCCCATAGCGATGACATCATGGTCTTGGATCGCCTTGGTCACTTCCACACCCATAACACCACTAAGGAAAGGATCTTCAGATAAGTATTCGAAATTCCGACCGCCAATTGGTGTCCGGTGAATGTTTACAGCCGGCCCTTCTAAAACGTGTTGGCCATAAGCAGCTGTTTCTGCACCAATAATATCACCATAACGATAAGCCAAGTCGCGGTCAAAGGAAGCCGCTAAACCGATAGTCATAGGTAAAGCAGTGGCTTTAGGGCTTGGATAGCCATCCCCCATACCTACACCGACTGGCCCATTGGTGACCCGCATGCGTGGAATGCCTAATGAATCAATTCCTTCCACATGACGCTCTACTCGTAGTTGAGTCATCATTTCATCATATTCTTCATCAGACAAATCTTGCATAGCCGACATATCAACATTATAGATATTAATTGTCTTCATACCACCATGTAATTGTGCAATCTTCTCTTCCAAAGTCATAGCAGAGACTAGTTCTTCCGCTCTTTGACGGTCAGATTTGCTAGCATCCATCCATGGCTTGCTTTCAGAATTGTTTGTCATCCTTTTTTGCCTCCTTAATTTTTGTATGCTTCTATTATAACAAAGATTGCAAAAAGCTGAAAAGGAATCCCTTACAAAATTAACAGATTGCAATCCTTCTACAAAAAGGTATGAATATAAAAAAAGAGGCTGGGGTGAAATGCCCAGCCTCTCCGTAGTATATGAAAATTTATCTCTTAGTCGAGCTCACAAAAGCAAGAGCTTCAGATATTTGTCCAATAGCCTAAAAGATTTAAGTTCATATCTTTTGTCTATTGGCTCAAATCTCTCGCTCTTATCGCTTTTGCTCACATCCTTTTAGTCGAGCTCTGAAATGCAACTCCTTCGACTGTTTCCTAAAGTCGTTTGGATAAGCTTCTCTTATCCATCACGCTTTAGTCCAACAGCTCGAAGCTCCCGCATTTCATCTCATCCTTCTAGTCGAGTTCTAAAAAACAGCCCCATCAGTATTTTCTGCAAATGAGTCAGTATTCTGCGAATACTTCTCATTTTCAGACAAATCCTTTGGGGCTAACCGTTTTTCATCTCATCCTATTTAGTCTTGGTTTTCTTCTAAGGCTTTCATAGATAGGTTGATTCGGCCTCGGTTGTCAATTTCTAAGACTTTAACTTTCACCTTGTCACCAATGGCTACCACATCTTCTACCTTATTAGTCCGTTGTTGTTGTAATTCGGAAATGTGGACTAATCCGTCTTTTCCTTTGGCGATATTAACAAAGGCACCAAATTTTTCAATTCGTTTAACAGTTCCTTCGTAAACTTGTCCAGCTTCGACTTCAAGAGTCAATTCTTCAATGATTTCGATGGCTCGTTGAATCGCGTCTGCATCGGAAGAAGCAATATTAACATGGCCGTCTTCATCAATGTCGATTTTAACACCTGTTTCTTCAATAATCTTATTGATGGTGTCACCACCCTTACCAATAACTACTTTGATTTGGTCAGGTTTGATAGTAATTTGTTGGATCTTAGGGGCATACTGACTCAATTCTGGACGGGTGTGGTCAATAGTTTGTGCCATATGATCTAAGAGTTGTAGGCGCGCCTTCTGTGCTTGTTCTAGGGCTTCCTTAAGAATTTCTTCGGTAATCCCTTGGATCTTAATATCCATTTGTAAGGCCGTGATACCTTCCCGGGTACCGGCAACCTTGAAGTCCATATCCCCTAGGTGGTCTTCTAAGCCTTGGATATCAGTTAAAACTGTATAGTTTTCTTCGGCTTCATCCATGATAAGTCCCATAGCAATACCAGCCACTGGGGCCTTGATTGGAACTCCACCATCCATTAAAGCTAGGGTACCCGCACAAATAGAAGCTTGCGATGAAGACCCGTTTGATTCTAAAACTTCCGCTACTAGACGAATGGCATATGGGAAGTCTTCTTCACTTGGTAAAACGCGGTCCAAGGCCCGATGTCCTAACGCACCATGACCAATTTCTCGCCGGCCAGGTGACCCATAACGACCAGTAGACCCCACTGAATATTGGGGGAAGTTGTAGTGGTGCATGAAACGACGCGTTTCTTCATCAGATAAACCATCTAAACGTTGTTCTTCAGAAATTGGCGCTAGGGTTAAGGCAGACAAGACTTGGGTTTGTCCCCGTGTGAAGAGTCCAGACCCATGAGCTCGTGGCAATAAGCCAACTTCTGATTCCAAAGGCCGAATTTCATCCACTTTACGCCCATCTGGTCGTACCTTATCTTCGGTAATCAAACGACGAACTTCTTTGTATTCCATTTGGTCAGCAATTTGTACCACTTGGTTATGGATAAAGATGAAATCTTCGTCTTCTGCATAAATACCATCAAAATGGTCAATCATTTCTGCTTTAACATCTTCGATAGCTGCTTCACGGTCTAATTTATCAAACACTTGGATAGCGGCCGACATTTTATCGTAAAACTTGCTGGTGGCAGCAGCTTCTAATTCTGGATCAACAACATCAAGATCCACTACCATTTTTTCTTGGCCTACTGCTTCCTTGATTTCATTTTGGAAGTAGCATAATTCTTTGATAGCAGTATGACCAAACATTAGAGCTTTCAACATATCTTCTTCAGAAAGTTCCGCTGCGGAAGATTCTACCATGTTGATTGCTCGGTCAGAACCAGCTACAGTGAGTTCCAAATCAGAGAGTTCCGCTTGTTCGCGATTTGGGTTGATAACAAATTCACCATTGACCCGACCTACATTGACTCCTGCAATTGGTCCTGCAAAAGGGATATCTGAAATAGTTAAGGCAATAGAAGAACCTAACATGGCTGCCATTTCGGGACTGCAGTCAGGGTCAACTGACATCACAGTGTTGATTACTTGGACTTCATTCTTGAAGCCTTCTGGGAACATGGGACGAATCGGACGGTCGATTAAACGTGCAGTTAGTGTAGCATGTTCACTAGGACGTCCTTCCCGTTTGATATAACCACCCGGAATTTTCCCTACTGCATACATTTTCTCTTCGTAATTCACTTGAAGTGGGAAGAAATCTTGGCCTTCCTTGGCTTCTTTTTCACCGACTGCAGCTGTTAAAACGACAGTATCTCCATAGCGAACTAAGACTGCAGCAGAGGCTTGCTTAGCGACTTGACCGACTTCGACTTGGAGCGGACGACCCGCCCAGTTCATCTTAAATACTTGTTTTTCCATAGTAACTCCTTCTAGCAACCGACCGCTACTAAACAAAGTTTTACCTAGAATCGCTTCTGGGCACAAGTTTGGTTAGTAGACCTTAGCCTGGTTGCTGATTTTTATTGAGAAAAAGCGAGATCCACCACTATGAATCTCGCTTTTACCGACAACTTGGTCCAGAATCCTCTAAATTAAGATTCCTAGAACAAAGTTATGTTTATATATTAACGACGTAAGCCTAAGCTCTTGATTAATTCACGGTAACGTTGTACGTCTTTGTTACGTAAGTAAGCTAACAAGTTACGACGGTGACCAACTTTTTTCATCAAACCACGGTAAGAGTGGTGGTCTTTTTTATGCGTACGAGCATGTTCGTTTAGTGCGTTGATATCAGCAGTCAGTAATGCGATTTGCACTTCTGGACTACCAGTATCTCCTTCATGCCGTGCGTATTGATTGATGATTTCTTGTTTCTTTTCGTTTGAAATTGCCATTTGACAACACCTCTTTCTATAAATTTGCCTCATACCGCGTAGGACGTTGGTGATTCGTCAAACGAAGTAGGAGGTATGGTGTGAATTCACACATCAATTATTATAACGACAATTGCTAGTAATTGCAAGGTGTTTCACCAGTAACTTTATTCTTTAGAATTTTTTACTGGACTTTCACTCTAGGATTCAGGATAATAGAGGGATATTATTTATCAAAGGAGTTTCCTATGACTGATTATTATGCCGCACCTTTCAGTAAATATTTTCGGCAAGCTGCGATTGCTGTTTTACCTTTTATCATTATTGTTACTCTAGCAATTGCTATTCCTGACCGCCTACAAAGTTTTGACGAAAACTTGCTATTAACCATTTATAATTCTGGTGGCCCCCTACTCGACCAAATCGTGACCACCTATACAGACTTGGCCGGTCCACAAACGATTACAGTGTTGACTATCTTATTATGGCTGACTTACCGTTATTATCTGAAAAAACCTCGCGTCGCTAACTGGTTTGTCGTGACGGTGGTCATTGCTTTTGGTATTCTCAATTCTATGGTCAAATATATTGTGATGCGACCACGCCCAAGTGTCGTTCCGCATTTAATTGAACAAGGTGGCTTTTCATTCCCTAGTGGCCATTCTTGTGGGTCAATGATTTTCTATGGTGCCTTGGCAGTGTTACTTTTCGAACGTTACAAGGACAAAAAATGGGGACGGCGACTAGCTGGCTTTGTGCTTACCTTCTTCCCTATCACTATTGCCCTAAGTCGCTTATACTTAGGGGTCCATTATCCTAGCGATACTGTCGCTGGTCTATCTCTAGGGGCAACTACCCTAATTATTGCTACTGCCTATCTGCGTAATGTGATTTTGATTGAAGAAGAAAATGATTTGAATCTGCATAGTGACTAAACTATAGTTTAAACAAAAGAACGACCCTAGCAATGCTAAAAAACATTGCTAGGGTCTTTTTATTTAGCCTAATGCTTATCTGTAGATTGAATGATATTTCTTCAAGACTCTTTACTGCTGGAAAAATATCTCTTTGTCTTGATTGCACACAAACTATCTGTAGGCCTTGTGCGCAAAATAGCAAATTGTGTAAACTATCGACATAACATTGTGCGTGAAAAGGCAGATTATAAGCCCTACTTCACACTTTTCATCTCACCCTTACTTTATCTTAAACTCCGCTTTGAGTTCCATAACGATATCGCGTAGTTCAGCGGCTTTTTCGAAGTTGAGGTCTTTGGCAGCTTGACGCATTTCCATTTCGACATTATGGATGGCTTCTTCTTTGTCATCTCGTTTCAATTCACGAATGGATTCCGCTAGTGAAGCAGATTCGTCAGCTGTATTGACATCGTGGGTGATACGAATAAGTTCTTGGATATCTTTCTTAATAGTTTGCGGAACGATATTATGTTTTTCATTATAAGCCTCTTGGATTTCCCGGCGCCGTTGGGTTTCATCAATAGCTTTTTGCATGGATTGGGTAATGTCATCAGCATACATGAGCACATGACCGTTACTATTCCGGGCGGCCCGACCGATCGTTTGGATGAGAGATCGTTCATTACGGAGGAACCCATCTTTATCAGCGTCCAAAATAGCCACTAAGGAGACTTCTGGGACATCAATCCCTTCACGAAGCAAATTAATCCCAATCAAGACATCAAAAACACCTAAACGGAGGTCGCGAATAATCTCTGACCGTTCCAAGGTTTTGATATCTGAATGAAGATATTTGACTTTAATGCCAACTTCTTCTAAGTAATCAGTTAGGTCTTCAGACATACGCTTGGTTAGGGTGGTGATAAAGACCCGTTCCTCGCGTTCAACTCGCTCATTGATTTCTGAAATGAGGTCATCGATTTGTCCTTCAATAGGCCGTACTTCAACCTTAGGATCTAGTAGACCTGTTGGACGAATGATTTGTTCGGTGACTTCCCCATCTGTCTTAGCCATTTCATAATCACCAGGAGTGGCAGACACGTAGAGGGCTTGGTTGAGTCGGTCTTCAAATTCTTCTAATTTCAACGGCCGGTTATCTAGGGCAGAGGGCAAACGGAAGCCATGGTCAATCAAGACTTGTTTTCGGGCCCGGTCCCCATTGTACATCCCACGTACTTGGGGCATGGTCATATGAGACTCGTCTACCATTAATAACCAATCATCTGGGAAGAAGTCTAATAAAGTATAAGGAGCCTGTCCAGGGGCACGACCATCCATATGTCGAGAATAGTTCTCAATCCCATTACAGTAGCCCATTTCTAACAACATTTCCATATCATAACGGGTCCGTTGTTCTAAACGTTGGGCTTCTAGTAATTTGCCTTCTTCATTGAATTTCTTTAACTGTTCTTCCAGTTCCGCTTCAATGCTTTTAACTGCGGCGGTAATTTGGTCATTATTAGCAACAAAGTGGGTAGCTGGGAAGATAGGATAGTGTTCTACATCATTCTTGACCTCACCCGTAACTACGTCAACTTCACGAATCCGGTCAATTTCATCCCCAAAAAATTCCACCCGAATAGCTGAAGAGTCCCGTGAGGCTAAAAAGACTTCCACAGAATCGCCACGTACACGGAAGGTTCCCCGTCTGAAGTCGATGTCATTACGCTCAAACTGCATGTCTAGAAGGCGGCGCATGAAGTCATCTCGTTCCATTTCTTGGCCTTCGCGAATAGATAAAACATGTTCGGCATAGTTTTCTGGGTTGACCAAACCGTAGATACAGGAAACTGATGCCACGATTATCACATCGGAGCGCTCTAATAAGGCAGAGGTAGCAGAATGGCGCAATTTATCGATCTCGTCATTAACGCTGGCGGATTTTTCAATATAAGAGTCACTAGATGGCACATAGGCTTCCGGTTGATAATAGTCATAATAGGAGACAAAATATTCCACAGCATTATTAGGGAAAAATTCCTTCAACTCTCCATAGAGTTGACCGGCTAGGGTCTTGTTGTGGGCCAAAACCAAGGTAGGACGGTTGGTTTCCTTGATCACATTGGCCATGGTGAAGGTCTTCCCGGTCCCAGTTCCCCCTAATAGGACTTGGGATTGGTTACCAGCTTTGATTTTAGCTACGAGTTCTTTAATGGCTTGGGGTTGGTCCCCATTAGGTTGGTATTTGGATACTAGGTCAAACTTGTTGTGGGCAACTTTAAAGTCCAAGTTCATCACTCCATTCCCAACTATTGTACCACGCCCCCTTGGCTAAGCAAGGCAAAGACTCCGAGTATAGAGCTCAATTAATTAACGGTTCAAGTTATTAGTGATCACTAGCTAATTTCTTTAAAAGTGACCGTCCGAAAACTTGTAAAATAACATAGCCCATAATGGCTCCAATAGTCGCTGATGGGAGGAAGAAAGGCACGAAATACCAAGCATTAGGAAGGTCTAGGCCAAAAATACCTGCCATGGGGAAATAATAGACAATAGCCGAGATAATCCCGGACCCAATCATTTCCGTAATAGCTGTCCAAAACTTGCTTTGGGTATGCTTATAAATGAGACCTGACAATAACGCACCAATCCAGCCTGACGTCGCAATAAAACTGCGACCACTTAACACCATCCGTAGGCCACCAGAAGCAAAAGCTGAAAAGGCATTATAATAAGGACCTAAAAAGACTGCCCCCAAAACGTTCATCAAATGTTGAATAGGCGCCATATTAGGAAACACAATCACTGAGGATAGGACAAAAGATAAGGCGATAAACACCCCGGTAAATACTAATTTTTTAAGCTTCATGGTTATCTTCCTTTCTCAATAAGTAGCCATGATCAAGCGGTCCTGACCCTTGACCTAGGTCTAGTTGAGCACCGATTATGGCAGTGAGATAATCTTTTCCGGCTTGAATAGAAGTCAGCAGGTCATTGTCCTGTGCCAAATAGGAGGCAATAGCGGATGATAAACTACAACCGGTGCCATGGGTATTGGGATTTGCAATGCGTTGACCTCTAAACCAATGAATACCTTCACTCCAAACTAAGACATCATCCGCTTGGCCAGCCATATGGCCTCCTTTAATGAGACAGGGGCATCCGTATTGGTCAAAAATAGCTTGACCAGCTACTTCCATAGCTTCTTCATTAGTAATTTTACAATCCAGAATGGTTTCAGCTTCACTGATATTGGGCGTCAATAAATCTGCTAGCGGAAATAGCGTCTGGGTTAAGGCGGCTAATTCTTCTGGATTAAAGAGGGCTGACCCCGATGTGGCTACCATGACCGGATCTAGGACAATATTCTTAGCTTGATAATGTTGTAAACTTTCCGCTACTGTATGGATAGATTCTGTATTCCCAATCATACCGATTTTCACCACATCCGGACGAATATCATCAAAAACCGCAGCAATCTGTGCGCGTAACAGATCAGCAGATAGGATTTCTGATGTAGTAAGGCCTTGTGTATTTTGAGCAGTAATGGCGGTAATGGCGGACATACCATAGACACCTGTTGCTAAAAAGGTTTTTAAATCGGCTTGGATGCCGGCGCCTCCTGATGAGTCGGAACCAGCGATAGTTAATACTTTAAACATGGCTATCTTCTCCTTTACTAGCGGCTTGCCAAGTTGTGACTAAATCGTGACTGGCTTGACCAGGGTCTTGAGCCCCGGCAATGGCAGAAACTACAAAATACCCTGCCACTCCTGTAGCTACCAAGTCAGTTAAATCAGCGACCGTCACCCCACCGCCAACCACAATCGGAATCGGTGTAGCGGCAGCCAAGGTCTTAATTTCTGCTAAGGAATGCAAATGAATCTTATCATCGTCACCATAATAGCCCGCATCTGCCTTGGTAGCAGTAGGATGAAGGGGCCCTACCCCTAAATAATCAATAGGTGCCAAGTCTAAATTCTGAACATAAGTCAACATCTCCTTGGTCGCAGCCGAAAATCCAATAACAGCATCGGGGCCAAGATAATGCCGGCAGACCTCAACTGGAACATCTGATTGACCGACATGGACCCCATCAACCTTAATCCCTAAATCCCGACAGGCTAGGGCCACATCTAAACGATCATTAATCAACAAACACACTTGATCACTCAAATGACGTTGGGCAATGGTTTGGGCCATCCCTTTAGCCAAGGTAATGATTTCTTGGGCAGATGACTCTTTGGCACGAATTTGCACGCAGCGAATACCAGCTGTAATCGCTTGGTCAACGATGGCTACAGGATCACGTCCTAGAGTATTTTCTGGACCAATCACTAAGTAATGGCTAATATTTAAATTTTCACGCATAGACATCTAATCCTCCTCTCCTTGTTCAATCACGGGAATCTGGCTCACTTCACGGGCTGAATTTTGATAAAGACGATCAATAAATTGCGTTTGGAAAGAGGCTGGTCCCTTTGCCCCATCCGCCTGTTTACCGGCCAGGTTAAAGGCATTAATCGCTGTTAAAGCCGCAATAAAAGGGTCTTGGGCTACAGCAGCATAAACTGCCATCACCCCACCTAAGATACAACCAGCTCCGGTAATTTTTTCCATCCAATCTGATCCTCCGAGCGAATAAAGCATTCGATTTCCATCAGTCACTAAATCACTCTGCCCGGTCACTACGACCACACCACCACTATGACGAGCTAGAGCTAGTGCAGCTGCTTGTGCTTGATTGACTTCATGTCGACTATCGACCCCTACATAATTTTGTTCTGTTTCTTGGGAAATCAATCCCCAAGTCTGTGCCAAGGTCATAATTTCCGACGCATTGGCCTTGATAATAGTAGCCGGATGGTCCTTGATATAAGCAATTAAGGCATTATGGTCAGCCCCCTTACCCAAACCTACTGGGTCTAAAACCCAAGCTTTGTGGCTAGCCTGTAAGCTAGCAATGGTTTCTTGGACGGCTTCCCGGTGACTTGGAAAGAGTGTCCCCAAATTAATATAGAAACTATCGCAGGCTTGGACCATATTGATTCCTTCATCCGCCAAGTAAAGCATGGCTGGCCGACCACCCACAGCGATTTGAGCATTTGCCACTAAATTCACCGTCACCACATTAGTAATGGAAGGCGTAAAAGGCATTTTGTCCCTAACCGCTTGGGAGCATGCTGCGATTTCTGCTTGATAATTAGGCATATAAAAAGCACCCCATTCTAATTGGGGTGCTGGTGACTGACTAACCATTAGTCTGACAAAAATCTAACACGTTAACACTCACACCATTCACTTAATCCATAAGATGTGATTTCTTGTGTTCCACTTATTCTCCCTGCGCGAGTCCTAACTCTATCAGGTTCAATGAGTATAATCTCAGCCGCTTGCGGCACCCCAATATGTATTTTTCTTTATTCATCATAACGAAAATCAACTCAATGGTCAACGCTTACATTCATATAGGATTTTTTGTCTTTCTCAAAATAATTCGCTTGCGATTTTACTGGAAATTCAGTATAATATTTCTGTTAGTGACTTTTTCACTAGATTACATGCGAAGAAAGTGGGTGTATTACACATGGCAAACATTAAATCTGCAATCAAACGTGCACGGCAAACAGATGCGCGTAACGCACATAACTCTAAATTAGTTAGCGAAATGCGTACTGCTAAGAAACGTTTTGAAAGTGCTGTTGAGAACGGAACTGACAACCAAGAAGCTCTATTCCAAGAAGCGTCTAAATTAATTGACCAAGCAGCTAACAAAAACTTAATCCACGACAACAAAGCTGCCCGTGATAAATCACGTTTGGCACAAAAATTAAATAAATAAGTTTCATAAAACACCGCCTAGAGTCAGCAGATTCTAGGCGGTGTTTTTTTCTATCTTTAACTTGCTTGGCCACAGAAATCGAGAATAAACCATTCCATACCGAGATTTTCATCAATTCGACCAGTTTTTATGGCATCATCTAATTCAACTAAGCGCATATAGCCTTGCATCAAACGGGCGGGTGGATAGGCTTGCATTTGTCGGCTGGTAATTTTTACACGGTAAGGGTGGACTTTGAGGCTTTTAGCTATAGAACCCTGATCATAACCTAAACGTTGCAATTGAGCAATTTGTGTATAGAGTCGGAAATTAGATTCCAACAAGGCCAGCATAGCAATGGGCTGCTTTTTCTGGGCAATTAAATTCCGGTAAAGAGTCAAGGCAGCTTCTGTTTTCCTGGTGATGACGTAATCGGTTAAATGGAATACTTCATCATCTAGAGTGGGACTCACTACTTTTTCTACATTTTCCTTAGTGATGTTGTTGTAGTCGCCAGTAAATAGGAGCAATTTTTCCAAATCATTGACCGATTGTGTAAGTTGGTAATTAGTCCGTTTAAGGAACTCTGCCAAAGCTTGGGGTGCAATTTCTTTGTGGGCATCTTTAATTAGGGCTTGGATATAATTTTTGACTTGCCCTTCCTGCATTTCTGTGGCATCCACCACTTGAGCATGGTCTTGTAGTTTTTTGACTACTTTTTTCCGTTTATCAAGTTTCTCATAATTTGCCACAACTACTAAAACTACATCAGGGGCTGGTGCCTTGGCATAATCTAAGAGAGTATCCGTTTGGTGGTCAATTCCTGTCCGCTTATTAGTGGCCGTCAAGAAATACGGCTGCCGTACCATTATAAGTCGCTTCTCATTAAAGAAGGACAGGGTATTAGCTTCCATAATCGCATCTTGGATAGGAACAGCCTCCATATCAAAGGAAATATAATTAAAGTCATTCTTCTCCCCAGCCAGATAATCCTGAATTAAAGTGTCCTCCAAACGGTCAATCAAATAGTTTTCTTGACCTTGGATAAAATAGACTGGTGCAATTTTTCCTTGTTTTATGTTTTGGATAGCTGTCTGAAGGTCCATACTTATCTCCTCTCCCATTCTTAGGCTGTTAGCTTTATTTTAGCGGAATTTTGGGTGAAATGATAGTAGACACCACCCATTTGATCAGTTCGCATGATTCTCGTCCCCGTTTCTTGTAAGTCAGCCAATACCCGGTCAGCTGGATGACCATAGCGATTATTGGCCCCTACAGAAATCCAAGCATAGTTAGGATCAACAGCTGTAATATAAGCTGCTGATGTCGAATGATCTGAACCGTGGTGGGCCACCTTGAGAATATCAACATCAAGATCTAAGCGTTCAAGTTCTGTCATGGTTTGGCTTTCTCCTTTTCCATCAGCGTCGCCTGTCAGAAGAATCGAATGGGGACCAAATTTTCCCCACATGACTAAGGAATCTTCATTATTACCGGACCCTAAGTCATTAGGAGCCAAGACCTGTAAATAAGTCGTTGGGCCTAACTCCCAATGGTCACCCGTTTTAACCCAAGTAATTTGACTATGAGCAGAGTTATTCTGAGCAATTTGTTTAATACTAGTAAGCTTATCAGTGGCTTGGGCCATCCCAATAGGCAAATAAATGCGGTCAATTGGATATTCAGCAGCTAATTCTTCCAACCCCCCCATATGATCATAATCACCATGAGTAATAAAAATGCCATCGATATGTCTCACCCCCAAGGCCTTCAAGGAAGGTAGAACATGCCGGCTAACTGTGCTAGCAGTGTCCTTCTTCTGCCAGTCCTCTTGGTCAAAAACCATGCGTTCTCCCACATCAATCAAATAAACTGCCCGCTGGTGTGGCTAAGACACTAACAAACAGTCTCCTTGGCCAATATCTATCATTTGCACGATCCCCCAAGGATTTAGATAGGGAGAAATATAAACAAGAAGTAGGCTTAGGGTTAAAAATAAACTGGCAATTTTGATATAACGACGACCTTCCAAAGCTAGACAAAAACATAAAATACTCGTTAAAAGTATGGCTAGTAAATATAAGGGAGGTTGCCCCGTAATCCAATGAAAAAAAGACCAGGATTGAGCCCATAAACTAAAATTCTCTACACCTTGAATCAGCCAGTTTAAGACCCACAATAAGGGTCGTGAGACAAGCTGCCAATCTAACAAATGAAGCCCCATAGCCAAAAGCAAACCGGGGAAGAGAAAATTGGCAAAAATAAAGGAATAAAGCCCGTTCAAAAGTAAATTCAACCAAGAAAATTCATGGAAATTAATCATTAAAATAGGCATAATAAGTAGACTACATAAGAAGTTTAGCAGTAAGCCCCTTAGCCAGAACGCTCCTTGCCACTTGGCCAAAGCCCTTCCCATCAGAATAATAGTAAAGGCCAGCAAATAAGAGAGTTGAAAACTTAAAGATAACACCGCACTAGGTTTTAAAAAAAGTGTGGCGAGCATGACTCCCGCTGTACCAACAAAAGTTGAAGGCTCCCGGTTATGGCGTATTTGCCAACTATTATATAAATAAGCCCCACTAGCCCGTAATAAGCCATGAGGAAAGGCTAGAGCGGCAGTATAAACAAGCAAAAAAGCTAAGGCCAAATAATCAAAAGCCTCAACACTAAGACCTAAGCGAAGAAATATGTTCTTCATTTGTTTGAGCAAGAAATTAACATGGAAACCTGATATAGCAAAAAGGTGAATCAAGCCCAATTTCTGATAGGCTTGGTAAACAGGCTGACTGATTGCGTCTGATTGGTTAAAAAATAAGGACAGGCTGTAATCCCTCACCAGGGTTGGAGTCATATCAGAAAACTTATTAATAAAACGATAAACCCCTTGTGCCCAGCGTCCACTAAGTGACTGGTCGGGACCAAAGATGGTAACAGTATCGATTACTAGAATATAATAAATATTTTTCTGCTTTAAGTAACGGCGATAATTAAAAAGCTGACGATTACGGTTTTCCTTGGGTAATTCCAAGTGTCCCTCAACCTCTAAGACGACACTCTCATCTAAGGCTAACCAATCCGCTTTTTCCGATTCAGACCCTAAACGGTAATAGCATTGGACGTATTTTTGCAAGTGATCGGAGTCTACCACTTGTCCCTTAAAAGCGACTTGGTCGCCATCAACACTAAGCTGATTTATGGGCATTCTTACAGTGAAGCTTGCCTGGTTGTCAGTAACTGCTGGCGCTAAACGAGGACGCTGGCAATAAGCTGAGATGACAACTAAAACCAGTATTATTACATAACTATAGAAGATCCGTCCATCTCTTAAGCAATAGACTCTGATACTTAGATAAAGTAAGACAAGACCCCACCAAGCTGAATGAAAGGTCATCAAGGCTAGAGAAGCTGCGGCCAAGCTAGGAAAAATTAGCCACTCCCTCATTGAACCGTCACTTCTGTACGTAGTCGTTCCAAAGTTTTAGCCCCAATGCCATTAACATTTTCTAAATCATCCACTGACTTAAAAGGACCCTGATCTTCTCGGTAACGAATAATTTCTTCAGCTTTTTTGGCTCCAATGCCACTAATTTCTTCTAACTGGCTAACATCAGCTGTATTGATATTAATCAGGTCCGAATCCTTAGCAGTGTTTGATGATTGGTCGTCAGAATTCGTTTCAGACGCTGCCATGGTCAAAGTCGCAGGCACACTTTCACCCTCCTTGGGAATATAAACGACCATCTGATCACTTACACGTTGTGCTAAATTGACTTGACTTTGGTCGGCTTGGTCAGTTAAGCCACCTGCTAAATCAATGACATCATAAACTCGCATTTCCCCCTCAATGGGATAGATAGAAGGATTTTTCACGGCCCCTTTAATATCCACATAGCCACGACTCTGAACTTGTTCTTGTTGGTTATTGGCTTGGCTAGACTGATCAATCGAGCTTGAGTCTAAAGCTGAACTACTTGACTTTAACTCTTGATCAAGAGGTGTCTCCTCCTGGCTTGCGACTAAGGCAGTCTCTTCTTCCATCAATAAGTCTTCTGTCTGATTAGGCTCTATTACTTGACGCGGATAAAAATGGTCATAAAGCACAATCGCTCCTAGTAGCGCAAGGACAAAGCTTAAACCGATGACAATAAATTTCTTTCTCCCCTGCCAGCTAGTAAGGCTTTCATCAAAATTAAAGTGACTTTCCACCCATTCCCGTATATCCATCAAAAAACCTCCCCTATTTAAAAGTTCATCACTTATAAATACGGGAGATTTTGTTATTTTATTCCACTTTTTCTGAAAATTTAATTATTTTTTGTCGCTAATTTTTCAGCGATGGCTTGGGCAACCACATCCGGTACCAAGGAAGAGATATCGCCCCCAAATTGGGCCACTTCCTTGATTAAAGAAGAAGATACGAAACGATAACGTTCATCTGACAATAGAAAAAGCGTTTCGACATCAGCATTTTGTAATTTATTCATCATGGCAATAGACGTTTCATATTCAAAATCCTTGGTATTACGTAAACCACGAATTAAAACCTGGGCTCCGAGTTCCTGAGCAAAATCAACAGTTAAGCCTGATTTTAATTCTAAGACGGTCACATTACTTAGCTGGTCTAAAGCTGCCTTGGCTAGGTCAAGCTTTTCTTGCCCTGTAAATAATGACTTCTTACTGGTATTAATGGCTACTGCCACATAGACATGGTCAAACATTCTTGCCGCGCGCTGAATCATATCCACATGCCCCAGTGTCAAGGGATCAAAACTACCTGCATATAGTGCTTTTCTTTCCATCTAATCCTCCTCTGGCCACTGGTAGAAGACTAAGCGCGTGATTCCATAGACTTGGTCACGGGTCTTTTCTAAACCAGCAATTGTCTCTGGCATAGTGTCATGCTTGTCCATTTCACACACCAAGAGCACGTGGTCACTCAACCAAGCGTCAGCAACCAATGCTTGGATGGTTTCCACTAACTTTTGTTGCTTATAAGGCGGGTCAAGAAAAACTAAATCAAAAGACAGATTCCTATCTTTTTGGCGTAAGTCACTTAAGGTTTTACGATTATCACCCGTTAAGAGGGATACCTGGTCTTGGATCCCTAGATCATTAATATTTTCCTTAATCGTTGTTATAGCTGCCCGATGTCTTTCACAGGCGACTAATTGGCCTGCTCCTCGGGAGAGAGCTTCGATACCCAGAGCGCCTGAACCTGCATAGAGATCCAAAACTCGCGTCTCTTCAGAAAAATAAGGGCCAATAATATTAAACAAAGATTCCTTAATTTTATCTGTCGTTGGTCGGGTATTCTTACCAGGAACCGCTTTTAGACGGCGTTTTCCATATTGGCCAGCGATTATACGCATGCTGACCCACCTCCTCTAATAGTCTTTATCTATCCTAGCAGACTTACTAGTCAAAAGCCAAACAAAAAACAGGCCTAGACCACTATGGATTTAAACAGCCATAATAGTCTAAGCCTGGTCACCTATTTATATTTAAAGTTTATTCCAGAAAGGTCGCACAGAAAGGAAGTAAAAGATTCCCATAAACAAGATGATGGCAAAGCCATAAAGCGATGACAAGACTAGCGGCGCAACCGGTGCTAAATAAGAAAGGCTAATCGCTAAAATAAGTAAGAATAATCCTAGTATTACAACGATTTGCTTAATTACCATACCTAGTTTACCGTGTCTAAACATCAAGTCTTCTAAGTTCGACCAGTCTAGTTTCAAGTCACGGTAGTCGCCCTTTAAGTTAACAAAGGCCACAAAAGCCACACCCAAAATAACACCTAGGATACTAACTAAGATAAGTAATGGTGGCACTAGCATGATAGCCATCAAGATCACCACTAAAAAGATAGCAATAACAAAGTCAATCAGAAAACCGGTTTTAAATTTATTGAGGAGATAGTCCTTACGCGTAATAGGCAAACTTGCCATAAAATTATAATTTTCCTTGTCTACAGAAATAATAACTCTAGAGAAAGACAGGTAGACTTGCATAATCATAGGGAGAAAGAAGCCTATGATCAGAAATAGGCCGAAATACTCCCAGGTCATATCCGCAAATAAACGTTCCTGTCTAGCTATAGGAACCAAGGAAAAAGACCCAATCACTACAACGAGCACTTCATTCAACAAAATTTGTCCTGCCAAGGAAGGATCCTTTATTTGTTTGAAATTATATTTGAAGAGTAAATGATTAATATCTCTTCCAGTTCCAATTTCAGCTGTTTTCACTACTGAATTTTCTTGATTGCCTGATTCTTGGTTCAAATTTTGACCGAAATGACCGGAAACATAAATCAAGCTAGCAATTGTAAAAGCCAGAACCGCTAAAATAACTAACCAGTGGCCAATTGCTTGAGGAGTCACCAACACATGGTAGAAAGAAACCGAAATTGGTAAAGTTGGCATATCTGGTACCACAACACCCATACCAATATGGCGAGAGTTCCAAAGAATCAACCGCATATACAAGGCGAACCAAGCAATGCCCCCTACCGCATAAAAACCAATCATAACTGCCTTACGATGTTGTTGTACAAAAGGAATTTTAAACAGAAAATTTAAAATCAATAATAAGAGCGCGGAAATAAAGAGGATAAAAATAGTCGATAAAAGAAAACCAACTAGTAGACCATAAATAAGATTGTCCCCTAGAAATACCATGGTAGCCCAAATCGCAATTTGAAAGGGAATAATCACCATAACCATAGATAACAGCTTAGAGGTAAATATTTCCTGCTGGGTAAAGGGTAAGGGAAAATATTCTTCACGATCATTGGCATCCAGCACTAAATTAGAAAAGCTTTGGGCGATACTGACAAACATAAATAACGCCATAACAACCATAAAGTTAGAATATAGGCCGGGATACCCCTTTAATTGGCCAGCTTGAGTTGCCATCAAAAAAGCCAAAAATAAACTAGCAATTATAGTGATAAGCTGAGAAAACCACACATTTTTCATCACTGGAATATACTTATCTGTCGTTTTTTTGACATTTTTCTTACGCGTATTAGAGAGGTGTTGAGCATAGGCATCATACATATTAACCTTAAATAGTTCATAAACTGCTGACCAGCGCATTACTGATCACCTGCTTCGCTAGTAGCTGTTTGGGTATCTGCCTGATCATACTGTTTAATCATATCCAGGTAGATTTTTTCTAAGCTCGCATTATCATGGTCGCGTTTCAATTGCTCTACCGTGCCATCATACTTAACTTGACCCTGCCGTAAAATGACAATGTGGTCACACAACTCTTCAGCCGTATTTAAATCATGACTGGAAAACAGTACAATGTTGCCAGCTTGAGCATGGTCAGTGATCCTTTGTTTAAGGTCAAAGATGGCCTGAGGATCAAGACCCGTCATCGGCTCATCCATTACCCAAATTTTAGGGTTAACCAGTAAGGCTCCAATTAGGAAAACTTTTTGGCGCATTCCGTGAGAAAAGGATTTAATCAAATGGTTCTGTTTGCCTTCTAAAGCAAATAAATACGTAAATTCCTCTATTTTAGCTTGAGCATCTTGTACAGAAATACCATAAGCTACCCGCATTAATTCCCAATATTCACCTGCCGCTAGATTTAAAAACATATTAGGTGAATCTGGCACATAGGCAATCTTGGCCTTAGTTTCAAGGTCATCCTTAGTCAATGTTTTCCCGTCAACCTGAATTTCGCCTTGGCTAGGTTCAATGATACTCACTAAATTCTTAATAGTAGTCGATTTACCTGCCCCATTATGACCAATTAAACCAAAAACTTCACCATCAGCAATGGTAAGTGACACCCGGTCCATAGCCAGGGTGGTGTCATACTTTTTACTGACTTCCTTAAATTCAATCATGGAAAAGGCCTCCTAAACTTATTTTTATGGTCCAAGCTTAACATAAAAAGCGCTCACCTACAATAAAAAATACTATTACGATTTATAGATATTCACAAGCAACTTACTAATTACAAGCTTATTAAGCTATCAAATTCACAAGCAATATTAGACTAATTTTGAATTAAGCTTGGTCACTTCCATGTCGACTACTCTAGGCAAAGCCAATCTAAATAAAAACAGACGTGATGGTTAAATCACGTCTGTTTGATTGGTATTATCAAGTCTCCACTTGCTTGTGCACTGACTTATTCACTTTTACTTATTTCTTGGTTCATTTTACTTTCAAGGTAAGGCAGTACTTGGTCAAAATCCATTGATAATCGCTGGCGTGGAGACACTTCCACTGAGCGAACAAATCGCAATTTGCTAATACGATCTTGGCTCGCCTCAGCTTGGTCTGCGCTAGTGTACAAGATAGCATACTTCATTTTGCGCGATACAAAATAAAGGAAGCCGTGTTTTTTTAGTTGTTTAACCTTTTTCGTGGAATATAACCAAACAATAAGTTCTTGGCGGCTAGTTAAATCAAAATTTTCATTCCGTGATTCTGACATAGCCGGCACCTCACTTTCTTATTTTTCCATTTCAATTAAGAGGTCACCAGATTCAATTTGATCACCCGCACCGACGAGGATGTCCTTGATGGTACCAGCACTAGGTGCCTTGATAGTAGTTTCCATCTTCATGGCTTCTGAGACCACAATCACTTGGCCTGCTTTTACCTGGTCGCCAACTGCTACTGGAACATCTAAGATGCTGCCTGGCATGGTTGCGCCGATATGATTAGGATTAGACTTATCTGCTTTACGCCGACTTGCTACCTTATGCATGTAACTTGCATCAGCTACTACAATTTCTCGACGTTGACCATTCAATTCAAAGAACATAATACGGTTACCGTTGTGGTCCACTTCACCAATCTGAATCAAGCGGATAAAGAGCACCTTACCCTTTTCAATTTCGATATTTACCGATTCACCCGGTTTCATACCGTAAAAGAAGGTTGGTGTATCAATTAAAGAAAGGTCGGAATATTTATCTAACTTGTGACGGTAATCAATGAAAACGTCTGGATACATGAGGTATGACAAAACATCTTGGTCATCCACATCGTCCTCACCTAACTTAGCAATAATTTCTTGTCGGGTGGCTTCAAAATCAACATCTGCTAACAAGGCACCAGGGCGTTCAGTGCTAGCAGGGCCACCTTTAAGGATAATATTCTTCACGTCCTCTGGGAAACCACCAGCCGGTTGGCCTAATTTACCCGAGAAGAAATCAATGACAGATTGTGGGAAGTCAATATGTGAACCCTGTTCATAGAAATCAGCAATGCTGAGGTCATTTTGCACCATGAATAAGGCCATATCACCCACAACCTTGGATGAAGGTGTTACCTTAACAATATCCCCAAACAAGAGGTTAACATCATGATACATGGCTTTAACTTCATTCCAACGGTCACCTAAGTTAACGGCTTGCGCTTGTTGTTGGAGGTTAGTGTATTGGCCACCTGGCATTTCTGTGCGATAAATTTCAGTTTCAGGCACTTTTAAGCCAGAATTAAAGGCTTCATAATAATGACGAACGCCTGACCAATATTGGTTCAATAATTGACTATTGCGAGGGTCTAGTTTAGGCACTCGTTCAGAATGCTCCATCGCATAGTAGAGGGAAGTCATTGCTGGTTGACTGGTAGTGGAAGAAAAAGCTGCTGTTGCCACATCAACCACATCCACTCCTGCTTCAGCAGCCTTGACATAGGTCATGATACCATTACCTGCTGTGTCATGAGTATGCAAGTGGATAGGTAGGTCAATTTGGCTCTTCAATTCTGAAACTAAAGCATAAGCAGCTTGAGGTTTCAACAAACCAGCCATATCTTTAATCGCTAATATATCAGCCCCTAATTTTTCCAATTCTTTGGCGAGGTCAACATAGTATTTTAAATTGTATTTACCAGGATTAGCTGCCAAGATGTCTCCTGTGTAGCACATGGTCGCTTCTGCGATTTTTCCGGTGTCTTTCACATATTGGATTGAATTTTCCATTTGTTTGGTCCAATTTAAACTATCGAAAATCCGGAAGACATCGATACCTGATTGGGCTGATTGTTGGATGAATTCTTTTAAGACATTGTCAGGATAGGAGGTATAACCCACTGCGTTGGCCCCTCTAAAGAGCATCTGCAAGAGCGTATTAGGCATGGCAGCCCGCAAAGCTTCCAAGCGTTGCCATGGATCTTCAGTAAGAAAACGCAAAGCAGAGTCAAAGGTCGCCCCACCCCAAACTTCCATAGAGAACATGTCAGGATTAACTGCTTCTTGGACCTTAGCTGCTTTTAGCATATCACGAGTTCGCATTCGGGTTGCAATTAGACTTTGGTGGGCATCACGCATAGTCGTATCTGTTAATAAGAGGTCAGAAGAATTTTTGACATAGTCTTTAACAGCTTCTACCCCCTGATGGTCTAGAATTTGCTTGGCAGTCGGCCCATCAGCTTCTTTTTTAGCGAATTCTGGAATCTCTGCCTTAGCAAAATAAGGCTTATCTTGCTTGGCTAAACCTGGAAAACCATTGATAGTGGTGTCTCCTATATATTGTAAGGTCTTATTTCCACGGTCACGGTTACGACTCTTAGGAAAATCAAACAATTCTGGTGTATTATCGATAAAGGTCGTAGTGGCTTGTCCTGATTTGAAGACTTCATGATTGATGACATTACGTACGAAAGGCAAATTGGTTTCTACCCCACGAATCCGGTATTCCCGTAAGGACCGGTTCATTTTAGCAACGGTATCTTCAAAACTTGTGGCCTTGACAATTAACTTAGTGAGCATTGAGTCAAAATAAGGGGTAATGACAGTATTTTGGAAGCCATTACCCGCATCCAAACGTACTCCAAAGCCACCTGGTGACCGGTAAGTATTCACCTTACCAGTGGCAGGGAAGAAGTCATTGTTAGGGTCTTCGGTTGTCACCCGGCATTGGATAGCATAGCCATTAAGCGGTAGAGCAGCTTGGTCTGGTAGTCCCGCTTGGGATAAGCTTTGCCCATCTGCAATGCGAATTTGGGTTTGTACAATATCAACCCCAGTGATTTCTTCAGTGATGGTGTGTTCCACTTGAACTCGAGGGTTCACTTCAATAAAATAGAAGTCTTCTCCATCAAGTAAGAATTCCACTGTTCCGGCATTGGTATAACCCACACTAGCTAAGAAATCACGAGCTGTGTTACAAATAGCATGGCGAACATCCATAGTCATTGATACAGTTGGTGCCACTTCGACCACTTTTTGGTGGCGACGTTGCACTGAGCAATCCCGTTCCCATAAATGCATTGTATTACCGTCTTGATCAGCAATCACTTGGACCTCAATATGCTTAGGGTTTTCAATGTATTTTTCAACATACATTTCTCCTGATCCAAAAGCTTTCTCAGCTTCTGATTGCGCGGTTTGATATTTTTCTGCTAATTCTTCTCGCGAATGAACTACTCGCATTCCCCGGCCACCACCACCGAGAGCGGCTTTGACCATGATAGGATAACCTACCTGGTCAGCAAAATCATAAACCTCTTCTACTCCTGAAACAGGACCATCAGATCCTGGTATCAAAGGAATTTCAGCATCCAAGGCTGCTTGCCGTGCTTTCACCTTGTCCCCGAACATATCCAATGTGGTTGAACTTGGTCCAATAAAAATAATGCCCTCTTCTTCACAACGACGGGCAAAGTGGACATTTTCAGATAAGAAACCATAACCAGGGTGGATGGCATCCGCACCAGTATCCTTGGCAATGGCAATAATCCCTTCAATATCTAAATAAGCTTCCACAGGTTTCTTTCCCGCACCTACTAAGTAAGACTCATCAGCCTTAAAACGGTGAACAGAGGCTTCATCTTCCTTGGCATAGATTGCTACGGTTTCAATACCCAATTCAAAACATGCTCGAAACACACGGATAGCAATCTCGCCTCGGTTAGCGACTAATACTTTCTTAATCATTATTTACATCCTTTCAGGGGCAAGACTTGCCATTTTCAGCTCAGCTTATACTGGTTAACTATTAGGCTAATCCTTAGCACCCTTTATATCTATCGTTATTATTTTAGCACACATTGCTAGCAAATATGAACAATGGACTTACCCTCAAGAATTGAATGTAATAAAAAACGACCGAGTTATGACTCAGTCGTTTCAATTTCTAGTTGGCTGTTTTTTTATATCCTACACACTTCGATCCAAGGAATCGGAGTTACCGCGATTAACTCACACCCTTTTATTGATAGTCTTTGATATTAGTAGGTTCTTGGCGTTCACGTTGGTCACGTCGGATGGCAGCAAGGGCAAGTCCAATCATAATAGAAGAGGCGAGCACCGATGATCCTCCATAACTTAGGAAGGGAAGAGTTACCCCGGTGATAGGAATAAGACCGAGAACCCCACCAAGGTTGATAAAGATTTGAACAAAGAAGTAACCCGCTACACCAACTAAAATCAATTGCAAGAAAATTGTTCTCATCTTAGTTGACTTCATTAACAGATAAATAATTAAAGCGAAGTAAATAGCAATAATTAACAAGGTAACAAAGAAGCCAAATTCTTCACCAATTATCGCCATAATAAAGTCATTATGGGCTTCAGGAATATAACCTGTTTTTTGGATTGAATTCCCTGGCCCTTGACCCATTAATCCTCCTAAGGCAAAGGCATAATAAGAGTTAACTAATTGCAACCCATCCCCCTGAGCATAAGCGAAAGGATTGGCAAAGGCTGTAAACCGGCGAATTTGATAATTATCAATGTGAGAAAAGTCAAAGAAATGTAAAATTATTAGCATGATAACATAGCCTACACCAACTCCTAATAAGCTACGTTTAAACCACTTGGCAGGGGCACCACTTGCTAAGATCATCAAAGCAATAATAGAAGCAACAATGGCCATCCCACCAAAGTCAGGTAAAAAGAAGGTAATGCCTAATATCAAAACTAAGGCAATGCTAACCTTGGATTCTGATTTGATGACACTCCATAAATTACCGGACACCAATTCTTCTTGGTGAAGGCCTAAGAGATTGGCTAATACAACAACAACGATAGGCTTGGCAAACTCGATTGGCTGAATGGAAAAACTACCAATTCGTAGCCAACCCTTGGCCCCGTTAATAGTTGGTCCAATCGTCCACACTAAAGCCATAGCTAAAACCATAGCCAATAGCAAACCATACATCCATTTTTTCCGTCTAAAAATGGCAATATTCATTTGCCCAAGAAAGAAGATAAGTCCGAGGCCAATAACAACAAAGACAAGCTGACGAAACATATAAGCAGTAGCTGCGTCTCCTTCACTGATGGCCTTGTATGAACTAGCAGTATAAACCATCAAAATCCCAATCATCATCAATAAATGACTGAGAATATAGATAGGTTTATCGACTTCTTTATAGAAAATTTTTATTCGGTTTAGGAGCCACTTGCCTAAGCGAACTCCCACATTTTGTCTTGCCATAATGACCTCCGATAAGTCTATATAATCATGGTCTCTATTATAGCATAAGGAAATTTTATCCGAAAAAGGAATCACAATTAAAAAGAAATCTTAAAAGCTAGTAGCAAGATGTGCCACACTTACTTCACTTGACTTAACTATATAATATTAAACTATTTAGAAAACTCTTTTGATTTTCTTACCATATTCTATAAACGTTATAATAAAAAACGACCACTGCGAATTGCTGTGGTCGTTTTTATTTTATCCTATTTGCTATTTTTACGTTTGTTAGCTTTGGCACGTTCAGCTTTATTTAAAATCTGTTTACGTAAGCGAATATTTTCAGGAGTAACTTCGCAGTATTCATCATCACCCATGAATTCTAATGATTCTTCCAAGTTTAACACTCGTGGCGCCTTGATGACTGAGGTTTGGTCTTTGGTTGCGGAACGAACGTTGGTTAAGTTTTTAGCCTTAACGATATTTACAGCAAGGTCTTCTTGACGAGAGTTTTCTCCAACAATCATTCCTTCATAAACTTCGGTACCTGGTTCGATAAAGATTGTTCCCCGGTCTTCTAAGTTCATAATGGAATAAGTGGTTGCTTTACCATTTTCCATAGACACAAGGGCACCGCGAGGACGAGAACCAATTTGCTCGTTGATATATGGTTGGTAAGAATCAAAGGTGTGGTTGATAATTCCGTAACCACGAGTCATAGACATGAATTCTGTGGTGTAACCAATCATTCCTCGGGCAGGCACTAGGTATTCTAAACGCGTCATGCCACGACCAGAGTTGATCATGTTTTGCATTTGTCCCTTACGTTCGTTAAGCGATTCAATGATTGAGCCTTGGTATTCTTCTGGAGTATCCACTTGGACATATTCAAAAGGTTCAGATTTTACCCCGTCAATTTCACGAACAATAACTTCAGGTCGAGACACTTGTAATTCATAGCCTTCCCGACGCATGTTTTCAATCAAGATAGACAAGTGTAATTCGCCCCGTCCAGAAACAACCCAAGCATCAGGCGATTCAGTGTCTTCTACTCGTAATGAAACATCAGTATGTAATTCATATTTCAAGCGTTCTTCCAATTTACGTGAAGTAACGTGATCTCCTTCTTGCCCAGCAAAAGGCGAGTTGTTGGTTAAGAAAGTCATCTGTAGGGTTGGTTCGTCTATACGTAGTGGTTCAAGAGGTTCTTGCACTTGTGTGTCAGTAATGGTTTCTCCCACGAAGATATCTTCCATACCAGAAACAGCAATTAGGTCGCCTGCTTGGGCTTCATCAATTTCGACCCGGTCTAAACCAAGGAATCCAAATAATTTGCTGACACGGAAGTTTTTGCTAGTACCGTCTAATTTGTTAAGGGCGACTTGGTCCCCTACTTTAATGGAGCCACGGAAGATACGCCCAATACCAATTCGACCCACATAGTCGTTATAATCTAACATAGAAATTTGGAATTGAAGGGCTTGGTCACTGTTATCTTCTGGTGCAGGAATATATTCCAAAATCGATTCGAAAACAGGAGCCATAGTTTCTTCTTGTTTACTTGGATCAGGAGCATAGCTAGATGTCCCGTTCAAGGCAGAAGCGTAGACCACTGGGAATTCTAACTGATCTTCATCCCCACCTAATTCGATAATTAAATCAATGACTTCATCAACTACTTCAAGAGGACGAGCAGATGGTTTATCGATTTTATTAACAACAACAATAGGTACTACACCCGCATCTAAGGCTTTTTTCAGAACGAAACGGGTTTGTGGCATGGTTCCTTCATAGGCATCCACTACTAATAAGACACCGTCTACCATAGACATAATCCGTTCAACCTCACCACCGAAGTCCGCGTGTCCTGGGGTATCTAAGATATTGATATGTTTGCCTTGATAGTTAACTGCCGTATTTTTTGAAAGAATCGTAATGCCACGTTCTTTCTCAATGGCATTTGAATCCATTGCGCGTTCATCAAGCTTAGCACGTTCGTCTAGGGTATCAGATTGTTGTAATAATTGATCCACTAGGGTAGTTTTACCGTGGTCAACGTGCGCGATGATTGCAATGTTACGAATGTCGTCTCTTGTTGCCATTCTGTGAATTCCTCCATTTTACTTTGTCTTTTCATTAAACTGTGTCTTAAAACAACACAAACTGCCGTTTTATTTTACCACTATAGGGGGCTTATGGCTAGTTTTATTTGTTTGAATCGTAGTGGTGGCGAATTTTTTGGTGGCTTTTTGGATAAGCGAGAATAATTGGATTAGCGGCTAGATAATCAATGGCTGAACCATCAAACTGGGAAAGCTTGATACCCAACTCTTCACAGATTACTGCACCAGCAGCAATGTCCCATGGCTTAAGATTGGGACTGATATAAGCCAACAGTTCACCCTTGGCTACCGCTAAGAATTCTAAGCCTGCTGAACCATAAATACGTAGACCCATAGCTTGGTCAATGAGCTCTTGAACTTGCCAACGATTTGCCATTAACAAAGACCCATTCACTGCCAGCAGGCCTTGGTCAAGCGGCTTATCTGTAAACGGGGGCTGCCATGTATGGCCATTCCATGTGACACCTTGACCCTTAATGCCGACAAATAATTCATCAGCCATGACATCATAAATGACACCAATTTGTCCAAGGCCATCCTCATAAAAAGCAATCATAATAGCGAAATGGTTGTGTTGAAGAACAAAATTTGCTGTGCCATCAATAGGATCGATAATCCATACTGGTCCAGTTAAGTTTTCAACCGTCTCACCCATTCCTTCCTCTCCCAATATGCCTTCACCAGGGAAATAGTGGTTTATTTGTTTTCTAAAAAAAGTTTCTGTGGCTTTATCCAGTTTAGTGACCAGGTCTTTACGGTTGGACTTACTTTCCACTTCTAAGTCATTAGACATTTGCGTTTTGATTTCTTGGGCAGCAGTCTCCACCCAGTCAATAATTAAATCCCGACGCATCAATACATCCATAACATTTCCTCCTTATTTGGCTGACATATGAATTGTTTTTTTGTCACTTTCTTGAGCAAGTTTTACAGTGGGATAAATTTCATAGGCAGAGACTTTCGCAAATTCACGCCCAATTTGTTTTTCTTCCATTTTACTCGGGATAACCCTTTTAAAAGCCTTATAATTTGTGAGAATTTTATCCTTGGCAACCCCAGTTTCATAGGCTGCTTCGATGGTATTTAGGAAACGAATGACAGTATCCATTTCAGTAACTGACCAAGACGGGTCAATGGGATAAGCATAATTAGCCATTATTATCCCCTCCTTTCGTGTCTCTGTGCTATTATAACAAAAAATTACCAATTCCGTGACTTACTTCATTTGCCTCGCAATCGATGAACGTTTGAAGGACTTAACGCTTAAAAACAATAGAAAAACTCCTAGAAAATCGCTTCTAGGAGCAAAACTAATGATTATAAATCCTATTTATTTTTCCTATATCAATCTTTTGCTGAATTTACTTCATTGTCAGATTTGTCATCCTCAAGGTGAATTATGGATCTTGTCAACAAACGCATGGTTTCTCCCTTGATATTTGTGACTAAATCAATTTGTTTGAAAGCTAATTTCTCATATAAACCTTTATGTTTAGTCACAATATACGCACGATTATAACCTTCTAGGTGTGCAATCGTCATTAAGTGGTCTGTGATCTTTAAACTATAACCTTGGCCACGATAGTCGGGGTGCACGTAAATTGCAGCAATAAAAGGAGAAAGATTAAGTCCTTTCACAATGTCTTCTTGTAATAAAGCGCCATGCCCTATTAATTGCGGCCGAGATGTGTTGTCATCAATTAGTAAGAGAATATGTTCAGAAGCTAGTAAATTTTGCTTGTTGATTTTTTGGGCAAGCATTTGCGACCCACCCCAGTCCAAGCCCTCAAATTGTTTACTAGCAAAATTCTGATGCTGAGAAAGTGTCTCAATAGTAATATCAAGAAAGCGCATAATAATAAATCCTTCCTATTAGAAATTAAAAAATTATTATAGTTCAATAGAAGGCATAATAAAAATAATTGATGCTGTATTTAAAGACAATTATTCTTCTTATAATATTCCTGATAACTGACTAAAAAATAACCCCCAACAGATGATATTCTGTCGGGGGTTATCGCTAAATTACATATGGATTGGCATGCCGAGGATGGCTTCTGCAGTATCCATTACTGATTCAGATAAAGTTGGATGACCATGAATAGTCAAGGCAATATCTTCAGCATTCATACCTGCTTCAATCGCTAAGCCAAGTTCAGCCATTACATCAGAAGCGTTGACACCTACCATTTGGGCACCAACAATAACTTCGTCTCCCTTAGTAGCAACTAAACGAACGAATCCTTCTTTTTGGTCAAGAGATAGAGCACGTCCATTACCAGCTAATGGGAATTTAGCGGAGTGAACATCTAGACCTTGCTCTTTAGCTTGTTTTTCAGTCAAGCCATAAGAAGCCAATTCAGGATCAGTGTAAGCCACTGAAGGCATTACTTTGTAGTCAACCGCTGCAGGTTCACCAGCGATAGCTTCAGCAGCAATCTTACCTTCGTAAGATGCTTTATGAGCTAGGGCTGCGCCAGGAACGATATCTCCGATAGCGAAGATATTCTTAACACTGGTACGTCCTTGGTTATCAACTTCAACTAGGCCACGGTCAGACATCTTCACACCTAGGCCTTCTAGACCGATTTCTTCAGTGTTAGGACGACGACCAACAGAAACAAGGACATAGTCAGCAGTAATTTCTTTTGCTTCACCGTTTACTTCATATTTAACAGTGACTGAATCACCATTATCCACTGCTTCTTGAGCCATCGCATTCGTTTGAGTTTCGATGCCACGTTCTTTCATTTTCTTCTCAACAACTTTTACCATATCTTTTTCAAATGTTGGTAATAATTGCGGAGAACCTTCAAGAATAGTGACTTCAGAACCTAGGTTTGAGTATGCCATACCTAGTTCAGAACCGATCACTCCACCACCGATAACAACTAATTTTTCAGGTACTTCTTCAAGATTCAAAGCACCAGTTGAATCGATGACACGACCACCAAATTTGAATCCTGGAATTTGGATTGGTGTTGATCCAGTAGCGATGATGGCATGGTTGAATGAATACAATTGATGGTCATCACCTTCACCCATAACCGTCAATTCTTTGTCATTATTGAAGTAAGCTTCACCACGGATAATTTCCACTTTATTTTTCTTCAAGAGCATTTCAATTCCTGAAGTTAGGGTATTAACTACTTCATTGTTTTTCCATTCTTGAGTGCGTTTAAAGTCAAGTTCAACGCCAGATGACTTAACTCCAAATACCTCATTACCAGCTTGGGCATTGTGGTAAGCATGTCCAGCTGAAATTAAAGCTTTAGAAGGGATACATCCAACATTCAAGCAGACACCACCGATATTTTCACGTTCAATGATGGCCACTTTTTGACCTAATTGCGCCGCCCGGATGGCAGCCACATAGCCACCAGGTCCGGAACCGACAACAACAGTATCTAATTCAATTGCAAAAGCTCCAACTACCATTCTTTTATCATCCTTCCATTAATAACAATTCTGGGTCGTTTAATAGACGAGCAATTTCATTTAAGGCTTTTTGACCAGTTGCCCCGTCAACGATACGGTGGTCAAATGTTAATGAAAGTTTCAATACTCGACCTACGCTAACTTCACCTTCATCGTTAACGATTGGTTGTTGTACAATCGCACCAAAACCTAAAATCGCAACTTCAGGGTAGTTCAAGATTGGAGTGAAGAATTCCCCACCAACAGAACCAATATTAGAAATTGATACTGTACCATCAGCCATTTCTTTGGCAGATAGTTTACCGGCATGAGCACGGCCAGCCTTGTCATTAATTTCATCAGCAATGTCAAACATTGATTTGGTGTTAGCATCTTTCACGTTTGGCACGTAAAGTCCAGCATCAGTATCAGTTGCAATACCAAGATTGTAGTAATTCTTGTAAATGAATTCTTGATTGTCATCATCTACTGAAGCATTCAATTGTGGGTATTTCTTAACAGCTGCAATTAAAGCTTTTACTGCATATGGTAGGAAAGTTAACTTGGTTTCACGTTCTGCAGCGATTGCCTTGAATTTCTTACGGTGATCCCAAAGTTTAGACACTTCAACATCCTTGAATAAGGTGACTTGCGGTGCAGTATACTTAGATGTTGCCATTGATTTAGAAATTGCTTTCCGCATTGGTGTCATCTTAACGTGTTCAACTCTGCCGTCTTCATTAGCAGATTGATCAGCACTTGCTTGCTTATCTGCTTGTGCAGAAGCACTTGCTGATTGACTAGCAGAAGCTGTTTCAGTGCTTGTTTGTGCCGCTTGACCGTCAAAGTTATCAATATCTTCACGCAAGATACGACCATTTTTACCAGAACCAGATACCGCTGAAATATCAACGCCTTTTTCGCGAGCATATTTACGCACTGAAGGCATAGCTAATACTTGTTTATTAGGATCCGAAATCTCTGGAACATTGCCTTGGCTAGAGCCTTGAGCAGGAGCTTGGCTTTCTTGCGCTGCATCGTTAGCTTTTGCTTCATTAGCTGGAGATTCTGGTGTTGAAGTTGCACCTGTTGCTTGACCATTGTTGTCAGGTGAATCGATTTCTGCTAACACATCACCAACATTGGCTACTGTTCCTGCTTCAACTAAGATATGTTTAATGACACCAGATACTGGAGAAGCAACTTCTTCAACTGATTTGTCATTTTGAATTTCAACGAGTGAATCTTCTTCAGAAATTTCGTCGCCTTCAGCAACTAACCATGAAACGATTTCACCTTCTGCCATTCCTTCACCAACATCAGGTAGAGTGAATTGATAGAAACTTCCACCTTGTTCTTGGGCAGGCGCTTGTTTTTCAGCAGGAGCGCTTGTTCCTTCTTGAGCTGCTGCCCCAGCGTCGTCACCTTCACCAGCAAATGTGATTAAAGGTGTTCCTACTGTTGCAACATCCCCTTCATCATAATGGAGTTCTTGAACAGTACCAGAAACTGGTGAAAAGATTTCTTCAACGGATTTATCATTTTGAATTTCAACGATTGGATCTTCTTCAGCAACTTCGTCTCCTACAGCAACTAACCATGAGACAATTTCGCCTTCTGCCATACCTTCGCCGACATCAGGTAAATTAAATACGTATGCCATTTATTTTTCATCCCTTCTTATATAAAAGCTTTAGTAAGTATCAAGAGTTAACGCTTATTTAATTTCGTTTACTGCTTCAACAATTTCTGCAGCGCCTGGAATCCAGTCATTTTCTGCTAAACCAAATGGGAAGACAGTATCAGGTGCAGCGACAACCTTGATTGGTTCTTCTAAGGATAAGATTGAACGTTGAGAGACTTCAGAAACGACCTTGTCAGCTACACCAGCTTGACGTTGTGCTTCTTGAACAACGACTAGACGGCCAGTCTTTTCAACTGAAGCAGTAATTGTTTCCATATCTAATGGAGAAACAGTACGTAGGTCAACGATTTCTGCAGATACGCCATCTTTAGCTAATTCATCAGCAGCTTTAATTGCTTCACGAACCATGTAGCCATAAGCAACGATGGTAACATCAGAACCTTCTTGAACAATATTGGCTTTTCCTAATTCAATTTCGTATTGTTCTTCAGAAACTTCTTCACGGAATGACCGGTATAATTTCATATGTTCTAGGAATAGAACGGGGTCGTTGTCGCGAATTGCAGCAGTTAATAATCCCTTGGCGTCTGATGGGTTGGAAGGAATAACCACTTTAATACCAGGTGTTTGTGCCATAAGACCTTCTAAGGAGTCCGCATGCATTTCTGGTGTATGCACTCCACCACCAAATGGTGAACGTACAGTGATTGGTAGGTTACGAGTTGCTCCCATACGGTAACGTGTACGGTTCATTTGACCAGCAAGAGAGTCCATTACTTCGAATAAGAAACCGAAGAATTGAATTTCCATGACTGGACGGAATCCATGCAAGGCCATACCAATTGCCATACCACCGATAGCAGATTCTGATAGAGGTGTGTCAGAAATCCGTTCTTCGCCGTATTTATCGTAAAGACCTTTTGTTGCACGGAAAACACCACCGTTTTTACCAACGTCTTCACCAAAAATTACAACTTTTTCATCACGAGCGAGTTCTTGGTCTAGCGCTTCTGTGATTGCTTGGATCATGGTTAAATTCGCCATGCTTATTCACTCTCCTTCGCACTGTAAAATTCAATTTGTTCTTGTACGTTTTGTCCAGGATTTTCAAACATGTTTTCTAAGAATTCAGAAATCTTTTGTTTTGGTGCAGCGTCAGCTTGTTTAGCTGCTTCTTTGATTTCTTCTTTCACTTCTTCAACATAGTTTGTTTCAATTTCTTCAGACCATAGACCTTTACCTTCTAGGAAGACACGCATACGAATCAATGGATCACGTTTAGTCCATTCATCGATATCTTCTTGTGTACGGTAAATCTTAGGATCGTCACCAGAAGTTGAGTGAGCACCCAAACGGTTAGTGATTGTTTCGATAAGAACTGGACCATTTCCTTCTAATGCCCATTCCCGTGCTTGTTTAGATACAGCATACACCGCTAAAGCATCGTTACCGTCAACTTGCACCCCTGGGATACCCACGGCAACTGCTTTTTGCGCTAAGCTATTAGCATTTGTTTGTTTGAAACGAGGGGTTGAGATGGCATAACCATTGTTTTGAATGTAGAAAACAACTGGTGCTTTATAACGAGAAGCATAGTTTAGTCCTTCATAAGTATCCCCTTGTGAAGAACCACCATCACCGGTGTAGGTAAATGTTACTGCTTTTTCATTATTTAATTTTTGAGCAACTCCTGATCCCATTGCTTGGATAATTTGCGCACCAATAATGATTTGTGGTGGCATAGCATGAAGATCTTCTGGGTAGTTGTTTCCTTCTACATGTCCACGAGACCATAAGAAGCCTTTGTAGATTGGTAAACCGTGTGCGATTAATTGTGGGACATCACGGTAACCAGGGAATAACCAGTCTTCTTTACTGAAGGCGTATGAAGAGGCCATTTGTGAGGCTTCTTGACCTAATGTTGGGGCATAGAAACCTAAACGTCCTTGTTTTGCTAAGGCCATTGACCGTTCATGCAAAGTACGGGAGAAGACCATCCGTTTCATCAATTCAACCAATTCATCATCAGATAAATCAGGCATAATGTCTTCATTAACGACATTTCCTTCTTCATCTAAGATTTGAACCATCTGAAATTGCTCATCAATTGCTTCCAATTGAGCAGCGTAATCAACTGGTAATTTCGCCATTTGTAACACTTTCCTCTCTGTTGTATGATTTTGACAGTGATAACTGTACTATATTTATAATCTCTACTGTTTTAATCTATCATTATTAGTCAAGATTTGCAAGCTTCCTACAAACTGAGTGGCATTTTTCTATTATAGTACAGATAGCCCTTACATTTTCTTCCCTTTTACATAGTGAACCTTTTCACTAAGCGGTTTTATAGAATTGGCACTGTTTTCATGTTTTAGGCGGCCCAACAAGGAATGAAAATACGTTTTCAATATTTGCGCTGTATTCATTAACAGCCAAAAACTGTTATAGTTTCTGTTAGTGCGGAAGCTTTGACAAGCGCTTTTCGACATGCGAAAATAAAGGGTAGAGTATTAAGAAGGAAGTGACAGAAATGATTACAATGGATGATATTATCCGTGAAGGTCATCCCACTTTGAGGAAACGCGCTGAGAAAGTTGAACTTCCTTTGAGTGAAGATGTTAAAAATTTAGGTCAAGAAATGTTGACCTTCTTAGCTAACAGCCAAGATGAAGAAATCGCTGCTAAATATGATTTGCGAGCTGGAGTCGGTCTAGCTGCTCCCCAACTCGATATTTCCAAGCAAATCTTAGCAGTGCTCATTCCTGGATTAGGCGAAGATGACGATCCAGAACTAAAAGGAGTTTTTATTAACCCTCGTATCATCAGCCATTCCGTAGAATCTGCCTGTTTGCGTGAAGGTGAAGGTTGCTTATCAGTTGATCGTGAAGTTCATGGTTATGTGCCTCGTCCTGCCCGGATAAAATTACGTTATACTGATATCGAAGGCCAAGAACATACCCAACGTTTTTCTGGTTACCCAGCAATTGTCTTACAACATGAAATTGACCACCTTAACGGTATCATGTTTTATGACCATATTAATGAAGAAGACCGCTTTGCCTTAGATGATAATACCCATATCTTAGGCGAAGACTAATAAATGAGTAAAAGCGGCAGCGAAGATAGCTATTAGTTAATCTTCGCTGCCGCATTTTTCTATTTTTTCTTCGCACGGGAATCAATTAATACTGCAGCCAATATTTGGCTAGCAATAATCATTTTATTGGATTTTTCCAAGGCCTTTACCTCCGTTTGGGTAACCAAATAAGCGGCATTGTCTTCACTAGCAAAACCAATAGATCGGTCAGAAACATCATTAGCGACAATCATATCGGCACCTTTAGTTTGCAACTTAGCTTGGGCGTAAGCAACGACATCTTGAGTTTCAGCAGCAAACCCAACAACATAATGATTGGCTTTAGGCAAGTTGGCCAAAATGTCCGGGTTTTCAACTAGGGATAAATTAAGGCGATTTTTTGACTGAGTCTTATCTTTTTTCATCTTTTGTCCGGCGACTTCCTCTGCCCGATAGTCAGAAACCGCTGCCGCCATGATAATGATATCAGCTTGGCCTTCTTGCATGGTCATCGCATCATTTAGTTCCACTGCTGACGACACAGTAATAGTATCAATGCTAGGTAAAACAGGTAAATTTAGCGTAGACTCCGTTCGCACCAGACTAACTTCTGCCCCTAACATAGCTGCCACATGAGCAATGGCAATACCCATTTTACCGGAAGAATGGTTGGATAGGTATCGCACCGGATCTAGAGCTTCTCTAGTCCCCCCCGCACTAACCAAGACTCGTTTCCCTTGCAGCTTTTGGTCAAAGCCTACTGTTTCAATGGCCATCAAGGCAGACAGCGCTTGAAAAACCTGGTCTGTTTCTGGCATGCGTCCCTTTCCTTGATAGCCTTCTGCCAAGAAACCATAAGCAGGCTCAATAACATAGTAGCCATCTTTGCGGAGTTGGGCAATTTGTCTTTGTAAACTAGCCTTCTGCCACATATTATGATTCATAGCTGGTACAAGTAATAGCGGGCTGTGACTAGCCATCAAGCTTGACAGCATCTCATTATCTGCGCGTCCTGTGGCTAATGCCGTTAAGGAATTGGCAGTTGCGGGAAGTAAGACCATGGCATCTGCCCAGTCTGCCAAAGCAACATGACCTACCATTTCAGGATAGTCTTGTCCCTCAACTAGGACAGGATACTTGCTTAGAACAGCCAAAGTTTCACTGGTCACAAAACGTTGAGCTTGGGGTGTCATTGTTACTCGCACTTGGGCCCCAGCCTTAATCAAAGCGCGCACAAACATGGGCACCTTATAAGCTGCAATCCCCCCACTTATTGCGACAACAATATGCTTTCCTGCTAACATAATCCTCCTACTTTCTCTCAAAATTCTAGGATAAACTTTAATCTATCATCATTTTCAACCGATTAGATCGCTTTTACACTCATTTTATCATGCTTATTAAGATAACTCGAAAATTTACTCACGTCAGCTCATTATTGGGAATCTAGAGTCACTGAACTGGGTCATTAGAATAGGGGGCGTGCCATTAATCTGCACAGGCAATGCTTGATAAATTTCCCTCTATTATCAAACGGTGATAAGGGCATTAATATATATAGCTCCCTAGAATTCGCACTCAAAATCTCCAAATTAGGTATATGACAATCTTTGGTTAAGCTTTTGGGATTAGGATTTGACAAATCGCCTATTTCTAGGTATTATAAAGTGTATTTCTGAATAAGTCAGAAAGTAATTACTCAGGAGGTAGGACAATGAAATTTACAGCAAACAAGCGTGAAGCAGCTGGAACTAATGCTGCTAAACAATTGCGTAAACAAGACTTAGTGCCTGGTGTTGTGTACTCAAGCGACATGGAACCAGTTAATATTACAATGCAACGCGCAGATGTTGAACAAATCAAACGTGAACTTGGTATCAACTCTGTGTTCACTCTCGACTTAGATGGTGAAAGCAAAACAGTTTACGTTCGTGAAATTGATACAGCAGCTATCAAGCCAATCGTTTATAACATTAACCTACAAGCAATCAAGAAAGGTCAAAAATTACAAATGCCTATCGCGATTACTGTGGTTAACGAAGAAGAATTGGGTAACCCAGATGGTGTTGCTTCCGTAAACTACTTCGAAATCGATGTTGTTGCTGACCCAGCCACCGCGCCAGAAGTTATCGAAATCGATGTTACTGGTATGGAAATTGGTGACACAATCACTGCTGGTGATCTTAAATTAGCTGATGGTATTGAACTTGACCAAGACCCAGAAGAAGTTATTGTGTCAATCACTGTTCCAGATGAAGAACCAGAAGAAGTTGATCCTGATGCTGAAGAAGCAGAACCAGAAGTGATTAACGAAAAACCTGGTGAAATTGTAGAAGAAGACGACTAATTATAGTCACAAAAAAAGCCAGCCTTGAGGTGATTCACTCTTGGCTGGTTTTTTTATCTCTTCGATTCATCGACAAAAAGCCCCCTAAGGACATCCCTAGGGGGCTTTTACTGACTATAGCTCGTTGTCATTCAACAGAACTAATTATTAGGATCAGATCATTTAAACTGTTGCAAGATCTGCACTAAGGTTAACTTGATTTTGCGCATCAATAAGGGTTTGACGAAGTTTTGCCATCATATCTGTGACTTCACTTGAGCTAACTTTAGCGCGTAAACGTGTTCCGACAGCTTGGCTAATGACTTGGTTAAGATTGTTATAAGTATCGAAGGAAACATTACCTAGTAGTTCCTTATCACGAATCTTACGAGCTTGCCAGATTAAATCACGCAATTGTGTTTTTTCATCACGGTCTGCACGGTCAGCTTTGTTTTGGGCGGCAAGTGCTTTGGCTTCAGTTAATTTAGCTTTAATTTCATCGATTACTGCTTGTACATCAACAGTTTTAGCATCGACAGCCAATTGTAGCCCCACTGCCTTAGTTAGGCTTTGGTTTAGGTCATGGTAAACATCGAAGGAGACATTACCCAAAATGTTTTCATCACGATCGAAACGAGTTTGCCAGATCAAATCAGATAATTCACGTTTCAATTGATTAGGTGCGATTTGTTGTTCCACTGGAATATTATTGAGATAATCTTCTGCTTTTTGATAAGCGGCTTGTAATTCTTCCACAGCACCGTCAATTTCGTAAACGCGAGTTTCAGAATAAAGCTGTACACCGACTGCCTTAGTAATCGCCTTATTTAAGTCATTGTAGACTTCAAAAGGTACTTTGCTAAGAATGTATTCATCACGGTCAAAGCGGGTTTGCCAGATTGCTTTGTCTAGCTTTTCTTTGACATAAGTGGTTGCAATATCTTGAGGAGTAATTTCTCGATAAGCATTACCGAATACCAGTAAGGCTTCTAGTTCTTTAAGACGTTTACCTAAACGTTCTGCTGTTGAGAATGGGTCAACAACTGACATAAAGGAATGAGTCACTTCTAAACCAGTTTTAGAATGAACGATTTGAGGTTTCATCCGCCAGTCAGTGACAGCAGTTTTAATTACTTCAATCGCCTTAGCAGAAACTTGGGCCCGCAAGCGAATCGTATTGGCATTGAAAAATGTTCCTGGGTGGTAACCTACAACCATACCGTCTGCAACAGAATGACCAATATCAAAGGCCATTTGTCCTAATTTATCAAGCACATAATTCACTGGTGTCCCATTGAATTGTACTTCAGATGGAATTAATTCAGCCAAGGCACCTACAATTTCAGTAGAAAGATATACATCTTGGCGAACATTTTCTGCTTTTAGTTCAGCGATACGTTGGATTAATTCACCAATCTTAGTAAAGTTTAAGTTTACTGGCAAGACGGAATCGATAATCGCACCAATGTCAGAAGCTGGGCGTTCACCTTTTTGTAAGTTTTCTAAAAGCGAAACCACACTATCGGTTGTGCCAGTGATTTTACCTACTAATTTTTCAAAGTCTTCCATACTGAATGATGGGCCTGCAGATTCAGCCTCTTCTCCTGAGTAGAAGGCTAAGCCGCTATCACGACTAGTCACTGAACCAGCTTCTTCTTGATGAGATTCAAAATTTTCCTGACTTAAACGACCATATTTGCTAACAAATTTTGAGACTTCCATCAATGTTTGGGGATCAACTTCTTGGTCTAATAAAATTTCGCCAATAGTACGTAAAACTTCTTCATTGGTTGCTTGATCGTCTGCTTGTTCTGACACAGAGATAGCCACAGCTAAAACTTTGTTAAAGTCTTCAGGGTTCTCAGTAGCAAAACGGTGAACCTTCGCAAAGTCGATGGTCTCTTCAGTATCTTGATCTGCCTCTGCTTCAGCAAGTAGATCTTCTACTTGGTCAGAAGCAGTTGGGTTAGCAACTTCTTCTTCATTTTCCTGATTTGTTTTAACTTTATGGTTGGCTTGGTCAGCGTCTTCTTCGGCTAATTCAGAGTCGAGATCCTCTTGATCAACCACAATTTCCCCTTCATGGGCTTCGACATTAGCATAGAAATCTTCGTCAACTGGATAAGTAGTGATTTCTTTGTCTAAATCATGGTCAGTCGCTTCTTCCTCTTTAGCTTCATCACTAGTTTTAGAGCTTTCATCCACATCAGTAGACTCTGAGCTAGTGTCTTCTTTTGATCCAGTGTCTTCTTCTGATCCAGTTTCTTCCTCAGTTAAGTTTTCTTCTAACCCTTCTTCTTCTAGGTCAGGCACTTCACTACTATCGTAATCCGCTTTGTCTTCCGGTTGAGAAGTTTCTGGCGCTGCTAAGATTGCCTCAGTGATCAAAGCTGCCCCTTCATCAGCTGTCATTTCCACATTATCAGCTTCTGCTGCAGCCACTGATTCCGTAGAAGCAAAAAGCAAACCTAAACTAACTGCTACACTACTTGCTCCTAGACTTAATGTTTTTACATCAAGATGTTTTTTCCAAGATTTTTTATGTTGCACCATTAAAACTCCTCCTACTATTTTGTCCTCACTTAAATTACAACCAAAAATTAATCGCTCCCATCCCCAAAATGCCGGCATTCATTTTTGCTTCATTGAGTGAATTAATTTTCTGCCTCCAATCCTACCACGTTTCATAAAAAATTCAGTATTTCTAAACTAAATCCGCTCATTTTATATAAAATAATCAATAATAAAGCGTAATTTTCGGACAATATTGTATAAAGGTTATCATGAATCCTCAAAATACAATAAAAAAAGAGAAAATAAGTAATTTTACAATTGAAATTAATTGCAACTTATTTTCTCTAACGATAAGATTCGATTTATTTTTTCTTGGCTAAAACTAACTGCGGTGAAAAGCGGATTAAAGCGAAAGACACTAACCAACCGGCCAACCAGGTGGCAGAACCACTTAAGAGATTCATTATCGCTGAATAATAGACAGCCGACATTCCTTCAGGAGCAAATTGGCTCCAAAAAAAGATCCCTGCTAAAAAATGAATAAAGTATTGAGCAGCCATAGCCACAAAAGTAGCCAATGCCGTATAGGTTAATAAGTACACCGTTCTCTTATTTTTAACAGCTGTCTGCACTTGTTGAGCAAAGATTCCTGCTAAGCCTCCAAATCCAAAGGCAAAGAGGTATTCCAATAAGCCTTGGACTGGAGTCAAAATATCTGCAGTCCCAGTGATGACTTTTAATGTTCCCCAAATAAAGCCTGCTAAAATCCCTACACCTATTCCACGTCTAAATGACACAATAAAAATACCTACTACCCCTAAAGAAATGCCAAAACTAGGGCCAATCTGAATGGGGATAAAAGAAATAATCAATGAAATAACTGCTGCCAAAGCGGCTTCAATCCATACATTAAGTTTACTTCCTGTCATTATTTTCACTCCTTAATTCATTTATCGCTAGTATCGGTCCTCCTTCACCTGATTATTGGCGCGACTAATAATCAAGAACACACAAAAAACCGCTCAGTTTTTACTGATACGGTTCGACTCACATTGATTTAAAGCACACAGTATTTGGCGCACTATCATCACTTCCTTACGCTAGTATTAACTAGTTCAAGTCTTAAGGGTCCGTATCACTACATCTCAGCCATAATGGCACCCCTAGTGTGTTATGTTTTAATTAAATTTATTATAGGCAAATTCCCTGTCCTTGTCAAAACTTATTCAGGCTTGTGTAAGACTACCCGATCTTCGCCATCAATTTCCTCTAAATGAACAGTAACCTTCTCATGACGAGAGGTGGGGATATTTTTGCCGATGATATCAGGACGAATCGGCAATTCACGGTGTCCCCGATCAACTAATACCACCAAAGAAATACGTTGGGGACGACCATTATCCATAATAGCATCCATAGCTGCTCGGATAGTACGTCCTGTATAGAGAACATCATCCACGAGAAAAATATGCTTACCAGTAAAATCCTGACCAATGCTTTCATGGAGGGCTTGGCGGTCAGCCATCTGCACGACTTGGTCATCACGGTAGGCTTTAGTTTCTAGTTCGACAAAGGGTACTTCCACTCCTTCTAATTCCTTGATACGATCAACCATTCGTTGCCCTAACCAAGCGCCACGCGTTTTAATCCCCACAATAACGATATCGTGAATGCCTTTATTCCGTTCAATCAATTCATATGTCATCCGGGTCAAGGCTCGTTTCATGGCCGCTTTGTCAACAATTTCTACACTCTGTTCCATTAGACACATCCTTTTCCTGACTTTTTCTTTATTCTAATGAATGCTAGGCTTTTTCGCAAGAATCTAGCCAAAATATGTTATGATTTTAGTAAAAGGAGAGACAAAAAATGAAAGTAAACATCAGCCAAACTGCCATAGACCAGCTTCAATCTCTACATTTGTTTTCTAACCTTTGTTTAACGACTAGTCAAAACTTAAGCCCTGAAAACTCTGGGCCAAACCACCTAATTTTAATAGGCAATGTTAGTGATTTCACTCCCTATGATCAGACGATTAACTCGCATGTTGGTAAAATCCACCTAAACTCTGATAGTTTACGTATCTTAGCCCATGACAATGAAATCGATTATGATCATTACCGCCAGGCCTTCATACTTTTGGTGGATGGCCAATTAGTCGAAGATAACATCCAAGTCCTTGATGCCAGCCTTAACACCAGCCCTAGAAAGGATACTAGCCTATGACCGCTAACCACTGGCAAGGCTTCTACAAGCTAAGCCGACAAGAGCGCATCCAACACTTGTTGGACCAAAAAATTATCAACCAAGACCAAGCCCAAAATTTACAGAACGGCCTAGGTCTTGACCCCCAAACCGCAGATGACATGGTAGAAAATCTTATTGGAACCTATCAATTGCCTTTTGCCTTGGTAATGAACTATCAAATTAACTCTAGAGATTTTCTTATACCGATAGCAACAGAGGAACCTTCCGTTGTTGCTGCTGCTTCTTATGCAGGAAAATTAGCTAAAGCCGGTGGTGGCTTCACTTCCCACGTAATAAAGCGGCTTATGACGGGTGAAATCGCAATCTTAAACGTTAAAGATCAAGAGGCTGCTGACCAACTCGCCCAAAACATTGACCAATCTGCTGAGGAAATTATCAATATAGCCAACCAAGCATATCCTTCTATCGTGAAACGAGGTGGTGGTTGTCAAAAAGTTTCTACCCATTACTATGCTGCCACTGAAGTAAACGAAGCTTTTTTTGTTGTCTATCTTCATATCGATAGCCAAGAAGCGATGGGTGCTAACATGATGAATACCATGTTAGAAGCTGTTAAAAATTCCTTCAACCAAGAGTTTGCTCAGCAGGAAGTCGATTATCATGCCTTTATGGCTATCCTCTCCAACCATAGCACTAATTGCTTGGTGACTAGTCAATGCCAGATTCCTGCCCAAGCCTTAGACCGCCCTGGACATGATGGTCGGCTGGTTGCCAAAGCTATCGCCCAAGCCTCCCAACTCGCTCAAGTTGATCCCTACCGAGCTGCTACGCATAACAAAGGGATTATGAACGGTATCGATGGCCTGGTGATTGCTAGCGGCAATGATTGGCGGGCCATTGAAGCCGCTTGTCATTCATATGCTAGTCGCGACGGTCATTACCGAGGACTCAGTCATTGGACCTATGATTCCTTTAACGAAAAATTACATGGTGAAATGACGCTTCCTCTTCCCTTAGCTAGTGTTGGAGGATCTATTGGAATTCATCCTAATGCCCAATTAGCTCATCAGTTGATGGGACATCCTGATGCCAAAACATTAATGACCATTGCAGCCTCTCTAGGTCTAGGTCAAAATCTGGCCGCCTTACGTGCCTTAGTATCAGAAGGTATCCAAGAAGGTCATATGCAGCTCCAGGCCAAGTCTCTAGCCATGCAAGCTGGAGCGCATAGCAATGAACTTTCTGGTGTGATTGCAATTTTAGAAACTATGCCCCACCTTAACCAAAGCAGTGCCAGAGAAGCTATAAAGCAATATCGCCTACAAAATAGCAACCATTAGCATTCATCCCCTAATCCATCTCTTGCATTTTTTATAATTTAGCAGGAGAATAAAGATTGGAGCTCAAAGTGATATCATCTATTGAGCCTTAGTTTTTATTTTAGGAGGAATGACTGTGACACGAAGAGAGTATTGGAGACGAACTGGATTATTTCTAGTTGGCTTGTTAATTATGAGTATTGGCGTGGCAATGACCAAGCACGCTAGCTTGGGAGTAACCCCAATTTCATCAATGGCCAATGTTTTCAGTGAACGCTTCCCACAACTTAGCTTAGGTAATTATTTAGTGATTTGGAATTTGATCTTAATCCTAGGTCAAATTTTTATTTTAAAAAATGAATTCCATTGGCGAGAATGGATTCAGTTACCTATTTCCTTTTTATTTGGCTTTTTTACTGACTTGGGAATGTCCCTGGTAGGTGGCATCCATTTAAATTCTTACTGGGCTTGCTTACTATTTCTTGCTCTAGCGACTCTCGTTTTAGCTTTGGGAGTAACCTTAACTGTCATTGCTGATATTTTCTTAAATTCAGCAGAGGCCTTCGTTCGTGCTGTGACAATGAAATCAAAACGTAATTTTGGTCAATGCAAGATAATTTTCGATATCTCTTGTGTTATCTTATCCATGGCCTGTTCCTTAGTTTTCTTTTCTGGCCATATTATCGGGACACGAGAAGGAACCCTTATTTCCGCTATTTTTACTGGCTACTTAGTGAACCGCTATGTTAATTATATTGGTCAACCCTTAGCGCACTGGCTAAAAAAATAATAGTTTTAGATAAAGTTTTCTATCACAAAAAAGCAGACCCAAAAGTAGCGGGTCTGCTTTTTGTTATCGTAAAAATTCTGCTTTACTTGCGGTGCGATTTATAATCCACTTAGTTATTATCTTGGCGTCTGCTATAGAGACGTTTGTGTTGATCTAGACCTACTAATTGGAAGGCCACATCTGCCTCAGCCGCCAATTCTTGTTTAGATCCATCCACATTTAAGGTTTGGCTGAACATGGTCTCATAGTCAGCCACCGAAAGTCGGTTTCGATTGGCTAGCATCGCTTCATGGTCGGCTTTAGCTAAGTGGTCTTGATAACCAGGCATTAATGTTAGGGAGTAAAACTCTGCCACTGCGCCTGATCCATAGCTATAAAGGCCAATACGATCACCCGCCTGTAACTGGCTATCTTGATCTAATAAGCTAAGTAAGCTCAAGTATAGTGACCCAGTATAGATATTACCAACATAACGATTATAATAACGAGAATTTTCAAAATGTGCTTGTAAGCTCTCTGCTTGGTCATCCGTGGCTTCAGGTAATAGTTGGCGCAAAGCTTTTAAGCCCATTTTAGTATAAGGCAAGTGGAAACAAACAGCTTGTAAATCCTCTAATGCCAACTGATTCTTTTCCTTGAAAGCTTGCCATACTTTATCTAAATAGTCTAAATACTTCACGGTTGAATAATGACCATCAACCTTGGCAGTGTCAGAGTAATTTGGCCGCCAAAAGTCCATAATATCACCGGTATAGTAAACGGCATCGTCATTAATCTGAGCAATGCGAGGATTAGTAGTGATTAGCAAGGCCACTGCACCAGCACCTTGGGTAGACTCTCCTGAGGACTCTAAACCATAGCGGGCAATATCAGAGGCAATAACTAAGGCCTTGCTCTCAGGATGACGGGCCACATGATTAACCGCTGACTGGAGTCCTGCTGTCGCCCCATAGCAAGCTTCCTTCATCTCAATACAACGCGCATAAGGATTAATATCTAATAAATCATGGACATAAATAGCAGCTGCCTTAGATTGATCAATACCGCTTTCAGTTCCGACAATCACATAATCAATAGCCATCTTATCTTCATCAGTCAATATGTCTTGCGCAGCATTACAAGCCATTGTTACAGGATCTTGGCTAATTGGGGGGACAGCCATCTTACTTTGACCGAGCCCTTGTAAAAACTTACCTGGCTCAACACCACGTGCTTCGGCCAATTCAGCCATATCTACATAATAACTAGGTGTATAAAAGCCTATCTTGTCAATCCCTATTTCCATTACTCAACCTCCTGAACTTTTTTGCATCAAAGTTAATTTTATCACAGGCCAAGCTTATCCAAGTAAAGTCTTGCTTAAAGTTAAGTGAAACTTAAGAAATGGCATCAAAGAAGCATCACTTTAAATAAAGGAAAAGGTGTCAGCATTTAAAACAGATGCCAACACCTTTATTAATTAGTTTTAAAGTTAGCTATTTCAAGAAAAACTATTTAGCAAAGTTGAAATATTCAACTGCATTATCGTAAGAAACATTCTTGATTAATTTTTCTAACAAGGCTTGGTCATTAGGGATTTCACCTTGTTCCACTAGACCACCGATATAGTCACAGAATAAACGACGGAAGTATTCGTGACGAGTGTAGGAAATGAATGAACGTGAGTCAGTCAACATTCCCACAAAATTCATCAATAGACCCGCTTCAGCTAGGGCTTTGAATTGTTTCAACATACCATACTTGGTATCGTTGAACCACCAACCAGAACCTAATTGAACTTTAGATTTAATGCCTTGATCATTGCCTTGGAAGTTAGCGGCCGCTGTACCAGCAATGTCGAAATAGCCTGGGTTCAATGGGTAAAGAATTAACTTAGGTAAGTGGTTAGTCTTATCCATTTCGTTAATTAAACCATTTAAGTTTTCTGCAACATTAGTTTGGTCATTAATAGAATCTAACCCAGCGTCTGGACCGATTTCTTTAAATAAACGTTCTTGGTTGTTACGAATAGCACCGAAGTGGATTTGCATTATAAAGTCATTTTCCGTATAAATACGACCTAATTCACGAATTAAGGCTGTTTGAAATTGACCGTATTCGTCTTCAGAAACAGCCTCACCTTTCGCTGCTTTTTGGAAGATGGCTTCAGCTTCGTCATCTGTTACTGGACGGAAAACAAGTTTACCTAAACCATGGTCAGAAACATTAGCTCCGTGATCCTTAAAGAATTTCACGCGATCTTCTAGGGACTCAACCAATTTGGCAAAAGAATCAATTTTAATCCCATTGGCTTTTTCCATCTTAGGCAAGAAGTCAACAAATTTTTGTTCACCTACTGCAAAGGCTTCATCAGGACGGAAGCTTGGTGCCACTACTACATCAAAACTATCATCTTCAGCAATTTGTTTGTGGTATTCTAAGCTGTCATATGGGTTATCGGTGGTTCCAATAAATTTCACATTAGAGCCTTCGATGAACTTACGAGCAGTTAAGTGTTCATCTTTTAATTTAGCATTTAATTGGTCATATATTTCTTCCCAATTGTCGCCGTTCAATAATTCATCAATGCCGAAGAAACGTTTCAATTCTAAGGCTGTCCAATGGTAAAGCGGGTTTCCGATTGTATTTGGTACTGTTTCTGCCCAAGCTTGGAATTTTTCCTTGGCAGAAGCATCGCCAGTGATATATTTTTCTTCAATTCCCATAGCACGTTCAGCACGCCATTTATAATGGTCACCACCAAGCCACAATTCAGTGATATCTGAAAATTCGTGGTCTTCAGCAATTTGTTGTGGGCTTAGGTGGCAGTGATAATCAAAGATTGGCATATCTTTGGCGTAGTCATGATAGAGTTGTTTAGCAGTTTCAGTTTGTAACATAAAGTCATCAGTAATAAAAGACATAAAATTCTCCTTTTCCTAATTTGGGTCGAGAGCTTTGGAATCAAAGACCTTATTTAAGGTTTTTTAATTTGTCTGCGAATTTTTGAGCTTCTTCACGAACAGAGTCTGGTCCTTCATTTTTGTAACGTTTCGTTAAGGCAGAACCAATACCTACTGCCCAAGCGCCTTTTTCGATCCATTCACCCATGTTGTCAAGGTTAACGCCACCTGAAGGCATGATTTCAACTTGTGGTAGCGGGCCATGGACGTCTTTGATGAAGCTAGTACCCAATAAACCACCTGGGAAAGCTTTAACAATTTCGCAACCAGCTTTTAAAGCATTTTGAACTTCTGTCACAGAGCCACAACCTGGAAGGTAAGGAACTGTATATAAGTTACAAATTTCGGCAATTTCAGGTACCCATGTTGGAGATACAATAAATTCAGCACCATTTAAAATGGCAATACGAGCGGTAATAGCATCAAGAACGGTACCAGCACCAACTACCATATCAGTGTCTTTAAATTCTTTGGCTAAACGCGCAATCACACGCTCAGCGCCTGGTGTTGAGAAGGTTACCTCTGCATTTTTAACGCCACCTTCGTAAGCAGCCTTAGAAATTTCATAACCAGCTTCTTCAGAGTCCCCACGCACCACTGCGAAGAGATAATTTTTTTGCATTTGTACTACTGATTCTGCTTTATTTGCCATCGATATAATCTCCTTCTCTAATTAAAAGTTTGCTAATAAATCATTGTAAGCCTGGATGAGACCATCTTCGTAGTCGCCACCGTATTCACCTGCTTGGAACTTAGCTAGGGCTTCATTTTTGAAACGTTCCCAAGAAGCTTTTTCATCATCAGGCATAATTGGATAGTAATGTACCCCGTTGTTTTGCGCCGCCTTCAAATCCCCAGGTGCGTCTCCAACCATAAGGACATTATCCTTGTCATAGCCTGCTTCTAATAATTTAGCAATGGCTACTTGCTTAGGTCCAACTTCTTGGCCACAAACCACATCAACATAGGTCATTAAGCCATGACGGTTCCACTCAGAGTCTAAGGCTTCTCCATTGGCTGATGAAACAATAGCAACATCTCCAGTTTCTTGGGCTTGGGCCAAGCCTTCCTTAGCCCCTGGGAATGGTTTATCACGACCAGTAAGTTCTTCATGAATCCCTTTGTTTACACGGTAAGACCAGTCTAGGGCCTTTTGTAGGGAGTCATCATCATTGCCTGCTTCGATATAAGCTTCTAAGGCACCATTTGATAACGAGTCAGTGGTGTCTGCCCATTCTGCTAAGGCAGTAATATCGATCAACTCTTCACCAGCTGCTTGAGCGTTTTGCAAGCAGATTACTAGGGCAGTAAAACGGTTAACTCCCCGAGTCGTTGAAAACAAGTTGACATGGTTCCAATCTTCTTGGAAGGCTTCTTTATTTTGGATACCAAAGACTTCAGCAGCAATTGGACCAAAGAATTCGTAATGTTTCACATTCATAGTGTCCATGGCACAGCCATCAGAGTCAACACAGATTAGTAGGTCGTTTTCTTTGGTAAATTCATTAATTGTTTTAGACATTTAATCCTCCTTGGATAGATAAAAAGGGACCCTGACAAAAGTATTCAATTGTCATGGTCCCTATACTTTAGCATTGAGGCTAATAATTACTGACTAACGGTGATTAAACACCTGAGTAGGCGTTGAATCCACCATCGATTGGCAATACTACACCATTTACAAAGCTAGCAGCTTCTTCTGAAGTCAAGTAGAATACCCCGCCAATTAATTCTTCAGCTTTACCAAAGCGTCCCATTGGTGTATTAGTGATGATTTTTTCACCACGAGGTTTTAATGTCTCATGGTCAGCTTCAAACATTAAGTCAATGTTTTGGTTAGATACTAAGAATCCTGGTGCAATAGCATTTACTCGTAAACCTGCATGTGAGAAGTGAACCGCTAACCATTCAGTGAAGTTAGAGATAGCAGCTTTGGCACCTGAATAAGCAGGGATCTTAGTTAATGGTGTAAATCCGTTCATTGAAGAAACATTTAAGATGTTAGCTCCTTCACGGCCTACCATATCTTTCGCAAAAACTTGTGTAGGTAATAAAGTACCTAAGAAGTTTAAGTTGAAAACAAACTCAATTCCTGATTGGTCAAGATCAAAGAAAGATTTTGTATCTGCATCTAAGTCATTGCTGTGGAATTCGTTGTCAGTCGTTGCTTTTGGACTGTTACCACCAGCACCGTTGACCAAAATATCCACTTGACCAAGGTCAGAATAAACTTGGTCACGAACAGCTTCTAGAGCTTCTTTGTCTAAAACATTAGCTTTGTAAGCCTTCGCTTTACCTTTACCTAAGGCATTAATTTCGTCTGCTTTAGCTTGAGCTGCTTCTTCGTTTAAGTCAAGTAGGGCAACAGCAGCACCTGCTTTGGCATATTCTTCAGCAAATTTACCAATCAATACACCACCAGCACCAGTTAATACAACGACTTTATCTGAAAAATCATAACTTACACTCATGAATTATCCCTCTTTCTGTCAATTAATACATGTTATTAGTTGTTATTTTGTTTTATCAGTGATTCCGAAATCAGGCGTCTTACCTGCAGCTTTCATAGCCGCTTCGTAAAGGCCATTGAAGTAAGTAGCACCTAAGGCACGGTCATAAAGGCCATAACCTGGTGTTTCGACTTGGTCTCCCCAAATACGACGACCATGGTCAGGACGGTTAGCCCCTTGCCAATCCGCATCAACTAACAATTTGATAACTTCATACATATCGATATCTCCGGCAGGTGATAGATGGGCAGTTTCTTGGAAGCCCCATTCATCGCGGGTGACATTACGGGTATGCATGAAATTAATCCGGTTACGATCTAAGGCGTATTTCATGATATCAAGCACATCGTTGGCTGGGTCAGAAGCATAAGAACCGACACACATAGTAATACCATTGTTTTCAGAGTCATAGATATCTAAGAAACGTTCAACGGCAGCCTTACCAGTGATAATACGTGGTAAACCAAAGATTCCGTATGGAGGATCATCTGGGTGGATGGCCATCTTAACACCAGCTTCTTCAGCAACTGGCATAATTTCTTTGATGAAGTATTCAAGGTTTTCCCATAATTTTTCTTCATCAACATTGTTACGGTAGTAGTCAACAATTTCAGCAAGTTCTTCTTTGCTGTATGAGGCATCCCAACCTGGTAAGGATAATTCACCAGATACTGGGTCAACTTTTTCGACGTCTTCTTTAATGAAGGCAAGTGATGTTGAGCCATCAGGTAAGGCATGTTCTAAATCAGAACGTGTCCAGTCAAAAACTGGCATAAAGTTGTAACATACTACGGGAATGCCTGCCTTACCGACATTACGGATACTTTCTTTATAGTTTTCAATTAATTCATCACGATTATCCTTACCCATTTTGATATCTTCATGGACAGGAATCGATTCAATCACAGAGATGTGAAGACCATTATCTTCCACTTCTTTTTGTAATTTTTGGATATTTTCCAAAGGCCAAGCTTCTCCAACTGGGACATCATAGACAGCAGTAACAATTCCTTGCATTCCTGGAATCGCACGGATATCCTTAAGCGATACAGGATCATTAGGTCCATACCATCTGAAGGTCATTTCCATAGTATATTGTCTCCTTTGTTTTACATGTGTAACACATTTATTTTTTGAGTAAAGCCTTTTCTTGCTTACTCAAGCACTTTCATTTTACCGCAGTTTTTATTGGCTTTCAAGTGAAAATGGCTAATTTTGCAAAATGAAAGCAAATTAGTAAAACGCATACTTATTCTTACTAGCTTTCGCTTGACTTACTCTTTTATGGTATAATTTATGCAAGCGTCATGATAAAAAGTCGTATAGATTGGGATTTATTCTCTCTTTTATCATGAAATTGAAACAAGTGAAAACAAGTAACCATGGTAAAAGATAGCAATTATCCACTCATTCACAAAAAAATCAAAAAATAAGCAATTTTTGCAAACAATTACTTTTATACTATCAAGGAGGCCCGTATGGACCAAGATGTCATTTATGAAGATAACCACTTATTAGTGGTCAATAAACCCGTAAACATGCCCGTTCAAGCTGACAAGTCCCAAGATCCTGACTTACTCACTGCTGCCAAACACTATATTAAGAAAAAATATAATAAACCCGGAGCCGTCTATCTAGGTCTCGTTCATCGCTTAGATCGACCTACTGGTGGTGCCTTGGTTTTTGCTCGCACGTCAAAGGCAGCTAGTCGTTTAAGCAAGCAATTACAAAAAAATGAATTCGACCGGCAATATTTGGCGATTCTTCATGGACACTTAGAACATAGTCAAGGCCAGCTGCATAATTATCTCCTTAAAGACAAAGCTAAGAATATTGTCTCGGTTGTTGATTCCAAAACGCCCCAAGCCAAAGAAGCTCTATTAGACTATAAATTATTAGCCAGTGACGAAGACTATAGCTTGGTTCAAGTGCGTTTACATACAGGACGATCTCATCAAATCCGAGTTCAATTTTCTAATATAGGCCACCCTCTCTATGGGGACCAAAAATACGGTGCGGACTACAATCGAAAAGGCCAACAACTGGCTTTATGGGCTTGGCAACTATCCTTTAAGCATCCGACTTTAAAAGATTGGATGACCTTCCATTCTGAACCCTTTAAGACTGAACCATGGACCCGTTTTGCCGAAAGTTTTAATTGGTAAAAAAGTGCACATAGCTGGACCAGTATCATAAACTGTAATAATTTTTAGAATATCCACCTAAGCGGTTAGGACTTTTGTCACAGCCGCTTTATTGTATGCGAATTGTTATCTGGATTCGACCTGCTAAAGAATAGTTTTGCTAGGCTAGTGCGCACTTTGAAGGGGGAGTTTGTTGAAAAGGCAATTGTGCGCACAAAAAAAGAAATAGTGCGCACAATCTGGGATTGTAGGCACTATTCCTCTTTTTAGTCTAAGGCTTCTGTTCTTAACGACTTTTGTCACATCCTTTTAGTTGAGCTCTTACCGCTTTTACTCACATCCTGTTTAGTCAGGCTCCAAAAGTCAGAACAGACTGCCTTTCCTAAAATCCCTCAGATGGCTGTTTGCCATCTTTCGCGTTTTAGTCCAAGGCTTCTGTTCTTAACGACTTTTGTCACACCCTATTGTTTATTTTTCAATAATTTGACAATTGCCGTCTTTAGCTAAGATTACTTTGTCAGCAATGTCCAAGAACAACCCATGTTCTACCACACCCACTAGGTGTATCAGTTCTTCTGAAAGGGCTTGGGCATCCGTGATTCCTTCCAAATGAAGGTCGATAATATAATGCTCATTGTCAGTAAGGTAAGGTTCCCCCTCGTCATTAACACGTAGGGTGGGTTGATAACCCTTGTCAGTAAAATAAGCCAAGAGGTGTTTACTTCCTTCACGAATTACCTCAACAGGTAGAGGAAAGGAACCTAGCTGACTGACTTCCTTGCTATGGTCCGCAATCCAGATTACTTCCTTACTATTGCTGGCGATAATTTTTTCAATCAACAAGGCACCGCCCCCACCTTTTATTCCATTTAATTGCGGGTCAAATTCATCGGCTCCATCGATGGTAAGATCTACCCCATCCACTTCATCGACAGAATACATTTTAATCCCATTTTTTTCTGCTAACCTAGCTGTTTCTAACGAGGTAGGGACGCCAGAAATTTTAAGCCCTTCCTCACTAATCCGCTTAGCCAATGCCATAACAAAATAATAGGCGGTTGACCCTGTCCCCAAGCCGACTACCATCCCGTCACTAACAAATTCTGCCGCTCGTTCGCCTACCATTTTTTTCTCATTTACCATTTATTTGTCTCCTTTATTCGTCTTCTTACCAGCTAATCAAATCAAGTCTATCTTACGACCAAAGCCTGTAAATGTCTAGATTTATTCTATCCGTCTTTTTCGCAATTAAAATTACAAAAAACTCATAAAATCATCACGCAATCATTATTCTTTTTCAAGCTTTTGTCGTACAATGTAAGAAGCAATTTAAGATTTTAAAGGAGGTTGCCCTAATGGCAAAAGAATCCCCTATCATTACCTCGCACTTTCGTAAAGATATGATTATGGTGCCTGAAGTAATTAATGAAGCTTCTGGTATTCGCATTTTTGGACGGACCTTAAAATCCTTTGTTTTCACTACCGATGTTGCTATTATTCAATATTGTAATGCCGATGCTGTTTTAGCGGTATATCCTTTTTCACCTCATCCAGCTATTATCTCTGCGGTATCTTCTGTTTCAAGCCGACCTGTTTTTGCTGGCGTTGGTGGCGGAACTACTCAAGGGAAACGGAGTGTTGATATCGCTCTCTTTGCCGAAGCTAGTGGCGTTATGGGGGTAGTGGTTAACGTGCCAATGTCCACTGATAATATCCTGGATATTGAGAAAACGGTCGATTCACCCATTGTGGGCACCGTCGTTTCTGCCTACAATGATATCCCTTCCCGGTTGACGGCTGGTGTTGATATTCTTAACGTTTCTGGTGGCAAAGATACCGCTGATATCGTTCGCCGTATCCGACGTGACCATCCCGATATTCCTATTATTGCTACTGGAGGCAAAGAAGAGAAATCGATCAAAGCTGTCATTGATGCCGGCGCCAATGCTATCTCTTGGACCCCTCCTACCACTGCACAAATCTTTAAGGATAAAATGGTCAACTACCGGAAAGATCGCCGCGAAGCCTTCATTGAAAGCCATGACGGTATGACATTGAATGAATATGAGGAATACGTTGAGGAACAAAATCATTAATTAATTAAAGGAGGACTTGCTTATGCCAAGCGAACACCAAAAACGACTTAAGACCCTACAAGCTTACCTAATAGAAAAAAACTTGGATACAATGATTATTAGCGATCCAGCTGCTATCGCTTATTACATAGGAGTCAAATTTGACCCTATGGAACGTTTATGGCTTTTACTTGTTCCTCAAGAAGGGCCAAGTCAGGTGATTGCCAATGAACTCTTTGTGCTTGATGATTTACAAGTCGATGATCTAAGCATTACTTGGGTCAAAGATACCCATACCATTAGCCAAGCTTTCCAATCTTTGGTCTATCCCTTAGACCAAGAAAAACATTTGCAAGTGGGAATCGATAAAAATTGGCGAGCTGGCCAGTTCCTACCTATTGCTGCTGATTACCCTAATGCGACCTTTACATTAGCCTCTGATATCGTTGACCAACAGCGGGCGATTAAAACAATTGAAGAGCAAAAGGCTATGCGTTTAGCATCAGAGATCAACGATCGGGCAATGGGGCGATTAATTCAAGAAGTTTTACCCCTCGGCTTAAGTGAGCTCGAAGCAGTAGATCGCTTGAAAACTATTTATGCTCAAGAAGGAGCTGATTCAGGCTTTAGTTTTGACCCAATAATCGCTTATGGTGGTAATGGGGCTGATCCTCACCATGAACCTGACCATAGTAAACCTCTTCCAGGTGATGCTATTGTTATCGATATCGGCTGCCAACATCAAGGCTACTGTTCTGATATGACTCGAACTGTTTATTACGGGGAAGTCAGTGATTTGGATCGTAAACTTTATAACTTGGCTAAGCAAGCCAACCAAGCAGGAATTGAGGCAGTAATTTGCGGTCAGCCTCTTAGCAGCGTTGACCAAGCTAGCCGTAATGTCATTGCTAAGCAAGGCTATGATGAAAACTTCACCCATAGAACTGGTCACTTTATTGGCCAAGAAACACATGAAGCCGGCGATGTATCAGCGAGCAATCATACCCCGATTCAAGCTGGAAATATTTTCTCTATCGAACCAGGAATTTATCTTAGCGGCCAAACCGCTGTACGGATTGAAGACTTAGTCATTGCTCATGAAGATAGCGTGGAAGTGATTAATCATTATTCTAAAGACCTCACCGTCATACCCCTAGCAAAAACAGAATAACCAAAAAGAGGGACATGAAAACCGCGACCAAAAGGTAAAAGTGTCCAATAGAAAACGAGGCTGGGCCTTTTGCCCCAGCCTCGTTTTCTATTGTTTTACATCCTAATTAAATAATCCTTGGGCAAAATGATAGATTTCTGGTCCGAGCAGCCAGATAATAATAACAGCAATGAGTATAATAATCGCCGCGAAAACCAATCGACCTGGATATTTAGGGTTGGACCACCGCCATTGTTTTTCTTTTTGACGAGAGAAGTAAATTTCATTGGTATCTTGATTATCATTAGAGGAGCGCACGTGATCTTGAACGCGAAAATGTTCCGCTGAAAACTCTGTTGTTGCTTGATTCAGTTCCTGCTGATCTTCTTTTTCTTGCATATAATCCTGCCATTTTCGATAAGTTTTACGTTTCACGCCATCCCCTCCTTATTTTTTCTTGTTAATTAAAGTATAATAGAAACAAGTTAATTTTCAAATTAAGATGAGGAGATTCTTATGACAAAAGGTCATCGTTTTCATATTGGAATGCGAATGTTTAAGACGGCACTTAGCATTAGCCTTGTTAATCTTTGCTATCACTTTATCCCAGCTGCTTCAGCTCAAATTGCTAGTATAGCCGCCGTTTATTCGCAGCGCGCCAACTTCAGCCAATCCTTAACCTTTGCAAGACACCGTTTGTCCGGCATGGTAGTGGGCGGATTGGCCGCTTTAGGGACAATATTTCTTTTAGACTACCTACCAGAACATTACTTGATCCATAGCTTACTCGCTGGCTTAGGCGCCCTCTTTACCCTATGGTTATGCAATCTCACCCATAGCGAAAAAGCAGTAGTAGGGGCATCAGCCACCTTCTTTATCATTTTCTATACGATTCCCGAATCCAACCGTTATGCTTACGCCATTATGCGAACCTTGGATACTTTTGTAGGAGGCATTATTGCCTTAGGAGTAGAGTTCATACTCCCAAGAGAGCGTACGGTGCGTTTGGTAGCCTATTACAATGATAAGGTTCCCCAATGGCTGCAGATCAAACATCGGTAAAATTCCCTTAAAAAGGGGCTATTATGGCAAATTATATTTGACAGGGCCTAAAAAATAAGGGAAAATCTATCATAGCAATCCGTAGGCCACAAGCGGAAATAATCTTTAGGAGGAAACTATGGTAAGTGAACGTAAATTATTTACAAGTGAGAGTGTCACTGAAGGGCACCCTGACAAAATCGCTGATCAAATCAGTGATGCAATCCTAGATGCTGCTTTGGCAAAGGATCCTTACAGTCGTGTTGCCTGTGAAACAGTAGTCAACACTGGTTTAGTGGTATTGGTAGGTGAAATCACTACTACTGCCCAATTAGACTACCAAGAAATTGTGAGAGAAACCGTTAAAAAAATTGGTTATGACCGGGGGAAATATGGTTTTGACGCTGAAAACCTGGCTGTTTTAGTGGCATTAGACCAACAGTCCCCAGACATTGCCCAGGGAGTCAACCACTCCTTAGAGGAAAAAACAACCGGCCAAAATAATGAAGAAAGCGAACGCGACAGTGCCTTAGGGGCCGGGGACCAAGGACTTATGTTTGGTTATGCTTCTGATGAAACGCCAGAATTCATGCCCCTACCTATTACCTTGTCCCACCGCATCACACGTCGGCTAGCTGAAGTACGTAAGAACGGCGAATTGGCTTATCTTCGCCCTGACGGTAAGGCCCAGGTCACTGTTGAGTATGATGAAAACAACCAAGCTCAACGTATTGATACTATCGTTTTATCAACTCAACACGATGAAGATGTTTCCCAAGAACAACTTCACCAAGATATGATTAATACTGTTATTACCACTGTAGTCCCAGCAAATCTTATTGATGATAAAACGCGCTACTTGATTAACCCAACAGGACGTTTTGTTATCGGTGGCCCAAAAGGGGATTCCGGTTTAACGGGTCGTAAAATTATTGTTGATACTTATGGCGGTATGGCACGCCACGGTGGCGGTGCCTTCTCTGGTAAGGATCCGTCCAAGGTAGACCGGTCAGCATCTTATATGGCTCGTTATATTGCTAAGAATATTGTTGCAAGTGGCCTAGCTAAACGTTGTGAAGTTCAACTGGCTTACGCTATTGGTGTGGCTGAACCAGTATCAATTCGTGTTGATACTTTCAGTACTAGCCAGAAAAACGATGATGACTTAATTGCTGCTATTCGTGAAATTTTCCAAGTCTCTCCATCCGGTATTATCAATAGCTTAAATTTAAGACAAGCTATTTACAGTCCGACTGCCTCTTATGGCCATTTCGGACGGCAAGCAGAAGATACTTACTTCCCTTGGGAAGAAACAGACAAGGTAGATGCTTTAAAAGCTTACTTCGCTGAATAAGATAAACAAACTAATTTGACTAGTTTAGAGGTTGGGAACTTTCCCAACCTCTTTGCCTTTACTTAAAAGCTTTTTTTCTTTAAATTTTTACGGTAAACTTAAATTGAATACAAAAAATTATCAGCATTAACGATAGATAGGATTTGATGATATGATTCCAGGAATTAACCGGCCCAGTGCTGTTCACGTATCAAAAACAGCCGTCCTCAATAATTACCATAAAATTAAAGATGCCCTTCCCGAAGGAACAAAGGTCTTAGCAGTGGTTAAGGCAGATGCTTATGGTCATGGCGCCGTTCCCTTATCACTCGCCTTATCAGAAAGTGGGGTTGACGGCTTCTGCGTTGCCATCTCAGATGAAGCCAGAGAACTCCGCCAAGCAGGCATCATTGAACCATTGTATATTCTTGGTTTAACACCAGCCGAAGAAGCTTGGAATTTGGCGCAAGAAGAAATTGGAGTAACAGTTTCTTCACTGGACTACTTGAAAAAAGTAATTGCTCTCGCTCCTAACCAAGTTGACCACCCCTTACTCATCCATCTCAAAGCCGATACGGGCATGGGAAGAATTGGTCTCAACCAGGCTGAGGATTTGCAAATTTTAATTGATTTCATTAGTGACCACCAAGACTACTTGCAATTGGAGTCAGTATTTACCCATTTTGCAACAGCAGATACAGTCAGTGATTATGACCAAGAAATCATGAACCAACAAAACCAAGCTTTCCAAGCGATTAGGGCGAAACTCGATTTTTCTCAACTCAAGCAACACCCTTTTTTCCATCAGTCCAACTCTGCCCTATCTTTATGGCATCCTGATTTGACTCTAGATGCGGCCCGACTAGGCATTGCCATGTATGGGGTTAATACTACCAATTATGACCTAGACTTGCCGTATTCTTTAGAAGCGGCCTTAAGTTTGACAACAGAAATTGTTTATTGCAAAAAAGTTGCCCCTGGCCAAACAATTTCTTACGGAGCCACTTACCAAGCTGAAAGCCAGGAATGGATTGCTACTCTACCCATTGGCTATGCAGATGGTTGGCCTCGCTGTATGACTGGATTTGAGGTCTTAGTCGACGGCCACCCTTGTCCAATTGTAGGCCGAGTTTGCATGGACCAATGTATGATTCGACTACCACACCATTATCCTATTGGCACTCCAGTGACTCTGATTGGTCATAACAAGGATAAGGTTATTGCCGTAGAAGATATCGCTAAATATGCTAACACTATTGGGCATGAAATTCTTTGTGGTCTTTCTAACCGGCTACCACGTATTTACCATTAATGATTCATTACTTGCTTAAATAGGAGGTCAAGACATGGTGTCTTCAATCCCTTTTCGCTTGAAAACAAAAACCATTACCACTGATACCCTTGCTAATTATAATCAAATTTCTTTTCATCGCTCAGAAATTATTTTCGCTAAAAAACCTTTAATTATAGCTATTGCCGATACCCAAATCCAATTAAATGTCCATCATATTGCTATCCTGCCTAGCCAAATGGATCGGAAAATTTATTTTCCTGACCATCGCCCTCGCTCAGCTAGCAATCATGCAGGCTATCTATTATCTATTTCCAATCATTATCTTGAGGCAATTGCCGAAAACTTTATCGCTTTACCAGAGTTAAATCATATCTTTGATGATCCACATATCCTGCATTATTCCTATAACAGTTGGCAGCATTTACTGGAGATTATTGAACAAATTGACCAACGTTTATCAGTAAACATTTCTGATTTAGAACGTAAAATCATTTTTGCGCTCACGTCACAACTATTTTTGGAACTTTTTGATATGTTAGTCCATTTTAATTCTGAACAGTTAAATCTCGATGAACGAGAACAACTGGCTTACCAAATTAAGGCCTTTGTTGAAAACAACTTTGTTAGTGATCTTACCCTATCCCAAGTAGCTGAACAATTTCAAGTATCTAATTCCACGGTCAATCGGCTCTTTCATAGCTATTTTGACAAAACTTTCTACCGCTTTTTATTGGAGAAACGTTTGCAAGTCGCCCATCATTACTTGGCTCATGGAGAATCGGTCACAGACTCCTGGCAGCAGGCAGGTTTCAATGACTATAGTAATTTTTATCGTGCTTTTAAACGTTACTTCAACTACCGTCCCCATGAAACGAAAAATCATAAAAATTAAAGAAAAAAACTCGCCAAGCAGGCGAGTTTTTTAGTATGAATACTGAGCAGGTTTTCTTAGAGGTCATGACAACGGTCTAAAGCCGCCATGACTTCTTGTAATTCTGCTTTTAATTCAGAATTGGATTGCTTATCGGTATAATTAGCCAAGGCTGCTACCATGTCTTCATTAGGATAATGATTTAGACTCAGTTTTTTCAGAACTTCTGCTCTTGGCATAGCGACTAAAACATCCTTGTCTACTTGACCTTCCAAATCACTTATAACTGTTTTAACAGCCTCAGTGCTTTGCCAGTCTTGACTCAGTTCATAGAGACGGTAGGCAATCTCCCAGTCTTCCTTAGAGGCATAAAAAGCCCCTAAAAGGAAAAAACCTTGTGCTAGCTCCTCACAAGTCACAGAATGTTTGAGCGCTGATAAAATGGTCGGATAAGACATACCGAACTGGTTCATTTCCTGGTAGAGATGAGCCAATTCATAATAAATTGAACTATCATAGGGATTCCATAGAATCGCTTGCTGATAATTTTCTGCCGAATCACGCCAGTCATTACCTTTGAATAAAAGTTGCGCATAGAAACGATACAGACCTGCATAATCACGTTTGGTTGGCTGTAATTCAATTTCTGGTCCATTATCAAAATAGAACTTAAACTGATCAATCGCAGAAAAAATGGCCAAATGTTTTTCATTCATCTTAGGTCGTAAATTGGAGAAATCATCTTCCATTTTGCGGATAAATAAAGCTGTTTCAAACTGTGCTCTAATAGGTTCTTGGTCAAAAAGTTGCCGCATCCGGTCAATAAATTCTGCATCTCCAGACTGATCAATATCTGTTAACATTGTCTCCAATGATTCAGATTTGTCAGCATAGGCAGCAGTTAAATATTGGTCCAAGGCTTGGACGAAGGTTTCATCTTCAATATAATCAAAATTATCACGCAAGGTCACTGCAATATTGCGTAGGTCGGTTTCAAAATCACCAGTTTTTTGAATGACAATCTTATTTAATAGGTCATCACTATCTTTTTTCATCTCTATCGCTCCTTACAAGCTTGCCTTAAATAAAGGGCACTAGTTATTCTAGCGGTATTGGCAAAATAATCAAGTCATTTTACACTTTCTTAACAAAGTGATTTGATTTTCTGCAAACTCAGACCAATCGCAAAATAGAAAAAAAGGCGAATTAGTCTAACGTAACTATTTTATCATAATGTAAACGGTAAAATCCAAATTATTGCCCCTTTATTCTTTGCAATTTTTGTTATATACTGAATGAGATGAGTAAAAACCATAATTAGAAGAGGTGTCTCTAATGGAAGTAGCTAAACTATATACGCAACAAAATTTTTTCAGTTTAAATTATCATGATGAACGTCACCAAGAACTAAAAAGTTCCTTTAATGGGGTGCCTCATTTTGGTATTAATACCACGGAATACGCTGATGCCACAGCGCTATGGCATGAACATGATCATTTAGAATTATTTGTTTACATGGGGAATCTTTGCCATTATAAAATTGACCAACGTGAATATGCCGTCTACAAGGGCGATATCTTACTTATCCCTCCATATACTCCCCACCAACTCAATAGTGAAAAAGGCATTAATAATAGTCGTTATGTTGCAATGGTTCCCGAAAATATATTGCAGCAATTTACTGAAGTCAATCCTAGCAAAGCCAAGGTATTTAAAAAGTTCCTGTCTGAGCCAGGACATTTCCGTTTAGAAGCCGAAAGTATTGATTCCGTGACTGATGAACTCAGCAAAATTATGACTTATTCTGATGATAAAGCAACAGATGTCTCCTTCATCACTGCCTATCATCTCTTGCGGGCCATGACAACTATTTTTCAATCCCATAAATTACCTTATATTTCTGGTAACTATCAGGATGATCGTCACTTTAGTCATATTATCTATTTTATCGATCAACATTTCCGCGAATCTGACTTACAATTGCAACGGATAACCGAAGAATTTGGTATTTCTCCTTATTACTTCTCCAAACTCTTCCGAAAAGAAATGAACCTCAACTTCCATGAATACTTAGTCAAAAAACGAGCCCACTACGCTGCGCGTTTAATGCGGGAAATCCCTAAAAATAAAATGTCTCTACAAGAAGTTTCGGATGATTCTGGATTTGGAGACTATTCGACTTTCTACCGAAGTTTCAAAAAAGTTTATAATGAATCACCCAAAAACTATATTAAAAACCATACCAATGAAGATTTGATGGTATAAATAAAAAACAGCTGGATTTCTAAATAAGAAGTCCAGCTGATTTTTTATTCATTTTTACCGTCATCTTACTGACCATTTTCATCAGATTTAAAGGAAGAGAAACGATCACGTAAGTCTTGACGAAACTCTTCAATCGGAGTCACCTTGACAAAGGAATCTGGTCTAAAGCGTGGCCGGTAGTCTTCAGGAAAATCATCAAATTCAGGTCCAGTAAAAAGATATTTCTCCATCTCCTCATCTGACATAGTCGAAAAATATGCAAAAGGAATGGTGTCATCCGTGAGCCGACCATTACGCAGGCGTTTAATGAAATGGGGAATATTATTCAAGTCGTAATAATAAGCAAAATACATTTCACTACGCCGTTTTTCTATCGGTGTCCGACTATACTCAATCAAAATTTTCAATAAGGCTTGCTGTTCCAAAACGTTTCGTTTCTCAAAACCAGGAAAGGTTGTACGCAACATATAAGGTGCTTCTAGACTAACTTCTGCTAATTTGGCATCATCATCATAAATTTTGAGTACCCGATAAGTTTGACCAAGCTTGTCTTCTTTGCTTCGGGTCGCATAGTAATTTTCAATAAACCCCAATTGATTGAGGCGGCTATACAATTCCTCTGTGCGCATACCCAACAGTCCTTTCACCACTTTTATCCTAAGTATACCTTAAAAGTAACTGAAGTTCATCCTTTAAAGCTGTTCTTGGGTGCCATGCTTACTTTCGACTGCTTTTTTCTTAGGGCGCTTGAAGTGCTGGGTTGGCTTAATATTATAGGTAAAGCCTTCACCTGTTACCTCAGAAACCGTTGACACATACAAGAAGGCACGCATATCCACTTCATGAAGGTGACGTTTCAATTCAATCATATCGGATCGGTTAATGACAGTAATAATTACTGCACGGGGTGCCTTGGTATAACCCCCCTTGGCATTGTAAATTGTGGTTGCCCGATGCAATTCTGTCAGGATAAAGTCATTAATTGTTCCACCATGTTCAGAAATAATGGTGACTTGGAATTTAACATTTCCCCCGGACATAATCTTATCAACAATTTGTGAGTTTAATAAAATACCAATTGATGCATATAGTCCGCGATCAACCCCAAAAATCAACATCACAAACATTAAGACAGTCAAGTCTACAATCATCACAGACAAGGCAAAGGGTATGGGAGTATGCATATTAATTATTTTACCTAAAATATCTGTTCCTCCAGTAGAAGCTCCAGCATTATATACTGTCCCTAAACCTACTGCCATAATAACTACCCCAAGAATCAAGTTAACAATACTATCATCAGCCACTGGACCATTAAGGGGCATAAATCGTTCAAATAAGCCATAGAAGAAAGAATATAAAACAATGGAAACGATGGTTGTTCCACCAAAATCCTTACCCACAAAAATAATCCCTAAACTTAGCAGAAATAAGTTAACAATTAACAAAATGAGTGAATAAGGTAAACCAATGAAGTGATCCAGAACAATTGTAATTCCGGCAGTTCCTCCACCCACTAATTCATCAGGAACTAAAAAGAAATATAGCCCTATAGTCATTAAGAATGTTCCTAGGGCTACCATTAATAATTGCGTTAAATTTAATCGTTTGATTGCTTCCATTTCATCCTCTCCTTTTCCCTTAGTCTCAACATATTCGACTATAGCAAATATACAATTTATGTGCAATCTTTTCATTTAGAATTTCAATTTATTTTTCATCCTAGAAAATTGTCGCCTTTGTCGCTAGATAAAATCAGCTTATAACTTGACAAAAGTCGCTATATCTGAAGCCTTACTTGATTCATTTATTAAATTTCGGTATAATTAGGGATTGTAGCTAGAATAAGACAACTTTACTTTGGAGGTAAAATTATGTCAAAAGATTATGAAGTGTTACTATACTATAAATATGTTGATATTGACGATCCTGAACAATTTACTAAAGACGAATTAATGTTCTGTAAATCCATTGGCCTACGTGGCCGTATTTTGATTTCTGATGAAGGAATTAACGGAACTGTTTCCGGACCCAAAGAAGTTACCAAAAAATACATGGACCATATGCACGCCATGGATAAATTTTCAGACTTATGGTTTAAAATCAACGAAGCTGACGACTATGCGCACAAGAAAATGTTTGTCCGCTATCGTCCCGAAATTGTTTCACTAAAATTAGACGAGGATCTCGACCCTAACCAAATTACAGGTAACCATCTAGATCCTAAAGACTTCCGAACAGCCATGCAAGATGAAGATACTGTCCTCATTGATACCCGTAATGATTATGAGTATGAACTTGGGCATTTCCAGGGAGCTATCAATCCAGATATCCGGGCATTCCGTGAGCTTCCGCAATGGTTACAAGACAACAAAGACAAGTTCATGGACAAAAAAGTACTCGTTTACTGTACTGGTGGTGTCCGTTGTGAAAAACTATCTGGGTACTTAGTACGCGAAGGTATTGGTAAAGAAATTGGTCAGCTAAATGGCGGTATCGAAAACTATGGTCAAGACGAAGAAACACGTGGCGATCTTTGGGAAGGTAAAATGTATGTTTTCGATGAACGGATTTCTGTTCCTATCAACCGAGTATCACCAAGCGTTATCGGAGAAGACTATTTCGATGGCACACCATGTGAACGTTACGTTAACTGTGGTAACCCAGAATGTAACCGCCAAATGTTAGCATCCGAAGAAAACCAAGAGAAATACTTAGGAGGTTGCTCACACGAGTGTCGGGTACACCCACGTAACCGTTATATCCAAGCAAAAGGTTGGTCTACCCAAGAAGTCGCTGACCGGCTAGCAGCTATCGGCGAAGAGTTACCAGCAACTGTTGAATTTTAATCTAATCACTATAACAAAAGAAGCGTCTTGCCAATGTGGCAAGACGCTTCTTTTTTAATGGATTTTTTAGTTCATAAATTACCTTTAATTAATCATTTTGCGGTAACGGTAAACACTGGGCTCAGAAATATTTAGCGCTTCCGCCACCTTAGTGACTGCTCCCTTGATTTGGAAAACACCTTTGTCATCCAAGCGATCAATAATTTCAACTTTGTATTGCTTGGTTAATTGCACATTATCATCAATGGTTTTAGTATCGATAACTTGAGCAATAATGTCATCGACACTTTGCGACAAGACTTCAATCGGATCATCCGACGCATCTTTGTCTGTGGAGGCTTGGTCAGGATGCCACAAGTCATTAGGAATATTGAGGTGATTCATTAATTCATCAAGCATAGCTACTGATTGACTGGTATCACGATTAATACAAATCATGCCTAATAAATGATTATTATCATCTTTAATAAAGAATGTTGATCCCCATAATGTTTTATTATCAATGGTTTTGGTACGATAACCACTAATGTAGGGAACTTCCTTATGACGCTCATCCTTAATCAAATCTAAGGCAAATTGGGTGATTGGTGAATCAATTGTTCGCCCACTGATTTGCCCATTAACGATTTCTGCCATATAAACTTCATTATCTCTGATGATATGAAGAATAATTTCAAATTCATCGCCCAATAAGTCGCCCAAAAAATGCACTAAGTTTATATAGTTAGTTGGTTTAAATTCAGTCATCTCATATTCACATCCTTTCACTGACATTTTACGCTGTGCTTAAATTATAACCTAAATAAATAAAAAGGCAATCGCATTCATTGATAAAATGCATAAAGGTATTGTGCTTTTTTTGAATAAATAATAATTTATCATTCTGATAATAAATTATTGACAACGCTTACCTAAGCCCTTACAATAAGACTTGTAAGTGAATAGCTTATAATGATTTGGAAATGTTAGTGAGTAATTTAAGAAAGGAGGAAAGCAATGGACCTGTTGATTGGTGTGGGTCTCTTGGTTTTAGTACTGGGACTCTTCACCTTATTTACCTTTAAGGCTCCCTATGGTCGAAAAACCATGTCAGCTTTTGCTGATGCTTCTGTGGCAACACTCTTGGTTGAAGCATTTTTGAATTCTTTTGTGGGGAATGTGTTCAACCTCCCCTTCTTCAGCGAAGTCGGTAGTGCTGCTGGGTCAATGGGTGGTGCGGCAGCGGCTGCCTTGATTCCGATTGCCCTTGGCGCTTCACCGGTTTACGGCATGTTAACTGGAGCAGCTGTTATGGGCATGGGGATCTTACCCGGTTTAGTGGCTGGTTATGCTTGTTTCTACGTGATTCGTTTCTTAGATGAACGTCTACCTGAAGGTTTAGATCTTATTGCCATGATTATCGTTGTTGCTCCACTTGCACGTTTCTTAGGCCGTTTGAGTGAACCCATTGTAGAATCTACCCTACTCAATATTGGGCGTACTATTTCTCTAAGTGCGGAAGGTAACCAAATTATCATGGGGTTAATCATTGGTGGTATAATGGCTATAGTTGGTTCCTCACCAATTTCTTCCATGGCTCTATCAGCTATGTTAGGATTAAAAGGGATACCAATGGGAGTAACGACTATGGCCATTTGGAGCGCCTCATTTGTAAACTTCATGGTCTACAAACGTTTCGGATTCGGTAGTATGCGAGAAACATTATCCGTTTTTATCGAACCCAAAACCCAGGTGGATTTAACCTCTGCCAATCCAATTCCGGTTTACCTCAGTAACTTCCTTTCCGGTGGTTTATGCGGTATCATAGTCGCCTTAGTTGGATTAACGAATGAAGCCTCATCTACTGCAACACCTTTTGCGGGACTAGCAGTGATGTATGCTTATAACAACCCTATCAAGCTTACTATTATGGCAGTTATTTGTGCTTTAATTGCACTAACAGTGGGTTACGTCGTTTCACTTGCCCTTAAGAACTATCCAATTGTAACTTTAGAAGACTTAAACGCAGAGGACGACCAAGCGACAAGTAAAGAACACGGTCAATTAACTGAAGCTTATTCAACGAAATAATATAAAGAAAAGAGGTATATTATGACAAAAGAAATTGCTGGAAAAACTTTAGAACAATGGAAAGAAAACCCTTATATCAAAGATATTATTGAGGAAAATGATGTCTTTTGGATTAACGATAAGAAAGGCTCTTTTGAAGAAGAAAAGGATCAAGTCGAATATACTGGTCAAGATGTCAAAGATGCGGAAGATCGTTTGAAACGTTTTGCGCCTTGGTTAGAAATGACCTTTGAAGACACTAAAAAGTTAAATGGTTTAATCGAGTCTCCTTACAGCAAAATTGATCAATTCAAGGCTGATGTTGAAGCCCGTTATGACACTGAAATTATCGGTGACCTTTACTTAAAACGTGATGATCTTCTTCCTATTGCAGGAACTATCAAAGCACGTGGTGCCATCTACGAAGTTCTTGTCCATGCTGAAAAAGTTGCGATTGAACAAGGCTTGTTATCTGGTTACGACGATGACTATACTAAATTTGCTTCCGATGAATTCCAAAACTACTTCAAAGATTTCTCAGTGGTTGTCGGCACAACCGGTAACTTAGGTATTTCCGTAGGGGTTATGGCTGCTGCCTTTGGTTTCAAAGCAATCGTGCATATGTCTAGCGAAGCCAAACAATGGAAGAAAGACTACCTACGTCAAAATGGAGTCGAAGTCATCGAACACAATACCAACTTTACTGAAGCCGTTGAACAAGGTCGAGCTGCGTCTGAAGCAGATCCTAATTCTTACTTCGTTGATGACGAAAACTCTGAACACCTTTTCTTAGGATATACAACTGCTGCGTCGCGTCTAAAAGCTCAACTAGAAGATGATGGTATTGTAATTGACGATGATCACCCACTATTCTTGTACTTACCATGTGGTGTCGGCGGTAGTCCAGGTGGAATTACTTTCGGTGCTAAACATACTTTTGGCGATAATGTTTACGCCTTCTTCGCTGAACCTACCCATGTACCTTCCTTAATCCTAGGTTTATTAACTGGTGAATACTCTAATGTCTCAGTGAACGACTTCGGTATTGATGGTAAAACAGTGATGGATGGTCTTGCTGTTCCACGTACCTCTCAATTCGTTGCTAAAGTCATGGAACATTTCTTCGATGGTGGTTATACTCTTAGTGATGAAGAATCTAACCGCAACTTGACTCGTCTAGTAGACACCGAAGACATCTTCTTAGAACCTGCTGCTACTGCTGGTCTTTCTGGTGCTGCTTTCCTCTTCAAAACTGAAGAAGGACAAAAATTCATCCAAGATAAGGGCTTAACAGAAAAAATGGCGAACGCTACTCATGTTGCTTGGGCAACAGGTGGTTCTATGGTTCCTGAAGAAGACCGCAAGAAGTTCTATGAAGCCGGTAAATAATTCTAAAAACAGCTAACCTTTCACAAATTAAGGCTGGGACGTCATCCCAGCCTTTGTCATTGAATAAATAAGGAGAATATTATGCGTAAAATTATCCAAACCGACCAAGCACCTGCTGCCATTGGACCATATGTTCAAGCTATTGACACTGGCACTAGCCTCCACCTATCTGGTCAATTACCTATCAATATGGCAACTAATGACATTCCTGATAATATCGAAGAACAAACCAAACATTCCTTGAAAAATATTCGCGCTATTGTTGAAGCTGCTGGCTATGATTTCTCTGATATTATCCACTGCACTATTTACTTAACTGATATGGCTGATTTTTCAGCTGTCAATGAAGTCTATGGTCAAGCCTTTCCAGAAGGTGCTTACCCTACTCGCTCTTGTATCGCAGTCCGCGAAATCCCTAAAGGGGCTCGTGTAGAGATCGAAGCCTTAGCAAAAAAAGACCACTAGTAAAATTCACTGCCTTAATCGCTTATAACCCCCTCACGACAAGGATTAAAAATAAATTGATTGGCTGACTCAGCTGCAAACAAACACAAAGCTCCCTAAGCAAGTTTAACGATCTTGCTTAGGGAGCTCTTTACAAGCTTAAAATGGTATTATTCTTCTGCTAAGGCTTCTTGAATAAGATGGAATTCTTCTAAGGTGAGCCCATGTTTAGCCATATACTGAGCTGGTTTGACGCCAACGTAGCGGTAGTGCCAAGGTTCATAATTATAGCCAGTAATGTCTTCCTTGTCTTTAGGATAACGCAGAATAAAGCCATAATTAGCAGCATTTTTCATGAGCCATTGGGCAGAAGGGTCGTTCTCGTAGTCTTCTGACAAGGACTTCCCTTGAGCCAACCAATCTTTACCCAATAAATCGAGCACTAAGCCAGTCGTATGCTCAGAAGCATTGGCTGGAGCCACATAGGCATCAGTAAGCCGTTGCGCCTCCTCCTCATCACCCCCAGTTTGGGCAAGATATTGCTGATAATTACTCTCAATATTTTGTTCTTGGTAGGCAATTGACCGGTAGCCTGACACAATATAGAGAGGATAACCTGCTTCTTGAGCAGCATTTAGTAATTCAGTGACAGGTTTTTCAATATCTTCATGGAAAGATTGGCCTGATTCAGCATCATAAGCTAAGGGAACTTGCGGCTCTTGTTCAAAAGGATTGTCCTTATTAATCAAGATTAATTCTGCGGCCTCTTGGTTAGGGTCCCTAGGAAATTCCTTGATTAGGGTATTAATGTCTGCATCACTTTGACTCGCATGAACTTGTTCTTCTAACTGAGCTTTTTCTTTACGACTGAGCCGTTTATTTTGTTTATTACCGATATCAGTTTCTTGGACTGACTCTTGACTTTGCTGACTTTGTGCGGTTTGATCTTCCTGAGTAGAATCTGTCGGTTGACGTCGAGCATAAAACAGACCCACTAAAACAATTAATAATACGACAATCAATAAGATCAAAGTAATATATACCTTACGCGCATGCTCCTTGGTAAAATTCATGATAAGCCTCCTCACCGTTTATTCTATTATAATAAAAAAATGAATTACTGGCTATATTTTTATAAAACAATGGCAAAGCGCTAGTAGCAGGCCATGGTCGTTTCCATTTTGAAATTATGCTATAATGAGTCAGTCTATTCTTTTATCGAGTAAACCCAAACTAAGGAGTTTTCTATGCAACGTGAGAAAATAAAAAATGCCAAACGTATTGTCGTCAAAATTGGCACTAATTCCCTATTAAATGATAAAAATGAACTAAACTATCGTCGTATTGACCGTTTAGCCTTTAGTTTAAGCAGTTTAATGCAAGCAGGTAAAGAAATTATCCTTGTTTCCTCTGGTGCGATTGGGGTGGGTTCCTCCCACCTTAATATTGAAGAGCGACCCACAGAAATCCCCGACCAACAAGCAGTAGCTGCTGTGGGGCAAGTGATATTAATGACTGTCTATAGTCGTTTCTTCAACTACTATGGCCAAGCCATTGGGCAAGTTCTACTCACCCGTGACATCATTGACTATCCGGAATCTTATGCCAACTACCGTAATTCCATGAATGCTTTGATGGCAAATAAGATTATCCCTATCGTTAACGAAAACGACACTGTTTCAGTGGATGAAATGGACCATCACACACGTTTTGGTGACAACGACACTCTTTCTGCTATGGTTGCTAATACCATCGATGCCGATTTATTGGTCTTATTAACCGATGTAGATGGCTTCTATTCTGCCAACCCACAAAGCGACCCCCAAGCCAAAAAATTCAATATTATTCATGAAATTACTGAAGAGCTCTTGGCTATGGCAGGATCTGAACAAGGTTCTACCTATAGTGTTGGAGGCATGCAAACCAAACTTACTGCAGCCCAAGACTTATTAGACCACGACCGTCAAACCGTTATTATGTCTTCACATGAGCCTAGCCAAATATTAGAACTCTTAGCCGGTTTAGATATTGGAACTGCCTTTATCACGCCATAAGTTATGATGGGAGGACTAAATATGATTAATGAAGAGACACTTTACGATTTAGGAACTGCAGCTAAAAAAGCAGCTAAAGAATTAGCTCAATTGCCTAGCCAAGCCAAAAACCGAGCGCTAAATACTATGGCCCAAGCATTACGGACCAAGCTAGCTGACATTCTTGCTGCCAACCAAAAGGATATCGCTAAAACCCATGACAGTGGTCGTCCAGAAAGCTTTATTGAACGAATGACATTAACTGAAGAACGAGTAGAATCCATGGCAGCTGGTTTAGAAAAGGTGGCCCAATTAGCTGACCCTATTGGTAGTAGCCATAAATCTTGGATTAATGAAGATGGTTTAGAAATTTCTCAACGTACCGTCCCGCTTGGCGTTATTGGGATTATCTATGAGTCGCGGCCTAATGTTACCGCCGATGCAGTGGGTCTTTGTTTCAAATCTGGTAATGCCGTTATTCTTCGTGGAGGTAAGGAAACGATTAATTCTAACCTAGCAATTTTAAATGTCTTAAAATCTGCGTTAAGAAAAAGTGGGATCACTGAGGATGCTGTTGCTTATATCGATAACCCTGACCGCCAACTCGCCCAAAAATTCATGCAAATGAACGACTATGTGGATTGTCTGATTCCTCGTGGTAGCCAAGGCCTGATTCAAAATGTAGTAAAACAAGCAACTATTCCAACTATTGAAACGGGTGTTGGTAATGATCACCTCTATGTCCATAAGGATGCCGACCTGGATAAAGCGCTAGCTATCTTAATCAATGGGAAAACTCAGCGCGTTTCTGTTTGCAATGCCCTTGAAACGCTTCTTGTTGACCAGGCCATTGCTAAAGATTTCTTACCCCGAGTTGCTGAGCAGTTAGCAGATTATAACGTCTTAGTTCATGCTGACCAAGCTGCTCTGACTTATTTCCCAGATGGACAATTAGCTAAGCCTCAAGATTATGCCCAAGAATTCTTGGATTATGAAATTGCGATCAAGGTTGTTGCTGATTATGATGAAGCCATTAATCACATTGACCAATATTCTACCCAGCATACAGAAGTCATTGTCACTGAAAATTATAGTGTCGCCCAAGACTTCATTAATGCTATCGATGCTGCTGTAGTCAATGTTAATGCCTCCTCTCGCTTCTCTGATGGTGAGAAATTTGGATTTGGGGGCGAAATCGGCATCTCTACTCAAAAACTCCATGCCCGTGGTCCAATGGGATTGGATGCCTTAACTTCTTATAAATACGTTGTCTTAGGTAGCGGTCAAATTCGCCAATAGCATGAGCCAACAATTCTCATTAGATAATTAAAGCTCCTCCAAAAGTCTTCTGACTTTGGAGGAGCTTTTCGCTATTTAGGTCATTATAAACTTTTTTAGGCATCCGTCACCATTTTAAAGGCACCCAACTGCAGTGCTATGTCTTTATCTTGGTAAACCCGTTTACTTGGTCGCCCTTGGTAAGCTAAGGATTCAGTGACTAGAATTGCTTGACCATTTTCCCAATTACCCAAAAAATCATGGTCATAAACAAAATCAGTTGTTTCAAGAGTCATCTTTTCCTCTACTAGACTAGCTTCAAAATCTCCGCGAAGTTGATAAATCGTTTCCTGACTTAAATTAACAAAAAGTAAAGTCAATTCTAATGTTTTATTCTTCTTATTTGGGGCTGCTTGGATAGGCAAAACATTGATTTCGCCTCTGTTCATTCGATAAGAATTCTCATCAACATATTGTTGGATGGTTGAGATAATTGTATCAACATCAGCTTGGGCATGTTTAGAATTCAAAGCTTGCAACTGTGCCTTCTGTCCCGGTGTTAGTACCGCTTTTACCATAATGATACCTTGCCTCCTACTTGATTAATCTTCAAATTGGAATTCGTTGATTCCAGTATCAGGATTTTTCTCACGGTCAACATTAGCTTGAATCGCATGAATCATAAATTCACCTGTTGCTGAAATTATGGCTCTATTAAGGTGTCCACCCCATACATGGCCCGCTTGATCAGCAAAAGTAGCATGAAAGTGGCTATAATGCTTGCCATCCATAGTGTTTATATTCCCAATCAAAGACACCAACTCCAAATCTTCTTCCTTAGTATTGAGATGATATTCTTGGGTTTCTAAATTATATAAACCATATTCGACTTGATTACAAGCGCCAATTGCTTGAACACTAGCTAATTCTACACCGGTTTCTTGGGCAAACTGGGCTATGCTGGCAATAATTTCTTCACCAGGATCAAGGCGAAGTACATAATCGTTAGCAAATTTTTTATATTCCATTTTTATACCTCTCAATCATTAATTGATTTCAAGCCATTTTGTCTATCAGTTCTTACTTAAAATTGTATCATGAAGAAATTTAAAAGCATAGTCATCACCTTTTTACGACAGCAATAAACATAAACCACCATAAAAAAAGACAGCCAAAATAATCAAGAAGCTAAAATTAACCTTTAAGAAGGTCCTTAAGTAAGCACGCGTATCCATTGATACGAAAGATCGTACAATATTGAAACCCAGTAAGTTAGCCATGGAAGCCAACAAGGTCCCTAAGCCACCGATATTTACCCCTAATAAGAGGGCAGGATAATCCTGACTAAAGGGTAGGAGCAAGATAGTAGTGGGAACATTGGAAAAAATTTGACTCAATAATAAGCTAGCCCAATATGAAATTGATAATTGACTAGCGTATGTCGACAAAAGTTCTCTTAGCCAAATAATTTGGCTAAGATTACCAACAATAATAAAAAAACATGCAAAGGTCAGCAAGAGCATGTAGTCAACCTGTAAGAGATATTTCCTGCCAAAAATAAAAACCGCTAACCCGATGGCCCCTGCAGTCCAATAGACATTAAGAACACCAAAAATTGCTAGAACCATAAGTAACATACCCAGGCTAGCATAGGCTGCAAGCGACCAAGACACAGTAGCAGTCTGTTTTTGTTTAGAAATTGCTAACTTATCTACCTTAAAGGAAGCTAATCCTAATAAAATAAGGCCTACCAGCATTAAAGGGCCTGTCCAAGTGATAAAATCTAAGAAAGAAGGCTGGAAAGTTTGATAAATTAACAAATTTTGTGGGTTAGAGAAGGGGAAGAATACCCCACCTAAATTAGCAGCCAAAACAATCAACACCGCTCCTAAAACTTGCCCATTAAACTTGGGCAAATAATAGAGCACATTCAAATATAATGGCAAGAGAGTCAAAACTGCCACATCATTAGACAATAAAAAGGAAGCCAAAAAACTCAAAAGAATTAAGGCTTGAATTAAGACACGTGAATTATTTGCCCAAGCCAATAAACGAAAAGAGGCATAGTTTAAGCCACCGGAAGCCGAGAACAACCCCAAAACTAACATCAAACCAAATAAGGTGACTAATAGCTGAAAATTAATATAAACCCAGGAAAAATCTCCTAATAATACTGATACTATGGCTAGTAATCCTGCCACAATAAAGAAAGGATTCGTTTTTATCCATTCCAATACTTTCATCATCTTTGTGCCCCACTTTTCTTGTTAGATTATCTTTAATTTAAAAAGAGCTGGGACAATGCCCCAGCTTCATTATAATCATATATTACTTTAAAATTTATATTATTGTTTTTCTCCTTCGCCATAGCTATAGCCATAGCCATAACCGTAGCCATAGCCATGAGTTTTCTTGGCATCGGCCCCATTATAAACGGCACCAATGACGTTGGCATTAACTACATCAAGAAGTTCTTTCGATTTCTTTACATTGTTTTTCTCAGCAACACCTTCACGGACAACTACAATTACGCCATCGACACGACTAGCAATAATTTGCCCATCAGTAACTGCAAGAATTGGTGGTGTATCAAAAATAACTAGATCAAACAATTCTTCAAGTTCTTGCATAACTTCTTGCATACGATTAGAACCTAATAATTCAGAAGGATTAGGTGGGGTCGGTCCTGCCGGTAAGATATAAACGTTGGCCTCTTGGACAAATTGAATGGTATCCGTCAAAGATAAGTCTCGATTTGTCAATAAGGAAGTTAATCCTTGGGTATTCCCTTCTAAGTTAAAGGTCTTGTGGACAGTCGGTTTACGCATATCCGCATCGACAAGTAAAACTCTTAAACCTAAGTCAGCCATCACTGAAGCGACGTTAGCAGCAACTGTTGACTTCCCTTCCCAAACAGCAGAAGAAGTAAACATCAAGGTCTTAAAGTCTTGGTCTACCATAGAAAATTGAATATTAGTTCGTATGGTACGGAATTGTTCTGATACTGTATCGTTGGGTTTAGTTACTGTAATTAAAGAAGCCCCCAAACGTTGCTCAGCATTCAATTGATCAAATTTTTTCTGTTTACGATTTTCAAAAAACATACATAAACCTCCTAGACCCGACGCCGACGATTTTGATTGTCTTTGTTTTTCTTCTTGAAGCGAGTTTCTTGAACATTACTTTTAGTCATTTCTGGCAATGTTCCTAGCATAGTCCAACCCACTTCCTCAACAATTTCTGAACTGCGAACAGTACGGTCAAAAATTGCCCGCAACAGTTGATAAACAAGTCCAATAATACCCCCAATTAAGGCACCTAATATCAAATTAAGCAGTACATTAGGTGATGCAGGGTCTTCGTCTGGTTCTGCTGAGGTGACAATAGAAACGTTTTGTACATTCAATATGTTTTGGACTTCATTAGAAAAATGTTTAGCAATAGCATTAGCTAAATCTGCTGCCAAATAAGGAGAAGCATTTTCAACAGTCACTGAGAAAATCAAAGAATCTGACTCAGTTGTCACAGTAACTTGGGAAGCCAATTCTTCCACCGTCATGTCTGCCCCTACTTCCTCGATAGCAGGTTCTAATACCACTGGTTTGGTCACAATATTTTGGTAGGTATTCAACAAAGTAAGGTTCGTTTGTAGTTGCGATTGATTTAGCTGTTCTGATGAATCTTGGGTATCATTTACCACGATATCAGTAGTAGCAGTGTACTTAGGTTCAATCACCAAAAAGGTCAGCAAAGCTGCAATGACAAAACCAATAAATGTTGCCATTAATATCTTACCAAACTTGTCCTTAATAATCGTATAAATATCGAGCAATGAAATTTCTTGTGTTTCTTCCATAGTTCCTCCTTATTGGCATAGAATCTCTAACATTCTATCATAAACCCTTCAAATAACCTAGTTCTTTTTGATGGTTTACTCTTCTGCTGTATCACGGTGAACAAAGGCGACTAATTCTTGGGCCAAATCAGAATTAGCCTGTCCAGAAAGGTCAAGACTCTCCACAAAATCACGAATCGTAGTCAATGGTAGATTATGGATTTTTCCGACAAAAATCTTATCATCCACTCGTCGTCCCGTGGTTTCATCCGTTAAAAGCAGTTCTTCGTACAATTTTTCTCCAGGACGTATACCTGTCTCAACAATGCCAATTTCTTCTTCAGTAAAACCAGATAATTTTATCATTTTCTTGGCTAAGTCCAGTATATAAACTTCTTCTCCCATATCTAGGATAAAGATTTCGCCCCCTTGAGCATTAGCTCCGGCCTGAACTACTAAACGACTAGCTTCAGGAATTGTCATAAAGAAACGTCGCATATTAAAATCAGTTACCGTCACTGGACCACCTGCAGCAATTTGTTTTTTGAATAAAGGAATCACTGATCCACGGCTACCCAAAACATTTCCGAAGCGCACCGCAGTAAAGACAGTTCCTCCGTTATCATCATTAAGTCCAGTAACAATCATTTCCGCTATCCGTTTAGTGGCGCCCATTACATTTGGTGGGTTGTTAGCCTTATCAGTAGATACCATCACAAAAACATCCACGCCAGATTCTTTGGCGGCTTTGGCAACATTATAAGTCCCATAGATATTATTTTTCACCGCTTCGGTTGGGTTAGCTTCCATCAATGGCACGTGTTTATGCGCAGCGGCATGATAAACAATATCGGGATGATGTTTCTCCATAACTTCATAAATATAATCGCCATCTTGAACATCAGCTATCACAGGAATAATTTGCACATTAGGTAAGTTCATGGCTCTTAATTCTTGGTTAATAAGATAGATGGAATTTTCACCATGCCCTAATAAGATCAGTTTCTTAGGGGCAAATTTGATGACTTGTCGACAAATTTCGGAACCAATCGAGCCCCCTGCACCAGTAACTAAGACAGTATGTCCAGAAATTTGTTCTAGAGGTTTACTGTCGTCTAACTCCACTTCTTTGCGGCCCAAAAGGTCAGCAATATCAATTTCTTGCGGTGTTTTCTCATATTTCACTTGGTAACCAGATAGGGTACTTTCCACCACTGGCATCTGGTTCACCTTAATATTAGCAGCATTGGCAGCATCTAAGATTCGCTCAATCTGCTCCCCAGGAAGCGAAGGTGCTGTAATCATAATTAATTCGACTTGATAGGATTTTATAATTTCAGGCACTTGGTCTAAACTTCCTAAAACACGGATGCCATCCAAATAAGTGCCACGTTTTTCAGGGTTATCATCCACGATTCCTACTAAGCGATAGACTCCATTTTTACGATTAAAGCTTTGAATGAAAATTCGTCCAGCTCGTCCGGCCCCTACTAAGAGTGTTCGAGTTCCTGATTTTTGACTTGCAGCTAAAGGATTATGCTGCTTTTCCCGTTCATTGATATAAAAACGCCAAGCTAACCGTAGGAGCGCCATTGCCCCGATGCTGAACACAGTTAATAAAAAGATAAAGCGTAAACTAACATTATCAAAAACAGTAAGGTAAACCACTGTCGTCACTAATCCGGCAAGAATATTAGATACACCTAAATTACGCACATCATGAATCGAAAAAAGCCGAATAGTTGCCAGATGATTTTTCAAGAAATAACCCACTATAAAATGAACGCCATAATAAACTAAGACTAAAAATAAAATATTGCGAAAACTAACATGAACATAATAAAGCAACAATAAATAAGTTATAGCAGCAGAAAAAAATACACATAGCAAATCAGCAATCGCTATGGTAAAGAATTTAATTTTTTTAGTGACTTGCATAAGACCCTCCATTATAGACTACGAGAATAAATTAAAATAAACCAAACCATTTTTTTCGTGGTTTTTTCTTGGTTGAAATTTCAAAATCCGTAATTAAGTGGTCCCCATTCACTAAACTCCGAACATTTTGCTGATAATCAAACACTAAGGACACCCCATAGTCCTTCTCCAATTGTTTAAACGCTTCTGCCATATGAAATCCCCGCACCCCATCAGGACGATGGGCATCGGAAGCCATCATATGCACTAGACGGTGTTCAATCATATATCGAGCAGCCGCTTCAACTTCTGAGCCAAACACACCCAAATAAGAAGCTGCTGTAACTTGCGCATAGCATCCTTGATCAACAAAGCGCCGTAAAATCCCAGGATCTTCCATCAATTTCGTATTACGTTCCGGATGGACAATCACAGGACGAATATTACGATTTAATAATTCAAAGATAATTTGATAGGAAAACTCAGGAATCTCATTGCTAGGAAACTCTATTAGGAGATAAGAATTATTTAAATCAGTAAATAAAATATCTCCTTTAGTGATATTAGCCATTAGCTCACCATGAATATGGACTTCCTGACTAGGAAAAACAATCAAATCGATACCGCGACGATCTAACTCTTCTTGCAAACGAGCAACCCTTTGATTGACCTGGTCGCCAGTATTATTATAGTCTTTTGTGTGATGATGAGGCGTTGCTAGGATATGAGTAATTCCTTCTCGTCGCGCAGCATTAGCCATAGCGATAGCCATATCCAAGTCCTTGGCTCCATCATCCACACCAGGTAAAATGTGACAATGCATATCAATCATCGTACGCTTCCTCCCATTAATACTTATCTAAACCAAACCTTATAACATCTTTTCTTCAACTTTCATGAGTTGACGACTGTCATCATAATAAAATTTTAGATCAAATGGCCCCTGGTCAGCCATAATCGCACGAATAAAAATTTGATCCCCTTCCCACAAGTCTAAATCTAAGACTTGATTTTTAGGAATCCAGGCCAGAACACCTTCATTTGTTTCGCTAAACTCGCGACTCCCTATACGACCAGTATAAACCATAATCAACATTGGTTCTTGGTCAGCATAGAAAAAGGTCACAAAGCCCTGAAAAACGGGCGCTAATAATTCTTGGCCCGTCTCTTCTAGGACTTCACGTTGGGCACATTCTAATGGAGACTCTCCATATTCGAACTTGCCGCCAACGCCAACCCACATATTTTCATTAATATCGTTTGCTTTTTTGACACGATGAAGCATTAACCAGTCGTCTTGGTCTTCAATATAAATTAAGGTGGTTAACTTCATCATTACCCCTCAATCCGCGCCTTGGCAAGTGTTGCCATACCTAAGCATCCCTTACCGCCATGGGTACCAACAACAGGTGTCAAATATTTAATTACTGAAGGCATATCAGGATGATCAGCGATAACATCATCACGTAATTGCTCAATTTCCGTTTCGGCATCCCCATGGGCAAATGCTAAGGCGACGTGTCCATTGTATTGGTCATAAGCTTGATTGAAAAGGTCTCGATAAGTTTTTTTTACCTTTTTAAGCGAGCGCACCTTATCATAAACTGCTAGACCACCTTCATTAGTGAAATTCAAAATAGGCATAATTTTAAGCATGTTCCCTAACATAGCTTGCATAGCTTTCATACGCCCACCTTTTACTAAATTGTTTAAGTCCTTGATAGCGACATAAATTGTTGAATGATCTGTCACCCATTGGATTTCATCAAGAATGGCTTCTTCCTCCATGCCTGACTCAATCATTCGCAAGGCTTCCAATACAATATGTTCGCTATAAACAGAAACACCCTTAGTATCGATACAATGAATAGTAATTTGATCTTGGTAATCCGCAGCCACCATTTGGCCAGTTTGGAAAGTACCACTCAAAAGCGATGACATAAGGAACATAAAAACAACATCATAGTCCTTGCTCACAATGTCATCAAAAATCGCTATATAGTCCCCTGGTTTAGGTTGGGACGTTGTAGGTAATTCACTTACCCGACTTAACTTATCATAGAAATAAGCCACTTGGTCGGCTTCAGTGGAGTCCACCATTGTTTCTCCATCTTTAAAGTTTAGGGATAAGTCAACCTGATAAATATCATCACGTGCTCGTAACTCATCCGATAAACCTGCTGTACTATCAACGATAATCGCTGCTTTCATGGCGTCGTATCCTTTCTACACTTGTATTAAGTATAATTGTATCATTTTTACCCTGGATTATGTATCATTCTCACCAAAAAAATCAAAACATTTATTCTCCATAAAAAAGAGAGGCTGCGACTTTGGTCACACCCTCTCACTATTAGATTTAAATATCAATTTTTCTTTTTTGCCATTGGATAAATAATAATCCCACAATCAAGCCTATTAAGGAAGGTACTAACCAAGCAAAGCCATAGTCATACAAGGGGAATATCCGACTCCCCAAACTTTGCCAAGAGTCACCACTGACCCAATCATAAAAAGGCGCGGGTAGGGTCTTAACAAAATCAAAGAGCGCCGGAATTAGAGTAAAAGCCGTCACCCATTTATATAGGGACTTGTGGATGATATAACGATCAAACAAAGCCAATACAATTAAAACAATCGCTAAGGGGTAAAGTAACATTAGAACTGGTAAGGAAAAGGCAATAATATTGGTCAAGCCCACATTAGCCGCTAGGAAAGACACCAAAGTCACAATGACTGTCCACCATGACAAGGATAAGCGTCCTCCGAATAGGTCATAGAAAGTTTCTGAGCAAGCCACAATTAAACCAACTGCAGTCTTCAAGCAAGCCACAAACATGATAATGGCCAAAAGCAAGAGACCCACTGCACCAAAATAATGAGAAGTTATTTGTGCAATAGCAATTCCACCATTTTCAGCACTCGGAAAAAGGCCGCGACTTTGTGCCCCTAACAAGGCCAAACAAGCATAAATGATTCCCATTGCTAAAATGGCAAATAAACCTGATTTTACAGTTTCAATTCCAATATGACTAGGATCCATAACACCTAGAGAGCGAATTGCGTTAACAATAATAATTCCAAAGGCTAGGCTAGCCAAGGCATCCATCGTGTTATATCCTTCCAAAATTCCTTGGGTAAAAGCCCCTTCCTGATAGACTGGATCTGGAACAATTGTAGCCGGATTTCCTAAGGGGTGCCAGAAGGCTACCACAATAATAACCGCTAATAAAACTAAAAAACTAGGATTTAAATAGCGGCCAATATAGTCCAAAATCTTTCCTGGGCGTCGGGCTAATAAATAAGCCAAAGCAAAAAAGACTGCTGTATATAACCACAACCAAAGTTTACTTGACTCACTAGGGACCATTCCCGCTAAACCAACCTCAAAGGACACTGTGGCCGTACGCGGAATAGCAAAAAAGGGACCAATTGTTAAGTAAAGAGCCAAAGTAAAAAAGTAAGAATAACTTTTAGACACCTTTTGGCTCAAATCTTGTACCCCTTGGCTATGCGACATCCCCATTGCAGCGACTCCTAACAAAGGTAAACCCACTGCTGTAAGAATAAAACCTGAAACCGCTTGCCAAACATTATTCCCCGCTAGTTGCCCCATTGATACTGGAAAAATAATATTTCCCGCTCCAAAGAAAAGACCAAACAAGGTCGAAGCAACTATTAGAATTTCTTTAGTATTTAACCTTTCTTTCACCATCTTACTCATCCTTTTTTAATTTATTTCTTTTTAAATTATCATACTTTTACCAACAATGCTATATCATTCTTATTGTTTATTTTCTGTGTTATAATAGGACGATGTCATTAGAAGCGGTATAATCACTTTATTCGATATTTCCGCTAATAAATTAAATGATTGGGGATGGAGGGCCTAATATGAAAATTGCCATCGTCGGACTCGGTTTATCAGGTTCTGGAGTACTTAGAGAACTATTAAACCGGCTCCCCCAAAAAGATTCTGACCAACAAACAATCGATATTTATGAAAGAAAAGACCACTTAGGGAATGGTTATCCTTATGCTCAAGATGCCACAGAAATCTTGATGAACTCTTCCCCAGGTGACCTTAGTATCAACCCTGATGATCCTGATGAGTTTGTTGTCTGGGTCAAAGAAAACTACCCTGAAATCGCTGAAAGCCACGACTTCATCCCTCGACCTATTTATGGGGACTACTTAAACAAAAAAGTCCAACCTTTATTGGCGGATTCTCGAGTCAACGTTATTAATCAAAAAGTTCATAATGTTTTACCGATTAGGGTTGACGGGCACGCAGCTTATCAACAAAACCATAAGCCTTATCATTATCAATTAGCTTTGGAAAATGGTGAGCTTACAGAAGCTTATGATGGCGTATTTCTCTGTATCGGCCACCCGCCCTATGCCGACCATTACCAACTGATGGGCGCAGAAAATTATATCCATAATCCCTATCCAGTACGAGAAAAATTATCCCAACTCGATAAAAGTAAGAAAGTTGCCTTAATCGGATCAGGTTTATCTAGTTTAGACGTCATGCGTTATCTACAACTTCATGATGATCATGATTGGGGCCATGCCATTTCCTTCTATATACGGAATCTTCCCTTCACAATTGTACGTAAACCAGTCTTTGACCGTTCTAGCCGCTTCTCCTTATCTAAAGAATGGATAGACGAAGAAAAGCAAGGTAATAACGGCCTTTTACCCCTAGACCATCTACTTGCAAAAATTAAAGGTGATTTTCAAGCAAGTGGCATTGATTGGCGGCAATTAATTGCTAAATACGGTGAGGGCAGTATTGAACAGATCCGTTATGAACTTAACCATGAGGACGCTATGTTAGAAGCCTTGCAAGGCTATATCGATCGAATGAAACCCCTATTATCCGAAATTAATATGAGTTTATCCGCCTCAGACTGGCAACGTATGCAATCTGACTACCTCTCTGATTTTGAACATTTCCGGAATCAATTGGCCCAACCAGCCATGGAAGATATTCTAATCTGGCAATCGCAAGGTAAGCTAACCATTGAATCTGGGCTCAAAGATATCAAAGCCACTGACAATGGCTTCGAAATGGTAATGGCTGACCGTACCGATACAGTGGACATTGTCATAAATACTGCTGGCTTTGAAAAAAATGTAGGCAAAGCAGCCCAACAAGATCCACTAATCCATAATTTATGGGAACAAAAGCTCATTACTTCTGGTAAAAATGGGCAATTCATCCAAGTCACCTGGCCGGAAAGCCAAATTTTTAACCAAAATCAAGGGGTTCACGACAGCCTCTATCTCTTAGGTTTTTGGATTTTTGGCACCCAATTTGGTAATAATAACGCTAGTATGTCAATCAAATCTGGTGAAAAGGTCGCCCGACATTTTATTGATTATTATTATAAAAATAACTAAATCCATTACTTCATACAGAAAAAAGCTGGGACAAAAATTCCCAGCTTTTTCTATACGAATTCTCAGATAAATCCTTTGGGCTAAACTTCTTTCATCTCATCTTACTTTATTCTAAGTGGCTGCTGCCATCTTTATAATTGAGATGAATTCCAGGTTGACGGTTAGGAATATAAACGTGAAAAGCTAACTGTCCATCATCTTCAATGGAATATCCTTCCATATAGACGCCTCTAGCCAATAATTCATCTCCTATAAAAACTGGTGTCACCCGATAACGGATGTGCACATCATTATTTTCAATATAAGCAGCAACATAATTTTCAAAAGGTAACATCCCATCCACATTAAAGGCCCGAGTTGCCGTTAATAGATTCAAGACATTGGCTTGTTGACCGGTTAATTGGTAACCAATCAAATGTGAACGATTATAAAGCCATGAGCCTTCAACTTGTCCAGGATAGCGCATTTGCCGCCATCCTGTAGGTTCGACATGGCTCAAAGAGTCTCGACTATCCTCATCAGCTGGCATTAAGTCGCTAGCTAATAAGGCATTGGCTTGCCCCACACGATTGAGGTCATCCAAAGGGGAATAAGCTTCCCACGTATTTTGCTGGCTCTCTAAATCTTTGCTAGTAAATAAGGGCACATTCCCATTAACAACCTGATAGTCATCACCTGCTGGTACTTCTAAGTCTTGGCTATGGAGCGCTTGTTCTTGTTTAATAATCTTCTGGTCAGCCTGACTCGCCTTATCTGATGTAAAGGCTTGTTTACTACTAGAATTAAAATAGGGCACTCCTTTACTTTTCTCTTCTTCTTGGGAAAACTGGGCCCAAAAATCTTGATAAAGACTCTCCACCTGATCATCAGAAGTCGTCAACTCTTCTTCAGTAATTTGCTGAGCTAAACTAGAGCCAACACTTAAAAACAAAATAACCACTAAGCAGATTAGTAAGGACCACAGTCCATTAGTCTGCAATTTTTGTCTGTGTTTTTTCATCCTTACCCCCCAAAACGCAAAAAGTAAAGTCTAAAGAAGACTTTACTTTTATTATATCATTTTTTATTTAAGCCGTGTTTGATTGAATTTAACGGTCACCGTTAAAGATACTAGGCACGACCATATAATCAACGGTTCGAATAGCGTGCAAATCTCTACCCCCAGCATAAGAAATAGAACTTTGTAAATCTTCCTTCATTTCTTGTAAAGTTGAGAAGACGGACCCCCGACTTTCAATTAACATTTTCTTGCCTTCAACATTTTTGTAGATTCCTTTTTGATGCTCAGAAGCGGATCCAAAATATTCTTTAAATTTAACACCATTTTCTTCACTTTCTACACCTGGTGATTCTTCGTGAGCTGCTAACAGTGATCCAATCATCACCATTGACGCACCAAAACGAATACTTTTCGCGATATCACCGTTAGTCCGAATCCCACCATCAGCGATAATCGGTTTACGGGCTGCCTTAGCACATAAACGAATGGCATCTAATTGCCAGCCAGCTGTCCCGAATCCAGTTTTTATTTTTGTGATACATACGCGACCAGGGCCAACCCCAACTTTTGTGGCATCTGCACCAGCATTTTCTAAGTCCCGAACGGCTTCAGGCGTAGCAATATTTCCCGCAATAACAAAGGCATCAGGTAAGGCTTGTTTAATATATTGGATCATATCAATCACAGATTGGGCATGCCCATGAGCGATATCAATCGTAATATAGTCTACTTTCTCACCAGAAGCTTGTAATTCATCAATAAACTCATATTCTTCCGCTTTAACGCCCACAGAAATTGAAGCGTAAAGACCACGCGCATTCATATCCTTAACAAAATCTAAACGTTTCTCAGGATTGAAGCGATGCATAATGTAAAAATAATTGTTTTCAGCTAATTGAATAGCTAGGGATTCGTTGAGCACAGTTTGCATATTAGCCGGCACAACGGGAATTGCAAAACGGCGGGGACCAAATTGAATGCTTGTATCACATTCACTCCGACTATCAACGACACATTTAGCAGGAATTAGTTGGACTTGTTCATAATCAAAAGTTTGCACAGGATTTTCTCGCCTTTCTGTCTCAAAATGTAATTTCAACACACAAAATCTATTCTACTGATTTTAACTCTATTTTGCAATGTCTTTGTTTCGAATAAACGAGGATGCGAGCAAATGCGGTAAGAGCGAGAGATTTGAGCCAATAGGCAAAAGATATGAACTTAAATCTTTTAGGCTATTGGACAAATATCCGAAGCTCTTGCTTTTGCGAGCTCGACTAAAGGGTGCGACAAAAGTCGCTAAGAACAGAAGCCTTGGACTAAAACTCGAAAGATGGCAAACGGCCATCAGAGAGCTTTAGGAAAGGCTGTCTGTTCTGACTTTTGGAACCCGACTGTGAGGATCAGATGAAAAACGGTTAGCCCCAAAGGATTTGTCTGCAAATGGGAAGTATTCGTAGAATATTGACTCATTTACAGAAAATACTGATGGGGCTGCATTTCAGAACTCGACTAAAGGGTGCGACAAAAGCCGCTAAGAACAGAAGCCTTGGACTAAAACTCGAAAGATGGCAAACGGCCATCAGAGAGCTTTAGGAAAGGCTGTCTGTTCTGACTTTTGGAACCCGACTGTGAGGATGAGATGAATACGGTAGGACAGAAGCCTTGGACCAAAAGACTGAAGATAGCAACTAGCTATCAAAGTCTTTTGGGAAACGCATGTCAGTCCTGCTTTTCAGAACCCGACTAGAAGGATGAGATGAAAACATATAACTAGGATAAATCGAAGAGGCCGGGACTTATGTCCCGGCCTCTTTGAACCCTTCTTATTCTAATTCTAAATTTTCTCGCAAACTGGTCGATACTTCTTGGATTTGTTGGTCAGATACATAATTCATGGAAGCACCAGTACTTGACGTACCCGTTGTCCCCGCTAGGTCCAAGCTCTCCACATCTGAAGAATCCACACGATAATTCAAGGCTAAGCTAGCCATCTCACTAGCTGTCAAATTGGTATTGACGTAATTTTCCACCGTATTAAATAAAGGACCTACCTGAGTAACAATAGCCGGGCTAGAGAACTTATCCAGTAAGGCTAGTAAAAGTGCTCGTTGTCGCCGATTTCGGCCAAAGTCACCTTCTGGATCTTCGTAGCGCATCCGTACAAAGGCTAAAGCCTGATCTCCCGATTGAATATTAACCATTCCTTGAGGAAAATGATAGCCACTTTGTTCAAAGGCAAAATTATTTTCTACGGTTACGCCACCAATAGTATCGATAATATGTATTAAGCCTTCCATATCAACAGTGGCATAGTAGTCCACCGGTACGTTCAATAAACTCTGGACGGCATTAATCGCACCTGAAACCCCATTACTTGCATAAGCTGAATTCATTTTGCTTTCAGTGCCTGGAATTGGCGTATCCCGAGGAATAGAGACCATCTTGGCTTTCCCGGTATTAGGATTGACTGTCACTAAGATCATTACATCTGAATTCTCTTCCAAACGTTCTGAATTATGATCAACTCCTAATAGTAGAAAGGATATCGGGTCTTCGTCCGAAACATTGGCCTCTTCACTCCGTATATTTTCTACTTCACCGTCAGAAACTGGTTGATAGATAGCATCAGTCGTACGGTTTAAACGACTATAGCCCCATACTCCTGCTCCAACAATAAGTAAAAGGACAAGCACCAGTAGCCAAGGCCACTTCCGCCGTTTTTTGGTCTTATAAGTTCGTCTTGTTTTCGACATTATTGCTCTTCTCCGTTCTCTCCAACTGCTTGATTAGGATCAATCACTGCTTCATTCTCTACATTACCTTCATCAACAGGGGCATTTTCAATTGGTGATTGGTCATACACTGACCCACCATAGCTTTGCCCACTGTCCTCACCTGGTGGGGTCAATTCTAATCCTGGCTGACTACTCTCTAACCCTTCATCTAAACCTGGTTGACCTGGCAAGACATTGTCCTGACTGCCTTCTCTTTGGGCATCACGCAGGGCTGCTTGTAATTCGGCCTCAGTATAAACTCCTGGTTGCACTGGCATGTCTTCACTCTCAATAATCAAGTTTCCATTGACATCGACTGTGGAGAAATATTCTTCAGGCACACCATATTCCACTGGATAAACAATTCGGGTATCAGAATCTTCCGATAAGCCTAATGATTGACGAATGGCATTGCTTACTCGCAAACGTTCTTCTTCGGGAATATAGAGATAATAACCGAAACTTTGGTTTAAGTCTAAATAATTTTGCACGGTCAATTTATTTAAGTTTTGTAGGGCATCCAAATAGTTTTGTTGTAGGGCGACCATATCCTCTAAGCGAAGGTCCGTTTTAATATTGTCATCTAGGCTATCCAAAACATCTTGGTATTTAGTGATAGTGCCTAAACTGGCTACCTTCTTAATCACCGCTTCGACCACTTCTTGTTGGCGTTTTTCTCGACCAATATCCCCTTCTGGATCTTCCTTACGCATACGGGCATAGTGGATGGCTTCTTCACCATTCAAGACTTGAGTTTTTCCTGCTTCAAACTCAGCTCCGTCTTGAGTAAAGGTTAATGAAGGCGTGATTTCAATGCCTCCTAAATGATCAATGACATCAATGAAGCCTTGCATATTTACTGACACATAATAATCGATAGGAATATCGAAATACCGCTGTAAAGAGTCAATCGTGGCATGTATGCCGTGCTTCATATAGGCATGGTTGAGTTTATCGAAGTCATCACTCTCTCCAATAGGACCCAAGGTATCACGGGGGACCGATGTTATCGTTGCCGATTCCGTTTCCGGATTAATAGTGATGATCATCATTACATCTGTTCGGCCATCTTCAACATCTTCATAGAATAAGGCACCATTATCAATACCCGTTAATAAGATAGAAATGGGTTCTTTCTCTTGTAAAACTTGGTCAGCATCCCGTCGTTTGTTACTATTCGCTTGCTCATAGATTTGGTTGGTAAAGCTCATTAAGTCTGAGCCAAAACGAAAAAGCAAGAAGCCCACCACTAGTAGAATAGGCAAGAAAACCCATCGTTTCTTACCCGAAAATACTGAGCGCTGACGACGTTGTTGGCTATGTCGTTGCGAATTATCTTTATGATTAAGATTAGCCATGGCGACCCTTTCCTTATCTTGAATTTTTTCTCAAGGACGGAGAACAAACGCTCCATCCTTGAACTTAATATAAAACCAATTATAGCAAATAAAAATGTAATTGAAGGTGACAAATAAATTAAGATTATTTAAAAACTAGCCCTATTTTTTAATAGAATAGGCTAAGGTCGGCAGTTCTATCCAGCCTTAGCCTTAACAAGACATCATATAAGTCTTTTGTCCCAAACTAATCTTTTTGCTTGGTAAAGATACGAGGACCTTCCTTAGTGATGGCTAAGGTATGTTCAAATTGACAAGACAAGCCCCCGTCAATAGTACGTGCAGTCCAACCATTATCGTCCATTTTAGATTGCCAAGCGCCAGTATTTACCATCGGCTCAATTGTAATAGTCATTCCTTCACGTAAACGTTGGCCCCGACCAGCATTCCCATAATGTGGTACAGAAGGATCTTCATGCATAGTCGGTTGAATACCGTGACCAACAAATTCTTTAACCACTGACAATCCTTCAGATTCTACATATTCTTGAATGGCATGACCAATATCGCCAATACGATTGCCAACAACTGCTTGCTCAATGCCTAAATACATCGCCTTTTTGGTCACCGCCATTAAATGGTCCAATTCTTCATTTGATTGCCCAACTACATATGACCAGCAAGAATCTGCCATATATCCATCTAGAGACAAGACCGTATCTACGCCAACTAAGTCGCCAGATTTCAAAATTGTGTTTTTATCGGGGAAGCCATGACAAATTTCATCATTTACGGAAGTACAAGTAGCAAATTCATAACCTTCATAGCCAATTTGTTCTGGAATAGCCCCTGCTTGTCTTATTTTGTCCTCAACAAAGGCATCAATATCAGCAGTTGTTATGCCCACTTGGATATAATCGCGAAGTTGTTCATGGATTGACGCGAGCAAGGCTCCTGCGCGTTCCATTCCATCCAATTCACGACTCGATTTTAAAGTAATCATTTACTGACCATCCTTTCTAAAATTCTCCCCCATTATACACCATGAGAGCATAAAGTGAAATCAAGGACTGACAAGCTATTACTCCGTCTAGGCCTCGTCCTCTTATTATTTCTAATTGCAATCAGAATATGCTAAAATAGGATGCAGTAGTTTGCGCTTACGCAATTTACCACAATTAATAGCAGTATTATGTTATTGTATCAGGTGATTTATTCAAGGGATTAGCAATATAAACTTAAAGTAAACTTATGTAAAAAACCTTTTATTTTACTAGGATAGTATGGTAAAATACGACTTATGTTATAAATATTGTGATAATTTTTTCAACAATATTGAGATTATGAATAGATTACGAGGGATAGTTATGGTAAAAGGACAAAAACTTGAACATATTGCATACTTATATATTAAGAACCGCATTCTTATAGATGAATGGAAAACCGGCTACCATATCATTGAAGCGACCATTTCGGAAGACCTCGATGTAAGCCGTAGCCCAGTTCGTTCTGCCTTGAAGCGTTTAGACGAAGAAAATTATGTCGAAGCGAAACCTTACCGCGGTTACTTTGTTAAATATGATGGTCATGACGATCAAATTGTGGCGCATAAGCTACTCTATTTCCAAATCATTGGGTATCGCCTCTTAGAACGAATGCAAAAAATCAACCGTAAAAGATCGCATATCGATGCGATTGATGAAAGTCAACTCAAACAATTAATTGCCGCTTATCAAGATGGCGACAAAGACGCCTTTAATGAAGCAGCGGTTGCTTATTCAGAAGATTTCTTAAAGATTGCTGACCATCCAGTGCTTGTCGCTGAGGGTAAGGCCAATTTTGCTGATTTGCTTAGTGGCAGTCAAGATATCTTAGCTGGAAATGAATTCCACAAATTACAAACTATGTTAGTGATTTACTTAGAAGACATGACACGTTTGGTAAATGAAGAACGTTACACTGATTGTCAAGTCATTATCGATCTGATGACTAAACGCTTAACCAACATTCTACAATAGGTAAGTCACATACATAGACTAAGACTGGGAGAGAAATCCCAGTCTTTTTTCTTATAAGCACTAGTTAGACTAGGTCTATCCCTAATTTTTCTACCATTTCTTTTCGCAGTTTTTCGTGATATTTGCTATACTTTAAGAAACATCTATATGCCTCATTCAGAATTTTATCTGATACATAAAATAGTACCCGGCTAATAGATTACAAAGGAGTTTTACTGATGAAAAATTTTAACGAATTATTAGATCGTTATGCCCACCTATTGATTAATAAAGGTGTCAATGTCGAAGCTGGCGATAATTTAATGATATATATTGAAACACAAAATGCCCCCCTTGGTCGCCTATTAGCCAAACATGCCTATGCCAATGGTGCTGAACGTGTTTACTTTACCTGGCGTGACGAGGTCATCCAACGTCTAGAATACGAAAATGTCGACACTGAGAACTTGGCCAATGTGCCTGATTATGAAATTGATCGCCAAAACGACTTGATCAAAAACAAAAAGATTTCACGTTTATCTATTGTTTCAGGTGATCCCGATTTATTGAACGGCATTGCGAATGAAAAAATCGATACCGTTCAAAATAAACGTAGCCAGTCACTTAAAATGGTCCGGCAAGCTACCATGAATGACGATATCAAATGGACTGTCGCTGCCGCTGCTGACTTTGGTTGGGCCAAACATATCTTCTCTGATCTTGCTGACCAAGCGGAGAAAGCTACCATGGCCTTGTGGGAAGAAATCTTTAAAACTTGTCGGGTTTATGCCGATGACCCCGTGGACGCTTGGAATCAGCATCGTGACACGCTCGATGCCCATGCTGATTACCTAAACAAAGAGCAATTCAGTGAACTTCACTATCGTGCTCCTGGTACGGACTTGCACGTCGGTTTACCTAAAAACCATATCTGGATGAGTGCCGAAAGCTTTACCCCTGAAAACCGGCCTTTTATTGCCAATATGCCAACTGAAGAAGTTTTCACTGCTCCTGATACCCGTCGTATCAGTGGTCATGTGACTTCAACCAAACCACTAGCCTACGCTGGAACAACCATCGAAAATATTTATGTTGAATTCGAAGACGGGCAAATCACCAAGATTACAGCTGACAAAGGACAACAAATTATTCAAGACCTCGTCTTTAACAATGATGGCGCCCGTGGCTTAGGAGAAGTCGCCTTAGTCGCCCATGACAGTCCAATCTCACAAAGTAATTTGATTTTCTATAATACTCTCTTTGATGAAAATGCCTCTAACCACTTGGCCATTGGTGCTGCCTATCCAACAACTATCGAAAATGGTACCAAACTCTCTGAAGAGGAATTAGCCCAAGAAGGACTCAACATTTCACCCGTCCATGTCGACTTCATGATTGGATCTGCGGAAATGGATGTCGATGGTATCACCGCTAATGGCGAACGTAAAGCCATCTTCCGCAAGGGGAATTGGGCCCTCTAAGCCTAACCAGTGAATAAGGAGTTAGCTATGTCTAATAAACCACAAAAACGCCCTACAATTGACGAATTAAACCAACGCTTAAAAAACCTTGAAAATATGGACATTGAAAAAACTTTGGAGACCTTAGACAAAGGCTCTCCAAAGTTAAACTGGATTTACGTTCTTTTAGCCATGATCGTTATTTTTGTCTTGGTATGGGTGGTTTTAACCTTCCTACCAGGAGACAATGCTGGTGAGCAAACCGAATATAGCCACCAGGAAATTGAAGAATTAGAAGAACGCGTTAACCAGTTAGAAGAACGAATTGATGTAATAGAAGGTGGACAATAGTAACTTATGAAGAAACAAGCAAATATCAGCTCGCTAGCTTTTCTAATATTATTAATGAGCTTTTTGATTGTTGGGTGTGAGCAAGTTAGCCTTACAGATCCTGATAATCCGGACTCTACTGTTAATAAAGAAGCAGAAGTTGAAGAAGAACCTATCCCTACACCTAGGGAAATGATGAGTATCCTTACTCAAGAAAAGTTAAGCTCTCTCAATCCTAATAAAGTTGTGTCATATTTTGATGCCAGTGCAATGAATATGGCTTATGAAGGTCTCTACCGTCTTAATAAAGATGGTGAAATTATTCCTGCCAATGCAGATGGGAGTATTAAAATAGAGAATAACCTAGCAACCATTTCTTTACAAGATAGCCAGTGGTCAAATGGACAAGCCGTAACAGCAGAGGATTATGTTTATTCATGGCAACAGCTAGTTAACCCTCAACATAATAATCCCTACAAATCTTTGTTGACAGGAAAAATTGCCCAAGCACAAGAAATTGTCGAAAATGAAGCAGACATTAAAGACTTAGGTGTAAGAGCAATTGACGACAAAACCTTGGAAATTACCCTTGCTGACGACACCGTTACAGTCGAAACACTTGAAAAATTGCTAAGCCTTCCTCAACTGGCGCCTCTACCTAAAGACTTTATCCAAAAAGTTGGTTATGACGATTACGGTAGTGAATCAGCAAAAACATTATTTAATGGTCCTTATACAATTAATGGGTGGAGTCAAAATTGGGAAACTTGGCAATTTGTTAATAATGCCGAATATGCCAATAACGCTAAGCTCTCTTTCCCTAGCCAGTCAATTTCATACACCCATATAAGTAGTGAAAGTTTAGCCGAAGAAAGTTTCACAAACCAATTAGCGGATATCACCTATAGTTTTGATGATAAGTCAGAATATCCTAATATAACTAATTACAGTCTAATTTATAATCAAAGTAATCCTGATAGGAAAGAAACGGTGCTGGCTAATGAGGAATTAAGAGCCATACTATCCCAAGCAATTAACAAAAATAATATTGTTAAAAGACTTGAGGGAAATTATACGATTCAAAGCGCTAATAGTTTAAATCCCAGTGTAAATGATAAAATCAAAGAGAATAATGACACTTCAGATAATTTAGATCAAGAGTTTAATCAATTACTAGATGAACTCGATTATCAAGCCCTAGAACTTAACCTATTAACTGATGAGAGTAATGCCTCTATAGCCATCGCAAATACAATCAAAGATGAACTAGAAAATAACTTAAGTCATCTAGTCATCAACATTAAATCAATGCCTATAGATACTCAACGAAACTTTATGAATGACCATGATTTTGATATTAGTTTAATCAGTAGCCAAAATTACTTCCATACTAATAATTCACTTATTTATAGTAATTTACCTATCAATGTCTCAGAAGTTTCAACCAACCTATCTCTTTCTGATACAGACGTTTTAGCAATTGAGAATAAAATAATAAACAATCATACGATTACTCCTATTGTTAATATCACTAAAGGAATATCAGAGAATGATGACTCTGTTGTAAATTCACCTTATCGCTCACAAGGATTCCTCTTCGACTTCGAAAATACTGATTATGATAAAAACGAAACAACAATACCTATCCCTACCGAAGAAGAAGAAACAGAATAAATAAAAGCCCTGTCCGAGTAGACAGGGCTTTTCGCTATTCAAAATAATTAGGCTTTAAATAAAAAACGTCGTGAGTTATAATTCCAAATCATTACTACAATTGTTGCTAATAGCTTGGCAAATAAATAATATAAAGAAAAATATTCAACCGATACGAATACAAGGACTTGGTTAATAACCAACCCAATAGTAGAGAATAGAAGAAAGTAAAGCAATTCAAAGCGATTGGGATTTTGGCTATCAGTCATGAACACATATGATTTACTCATAAAATAATTAAATACTGTTGCGCCAACAAAGCTAAAAAACGCCGAATAAATATAGTATATGTGGAAGGCCTCTGTTAGTAAAAATAATAAACAAAAATCTAAAGCTGTCGTAACTAGTCCCAAACCAGCAAATTTTATAATCCTCATTATGTTATATTTCATTTACTTCACCTTCTACTAACTATAAAAAAGAGCGGGATATTATTCTACCCGCTCTTTTATTTTAATAGACCTAAGATAACATATCTGCTTGTAAAATTGTATCTTCATCTAGATCTTCTTTAATTATTTTTCCAATTACTTCTTCTACATGCTCAGGCGAAAGACCTGTTCCTGGCCGTTTAAAAGTTAAATCTTCACGCCTTAGTTGGTGACCAGCTTTCACAGCTTGAGTTAAAACAATCGAACGACGCGCATTTTGTCTAGCAGCTGATTGACTTTCGATATCAATCTCAGTTGACCCACTTATTTGCATTTGGAAGTCTAAGCCTTGTTTAAGAACTTTCATATCTTCAGGATCCATGGCATGATAGTGATCATTACCTGGCAAACTTTTATCTAGGGTATAGTGTTTCTCAATAACTGGCGCGCCCATTGCTACAGCTGTTTTAATGACATCCATATTGGTATCCGGCTTAGTATGGTCGGAATAACCAATGATATAGTTAGGAAATTCTTCCTTTAAGCTACGAATGACATTCAAATTGGCATGCTCATAAGGCGTTGGGTATTCTAATACACAATGAAGAAGGATAATCTGTTTGTTACCTGTTTTCTCAATTGTTTCCACTGCCTGATGGATCTCTTCTAAAGTAGAAGCACCAGTTGATAGTAAAACTGGCTTTTGCTTACTGGCTTGGTGAGCAATAAATGGTAAATTGGTTAAATCAGATGACGAAATTTTATAAACTGGCATTAAATCTTCCAGATAATCAGCTGATTCAAAATCAAATGCTGTTGAGAAAAAATCAATTCCTTTGTCCTTGCAGTAGTGAGAGAGCTCTTTATATTCTTCATAAGCAAAAGAATCAAATTTTTTAAATAATTCATATTGTGAGGTGGTAGACTCTTCACTAGTATCCCAATAAGACGGTGAGAATTTAGAAGCAATCGTCTCTGCCTTATAAGTTTGAAACTTAACAGCATCCATACCAGAATCGATTGCTTGATCAATCATTAATTTAGCAGCTTGCATTGGGGTGATATTACGTTGTTGCGCAATATCATAATAATTCACACCAATTTCACCGATAACATAGTACCCTTGTTTCTTTATAGTCTCGAATAATGTCATTTAAGTTCTCCTAATCTAATATAATTTTTAATACGCGATTTAAGCCATTACGTAAATCATGAGATAACATTTGGGTATGCATTTGTTTTCTAACTTGCGGTGTCATAATCAACCAATTCAAAGTTCTAGCAATTGAATGGGAGTCTAATTGTTCTCCCAAGCCTAGATTAATAAAACCATTAGTCAAGTAGCCAAATTCATGAGTGAGTTCGCGTTTATTTTGAGCCATTAAAACAGTTGGAATGCCCAAGGAGGCCAATTCTAACATTGTTCTCCCTTGAGAGGAAACGGCAATATCAGCTTGACGCATATATTGCGACATCACCTTAACATCACGAAAGACGTCAATAGCTAGGTCAGACTCATTTGCCATTTGTTTTAATTTATCATAAGCTTGATTCCCTGGTCCTACAATAACTGTGAAATGCAAACTTTGGCTATGATCCAGTTGACCAAAAGTATTTATCAATTTTTCAGTTAAGTGACTAGGATCCACTCCTCCGAAAACCACTAATATTTCTTTTACTTGGTCTTGAAAAACTTTGGGTTCAGTAGTCATAAACTCATCCCTAAGAATGAAATAATCGCTTCCCCAATAAGAATTATTAGTCATTTTTTTCGGTGCATACAAGTCGTTAATCACCGCATCCGCTAATTTGGCACCTGGCCCCAAGTCTTCAAAGTTTATTACTCTAACATTTTTATCATTAAACAAACGCATAAAATCTAAGTCAGTATTTAATATATCATTAATCACGATATCTGCTTGATAGTCATCAATGACATCAACAATTTCTTGCGCATTATCTATAACAGTGAGAGGTAAAAAACTAGCTTCAATTAAACTGATAGCTAAATCAGAACGTTTTGTCGTCACAAAACGCACATTATGATTAATCAATGCATAAGCCAGAGACAAGCCACGATAAACATGCCCCAAACCTATTTTTTCGTAGCCTTCAACAAAAATTAGGATAGATTTTTTTGACAATTCATTTTCGGCTACCCACCAATCTTGAACAGTATCAATATCAATTGCTTCCGACTCAGGGATTTCAAAAACATCAATTGCTTGTCCTAAACGTGAGTTTGGTGACATGGATTGGCTATTGGTGATTAAAAAGGCACCTGTTTCTGAATAATTAGCCGGAAGATATTGCCTATTTAATCGTTCCTTATAATTAGGGACGATTTGTCCTTCATATTCGGTCCATGATAAATGTGGCCGATTAACTACGCTAATTAAACTATCACAGGAATTTTGAAAATAATAATCTAGCGCTTTATCAAGACTTTGCACAGTCAACAACGGTGAAGTTGCCTGCAAAGTAATAATCAAGTCGTAGCTTTTTCCTGTCTCGGCTTCCATCTTCTTATAAGCATCATAAATAACTGGATCCAAGGTGACGGCATCTTCACCTAAATTACTTGACCGCTCAACTACTTGAACATGTTCATTACGAGCTACTCGTGCTATTTCAACATCATCGGTAGATACACAAACATCTAAATTATAGGTTGAATTTTTAGCGTTATTTATCGCATAAGAAATCAGGGGTTTTCCATTTAATAACCGGACATTCTTTCTGGGTATCCCTTTAGATCCCCCTCTAGCTGGAATCACCGCTAAGATATTCATGTTTTTACCCTCCAAATATGAATTAATAATATACGACCCCAAGAAGAATCGAACTTCCGACACCTCGTTTAGGAAACGAGTGCTCTATCCGCTGAGCTATGGGGCCAAAGCTTTCTATTTACCTAAATAAGCTTTATACAATCTAGTATAAACCTTTGGCGAAGAATTGTATATCTTCCATGCCAGTTTTTTCTTCCAATCAATATTAGCTTGGTCGAAATCACTTTTATAGGATTGATAGACCTCTTTTAAGCGCTTATCATATTGCTTGAAATGCTCACTATTATCCGAGCAGGCTAGCTTAAACGCCGTTGATAGAAAACCATCAAAAGCACGACGCGCCGTTTTAGTCGTTAAATCAGGGAATGAAATTTTAACATCATCAAGAATTTTTAAACGCTCATAAACATTATCCATTTGTTTGGGATTAAAATTTTGCGCAACAATGCTTAACTTATTTTCATAATATAGGATACCAATTTTATCTGTAGTCAACACAGAACCAGCTTCCTTAACCACAGTATAAGAGACAATATTATCTTCATATAGAGTCCCCTCAGGAAATCGTGTTGTTTCCAGCAAAGATGCCTTATAAATTTTATTCCATGCATAGAAATCTAAACCATTATTATCTAAGATAGTCTGATAAGCTTGCTCATTATCGGTAGTGAAAGTATTATCAGCCTTTTTAATTTCTTCACTGCCATCTTCAAATACACGCTTTAAATTGAATATATATAAATCACAAGCTTGCTTTTGGTAATCAGCAATAAATGTTTCCATAATATCTAAAACAAACTCATCATCACTATCTAAAAAGGCAATATAACTACCAGTGGCTTGTTCAATTCCAGCATTACGGGCACTTGACAAGCCGCCATTCTCCTTATGAATGACCTTTATTCGTTGATCAGAGGCTGCTATTTCATCACACAATTGCCCAGAACCATCAGTTGAGCCGTCGTCTACTAGAATAATTTCCAAATCTTTATAACTTTGACTAGTACAACTATCCACCGCTCGTTTCAATGTATTAATCACATTATAGACTGGGATAATAATAGATATCAGCATTACTTATTCTCCTCACTCTAAGGTAATTGTTTAGTAAACTCTTGCATAATTGCATAGTTATCATCAAAGTTTTTATAAACACCGTTCATAAAATGATAGCCTGTGCTGCGATGCATATTAATTAAATGACGTAGTTCTTCGATTGCTTCAGGATTTAAATCAGCATATAATCTTTTATCTGATTTCAAACGTTTCAAAAGTAGGTTACTGGCTGTCGCAGCTTTCTTCCATAAGGATGGTAAAAAGGCGTCAACACCTTTTAGACCAATAGTATCTGACATCGATTTTCCACGACCATCTTCATGCAACATTAGAGAAGGTTTTCTGTAACTTAAGAAATATAGGTGAGCATGGAGGCGGAAGCCAATATGCATATCGACATCATCATATATGGCATAATTATCATATGAGAAAGCAATATCATATGAATTAATCCCTAGAGATTGGGCATAGTCTGCTAAGTCTTGCGTATTTTTAGCGTCTTCTGCAGAGGTAAATTGATCTTCCTTCCCAATACCACGATGAAAGACACAAATAATCTCTGCTTCTGGGTATTCTTCTTGGACTGTTTTCATCATATCCTTAGACATTTGTGAAAAACGCACATCTTGAGCAGGTGTGATAGCAATTTTTTTAACTTCTTTAATTCTTAAATCATAATCAAAACAATCAGGAACATACCATGATGCACAACCAGTTAACAGAACATTGTGAATACCGCTATTATTAAGAATAGTTTTAGTGTAGGCATCTCTTACACTAATACTAGCGCCATTATTTTTGAAGCGATTTAATAATTGCTTACTCTTTTCATTAAAAGAAAAATGTAAGGCATCTTTTAATGAACCACCTTTACTATTCCAGCCAACTGCCATAGGAATAATCGGCACTTTGATATCGTCAAGGTCTTCGGTGAGACGATAGGTTGTAGGATAAAAATCACGTGATACCGCTGGACCGCCCATTAAAATTAAGGCATTGGCATTATTGATTAGTTCTAGATGAGGTTCAAGCGCTTCTGAGCGACTTAATTGAACAAGTTCATAGTCAGGTCTTTCACGACGTAAAATTTGTTTACAACGTTCAGTAATTAAATAATCTCCAGCATTCTTCTGAGCACCGGTTAATACAACATAATATTTAGACATCATTTAATCTCCTTAATTCTTTGATGATTTCTTGATCTAAATCACGGGTAAATAACTGACTATTAGCTTGTAATTGTTCATCAGATAAGTCCCACCAATTTATTTTTTCTAATTTTGCTATCGTCGCAGGGTCAAACCGTAATTTTTTGACCTTAGCGGGATTTCCTACTACCACTTCATAAGGTTTAACATCATGCGTTACTATTGATCCCGCACCAACTATAGCGCCATTCCCAATTGTCACTCCAGGCATTATCACTACCTGGCAGCCAATCCATACATCATTAGCAATTTTAACACGTTTTTTTTCCTGCTGACCATCCTTGTTAACTAGTCCAAATAGTTTACGATAAGAAAAAGCATGAGTAGATAGGTGAGTCATAGGGTGTCCAGTTGCTCCGATAGTAACGTCCCAGGATATTGAACAAAACTTTCCAATGTCGGCTGACTCAATTTTGCTAAACCGCCCAATCGAGGTCCGATCACCAATAACAGAGCGATTGATTTCGGCGTCATGTGCCACATTATTATAAATACCAAAGTGAACGTCATTTAATCGTACATCATCAGCAACATATAAAGGATAACGATAATCGATACGCTGCCCATATTTCATTTTAAGTTGCAGCGTTTTTATCGCTTTTTTTAAGACTCCTTTAATTGTCATCCTTCTTCCTCCAGAATCTTGGTTTAATTTGCTTGTTGATAAAATCATTAATGTAATCTTTATATCTTAAATAGAAAACAACTAATAGTATTGCTAAAAGAATATAGCGAATAAGGAAATAATTAGTAAGCAAGGTAAAAATTGTAGTTAACAGGCACATTAATATAACCCATTTAATAATAAAATGATTTCCAATAATATCCTTCTCCGCTAAACGATTAGCAAAATAATAATGAATAGTAAAGAGAAGAATATAACCAGCTAGCGTGGTATAGGCTGCTCCAATAAAACCAAAACTAGGAATTAATAAAATATTTCCTACGATATTAAATAGGGCAGCACTCATTGTTCCTAAAGAAATCAATACTGTTCGCTTGTAAAAGATTTCAATATTCACATATAAACTATACACAAATTGAAAAAATAAGCCTAAAAGTACGGGAGGAATAACCCAAACACCATCTTGATACTCTGCTGGGCCAAAAATCCGTAACGCTTCCGGACCCACTGCTAACATACCAATAAAGAATAATGAAAAAGCATAGGTATAAGGCATGACAGCGTATTTAATTTCTTCATGGCTTTCCTCTTTCATTTTACCATAGAACCAAGGCGCCCAGGCTTGATTAAAAGAAGTCCATATTGTCGCTAATACTGAAGAGTAACTATAGGCAAGACTATACAGACCCACCTGGCCTGGCCCTTTATAGCGATTTATCAAAACTCGGTCGGACTGACTTAACAGATTATTCGACAAAGCATGAGGAATTAAGGGAACTGAAATGGTTAGGGCATAATGCCAGTAGTTTTTGTTATAGAAGGTTTTACCCTTCTTGATTATGCTAATAAATATAAAGAAACCAATAATTACAATCGGTAATTGTGTTCCAAAAATATAGCCCAAATACCGATTAGAATTTTGTAAAGAAACGAAAATAATAGATAAAATTGGTGCAAGTATTGAGACAATTAAAGACAGTACAACAAAGGCTTTATACTTCATTTGCGCCCGATGTTTAGATTGTAAAACATCAAAAGCGTTTACGAATATGATATTAAAAAACATCATATTGAATAGATCCATTGGAAGTCCTGTCCAGGAAACAACAAAATCGCCAAATAAATTGGCCAATAGATAAATAAGCGTCGTAGAAATTATAGAAAGAATACTAATAGACGAAATATATTCATCGTATTCTTTGTCTGTAAAATCATACCGCGCCAAATTTACAGAAGCTAAAATATTTAAAGTTCCAAGAATCGTCATAATTAACAACATGGAACGATAGGTATTATAAACCCCAAATTCTGCTGGTGAAATTAACCGCGTAATAATCGGAGTAGTTAAAATCCCAACTGCTTTAACTAGAAAATTGGAAATGACATACCAGCTTCCAGCTTTTAACGCCGTATTATTCTCATCCTTCACCTGTCCTCACCTCATCATCTTTTCTTAGGACTTTCTTATAGAGAAAAGTTCGCAACTTAATTGGCGTTAGATTGAAGATAAACTGCCCTGTTACCCGTACGATATAATCAACAGGATTTGCTAGTCCTACTTGATATATCTTATTATAGGCAGCCATTCCTGATTTGAAGTAAGACCAGCCACCACGCCGTTTGTACATTTCTTCATCAGCTCTTGCATAAACTAATTTATCAGGTAAATTAGCTGCTTGGGCGTCATTAGCTAGCATTCTCACCCACAAGTAGTAATCTTCATAGCCTTTTAAAGGCTGGTAATTACCAGCGGCTAAAACAGCCTCGCGGCGATACATAACAGTCATATGATTAAAAGGATTCCTTCGTTTGGCAAATTGATAAATGGCATCATGAGTTTCAGGAACAATGCGACTAGCCGTCACATGATCAACTGAATCACTAAACTCAAAAATATTAGATCCCAAGATATCAACTTCAGGATGTTGGCTCATATAGTCAACTTGTTTAGCAAAACGATTGGAGACGGCAATGTCATCAGTATCCATTCGCGCAATTAAATCATATTTAGCTAATTCAACGCCATCTGCTAAAGTATAACCCAATCCACGATTTTCACTAAAAGGAACTATATTCACTAAATCAGAGTACTTATCTTTATAAGTATGTAAAACTTCTTCCAGTTCTTCCGTTAAGGGTCCATCACATAGAATCAACATTTCATCGGGCAGCAAGGTCTGATTGACTAGACTTTCTAAACAAGCCGCTAAGTAATCTGGCTTCTCTTTCTTATACACTGACATTAAAACTGAAAATTTTATTGCCTTCATTAGAATCCCTCTCCCATCATCGCACTTTTGTTGTCTTTAATTTTGCTTGAAGGTAATTTAAATAACCAGCATACACCCAAAAGATATGTCCAATAACATTCCTATTGGCAAAGAGAATATGATTCTCAACTAGGTTTTCGGCTAATAAGGCTAGAATCATGACGAATATAATGATATATTGTTGGCTCATTGCTGACTCAAAGCTAATATTTCCTCTAACAATTGTCATAAGGTGACTGAATAGATAAAAGCATCCAAATACCCCTACAATAACTAAAGCAAATAATCCTCCCTTAGTAAATATTGCAACATAGGTATTATGCATATTTCCTTGGGCACGTTTTAATTCAGAACGATCTTGTTGACTTAATTTAGACATATCAATATGATTAATGGTTTCATTATTCTTAGTGTTACGATAAATATCAATATCACCTAAACCAAAGAACGGGCGTTGCAAGGTAGCATCCACACCTGCCTTCCAGATCGTAAACCGTCCAGATGAAACCTCAGAATCTTCTTCTGAATGTTGAATGACTACCGGTGAAATTATTGAAGATCCTGTACTGCTTTTACTCTCTTCTCCTTGGTCAAAGAAATTAAGTCCTTCGCTAACAATAGGTGGGATATAAGCGGCTACTTTCTCAACTTGATTATTCACACTAACGATGGTAAATAAAAGTAAACTATTTACAATAATAACTTTCCCAATTTGGCGGCTCTTGTTTTGGGTCGAATTTTGAAATGAACGAAAAATTTGATAGATAAAAAAGCCCATAAATAAGGCAAAAATTGTAAGCGTCGTCCCTCTAGAATTGGCTAATATATAGTAAAAATACTGAACAATTAAATTGGCAATATAAAAGGGAGTGAACTGTTTCCAGTCTCCTCGCTTAATACTATTATTAATCACTGACATAAATACTGAAAGTAGACCAAGAATTGCTCCAAAATTAGGGCTAGTAAATAGACCAAATAAACGGTTTTCTAAAAAACCTTGTCGCAACCAATGATTACCCGTTCCATCAATAACCCAATATTGAATATCAAAAATAAAATAGATAAGGGAAACAAGAGATAAAACAAAAAGGATAACAATAAAAATATCATTGAAGTGCGTTAACCACTTAACTTGTTGATCCTCATCCTTATTAAATTGAAAGGGATAAACAAGTAATACTGTTTGCATTAAATAACCCAGATTATACACCGTGTAAGGAAATTGAAAGGGAAAATTCAGTAATACTGTTATCCCAAAAGATACACATAAGGCAAACAAAAGATAAGAAAACTTTTCTTTGAACATATTTTTCTCAAAGAAAAAGTCTTTTGCTAAGAGATACATCCCCCAAACAAAAGCAATTTTCATTGGAATATTTTCAATGTCAAAATCACTCGGTACATTCTGAAATATAAAAATAACCAAAGTAACTATTTTAAATAAATTAACATTATTAACTAAACTACTGACTTTTCTTAACATACATAACCTTTCTACACCATTTGCTGTAGCAATCTTTTAATTTCTTGATCTGTGCTAGGCAGGGTAATCGCCAATTTACCTTCATCTGCAAAACGTGAAAAGAGTTCTTCACTATTCTTTAAAATGGCATACTCCTTAGAATCAGATTTGAAAGCATATAAGTTTTGAATATATTTTGGTAAATAAATGACGCGACCTTCTTGTCCACTCATAATCAGAGGACTTAATCCCGCCGTAGAATTAACTGAAAAAATAACAAGCTTTTCTATATCTACTAATTGCACAAATATTTCCCAGGGAAGATTGGTCTCAACCAATTGTGCTTGTCCATACTTATTAGCATCTGAACGGGGATGGCATTTAACCTTTAAATTCATCTGTTGTGACTGACACAGCGTATTCAATTGCTGAAAAACCTTCACTTCATCAATAGCCACATTATCATTTAAAAACGGTTGATCAAAATAGATTAATTCCATTTCATCACTATCATTATAATTTTCCTGGTAAGCTCGCTTGAATAAACGCATTATTCCAGCATAAGCAGGATTTTCTTCAGTAAAAGATGGAATTTCTTGTAGTTCACTACAAAAAGTTTCTGCCACTAATGATGGCTTATAATAATAGCCTTTTCCCCATTTAGCATGAAAAATACTATTCTTTACATAATATTTTTGCCACTTATCATTCTTATTCTCAAGCCTTAAAATATCTGCACCAATATAAGCGCCAATCCCATCTTCATAATAATGTAATTGTAAGGAAGAGTTATAATGCTTTTGTTGCAAGTATAAGACTCTGGCAAAATAGTTATCGCCTGGGATATATAGGTGATCATAACAATCAAAATGATTATTTTTAAATGGCTTATATAAGTGCCAGATTTTCTTTAGCTTATTAGTAAATAAATTGTTATTAATTGTAATCACTTTAATTTCAGGGAATTCTAACTTTAAGGATCCAATTAGCTTAGGGGCAAAAGAGAAATCATCATAACAAAAAATCGTTGTCTCTTGCTTATCAAATTTATTTACAATAATATTTAAAGCGTTAATCAAATGTAAAGGCGTCCAAGCAATAAATGCATGTTTCATAAAAAAACTCCTATAATACCAGTAATCATATCTTAAAATAGAATACCTTTATCACTATATAAAAGCAACTTAAAAAAAGAAATCTTAAGCCAATCTTAACTGCACATTTGAGTTATTGTCTACATATTAAATCTAACTATTTTCAAACAGCCGCAAATCCTTTATTATAATTAATAGAAGAATAATTACGCAATTATAAATTGCATTATTTTGAGATGTTTTTGTATTATTTTGTAGGAGGCTATTATATGAAAATTGCAGTTGCCGGATCAGGATATGTAGGATTATCTAATGCTATCTTACTAGCACAAAATCACCAAGTTTATTTAAACGATATCGTTGAAGAAAAAGTTACTCTAGTCAACTCTGGTAAATCACCAATTGTCGATAAAGAAATTACAGACTATTTAGCAAATGAACCATTATACTTAACTGCCAGTACCGATAAAAAGCTTAGTTTTTCAGAGGCCGAATTTATTATCATTGCGACTCCTACGAACTATGATGAAGAGTCAAATTATTTTGATACTTCTTCTGTGGAATCAGTGATTGAACAAGCATTACAAATTAATCCTGACGCTACTATAATCATTAAATCAACAATCCCGGTTGGTTTTACTCAAGCCATGCAAGACAAATACCATAACAATAATATCATTTTCTCTCCTGAGTTTCTACGCGAAGGCCATGCTTTATACGACAACTTGCACCCTAGCCGTATCATAGTAGGAAGTACTAATGAAAAGGGGAAACGTTTTGCTGAATTAATGCGAGAAGGTGCTAAGGATAGTGACGTCGAGGTCCTCTTAATGGAAGCGACAGAAGCAGAAGCCACTAAATTATTTGCTAATACCTATCTTGCCTTGCGCGTATCATTCTTCAATGAATTGGATACCTTTGCCGAAAGTAAAGGCCTAAATACAAAATCAATCATTGATGGTGTGAGTTTAGATCCTCGTATCGGAAGTCATTATAATAATCCCTCTTTCGGTTATGGTGGCTACTGTTTACCGAAAGACACCAAGCAATTAGCGGCTAACTATCTTAACGTTCCTAATAATTTAATTCAATCTGTCGTGCAATCTAATGCCACTCGAAAAGACTATATCAGTAAACAATTACTGAAAAAAGACCCCCAAGTAGTTGGTGTTTTTAGATTAACCATGAAGTCAGGATCGGACAATTTTAGACAATCAGCAGTTATCGATATTATGAAACACTTGCGAGGAGAAGGCGTAGAAGTCATTGTTTATGAGCCAACCCTAACTACCGATAGTATTGCTAATTTCAAAGTTGAAAATGATTTCGACTTATTTAGTTCAAAATCTGATATTATTCTCGCCAATCGCTTAGATGAAATACTATTTCCTTATCAAGAAAAAATCTATACACGAGACTTATATCAAAATAATTAAAAAATTGCTCCTATTGGGATTGTCGCCCAATAGGAGCTTTTCAAATTAGCCAATTTAGTTATTATCGAAAAAGAAACCATTAAAATCATGTTTAGTCATTCGGTAGATAAAAGATGGAACATCATACTCGTACTGACGAATGAGTTCCCCAGCTTGGGTATATTCACCCAAAATGCCAGGTACCCCAGACATTGTGACGATATTATCTTTATAACGTTGAGCCGATGAAACAATACTTGAATAAGGCAATTCAAATTCTTTCGTTAAACGATATTCTCCATTGGCTTCATCTATTTCATATTGATAGTAATATGAATGCGCATTTTCATCAGCATCAAAACCTGTAAATAAACTTTCAGGTTCAAAATCTGCTAAATCCGGACGAGTCGTAATCCGCCAATAGTTATTATCAAATACAGATAGTTGATAATTATCAGTATTGTCATCGTTATCAACAAACTTCACTGTATGTTGTCCTCCAGTCGGGTCAGCATTATCAATATTGTCTAATAGAACATCTTCATAACCTGTCCCTTCCCATACTTCTTCTAATCCAATAATATAATCCACCTGTGCTTCATTATATATATTTGATAACTTAATAATTGAAGAGCTTTCACGTGAACTTAAAACCAGTTCATCGCCATCTTTAATATCTAGAGAATTAATATGGATCCAATCTAAGGGATTAAGTTGGCCTTCGTCGTCAAAATAACCACTTGGATATTCTCCTCCAGCACCTTCGTCAACCTCAATTTCACCAGTTTCCGCAATCATACGCTCTAATTCTGCCTGGGCATCAGCTTGATAGCGTTCCATCACCGGAATATAATAACCTGATAAGGTGTCTTTAAGATCAATTATTGTGTCATATTGACCTGTTTCTAAATCAATATACACGATAATATCTTCAATTGTCTCCGCTTCTTCTTCGCTCGCCAGAATTAAAGCGCCAGTTTCATCCTCGGTTAGGATAAAATCATGGTGTTTGTTATAACCTGGAAAATGATAAGAACTGATAATTTGCCCTAAACCATTCATTTCCACAAGTTGACTACTATCAGTTAAAAAGTAATAAGAGTCTTGATTAGATTCAATAAAATTTTCAATACGGCCCGACGAAGTTTCTAACTCACCACGTATGATTCCCTCATTATCGATAAGATAAATATAATCTTCGCGACCATCACCCCCACCATGACCAAGGAATAAACCTTCACTTAATTGTGAGGGGTCACCTTCCTCAGTGATAGTCATTTGATTAGGATAGTCTTTAGCCTTCACATTATCAGCAGTGACAGTAAATTGATATGACTTAACGGTATTACCATTGTCATCTAGATAATCAAAAGTAACAGTATTTTTCTCACCAGGAATCAAACCAAGTAATGTAAATTCAAAATTGCCTTCTTCATCATAATTGTTAGGCGTTTGACTAAAGTCTGAAAAGCCTTCTGTCGAAACTGTATATGTTAAATTAGTCACATCCTCATGGTCATTAACCATATACACATACAAAGAATTATTTATCGTTCCAAAAGGATTATCAATAATGAGTGGTGTTTCTAAATTATAATCTTCTGAATGCAACTTATTAACTTCTTCAGCAATCTGAACCTGTGTATCCAAATCATAGTAATCTGTAGTATCGATAGTTTGCGGATTAACTTGTTCTACTGCAGACACCTCTGTCTCTTGGTGACTATCATCAAAATCACCTGATAAATACTGGCAAGACGCCAGTAGCATAGTGGACATTATTAGTACCAAATATTTCATATCGTCTCCCCCAATTTTTAAAAATACCCAATAACTCTACCCTAACATAAAGTAAGCATAGTGAAAAGGAGAAATGTTTGTTATGAATGATAAAAGCCGTTTTCATGAACCTATTAATCCTTTAAAGCTAAAAAAAGAGGCTGAGACTTTCGTCACAACCTCATAAGCAAATTCTATTAATTTTCTTTACTCCCTCATGCAAACATCGTTCCAGGTTGCAAGTCCACAATAGCTGTGCTATCGGCATTTTTTGTTAAGGACATCAGGGAATAATAGTCACACTCTACGTGCCGGTCAGAGCTGGCAACCTCACATAAGACTGAAACACCTACACATTCGGATTTAAATTCTTTGAGCATAGCCAACATTCCCGATATGGTACCTCCACCGTTCATGAAATCATCAACGAGAATTACTTTGGAATGTTCAGGCAAACTAGATTTGGTTAATTCCATTTTTTCAACCCGGGGATTACCCTTGGTGGCATAGTTAATGGACACAGTTGATCCTTCTGTAACCTTAGAATCCCGTCTTACAATGACAAAGGGCACATTCAAATATAGAGAGACCATTTGAGCGAGTGGGACGCCTTTAGTGGCGACAGTCATAATAGCATCAACCTCTTGCTTGGCAAAATGTGAAGCAATGACTTGACCAATCAATCGTAAATACTTAGGATCACCCAATACATCAGTGAGATAAAAATAACCTCCTGGTAATAAGCGGTCAGCTTGGTTTAAATCTTGACACATTTTTTGAATAGCAGCTTTGGCTTGTTCTTTAGAAATCTGGGGAATATACCGTACCCCACCAGAAGCACCCGCCGTGGTCTCAATACAACCAAGCTTAGATTGTTTGAATTGTTCTTTAATAATTGCGACATCTTCAGAAACAGATGATTTAGCGGTTTGATAACGTTGGACAAAATCACTCAAGGTGGTGAGCTGATAAGGATGTTGCAGCAAGTACTGGGTCATATCAACCAGGCGCTGGCTACGTTTGTATTTCATAATACCCGTCTCCTCTTTTTAGTTTCTTAAATTATAGCCTAAAACCTGTATAATTTAAATAGAGTTTTAAAAAATGTTCGGATTTAAATGAAGATGTGATGAAATGCAGGAACTCCGACCTGTTGGAAATTAGGGTGCGATGAAAAGTGGTAGGAGGGTGTGGCAAAAGTCGTTAAGAACAGAAGCCTTGGACCAAAACACGAAAGATGGCAAACAGCCATCTGAGGGCTTTTGGGAAAGGCAGTCTGTTCTGACTTTTGGAACCCGACTAAACAGGATGTGAGCAAAAGCGGTAAGAGCGAGAGATTTGAGCCAATAGGCAAAAGATACGAACTTAAATCTTTTAGCCTATTGGACAAATATCCGAAGGTCTTGCTTTTGCGAGCTCGACTATGAGGATGAGATGAAAAACGGTTAGCCCCAAAGGATTTGTCTGAAAATGGGAAGTATTCGCAGAATACTGACTCATTTGCAGAAAATACTGATGGGGCTGTTTTTCAGAACTCGACTAGAAGGGTGTGACAAAAGTCGTTAAGAACAGAAGCCTTGGACCAAAACTCGAAAGATGGTAAACAGCCATCTGAGGGCTTTTGGGAAAGGCAGTCTGTTCTGACTTTTGGAACCCGACTAGAAGGATGAGATGAAAAACCTATAACTAGGATAAATCGAAAAGGCTGGAACTTTTTGTCCCAGCCTCTCTTTCCTACTTATTTTTTTATTTTTAGGGCCAAACTCTCTAATAAAAAAATTACAATGAATATGGCGGTAATGGTCGCACCAGGGGGGGTGTCAAAATAGTAAGAAGTAATCAAGCCGCCAAACATTCCGATAATCCCCACCAAGGTAGCTACAATTAAGACCCCATCAAAATTTTTCATAAGGCGCATAGCGATAGCAGAGGGCATAATCATAATCGCTGATACTAGTAAGGAACCCGCAATCGGCATTATGACAGAAATAGCGATACCAGTCACCACAGAAAACAACATAGACATCCAATGTGTAGGAAGTCCAGCAGTATAAGCCGTGTCTTCATCGAATGATAACACATATAAGGGCTTTTTAAAGACCAAATAAGCGATAAGCAAAACCACAGCAAGACCAACAAGAAAAATCAACTGCACTGAGGAAATGGTGACAATAGATCCAAAGAGATAGGATTCTATGGAGGTAGCCGAATTAATTTTTGTCAGCAAGAGTAAGGCTAAGGCCATCCCCCCTGACATCAGCATTGCCACAGAAATATCCGAATAATCTGAATAAACCTTGCGCAAATATTCTAAAAATACTGCAGCTAAGACCACAAATACCACTGTTGTTAGGGTTGGATCGATGCCTAACAAATAACCAAAGGCTACCCCTGCTAGAGAAATATGGGCTAGGGTATCAGCCATCAAGGATTGTTTGCGTAAAATTAAAAACAAGCCTAATATAGGTGCCAATATTGCTATGGCTCCTGCAGCTATGAAGGCACGTTGCATGAACTCATACTGAAGCATCGCCATGGAGAATCCTCCTTTCTCACAAGATGAATTTGCTGGTCATAATAATCATCTAAAATCCGGTCATCATGGGTGACCATTAAGATAGCCTTGCCATGATAGCGGGTATTATGACGGAGTAATCGATAAAAATTAGCTCGTGATTCCTTATCCATACCTGTTGTAGGCTCATCAAGAATGAAAAGATCTGGATCAGTGGCAAAGATACGGGCAATAGCAATCCGCTGTTTTTGCCCCCCCGAAAGTTCACCAATTTTTTTGTGCCGTTGGTCTTGCATCCCCACTGAATCCAAGGCACGTTCTACATGCTCGTAGTCTTGGTCATCTAATTTCTTGAACCAGCGATTTTGTTGGTAGCGTCCTGATTTCACAAATTCATAAACTGTAGAAGGGAAACCAGAATTAAAGCCAGCAATGCTTTGAGGGACATAACCAACCTGCATCTTCTCTCCTCTGGCATTATGACTAGCAATACTGGCCTGTCCTTTATCAGGAGATAGTAAACCCAGAATATTACGCAATAAAGTGGATTTAGCCGCACCATTTTCCCCTGTGAGGATGACAAATTCACCTTGATCTACTGTAAAGGATATATTATCTAAGACGGGTTCGTTGTCCCAGGAAAAACCTAGATTTTCAACCGTAATATAGTGCATAAGTAATCTCCTTTTAAAATGATATAAAATCGAAACAATTACGATGTAAGGATAAATTTACCACATGTCTTTAGGATTTTCAAACTTTTTCCTTGCTTTCTATTGGCCCTAAAAAACGAGGCTGGGACGTTAGTCACACCCTCGTTGACCTAATAAATTGTTGACTCTGTGTTCTAACTAGATAAACCTCATCGCAAAAGCCTTTAAGGGCATTATAAATTCGTTTACCCTTCTTCTGGTTTTTAACAAAACCAATAATTGTTGGTCCTGTTCCAGACATCGTCACGCCTTGCGCGCCAAACTTTTGCATCTTAGCTTTTAAACTCGCTAATTCTGGGTGAACAGAAAAAGTGACTGATTCCAAGGCATTCCCTGTGGCTACCATGAGAGCAGAATAGTCTCCTTTTTTAAGGGCTTCCACTACATTAGAGGCATTGAAGGGAGCGTCTAATTCCTCCACACGCAACCGTTGAAAAATCTTGCGTGTCGATACTGATATGGCTGGTTTAGCTAGGATTACCCAACAATAGGGAATAGCTGGTAGCTGGCTAATAATTTCGCCACGTCCTTCAACTAAGGCGGTCCCACCATTTAGGGAATAAGGGACATCTGAACCTATTTGATTGGCTAATGGTACCAAGGTGTCTTGAGATAAATTTAAATTCCATAGTTTATTTAAGCCCCGCATCACAGCTGCTGCATCAGTTGAGCCACCACCCAGACCAGCTGCCACTGGGATATTTTTTTCAATATAAATGTTCACCCCTGCTTTGTGCTTGCTTTGGGCTTGCATTAGTTTCGCTGCTTGATAGGCATGGTTGCGTTTGTCATCTGGTAGGAAGGCTTGTGAGGTTTCCACTCGAATCTCATCGTCCCCGCGTTCAACTAGGCTAATGTAATCCGATAAATCAACAGACGCCATTACCATCTGCACCTCATGATAAGCATCATCTCGTTTAAAGAGGATATCTTGAGCGAGGTTTATTTTAGCTGGAGCAATCTCTTGAATTTCCATCTGGTCACCTCCATCGAACCCTGTCAAAGTTAATCCTATTTTATCACTAAGGTTGTGGACATTAAAGTAATAAAGGCAATCGATCTTCGCTTGATTTCAAGCCTATAGCAACGGGCGAATAAACGATAGAACAAGTTCTTACCAAGAGCGACTGTCGACTTTTATCCCATCAAGGGCTAACTATTTCTAATAAAGCAAAGAGGCTGAGATTTTCATCCCAGCCTCTTCTCAGATTATTCAAATTCAATGGCGACAGCTTCGGTTAATACATCTGTATAAGAATAGCACATACGCTCAAAATGATTTTCATCTTGATCAAGCTCAATTACAAATACAGCTGGAAAGGTCTCTGATAAAACACCTTGCCGGGTAACCACGCGTTTACGTCCCACCTGTTGGGTTAATTGTACTCGTTCCCCAATTTTATTATCCAGATGATTCTTGATTTCAGCTAAGCTAGTTGGCATTTACTCACCTCTTCTAATCTTATTTTAACATAATTAAAAGTGTTTTTCAATACCATTATTCACTCAGAATGTCAACCTTTTTATTGACTTATACACAGGATAATCTCTCTGTACTATGTCCTAAGATTCCTATTTACTCAAGCTTTTGCTTGAAAGCCTCGGGCCACTAAATGGTCGGCCAAAACCGCAAACTCATCGATGGTTAAGGTTTCAGCCCGCCTCTTGGGATCGATATGACTTTCTTCTAATGCAAATCTAATTTGATCTAACTTATCTTGGTCCAGCCCATAAGCTGCGCGCAAATTATTCCACAGTGTTTTACGCCGTTGAACAAAGGCTGACCGCACCAGTTCAAAGAAGAAAGCTTGGTCCGCTACTTCAACACGCGGACGGTCTAAGCGAGTCAATTTTAGAATCGCCGAATCCACATTAGGTTGGGGTTTAAAAACAGTTTTAGGTACTGTAAAGGCAATCTTACTGTCACAATAATACTGGATGGCAATAGTCAAAGATCCATAAGCCTTGGTGCCTACTTGGGCAGTTAAGCGTTCAGCCACTTCTTTTTGCATCATTAAGACAAAGACATCAAAGGCAAGCTGAGATTCCAACAATTGAAAAATAATTGGTGTGGTAATGTAATAAGGGAGATTAGCTACTACCGCTAAGCGATTTGAATCGGGTAGTTTAGTTGGAATCAAATCTTTAAGCTCAGCCTCCAGAATGTCTCCATGTATAATTTCCACATTATCATAATCTGCTAAGCTCACGTCCAATACTGGCAACAAACGTTGGTCAATTTCAAAAGCTAAAACCCGCCGACCATAAAGGGCTAAAAATTCGGTTAGTGCTCCGATTCCCGGTCCAATTTCAATTGCATCGGTGGTTTTATCAATATCTCCTGCCGCCATCATTTTGCCTAGGATATTCGGTTCCATCAAAAAATTTTGTCCCAGGCTTTTTTTGGCCGTTAATCCAAAGGTATTTAATAACTCATTGGTACGGCTAGGGGTAGCAATATATTTCTTAGCCATGCTTTTCCTCCTCATAACGGTCTAAGCATTCCTCCACTTGAGTCAGACTAATTCCAAATAAGGCCAGTCGTTTAGCCAATTGTTTACCATTAACATGACCAAGGTGAAGTTCTTTGGCCAAATAATCACGACGTAAACGCGCATCCGCACTGCCCACTAAATGTAAGGCCTGTAAATCAGCTATCGTAATCTTGGCTTTGCCATCTCGATCACTAGTAGCCAAGTCATATACAGCAGATAAGGCACGTTTTAACGCATGATAGTCGGCATGTTCCACCCCTAAGCTTCCCTTACCTTGAGGTTTGGCTTCATCTCGTTCTAAAAAGGCATGCTGGAGACCAGGAACGGCTTGACTGGCCTTTTGACGGATTTTAGTACCGGAAATATCTGGATCAGTAAACACAATCACTCCATGTTGGGCCTGAGCCAACCGAATTGCAGCTAAGGTCCGTTCGTCTAAGGCTGACCCATTACTCTCAATAGTAGTCACATCAAAATATTGTTGAAGCTTTTGGGTGTCTGAGCGTCCCTCTACTAAAATCACTTGTTTAATGCGTTCTTTTGTCATTTCGGATCAGTCCTTGCTTAGTTGCTTGGAGATTAAATAATTGGCAAGCATTGTTATAGGTCAATTGAGCTAAATCGTCTAAACTAGTTGCTCGTAGCTTAGCAACGGCTGATGCCACATAATAAACAAAGCCAGTTTCATTTCGCAAACCTCGTTTCGGATGGGGTGCCAAGTAAGGCGCGTCCGTTTCAATCAGTAAGCAATTATCAGGTGTCAGTTGACAGGCCGCTTGGATATCTTGAGCATTTTGGTAAGATACCGTCCCTGAAAAAGATAGGCGCATCCCTAAATCAAGAAACTTTTGGGCCCATTCACTCCCCTCAGAGAAGGAATGCATAATGCCACCGAAATCACCCACACGCTCTTCCTTTAAAATCCGGTAACAATCAGCAGTCGCATCACGGTTATGAACCACTACCGGAAGCTGGTGGTCACGAGCCATAGCGAGCTGACGTCTAAAGGCCTCTTCTTGGTCCTCTTTTGGCGCTGTTTTCCAGTAGTAATCTAAGCCTGTTTCTCCTAAGGCGACGACACGGTCATTGGTTAAATTAGCTTCCAGATAAGCTTGCGCTTGGCGATCAAAAGTATGCGCTTCAGTAGGATGCCAGCCAATTATAGCTACCATATCTTGATTGTCCGTCGCCATTTTCAATGCCTGATCGATGGTGGGATAGTCAAATCCCACCACAGCAAAACCAGACACTCCCATTAAACGTGCGCGTTCAGTGACTTCTTGCCGATCGCCTTTAAATTTATTGACATTTAAATGGGTATGAGTATCAAATAAAGTTGGCTTAGTCATTAGGCCACCACAGCACCATTTGGCATTGATTCTGGTGCTAAAACTAGTTCAAGTTGACCATCTTTCTCAGCTGATAAAATCATTCCTTGTGATAATTCGCCACGCATTTTCCGAGCCTTAAGATTAGCCACGATAATAAGCTTTTTACCGATTAAGGCTTGGGGATCGGGATAAAATTCGCGAATACCAGAAAGAATTTGCCGGTGACCCTTATCGCCAGCATCGAGGCGGAATTTCAACAATTTATCCGCACCTTCCACAAAATCGCAGTCAACGACTTCTGCTACCTTTAACTCTACCTTATCAAAGACATCATATTTAATTTGCTTGTCTTTCACTGATAGTAGCTCAGTATTTTCCGGATTAAAGTCTTCATCCGCTTCGTCATTAGAAGCTCCTGCTGCCATTTGCTCTTGGATATAAGTAATTTCATCTTCTCGGTCTAAACGTGGGAAAATAGGTTGCCCCTTTTTAATAACACTGACATTGGCCGGATATTCACCAATTTTTGCTTGCGCAAAGTCTTTATAGTCCAAACTTTCCAATCCCAATTGTGCAAAAATTTTCTCAGGACTTTCTGTCATTACTGGGTGGATAAGAATGGCTACAATCCGTAAGGCATCTGCTAAATGATACATTACTGACCGTAGTTCTTCTTTCTTATCTTCTTCTTTGGCTAAGATCCAAGGCGTCGTTTCATCAATATACTTATTGGTACGAGAAACAATTTCCCAAACCTTGTCTAAGGCTACGCTAAATTGTAACTGATCAATAGAGTCATGATAGGCTTGGATATTGTTTGTAATTAAGTCTTCTAACACTTGATCATATTCAGTGACTTGACCTGGGTAAGCACCCACTTGACCCTCTAAATATTTATTAATCATGGATACAGTCCGGTTTAAGAGGTTACCCAAGTCATTGGCCAAATCATAGTTGATACGGTTTACAAAGTTTTCCGGAGTAAAGACGCCATCAGAGCCAAAACGTACTTCTCGCATGAGGTAATAACGTAAGGCATCTAAACCATAACGTTCCACTAACATGTCAGGATAAACGACATTACCCTTGGACTTAGACATCTTACCATCTTGCATGAGTAACCAACCATGGCCAAAGACTTGCTTAGGCAATGGTAAGTCTAGCGCCATTAGCATAATTGGCCAGTAAATAGTATGGAAACGAACGATTTCCTTACCAACCATATGGATATTGGCAGGCCAGTATTTCTCGAAGTTTGTTGTATCACCATTAGGATAACCCAATGCAGTAATATAGTTAGCTAAGGCATCAATCCAAACATAAACCACATGTTTAGGATTAGATTTCACAGGAATCCCCCAAGTAAAGGAAGTCCGAGTAACAGCCAAGTCTTCTAAACCAGGTTTAATGAAATTATTAATCATTTCATGTTTACGCGATTCCGGTTGGATAAAATCAGGATGATCTTCATAGTATTGCAATAAACGGTCAGCATACTTGCTCATCCGGAAGAAGTAAGATTCTTCCTTAACTAGTTCAACTTCATGCCCTGATGGTGCCACACCACCAATAACATTTCCTTCATCATCGCGATAAACTTCTGCCAATTGGGTTTCTGTAAAGAATTCCTCATCAGAAACAGAATACCAACCTTCATACTCACCTAGGTAGATATCACCTTGGGCTAAAAGTTTCTCAAAAATCATTTGAATGGCTTCAACATGATCTGCATCAGTGGTGCGGATAAATTTATCATTAGAAATATCTAGGCGTTTCCACAAAGCTTGCATATCAGCTGCCATGCCATCGACATATTCTTGGGGACTAATTCCTTGTTCTTCAGCTTTTTGTTGAATTTTAAGGCCGTGTTCATCCGAACCTGTTAGGTAAAATACTTCATGTCCTGTGTCTCGTTTATAACGGGCCATAACATCAGTTGCAATAGTTGAATAAGCATTCCCAATATGTAATTTTCCAGATGGATAGTAAATAGGTGTTGTAATATAGAACGTTTCTTTGTTAGCCACGAATGGGTGCCTCCTTTAAATTTATACTCTCCTAGTATATCATAAGCCTTGAGGTCTAGGGAACACATCCCTGGACAAGTCAACTAGCAATCAATAGCTAGATTCTCTATAATAAAGTTAATCGTTCAAGTAAAGGAGGCTAGCCATGTCAAGCTCATTATCTATCGTTGTGCCTTGTTACAACGAAGAAACTTCTATCGCTAATTTTATTCAGTCGGTTGAAGCCAGCATTCCCAACATCATCCATGACTATCTCTTTGTAGATGACGGGTCAAGCGATAATACCTTAGCAGAAATTAAAAATTGGCAAGCAAAATTTCCTGAGCAAATCCATTACTTATCTTTTTCACGTAACTTTGGTAAGGAAGCAGCTATTTATGCCGGCTTAACCCATGCTCAAGGAGACTATGTCGTCTTGATGGATGCTGACCTCCAGGATCCTCCCAGCCTATTAACAGAAATGTATCACATCTTAACTACTAGTTCTTATGATTGTGTGGGGACTCGCCGTTCTGATCGGCAAGGGGAACCCGCCATTCGTTCCTATTTCAGTAAAAAATTTTACCAAATCATTAACCGCTTAGCCCAAGTCAAAATCGTACCAGGTGCACGCGACTATCGTATGATGACTCGGCAGATGGTTGATGCCGTTCTTGAGATGACTGAAGCCAACCGTTTTTCCAAGGGATTATTTGCTTGGGTAGGTTTTGATACTTACTATTTATCTTACGATAATATCGCACGTCAAAGCGGTCAGACATCGTGGTCTTTTACCGCCTTATTATCATATGCATTAGACGGTATCACGGCTTTTTCAACCATTCCGCTGCTATGGTCATCATTGTTGGGTTTTATTTTGTTTGTCTTATCTATCTTACTGGGATTATTCTTTCTCATTCGAACACTAGTTTTTGGCAATCCCACTTCAGGATGGACCTCATTAATTGTTGTCATCCTTTTTGTCTCAGGTAGCCAACTTTTCTTCTTAGGGATTATTGGTAAATATCTTAGCCACATTTACCTTGAAGTCAAAAACCGCCCCCTATACCTAGTCAAAGAATCAGACCTTAAATTTAAAAACCAGTACAGAAAACAAAGATGATTAAAATAAAAAGCCTCGCGCAAAAATACGCGAGGCTTTTTATACTAGGCTAATATCATAACTAAGAAATCACATCGACTGCAAAGGATGGCTGAAAATAATCCACCTGACCATACTGGATGACTTGACCTGGTTGCGGGGCATGGATGAATTCACCTGGACCGCTAGCAATAGCCACATGGTAAACCTCCCCATTAGCATCTTGCCAGAAATAAAGGTCACCCACTTTGGCTTCCGCTACTGACAATTTTCTGCCAGCTTTCCATTGGTCACGAGTCACCCGGGGTAATTGAATTCCCATTTGGCCGTAAACATACTGCACATAGCCTGAACAATCAAAACCAGCGGGACTTGTTCCTCCCCATAGATAGGGCGTCCCTAAATAAGCCTGTGCTTGTTTTAATAGGTCGCCACGACAAAGCACGCACTGTGGACATGCTTCTAGATAACAACAATCCCCTAAGACTGGTTTAGTCTCTGAAGTTAAGCAGGTCTCACTGCTAGTTAAGTCCGTCTCCCTAACCATGGCTTGGCTGGGGGCAGTATAAGCCATTAATGCTAGGGTTAAATATAAGGGAATGCGCCAGACACATTTTTTCATTAATAGTCACTCCATTCGTATTTAGCTAAGGAAAAAACTTCCTATTAGTAAATACGAGAAAAGATGACTTATTTTCCCTTTTTAATCAAATGTTACTAAGAAATATTTTTTCTTCCCGCGCCGAACAATGACATATTTATCCTCAATAGCTAGTTCAGGGTTAATAACGAAATCAACATCCGTGATACGTTCACCATTAATACGAATTGCACCATTCTTAATATCTTCCCGTGATTGGCGACGAGACGGTTCAATCCCTGCATCAACCAACCAGACAGCAAGAGTATTATCTTCCTTAGGCATGTGCGCGCCAGGCATATTTTTAAATCCTTGAGCAATTTGTTGGCCAGTTAACTCTTGCACTTGACCAGAGAATAAAGCTTGGGTGATTACTTGAGCATCATGGAGACCCTCTTCTCCGTGAACAAAGCGTGTCACCTCTTCTGCTAGGCGGGTTTGAGCTTGACGTTTTTCCGGTGCCGTTTCAATACTAGTTGCTAACTCATCAATTTCTGCTTGCGACAAGAAAGTAAAATATTTAAGGTATTTAACAACATCGGCATCATCCTGATTGATCCAAAATTGATAGAATTCATAAGGGCTAGTTTTCTCAGGATCCAACCAAACAGCACCACCTGCTGTCTTACCAAATTTAGTGCCGTCTGCTTTTAACATTAAGGGAATAGTTAGTCCAAAAGCTTGGGCTTCTGGCCCTTCTTCCTTACGAATGAGTTCCAAGCCTGCGGTAATATTTCCCCATTGGTCCGCACCACCAATTTGTAATTGCACATCAGCCTCACGGTACAAGTGCAGGTAATCCATGGCTTGCAAGATTTGATAAGCAAACTCAGTAAAAGAAATTCCTGTTTCTAGTCGACTCGATACAATATCCTTGGCTAACATAGTATTGATATTGAAACGCTTCCCATAAGTACGCAAGAAATCGAGCAAGTTTAATTTGACTGTCCAGTCATAGTTATTGAAAATACGGAAGTCAGAATCCGCATCCTGCATAAATAATTGTTTCATCATAGCAGTTAATCGTTGGGCGTTATTGTTTACAATATCCATTGATTGTAAATTACGTTCTTCTGACTTACCTGATGGATCACCAATACTCCCTGTTGCCCCACCAATCAAAATCACTGGCCGGTGCCCTGCTTCTTGAAACCGTTTCAAGACCATAAAGGGAATCAAATGGCCAATATGTAAGGAATCACCAGTCGGGTCAACCCCACAATAAACGGAAACTGACTTAGTTTCTAATAGGTCACGTAAGCCTTCTTCATCGGTTACTTGGTTGACGGCTCCCCGCCAAGCTAAGTCATCAATAATATTTGTCATTTTTCTTCTTTCCTTTCCTTGCAAATTATTCATTAAAATAAAAATCCCTCTAGTCTAAAAGACTAGAGGGACGATTAATTACCGTGTTACCACCCAAATTGCTACAAAATTTGTTATGTAGCCTCTCTTCAATGCATATCGGGCATGTCCGCCAATGGCTACTTTAAGGAATTGTAATTCGTCTACTGGGCATGCGCTAGTTTTCACCAACCACTAGCTCGCTAATTGCAGAGGCCTGTAGCTACTCGATTCCGCCATTAGTAATTATTAGTATTGACCTCAGTATATAAAAGGGAGCAAGTCTTGTCAATCACAATTATAGTGCTTTTTGCGTTAGGGGCTAAGCATGTGTTAGATAATATGCCCTAAGTAATTAGTTATGGGTTGATGCCTACTCCCATTCTTCCTTGTTCCAGGCGAGACCATCCAATTGACCTTCTGCTTGAGCGAGGCGTTTATCCGTTTCTTGTATGGCTTCCTTTACAGCAGCCAGTAAGGCACGGTCTTGATAATGTGGGCTAGCTGCGATGGCTTGGTCTAAAATACTTTGACTCCATTCATACATTTTTACATCCTCCTAACGCCATTGATTTTGTGGGAGTTGACTTTCTAAATCACCTAAATCATCTAGGGCCTCTTGCCATTCATCAGCCAACAGAGTAAGTTGGTGACTTAATTGTGGATCGACAAAATCTTTAGCAAGTATACTTAACTGGTCATGTAACCACTGAGACCGCTGCTGGAAATTGGGATTACGGGGTAAGGCCAAGTGTTGCCGAAAAGCGACCAATTGCCTTTCCTTTCCACGGTCAGATTGGTAATGATGTTGTGCCAAAACAAAGGGTGGTAAATAGGTAAAACCTAGGGACCGGCTAAAACTTTCATAAGGTCGCAAGAGTTCTGATAGGGTCACCCCTTCGCGTCCACCTGCTTGATAATGTTTTTCAGGCAAGCCAATTGAAATAATGACACCTAATTCTTTGCCCTTCAATTCTTGATGATGAACATCCAAGAATTCTTTAGAAAAAACCAAGCGAATGAAATCTGAAACCACCCCTGGTGCCTGATACCAAAATAAAGGAAACTGTAAAAAAATACGTTCTTTAGCTAATATCATTGCTTGGTAGTCACTGATTTCTTCGTCATCTAAATGGCCATAAATTTCTATAAAGGGCACCTGACTAGGGCTAGCCGCCTTCAAAAATTGATGGCTAGCCGATTCCTCAATCGTAGGATGGCCACAAAAAATCACCGAATCCATAGCTTGCATTATCCTTTCTCTAAAACTTTTCCCTTAAATTATAGCAATTTTTGCTTGGAAAAGCTCATATTTCTACCATGTTATATTTCCTGACATAAAAAGTGATTTTTTTCTTGCAATCTGACATATTTTGTTGCATAATCATCCCAGTAAAATAAAAAAGAACAAAGAGAGGGATCTATTTATGACTAAATGGACAGCTGAAAGTATCCGTCAAGATGCAGAAGAAAAAAACGTACATTTTATTCGTTTAGCTTTTTCTGATGTTAATGGCGTCTTAAAAAATGTCGAAATTCCTATTAGCCAATTAGACAAGGCCTTAGATAACAAGATGATGTTTGATGGCTCTTCAATTGAAGGCTTCGTCCGCATTGAAGAATCAGACATGTACCTGTATCCTGACCTAGATACTTGGCTTGTTTTCCCTTGGAGCAGCGACAATCAAAGTAAAATCGGTATGCTAATCTGTGACATCTATACACCAGACCATCAACCTTTTCCAGGAGACCCACGTGGTAACCTAAAACGTATGGTTGGCCAACTTAATGATCGAGGATTCACTGATTTCAACCTTGGACCAGAAGCAGAATTTTTCTTATTTAAATTAGACGAAACTGGTGAAGCCACCACTAAGGTCAATGACTATGGTGCTTATTTCGACCTTGCACCCGTTGACTTAGGTGAAAATTGCCGACGTGAGATTGTTCTCGTTTTAGAAGAACTCGGTTTTGAAGTTGAAGCCTCTCACCACGAAACCGCTATTGGTCAACATGAGATTGATTTTAAATATGCCAGTGTTGTCGATGCTTGCGATAAAATTCAAGTCTTTAAACTCATCGTTAAAAGTATTGCTCGCAAGCACAACTTACATGCCACTTTTATGCCAAAACCAATCTATGGTATTTCTGGTTCTGGTATGCATTGTAATATGTCCTTGTTTACTGAAGAAGGTAATGCTTTCTACGACCCTGATGGCGAATTAGAACTTTCTAAAACTGCCCTGCACTTTATGACAGGAGTCTTAGCTCATGCCAAAGCAATTACTGCAGTAGCTAATCCTTTAGTTAACTCTTATAAGCGTTTAGTTTCTGGTTATGAAGCCCCTGTTTATATTGCCTGGTCTGCCCATAACCGCTCACCTTTAGTCCGGATTCCTTCTTCACGAGGCATTTCTACTCGAATTGAATTGCGCTCTGTCGATCCTTCTGCTAATCCATACTTAGCGATGGCTGCAATTATTGGTGCTGGTTTAGACGGTATCGACAAGGAAGCACCCGTTCCTGAACCAACCGACCGCAATATTTATCATATGACCTCTTCTGAACTTTCTGAAGTAGGCATCGATAAATTGCCATCTTCGCTACGCATGGCAGTTGAAGAACTCGAAAATGATTCAGTTATCCAATCAGCGCTTGGCTCTCATATTTCTAGCAACTTCATTTCTAGTAAACAAGTCGAATTCCAAGAATATACCATGCAAGTTTCTGAATGGGAAATTCAAAATTACCTTCGCCAATATTAATAGTTTAAACCTACTAAAAACGGTTGGCCCATGATATCATGGGCCAACCGTTTTTACTTTCGTTAATTATAGGTCCCTCTCTAATAGCTAATGGAAGATAGTTCCTCCATCAACCACAATGGTCTGACCGGTAATGTAGTTGGCATCATCGCTAGCCAAGAAGGCAATCACCTTAGCAATATCTTCTGGTTCTGCCAAGCGTCCCATCGTTACACCTTGGGCAAATTGATCCAAGGCCCATTGGTCATCCTGACCAGCTTCTTGAGCAATTTCATGGGCGGATGCTTTTAACATTGGAGTGACAGCTGATCCTGGAGCATAAGCATTGACAGCAATCTTATGTTCAGCTAATTCTTGAGCAGCTGTTTGAGTTAAACCGCGTACTGCAAATTTGGTAGCACCATAGAGTCCAATCCCTTGATTACCTACAATTCCTGCTTGTGAAGAGGCATTAATAATTTTTCCGCCCTTGCCTTGTTTAATAAATTGGTCAGCAGCCGCTTGGATTCCCCATAATACACCACCAGCATTTACTGCAAAGGATTTATTCACATCATCCTCGCGCATGGCCATCAATGGACCACCAGGAGCAACCCCAGCGTTATTCACCATAACATCAATAGATCCTAATTGGTCAACGACTTCCCCTACTGCCCGGTAAACATCCTCACGGTCAGAAACATCAACTTTAACTGCAATACCATCAACAGCTTGGGCCACCTTCTCTGCGCCTTCAAGGTTAAAATCTAAAATGGCTACTTTGAACCCGTCTTGATGTAATCGTTTGGCTGCTGCTTCCCCAATTCCTTGGGCTGCACCAGTAATAATTGCTACTTTTGTCATTTATCCTTCCTCCTTAAACTCTTATTAAACTGAGTTTAGCACAAAAACACTCATAAAGAAAGCGCTTAAAAAAATGGGGTATCTTTCTGATTCACTAAGAGATAAAAACCCTCAAAGAACTTCTTCATACTTATACCGCCACCCTTATCAGAGTTCTTCTCTAAATATTGAATTTCTCGATGAATATTATAGTAACCATAAAGAACGTTCCCATAGGATAGACTGATTTCATTATCTATTTCGTTAAGATAACGAGAAGCCAAATTCTCTAATCCTCGTTTCAAAGCGCGTCGCACCCGCTGTAAGATGATTTTCTTTTCATGGGCATCAATATTTAATTCGCTTTGTAAGTCTTCTGGCCAGTAGCCCGTCGCTTGTTCTTGCATTATTTGATAAATAGTCAAGATATCGGACACTGCCATATCCGAACTTAAGCCTAAATAAGCAATGAGTTGATGAACACGTTCTTGTCGTTCCCGAGTGTCATAGTCCTTAGAATTTTTCTGAGTTTGCTGTGGTCCAGTTCCCAAGATATCCTGAATCGTATTGAGTTGGGCCTCCATTTGAATGCCATGCTTTACCCGTTTAATGATGGTTTGTACCTCAATAATATTCAAGGGTTTATTAATAAAAAATTCAATGCCCTCCAAATAGGCTTCTTCTCGGAGATCACCGTCAGTGACCTGGCTTATCATAATAAACTTGATATGAGGATGAAATTGACGAATTTTATGGACTAATTCAATGCCATTAATTACTGGCATTAGTAAATCAATTAGAATAATATCCACTGACAAGCCCACCAAATCTTTTAGAGCCTGCTCAGGTACTGTTGATTGGCCCACAACAGTATCATTGGCATCCTGTTCCACTAAATTAGTGAGAATATTGACAATTGAGTAATCGTCATCAATGATATAAAAACGCATAGTGTGTCCAATTCCCTTCTATAAATAATTTTTATTGAAATAGACGGTGAACCGTGTTTGTTCGTGCACACGAGAGCAGACCTCAATCCCCCCCTTAAACTCGTCTTCAACTAAAGTTTTTACTTGGGATAAACCAATTCCTCGATAAATATCTCCGGTTTCATGATTAAATTTAGTCGAAAAGCCGGGTTCAAAGATTAGATTCATTAATTCTTCACTCATTCCTGGTCCATTATCTGTTACCGAAATGGCCACATTATCCCCTGCATCATAGGCAGCAATCTGAATCATACCAGCGGCGCTAGCTTCCAAAGCATCCACGGCATTAAAAATTAGATTCGATAAAATCGAGACCACTTGATAATGATTACGAATCGGTGGGTCCACTTGGATTTGACTAGAAATGATAATATCTAAGGATTGTAGACGGATATGGTTGCGAGCATGAGATAAAACCACTTTAAGCACACCTGATAGACGTAAAACTCCCTCACCCTCTGTTTGATAGTATTGACCCAGTCCCCTAACAACATTTTGATAGTCTTTTTTGACTTCATGGACATCACGGGCAATCTGTAAGGCCGTTTGGGCATAATCACTATTTGGAGCCAGCTTAGTGAGTTCCTTATTAAGCATATAAGCATTTTTCATAATCGCTTCAATTTCCGAAATATTTTTCTCCATAAAATAAACTTCTGACTTCACCAAAGAAGCAGACCAGAGAAAGTAATAATATTGTTTCTCATGGTCTTCTTTACGAAGAAATAAATTCAGATAGTTGTAAATCACAATACATATCGAACTAATTAAAGCTCGAATCAAGGCAGTAATAAATAGGGTACGAAACAAGGGAATACTATAATCGGTCCAATTTTGGAGAATAGAGATTTCAACAAAATTCGCTAAATAATCACAAAGTAAAATCACACAAAAAAATAAGGACGCATTTCGTTCCGTTCGATGCCAATACAAGAAAAAATACAGACCTCCGTAAACTAAATAGAAGGCGACATCAGTTAGGACATATTGAGCAATTACACCGTGGGGATCACCACCCGATACTAACAAGGTAAAGCCCCGAAACAGAGGAGAAGCCAATGCAACGCCAGCAGCTATTAGAAAGGGATTAAGGTCATCATTGAAATAAAAGAATATAGGTAAAATAACTACAGAAAAGGTAATGATAAATCCCGGTGCCAAATAATTAAAATGAATTTGGGCACACAAAGCGACTGCTAAAGCAATCAAGGTGATACGTTTCATTTTCTGCGAGTTCATTCCTAGTAATGTTTTCATAGCAGCCTTTCTGATTATTCGTGAAGTCTATTGAAGTATTGTGAAGCTATTCCTTAAACTAGACTTAGTTAAGCGCATTCATTATACCCCACCTATTTAGGAGGTGCAATGCTAGTAGGTGGATTTATAATATAAAAATAATAATATATAGAAAGATGGTGGATTTTAATGGAACAACAAGCAGAAGGGAAGTTAAAACAAAATATTTCCTTGGCTGAAGCAATCGCCTTTTGTGTGGCCCAAGTGATTGGTACAGGAATTTTCTTGAAGCCTGTTCCCGTCTTACAAAATGCTGGTTCAACAGCCATGGCAACCATCATTTGGCTGGCTGCAGGATTAATCACTATGTGTACTGCACTTACCGTTGCCGAAGTTGCTTCTTATAAACCTAATATTGGTGGAATCACTGGCTATATCACTGAATACAACGGGAAAACTCTGGGATTCTTATCGGGATGGTTTTTCGCAATTTTAAATGACCCAGGAACTCTAGCAGCCAACTCCATCGCCACGGCAACCTTCATGACGGCAATTGTGCCGATGACCGATTGGCAGGTAAAGCTTTGCGCCTTTGCCATTCTCTGGATACTAGGTTTATCACAAATGGTCTCCGTTAAAGGGACCATGAAAACTCAACTAGTAGGAGCCTTCATCCAAGCTGCTCCTCTCGTTTTAGTGGTTATTCTAGGTTTGATAAATTCTAATGCCACTCATCCGATCAATTTTTCACTTATCGGTGATCCTAATAGTCCAGGTGTCGCCCTTGGTTTAGCCTTGCTATCAGCTATGTGGGTGTATGATGGTTGGCAAGCCACTGCTAATCTTGGAGAAGAAATGGCTCATCCCAAGCGTGACTTTCCACGAGCCATTCTAATATCTCTAAGCTTCTTAACTGGTCTATATATGATGTTTAACGTGGTTGGTTTCTTATTAATGCCAGCAGAAGAAATTATCCAAACTGATAACTTTGGTGCTGCTATTTCAACTGTTTTAATGGGGAATAGTGGGCGTTACCTTATGACCCTATTAATGATTGCCTGCAGTCTCTTCACCATGAACGCTGAAGTTGTACAAGCAACACGTGACATTCTTTACCAAGCACGTAACAACAACTTGCCTGGTTCGCCATGGATCCGCCATATTCACCCAAAAACTGATACACCAATCAATGCCATTATCTTCCAAGGCATCCTATCAACCTTATTGATGTTAACAGGGACTTTCGAAAGTATTTCCTTATTAATAATCTTCTTTACTTGGGTATTTACCTTAATTGCCTTATTTGATGTGTTCAAACTTAGACGGCAAAACAAGCTCTTACGGTCATTTGATGTCCCACTCTTTCCATTTGTGCCGCTAGTTGGTATTGGTGGAGCGTTATTTATGCTCCTATCTTCAATCGCCTCTGACCCAGGTCGCTTTGTTATCGGAATTGTAATTATCTTACTTGGTCTACCCGTCTATGCCTTCTGTCATAAGGTCCTCTACAAAGATAAATAAAAATAAGGCATTAAAAAAGCTGCGGAAAATCCGCAGCTTTTTACTTAGAGAGAAATATCTAATAAAATTGGCGTATGGTCTTGACGATCACCAGAATTAATCATTTCTGACCGTTCTACCTGGTCCGCTAAACGATTAGACACCAAGAAATAATCTATCCGCCAGCCAGAATTATTGATTTTGCTGGTTTTTACACGTTGAGCCCACCAAGAATAAACGCCTTCTACATCACCATTAATTAAGCGGAAGGTATCAGTAAAGCCTTGGTCTAATAAATGAGTAAAGCCCGCCCGCTCTTCATCGGTAAAGCCAGCTGACCGCCGATTATTTTCGGGATGGGCTAAATCAATTTCCTTATGGGCGACATTATAGTCTCCAGAAGCAATAACAGCTTTATTAGTATCCAAAGAGACAAGATAATCAGCATATTTTTGATCCCAAATTTGTCGGTCAGCCAAGCGTTTCAAGGCATTACCGGCATTTGGCGTGTACACTTGAGTGAAATAAAAATCAGCAAATTCTAAGGTAACTACCCGCCCCTCTGAGTCCATGGGTTCTGGTGCCCCAATACTAGGATAAGTAATTTGGGGTTCTTCTAAATCTTTTTTGTATAAGGTCATCGTTCCCGCATAAGATTTTCGGGCTGGTTCTACTGACGACACCCAAACATAATTATATTCAGGGAACCATTCCGCTATGGCTTCTTGATGTTTTTTACTTGGACCATTAGCAGATAATTTCGTTTCTTGAATAGCCAAAATATCTGGATCATACTCTTTAATCGTTGCGATAACTTGACGTGACATCTGTGCTCGATTGGAATCGCTAGTTAATGCAGCGTTTAGGGAATCAATATTCCAAGAAATAAATCTCATGACTTTCCACCTCTTCAACTTTCTTAAGTCTAAGTTAACATGTTTCCCCATAAAATGCGACGATTTATTCTTATTCTATAGCTAAGTCATAGCAGGGAAAACGCTTAAATCTATCCACCATTTTTACCACTTTATCTGTTATGATTAAGTTAACCCAACTAGAAAGAAGGACAGTCATGCTTGCTATACTCAGTCAATCCATGAGTCTATTACTCATCATCATTCTCGGTTATATAGTCAAACGTTTGGGACTGATTATGTTAGAGGATGGTAAATTATTAGGAAAAATTATCATGTATATCACCCTCCCTGCAACTGCTATCCAATCTTTAAATGGCACCAAAATTGAAAATGAATTTATTTTTATGTTAGTAATTGCCATTATTCTCAATATTTTTCTATCAGCAGGGACTGCCCTGGCCAGTAAAAATTTCACCCCACAAAAGCGAACTTACTTTACTCTTAGTCAAGCCAATTATAATATCGGTAATTTTGTTATTCCCTTTCTCTACAGCATCGTCCCAGCGACTATTCCCTATGTCGCAGCTTTCGATATTGGTAATGCCATTATGGTCTTTGGTTTCATACCTGCTCTCGTCGATGGCATCAACAATCAGAACACCCAAGAGAAATCACACTTGCGTAAGCTAGGCCAGTCACTTACTCATTCTCCAGCTTTTATGACTTACTGTGTGATGTTAGTTCTGTTAATAGCCAATATCGAACTACCCACGACACTTATCCAGCCCTTTCAAATTATTGCCAATGCCAACTCTTTTCTTTCCATGTTTATGATTGGTATTTTCTTAGAAATCAGATTACCAAGAGAAGACTTGAACCTAGTTATTCAAGCCCTAAGCCTACGCTACGGTACGGCTATTATTATCGCTATTGCTGCTTGGTTTTTACTACCCTTATCATTAACCGTTAAAATTGCTCTAATTTCACTAATTCTATCACCAATCGCCACCATGGCTACCTTAAAAATGGTCGCAGTCGGGATCGATCCCAAAGCCACAGGATTCATCTCCTCCGCCTCAATAGTCATTTCCCTTCTACTTATCACAGCCTTCTTAACCCTAATCGCTTAAAAAAGGGTGTGATGAAAAGCGGTAAGACTGAATCGTTGGACCAAAAGAGTGAAGATTGCGATTGGCAATCAAAGGCTTTTGGGAAACGCATGTCAGTCCTGCTTTTCAGAGCCCGACTAATAAGGATGTGAGTCAATCGCGACAAGGGACGGACCATATCGGAAGGAGACAAAAAATGGTAACAGCCATTTTGATGGCTCATTCAGAAATGGACGCCGGCCCTGCGATTGCGAGCCCGACTGTGAGGATGAGATGACATGCTAATACAATAAAACACCTTTAAAACGTTGTTTACGTTTTAAAGGTGTTTTGTTAATAATTAAGCTAAAAATCATCCCAATTAATTTGACTCTCTTCCCAACCATCACTCGTTGATTGGTCTAAATCGCTGTCAATATCGCTATCATTATATGGTCTTGATCGTTCACTATAACCTGCTCGAGATAAACATTCTTCATAAAAATCAATCATCGCTATAGTGAAGTAAGGTTTGACATAGAAATAAGCCAAACCAAAAGTCAAGACTATCAAAAGTCCCCACCAAAAGAAACGTAGATATAAAACTAATAATCTAAATTTCTGACCTCTCATCAGTTCACGACTGGCTGAAATAGCCGAATTATAACGTAGATCAGGAAAATCAATCATAATATAATCTACCAAACTATAAGCTAAGGTCTTGTATAAGCCTGGTATAATTAATAAAATATACCACAAAACCAAGTAAAGATACTTCAGCCAATGAGTTACTGTTATAGGAATAGCTTGATTGATCAATACAGCAAAGAAATCTCGGCCGACTTGCATATTTTGCCCATTCTTTTCAACCATTAGCATACGTTTATAAGCTGCCTGTAAACCATAGACTAATACAGCACTTAAGAAAGCTAGCAAAATTCCCACTGGAAATGTGAGTACTGGTGAAATCGATACAATAGAAATTAATATGGCCATAACAATCGTCAATAAAATATAAGCGGCCCCATTGTTTTTCATCATATGTTTGGCTATTTGTTTATTGTCGCGGCTTGTTCGCATTTTGCCACCTCCATCTTTTAACTCAAGTTTAGCAAAGCCTAGGCTAACTGGCTATCGGTCTTGAGCCTTAAAATCCTACCTCACCCCTAAGACAGGTTCAAAATTATAATAGAAACGGAGACAATACTGGTCTCAGCTTCATATGTTATTTTTGTTTGTCCTTTAGCGTTTACGGAATCGACGAAAAGAGCAAAAAGATGTATTCACTAGATTACTCTTAAAAGATTAGGTCAATCGCTGCGCATTTTCTAAGTGTGGACGAATAGTCGACAACTTAATCTAAGGCTGTCACCGCACTTATAATACATCCTACTGTAACTAGTATACTCGCTACTATCATCAAACCAGTCTTTTTTTCATCTTCTTCTGAAGTAAAAATCGCATACCCTTCTGTGATTAATCCAACTATTATCAAAATATACTCATAGTTTTCTTGAATAATTTTTACCATAGTTCCATATACCCCTTACTTAGAATTTTGTTATTTGCATCAATTGCCTCAGCTTCTTTTAGACCAAGTTGAGATAGTTTTTTAATAATACTTTGCTTAACATTTTTTCAACCCATTCTTTAGCAGCCTCTTTACCCATTTTTTTAATAAGTGCTTGTATAGAACCTACACCTGTTAATAATAATGCTGATTCAATAGCACCATTTAGTGCGCCACCTAAAATATCGTAGAGATAGTACCATGGTCATTATTTGCTCTAGTTGAAGTTGCTGAATATGTAATTGAATTTGAGTCTGCATTTTCAGATAAAGTTATGATCTGAGTGAAATGACTGCAACTGGAAAAGTTTCAGAGGTTTCTGAATATGTTGTAAATTAACTTCAAGTGGAATTTACAACATATGAATTAGCAGAGTTTACTAATATTCGTTCTACATACGCTAAAACAATGTATCGATTATTAAAACAGTGGCGAACAATTGGAAAAAAAGAATTTAAAATAGATGATTTTAAATTCTTACTAAATTGTCCAAAATCTTATAGTATAAGTGACATTGACAAGCGTATTTTGAAACCTATAATTAAAGAATTAGCCCCTTACTTTAAAAAATTAAAAGTAAAGAAAATAAAGAAAAATACACGTGGAAACCCAGTAACTGGCTATTTATTTACTTGGAAACCTGAACAAACTCAACACTGGATAGAAAATAACACAGCTTAAAAAGTGGTGTATAAGTGCGCCCTTTGCTTTAATCATCTTCTATTTCTGTTGAAAAGGTGTTGGGCTTTTCTAGAAGAGTTAATTTTAGGTTTTGTCATAAAAGAGAGGCTAATTTTTTAATTATTTTTCTTTTTTTTGCATAATATTTGAAAGCGGTTTATTTTTTGGTGAGGTGGATATATAGTGAATAAGTTATTAGAAACTAGGAGGAGATATGCTGAATTTCAAGAAAAGTTTAATTATCGGCGCCTCAGTTTTAACTTTAGCACCCGTCGCTTCTGTAACAATTGCACCAACAATTGCTCATGCTGCTGTTGGGGATATTGTAGATGAAGGTACAGGACGAAAAGTAGTTTCTGAATACACACTTTCAGCTGATCAAGTGAAGCAAATGGCTGATAATATGGATACAATTAAAAATGGTAATGGAGTGAAAATACTTGAAGGTATTTTGGGCTTAGGTGGTGGTAAGGCTGGTCAAATCACAGCTTTAGCAGTAGAACTTTCGAAAAATGCTCATACTTCTGATACTATTATAGAGGCTGGGAAAAAGGGGAAAGGAGTAAAAGTACAAGTGACAGATTTACCTACGCATACTTCATACTCTCAAAGCGTCCGTTATACAATTTTAGAATAAGGTGATTATTATGGGATTTTTTAAAGCATATTTAACTTACTTGTTCTTCTCTTTGATAATTACTAGTAGTATAAGCGGTAATTCTTCTTGGCAAGATATATTAATTATTAGTTTAGTAGGGATTCCATTTACGTATATTTTTGAAAAATTTAGTATTCCTCAAAAAATAAATAATATGCTAAAGGAAAATACGAATAATGATTAAAATAAAAGCCCCCTTACAAAGATATTGAAGGGGGCTTTTATTTATATCTGTTACTATTAGGCAAGTTTATTACTTCTTCTTATTATGTAATATGGAATCAATAATAATATTACCTATAAGACTAACAATTAAAGTAATCACAATAAATAACAATGAATTTATAACGGCTGTTCTAGTGTCTGTGCTCCACATTCCTTTTTTAAAAGAAAAGAAAAAAATAACTCCAAAAATAATAAAATTTATTAGTTTTAGGAAAAGGCCTTTTAAACTAACTTTAGAATCTAAGTTATCTTCACTTAATTCATCATAGTTATTTCCAAGTAATCCACTTATTTCAAATTTATAAATATTACGAAAAGAATGATCATTTTGATTTCCTTTTCGATTTATATCATTTTTGTTCATTAATATCTTCGTTATGATTCAAATGTTATGTCCTAACTGTCATGATAATATTAAAAAATTATTTATTATGCCTATACTGTTTTTGATTACTTCAAATTATATAGTCGTATATTATGAAAAGGCTGGAACTTTTTCCAGCCTCATTTAATAATACCATGAGTAATTAAAATAATGTTTTCTTAATTACGATTGCGTCCTCCAAATATCAGCACAATACGCAGGAGTGATAAGAATGATGCTGCGGTCGCAGCTACATAAGTCATTGCCGCCGCTCTTAAGGTCTTCTTAGCCATAGGGTATTCTTCAGCTGTTAAAATTTCACCTTGCTTAATAATTTTTAAGGCACGATTTGAAGCATCAAATTCGACCGGCAGGGTAACCAATTGGAAAATTAAGGTAAATGAAAATAGAAAAATCCCAATATTAACCAAAGTTTGATTGTAACCAAATAAAACCCCCAATAATAAAATTGGTAAGGCTGCCTTAGATCCAAAGTTAACCACAGGTACAATACGTTGCCGTAAAGACATAAAGAAATAACCCTTGGCATCTTGAACAGCATGACCACATTCATGGGCTGCCACTCCAATAGCCGCTACTGATGTGGAGTTGGCTGTTGTTTCAGATAAGCGTAGGACTTTATTACTAGGATCATAATGGTCAGTTAAATGGCCAGAAATCCCTTCTACTGAGACATCATAGATATCACTCTGACGCAGAATTTCTTGTGCCACTTGCGTTCCAGTCACACCTTTTTGATTCTTATACTTATTGTATTTATTAAATGTACTCTTCATATTGGCAGAGGCAATACCAGAAATTGCCAAACCAATTAAGATTAATATGAATGTCCAATCATAGAAAAATGGCATTGTATCACTTCCTTTGCCCTATTATAACAAGAAATTGTAACAAGGCCTATTGTTTTAGCTCTGAAACAAGTAAGTCTAAGGTCTCATCTGCTTCAGGCATAGCTTGTAAGGCAAAATCATGTACCATCCGCTCAAAGAGATAAAAACGAGTCGTCTTATTATGAGCGCGCAGACGTTTATAGAGTTTTAAAGCGGGTTGTTTCCAAGAATCATAAGCACCCACAAAGAAATGCACGGGAGGCAAGTGAGTAATAGTCATCTCCGTCATCTTAGGTAAAGGATCCTGATCTTGCCAAGCCGATTCAACGGCCTCTTCTTGGCTACGATTCAGTAAATAATCCTCATCTAAATGTTCTATTTGTTTCACTTCTTCACCCAGCCACGGTGACAGTAAAAGTACTTGTTTAAACATTTTAGCATTGGCTTCAACCAATTCTAAGGTCAAAGCCGCCCCAGAGTCATAAGCTAAGGCATGCCAATTATATCCTTGATGTTTCGCTTTTACCTGACAAATAAGCTGATAAACCAATTCGACTTCTAAGGCGTATGAGCGAGTAAAGAAGGATTCGATGGCTACCACCATAATGGGCCAACCCAACTTAGCTTGTAATTTTTCTAACATCCGCCATTCTGAATAGGTCATATGGTCAAGACGCTTACCCCCGTGAAAATACACTAAAACTTCTTCTGTTTCTTCCAAAGCAGTGTAATCTAGCCAATGCACTTTACCGGCAGAATAATGTTCACTAGTCACTCCATCCGCATGGGGACAACTTAATAAATCACTAGTCCGCCGATACTGGTCATACCGTTTAGAAATATATTGACTGGAATTTTCTTCTTCCTCGCCGTAGTCTAAACCCGATTTTAAGCGATAAGCATCTTCTCTTAACTTGCTGCGTACTGAACGGTCCTGACTCAAGGCATGGCAGGCATAGCCAAAAGCTGATGCCGTAGCAGCTAAGGCCAAACGTACTAAACGCTTTTTATTTTGATTTGGCATAAGACTTCCCCCATATATAAGATGTATGTTCTTACTATAAATTATAAACTGTTGGGAGTCTTTTTAATATGGCACTAAAGTTGCAATTTTTTACTTTTTATTAGGGCAATTCCTTTTAAAAATAGTTAAAATAACCTATACTTAGAAGATGTATAGAAAGGTGGAGAAAAGTGAAACGTTTATTCAAAACTTCGTTGCTGTTGCTAGCAACCATACCCATTGCAGTTGCTTGTGCAGCTAATCCTGACAAATCAGTAGAGACCATTCAAGAACAAAGTCAAAGCATCGAGGGTGAAATCGAAACAATACAAGGTCGGGAGCAAGAATTGTCCCATACCTTTGCTAAAAGCCTCAACCAAGGAACAGACCAAGAGTACGACCAGTCCGTATTAGAAGACAATCGTAACCAACGCCAAGAAGCTTTTGAACAAATGAAGTCAAGTCAAGAAAAATTAAACAAGGCACTTGACCAACTTAGCCAAGCCCAAGAAAAAGGTGATCACAGTGAATCTGGGGCCGACGCTGATCAAAAGATCATTGCTTCTGGTCAAGAACTCAGCCAAAACCTGGATAGTTACAGCCAACATTATCAAGAAGTGCTTAACTTAGAAGAATCCTATTATTCCGACTTAGCCAGCGAAGAAGCTAACTTCCAAACTTTTTATGATGGCTTGGAAAAAATAAATAGCCAACACCAAGAAGCGCAAGATAAGCTCAATGGTGTCAAAGAAAGCTTAGCTGGCCTAGCAAAGCCAGAAAAGGAAGGGGAAAATAACTAATGTCAGACAAGAAAAACTTCCGGCCAAAGTTTCCTTGGCCAATCATTACCCTATTACTTGCTCTTGGTGTCGTGATTATTCTAATTGTCGCTAAACTATTCCCTGACACGTTCAACTTTTCTGGGGGAAAACAAGCACAAGACGCCGGCAATCAAGACCAAGTTGCCCAAGAAGTTGTCAGCCCTGAAATCGATGGGCAGTTGACAATTAACAACCAAAGCTTACTCACCGAGCCCAAACAACTAGCAAGTCGTTTTACTTACGACTCTGGTGTAGAAATTGCTTATCCTGAAGAAGGCGTTAAAGGGATTTACCTGTCTGGGGCTGGTGCAGCTGATCCAAGTATTCGCCAAGCTAATATTGATTTAATTGACCAAACTGGCCTCAATGCAGTTGTACTAGATGTCAAAGATGACTATGGTTCCATTACTATGCCCTTAGAAAGCGACAACCAACTGGTCAACGACAACACTGTTCCTACTCTAGACAGCAATGAGTTAATGCAAACCTTTGCTGACAAACAAATTTACCCTATTGCACGGATTACAACTTTCAAAGATACTAACCTCGCCCAAGCGCATCCTGAACGTTCATTTAGAACAGCAGATGGTAGTGTTTGGACTAACGACGGTGGCGACGCCTTCTTAAATCCTTACCAAAAAGAAAACTGGGACTACTTAGTTGAGGTCGCAATTGGCGCTGCCAAGCTCGGCTTTAAAGATATCCAATTCGACTATGTCCGCTTCCCAGAAGGATTTGAAACATTTGGTGAAACCCTTCAATATGACATGGGTGATTATAGCGAATACGGCAAAGACTCTACCGAAGCCAGAGAAGCAGTGATTTCTGACTTCTTAGCCTATGCACGAGAAAAACTTCGTCCATACGGAGTCGATGTTTCTGCAGACATCTTCGGTTATGTTACTATCGTTGAAAGTACTCCTGGAATCGGTCAAAACTTCCGTCAAATCGCTGATGAAGTCGATGTCATCTCCTCTATGATTTACCCTAGTCACTGGTCTCCAGGCTATTTTGGATTCCAAGCCCCAGACTTAGAACCTTATGGAGTGGTCGATCAATACATGGAAAAAGAATTAACCTTGCTTGATGACATTGATTCCGACACCATTACTCGTCCTTGGTTGCAAGACTTTACTGCATCTTATCTCGGTAGTGGTAATTACATGACTTATGATGCCAATGCAGTACAAGCCCAAATCGACGCCCTACAGGATCATGGTGTCAATGAATACCTCTTATGGAATGCTGGAAATGAGTACTCTCAAGGGGTCGACTACAAATAAAAAATATAAACATTAAAAAATCCGAATTGCGTCTTAGCAGTTCGGATTTTTATTTAATTCAATTATAATTGCTTATTGACTTACCAGCTTGCCTTTTTTACACCTGGAAGTTGTCCTTTATGGGCTAATTCTCTAAATTTAACCCGACTAAGACCAAATTTACGCATATAAGCACGAGGACGGCCATCAACCTTATCCCGATTACGTAAACGTGTTGGTGAAGCATCACGCGGTAATTTTTGTAAAGCTGCATAATCACCAGCAGCCTTTAAGGCCCGGCGTTTTTCAGCATACTTGGCAACCATTGCTTCTTGTCGTTTCATTTTTTCAATTTTTGCTTTCTTAGCCATTAAATTCCTCCTATTAACTTGACATTATACTTAATTCTTGCTAAATTATTAAAAGTAAATCGTAACGATTTCGATTATAGTCTTATTATAATATAATGTCAAGGAGGAAACATAATGGCTGAAAAAAATGATTACGCTAGCGCACAACGTCGCATGAAGAGCCCCAACAGAAAAACAAGACAACGGGCCCAAAAAATTATCCGTTCTTACAAAAGTGAAAATAAATAAGACATACTTTCAACACTAAAAAGTATAGCTGACACTTTATCACTTCAGCACCCAAATTTTTAATCTTATTAAAAATGAGGCTGGGACAAAAGTCCCAGCCTCATTGTAATATATGAACATTGATCCCCTAGTTGGGCTCCAAAAGTCAGAACAGACTGCCTTTCCTAAAGCTCTCTGATGGCTGTTTACCATCTTTCATGTTTTAGTCCTAGGCTTCTGTTCTTAACGACTTCTATCACACCCTTTAGTCGAGTTCTGAAATGCAGCTCCTTCGACTGTTTCCTAAAGACGTTTGGATAAGTTTCTCTTATACATCACGCTTTAGTCCAACAGCTCGGAGCTCCCGCATTTCATCTCATCCTTTTTAGTCGGGTTCTGAAAAGCAGGATTGACATGCGTTTCCCAAAAGTCTTTGATAGCTAGTCGCTATCTACAGCCTTTTGGTCCAACGATTCCGTCCTACCGCTTTTCATCACACCCTGTTTAGTTGAGCTCGCAATCCTTTAATGAAATGTTCAATTTTCTCCATGGCAGCTGCCAGTTCATCAATGGAATAGGCATAGGAAATACGTAAGAATCCATCTCCAGATTGTCCAAAAGCTGAGCCAGGGACCACTGCCACATTTTCTGTCTCTAAGAGCTGCAAGGCAAATTCTTCACTAGTCATGCCAAATTCACGAATATCTGGAAAGGTATAAAATGCCCCACGTGGGCTAAAGCAAGGCAACCCCATATCCTTAAAACGCGTCAGCAAAAACTGTCGTCGTTCAGAGTAAGCTTCGACCATTTTAGCCACTTCCTCATCACATTCTTCCAAGGCTACAATCCCCGCATGTTGAGACAAGGTGGGAGCAGCCATAATCGTATATTGATGAATTTTTAACATTTGTGAAATAATGGCTTCTGGGCCACAGGCATAACCTAAACGCCAACCTGTCATAGCAAAGGCCTTGGCAAAACCATTAATATAGATTGTTCGTTCTTTCATACCTGGAAATTGAGCGATAGAGGTATAAGGAGTAGGGTCATACCAGATTTCAGAATAGATTTCATCGGTAATCACATACAGGTCATGGGCTTTTATGACATCTGCTAGGGCTTCTAAATCTTTGGCAGTACAGCCCGCCCCAGTAGGATTATTAGGGTAGTTTAAAATAATCGCCTTGGTTTTAGTGGTAATGGCAGCTTCTAAATCTTCTGCTTGCATCACGAAGTCTTTTTCGGGACGAAGCGTTAGAGGCACAGCAATTCCTCCAGCTAAACTGATAGCTGGTAAATAGGAAACATAGGACGGATCCATGCAAATAACTTCTTCACCAGGATTAATAATGGCCCGGCAAGCGAGATCAATCGCTTCGCTCCCCCCAATGGTCACTAAAATCTCATCCTCAGGCATGTAAGATAAGTCATATTTGCGGTTAAGATAGTCACTAATAGCCTGACGTAAACTCAGCAAACCCGCATTAGCAGTGTAAAAAGTGCGTCCATGGCGTAACTGATAAATGGTTTCATAACGCACATTCCAAGGAGTAGGAAAATCCGGTTCTCCAACCCCTAGGGAAATAACATCGTCCATTTCATTCGCAATATCAAAAAACCGCCGAATACCGGAAGGAGCCAGGTCAAGAACACTTTGATTCAAGGATTTGGTCATTGAGAGACCACCAACCGTTCCATATCATTGTTAGGATCATCATAAATAGTACCGTGGTCTTTGTAGCGATTCATGACGATATGGGTAGTAGTTGAGACAACTTCCTCTACTGTACCCAATCGTGACACAAATTTAGAAATATCTGTCATGGAAGAACGACGGGTTAGCAACATGAAGTCATAAGCCCCTGACATAAGGTAGAGGGATTCTACTTCCGGAAATTGGTACAGTACCTCAGCAATTTCTTGATAAGATGTTTCACGGGTCAGATTTACATTAACCTCAATCATAGCTGAAACATGGTCATCATCAGCAGCATCCCAATTGACCATTGTATGGTAACCAGCAATAATATTTTGTTCTTCTAAGCGCTTAATAGTGGTCGCTACCTCATCTAGCGGCAAACCCAACATATCAGCCAAAGTTTGCTGACTTAAATGGGCATGGGTTTCAATAAGTTTTAATAATTTTCGACGTTGTTCTTTTTCCATTTGAAGACTCCTCTCTATCTCTTACTAACTATTTTATGTCGACAAGTCCTTAAAGTCACGATTTTTTTGCCTACCCGTCTAATCTTAAACACATCTTAGTGACTCTTTAAATAAATCCTTAAACACTATTTTCTAGGAAATGTTAGAATACATTTAGGAAAGCGTGGCCTTAAAAACCACGCCTGAATTTAGGAGGAATCACTATGAATAAAAAGTTTAAGTCCCTAATTGCTAGCGGACTCGCCCTAAGCGCTTTGGCTGGCTTTGTTCCTAGCGTCCAAGCAGACAAAGTAGCAATTGAACCGAAGTTTACCTACGGGGAAAGCTTGGACCAGAGTCAATACCAGGAAACAAGAAATGAATTAGGTGTAGCCAATGGAACTGAGGAAATTCCTGTCTATGTCAATGAGCTAAATGACTTATTAAATGACAACTACCCTTACCAACAGGTGTACTCTTCTGCCTACATTACTCCCGCGCAAAATAATGGCGGTATTTCAGTAGAAATCTTAACCCCTGAAACCATCACTAGCATCACAGAAAACCAATATGAAAATGCGGCCCTAACTGCCGGTGCTGTGGATGTTGATATTAAAGTAGCTTCCGCCGTTCCTGTTGACGGATCAGGTGCTTTAGCTGGGGTGTATAAAGCCTTTGCTGAGAATGGCGAAGCCCTAAATGACCAAGCTGTTTCAGTGGCTCAAGATGAATTAGCTGTCACTTCACAAATCACCCAAGAAAATGCCGATAAAGAAGGATATTCTGACGAATTATTAAATGCAGCCGTTGCCGAGATCAAAACTGCTATCCAAGAGAAAAAAGAAGAAAATGGTGGTTCTATTTCAGTTGACGATGTGCAAATTATCGTGAATAATGTCATTAATAATTACAACCTGGAAGGTGTTATTTCTCAAGAAAATATTAACGCCTTAGTCCAACAAATGACTAAATTTAGTGAACTAGAATTAAGCCAAGAACAAAAAGATCAAATTGCTGCCTTTGGTAAAAAACTTCAAGATGCCGGTGGTAGCCTACTCGATAAGGCGCAAACCGCATGGGATAACGCCGACCAAGAACAAGTCAAAGAAGAAGCCAGCTCTCTATGGCAACAAATCCTTGACTTCATCAATTCCATCTTTGGTACTGATTTCTAAGATCACCTAAAAAAGGCTGGGACTTTTTTGTCCCAGCCTTTTTTGTTGTATTAAATTTTTGTCCTATCCTTCTAGTCGGGCTCCAAAAGTCAGAACAGACTGCCTTTCCTAAAGCTCTCTGATGGCTGTTTGCCCTCTTTCAAGTTTTAGTCCAAGGCATCAGTCCTATGCTTTTCATCTTATCCTCTTTTTTATAAATCAATTATTCTTGGCTAATTCTGGATTACGGGTTAGAATTGGCCACTCGTCATGTAGCAAGGTAGAAGAAGGATCCATTTCTCTCTTTTGTTTAACTCCTTGTTGCCAGTAGACAGCCAGTAAGATAACAGTGACAATCAAGCCGCCAATATAAGAGATCATACTTAAACCAAGATTGAATCCGATTGGTTCACTAAAGATATAAACAACACAAGCGTATAACATAAAGGCACCAGGAACTAGGGTAACCCAATAATTTTTCCCCTTCAAGAAGAGGTAGCGAGTTGTTACAAGTAAAGCTAGAACCGCAGTTACTTGGTTGGCCCAGTTAAAGTAACGCCATAAAATATTGAAGTCTACTTTCGTTAAGAAGTAGGAAATGACATAAACTGGTAGGGTAATTGTCATGACTTTTGTCAAAGTATCTTGCTTTATATTTAAATAGTCCGCTAAGATAATACGCAAGCTCCGGAAAGCAGATAAACCGGATGATATTGGTAAAACAATAACCCCTAGGATAGCCACTGTACCAAGAACATTACCTAATAACATCTTAGATACAGCATCAACTACCACTGACGCTGTACCCGCATCAATCATCTCAGATAAGGTTTGACCGTTGAATAAGCTCATAGCGGCAGCTGCCCAGATCATAGCAATGACCCCTTCAGCAATCATCATACCATAGAAGGTAAAATGTCCCTCTTGTTCATCAGTCATCGTCCGAGATACCATTGGGGCTTGTGTAGCGTGGAAACCTGACATTGCCCCACAAGAAATGGTGAAGAACATTCCTGGGAATATAGCCAAGCCCTTAGGATGGAAGTTTTGTAAGGTAGCTGGACTTAATTCTGGCATAGTATAGCCAGAGAAGAATAAGGTAATCCCAATAGCAATGGTAGACAAAATTAAGATTGCTCCAAACCATGGATAGACTTTACCAATTGCTTGGTCAATCGGCAAAACTGTTGAGATTAAGTAATAAATAAAAATTAGAATAATAATAACTTCTAGATTACTTTCAAATGGTAAGGCTTGTTGAATAAGGTTGGCTGGAGATGTGACAAAAACAGTTCCTACCAATAATAATAATAAACAAGCAAACAAGTTAACTAGGTGTTTAGCAACCTTACCTATGTAACGACCTGCTAAAGCTGGTAGTTGGTCCCCATTATTACGCAAAGAAACCATACCTAACATATAATCATGAACCGCTCCAGCAAATATACAACCAAAAATAATCCAAATGTATGCCACCGGACCATATAAAGCCCCCATAATTGGACCAAAGATTGGACCAGTACCAGCAATATTTAATAATTCAATAATACCGTTTTTCCATTTTGGCATTGGAACAAAGTCTAAATTATCCCGTAAAACTTCTGCTGGTGTCTTCCGATCTGTGACTGGCTCAAAATTTTTCTCAATGTATTTTCCATACGTGAAATATCCTACAATCAATAGGATAATCCCACCTATCAAAGTAAGCATAATATCTCCTCCTTAGTATTGTTATCGGTTCCACTTCTGTCATTATTATCCTTTATTGATAACAAGTCAATTAAAAAGTAATTATAAAACGATGGTAAAAATTCTAACAAAACACAATTTTTATTGCATTTATTGCAAAACTCTATGTCTCCTTGCATTGGTCAAATTTTGAGCGCACAAAAAAGACCCTTCTTGATGAGAAGAGTCTTTAGTAAAAGCTTATGTTGCTTACTCTTGGGCTTCTAATTCATTACGTTCAGCCCATTGATTGTCCTTGTATTGGTCAAAACTATAATTGCCATCTTTACTTGGATTATTTGTCTCAAATTCAGCCTTTTCTTCTTCCGAATCCCAATTAAAATCTTTCACATTCATCTTCTCAGGTGCATAATTTGTTTCATTGACCAAAACACCAAAGACAAAATAACGGTCATCATCACCATTGTAATAACGTTGAGGGAAGAAACAATTCATAATTGAGATAATCGGTTGTCCATATTCTTCTTGAGCATAGTCATCAGTAATAAGATAAGCCGCATTGGGCTCAACCACATCATTGGCTACTGCCACATATTCGTAGATTTTATCTTTATCAGTGATACGAATGACATCACCCGATTTCACCCAATCTAGACGGTAGAGCAAGTGCCCGTTCCAATCATAGTGACCAGCAATGGGATAATTGCCTTGCCCCATTACTTGGTCAGGTCGCATAGTCCCTACACCAGCATAAAGGACTGGTTCTGAAACCCCTTTGAAAAGGGTCATATTAATTTCACTTTGTGGGATGACCATCTGCCCAATAATTAGGCTTGGATCCATTTCAACTGAATCAATGTAAGCAGAAGTAGGATTAATATTCTCCACTGCATCGAAGTCGAAAACAGCATCGTCAGAAGTCTTATTTTCTTTAATTTCTTCTGCAGTGACTTGGTCAACTGCTTCTTGCGATTCATTCACACTACGCGCAATTTGCGGGTTAGGTAAGAAATTAATCGCTATAATCACAATCCCAACTAGGATGAGCAAAGCTCCAAGTAATTTTCGCAATGAAAACTTCCGCTTCCTTGCCATATTTATCACCTACTTCACTAACTTATCGGTTATTTCACTAGTAAATAGTATAACTATTTTTATTATAAAGCAAAGTGAACCAACTTCCAAGATAGGTAACTGAAGGCTAGCTTAATTTTATAAAAAATTAAAAGCCTATTAGTTTTTGTGAGCAGAATGATACACCTTGCCAACAATCATCGGTCCAAGCACCGCCGTGATAACGACTCCCATCAAAACTTGCGAGGCAGCAGATGTCACGTATTCCATTAATTCTGGATAGATTTCTCCTAAAATAACCGCTGTAGAAACCGATAAACCAGACACTGAAATTAAACCGGCCCCTACCACACCATCATTTTTAAGCACTTGTTTATCAATAAAAATATAAACAAAACTGACCAGTATAAAAACAAGCGTCAAAAGTGCGCCTGACAGTCCTGACTTAAAGGCTTCAACAAGATTTAAACCATAACCTAAATTCCAACCCATCAATGATAAGAGCGGAGACACTGCCGGCATGAAGAATGTTTTGATGTCACTATCAAGATTGCCTAAAACCATACCAACCAACATTGGTAATAGGGTCGACCATACTGGCATCCAATCCATGCCACCACCACCGGCAATGCCATATACCAACATCGGCACAGCAGGAATAGCAAACAAGGATGTTAAACCATAAACTGCCACATCTTGATCATTCCCATATTGTTTCATCACAGAAATATAAATGGCAGGGTTAATAGTAGCAATCATAATAGTAAAAGCCATTGCATTGATTCCCAAAATACCCGCTTGTCCAAATAAAAACATATAAAGCAGACTTAGGGCAATCGAAATTGCTAATTTAGCCAACAATAGAACCCCTTGTCGTTTAGCAGCATAACCGATATTTTTAAGATCAATTCCTACACCAGAGCAAAAACAAACAGCCCCAATTATAGCTGTAGTTCCAGAACCCCCAAAAATATGTTCTGTTAATCCTCCTATTTGAAACAAGTTAGGCGCCAAAGTATAAATCAAAGCACTAAGTAACATAGGAACTAAAAACGTACCCGCGGGAATTTTTTCAATTCGTTTTAACATATCTTCCCCTCCTAAATTAATTTACCTAATAATAGCATAGATGTAAGCGCATTAATAGTATTTTGTGAATTGATTTACAAAAAGCAATTTTTATCATTCAATCAAAAAATGAAAGAGATAAAAAAGCATAGAAGCTGAGAACTTTGTCCCAGCCTCTATGCTTTAAAAAAATATACATTTTTCCGATACGCTTTGTCCTTTGACACAATTAACAGTCATCTTTTATCGTAAAACATTTTCTGAATTTGACATAAAACGCTCAATTTCATTGCGTCTAAAGAGATTAATATCCCCATAAATCGTATGTTGCAAGGCTGCAGCAGCCATAGCAAATTCAGGAATATTAGCATCTTCCTTCTCTAATAAAATACCGTCTAATATACCCGCAGTATAGCTATCACCAGACCCAACTCGATCAACAATGGTTTCCAAGTCATATTCCCCTGACATATACATCGTATGCGTTTGACAGTTATAGAGATAACCAATCATTTCAAAAGAATTAGGTGTTAGGGCGTGGCGATGGGTACCGAAAATATAGTTAAGGTTAGGGTATTCTTGGGCTAGTGCATCTAAATAGAAACGTTCATCCTGGCCTTCAACTTCGTCAATACCGAAGAAGGCAATGGCATCTCGTTGGCTAGCAGATAAGTAATCAACATATGGTAAAATAGCTTGATAAGCAGGAATGGCTTCATCATAAGTCCACATGGTTGACCGATAGTTCATATCAAAACTTACTTTGATTCCACGTTCCTTAGCTGCTTGAACTAGCTCAACCCCAAATTCATGCCAGAAGTCTGACAAGGCTACCGTAATACCTGTAATATGGAAAACAGAAACATCAGAAAAGAGTTGGTCTAAATCCCACTCATTACGTTCCATCATAGAAATTGCGGAATATTTACGGTCATAAATGACATTCGATGGCCGCAACCCGGTCCCTACTTCAACATAATATGATCCTAAACGTCCCTGGCCATAAATGACCTTGTCGCAATTAACGCGTTTTCCATACAACTGAATCATAGAATTCTCAGCCAAGCTGTTATTAAGCGGTAACTTGGTAGCGTACTCGACATCATGGTCTAACATAGCCAAATTCATTGCCACATTAGCTTCTGCACCCCCATAATGCAATTGCAAACTAGTTGAATTCATTAATCGTTGGCCAAAAGGTGAAGTCATACGTGCTAAACTTTCACCCAGAGTTAAGATTTTACCCATAGAGGTCCCCTTCCAAATTAACAGGTGGGCCTATTTGTCCCACCTGTCGCTTGTATTCATAATTAGTATAACAAAAACGCTAGACTTTAGTGTATTTTATTGGCTTGCGCCTGAGCTTGTAGACATAGTTCTTGGGCTTTGAAGATATGCTCTTGCGTCATGGCCTTATCAGTCCGATTAATACAATCTAAAATCATTTGACCGAAGAATGGGAAACCAACTTCTCCATTAACTGCATAATGATGTTCACCTTCTTGATCCACAACATAAACGTGGTCACCTTGCTCATCACGAGCAAGATCTAGATATTTACGGATTTCAATGGATCCCTTTGTCCCAGTGATAAAGGTCCGTCCGTCACCCCAAGTTGACAAGCCATCTGGTGTAAACCAATGAACCTTGAAGAAGAAACTGGCACCATTTTCACCAACCACCACAGCATCACCATAATCATCTAAGTCTGGTGTATCTGCATTGGCATAGTTAGCAATTTGACTATGAACAACTTGGGCCTCTTCATTACCAGTAAAGTGTAAAAACTGTTCGATTTGGTGACTACCAATATCTGTTAAAATCCCTCCGTATTGTTCCCGGTCAAAGAACCAATCAGGGCGCTTTTCCTTGTCTAGACGATGGGGACCAAAGCCAGTGACTTGAATGACATCCCCAATTCGACCCGATTTTATAATTTGATCAGCATAGACAGCCCCTTCAACATGTAACCGTTCGCTAAAGTATACCCAGTACTTTTGCTTGGTTTCTGCAACTACACGTTTGGTTTCTTCTAGTTGCTCTAAACTAGTAAACCCAGTTTTATCAGTAAAGTAATCTTTACCCGCTTCCATCACACGATTTCCTAAGGCTGACCGCCGATTAGGAATAGCCGCAGCTGCGACTAATTGAATTTCAGGATCTGCTAATACAGCCTCTAAACTATCCGCCACTTCAACTTGTGGGAAGCTTTCTTTATATTCTGCGACTTTTTGGGGATCGGGATCATAGACATACTTCAATGTTGCGCCTGCTTCTTGCAAACCATTGGACATACCATAAATATGACCATGGTCCAAGGCAACAACTGCTACGTTAAACTCACCATCTGCCACAACCTTCTCTGTCTTAGCAGCTGAAGGTGCATAATTCATCCCGTCTTTTTTCTCAACCATTGTGAGCCTCCTATTTCTTTAGAATAAGTCTTCGTAACCTAGAGCGATAAGATGATCACGTGAGTCAGCTAAACAATCGAATGGATCGCGACCATATAGCATATCTTGTTCCACTAATAAATAACGTACTCCTGTATCCAAGGCTTTCTCGATAATTGGTTTATAATCCATTGATCCTTGACCAAGCTCAGCAAACTCAATAATATTAGTGAAAGCTTGGTAGAAGGTCATTACATCCTCTTCTTCTAAGGCTTGGAAAGCCTCTTCAGGAATTTCTCCAATGCGGTAATCTTTTAGGTGAACCAAAGCAGTACGACCAGCATGTTTATCTAACACATCAATAGGGTTAGCACCACCCCGTTGCACCCAATGGAGGTCAACTTCAAATCCTAATTCAGGACACTCTTCAGCAATAATATCCAAAAGGAATTTCCCATCGTATTTACGGAATTCCACGTGGTGGTTGTGGTAGTAAAGGTCAATCCCATGCTCTTTCAAGTCTTTAGCATATTTATTCGCTTGACGAGTAAAATCTAACACTGTTTCTAAATTACGCATATTAGGGAAAGGCAACATACCAATTCTTAATAAATCAACACCCAATGTTTTACAATCGGCAACAATTTTATCAAATTGTGTTTCTAGATCATCATTACCGCCCCCAGCACCGTCGTTGGATACCACGCAAGATAAGGAAGCAATATCTAAATCAAAATCCTCTTTGGCTTGTTTGATTTCCTGAACATTTTCTGGTGTCATTGGAATTTGCGAAATTTCTACGGCATGGTAGCCTAATTCAACAATTTTCTTCAAGGTTTGGTAAGGGCCTAATTCCTCAAACTTTTCCTTTAACATCATCGCTTGTACACCAATTTTGGCTTCTACCATATTATAGCAACTCCTTTGCATTCACTTTTTGGTTGGATTGGCTAGATTGTTTCAATAAATCGATCATCATCATGGATGGCAAAGCATCCGCTACAGAAATATAATCCTCATTATTATTAATTATAGCCTCATATAAGGCTTGAATGGCCAACTTATGTCCCATACCATAATAAGATTTTGAGGAAGGGAAAATATCATCTTGGCAAATTAAATGCCCTTGTCCATACTTGTCAGCATAGTAGTATAGCGCATTATCTGAAATGACGTAGCGCCCTTCATTAGTCACTACTTCCACTAAAACAGTTGAGTTTTCTTGGTAAGCATTGGTGGCATAATAAATGCCATGGACATCATTAGTAAATGTGAAGTCTGCAGTTGCTGTATCTTCAACCTCAATCGCATAATCCGTTAATTGTATTAACTTCCCTTTACTAGCGACTAGTTCTTGACCAGTAAACCACTGCATCAAATCTAGAGTATGGATGGATTGATTGGCAATAGTTCCTCCGCCAGCTTGGTCCCAACGTCCTCGCCAAGGCTCAGCCTCATAGTAAGATTCTGGTCTAAACCAAGTAACAATTCCCTTGACCATTAAAACACGACCATTATCCTCTGATACTAATTTTTTTAAACGGTGATGAAGCTCTTGACTGGTTTTGTTGTAACGATTTTGAAAGGAAACCGCCACCTTACTGTCATGACTTTCAACATAATCTGCTAGTTCACGGCCTTCTTGGTAGGACATGGCGAGAGGTTTTTCTAAATAAACATGGACACCATGATCAATACAAGTTTTAGCAGCGGGAACATGTAAATAGTGAGGCAAGCAAATATGGACAACATCCAAGTTTTCTTGGTCTAACATTTCCTCCATATCAGTATAGAAAGGCAAGTCAGGGTAGTCGTTTTGTGTGGCTGGGTTGATATCACAAACCGCTACAATTTCAGCTAGACCGGTCGCCTCTATAGCTAAATGATGGATGTAGGATATGGTCCCTAGACCGATAATACCAACTTTTAACATTAGACTACCTCCTTGATCCAGTTATAGTGATTCAACCTAACGTGTTTCATATTTGCCTTCTTCGGCAATTCGTTTATTTAATTCTTCTAAATATTGGTTGTCATCGAAGTCTACTAGGCTAACTTCTTGATTTGTCCAGTCTGATAAATGGATGGCATTGGCAAGACGCACACCATTAATTCCTTCAGAACCTGGAGCAAGTAATGGTTCACCATCTAAAATGTGGGCTGCGAAGTTTTCTAATACACCCGCATGTTGGCCACCCCATTGTGATTCAGCAGAGAATTCTTCTACTTGATAGATTTCATTAATATCCATTTGCCCCATGAACAATGATTTTACCCCTTCAAAGTCCATTTCTTTGTTGAGGTCATTTTCAGATTTAGTCATGCGGTAAACTTTAACTTTTTGAGAGTCTTCTACCACAATTTTACCCTTATCTCCTAAAATTTCTAAACGGTCAGTACCGATTAGGTCATGGGTACAAGTAACGAATGTCCCAGTGGCACCATTACCATAATCTAAAACGGCAGTCACTTCATCTTCAACGACAATATCGCGTTGGTAACCATATTTCACCTTGCCATAAACCGCTTCTGGTACACCTGCAATCCATTGAATTAAGTCCAATTGGTGAGGTGCTTGGTTGACAAGGACACCGCCACCTTCACCGCCCCAAGTCGCGCGCCAATCACTCATATCATAGTAGGCTTGTGGACGCCACCAAGTTGTAATAATCCAGTTGGTACGACGGATATCACCAATTTCACCATTGTCAACAATTTCTTTAATCCGTTTGTATAATGGATTATTCCGTTGGTTGAACATAATCGCATAGGTTAAATCATCATGTTTGCTAGCAAAATCATTCAATTCTTTGACTTGCTTAGTGTATACCCCAGCAGGTTTCTCATTTAACACATGAATACCATTTTCCAAGGCAAACATTGCCATTTCTGGGTGAAGGTAGTGAGGAACTGTGGTAATAATGGCATCAACATCGCCACTCTTAACCATTTCCTTATAATCACGATAGATTGTCACTTCTGGGTGAACTTCTTTAATGCGGGCATCTTTAGCAGAATCAATTTCAGTGACAGCCCCTACTTCCATATTGCTAACTTGGCCTTTTGCTAATAGATCACCATAGAAACCACCTTGTTGACCATAACCAATAATTCCTAAACGTAACTTATTCATATGAACCTCCTATTTTCTCAAAAAGAAACAATAAACCGTTTACAACATCAACACCTTAATTATAAGAATGTTGAAATCGCTTTACAAGAGCTTTTGCCTATTTTTTGTTTCTAAAAAAGAAAACAGCTTTCCTAATAGGAAAGCTGTTAACAAATTGCAATCTATAATGTCAGAAAATGCAAGTTGCTTGGGAATTTGCATTTTTGGTGATTTTAAATTTCAGTGAGTTGATATTCAATGACGGCCTTGGCCTTCTGCAATTCGCCAATCAAGGCTTCGAAACGTTTAGTTGTTAGCTGATCATAAGGAATTGAAATGCTAAAAGCATAGCGAGACAAAGCCTGGCTATCTCCCATTGTCGTTCCAATACAAAAAATATTATCTTCTGCTTCGCGATTATCGGTAGCGTAACCATTTCGTCGGGCAATAGCAATTTGCCGACGAATAATTTCCGGTTGAATAATGGTATAATCTGTCCGTTTTTCTAAATGACTATTCTCTAAATAGCCTTCTATATAATCATCTTCTTGAGCTGCCAACAAAGCCTTCCCCATGGCTGAACAATAGAGGTCTTCGCGAAAACCTATCCTTGATTGGGTTACATGCCGATTAACAGCGGGAGTAAACTTGTTAACATAAAGAACACTTTTTTCTTGTAACATACCCATATTAACTGTGGCATCTACCTTTTGAAATAAACGGTATAAAATCGGATAGCTTTCTCGTAGGAGATCAAATTGAATAAAGGCGGCGTTGGCTAACTGCAGTAAACGAGGACCTAAGGCATAAGTCTTGTCCCCCATATTTTTACGGACAAAACCTAAAATTTCTAAAGTATCCAAAATTTTATTGGTGGTGGACATCGTTAACTGGCATTCCACTGCAATATTGGTCATTGATTGCGGACTTTGCGTTTGCGATAAATAATCGAGAATGCGCACCGCTTTCACCAAAACCCCGCCATAAGGTTTATTCGCCTGCATAGCGCTCCTCCTTACCACTAATTGGCTAAATTTTGCCAAACATTAATGTCTGAACCAATAGTATATTGATCTTGTCCAATAATCAATGGACGTTTCACTAGCATACCATCTTGGTGAAGCAGGTTTACCTTATCTTCTAAGGTTAAATCTGCCCATTTATTCGCTAAATCTAGTTCCCGATAAAGCTGACCAGAAGTATTAAATAATCGACGTGAATCTTCCCCTTCCTGATCAATCAAAGCTCTCAAGCTTTCTTTGCTGGGAGTTTCTTCTTTTAGATTATAGTATTGATAGTCAAGTCCCCATTCATTAAGCTGTTTTTCTGCTTTTTTACAAGTGGTACAATTAGGGATGCCATAAAACGCTAACATAATACTTTCCTCATTTCTTTTTCATTTTAAATAGCAAAAGGGTGCGATGAAAAGCGGTAGGACGGAATCGTTGGAGCAAAAGACTGCAGATAGCGACTAGCTATCAAAGACTCTTGGGAAAGGCAGTCTGTTCTGACTTTTGGAGCCCGACTAAAAGGATGAGATGAAAAACATATAACTGGAATAAATTGAAGAGGCTGGGACTTTTGTCCCGGCCTCATTTCAATCATTTGGTCAGACTACTATCAGTTGCTGTCTCCTAAGTCCTCTTCATACATATTTCTAGACAAGTATCTAAAAAGTTTATATTTCTAGCAAAATAAATCAGCCATAATTATAATAACTTAAATTTATTTTAGCATAGACAAAGCCTAAAATAAAAAACGTTCTGGCCTTAAATATTGTCTCTTAGATGATCGTGATGAAAGGCTAAATGCTGACCAATAAAACTTGCAATCGTATAGTAGGAATGATCATAAGCTTCTTCCTTATTATAAGTCACTTGATGGTTATGCTGATTGGCTGCAGATAAAAAGGCTTCTTCTGTTAATTGATTAGGATAGAACTCATCTGCAGTACCTTGAGTAATTAGCATAGGAGGTACTTTTTCCTGATCTAATAGGTAAATAGGATCATAAGTCTGCCATTGATGATGATTGTCCCCCAAATAATTACTGAAGGCTTTTTTACCCCATTCTACCTGACTAGGATTGGTAATCGGAGCAAAGGCAGAGACTGATTGAAAACGTTCCGGTTGGCGCAAAGCAAGCATCAGCGCACCATAACCTCCCATAGAATGCCCCATAATAGCTTCTTGGCCAGAAAAATTAGGGATTAGTGACTTCACTAATTCAGGCAACTCCTGACTAAGGTAGGTATACATAAGATAGTTTTGCGACCAGGGTTCTTGACTAGCATCTAAGTAAAAACTTGCCCCTTGCCCTAAGTCATAGGCGTCATCATCAGGAACCCCTTCGCCGCGTGGTGAGGTATCAGGAATTACAATGGCTTGTTGATTGGCTTGAGCATAGGCTTGAAAGCCTCCTTTAGTGGCAAAGTTTTGGTCATCACAAGTTAAACCTGATAGCCACCAAATTAAAGGGATTGTTTGCTTGTTGTCTAGCTTAGGTAAAAACAGAGTAAAAACCATAGAACATTTTAAGACTTGCGAGTCATGTTGGTAGCGGTACTGATAGCCAGAAAATACTTTCTTTTTCTCTAACTCCTTAAGCATTATTAACCTCCTCGAAAGATAAGATATCACGTAAGGATTGGCCAGCTTCTTGCAAACGGATGGCTTCATTAATGTCTTCAAAGGCCAAGTGGTGGGAAATGAAAGGCTCTAAATCGATTTTCCCGGCTTGATAATCAGCAATGACTTTAGGCAAACCACTGCGTCCTTGGACACCACCAAATGAGGACCCTTTCCACTCACGACCAGTGATTAGTTGGAAAGGACGAGTAGAGATTTTTTCCTGACCAGCAGCTACACCCATAATAACGGATTGACCCCAACCCTTATGTGTCGCTTCTAGACCAGCATTCATCGTGTCAACATGTCCCACACAAACAAAACTGTAATCTACGCCACCATCAGTACATTCAATAATATAGTCTTGCACGGGCTGATCTAATTTACTGGAATTGATAAAGTGAGTTGCCCCAGCTTCTCTAGCCATGGCTTCTTTATCATCATTAATATCAACGGCAATGATTTCTTTAGCATCCAATCGTTTCAACATTTGAATAGCGGCTAAGCCTAAGGTACCTACACCAAAAACAGCAGCACTTGACCCTGGTTGGAACTTGGCATCATTCTTAACTGCCCCCATACCAGTGGTCACTCCACAACCTAGCAAGGCCACTTTATCCTGTGGGGCATCTTCCGGAATCTTAGCCAAAGAAATATCAGCAAGCACTGTGTACTCAGAGAACGTTGATGTCCCCATAAAATGGTAAATGGTTTCGCCTTGATAAGAAAAACGGCTGGTTCCATCTGGCATTACCCCTTCGCCTTGTGTGTCAGCAATGGCAGAACAGAAATTCAACCCCTTCTTACAATATTCGCATTGACCACATTCTGGTTTCCATAAGGGCACCACCTTGTCCCCAACGGAGAAATCTGTAACATCTGGACCTACCTTATAGACGGTTCCTGTCGCTTCATGTCCTAAAATACAAGGAAACTTAGCAGAGGGATCATCTCCTGATAAGGTATAAATATCGGTGTGACACACTGAAGTAAAGTCTATTTTCACCATCACTTCATGAGCCTTAGGATCTTGGACATCCACCTCAACAATTTCTAATGCTTTACCTGGTTCAAAAGCAACTGCAGCACGACTCTTCATCTCATCCACTCCTTTTATTGATAACACTTCTTAATTAGCCTTATTATCGCATATAAAATCGCTTTCTCCAAAGAAAGACGCTAACATTAATCTGTAGAGAAGTAACAACGAAAGTGGCTAGGACAAAAGTCCCAGCCTTATTAGCTAATTATATTGGTGAAATTCAATAACTGGAAAATAAATTAATCAGCTACAGGGAAATATAGCATCTAATCCATTAATGGAAGATAAACGTAGGCTAAGACATCTTCGCCTACTTGAGTCCCGATAACAATAGTTAAATTATCGACAATAATATCCTTGGCTTTTGTAAAGACTTGACGTAATTCTTCTGCTTTGGCTTGAGCCGTCTCAGGGATATTGGTATGAACTACTGCAATACGATAAGCTTGACTTTTTTCCGCAAGTTTTTCAGCAAATAGTTTATCCAATGTCTGGCGGATACGTCGCTTACTTCGAGCCATTTTAAGCGAGTCGATTTGCCCTTGGTCAACTGAAAACACACTACCTACCTTCATGGCTCCTGCCAAACGTCCACCTATATGGCTGATTCGCCCACCTTTAATAAAATTCGTTAGATCATGGACGGCTCCATAAATGACCGTATCGGCTATCAATTGTTTTAATTGAGAAAGAATTTTTTCATTACTTTGACCTTGGTCATACCATTTCAGAATATGTTCTACCATATTCTTCAAACCATAAGAAGAAGTACCTGAATCAACGACGTGAATCTCTAATTGGTCCTCATATTCACCAGCCATCATTTGTCCGGTTTGAAAGGTCCCAGAAATTTTAGAAGCAATTAATACAACAATTACTGAGTCATAACCAGCTGCAATAATGGCTTCAAAGCACTCTGCAAAATTTTGTGGTGAGGGCTGACTAGTTGTTGGGAGTTCTTTGGCTGCGGCCATTTTTTCATAAAAACTGCTTAAGGCCTGGTCGTCCCAAGTATCTGAATAATGACTCCCATCATTAAAGTTAACATTTAAATTGACTTGAAAAACATCTGGATGATCATATAAATTTTGTCCGATATTTGCGGTTGAATCAACAAGAACTGCTCGTTTCATAGCAAACCTCCATTTTGACTTGTTAAATAAGCTAAGCCAATCATATAGGAATAGAATCATTAATTCAAGTAATTATGAAAACTAGATAAATAATATATTAATTATAAACCCCTGATTTCTTTTGAAAATCGCCAATCTTTTAGTCAAATTTTTTGAATATGAAAAGGATTACCGATACAATGGGGCCAGAATACAAATATTAGGAGGAATGAATGATGAAATTTGTTGTTGTAGGAACCTCTCATTACGGCTACGAAGCCACTCAAACCCTATTGAAAGATTATCCTGATGCTGAAATTCATCTATATGAACGTGGTGACAAGGCGAGCTTCCTATCCTGCGGAATTCAAAGCTATTTAGAAGATATCGCTCCTTCATTAGACAGCCTGCATTATGCTAATGAAGACTCTTACCAAAAACAAGGCGTTAATATCCATGTCAATGCAGACGTTGTTGCTTTAGATCCTGAAGCCAAAGAAATTACAGTTGAAACTGCTGACGGTCAAGAAAAACAAAGTTACGATAAACTCTTCCTATCTCCTGGTGCGGTTCCCGCTCCACTACCAGTTCCAGGAACTGACTTAGAAGAAGTTTATTACATGCGTGGTCCTGTTTGGGCTGAAAAAATCAAAACCCGCATGCAAACTGCTAAAAAAGTTGTCGTTGTTGGTGCTGGATATATCGGTTTCGAAGCAGCGGAAAGTTTTGCTAAACAAGGTATTGATACGACATTAATCGAATTCAAAGATCATATCCTGCCAACTTATCTTGATAAAGAAATCACCAATGTCTTAGAAGCCAATGCCCAAGAACATGGTTTGAAACTCCAAATGGGTGAAGGCGTTAGTGAAATTGTTGGTGAAGAAGGTAAAGTATCCAAAGTAAAAACCGATAAAGGCGAATATGAAGCTGACACTGTCATTATTGCTCTAGGCGTTAAACCTAATACTGAATGGTTACAAGGCAGTATCGACCTTGATGATCGTGGCTTTGTAAAAATCGACAAATTCACCCATACTTCTGCAGAGGATGTTTTTGCTGGCGGGGACGCCACTTTTATTCCTTATGGTCCAGACCATGAAGAAAAATCAATTGCTCTAGCAACCAATGCCCGGAAACAAGCAGTTGTATCTGTGAAAAATGCCTTTGAAGATAAGCTCGAAGAACCTGAACTTAATGGTACTTCTGCCCTACCAGTTTTTGATTACACTATCGCTACTACTGGTGTCAACGAAACCACAGCTGGTAGCTTAAATGCGGCTAGCCATTACTATGAGGAAAAACTCTTGCCTGACTTCCGTGGCCAAGAAGAAACCGTCCACATGAAGATTACCTATGACAAAGATAGTCATAAGATTCTTGGCGGACAATTAGCTTCTAAAGCTAATATCACCCACGCCATCAATGCCCTTTCTGTAGCAATTACCGCTGAATGGACCTTAGAACAGTTAGCCCTAGCTGACTTCTTCTTCCAACCAGGCTTTGACCGTCCATGGCACTTCCTCAATGTTTTAGCTCAACAAGCTTTGGGTGAAACATTCGGTTCTGACCAAATGATTTTCTAATGACAATTTATTAATAATCATGCTAATTCCCAAGCCCAACTATCACTTATTGGTAGTTGGGTTTTTTTAGTCTTAAATCAAAGGATAACTTGTCTGCAAGGCTGAAAAGGCTTTGCTATTACTAGGTCTAAAAATGTATAATAGATAGTGAATAAAGCATAAGGAAGTGACAAGGTGAATCCAGAACGCTATCAACTAATGGTGCAGGTGGCCCGACTCCACTATACCCACCAAAAAAGTCAACAAGATATTGCCAAGCAGCTTGGCCTTTCAAGGCCCACAATTTCGCGCCTAATCGCTGATGCAATCAAACACAAAATTGTCACCTTTACAATTCACGATGACCAGTCTGATCTCCTAGACTTAGAAAATGACATTCAAGAAAAATATGGCTTAAAAGCCGTTAAAGTTGCCAATGTTGTCAACGAAAATTATGAGTATGTTCTTAATGCGTTGGGACAAACAGCGGCCCAATACATTGAGGCTCTAATCAAGGCTGGTGACATCCTAGGCGTCTCATGGGGACGGACTATCTATCATGTCTCCAAGCATCTTAGTCAAACCCATCTTGAGGATATCCAAGTCGTTCAGCTTAAAGGGGGTGTCAGCCAATCACAACGCAAGACTTATTCCTATGAAACCATTGACCGCTTTGCCCACGCTTTTAATACGGAGCCGGTCTTACTCAATTTACCTGTAATATTTGAAAACCAACATATCAAAGACACTATCCTATCAGATAGCCATATCGCCCGTGTCCTAAACTTGGCTCAAAAGGCAAATATCGCAGTCTTTACGGTAGGTAGTGTACGTCCTAACGCCTTACTCTTCCAACTCAATTACCTCACTGAAGCGGAAATCACACAACTCCAAACAGAAGGCGTCGGAGACATTTGCTCACGCTTCTATAATGCTCATGGACAAATCGTTAATCAAGAGCTAGATCAACGTACTGTGGGACTTAGCCTAAACGAAATTAAAAATAAGGACCATGCCATATTAGTGGCAGGTGGTCAACATAAACTTGCCGCTATTAAAGGTGCCTTGTCTTCTGGTTTCTGCAATGAATTAATTACGGATAAATACACCGCCAAACAACTATTAGTCAAGGGATAGAAATTTATTTCATAAACTTATTTACAAAATTTCTATACCATGCTATATTAAAGATGTAAGCCCTATCGCTCTTTTTAGGAAAGGATGTTTTTAATGGAAAAACTCAACAAATATATTGATCACACACAGTTACAGGCTGACGCTAGTCAAGCAGATATTGAAAAACTAATTGAAGAAGCCAAAACTTATCACTTCTTCTCTGTCTGCATTCAACCGACATGGGTAAAATATGCTAGCCAAATCCTCAGTGATTCTGACGTCAAGGTTTGTACCGTCATTGGCTTCCCTTTAGGTGCCAATACTAGTGCTACAAAAGCTTTCGAAACCAAGGATGCCATCGAAAACGGTGCTGATGAAATTGACATGGTCATTAACATCGGACAGCTAAAATCAGGTGAAAAAGATGCCGTACAAGCTGATATCCAAGCTGTTGTTGATGCGGCGCAAGGAAAATTAGTCAAAGTAATCATCGAAACTTGCCTATTAAGCAAAGACGAAATTGTCACTGCTTGCGAACTAGCTAAAGCAGCCGGAGCAGACTTCGTTAAAACATCAACTGGCTTCTCAACTGGCGGAGCTAAAGCAGAAGATGTCAAATTAATGAAGGATACTGTGGGCGACGCTCTCCAAGTAAAAGCATCAGGTGGTATTCATACCAAGGAAGAAGCCTTAACTATGATTGAAAATGGGGCTAACCGTTTAGGTATGAGTAAAGGAATTGCTATCATCAACTAGTAAGGAGAAAAGTATATGTTATATCGATTATTATCCGTAGTCGGCATTGTCGCTATTTTAGCGGTTGCCTATTTGTTTTCGAATAATAAAAAACAAATTAAAATTAAACCAATTATTACCATGATTGCTATCCAACTGATTGTTGGTTTCATTCTTTTGCGGACTAGTGCAGGAATTACAGTACTTGGAGGTATCGCCAAAGGATTTGAGCATCTTCTATCTTATGCCACTGAAGGGACCGCCTTCGTATTTGGTGGTTTATTAGAAACTGAAGGCGTCTTTTTCTTTCAATCCTTGATGCCAATCGTCTTTATTTCTGCCCTAATTGGGATTTTAAATTATGTTAAAATCTTGCCCCTTATCATTAAATATGTAGGCTTAGCCATTTCCAAAATTAATGGCATGGGAAAACTAGAGTCCTATGTAGGGGTTGCTTCTATGATTTTGGGACAGACGGAAATCTTTATCTCAATTAAGGATTATATTGCTGATCTTCCTAGACATCGGATGTTTGCCTTAACAGCACCAGCCATGTCATCAGTTTCAATGGGAATTGTGGGATCTTATATGCTTTATTTAGATCCCTCTTATGTGCTTGCTGCCATCCCATTAAACTTGTTTGGGGTATTCGTTATTGAAGGAATTATCTACCCATATGAACTCAGTGAAGAAGAAGATACCTTGGATTTAGATGAAGACGAAAGTCGTTCCTTCTTCGAAGTTCTTTCTGACTATATCACTGATGGATTTAATACGGCTATTGGGGTTGCTGCCCAATTAATTGGATTCACCGCCTTGATTGCATTTATCAACGGAATCTTTGCTAACCTTTTTGGTATTTCCTTCCAAGAGGTTTTGGGTTATATCTTCTCACCAGTGGCCTTTATCTTAGGTGTCCCCTTCAATGAAGCCATTGAAGCAGGTACGATTATTGCCACCAAACTTGTCACTAATGAATTCGTAGCCATGATTGATTTAACTAATCTTGAATTTTCTGAACGTACTCTAGCTATGATGTCTACCTTCTTGATGTCATTTGCTAACTTCTCATCTATTGGAATCATTACTGGTGCTGTTAAATCAATCAACCAAAAACAAGGTAAAACCGTCGCAGCATTTGGTCTTAAACTGTTACTAGGCTCTACCCTAGTTTCTGCCTTAACCGCTGCCGTGGTTGGTATTGTCTTCTAGATTTTGTCACTTCTAGCGAAAGGAGTTTATTATGCGCGCAGTTGATATTATTGAAAAGAAACGTAACGGCCAAGAACTCTCTGATCAAGAAATCACCTGGATCATTGACCAATACATTCAAGGAGAAGTTGCTGACTACCAAATCTCCGCCCTTTTAATGGCGATTTACTTCCAAGGAATGACGGAACATGAAGCTGCCATTTTAACCCAAGCCATGGTTGAGTCTGGTGACCAAATTGACCTGTCAGCAATCGATGGCATCAAAGTTGATAAACACTCTACTGGAGGAGTTGGGGACACCACAACTATCATTTTGGCTCCCCTAGTAGCATCAGTTGGGGCACCCATTGCTAAGATGTCTGGTCGTGGTTTAGGGCACACAGGCGGTACCCTAGACAAATTAGAAGCCATTCCCGGTTTCACAATTGAATTATCTACAGAAGAATTTATCGCTGCCGTTAACCAGCACAAAATTGCTGTAGTAGGGCAAACAGGTAACCTTACCCCTGCCGATAAAAAAATCTATGCCTTACGTGATGTCACCGCAACTGTTAACTCTATTCCACTAATTGCCAGTTCTATCATGAGCAAAAAAATCGCTGCCGGTGCTGATGCGATTGTACTAGATGTTAAGGTTGGATCCGGTGCCTTTATGAAAACAGTTGAGGACGCCAGTCAATTAGGCCAAACCATGGTGGACATCGGTAAAAAGGTTAACCGGGACACTATGGTAGTTGTTTCAGACATGTCCCAACCCCTAGGCAAAGCTATCGGTAACGCCTTAGAAGTTAAGGAAGCCATCGCTACCTTGAAAGGCCAAGGTCCAGATGACCTCACTGAACTCGTATTAACCTTAGGTAGTCAAATGGTGGTCTTAGCTAAAAAAGCTGATACGATTGACGAGGCCAGAAAACTCTTAACCGAGGCCATCGAATCTGGTCAGGCACTAGAAAAACTCAAGGAATTTATTCGTACGCAAAATGGGGACCCTAGTGTTGTTGATCATCCCGACCAGTTGGCGACGGCCAAATATCAAATTGATTTACCTGCTAAAAGTAGTGGTCAAGTAGCTGCTATGGAAGCTGAAAAAATTGGTCTAGCCTCTATGCTACTAGGCGCTGGACGTGCCTCTAAAGACGACACTATTGATATGGCTGTCGGTATTGTTCTCAACAAGAAAATTGGAGATGAGGTCAAAGAAGGTGAAAGTTTACTCACCATCCATGCCAACAATGAAGATGTCGAAGAAGTTAAACAAATCCTTTATGATAACATCACCATTGCTGACCAAGCAGATGTCCCAGAATTAATCTTAAATACTATTCACTAGTGAAAAATCAAGGAGGATTGCCATGTTTAAACGTGTTAATGTAATTGTTTTAGACTCTGTCGGTATTGGAGAAGCCCCTGACGCAGCTGATTTTGGTGACCAAGGAACCCATACACTAGGCCATATTATCGAAAAGAATCCCAATGCTAATTGGCAAAACCTATTAGATTTAGGCTTAGCCAATATTGAAGATTTACCACCGCTCAAAGCAGTGGACCAAACTAAGGCTAACTACGGTAAAATGCAAGAAGTCTCAGTAGGTAAAGACACGATGACTGGCCATTGGGAGATCATGGGGCTTAACATTCAAAAGGCTTTTCAAGTGTTCCCTGAAGGCTTCCCCGAAGATTTTCTCAAAAAAATCGAAGACTATTCTGGACGTAAGGTCATCTGCAATCTGCCTTATTCCGGAACAGAAGTCATTAAAGATTATGGCCAAGAACAATTAGATACTGGTGCCTTAATCATCTACACTTCAGCTGATCCAGTGCTACAAGTCGCTGCCCATGAAGACGTCATTCCACTAGAAGAACTCTATGACATTTGTCAATATATTCGTTCCATTTCCAATGAACCTCCAGTAATGATTGGTCGTATAATCGCTCGTCCGTTTACTGGACAAGCTGGTGCCTTTGAACGGAACAATGGTGGTCGACACGACTACGCTCTAGAACCTTTTGGTAAAACGGTTTTAGACTCTCTTAAAGAAGCAGATTATGATGTCTTATCCGTGGGTAAAATCAACGACATTTTTTCTGGTAATGGTATCACCGAATCCCATCCCACTAAATCAAATTTAGATGGCATTAAAACAACCATTAACCTATTAAAACGTGATGATTGGCAAGGACTCACCTTTACTAATTTGGTGGATTTTGACGCTGTCTATGGCCACCGTCGTGATCCTGAAGGTTATGCCAAGGCCATTGAAGAATTTGACCACTACTTGCCAGATATAATGGCAGAGATTGGAGACGATGATCTATTAATTATCACTGCCGATCACGGCAACGATCCGACTGCTCCTGGGACTGACCATACCCGTGAATATGTTCCCCTCTTAGTTTATAGCCCAAAATTAGCTGGTAACAATTCACTTGGTATCCGGAAGACATATGCCGATATTGCTGCTTCTTTAGCTGATAATTTTGACCTTGATTATGACACCCGTGGCCAATCATTTATGAATGACTTGAAATAAAAAGGAGGCCCCTATTATGAGTACCCATATTAATGCCCAAAAAGGCGATATCGCTGAAATTGTTTTACTTCCTGGAGACCCTTTACGCGCTAAATTTATTGCGGAAAACTTCCTAGAAGAAGCTAAACAGTACAATACCGTCCGCAACGCTTTCGGTTATACAGGTAACTATAAAGGTGTCCCTATTTCTGTCCAAGGTACAGGAATGGGAATGCCTTCAGCCATGATTTATAGTGAAGAACTCGTCCAAGACTATGGTGCCAAAATCTTGCTACGAGTAGGTTCAGCTGGCGCTATCAATGCCAATCTTAAAATCCGTGATTTAGTGCTAGGTCAAGGGGCAACAACAGATGCCGCCCTACACCGCAATATTTTTCACCATCAAGTAGAATTTGCACCTATTGCTAACTTTGACCTCTTAAAAGCAGCTCATAATATTGCTCTAGAAAAAGATTTACCAGTCCATGTTGGTAATGTCTTATCTTCTGACCGTTTCTATAATGACGAACTCGATAAAGAAAAATTAGCTCAGTATGGAGTTTTAGCCGTTGAAATGGAAGCTGCTGGTATCTATTCTGTAGCTGCTAAACATGGGGTAAAAGCCCTAGCCATTATGACTGTTTCTGACAGCTTAGTTACTGGTGAAGAAACAACAGCTGAGGAACGAGAAAAAACTTTTGGCGATATGATTGAAGTTGCCCTAGAAGCAGCACTCCAAGTCACTAAATAAGTCATTTTTTATAGTAGTCAATGCCCTAACGAGGAGGCTATTTATGATTGATAACGCAATGAAAGATAAATTGATAGAAGCTGCTACTGACATGTTAAAACAAGCCTACGTCCCCTATTCTGAATTTCCCGTAGGCGCTGCCCTACTCACTTCCGATGGACAAATCTACTCTGGTTGTAATATTGAAAACTCCTCTTATGGACTGAGCAACTGCGCCGAACGAACTGCAGTATTTAAAGCGGTTGCTGATGGCCATCATCAGTTTTCTTACCTCGTCGTTACCGGCACTACTAATCAACCCATCGCCCCTTGTGGTGCCTGCCGACAAGTAATTTCCGAGTTCGCTCCCGCTGACCTACCTGTTCTTTTAACTAATCAAAAAGGGCAAATGCATAAAACAACAATCTCTGACTTGCTTCCAGGCGCCTTCAAATCTGCAGATATGGATATTTAATGGCACTAAACATAAAAGCACGGCTGTAGAATTCCTCTACAGTCGTGCTTTTTCTATATTTGTCCTTAATGATGCATTTTTTTAAGCTAAGACATCTAAAGCTAAACTAACTTCATTAGTAATCACAGCCGTTACGCCTATGTCACTAAGCGTTTGCATATCTTCAACCTTATTCACTGTCCAAGTATTCACTGCCACACCTGCTGCCGTTAATACTTGGATATCTTCTCTGTTAACACTAAAGTAAGCTGGGTGGTAGTTAGTGACACCATATTTATAGCAATACTCTTCAGGATTTAGTAAAGTATCCGCCACCAAAAATCCTAATCTTGCTTGTCTATTAACTTCCTGCATTTTTTTAATCGTCTGATGATTAAAGGAAGAAATAATCACAGTCTCCCAACGTTCATACTTATCCAATAAAGCAGCAACATCTTTGACAATGCCTTCATAAGCAAAAATATTATTTTTTATTTCTATATTAATTAATAATTCAGGGTAGTCACTTGCCCAAGCTAAAAATTCATCTAGAGTCCATATCCCAGTATCAGATTTCCCATAATGATTTGCATTACCGAAATCTAAAGCCTTTAACTGGTCTAGGCTAAGTTCTTTAATTAGCCCCTTGCCATTAGAAGTCCGATCAACCGTTTCATCATGGCAAATAACAATAGCTTGGTCCGCAGAATAATGAACATCTAATTCAATACCATTTGCACCAGCTTTAAGAGCTTCTTGAAAAGCCAGTGGCGTATTTTCTGGAAATTTAGCAGAATAACCACGATGAGCAATCACTGTCGTCATCTTAATCAATCCCTTCTCCAGAAAAATCGCGGGCTGCTAGCAATGCCTCCCCTGTTTGCCCATCAAACAAATAGGCCTTACTCATATCAATAGTAAGATAAATTTCTGATTTATTAGGAATATACTTGGCTGGCGTTAGTTTGGCACAACATTCATTTTCAGCCGCATGGAAATCAAAGTAAATAAAGGTTTCTGATCCCAACTGTTCGACATTTTTAACATCAACTTTAATTGTTGATTGATTCACTCGACTTTGAGCATAAGAAATACTTTCTGGACGGATACCAATTTTAATATCTTGCCCCTTAGGTTCAACTAATAAACGTTCCCGTAAATTATCACTCAAAGGCAAGTTCTCATTAGCGCTCTTAATAGTTGGGCCTTGATCCGTCATGATTAGCTTACCATCAAGCATATTCATTTGTGGTGACCCAATAAATTCTGCCACAAAACGATTAGCAGGATTATAGTAAAGATTACCAGGTGTATCAAATTGCTCAATGTTACCATCATTAAGAACAGCTACGCGAGTTCCCATAGTCATGGCTTCGGTCTGATCGTGAGTTACATAGACAAAGGTTGAATCCAATTGCTCATAAAGTTGTACAATTTGAGCCCGTGTCGCTACCCGTAACTTAGCATCCAAATTAGACAAAGGTTCGTCTAACAAGAAAACTTTAGGATCTCGTACCATAGCCCGACCTAAAGCTACCCGTTGTCGTTGACCACCAGACAAAGCACCAGGTTTTTTATCCAAAATCTGGTCTAATTGTAAAATTTTAGCAACAGCTTCTACCTTGTCATAACGTTCTTCTTTAGGTACTTTTCGCATCTTCATAGAAAATGCGATATTGTCACAAACAGTCATGTGAGGATACAAGGCATATGATTGAAAAACCATAGCAATATCGCGATCTTTAGGGGGAACATTATTAACAACTTCCCCATCAATCAATAATTCACCCTCAGAAATATCCTCTAAACCGGCAATCATTCGTAAAGTCGTCGATTTTCCACATCCAGATGGACCAACTAAAACAATAAACTCTTTTTGCTCTGACTTTAAACTAATATTTTTAACCGCTTTATAGCCATCTTCATAAATTTTTGCCACTTGATTTAATTCTAATCCAGACATTTTTATAACTCCTTTACCCTTTAACTGCTCCAGCAGTGAGTCCTTTAACCATATTCCGTTGACCAAAGACAAAGATCATTAAACTTGGAATCATACAGATAATAACCCCTGCCACCATTAATACCAATGATTGAGAATCCACAGAATTTAACATAGAAATCCCTATTTGAACTGTGCGAGCTTCATCTAAATTCGTCACTAACAACGGCCACATATACATGTTCCAACCACTTAAGAATGATTGTACGGCCATAGCTCCTAAAGTAGGCTTCAATAAAAGAATCATAATAGTGAAAACAAAATTAACATTGGAACATCCATCAACCTTGGCTGCTTCGTAAACTTCATAAGGAAAACTATCTAATGCTTGGCGACACAAAAAGATATTAAAAGCAGACACCATATAAGGAATAATTAAAACATATAAAGTATCTGTCCAATTCCAAGCTGAAACCATCAAGAATTGAGAAATAATGATGGCTTCTCCTGGAATCATCATAGTCGCTAAAATCAAAGCATATAAAATATTAGAAAAACGAAACTTCAGGAAACGGAAAGCAAAAGCTGCTAATGAGGAAGTTAAGATCTGAAAAATAGTAATCGCTACGGATACAATCAAAGAATTGAGAATGTAGCGACCAATTGGGGCCAATTTGAATACATCAACAAAGTTAGAAAAAGTGGGATTCAAAGGAATTAATTTAGCGGCTGGATTATATAAATCAGCAGACGATTTAATAGCCATTAGAAAACCATAGATAATAGGAAACATCACAAATATCCAAAATAGAACATTTAATAGCAATAATAAAATGCATTGGTTGCGTTGACTTTGCCGATAACGCCCCTTAGACGTTTTCTTTTTTTCTTTTTCGATGACTGCCGCCATACTTATTCCCCTTTCTGACGAATAGCGAACATGATTCCAGTAAGAATCATAATGATAATAAATAAGACAACTGATTCTGCTGAGGCATAACCATAACGATAATTCATAAAAGCATTTTTATAAATATCGTAAACAATAACATTGGTTGCTTCACCTGGACCTCCACTAGTTAAAATATTAATTTGTCCAAAGGCTTGAAAAGCGTTAATAATATTGGTTACCACAACGAAGAAAAGGGTTGGTTTTAAAGACGGAATAGTAATATGTAAGAACTGTTGGAAGCCACCTGCCCCGTCAATAGAAGCTGACTCATATAAAGAATCATCAATACCCGCTAGCCCTGATGAGAAATATAGGAAATTCATTCCAGAATTCAACCACCCTGTTAAAAAGCCAACAGTTAATAAAGCTAGATTAGGATCTGTTAAGAAATTTTTAGAAGTATCGAAAATGGCATTAATAATCCCAATCGAAGGATTTAACATCACTTGGAAAATCATCGCCATACCTGCAGAAGCAATAGCCATTGGCATTGCATAAGAAGTAGAGAAGAAAGAAATTCCCTTAAAGGTTCGTTGGCAGAGCATAGCGCCTAAAAAACCAATGATCACACCAACCAAAACAACAATTAAAACAAATAGAATCGTCACCTGAATGGAGTTCCAAAATGATGCTGAATGAAATAATTCATTATAATTTCCTAAACCTTTAAATTCAGCATTTTGACCAAAACCATCTGTTCGATACAAACTCCGATTTAAAGTTTGGATAAAGGGATGAAACATAAAAATCCCTAATATAATCAGAGTAGGTAACAAATACATCCAAGCCTCTAACTTAGATAAGATACCTTGGTCTTTTTTGACAATTGGTACTTTGTCTTCCATAAATTTATCACCTCATAAAAATGAAAAAGAGGGGTAAGTGACCTTACCCCAGAGACTGACAGTAATTTACTCTGCCTTAGCAGGTTGGTAGTTACTTAAGGCCGCATTGACTTGTTCAACAGAATTTTTCACTGCTTCATCAACACTTTGTTCATCATTAAGTAATTTTTCTAATTCTGCTTCGTAAATTTTACGTGCTTCTTGGTTGACTCCTGTAAGAGCCCCTTGATCTTCTGGATTTGAATCATGTAATTGGTTGATTGCTGTTTCAAATTGTGGGAATTCTTCAATATTTTGTTTGAAAACATCCGTATCATGAGCACCAGTATTTACTGGGAAGTAGCCTGTATCACGGTTCCATTGTGCTTGGACATCTGGAGAAACCAAATATTGAATAAAGTCCCAAGTAGCGTCTTTACGGGCATCGTCTTCAGAATCAATCATCCATAGAGACGCACCACCAATGGATACACCACCTTGGTCATCAGAAGTTACTCCTGGGAAGTAAGCTGTACCTACTTCAAAACGACCATCTACTTCATCAAGAATTTGTCGCAAATTAGCAGTTGATCCCACTGTAATTGCTGAAGATCCAGATACAAATTCTGGTTGTCCACCTTCACGACCAACCATTGGTGCTACACCTTCATCTTGAAGATCTTTCCAAGCACCCAAAGTTTTTTCCATACTTCCATTGTCATCGAAGACAACTGAGTTGGCTTGGCCATCCCGTCCATTGTTATTGTCGTACATTAATTCTTCTTGTTTAGTAATAAATTGTTCAATATACCATCCATAGACACCCAAAGACATTGCCATATCGGCACCCGCATCTTCCAATTTAGGAGCGATTTCTTTAATCTCTTCTAAGCTAGTTGGCGCTTCATCAATACCTGCTTCAGCAAACATGTCTTTGTTATAATACATAATTGGTGTTGATGAGTTAAATGGCATTGAATACAAAGTGTCATCAACCGTATAGTAAGCTAACAAGTTTGGTTCTAAGACTGAAGTATCAAAGTCAGTTTCATCAATATATTCTTGAACTGGTACTGCTAAGCCAGAATCCTTCATAAATGTCGTCCCTTGTTCAAACACTTGAACAATATCGGCGCCAACATTTGATCCTGAAGCAGAAGACCGTAATTTTGTTAGAGCATCGTCATATTCCCTTTGATACTGCGCATTTACTACTACTTCATCTTGAGATTCATTATAATCTTGGACAATCTTATCTAAAGCTTCACCAGTACTTCCACCCATAGAATGCCAGAAGGTAATTTCTACCTTATCACCATCTGCACCTGAATTTGATTGCCCCCCACCGTTACCACATGCGACTAAGAAGGCCGAAGTTGTTAAAACAGCCGCGCCTTTAAGTATCTTTTTAAAATTCATAAGTGAATTTTCCTCCTTAAACAATACCCTTAATTTATTAGTGCACCTCATATTATAAAGTGCCAATATTAATTTTATGTAAAATAGCTGTAAAACTCTGTATGGTTTATGTAAATTTTAAATTTTTGTAAAGAAAAAGAGTCTAGGACATAAATCCTAAACTCTTATTATCATTATCATTTAAATTAGTTATTTTTCGTATGCACCAAGCGCCCTTGACAATAAACTGCCTCGATATTATCTGAATTTGTTGAGTACAACAAACGATGGAGAATATGCTCTTCATCACTAAAAACAGCAAAATCTTTATTGTGGCTTGTTGATACGACTTGTAGGTCACACGCATACCCTGGAGCAATTTGGCCTATCGCTAGGTCTAAGGCTTCTCCGCCGCCAGTAGTGGCCAAATAGAAGGCTTCATTCATACCAATTCGAGAATGAACCACTCCACGTTTACTGGCAGGCAAGCTAGTATCCACGCCTTCTTCTAATTGACGAGAAGACATCACCGCTTGCCGCATATTTTCATATAAACTAGGTGTATAGCCCGCAGAAATATCCGTCCCTAAAGCAATTTCCACTCCTAGGTCTTTTAAATGGCGAACAGGTAAGACCGAATTTGCAAAATAAACATTAGAAATGGGACAGTGCGCCACTGCTGTTTGATGCTTACGAAAAATTTTCGCATCTTCATCAGAGATAAAATTACAGTGGGCCATCACTGATTTAGGGCCAAAAAGTCCAAAATCAGCCAACGCCTGGGTATCTGTTTTGCCAAAGCGTTCTGCTGTCACATCATGTTCCCATTGACCTTCGCTACAATGACTTTGTACATGACACTGATATTTAGTTGCTAATTGGCCTAAAGCTGCTAAAGCTTGGTCTGTACAAGACGGTGCAAAACGAGGAGTAATAACGGGGTATAAGCCTTGAGGCACTGTCTCAGCCATTTGTCGTACTTTCTTAATAAAATCTTCTGTGTCCGCTATGGCCTTTTCCGTCGACTCATCACGATAATAATCAGGATTTCCGGTGGGATGGTCCATAACTACCTTACCCACCAATCCCCTTTGACCTTTTTCAGCACAAATTTTAGCCAATTCTAAGGAGGCTTCCATATGAATAGTCGCAAAATATAGTGCAGTTGTGGTGCCATGAGCCAACAATTGCTCTACCAAATCAGTATAAACAGTATGGGCGAATTCAAGGTTGGCGTACTTCGCCTCTAATGGAAAGGTATGTTGTTCTAACCACTCATTTAATGGACGATCTAAGGCCACCCCTAGCTGTGGCCATTGTGGGGCATGAATATGGGTGTCAATGAAACCCGGTAAGAGGTATTGGTCAGGACTGAGTTCGACTAACTGTTCTTGATGACGGTAATGGGCCAAAGCTTCTTGATAACCTGATTGGTCTTTAAACAAAATATCACTAATTACTCCGTGACGATCTACTTCAATCAAGGCATTATCATGGAAATTGACCTCACCATAAACTGGGCTAGTGAAAAAAGAGCCCTTTATTGCTTGAATTTGCATCGTTTCTCCCTTCAATCTGCTAGTCATTCATCATCAAAACGATTGGATAATCATAGTTTAGCGATTCGCTACTGGTAATTCAAGAATTTGTCTAAAGAATCATGGTCAATATTCACCAATAGGCTAGTCAACCGAAAGCTTATCTTATGAGACATGGGAAAAACGCCATCACTGCCAGCATGCAAACAGTTTTAAAATCACAAACCTTATAGAAAAATCAGATAATCCTGACGAAATAAAAAAGTGAGCATAGGAATTACCCACGCTCACCTTTTATAGATTCTATCCTATCGTTTAAAAATCATAGCATTACCTTGTCCCCCACCAATGCATAGGGTAACAAGACCAGTCTTAGCATCACGTTTAATCATTTCATGAATTAGAGTAGCAATAATTCGACTACCCGAAGCTCCGATTGGATGACCTAATGAAATTGCCCCTCCATTCACATTCGTAAGCTTAGGATCAAAAGCTAAAGCTTTGTTCACACATAAAGCTTGAGCGGCAAAGGCTTCATTGGATTCAATTAAATCTAAATCTTCTACACGCAAATTTGCTTTTGCTAAAGCTTTTTGAGTCGCAGAAATTGGTCCTGTTCCCATCATTAGTGGATCCACACCACAAGAAGCTGAGCTAGTGATGCTCGCCAAAATATCTAAGCCTAATGACTCTGCCTTTTCACGGGACATTAAGACTAAAATTGCAGCAGCATCATTAATGGTTGATGAGTTTGCTGCAGTGACCGTTCCACCATCTTTTTTAAAGGCTGGTTTTAACTTGGCCAAACTTTCGACAGTCACACCGAAGCGAACCCCTTCATCTTGGTTAATCACTTGTGGATTCCCTTTACGTTGAGGGACTGAAATAGGAACAATTTCTTCTTGGAAACGATTGGCCTTAATCGCTGCTTCAGCCTTGTTTTGACTGTTAGCAGCAAAAGCATCTTGTTCTTGGCGACTAATATTATACTTTTCAACAATATTTTCCGCCGTTATTCCCATGTGATAGTCATAAAAGGCATCGCTAAGGCCATCTTTAATCATCGTATCAACGACTGTCTTATTTCCCATACGACCGCCCCAACGAAAGTCAGGCATAATGTAAGGGGCTTGACTCATATTTTCTGTTCCACCAGCAATTACGACATCATGATCGCCCAACATAATCGATTGAGCGGCCAACATAATTGTTTTAAGTCCAGAGCCACACACTTGGTTGACTGTGAAGGACGGTACTTCTTTTGGGATGCCAGCTTCCATAGCCACTTGACGAGCGACATTTTGACCTAAACCTGCACTTAACACATTACCAATAATTACCTCTCCGACTTCATTAGGATCTAAATTAAGTTTTTCCAGTGATGCTCTAACAACATCTGCTCCTAAGTGGACAGCAGAATAATCTTTAAAGGTGCCTCCAAACTTTCCGATTGGTGACCGCAAAGCCGATACAACAACAACTTCATTAATACTCATTACTTTCCCTCCATTACAAACTCAGCAAGCAATTGGGCAAGAGTGGCTTTCAAATTTTATTTAGCAAGTTTTCTAAATAATAATTATAAAATAAGTAGCATGGAGAAAGCAAAAGCTAATTACTACAACTATTTCTATAGTTTAAACAGTAATTGGACACGTCCAATTACTGTTTAAACTACTTTTATTTAATCCTCTTCCATATCCATCACAAAATCAATAGCTAAGATAACCCCTATCACTAAGGCTGGATTGGCAGCTTCTGCATTAATATCAAATTCAAATGTATCCGTCCAGGCAAAGAACTTCTTATTAATATCAGCCACCACATTGCCATCTTCATCCTCAATTGTATAGTTATGAGACCAAATATCACCTTTTACAGTCCATCCTAGTTCATCGACCTTATACTTTGATTTAAATACCGTCACTTTTTTACTTACGGATGCCACATGATCACCATCTAAATAAATCTGCATGGTCGGCATAAAGGAAAGCATTTTTTGTTTCACTTCAATTAAATCATTACCCGTTTCAACATCTTCTACATCGAAGGAACGACCAATAGATAATCGTTTTTGCTTAACCTTAAAGACATCCTGATCGTTATCATCTTTTATTGTAAAGTCTTGAAAAAATGAAATTTTCTGTTTCATATAGTAACGCATTGCGGTCACTCCCTTTCACCATCTATAATAGCAAGTTTCCTATAAAAATACACTTCTAAACAACAAAAGAGCCTTAGATAGCCAAAAATTGGTCTCTCCAAGACTCTTTATCATTTATTTTCTTTCGCTCTTTTAGAAAAGAATTAGTGGGTGGCGCCTCCAACAGCTTTTATATCGTCTTTGTCTTGATAGTCTACAATAGCGGCAATGGCAGCCGTGATACCGGTCACCATATCATCTAGAGCCATAGATGGGGTTCCAGGTTTATCAACGACTTGTTGGGACATATAAGGGATATGCATAAAACCAGCCTTGGTATCAGGGAACTCATTGACAACAATATATAAGGTTTGGTACATAATATGGTTACATACAAAGGTTCCTGCGGTGTTAGAAACAGAAGCTGGTAAGCCTTCTTGACGAATGGCTTCAACCATGGCTTTGACAGGAATAGAAGCAAAATAAGCTGGTGCACCATCTGCTTGAATAGCTTCATCAATGGGTTGTTTCCCATCATTATCAGGAATCCGCGCATCGTCTTGATTTATCGCTACCCGTTCCACAGTTAGGTCGTAACGACCGCCTGCTTGGCCAATATTTAAGACCGCATCCGGTTGCACTTCCCGCATTTTTTCACGAACGACATCAGCGGACTTATGAAATACAGTGGGAATTTCTAATTTGATAATCTCGGCCCCTTTGATGGTATCCGGTAAACGTTTCACCGCTTCTAAAGCAGGGTTCTTATCTTCACCACCAAATGGATCGAATCCAGTAACTAAAATCTTCATCAATAAAACCTCCTATTAATAGTTGTAAGTATCTTGAAACTACTCGTGAGAGCTTACGATAGTTTCTGCTTATCTTTAGCCTTTTAGGTCAACGTTTTTACCTTAGCGACTTTTGTCACATCCTGTTAAAAAGCCCAGTAATACATCAACACAATGTGAACAACAACCATGATAAGGGCAACAGGAATCTGTTGTTTGATCACTGAATAGGGACTCTTCATTTCTAGCAGAGCTGCTGGTAAGGCATTAAAGTTACCGGCCATCGGTGTCATCAGTGTTCCACAGAAGCCTGCTGTCATAGCTAACGAGGCAGCAATGGCAGGATTGGCTCCAGCTTCGATAACAAAGGGAATCCCCACACCAACAGTAATTACTGCAAAGGCAGCAAAAGCATTCCCCATAATCATGGTAAAAATTACCATTCCCAAGACATAGGCAACAACACCCCAAAAACGAGAGTCTTCTGGCATTACGGTCGTAATCATCTGTGAAATCACCTCTCCCACTCCAGCAGCAGTAAAAACAGCACCCACCGCCGCTAAAAGTTGGGGCAAAATACCAGTGGTAGAGACTTGTTGGACCATCCGATCGGATTCATCCAAACTTTCCTGGGAAGAAGGTTTAATGAGAATATAAATGGTAATAAAAGCCGCTAAAGCCCCGAATCCCAGTACAGTAGAGCTTAAGGATGGAAGCAAATAAGAGACTAACAAGGAAGTGACCCCTAATAAAATTACCGGAATAAAAATCTTATTCCCATATTTATCAGCACGCTGTTCTTGAGCTTGCTCAGAGGCAATTGGCAAATTACCGATTGCCACTTGTTTAAAGAGGGTTAATAGAGCCACAACGACTAATAAAGCACCTGTAATGGCATATGGAATATACGGGCCAATAATAAAGGTTACTCCTAAAATCCCCCAAAAAGCAGCTGTCCCTAAACGTTTAGGGTTTTCTGAGTCTTGCATCACTTTGTAAGCAGTATAGACTAATTGTAAACCAATAATAATAAAGATAATTTCTTGAATAATAACAATGTGTTCTTCTAAAAACTGGTCTAATCCTGCCAATTGATTAGGTAAAAAATCAATAATCTGCTGCATTATTTGTCGCCTCCCTTATAACGCTTGGTAATTTGTTTGCTCTTGAAATAGTTATAGAGCCCACCAACCACTAGAGAAATAATCGCAATAGGGAAGGATGCCGTTGCCAATTCTGCTGGCGAAATATTAAAGCCTTGATCAGCTAAAATACCTACCATTAGTAGCACGCCAGAAGCTCCAAGGAAAGTATTTTGTCCAAAGAAGTTTCCCCAGTTTTCATTGGCTGCAGCCAGTGATTTCAACTCATCATCCGATTGAGCATCCAGTTCTAAGTCATTAGCATTCTTTCCTGCTAATTTAGTTTTCATGGCGGCTTCTCCCATGGGATGAACAATAGGGCGAACAAATTGCGGGTGACCACCAATTCGAATTGAGAACAAACCTGCCACCAAACGAATCAAAAGATATAAAGTATAAAATAGCCCGGTAGTCAATCCTCTAACAGATTGTATTAATTTCACCGCTTGTTGCTTTAATCCATTTGACTCGGCAATTCCTATCATAGGTAATGTTAAGAAGAAAATTGACACAATTCGGTTGGAGACAAAAGATTCTCCCAATAAGTTTAGAAATTCAAGGGGACCTATCCCCGAAACTAAGGCCGTAGCTAATCCAGCAATAACAACAGTTGCAATGGTGTCAAGCTTTAGGACAAAACCTAAAACAATTATCAGGACACCGATTAAACGTATCCATTCCATAGACACACCTCCATAAAAGATCATATTTAGGAAGCTAGTATAGCATATCCATGAAGACGTCGTCATTTAAAAATGTAAAACTTAAACATTATTTGACGTCATATGTCATAAAACCTAACACAAAATATATAAATTGGATTATAAATTTGTCTATCCAAGCTTTTTCTGTTAAAATTATGGCAAGCTTATGGCCATTATATTTTTGAGAGGATGAAACTCTAATGGAAAAAAATAAGAAAATTCAAATTTTGCAAGATATCATAAAAATCGACTCAGTCAATGATAAAGAAACAGAAGTCGCTGAGTACTTACAAAATTTACTAGCGGAATATGCTATTGACTCCGAACTTATAGAATACGCACCTAATCGTTCCAGCATCGTTGCTGTCTTAGAAGGAAGTCGTCCTGGTAAAACACTAGGAATTTCTGGTCACTTAGACGTAGTTGCTGCTGGTGACGAAGATGAATGGACTTATCCTCCTTTCGCCGCTGAGATTGTCGATGGCAAACTCTACGGTCGTGGTGCTACTGATATGAAATCTGGACTGGCTGCCCTAGTCATCGCTATGATTGAAATGAAAGAAAATAACGTTGATTTTGCCGGTAAAATCAAATTACTCGGTACAGTCGGTGAAGAAGTTGGTATGTATGGCTCTAAACAATTAGTTGATGAAGGCTATGCTGATGACCTTGATGGCTTAATTATCGGTGAACCCTCTTCAATCAAACAAATTATTTATGCACATAAGGGGTCAATCCAGTATGAAATTATTTCCACTGGTCGTTCTGCCCATTCTTCTATGCCAGAACTAGGAATTGATGCCCTCCAACAAATGGTCGATTACATCAACATCTCAAATCCTAAATATCAAGCCTTGGAAGATTCAGCTGAACATCCAGCCCTAGGACGCACAATCAATGTCAATACGGTAATTAATGGTGGAGACCAAATTAATAGTGTCCCAGCAAAAGTCGTCTTAAAAGCCAATGCACGAATTATTCCCCAAGCCGATAATGACCAATTTGTTGCCGCCATCAATGAATCACTAGAAGAAGTCAATAAGTCTATTGAGGGAAAAGTGGAATTAAACATGCTACAAAATAATCCTCCAGTAGAAAGTGCTCAAAATAACGACTTGGTTGAATCTATCCGAAAGGCTGCTGGTAAAGATATTAAATCGATCTCAATGGCAGGAGCTACAGATGCTTCCAACTTTGGCCGAATTGACAAGGACTTTGACCTAGCCATCTTTGGTCCTGGGGAATTAGAAAGATCCCATATCGTTGATGAGTATGTTGAAATTGACGACTATTTAAACTTTATCGATATTTACCGGGCCAGCTATACTGACTATCTAAGTCACTAGGCTAGGAAGGAGAAAAACTTATGGATTATAAAGTCTTAGCCAATTCAACTGTTTTATTCATTCTAATTGCACTCTGCATTACTATTGTTGCTGCTCAGGCCATTCTTTTTATTCGGATGGCATGGAAACATGGTAAAGAACTGGGTATTGAAACGAGCGACATGAAGAAAACAGTTACTAACTCTTTCTTGTTAACTATCATGCCGTCGCTACCTATTATTGTCATGATGTTTGCCTTATCTGTTCCCCTAGGAAAATACTTCCCTTGGTTACGTCTATCGATTGTTGGTTCAGCCTCTTATGAAGGAATGGCTGCCAATATAGCTGCTCAAGCCAGTGGTCTAACTGATATTTCTGATCCTAATATGACAGCTGATATATTTGTTGTGGTTATGTTAGTTATGACGATTGGAATTATTTGGGGAATCATGTTCAATATTTTTATATTGCCTAAGTTAGATAAAAAAGCCAAATCCGCCCAACAAAATGCAAAATCTGGTAATTTAATGGGTTATCTTTCAGGTTTCTTATTTATTGCTATGTTAGCCACTCTGTCCACTCCTTATGCTGCTAATATTAATAACGTGCAAAGCATTGTGGCCTTTGTTACTGCTGGTATTACCGTCTTAATCCTCGACAAGATTGCAGAAGTCACCGAAAAATCTTTAATCAGCGACTTCTCCTTACCTGTTGCCTTAATTGTCGGTATGGCCGCTGTTATTATTCAAACTAACGTATTATAGGAGGCGCATTTATGTCAGAGAAAACAAATTATCAAACTGCTTCAGACAACTTTTACTCGAGTGTCCATCGTTTGGGTGGAACCACCTCAGTAATTGCCTTAATTGCCATGTTCACTGTCCCAATCGGAACTGCCCTTGCCTTTGGGATTGAAATTAACTTTTGGGAATCCTTTGTGACAGCTCTAAGCTTAATCGCTATCTTTCTGCCAACTGCTGTAGCCGAAAACTTGTCTTTCTATCCTGTCTTAGGAGCTGGTGGAATGTACTTGGCTTCCATCACGGGAAATATTTTAAATATGAAATTACCTGTCGTGGTTTCTTCTCAAAAAATTGCTGGTGTTGAACCCGGCACAGAAAAAGGCGATATCATGTCTATTATCGCCATTGGAATTTCGTCATTAACAACGATTGTTATTTTAATTTTAGGTAACTTCTTAATTGGAACTTGGTTGATTCCAATTTTGGAGAGTGACGCCTTAAAACCAGGATTTGACAACATAATCCCTGCTCTAATGGGGGCATTAACTATTCCGCAAATTGTGCGTAACTTCCGTAAATCGATCTTCCCAGTATGTTTTGCCTTAATCTTATTCCTTATCTTAGGACCAGAAAAATGGCCAAATTTCCAATCTTATATTTTAATCCTCAACATGGGAATTACGGTTGGTTTAGCTTACTGGAAATATAAACGTAGCCACAATCGTCAATATAAATAAAAAAAAGTTAAAAAAGGCTGGGAATTTTGTCCCAGCCTTTTTGCTTTATATAAATAACTGTCTTTAGTCCGTCTCTAATTGCTTTTGCTCACATCCTGTTTAGTCTAATACTGAGATCAAACTTTCCGTGTCATAACGAGCAGAATCTATTGGAGTCTCATCAGCTTTACCAATTGAGATAGCCATTATTGGGATATAACGTTGGCTATCCTTATCTAGGGCTGTCACTAAATCGGCCGCTTTGTAACCTGCCCAGGCATTAGCTTCATAGCCATGACTACGTGCCACTAATAATAGCTGCATCGCTACCATAGCCCCATCAAGGGTCGCATCTTTTTCTAGAAATTCTTGTGAGGCATTTTCATAGAGTGGAAGGAAAGTAGAAAATACTTCTTGAAGTTTTTCTTCACTGATACGTCCTTCTTGGCAATACTTTGTCCAAACTTCACGATAAACTTTATGTGAATGGGTATCCCCTAAAACAAAGACAATGGCAGAAGCTGTTTCTAATTGTGGGTAATTGAAAGGCATTGTCACATCTTTGAGTTTTTCCTTACCACTAGCTTGGTCCACAATGACAAAATGCCAAGACTGCAAATTACAAGCAGAAGGTGCTGAACAGGCTTGGGCAATCATTTCTTTAATTTCTTCACGGTCAATCTTAAATTCTGGGTCAAAGCGACGGACAGATTTTCGATTGAGCATTACGTCAGCAAAATCATTATTAATAAAAACTTGCTCTGACATTGGACTTCCTCCTCTATATAGCTAAGGCTATTTATTAATCGTTTTCCTCTTTAATAGCTTGATAATCAGCAGCTAATGCAGCCTGTACTGCGGGACGTTGGTTAATTTTTTTGGCCCATGCTTGTAAATTCTTATATTGGTCAACGGCTAAGAAAACATCAGAGCCTTCATATAATTCACCCAAGGCTAAACGTCCATACCACGGCCAAATCATCATGTCAGCAATACTGTAATCAGAGCCAGCGATATAGTCGCGGTCAGCTAAGATTTTATCTAAGAGATCCAATTGCCGTTTAGTTTCCATTGTAAAACGATCAATAGGATATTTCATTGCTTCTGGCGCATAATTAAAGAAATGGCCAAATCCACCACCGACATAAGGGCCAGCTCCTGTTTGCCAAAATACCCAATTTAGTACTTCCGCACGGCTATGGTTATCTTCAGGCAAGAAGTAATGAAATTTTTCAGCTAAATATAGCAATATTGATCCTGACTCGAATAAGTTTAAGGCCGGGTTTTGGCTACGGTCTACCATAGCAGGAATTTTAGAGTTTGGATTGATCGCCACAAAATCAGACCCAAACTGATCTCCGTCACCGATGTTAATTTTGTAGAGGTCATAATCGGCTTCCTCTACTCCGGCGGCTAATAATTCCTCTAGCATCACTGTCACCTTGATGCCATTAGGCGTTCCTAATGAATACACCTGCAAGTCAGCGTCGCCTACCGGTAAGTCTTGATCAAAACGCGAACCTGCATCAGGGCGGTTGCCTGATTTACTCTCTTTTTCATCGTCCCAGTGCCAAACTTTCGGTAATTCATAACTTGTCATTTCAACACTCTCCTTTTTCTTTTATTAAGTCCATCATACTATGTTTTCCCCATGAATACTAAGATTTCAACCGCTTTCCGCTTCCCTCTTTGCTTCTTGAAAAGTTTGCTATATAATAACCCTATGAAAAAGATTATTATTTTACCACCCTTCATTTCTCCTCTAGCCCCCGATTTAATTGCTAAAGTTGAAAAAGCTAGCGGAGATTATGACGTTGTGGATTATACCCAAACTGATTACACTGTCGATGACCTACGCTCAGCAGAAATTATCTTTGGTTGGTCAAGCAAGGTAGAGGAGGCCTTGGGACAAGAAAACCAGATCAAATGGATTCAAGTCTGGATGGCTGGTATTGATCAATTGCCTTTAGATAAAATTGCTGAAAACGGGACCTATTTAACAACGGCAAGCGGCGCTAATGCCACTATTATTGCCCAACAAATTATGGCTATGATGTTAATACAAGCTCGGCGTTTCGATCAAAAAATTGCTAATCAATCCCAACATGTTTGGGAATTCCCAGAAGGCATGACAGAAATTACCAACAAAAAAGTGCTGTTATTGGGAACCGGTAATATTGGTCGCGTTTTGACTAAATACTTAACAGGTTTTGATATGACAGTCATTGGAGTCAATACCACTGGCCACGATGTTGATTTCTTGTCAGAAACACATGCCATTGCAGACTATCTGGATATCGTTGATGAGGTAGACTATCTTGTCAATGCTCTCCCATTAACGGAAGCAACCAGAAACTTGATTGATGCTGATTGCTTCTTAGCCATGTCAGAAGACGCCTTCTATATCAACTTCGGTCGCGGTAAAACAACTGACCAAGATGCCCTAGTACAAGCTTTACAAGATGGAGAAATTGCCGGAGCGATGTTAGATGTTTTTGCTGACGAACCATTAGATCCTAAAAATCCATTATGGGACATGGACAATGTTATCATCTCCCCTCATTCAGCTGGACAATCCGACTACTATAACCCACGTGTCATCGATATATTCCTAGAAAACTTCCAAGAATATACAAAAAACGGCCAAGTCAACCGCAACTGTGTCGACTACAATAAAGGGTATTAGGATAGGGTGTGACAAAAGTCGTTTAGAACAGAAGTCTTGGACCAAAACGCGATAGGTGGCTAACGGCCATCTGAGAGATTTTGGGAAAGGCAGTCTGTTCTGACTTTTGGAGCCCGACTAAATAGGATGAGATGAAAAGCGATAACTCTGAGCTCTTGGAAATTAGGATGAGATGAAAAGCGGGAGGACTGAAGCCTTGGACCAAAAGACTGCAGATAGCAACTAGCTATCAAGGACTTTTGGGAAACGCAGTCTGTTCTGACTTTTGGAACCCGACTAAACAGGATGTGAGCAAAAGCGGTAAGAGCGAGAGATTTGAGCCAATAGGCAAAAGATACGAACTTAAATCTTTTAGCCTATTGGACAAATATCCGAAGCTCTTGCTTTTGCGATCTCAACTAAAGGATACGATGAAAACTAGGTGTTCAGCCCTAAAACCATATCCTCAATCTGATTTTTCTTATGATGAACAATGAAGCTGGGAGTCAATCCCAGCTTCATTACTGTGTTTAATTTTGATGGAGACAATTATGAATAAAAAAACTGTGTTTGCAACGGTAGGGAATGTCATGTTAGTCGAAGCGGGCTTACTAGGTATTCCCCTAGCCGTCGCCATTTACTATCAAGAAAGTATTTTAAATTACCAGGCCTATTTACTCACCATGTTGTTATTACTGATAGGTGGAGGGCTATTGCGCTTGTTAATGCCCAAACATACCCGCTATACCGTCAAGGATGGTTTTGCCATTACTGCCCTATCCTGGTTTATCCTATCCTTCTTTGGTGCCCTCCCTTTTGTTATTACCGGAGAAATTCCTAGTCTAATTGATGCCACTTTTGAAATGGCATCTGGCTTCACAACTACTGGTGCTTCTATTGTTCCCAACGTCGAAGCTCTGTCACAATCACTATTATTTTGGCGTAGCTTTTCTCACCTAATTGGTGGTTTAGGTGTCCTCGTTTTTATCTTCGCCTTTGCTCCTGACCTAGAAGAAGGATCAGTCAATATTATGATGGCAGAAGTGCCTGGACCAGAATTTGGGAAATTATCAGCTAAAAATAAGAGTTCTGCTAAAATTCTCTATGCCATGTACTTTGTTTTAACGGCCTGCTTGATTTTGGCCTTGCTCTTAACGGGCATGCAGCCTTTCGATGCAATTATTCATGCCTTTGGAACTGCTGGTACTGGTGGCTTTTCTAATAAGGCGACTTCTGTAGCTGCCTTTGACAATCCGGCTGCAGAATACATCCTCTCAATTGGGATGTTAGTTTTTGCCATGAACTTCAATTTATTTTATTATCTAATTAAACAGCAATTCAAGTTAGTGTGGCGCAATGAAGAATTGCGTTGCTTCATACTTATCGTAACTGCCGCAATCTTAGCAATTATGTTTAATATTCAAGGCGAATATAACTCTTTAGAGTCCCTATTTAGAGACGCCTTATTCCAAGTGACGACCATTATTTCTACCACCGGCTATGCTACAGTTGATTTTGGCGCATGGCCGTTGTTTAGTCATATTATTCTATTACTGATTATGTTTGTCGGTGGGATGGCAGGTTCCACTGCAGGGGGGATAAAAGTATCCCGAATTCTAATTTACTTCAAAACGATTTGGGCCCAAGTCCAAAAAGTTTCCAATCCTCGTCGCGTTCTTCCGATTACTATAGATGGTAAATGGGTAAATAATACTGCTATAAATCGCGTGCTAATTTATTGTGGCGTCTATGTTTTTCTGTTTATCACTGCTTTATTGGTGGTTAGTTGGTCGCAAAACGACTTTATCACTGCTTTTTCTGCTGTTGCTGCCACTATTAACAATATCGGACCTGGTCTAGGTTTGGTAGGGCCTACCACTTCTTTTGCTGGTTTGAGTCCTCTTTCCAAAATGGTCCTCACCTTTATCATGATTGCTGGTCGTTTAGAAATTTATCCCGTTTTAGCATTATTCCTGCCAAGTTTATGGAGAGAAAGATAGGGAGTATTTATGAAAATTACTATTTGTGGTGGTGGTCAAACCGGCCAAGCCATCTGTGACGCTTTGTGGAAAAAGAATGATATCACCTTAATTGACCATGATGAAAATGTGGTTAACCAAGTGTTTTCCCAATTTGATATTCAGGCCATTCATGGGTCAGCCTTATCGTTAAATGTGCTTGATCAGGCCGATACTAGCCATGCTGATGTTTTTATTGCGTGTACCAATTCCGATGAAGTCAATGTCGTGGCATGTAACCTTGCCAAGGCTCAAGGTGCAGCCTATGTTTGTGCCCGAGTCCGTAATATGAATTACCATGAAGATCTCGACTTCACCAAATCTGCCTTAAATCTTGATCAGATTATCAATCCAGAATTTCGTGCAGCTGGCTTACTAGAAAAAATTATACATTTCCCAGCGTCCAATGCTGTGGAGAGCTTTGCAGAAGGAAAAGTTGAAATTTTCGCCTTCCCAATAGAAGCCTCTAGTCCTCTAGATACCATGACTTTGAGTGAATTTGACAGTCATTTTAAATCTGATGTCTTAGTATGTTTGATTGACCGCGATGGCGATATTATTATTCCTAGTGGGGACACCCAAATTAAGGTTGGCGATACGGTCCATGTCACCGGTTCCCCACGTCAGATTAAAGCTTGGACCAAGGAATTAGGCGTAGCCAATAAAGCCTTAAAGAAATTATTCATTATTGGGGCAGGCACAGCTACCTATTTCTTGTTAAATAAGTTGAGGCATATCAATTATCATATTACTGTCGTTGAAAAAGACCGAATCAAAGCCAGTCAGTTAGCGCAAAGTTTTCCCCATGTTGAAGTGCTCCATGGCGATGGCACTGATCAGAAACTACTTTTAGACCAAGGCTTACGCACCTATGATGCCTCTATTGCCTTGAGCAATCATGATGAAGCCAATATTTTAATCTCTCTTTTTGCACATTCCCAAGGGGTTGATAAGATTTTTACCTTGGTTAATCGGCCTTATCTACTCAAACCATTGACTCATATGGGATTAGATACTATCATTACGCCCAAACAAATGGCTGCTGAAGGAATTATTCGTTTGGTTCGTAAACTCAAAGCCACCCGACAATCGACCATTACCAATTTCTACCAACTGACACCTAACCAAGTGGAAGCCATTGAATTTAAAATTCTCAACGAAGCTAAAATCACTCAATGTCAATTAAACGATCTGGAATTAATCGACCAAACCTTGATTGTAAATATCCAACGTAATGGTAAGAGTATTTTGCCGCGCGGTGAAAATCAGATTCGAGTGGGTGACTTGGTCTCTCTAGTCACTAAACATCGGGAAATGACCGATATTAATGATTTTGTTAAATAATTCATACATAATAAAAAATCGCGGTATTAGCACCGCGATTTTTTTGTTAGTCATTTTCTTAAGCTAAATCAAAGTAATTTTCAAAGATTGCTTTGTAGCGATCGATAAATTCTAGATAATTGTCAATAGAAACATATTCATCTAATTGATGAGGCAATTCTGCTTCGCCGGGACCAAAGATTAAGAGGTTTAGGTCATGGTCTTTAGTGAAAGAAGCAGCATCTGTTGTCGGTGAAATACCCCCTTGAGCAAAGTCAGAACCAACCACTTTGATAGCTGCTTGCATAATAGCAGAATCATCTGGTTTAGCCACAGAATATTTGTTGTTATCTAAATGCAATTCTAATTGGCCTTGGCCTTCATCATTAATATCTTTAATAATATTTTCCAAAGTTTCAATGACTTTATCGTTGTCATAATCAGGAATAGTACGTGCATTCCCTTCAATTTTAGCTTGAGCTGGAATGGAGTTCACTTGGTCACCACCAGAAATGATAGTGATTGCATTCGTTGTTTCCCCTAAAATTTCATCATGATAATCTTCTGTGACTTGCCCAAGTTCTTTGTCAGCGGCCACAACAAATTTCGCTAAAGCTGAAATAGCATTAATCCCTTCTTTAGGCATTGAAGAGTGGCTTGATTTACCCTTAGAAGTAACAGTATAGAGAATTGAGCCTTTATGGGTGTAAATTAATTTTTCACCAGTGGGTTCACCAATAAGAATATCCGTAACATCATCGACATAACCTTCTTTGGCTAATTGTTCAGAACCATATTGGCCGACTTCTTCACCAACTGTTCCCAAGAAGCGAATTTTACCATTAAAATCAGGATGATCTTCCTTGAATTCAATCAATGCGATAACTAGAGCAGCTACACCAGACTTCATATCAGATGTTCCGCGGCCGTATAACTTATCGCCTTCAATTTCACCGGAGAATGGTGGGTATTTCCATTCGTCTTCATCACCGGCAGCCACCACATCTAAGTGACCAGAAATTCCTAAAACCAAATCAGAGCCAGACCCGTCACCAAATTCAGCCACTAAAGAGTTTCGATCGGTATCATATTCGACTTGCTCAGAATCGATATCATACTCTTTAAAGACATCAGCTAAGTATTGAGCAACCTCTGCTTCATTATCATTAACTGATTTAATTTGAATTATATCTTGCAAAATTTGTACTTTTTTCTCTTTGTCCATAAACTCATTCCCCTTTCGATCTTTATAATTAATATCATAGTGCCAATTCCTTACTTTGTAAAATAATAACCGTTCAAAAGTAGCTTATTTATGATAGGCATGGCCGTTTTGAATACGAAAGGACCGATAAATTTGTTCACTAAGTACTAACCGCATAAGTTGATGAGGAAAAGTCAGCTTACCGAAGCTGATTAATTGATCCGCCCGTTGTTCTAACTCATGGCTTGTTCCTAACGAGCCTCCAATGACAAACACTAGGTTAGAATGCCCATAGATTAGGGATTGACTCATTGATTCGGCTAGTTCTTCTGAACTTAACATTTTTCCTTTAATTGCCAAAACATAAACGTAATCATTGGGAGCAATCTTATCTAAAATACGTTGGCCTTCTTTAATTTTAATTTGTTCCTCTTCCTTATCAGACGCTGAGTCTGGGGTGGCCTCATCTTTGACTTCAATCACTTCAAATTTGCAATATTTGCCTAAACGTTTAGCATACTCAGCGATACCTTGCTTAAGATATTTTTCCTTTAGTTTGCCAACAGCTATGATTTTTACTCGCATAATAAACTCCTTACAAATACCCAGAAATTAAAAATTTTACTTCACTTTTAGAAATAAATGGCTATAATATATATGTTTATAATAACAAAGGAGGCTTATTTCCGCCATGATGCGTTTACTCAACCAGAGACTATCCAATCCCCAAAAGATTGCTTTAAGCTTTCTTTTTGTCATTTTTATTGGCTCACTCTTACTCAGCCTACCCATTAGTCAACTCCCTACTTCACAAGCCACTTATATTGATCATCTCTTTATTTCTGTATCTGCGGTTTGCGTGACCGGACTTTTTACTCAGTCTATTGCTGAATCATATACCCGATTTGGTCAAGTGGTCCTGATGGCCTTGATTCAAGTGGGAGGACTAGGCTTAATGACAATAATCGGACTAATTTATATTCGGATTGGCCAAAAAATTCGCTTATCGAATCAACTCGTTTTAGCCGATGCCTTAAACAAAGAATCAGTCTTCGATACCAAAGACTTTATTGCTAATATTTTTAAATACACAGCGATTATCGAAGGAATCGGTGCCTTACTCTTTGCTACTTACTTTATTCCTCATTTAGGTTGGTTCAAAGGCACTTTCACTGCTTTATTTATGGCGGTCTCCGCTTTCTGTAACGCTGGTTTTGATCCCTTATCGAATCAATCCATGATTCCTTATCAAACCGTGCCAGTGATTAACTGGACCATTATGGCCTTAATTGTCCTAGGTGGGATTGGTTATAGTGTCTGGTTTGATATCAGCCATCAAATCCGCCATTTCAACTGGCATCATCCTAAACTATCGCTAAGGATGGCCTATAAAAAATTACATATTCATAGTAAATTAGCCCTACTAATGACTGCTTTACTCATTCTAATTGGCGCTCTACTATTTTGTCTGGTGGAGTGGCACAACACCCAAACAATTGGTCAGCTTTCAATAGGCAATAAAATTATGACAGGTTTTTTTCAAACGATTACGATGCGAACTGCTGGTTTTGCTAGCATTGATTATACTTTAGCCAAGCCCATCTCCTTATTGATTTTTATTGTGACCATGTTTATTGGGGGATCACCAGGGTCAACTGCCGGAGGATTGAAAACAACGACCTTTGCCTTAGTTCTAATGATGGCTTGGGCTGAAATCAAACAAAGTGAGCCTATCAACTTTGCTAAGCGAACCATCCCACGCCCCTTAGTTCGCAAGGCCTTTGTCATCTTTATGCTTTATGTGAGCTTACTCGTCATAGGATCTGGTCTCATATTAAGCTTCGACCCTGGAACCGATTACCTTTATATTTTATTTGAAAGTGTTTCAGCCATCGCAACAGTCGGTGTGACTGCTAACTTAACCACAGAACTTAGCACCGCTAGCCATATTGTCATTATGTTAATGATGTTTATTGGCCGTATTGGTCCGATGACCATGTTTTTATCCCTACGTTTCAAAAATGATGACAAAACCGAAGTAAATTATGCACGCGGCAACATATTAATTGGATAGGAGCGAATATTATGACAGCACAACGAACAATTGGCATTTTAGGTCTCGGAATCTTCGGATCAACCCTAGCCGAAACCCTAGCAAATTATGGTATTGAAGTGATTGCCTGTGATATTAATCAGAAGAATGTCGACCGCATTAGTCATTCACTGACTGTAGGTGGGGTAGGCGACTTCACTGACCTCGATTATCTTAAATCCTTAGGTTTTGCCCAATGTGACACGATTGTCATTTCTACTGGGTCCAGCTTAGAATCCTCTGTTCTTGGTCTAGTAAATGCCAAAGAATTAGGCGTCGACCGTATCATCTGCAAGGTTAAGAACAAATCACATCGCAAAGTATTAACTGCTTTGGGGGCTGACTTGGTTGTCCAACCTGAAAAAGAATCCGCTAAACGTATGGCGACAAGCTTGCTTCGTCATTCCATTGACGAACTGATTAAGTTAGACAGCCAAACGTCAATCGTCGAATTTCATGCCCCCAAACGGTGGCTAGGTAAAAGTTTGGACAGTCTGGACCTAAGAAATCGCTATGATATCAATATCATTGGCATCCGCCGTGGCAAACAGCAAAGTCTTATTACTAACTTCCCTTTTGACTATTGTTTAAGTGAACATGAAACCTATGTCGCTGTTGCAGACAATGATAAATTCGAAAAAGCTGATTACCTAGAAAGTATTCGCTAATTTTTACTTAGCTTCTAAGAAAAACCTGGTCAAATAATCAATGAAAGCTAGTCACTGGCAAAATGATAACAGCTCATTTTGTTAGCGACTAGCCTTTTTTAATGTCAAAAATTATAGTTATCCCCAGTTATCCAAAAGATATCCACAAATCCACAAAATGTATCTGGTGAAAATCTTGATATAGCAGGATTTTTACGTATATTTGCTATTGAATATAAAATTATAAACATTTTATCCCCAAAGTTAATCACAAGACAAAAACCTTGTCATGTAAGTATTCTGGCTATATTCTTCACCATGATATCCACAGTTATTTCTACTTGTAAGTATCTTTATCCCCAACTTATCCCCAATTCACACACAATTTATACACAACTGTGTATAGAATTCCGTTTTGATAGGCTTTCTCAGTTTATCCGCTGATATTTAAAAGCAAAACGCCTACAAAAATGCGAAGGCAAGAAGGATTGTTTCGATAATTATCGAATACTACCTATAGCGCGTTAAAATACTCATTCTAAAGGAAGCTAAACAAAACCAGCGAGTGGGACAAAATTGTCCCACTCGCTGGTTTGAACTTATATTTTAAGAAACTTGTTCTTCTTGCGGTTCGAGTTGTACTTTAACCGTTTGTTGTTTACCATCCCGGTAGACTTCCACTTCAACTTCTTGGTTAGCATCAGCACTATAAAGGGCTTTGCGTAAGCTAATGGAGTCTGTCACCTCTTGACCATTGAACTTAGTGATAATGTCATTCACTTTAAGGCCGGCATTAGCAGCTGGTGAGTTTGCTTCGATATCCAAAACAACGACACCTGACTCGAGTCCATCTGGTACATTAAGAATTTCTTCTTGTTGTTGCATTGGTACTTGGTTTAGCGTAGCCATCACCACACCTAATGATGGGCGAATCACGCGACCATCTTTTTCTAACTGAGTGATAATGGTTTGAACATCGTTTGCTGGAATCGCAAAGCCCATCCCCTCAACTTGGTCAGCGGAGATTTTCATAGAATTAATACCAATAACTTGACCAGCTGAATTTAGCAAGGCCCCTCCAGAGTTACCAGGGTTGATAGCCGCATCCGTTTGAATGGCATTTACTTGCCAATCATACATTTTATCGCCATCCAAATCAACTGGAACTGTCCGATCTAAACCTGAGATAATCCCTTGGGTAACCGTTGAAGCAAAATCGGAGCCTAATGGTGAACCAATAGCAATAGCTGGTTCACCGACAGTAAGGGAATCAGAATCTCCAAATTCAGCTACCGTATCAACCTCATTAGCAGGGATTCGTAGCACAGCTAAGTCAGTCCAAACATCTGCTCCTACTAGTTCGGCTTTTACCTGTTTACCTTCACTAGTAATCACTTCAAGCGCATCTGATCCATCAATTACATGGTTATTAGTTACCACATAAGCTGAATCACCATCAATCTTATAAACCACACCGCTCCCCTCAGAAGCAGTTTCATAGTTAGCTTCATCATTATTAGATTCTTGACGATCGGGTTGAACTAAACCAAATAAGTCAATTGTCGAATTAGTATCTGCCAAGTTTGCAACTGAGACAACAGCGCCTTGGACCTTAGAAACTGTTTCACTGACATCAGTAGACACATCTAATGACGCAGTCTGGGTGTTTTCTCCTTGCTTATTTTCGTTTTGTTTTTGGACTTGTTCTTGAACCATGGATTCAATTTGAGCTTGATCAGGATTAGTAGCGTTTTCCTGACCCATCGCCAATGAGAAAACACCAACCAGTGAAGCTCCAATCAATCCCCCTACTATTGGTGGCAGCCAGCCCTGTTTATTGGATTTATGGTCTACCTTATGAGGTTCATTAGGGTTCCCAGGCATTTTATTATTCATGTTATTATTTTCACTACTCATACTAGTTGGTCCTCCTTAGTTTCAACTTTGTCATTATTATAAGCTGAAACTGTGAATCTTTGTCTGTCTTATCTTTATATTTTTCTTAAGATTATAACGTATACAATTCAGTAGGTTCTACTGGGTCGGTTTCATTTAGTGTGAAACTTTCGTTGACTCCAAGTCCATGCTCACGCATTAATGTTAAATTCGTTTGGTAGGCAATAGATTTTAGATTATTCTCCTCAGATAGGTGGCCTAGATAAACTCGTTTAGTATGGTCACCAATCATTTCTGACATGGCTAGGGCTGAAGCATCATTAGACAGATGACCCTTGTCCCCTAAGATTCGCTGCTTCAAGGACCAAGGATAGCGTCCCATCCGCAACATATCCAAATCATGGTTGCTTTCAATCAAGAAAACATCGGAATTACTTAGCAGGCCTCGCAAGCGGTCGCTAACATAGCCTGTATCAGTGAGCATGGTAAACTGCTTATTATCTTTTTGAAAGGCATAAAATTGGGGGTCAGCCGCATCATGACTAACTGCAAAAGATTGGATATCAATATCACCCAAAGTCAATACCTCTCCTTGCTCCATGACATTCATCTTTAAGGGATCAATGTGGCCGCACTTGTTCCCAATGGCTTGCCAGGTCGCTTCATTGGCATAAATATTAACATCATACTTACGGGCTAAAACACCTAGGCCTTTGATATGGTCAGAATGTTCGTGTGTGATAAAAATCGAGTCAATATCTTGCATCTGACGGCCAATTTTCGCTAATTTATTTTCAATTTGTTTACCTGAAAATCCCGCATCTACTAGAATTTTTTGCTTGGGAGTTTCAATATAGGTCGCGTTTCCTTTACTACTACTTGAGAGCATGGAAACACGCATAGAATAATCACTAGCTGTGTTTTCCATGAAGTCATCCTTTCTAAAACGAACTAAGAATTTTTAGTCTGATTAGGACTAAGTTGAATTTTTCTAAATGGGAATGATTTAATGGCTTGGCTTTGCTGATACAATGGCGCTTTTTGATGACCATAACGATCAATGGCTTGAGCGAATTCTACTTGCTTTCCTTCCAGCCAAGCATAAAGATAAAGATAATCGAGCTGGTAAGCACTGTTAACCATGTCTCCCATCTTATCAGGGTCCTTTAAGGCTTTAATTTGACTGCGATAAGCCTTGTAAACCTTCACTCCATTTTCACGACGAATAGGTAGGACTAATTTCGCTGCAAAGAGCAGAGTGATGATTGCTAATACAAATAAAATATAAACCCATAAATTACTGAAGTGATATTGATACTGCCAGTAAAGACACACTAGCAGAGCCAGTAGGGCCAAAAAAATTAAAAGATTGGCCAATAAATTAAATAGTTGGCTTTGCTTAAGAAATAAGCCTGATTGTCGTAAGCTTTTATTAGTAATTTGATCAATCTGATTTTTAAGCTGCTTAAACGCTTTTCTCTCCTTCAATCGCCCCTTACTAGATTCCTCATATTGCCATTCTCGTAAAGACAAACTGGCAGATGAATCTGCTGCTACAGCCAGAGCAGTAGTCAGCTTTTCTTCTTCAGGACTAAGCTGACTTCGGTCTAGTAACTGCACCTGAATATCTTGAATCCTCTTCCCTACTTTGTCAAAATTCAAACGCAACTTGCCCCGTCCTGCTAAAGCAAATAAAACGAAATAAAATTGGCTAGTTTTAGAGATATGGTGGCCCATGAACTTAGCCAATGTTAGTGGGGACCATTCTGAACGATCGATAGCCAAATAGGGATAAGAGCTTACTCCTTGATTGATTTGACTTTTACGATAAATAAGATAGGCCACAAAAACCAAGCTAAGAAGGAAAATCAGTCCCGCTAAAGCTAAACTAAAGTAGCTATAGCGCCGTTGTTCGGCTAGTCGCGCCTGTTCATTCTCTTCGATGGCACGTACCAATTCCTGACCCTGTGACTCCGGACCGACTCGACTATTATCTGGGAAGAAATTACCCGGTAAAACCATCTGAATACCGATACCCTTATCGGGACTTAACTGGTTAACAGTTAAACGTAATTCTTGGTCTGATACCCAATTAGCCTCAACCCGATCATTATCTGCAATCACTAACTTCATCTGCTGGCGGTCTACTGCTTTAGGAAATTTAAAACTAATACTCGTTTGTCGGGTAGAAAATGGCGCATTGATAAAAGACAAGTCTAAAATCTGCCATTTCCCATAATTAATCCAAGCCCCTTTCACATTGGCTTGATAATTAACTTCATGTTGGCCCTTAGTTAAGTGGTTAAATAATTCCAAATTTACATAGGGACCATCCTCCTGCAAGGTATAAGTCCCAACATCTTGAGAAGAACTGGCAGCAAAAGGAAAGTAGTCATTGGCATCTGCCGATTTCATTGCCACATTTAAGCTTTCCAAGTCACCTTGATTACCAATCATTAACCGATGCTTGAGCGATTGGACTTCATCATGGACCTGATAAGTAATCAACTCTTCTGACTCCATATTACCAGCTTCAGTAAAATTGACCGTGATTTGATAATCACGAATAGTGGTATCAGCATGTACTTTATCGGCCATAAGAGTTATGCAGACGACCAACATTAAAACGATAGATAAATATTTATGCCACTTTTTCATCGATATCTCCCTCTACTAGTTGGAATCTGCCTGTACAATTGTCCCATTTATTCCATCAACATGCAAACGTTCAAAACTACCATCATTATTCTGAATGAAGAATACCCAGACAGGATTATAAACAATCATATCATCGACTTTTAGGGTTTGATAATAGCCTAATAAACTGCGAACCACTGTATCCCCTTTTTGAATTTTATTATTGAGGTATAAGCTTTCTAAGGCTTGTTTTTCAGATACAATCTTTCGCTTAGTCCCCTGAGGTTTGCAATCTCCAGCAAAGGTTTGATCAAACATATAAACTTGGTAATCATCATTTAAATGGAAGGCAATTTCACCACTTCCATCCACCAATGGTAAATTATTTTCCGTTGTTTGCATATAAGTTAATATTTTTTGATTTTCATCATAAGAAGCAAATTGGTAGTGGTCGCCTTGGTAAATGGATTGGCTAATAAATTCATTTAACGGTGCTAACATATCTTCACTGACATTGTGGGCCCGAGTAGATGAATACAGCCCGTTTAAAGCAATCGGCTCATTCAATTCGCCCACCACACGTCCGTTACTGGAAAGCTCAAAATCATAATGGTTATTGGCTAAATCCTCAACATCTGATTCTTCAATGGCATGGGGAATCGCTCGCATAAAAGGCTCATATTCATCAGTTTCTTCGGGAGGTGAAAATTCAATATTATCCGACCGCATTTCTTCTTGGACATTTACTCGGTTTTGATCAATAGGGTCAGAAAACAAGAGGGCATTTTTACCAACAAAGACATAAAATAAAAAGATATTTAAAGTTAAAAAGGCTAATATCAGCAAGTATTCAATTTTTCGAAATGCCATACTAGGCCTCCTCTTCTTGGTCTGTCTCAACTTGGTCGCCATTACCCAAACTTTCTAAGGCTTCTTCGGTATCCGACTCTGATTCCACCGGTTGGTCTTGGCTATCTTGGAAATAAGCCTCCCAATCAAAAACTTCATCTTCTTCCTTATCATAGAGGCGTAAATGATTATAATCGGACATATCCACAATATCTTCTAAGGCATACCATACGCCATCCCGTTTCACATGCCAAGTTGGCACTAACTCAACTAAACGATTAGATTCTGGGCTCTTAACCCAACGATAACCTACCTGCATGTTTTGAATTTGCGAAGGATCGTAGCCATTATTGCGTAAGAGCTCCAAAGCATTGGTCCCACTCATTAGTTCCAAAGGCTTAGCAAGGTCATCTAACTGCGTTTGAATAGTCAAGGCAGACATAGATAAGTAAGCGACTTGGTTACCATCCATTTTAAAAACGGCACGGGACACGTGGTCCGGACCATAAACTGGAATATTATTAACAAACTTACGATAAGTGATGGTTGACTCATCCTCTTGATAATCAGATAAGACCCAGGTATCTTGTTCTGGTATAAAGCGAGATAACATATTAAAGCTCTCACCTATCTTCTGCCATTCGGTAACATTGATAGCGGACGAGGTATCTTGAGAGAAGTTCAACTCATAGCTATGGTTACTGATGGCTAATTGGTGTCCATTTGCATAGTACCTAGAATAAGAGTCATCAGAATAATCATGGATTTCTTCAGGTGAGGAGAACAAGGCACCTAAAAAGAAAGTGTTAGGCTGACGCTCTAGCATGTAAGTCAACTTATTGACTGTTTCTTTTTCTTTGGAGATATACTTACGACCTTCCGAAAAAACCACTGGTGTAACCTCGGTCATTTTGTCTTTTTCTGCCGCATAATTCTCATAAGCAATCACTTCATTAATTGAACGGTCTAAAGGAACCTGGTAAACCAAGTGATCACTCTCAGAAATAAGATAAAGCGAATCATCTCCCTTGACAAAGACCACCTGGTTAAATCTTACCGCATCCTCTTCATCAGCAATATCGGGATGCATTTTATTGAAGAGAGCGCTAGTTAAGAAATCCAAAAAAGTAAACTCTAAATAATCAGAATCGGATTTGTTTTCCCGAAAGGTATCGAGAGCAGTAGTGGTGACCGCCTGACTCCTATCATAAGGAAGAGACGCCAAGTCTTCTTGGAGTTTTCCCAAGGACCGGCTGTTATTACTAGCCCAATAGTTATCATCTTTATCATGAATAATTAAACGATTAGCAATCACTAAATCATTGAGATGTTCTCGACTGTCCTGAGTTTCCCCATCTTCAGAAGTAGCATTTAAGCCACTCGCTTCTTCCTCATTATGAGTCACTGAGTCCACCCAATTAATAATTTCCACAGGTGAAGCAATAATAAAATATGTAATGATGAGACTTAGGAGTACTAGGATGATTAGAAGGCCATGGATGAAATAATGTTTATTCTGTTTCATTTAACCACTCATCCTCTCCATCTAAATTCTCAATCGGCAAGGCAATAAAGAAAGTTGTTCCAATATTTTCAATTGAGTTAGCCCAAATGCGCCCATTATGTAATTCAACCACTTCCTTGGAAATAGCTAGTCCAAGTCCTGATCCCCCTTGAGCTCGTGACCGTGCCTTATCTACCCGATAGAAACGATCAAATAAGTGAGCCAGGGCCTGTTGTGGAACACCTAATCCTTGGTCTTGAATCGATAGGATAACTTCATTGTTCGCTGTCATCAAACGGATCGTTATGGTCCCACCATCAGGCGAATATTTAATGGCATTATTCAAGATATTATCAATAACTTGGATGATCTTGTCTTGGTCGATTTCTACCAGAATATCTTCTTCTGAAAAATCACGACGAATTGCGATATTGCTTTCCTGATCAGAAGCTAGCATCATATCAAAGCGGTCAATCGTGTGCGAGACAAACTGTCCAAATAAGGTTAGCTCTTTATTGACATCTTCACGTCCAGAATCCATCCGCGATAATTTTAGCAAATCGTTAATCATACGAATCATCCGGTCAGTTTCCGTTTGAATGACACCTAAAAATTCTTTGGCAATTTCTGTTTCTTCTAAGGCCCCATCAGTGAGGGCTTCAGTATAGGATCGTACAGAGGTAAGGGGGGTCCGTAATTCATGAGAAACATTGGACACGAATTGACGTCGATCACGTTCGATTTTTTCATGTTCGGTAATATCCGTTAATACCCAAACTAAACCGCTAATAAAGCCTGATTCCCGTTGAATCACAGAATATTCTCCTTTAATTAAGGATTCCTGTTCTTCTGTTGAAAAGTCCATCACTATTGATTCATGGCTTTCAAACAAGGAACGAAAAGAATAGCGTCCATTTAGTTTCAAAACATCGATAATCGACTCCCCGATGACATCTTCTTGGTTGGCAGAAATGAAGGTCAAGGCAGAATCATTAATAATCATCACCTTACCACGACGATCAGTAGCAATGACACCATCCGTCATATGCTTCAAAACCGAGTCTAAACGCTGACGTTCTGCCTCGGTTAATTCTTGAGCGTCTCGTACGCGTACAGATAAATAATTAATCGCGTTGGCTAATTGGCCAATCTCATCTTCCGATTGAATTTCAATTTGACCGGAATAATTCCCCTCTGAAATCCGCTCAGTTTGGTCTTTAATATCTTGTAAAGGACCAGTAATTCCTCGTGAAATGAAGAAGGCCAAAAAGATTGCAAATACCAAGGATACCGCAGACGAGGTCAAGAAAATAACTGCAATACTCTGTACCTGACCATAAGCGGATTCCAAATTGACACGAATATTGATAACCCCTACCATAGCCCCCGAAGAATCTGAAGCAAAAACAGGTGAAACATATTTTTTCATACGAACTTTTTGATCTGAATCATAACCTTCACTCTCTGTTTGCAAGGCGGTAAAAATAGTTTGTTCAATATTAGGATCCGTAGACCGTTGACCCACTAAGCCCTGATTGGTTGGGTTTGAAGTAGCTAACAAAAAGCCCGAATCATCTAAGACTTGGGTTTCAATAATTTCTGAATTATTAAAGCGCTTTAGCACTTCATTTAATTGACGATTTTTTTCCTGCCCTTCTGTGTCTTCTTGTTGAAGTATCCCTCGCACATTATCCTCTAAGAAATGGGCCTGGGTGGTAATCCGCTCATCAAAAGACGCCAACATTTCTGTTTCTAATTGACGTATAAAATAAGCTCCTACCAATTGTAGAGAAATTAATAGGAGCAAAATAAATACCAGAGGAATCTTAAAATGAATGGACCTAAAGAAGGGAATGGAAAGATTAGCTTTAAACTTATCCATTATGACTCCTGATTGTTATTTTTCACATAGTAACCGACACCACGACGTGTCATCAAAATATTGGGATGACTTGGGGTCTCTTCAATTTTTTCACGTAAACGACGTACAGTAACATCAACTGTCCGTACATCACCAAAATAATCATAACCCCACACTGTCTGCAAGAGATGTTCTCGGGTCATAACTTGGCCAGCATGTTGGGCGAGATAATGCAGTAATTCAAATTCGCGGTGAGTAAGATCAATTTCCTCCCCATTTTTAGACGCAATAAAAGCATCTTCATGGATAATAAGGTCACCAATTTCAATGGTTGTTTGTCCTTTTTCTTCTTCTGACTCTTGTTCTACCACATTGCGGCGTAAGTTAGCCTTAACACGGGCCGCTAATTCGCGATTAGAAAATGGTTTAGTCACATAATCATCAGCGCCTAATTCCAAGCCTAGTACCTTATCAATCTCACTATCCTTGGCAGTGAGCATAATGATAGGCACCTGACTCGTTTTGCGGATTTGCCGACACACTTCTAAGCCATCAACTTTTGGTAACATTAAATCTAGGATAATCAAATCGGGGTTAAAACTGGCAAATTTTTCTAAGGCAACTTCGCCATCATAGGCGACATCAATCTCATAGCCCTCTTTCTTCAAACTAAAAGAGATAATATCTGAAATTGGTTTTTCATCATCAACGACTAAAACTTTTTTCATAAAGAGCTCTCCTTATACTATTCTTTATCTTCATATTATACCGCTTTTAAGCGAATTTTCCAATTATCGATAAAAATAGGCCTTGCTAGCATCTTGCCAGCCACTTAAATGTAAGAAGCTAACTATTGAGTACTAGGCACTTAAATGCTAAGATCCTATGAATTACTAATCTTGATGATAACAAAAAAAGACCGAGTTGGGGTAATCACTCGGTCTTTTTTTATAATTGTTTGCTTATCTGTAAGCAGCCATGCTAACAGCGAATGATGGTTGCCAGTAAGGGCTGATTGTTGAGTAACCTAAAGGTGTACCTGGTTGAGAGGCATGGATAAATGATCCATTACCTGCATAAATTGCAACGTGGTATGGAGAACCGTAACCACCCCAGAACAATAGGTCACCGGGTTGAGCTTGTGACACAGAAATTTGTGGACCAGCATATTGTTGGGCACCAGTGTAACCACCAACATTAACACCACGAGTATTCTTGTAAACATATTGAACAAATCCTGAGCAGTCAAAGCCAGAAGGTGTTTTACCACCCCATACATAAGGTGTACCGATAAATTGTTCAGCATAACCTAAGATGGATGAGCTTGACGCAACATTTTGGCTTTCTTGTGCGGCTTTAGCTTCAGCTTCGGCTTGAGCGGCTGCTTCGGCTTCCGCTTGAGCGGCTGCTTCAGCTTCGGCTTGAGCGGCTGCTTCGGCTTCCGCTTGGGCGGCTGCTTCAGCTTCGGCTTGAGCAGCTGCTTCAGCTTCGGCTTGAGCAGCTGCTTCGGCTTCCGCTTGAGCGGCTGCTTCAGCTTCGGCTTGAGCGGCTGCTTCGGCTTCGGCTTGAGCGGCTGCTTCAGCTTCGGCTTGAGCGGCTGCTTCAGCTTCGGCTTCTTCTAGTTCGGCTTTAGCTTCATCTTCAGCTTCCACTAATTCAGCTTGGGCTTCTTCTTCGGCTTCCACTACTTCGGCTTCAGTTTCTTCTTCAGCCGCTGTATTTAATTGTGCAGTTTCAACTGTTTCAGCTGAACGAAGCACTGGTTGAGCTTCTTCAACAACAGGTTCTTCTTCAACTGTTTCTTCAAGAACTGGTGTTTCCTCAACTACTGATTTTTCAACTGGTGCTTCCTCAACCACTTCTTCTAAAACAACTTGAGCGGAAGAATCACCAACTAAGTTTAATTCTTGACCAACCAAGATAAGATCACTAGAAATACCATTGAAAGCTTTTAAGTCAGCAACACTAATACCATGTTCGCTAGCAATTTTGCTCAATGTGTCGCCAGCTTTAACAACATAAGTTGTAGCAGCTTCTTGGCCTTCTTCTTCAACTGGTGCTTCTTCAGCAACAATTTCTTCTGTAGATTCTTCAACTGGAGTTTCTTCAACCACTTCTTCTGAAGCTTCTTCAAGAACAACAGCTTCATCTTGACCTTCAATACGAAGCTTTTGACCAATTAAAATAAGGTCGCCGTTGATACCATTTAAATCACGGATGTTTTGAGCAGTAGTATCAAAGGCAGCTGCGATTTTATTTAAAGTATCGCCAGCTTTTACAGTGTAAATTCCTGCTTCAGAAGTAAACTCTACTTCTTCACTTCCTGGTAACTTCAAGTCTTTACCAGTAATAATCAAGTTAGGATTTTCAATACCATTTAATTCAGCAATTTCATTGATGGTTGTATTAAATTCTTTAGATAAAGCAGATAGAGTATCACCATCTTGGATAGTATAAACTTCTTCTGCGGATACTTGTGGTGCAAATGCGACTAAAGCGGCAGTCGTTGCAAAAGATGCACCGACCATTGTTTTAATTGATTTACTCATTGTTATATTTACCCCCTGAATAATTTACTCTCACATTATACCCAGTTTTACTAGCTTTTGTGGTAACAGTAAGATTACAAAATCTTTACTCTTTCTTACGCTTTTTAACTAAAAATTTCCATTAATTTTGCTATTTTTAACCTTAAAAATGATTTTAATAAAACAAAAAAACAACAGAAAGTTGATACTATCAGCTTTCTGCTGTTTTATAAAGCTTTATAATTTGAAAGAATTTCTTAAATCTTTCTTTAAAAGACAAAGGAAATATTTCTAAATGTAACATTATTGTAACATTAAGCGAATAGAGTGCTATAAATAATGAAAATCACTGCCGGGAAATTATTGAAGAAATGGACTAAAATCGCATCATTCAAATTATTATTGCGGTAATAAGCATAATATAGAATGGCTCCCATAGCTGCATATAATAAGAAGGAAAAAATATCAGCAGATAAATGGAAGGATGAGAAAAGCAGTGCTGAGATAATCATAGGTAAAATCACGGATTTTTTAGCAAAGAAATAATTGCGTAAATAGCCCCTAAAAATTACTTCTTCGATAATAGGTGCTGCTACTACCGTCATTATAATAAATAAGATTAACACCCAAATATTAGGATTTGTCCCTAACATCATTGCTAGGGCTTGATCATTGGCAGTTGATTCTCCACCGCTACCCATGGCTTCCATAAGATAGCCATAAGCTGTTTTCACTAACACTAGTCCTACATAAATCAAAATATCTATAATAATATCTTTTTTGCTTAAAGGCCGGATATTATTGGGATAGGCATGGCTAAATTTCCACCAAAAAAATAGCGACACTAAAATAATAGCGATACTAGCAATCAATAAATAAATCATTTCTGGCGCGGTTGACTGGAGAAGATAAGCTTGAGGAATACTAATTGCTACCAGATATAGGACAAGCCAAAAGACAAACTTAAGTGCTCTTAAAATATATAGGCCAATACCAACTTTTTCTTGCTTTTCCATAAAAACACCTCTTTCTTCATAAAATTATATCATGAGATCTAAAAGCCAAGAAGCTATATATCGTATTCTTTGAACTTTGCTGTAAAACTTGTTATAGTCACTGTAGATAAAATATTTCGAATTTGAAAGGATTGATCTTATGGGTTTACTTGTTGACGGTAACTGGCAAGACAAATGGTACGACACTAAAAGCACAGGGGGACGCTTCGTCCGTAAAGAGTCCCAATTCCGTAACTGGATCACTAAAGATGGCCAAGCAGGGCCAAGCGGAGAAGCTGGTTTCAAAGCAGAAAAAGGACGCTACCATCTCTATATCTCGCTCGCCTGTCCTTGGGCTAGTCGTGTCCTTATGGTGAGAGCACTCAAAGGATTAGAAGATATGATTTCTCTATCGATCGTCCACCCACATATGTTAGAAAATGGTTGGACTTTTGCTGATTATCCAGGTGTCATTAAGGACCCAGTCATCGACGCTGACTACTTACACCAAATTTATACTCATGTTGATCCTCACTATACTGGACGAGTAACGGTTCCTGTCCTTTACGACTTAGAAAAAGATACTATTGTAAACAACGAATCTTCTGATATCATTCGTATGTTTAATGAAGCTTTCGATGACTTGGGTGCCAAAGACGGTAACTTCTATCCTGAAGAATTACAAGCTGAAATTGATGAAATCAATGACTATGTTTACCCTAATATCAATAACGGGGTCTACAAAACAGGTTTCGCAACCAAACAAGAGGTTTACGAAGAAGAGGTTAACAATGTCTTCACTGCCTTAGATAAATTAGAAGAACGTTTAGAAGACAAGGATTATTTAGTAGGTAACCAATTCACTGAAGCCGACATTCGTCTCTTCACTACTTTGATTCGTTTCGACAAGGTTTACTTTGGCCACTTCAAATGCAATATCCGCCAATTAGTGGACTACCCTAACTTATGGGAATACACACGGCGAATTTATAATATGGATGGGGTCAAAGAAACCGTCAATTTTGACCATATCCAACAACACTACTATTACAGCCACGATACCATCAACCCTAACGGTATTGTTCCAGTCGGACCAGAGCTAGATTTATCATTATAAATCTAGTTGTTCCAACATTATGACAGGTATAAAATTACGGCTACAATGAATGACTGGCAATCACAAAAAGATAAAAAAGCAGGCGAGCTCATCAATCGAGCTGGCCTGCTTTTTTATTAATTATTTATTTTTACTTTAGATTAACATCACCAATTTTATCATGGCCATTAACATCTTTTTGCGCTTCAATCAAAGTTTGGTTAACTTTTTCACTGGAGTTAGTAAAGACCACAATGACATCAGTTATTTTTCCTTGGTCCTTAATATAGTTAAGATCCATATCAGCTAAGACATCGCCAACTTCAACTTGATCGCCTTCTGCCACATGGACAGTAAAGCCTTGGCCTTCCAATTGAACTGTATCAATCCCCATATGTAAGAGGATTTCTAAGCCTTCAGCGGTCTCAAGTCCAATAGCATGTTTAGAATCCATGACCATTTTCACCTCACCAGCCATAGGAGCTAGAATTTGACCTTGGCTAGGTTCTAAGGCAAAACCTTGGCCCATAATACCAGCAGAGAAGACATCATCCTCCACATCCGCTAAGGCTTTAATATTTCCTTGGCCAGGAGCGAAAACTTCAACTAATTGACCGTCATCATCGCTTGTCTTAGTCGTCTCAGCCTGGTCTTCTTCTGATACTTGGTTAGGCACTACTTGATCACTACTTGCTTGAGCATTAGCCGGTGCCTTGCCATCAGAAATCAACTCATCAATAGAAGACTTCACGTTAGGTACCTTGGTGCCATAAACGACTTGCACATTGCTACCATTAACCACTGTAGCAGCTGAACCCGTTGTCTTTAACAGGCCTTCATCCACTAATTTACCGTCTTTTACTTGGACCCGCAAACGAGTGGCACAGTTAGTAAAGGAATCTAAGTTTTCTGTTCCTCCTAAGGCAGAAACAATCCGATAAGCACGTTGTTCTTTCTCTGTTAAGTCATCGTAGTCGCCACCTGCAAAGGCAGTTTCAGCAACCGCCACATCATCTTCACGACCAGGGACTTTCCAATCAAATTTTTGCACACCCCAGGTAAAGATAAGGTAATACAAGACCGCATAAACTAATCCTAATAATAAGACTGGAATCCAATGAGTGATTGGGTTACCTGGTAAGATTCCAAAGAGGAAGAAATCGATAACCCCACCAGAGAAGGTTAATACAACTCCAGCCCCAAATAGATAAACTAAGACGGCAGAAATTCCGTACATCACACAGTGTAAGCCATAGTATAGGGTAGGAGAAGCAAAAACGAAAGCAAACTCAATTGGCTCAGTAATCCCGGTAGCGAAACAAGTCAAAGCAGAAGAAGTATAGAAACCTTTTACATCTGCTTGACGTTCTGGTTTAGCTTGACGATAGAGCGCCGCACAGGCAGCTGGAATCCCAAATAACATGACCGGGAACATATAAGCGAAGTGGGCAGCGGCATGAGGATCAATGGGTTGACCAGCAGCTAATTGCGCAAAAACGATATTTTGAGCACCCACTACAGTTTGTCCATTGATAACCGCAGTTCCCCCAATGGCTGTTTGCCAGAAAGGTAAATAGAAAACATGGTGCAAACCTAATGGAATCAAGGAACGATAGATGTAAGCATAAAGGAAAATACCCAAAACACCCAGACCAGAAATAATGCCTCCTAGTGAAGAGAAAGCATAAGAAATTAATGGCCAAACAAAAGCCATAATAATCCCAATAGCAATAGCAGCTAAGGACGCAGCAATAGGAATAAAGTGAGTGCCTCCAAAGAAGGAGAGGGCTTCAGGTAATTCAATATTATAGTATTTATTATGTAAGTAAGAAACCGTCACCCCTAAAACAATCCCACCAAGAACACCAAGATTCATGGTGTTTTCAAAACCAAGATAGTTGGAGATTAACCCTTGGACTTGGCTCAAAGCTTCTACATCACGGAAGTTATTCACCGTCGATGTTAAGGTAGCATACATTACAAAATATCCAATAATAGCAGACAAGGCAGCGGTTCCTTGTTCCCGCTTAGCCATTCCAAACGCGACAGAAATTCCGAATAAAAGTCCTAAGTTTCCGAAAATAACATCCCCAGCATCAGCTAATACTGATAGGAAACCATACAGGAAGGTTGACTCATTCAGAATCCCTTGTAAATTATACATTTCAATAACGGTTGGGTTGGTAAATGAAGACCCAATTCCTAACAGAATACCAGCTAATGGCAAAATAGAAATTGGCAACATAAAGGTCTGTCCCAATTTTTGTAAGTAGCCAAAAACGGGATTTTGACCGGCTTCTTCACGCAACTCAGCCTTAGTTTGTGCCTTTGACATAAAGCAATCCTCCTAATTTTTTGATCCCCAATAGAATCTTAATAACAAACAGCTTAATTATAGCAGAGGCTAGGAAATTGTGAAAGCAAAAAATAACCACTGACTTGGCGGTTTTTTAAACACTATCAAAAATACGACTCTGCCAAACTCCCATTATCAGGAGCTTGACAGAGTCGTTAATTATCTTCTTAGTGAAATCACTAATTTTCTTGCTGCTTCGCCATAACCGCATGGAGACGATCTAAACATTCTTGATGGTCGTGCTTACGAGCCACGCATTGGTAGCGGCCAAAATGAAGGATAGACAAATGGGCCTGGCGCCACATATTTTCTGGTAATTTTTCTGTCATTATTTTCTCAATTTTATTGGGATTAGCAGATTCTGGCACCATATTGAAGCGTTTAGTGACACGAGCAATATGAGTATCCACCGGGAAACTTGCTTGGCTAAAGCCCACTCCTAATACCACATTGGCTGTTTTCCGCCCGACCCCAGGCAGACTAGTCAAGTCAGTCAAATTATCCGGAACTTGGCCCGAAAAATCATTGACTAAGCTCTCAGCAGTGGCTTGTAGAAACTTGGCCTTATTACGGTATAGGCCAATGGTTTTTATCTTATCAGCAATGGCTTCTGGACTCGCTTTTTGCATGTCTTCAGGCGTTGGGTAAGCTTTAAACAAGGCAGGTGTTACCTTATTTACTGCTTTATCAGTGGTTTGCGCAGAGAGCATGACCGCACATAACAATTCAAAATGATTATGATAATCCAAATCTGAATCAGATTGCGGATACAAGGCAATCATAGCTTCCACGTAGGCCTGACATTCTTCAGCCGACAATAAATCTTCCGCCATACTCATTCCTCCTTTAGTTAGACGTAATCTTCTGGTAATTGATCGAGTTTATTTTGATAGCGTTGAATCATTTGCTCCTTTTGTTTGATTAACTGACTGTAACCCGCTGCCAAAGCGTCAAAATCGTCCATGAAATCAATCGACTCTTTTTGAAAGGCCATGTCTTGGTCGACTAGTTCATGATCCAGCTCATTAGCAATCGCATCTAAAACGGCTTTAATCTGCACTTTGATTCGTTCTGTGCGTTGGTCATCTAGAGCCTTAATTTGGTCTAATTGTCCTAATACCTGTCGAAAGGATAAGTGCCGATGCATATGGCCATCAATGACCCAGCAATATTCTTTCTCAAAGGGTGAAATCCCAGGGCATTGGCCATAAATTTGATAATAGCCATCATATATCGCGTAGGTATTGGGGTTAATTTCCGGTAGAAAAGTCCGTTTCAATTTAAAGGTAGGGTCTTCACCAGTGATTTCTGCTACCCATTTCTTACCGTCCTTATCACCATGAAGGGTTAAATATTGGGGTTCTTGCATTATTTATTGACTCCTAATCCCTTAATAGCAATCAAAATTGCGGTCTGACCAGCCTTCATAGTCACAGAAAGTTTTTCTTCAACCGCCCAAACAGCAGCCATGGACGCTAAGCGCAACTTTTCTGTTTCTACTTCTAAATCCACAGCATCTTGGTTAGGATTAAAGATAAAATAAGCCTGGTCTGATTGTAATTGTACTTGGTCTCCGGCCAGTAAAATTTCATTGTCAATACTTATTGGACTTTGATAAATAACATTGAAATCACGACACTGTCCCTCAGACACTGTCTTAGCCTCCCCAGGGAAATAATGATAGGCTAGTTGCGGCAAATCAAGTGGCTCATCTTGGCCCACTTGTAAACGAATCTCTCCCTGTAAAATTTGTAGAAAACGTTGATAACCAGAAAAATCAGAAAACTCTGACCGCTCCACATTGACCGTTGCTGACGAGATGCGGCATTGAAAATTACGCTGGCCCAATTCAGCTTGGGGGGGATAAATGAATAATTCCGTGGTTTCGCCCCCAGTCCACGTATTGTGTTTATAATCTGCAGCCGTTAAATACTTAAGCATAACCCTTCCTCCTCAATTGACCATTTGTTTAAGCTGTGTTGACTGCCTATATTTTAGCACTTTATTCAGAAAAAAGAAGAGGATGAGATGAAATGCGGGAGCTTTGAGCTGTTGGAAATTAGGGTGTGATGAAAAGCGGTAGGACGGAATCGTTGGAGCAAAAGACTGCAGATAGCGACTAGCTATCAAGGTCTTTTGGGAAACGCATGTCAGTCCTGCTTTTCAGAACCCGACTGTGAGGATGAGATGAAATGCGGGAGCTCCGAGCTGTTGGACTAAAGAGTGACGGATAAGAGAAACTTATCCAAACCTCTTTAGGAAACAGTCGAAGGAGCTGCATTTCAGAACTCGACTATAAGGATGAGATGAAAAACGGTTAGCCCCAAAGGATTTGTCTGAAAATGGGAAGTATTCGCAGAATACTGACTCATTGGCAGAAAATACTGATGGGGCTGTTTTTCAGAACTCGACTAAAGGGTGCGACAAAAGTCGTTAAGAACTGAAGCCTTGGACTAAAACTCGAAAGATGGCAAACAGCCATCAGAGAGCTTTAGGAAAGGCAGTCTGTTCTGACTTTTGAAGCCCGACTAAAAGGATGTGAGTCAATCGCGGTAAGGGTGAGAGATTTACTCCAATAGACAAAGGATATGAACTTAAATCTTTTAGACTATTGGACAAATATCCGAAACTCTTGCTTTTGCAATCTCAACTAAAAGATAATATAAAAAGGCTGGGATTTTTCCCAACCTCTCTTATACGCGTTATTAACCAAAAAAGAAAGCCGTCAAAGGTAGTGTTAGTGGTGCCAGTGCAACGACAATCAAACCAGTCACAACAATTGTTAAACCAGACATTGCCCCTTGGACTTCACCCATTTGAATGGCAATGGTGGTTCCCATCCCATGGGCAGAGCTTCCCATGGCAACACCTTGGGCAACTGGATCATTAATATTAAAAATGCGGTAAACATGTTCACCAATAACTGCTCCGATAACCCCGGTAAAAATAACAATCGCCACAGTCATCGGCACGATACCACCTAATGATTCGGAAATTCCCATTGCAATAGCGGTTGTAATCGATTTAGGAATCAAAGTCCCTACCATCTCAGGACCAAAATTAAATACGAAAGCAAATAGATAAATTAAAGCCGTATGGAAAATAACACCTGAGAAAATACCAATTAAAATAGCTTGGTAATTTTGTTTAAGATAGTCGAAGTTTTTCTCCAATTTTACAGCCAAGGAAACAGTTGCAGGGGTAATAAATAAGCTTAAATAGTGGCCTCCTTCTTGGTAAGTTTCCAAGGGAACACCCGTTAATAGTAAGATAAGAATTAACACCACAATAGCAAAAACCAAAGGAACAAATAGTGGGTTATTGGGCCAACGTTTCTGCAATTTACCTGATAAGAGGTAAAGCCCAATTGTTAACGAAAGCCATAACATTGGTGTTTCTAATAATTGTGCTAACATTTTAAGCCTCCCCCTCTTCATTTGACTTGTTATTAAATTTAGGCATTAAAAACTGAACCAAACGCCCCACAAAAATCATCATTAAGGCAGTGGCCACAAACATAATAATAATTAATTGCCACCAGATATCTTTTAATAAACCAAATTGCGCCATTAAACCGACTCCAGATGGTACAAAGAAAATTGCCATATTAGCTGAAACCCATGTGGCGACTTCATCGACCTGTTCCATTTTTATCCATTTAAAGTGTAAAGCAAAGAAAAACAAAACCATTCCTATCACTGAGCCAGGAATCGCAACAAAAGGCTCAATCAAAATTGACAATCCCGTCCCAATAGCAGAAAACAAAAACAACCAAAATAGCTGGCTAAAAATTTTCATAGACTCTCCCTCAATTTCTTTTTTTATTAACTTGTTAATAATAGCACAAAAAAACAGTTCATGGAACGCTTTCCACAAACTGCTCTCAAAATTTAGCCTAAAAAATAAGTGTTAATTCTAAACAGAAAAAGCTTCTACCGCAAAATTCACTCAGGAGTAACTACGAAATTCTGAGACATAACTTTCTAATCTCGCTTGGGTATCATGGTCTACGCCTTGATAACCTTTATTCATTAGATCGTTGATGTAGACTTTGTTATAAAATAAAGCCAAGACGACATTAATAGCCAAACTCAATGAATCAGAATCAAGGATAGAAGCTAAAGCATACTGAACAACCGCAATTATGAGTGCCCATTTCCAATCTCTTCTAAATAGGGGCACAAAAAAGCCAAAAAAGAAAGTGGTCCAAGAAAACCCTGCTTTTACTAGTTTCAGTCTCTTATCTCCCCGAGGATTAAGTACCATTAAGGCATTTTTTCCTGGAGCCATTTTTCCAAATTCCATGAAATCACCCTTCTTTTGAATTGTATGGTAAAATTTTATGCTTCTATTTTACCATAGCTGATAAAAGAAAAAACCATAGCTATAAAACAAGCTTGTTTTTTTATTGGGTGATTGTTTTAATCACTCGACAAGGCACTCCTGCTGCCACAACATTGGCAGGAATATCTTTACTGACGACTGAACCACCGGCAATGACAGCACCATCCCCAATCGTCACTCCGGGCATCACGTTCACATTAGCGCCCAACCAAACATTATTTCCAATGGTAATAGGGAGCGCTTGTTCTAAACCTTGATTACGTCGCTGATAATCTAACGGATGGCTGGCCGTATATAATCCTGTAAAAGGGCCCACAAAGACATTATCACCCAAGGAAATCTTACCCCCATCCATAAAATAGCAATTAACATTGACGAAACAATCCTTGCCAAAGCTTATATTTTTACCATAATCGCAGGTAAAAGGACTCAGTAATTCTAAATTTTCTGCTTCTTGTCCCAACAATTTATTTAGGACTTTTTGGCGGTCTTCAACTTGGCTAGGGGCTAACTGATTTAAAGCAAAGCACAAATCTTGGGCTTGTCGTCTAGTTGTTACTAATTCTTGATCATAATTAGCATCATACCATTGACCCGCTAACATTTTATCCTTTTCTGATGGCATGGTGGTTTCCTCCACTTCTTAATCTGTTTATGCCTATTATAAAGAAAAGACATTTACTTGTATAGACAAGTTTTTAGCACGAAAAAAGGTGCGACATAAGTCATTAAGAACAGACTACTCGCAGCAAAACTCGAAAGATAGCGCATCGCCATCAGAGTAGTTTGGGAAAAGGAGTCTGTTTTGACTTTCATCGCACCCTGTTTAGTCGGGTTCTGAAAAACAGCCCCATCAGTATTTTCTGCAAATGAATCAGTATTCTGCGAATACTTCCCATTTTCAGATAAATCCTTTGGGGCTAACCGCTTTTGCTCACATCTTTTTTATCATTAAAATGCAATAATAATATGGGTAATAGCAGCTAATATAAAGAAGGCGCCGACTAAGACTTCAAGGGTTAAGAGCGCACCCAATGGATTGAAGACTAGCACTACTGCCATGATTAAGCCTAAAATACCCACTAACATTTGTAACCAGAAACGTCCCTTACTCCATGACCGCCAAGCAAAGCTAGACATAATCAGTCCAACTGCCTCAACTACAAACCATAAGGCAAAGAGCATAGGAATCGCCACTAAGCCTACCCATTGATTAAACAAGAGTAATAAACCTAGAATAATATCAACGATCCCGAAGAAGACTAACCAACCAGAACCTCGGCCTGTCCATTCTTTCATCGTATCACGCATGGTAATATTCAATACTCCGGAAATGATCCAGCCAATACCAATGAGTACCGACAACCATAGTGTCGCTAGTAAAGGATTGTTAAAAACTACAATACCTGCTAAAAGATATAAAATCCCAATAATTAAGTGTTGCCAGGAAAAACCTTTGTTATTATCTACCATAAAGCACTCCTCCTATCCTTTATTAACTCTCAGTGTAACATGTAAAAAGATAGAGGTGAAATGATATGGCGACAAAAAGTGCAAAGTATATACGAGTAGAAAAGAATTTTAGCATCCCTTGATAAAACTGTTGAAGCTTTAAAAGTATTTATACTACCACCGTCACTTAGTAATCAAATGGTCTGTAACATAAGTTATAAGTGGTGTTAAACAATCTAAATCCACAAAGTTAACTCTACTCCCATTTGGCATTGATAATTTTAGGCAATCAATGACCAAAGATGTTGAATTGTGCTATTCTCTAACATTATATAAATGCCCAAGCCGATAAAGACGACTGGCACAATAATTTTTTCGTAGCGTTCAACCAACTCGTCTATTAAAGAAAATAAAGCTAAGCGTTGAGATAAATAACATAAAATGAAAATGCCTAAGATAAACATAATAATTACAATCATTACTTCTTGGAGAGACATTCCAGTAAAATAAGGAATATAAATTCCCAAATTATCTCCACCTAAGGCAATGGTCAGGGCCACCACACTTGCGATTTCAGACTGACTATGTGAGAACCTTTCTTCCAAGGCTTCTTCATCCACATCTTCATCAACAAAGATAGCCCGAATCCCCAGAGTAAAAGGAATTAAACCCAGCAATCCGATGATCCAATCCTGTGGAATAAAATTCAAAAAGTAGGCCGCAATGAGACTAAAGCCAACTAAAAGACCCGTTCCGATATATTGACCAATATAAATCGCTTTTTGTTTTCCTTTATTCATAGTTGAAAACAAAATCGTTAAAACAAGCAAATAATCAATCGACGTCGATATAAAGACCAAAATAGACGATATAATTATCTCCATAAGCATCTCCCTTCAAAAGCTACCTTCTCTATTTATAATATAACAAATTAGGATATTTGAAACGATGGTTCCTATATTCAGATAACAATACTATTATAAAGACTCAACCGACCTCCAAATACCTATTGCTTCTTTATTGCTCCAAAATAGCTGCTATCAAAAATTAGCCATCACTTATAAAAGAGGGTTCCAGACACTCACATAAGGCCTAGAAACCCCTTAAAAATTATTTTTTCATTTTACTTTTTCCATTATCTACTCTCACGTTACAAAGCTGACTCTGTTTTCCGCATACTCTATCCAGAAATCTTATACAACTAGGACATAGCATAACTTACTTCTTTCGAACGGACTCAAGCAATACCACTGTCTCCACATGCACCGTATGCGGGAATTGGTCAATGGGTTGGATTTTTTTGATTTCGTAACCGAAGTCTCGCAACCAACGCAAGTCTAGTGACAAACTTTTGGGACTACAAGAAATATAAAGAACCCGAGGGCTGCCAAATCGTCCAATGGCCCGCATTAATTTACCACCGGCACCAGACCGAGGAGGATTTAAAATCAATAAATCAGGCACTTGGTCGCTGTCTTTAAGGGCTTCTAACCCTTTACGGGCATCAGAAACAAAGAAGTTGGTATTATTTAGATCTGCTTTACGGGCATTTTCTCGAGCCGACAAGATCGAATTCTCCACAATTTCAATACCTGTCAAAGCCTTGGCTCGTTTAGCAAAAGGTAAGGAGAAGGTGCCCATCCCACAGAAGAGGTCAAGAACGGTCATTGTAGCGTCCACGGCTGCTACTTTTAAGGCCGTTTGCACCATCTTTTCTGCCTGGATGGGATTGACTTGGAAGAAGGTATCATATTTGATTTGGTAGTCAAAACCATTCAATTGGTCATTGATATAATCGTGCCCATACAGAACTTCTAGGGAATCCGTCTGTACTTGGTCCGAAATATCGGTATTTTCAATCCAAATGAGACTAGCTACTTGCGGATAGGTTGTAGTCAGTCGGTCAATCAGAGCTCGGCGACACTCTTGCTCTAGGGCTGACGCTTTGTCATTGGCAAAGATCACCACCATTAGCTCATTGTTAGCAAAGGACTTGCGCAGGCGCAACTTACGTAAGAGGCCAGTGTGACTAGCTTTATCATAACCTGACAACTGGTAGTCGGCTTGCCATTGGGAGACCAAATATTTTATTTCCACCATTTCCTTTGGAGCAATAATCGAATCTTTTAAATCAATAATTCGTTTATAATTGCTTTGCTGGTGCATCCCTAGTTCCCCATTAGGACCAAAAGTCAATTCCATTTTATTACGATAGCGGTCGGGAGTCGTCATACCAATAATCGGTTGGATTAAACTGGTATCAAAATTGCCTTCCGCTAAATTATCGGCGACCAAGTGAGTCTTATAAGCTAATTGTGCCCGGTAGGTCATAAATTGGAGAGGAACGCCCCCTGGTGGGGCTGCTTTGGGATCTAAGTCCAAATTGCGTTGGGGGCTAGCTTCTAATAATTCATCAAAATCAATAGTGGCACGACGACGTCCCTTCGCATTAGGCACCGTCACCCGTACAAGGTCCCCCGGCACCACATTAGGAATATAGAGATTGAGTCGCTTACCAAGATTCCCAGTAGTCGGTGGATGGGTATAACGAGCATAGCCATAGCCTTTGGGATCAATTTTTCGTATTCTGACATCTAATACTTCAGTTGGTGTGATTTTTTTCTTGCCCATTATCGTCATCCTTTATTATTGTCACTCATTTTCCTAAGCTTGTTTGGCTAGTAAGCTTTCAATGGCATTGAGGACGCCTTCTTCTTGGTTGGAGTCTGTTGTAAATTTAGCAGCTTGCTTGGCTTCAGCACTCGCATTTTCCATGGCAAAAGAATGGTCGGCTAATTTAAGCATCTCGACATCATTACCGCCATCGCCAAATGTCACTAATTCTGAGGGGTTCAAGTCATAACGGTCTAGTAAGTATTCTAGGGCTGTACCCTTATTAACATCATGGCGCATAATATCAATATTCCCATGACCACTGGTAACTGCGGCTACTTGATTCCCAAGAAGACTGTTAAGGTCGGCAAGAATATTTTGCGTTTTTTCTTCATCAGTATTAAAGGAAAATTTCAATAAGTCATCTTCTGGTAAATGGTCAAAATTTGCCACTTCTTTGATCCGATGGAAGTACTTAGCAAACATTGTCTTGCTTTCAGCAGTGGCTTCTTGCCATATATAAGCTGACTGGACCCCACCAATAAGTAATTGATCATAAAAGTGATGGTCCTTTAGATAGTCCAAGGTCACTCTTACGGTTTCTTGGGACAGAGGACCCGTCTGCAACACTTTACCTTGCTCCGCTATAAAGGCCCCATTTTCTCCGACAATAGTCAGCTCCTCCTTTTGATTAGGGAAGAAGCTTTGAATTTGGTAAAATTGGTTGCCTGAAATCGGGACAAAATAAATATTTTGAGCCTGCATTTGTGCATATAGGTCCGCAAAACGGTCACGGTTATAATCGTTGGTCTCTTTAAGGAAAGTACCATCCATATCTGTTGCAATCATTTTAATTGTCATAGGTTGCCTCCTATAAATATAGTAGTTTTATTCGTAAATGAAGCAAAAATGTTTTACACTTAAGTTAAGAAAATAAACATGGTTTGAGAAAGTAGGTTTTGAAAATGAAACAAGCTATGGTTGTTGTTAACCCCTCCTCTGGTAAGGAAAGTGGCCCTGACTATACTAGTAAACTCATCCAAGTGATTATGGACCAGTATGATACCGTCACCATTAAACAAACTCGCGGCGACGGTGACGCCCAAGCCTTTGCCCAAGAAAGTGCTGAGCAAGGCTATGACGCACTATACCTAGTAGGAGGAGACGGGACCATTAATGAGGGAATCAATGGGATTGCCAACCAAGACCATCGTCCTGTCGTTGGGCTAGTTCCCTTGGGGACAGTAAATAACGCCTCATCTATGCTTGGTTTCGCTAAAAATTATGACCAAGCCATCCAACAATTTGCTGATGTTAAAACGCGTAAAATGGACATTGGCCAAGTCAACGATAGTTACTTTGTTTCTAGTGTAGTCACCGGTGTATTAGCGGCTTCTGTTAAAGATGTCAGTGCAGAGAGCAAAACCCAGCTGGGGCCCTTTGCCTATATCCAAGAATCCTTATCCGCTTTTGGCGATGACTCAGCTACTGACTTTAGCATAAGTATTGATGGTGAGGAAAGTCAAGCCCAGTTAAGTTTGATTGTTGTTTCAGTGGGTAATGCCCTGTTACGTTTACAAAATCTCTTTCCTGAAGCTAGTATTGATGACGGCTGCCTGAACTTAGTCGCTCTTGAAGCCACTAATTTAGGTGAGAAAATGGGCCTCATCTCACAAGTTTTAACGACAGGTGTTCAAAACTCTGAAAAACTAGACTACATTCGTTGTCATTCCTGCCAAATCAAAGCACTCAAGGAAGACAAAGATCATGGTGCTATCGTTGATGGCGACTTTGGCCCTGAACTCCCACTCGACATCAAAGTCCTTCCCCAACATATTGAAGTCTTCGTTCCTAACGAAGCCTTTTAGTAACCCCCTTGGCTCATTGCAGCCAAGGGTTTTCTTATTCAGCTAAAATTTTATTGGCTAATGATTTCTGCCAGTAAATTTTTTAGTTCTTGGCGGCTAGCCAGATTAGTGCGACCGGTAACTACCTTAGGCGATCCACCGCCAGAGACATTATCCACTCGCGATTTAAGGGTATCGAAATAGTGACGAGCCTGACCTTGGGACGAGATGATTGCAAATTGGAAGCCTTCTTGGCTCGCTGTGACCAAGGCCAGGTCAAACTGAGCTTTTTGTCCCAAGATTTGAGCTAAGCCACCGATATCAGTTCCCGATTGGTTTTCTTGGTCTGAATTGACAGGGAAATCATTCACCACTTGACCTTGAGCTAAAATTTCTTGTGCTTGGTAGGCATGCAATTCTTTGGTCAAGGCTTTGATAGTTTTCTTCTGCGCTTTTTTATTAGCCACTAGCTCCGCCGTCTTGGCCACTAAGTCGTTGCTACCAATGTCTAATTGTTTCCCTAAGTCTGATAAAATTTGATAACTTTCTTCAAGCGCTTGGGCGACTACCCCTTCTACAGCAATCCGAATACGAGTCGTTCCTTTTTTTCCTTTCTCTAAGCCTAAGATGGCGAAGGAATGAATCTGGCCCGTATGATTAACATGGGGCGTGCCACAGGGTTGGCTATTATAATCGCCAATATGAACTAAACGCAAGCAATCAAATTGTTGGTAAAAGGGATTAGGATAATCAGCAGCTGATTGGTAGGTAAAGCTTACTGGTACCTCTTCACGAATGACTCTATTGACAAAGTCTTCCACCGCCCCTAAGTCATCAACAGAAACAGACTCTTGGTCGATTTCATACCACTGATGGTCAGGATTCGCATGAACAGCAGTAACCTTAATCCCTAAGTCTTCATAGTAACCATCCAAGAGGTGGAAAGTTGTTTGCACAGCCGTATTAATGGCCCGAGTCTTAGGATCCACTACCATTTTAATAGGATCAGTTAATTCAGCATCCACTCGGTGGCCTAGACGATCGCCGTCCCATTTCAAATCCAAAACTTCATGGCCATTAATCGTCCCTTGGTCACTTTCTTGTCCGCCCTTTTCACCATAAAAAACAGTATCAGCAAAATAATAGTAACCCTCTTGGTAATCGCTTATTTGCGTTTCCAGATTAAGATCCAAATAATTATCGTAATGTTTATTCATCTTGGTCATCCTTTCAAATAAATAACGACGTGAAAATTAATACAACAAAGTCATAAAATAAGCTAAAATCAGGGATACTAGGACATCAGAAGGATAATGGACACCCGAAACGACACGACATTTGGCCAATAGCACAGTCAAAACTAAATACACCATGCCCCAAATAGGATAAAGGCTAAAGATAGTTAAAGAAATTAAAGCAGAAGAAAAGACATGTTTACTAGGCATAGAGTCCCTTTTGCCCTTACGTGAAATCAACGCTTCAATCCCCTCAATTTCATAGGGACGCGGCCGGGCAATTAGCCATCGTAATAAACTTACTAATAGTAGGCCTCCAGCCGGTACCAAGACATACAAAAACCAAGTCCAATTTATGCCCTTCTGCCAAGCCGACAAAATTAGAAAAAAAGGATAAGATACATACATTAGGCGGGTAATTGTTTGATTTAAAGTGCGTAAAACAGCGCACGCCCTTTGCGAGTGTCGGAATGGACGGCTAATGCGGCGGTAAAATTCTTGGTAGTTTGACATAAACAGACTCCTTATGAGCTAAACATATCAGATAGGACCTTAGCAAGGGGATACAATAACGAGAAGTGAAGTCATGAATTGTTTTTTCTTATTATATCCCGTATAATGTTAGCGATTCAAGAACAGAAGGTGAATAAGATGAAATTTGCAGTTTATTGTGGGGCCGCTAGTGGTAACCAGTCAATCTATCAAGAGCAAGCCCAAGCACTAGGCCAATGGTTAGCCAAAAATAATCACGAGCTCGTATATGGCGGCGGTAATGTGGGCTTAATGGGCGCCTTAGCGGATGCTTGTTTGCATCATGGTGGCCGGGTAACTGGGGTTATGCCTGATTTTCTTATTGAGCGTGAAATCGCCCATGATGAAATCAGTGAATTTATTTGTGTCGATTCTATGTCCAGTCGCAAGCAAACCATGATTGATCGCGCTGATGTCTGTATCGCCTTGCCTGGAGGTCCAGGCACCTTAGAAGAAATTGTTGAAGCCATTTCTTGGGCTCGGCTAGGACAAACTTCCAACCCTTGTCTTTTTCTAAATATTAACGGTTACTATGATGGTCTACAAAACTTTTTCCAACATATGGTAGGAGAAGGTTTCCTTAGCCAAGATGATTTCTCGCGCATTGGTTTTGTTAACACCATTGAAGCTATCCCTAGCTTCCTCGACTAGGTTGAGTCGGATACAATCCGCCCCTATAAACATGATCAAACCCTTTACTCATAAACAATAATCTGCAAAGAGGGCTAGAAATTCAGCTTTTACATCGTTAAAAGGCTCGACTTGACAAGTATGGTCCCTTAATAATAATTGATAATCCTGGTCCTTTGCTTCCGGCATTAATTGTTGAAATTCCAAAGACAACATCTGATTATCAATGGCTTTAACTTGGTTGTATTCTTCGTTAGTTAACAAGCGGCCCAGAAAATGTTGGTAAATAGTAGATTGCAACTTCCCTTCCCATTGCAAGTATTGGGGCAAATGCTGCTTCAAGGGACAGCTAATATCGGCCATATAGGCTTCACTAGCATCATGCAAAAGGCAGGCTAATACCACAACCTGACTATGGTCACGACAAATGGCTTCTCGGGCACAAGCGATAGAATGTTGGGCCACAGAATAGAAGAGGCAGGTATGGCCATTTGCTCGACAGAGGAAGGTCAATCCATGAGCAATATCTTCAATGTCAATTAACTCAGGATTAACAGTCTCCAAGTCGAAGTGTTTCCCTGATTGGGTCGTCATTTTCGTCATAAATATCCTCGTCTCTCATTCATTAATAAACAACTCTCATTATTAATAAACCATACCGGAAAATCAATTGTGACTCAACAAACAGGGTGCGACAAAAGTCGTTAAGAACAGAAGCCTTAGACTAAAACGTGAAAGATGGCAAACGGCCATCAGAGAGTTTTAGGAAAGGCAGTCTGTTCTGACTTTGGGAACCCGACTAAAAGGATGTGAGCAAAAGCGGTAAGGGATGGACCATATCGGAAAGAGGCCAAAAATGGTGAAAGCTATTTTGAGGACTCATTCAGAAATGGACGCCGGCCCTGCGATTGCGAGCTCGACTAAAAGGGTGCGATGAAAAGCGTTAGGACGGAATCGTTGGACCAAAAGGCTGTAGATAGCGACTAGCTATCAAAGACTTTTGGGAAACGAACGTCAGCCCTGCTTTTCAGAACCCGACTAGAAGGATGTGAGCCAATCGCGGTAAGGGACGAGCTAAAGATAATTATTCATATAAAGCAAAAAGGCTGGGACAAAATTCCCAGCCTTTTCGTAATATACGCCCATTTATTCTTCTGTATCATCTAAGTTTTCTACGACTTCTTCTAATTCTTCCACGATACTATTATCATCTCCATAAGAATCAGCCGCCAATTTGTCTAAATGTTTAGCATCTTTAGCAGTGAAATCTTTGTTATCATCAGCCCGCTTTAAGAGTAGAGCGAAAAGTTTACCGCGTACCCCTTTTTCTTGAGCGATATGTTTACGGGCACCATAGAAGGCAATAGCAATCGTCAATAATAAGAGGATTCCGATATAACCCAGTAATGGATACATTACGGCGACTAACTCAGTGAAACCAAATAAACTCAATAGGAGGGCCACCACCACGATAATGGGCATTACTTTCTTAAATTTATTATCGTCTTCACCAGCAATCCGTTTTCCTAATGAATAACAAACTGAAAAACCAGTATTGAAAATCATTCCAAAAATGACAATAAACATCACCAAACCAAGGTATGGATTGATGTCGGTCATAAAGGTGAGCATTGGAATTGGATCATTACCAATCACATCAATCTTAGAAAAGATCAAAATCGTCGTAATTAAAGAGATTACGCCTACGAAGAAGCCCCCTAAAACACCACCACGTTCAGCATTGGAAATCCCAACAATTTGTCCACCTAAAACAAATAACATTGATGTACCAGTCATCAAGCACATGGCTAAATAATTAATCACTGATAAAGAAATATTAGGTAAAGTCGTTGGTAGGGCTTCTGCTTGAGCAAACATTGCCGTCCAATTCACATCAGGACCAGTCACTACTGTCACCAAACCAATCAATAGCATAATTAAAATAATTGGTGTAAAAATCCCTAAGGCAGCAGTTACCTTGTCAAAATCCATATAGGATACGGCTAAAATTAAAGCAGCACAAATCAATGAGCCTACCCAAGCAGGGGTTCCAAATTGTGCTTGCAGGTTAGATCCTGCTCCCGCAACCATTACAAAGGACATAACAAAACAACAGAAAACTAAAGACCAGTCTAAAATCTTAGCAATCCAAGTATGTGACACATCCTCAAATACTTCCATATGGCTCTCTGATTGATAGAGCGACCCTAAAGATAAAATCCATTTCCCGAAAAGCATAAACAAAACAGAAATAGCAATGGCGCCAAAAATTCCGGTATAGCCAAAGCTCACAAAGTACTGAACGATTTCCCGTCCAGTTGCCAAACCTGCACCAGTAACAATTCCAACATAGGCAAAGGCAATACTCAAAGTCTTGTTAAATGATAAGAGTTTCGTATTATTCACAATTTCTCCCTCTCTGTAATATTAAATTGTTTCTATCGATTGTTTCCACACAACCATAACACTTCCATTCTACTGATAAATAGAGTAAAAATCTAGTACATTTTTTGTGCATACCTGAACAAAAGCTTAAGGCTAGGCTCTGCCCAAATAAATTTCCAATCTTAAGAAGTATTATATAGAAAGAAAAAAAGAGTGGGACTTTTGTCACACCCTTTTATTAAATTAATCTTCGCGATGAATAAATTGGCGGATACTTTGCATGATGCGTTGGGGGTTAGCTACGGAAGCTGAAAGTAACTGACTCAGCTTATCTTTATCCCTTGATGAGAGGTCCCCCTTACCATTACGATAAGGTGCAATAATTGCATACAATTCATTACGTACCGTTTTTTCCTGGTTAATTTGTCTTTTATTGAGTAACCAGGCCACAGCAATGGTGACTAATAAAGCCATGCCCACATAACCCAAAACAGGATACATAAAGGCTACCAAATCAGTAAAGCCAACAAAACTAAGGATATAAGCCAGAGTAACGATGATTATAATTACTTGGTGGAAACGGCGTTGACTCCCATTAGCCGCGCGTCTGGCCATCGCATAACACACAGAGATCCCCGAATTAAAAATCATCCCGAAAATTACCACACACATCACTAGACCAAGTAAGGGATGAATGCCAGTCATAAAGGCAAGCATAGGGACATCCGCTCCAGCGATCTGGTCAATTTTGGCATACAGGATCACTGAAGCCAAGCTAGAAACGATTCCTGTTAAGAGTCCTCCTAATAGTCCCCCTTTTTGCGCATTATCCAACCCAATAATATTCCCCCCTAAGACAAAGAGCATAGACGCCGAACTCATTAAACATAAGGCAAAGTAATTGATTGTCGATAAGGTGATATTAGGCAGGGAGGTGGGTACTGCGCTCGCATAAGCAAATTGTGCTGACCAATTAATCGGGTCCCCTGCCAAAATATAAATCAAACCAATCAATAACATAATCAGTATTAAGGGGGTAAACATCCCTAGGGCAGCCGTCACTTTGTTGAAATCCATGTAGGACACCCCAATAATGGCCAAGGCACAGACCAAAGACCCCAACCAAGCCGGTATAAAGGCAAATTGTTGGTGAAGGTTGGCCCCCGCACCTGCAATTAAAACAAAACTCATTACCAAGCAGGCGAAAACTAAGGACCAATCTAATAATTTAGCGACAAAAGGATTGGACATCGCCCCCAAGGCCTCCATGTGATGGTCAGCCTGATAATAAGACCCAAAGGACAGAATCCATTTCGCAAACAGCATATGTAAAATAGTGATGGCAGCTAGACCCGCTAAACCAATGGCACCAAAACTCACAAAATATTGGAGCATTTCCCGTCCTGTGGCTAAACCAGCTCCCGTTAAGATACCCACATAAGCAAAGGCAATACTCATAATCTGATTAATCGACTGTATTCGTCTTCCTGACATTTTCTTATCTCCTAATAATTACTGTGACCAAAAGGCCAAGTAAAAAGCATAATTTTATCGCTTGCTCCAAAGCCTTGTAAACAAGCTAAGCTGTCCTAATCTAAACAGACAAGGCTCAACTGTTCTAGTTTAGCAAATTGCTAGGCGCAAAACAATTCTTTGCTGTAATTATATAGGTAAGAAAATCACCTTACCGAAGCCCTAAGATAACTGCTATTCAGTGGATTGTTTATTCACTGTTTTTTTCGTCAACTAAAATAGATATTCGGTTGACCACCCTGCCGTACGGCTCTATAATAAAACTATCATATAGGAGGATCACCATGTTAGAAGAAGAATTATTACACTATTTAATGCAGAATGACCAGGGGCTTAGCGGCCCGCAACTTGCTGATTATTTTAAGGTATCGCGCAATGCTATTTGGAAGGCTTGCGAAAACTTACGCCAACAAGGCTATACTATTTCATCGTCACGAGCCGGCTATCGCTTAACGGCTTGTCGTACTGATTTGGATCCCAAACAAATCCGTTACTACTTAGCTAACTGGCCCGATTTAAAAGTTATGGTCAATGATGTGGTAGATTCTACCAACAACCAGGCTAAAACTTATCTCAGCCAAAATCCAGATAGCCAAGCCCTGTTTATTGCCAAGAAACAAACGGCAGGGCGTGGCCGCTATGGACGTCAGTTTACTTCTGACTTGGCTCATGGCATTTATCTTTCCCTGGCGATTCCACCTCACAGCCAAAACCCAGATGACATCCCTCTCTATACCTTATTAACAGCCACCGCCCTTACCGAAGTCTTGGCTAAATATGTCGCCTCGCCTAATCAATTAAAAATTAAATGGATCAATGATCTCTTTTATCAAGGACGTAAAGTCGTCGGCATCTTATGTGAGGCCATCGCTGATATTGAAAGTCAGTCCATTGAGCAGCTCGTTATTGGCTGTGGACTTAACCTAGCGGGCGATTTCAACCAGGCCAGTCCCGATGTGCAAAAAGTGGCCGGTACCCTCTTTGGTAGTGACCTGCCAGAGGGGTTTAACCTCAATCAATTTATTGCTGAGCTGGTCAATAGAATTGCCTATTACCATGAAAATTTAGCAGATAAGCACTTTCTAACTAACTACCAAAAGCATCTAATGGGCATTGGTCAGGTGGTCGATTTTGAATACGACGGGAAATTGAACCGCGGAAAAATTTTGGGGATCAATGACTCTGGCCATTTACGTATCCAAGCGAGTGACGGGCAAGTATTAACCTTCAGCAAGGATAATCTTCACCTATCGAGTCAGCAGTTTGCCCATGATTAAGCTCATATTACCTGCAAAACTCTGCTTTTCTTATTTACTGTAAACAAAAACCAATCGTTAATCAAAGGAGTGTCAATGATGTCTACCCGCAAACTTACCCTTATGGCCTTATTACTAGCTACTCTAATTGTTTGTTCCCAACTCGCCATCCCTCTCGGTCCCGTGCCAATTACCATGCAAACCTTTGCTGTCTTAGTGATTGGACTAATCTTACCCGCTAAAGAGGCTGGCCTAGTTACTATAGTCTACTTATTGGCCGGATTAGTGGGCTTGCCAGTCTTCTCCCAAGGTTCAGGCGGACCTGCAAGTATCCTATCGCCATCATTTGGCTTTATAATCGGCTACATTCCTGCCGCTTATCTCTGCCAGCACGTCAAAAACTATGCTGTGCGTTCCAGCTGGCCTGGGCCGCAAGCTTGGGCTTGCTTAGTGGCTTCCTTAATTATCTACTTGTTTGGGGTGTCTTATTTTATCTTCGCTAGTCAATTTATAATGGACGCACCAGTCAGCATCGGCCGCGCCCTAAGCCTCACCATGTTACCCTTCATCCCTGGTGACATCATCAAAGCTGTCATGGCCATCACCGTCAGCCATGCCCTCAAACCTATTATTAGAAAATTTGTCTAAATTAAAATGAAGTTATTGCAAAGACACGCACTCATAAAGGGGGCGTGTCTTCACTTTTTTTAATCTTTCTTGGCCGTTGTAATTTGTCACACTCTTTTTTATTTTCACTCTTTCTCATCATTTCTTAATGTGGTATGATTAATCCCATATTTATAAGTCTTGAGGAAGTTGGAAAATTATGACTATTAAAAAACAAGATATTATCGTTTGTGGATTTGCTTTATTTGCTATATTTTTTGGGGCTGGGAACTTAATCTTTCCTCCTTATTTAGGTGTCATTGCTGGTGACTCATGGTTGACTGCCGCCTTGGCTTTCATCTTATCGGATCCCTTCTTCCCTATTTTGGGGGTCTTAGTCACCATCTCTCTAGGTGGTCGGGCGGATGACTTGGGATGGCGCATTCATCCTAATTTCGCCAAAACCTTATCTGCCATCGCTATCCTACTCATTGGACCGCTATTCTCGGTACCTCGGACGGGAGCTACGACCCATGAAATTTTGGTTGCATCCTTCTTTCCCGAGAGCCCGCAGTGGGTCACTTCGTTGATTTTCTTTGGCATCACGGCCTACATCGCGATTAATCCGAGTAAGGTAGTCGATGCCATTGGTAAATATTTAACACCGGCCCTCCTACTAATCCTTGCTGTCGTAAGTATTGCTGCTATTGTCAATCCTCCAACAGCACCCGTGGCCAGCCAAGTTGACCATATCTTTTCCTTAAGTTTCAAAGAGGGTTACCAAACTATGGATGCCTTGGGTGCACCTTTGATGGCCGGAATTGTAGTCACCGATTTGACTCGCCGCGGTTATACGAAACGTGAAGACCAAGTCAAAGCTGGTCGCTGGGTAGGACTATTGGCCTTTGTTCTTCTTGCCTTGGTTTACGGCGCATTAACCTTTGCGGGTGCTCATGTCTCAGCCTACTTCGGTCCTGACCACGACCGCACTCTTATTCTAATTGAGATGGTCGATATGCTCCTAGGATCATCAGGTCGTTTGGCGATGGGGATTTGTGTGGCCTTAGCTTGTTTAACCACAGCAGTTGGCCTGACGTCAGTCTTTGCTAGCTACTTCTACGGCCTAGTCAACAAACGGATTTCTTACGCTAGCCTAGTCATCATTGCTGCAGTGGTGGAATTTACTATTTCTCTATTTGGAGTCAACCAAATTATCAATATTGCCGTCCCGGTCCTATCCGCCATTTATCCGATTATTATGACACTGATTCTCTTTTCAATCTTTGATAAGAAAATTCGTTACCGGGAAACCTATATTGGAGCCGTTATCGGTGCTGGATTAATCGGTTTTATCCAAGCCATTAACCTCTTCGGTCAGATGACTAGTCTCAATCTCTTACCACACATTGCAGCCTTCACCTACCAACTGCCTTTCAACCAAGTGGCCTTTGAATGGTTGCTGCCATCACTATTGTTAGCCGCCGTCTTTACCCTATATGCTTATTGGAAGAAACCTGAGCAACACTTGATCTCAAATCATTAAAGTTTACGCCATTTTTTCAAAATAAAAAGCAGCTAAGTCCTGAACTTAGCTGCTTTTTCCTTTAATAATTTTTTACCAACTCGGTCCCTAATTCCAAGAGACGAATAGCCAATTGGTATTGGTCACCCATAAGATCATAAACAGCATCTTCGCTAAGGACACCACGAGGGAGATCAGCCGGTAAATCGCCTTGGGCATCAGCTGATAGATCCGCAAAATAGGCCTCGCTATTATAGTAGGTCTTCAGTTTTTGATAGTCCTCTTGTAAGGCTTCATAATGGTCTAAGACCTGGTTGACTTGAGCGAGCAAGTCAGTTTGTTGGTTCAAAATTTCTTCCATTTTTTTAATTTCGGCTGGGCTTGACATCGTCATTCCTTCTTTCCATATTTTTAGTGGCGAATCAACGAAATTTGTTTAACAGAGCATCCGGAATGGCACACAAATAATGGTCTTCTGGCCTCCGTAATTTGGTCAGCATCTTCACGAGCATCAATAAAAGCTTGGGCTTGGGCCAATACGGCTGGGTCTTCACTATAAATGCCAGTACGATATTTAGGCCCCACATCAGGCCCTTGCTGATTTATAGCATAAGGATCAATAATCGTAAAAAATTCCGTCAGTAAGTTTTCCATGGATAAGTGATCTTGGTCGTAAACGACATAAACACACTCAACATAGCCATCATAGGGTGCTTCCAAAGTTTGCGTCGTTCCATTCGCTCGACCCGCTTCAGTAGAGGTCACACCTGGTAGACTAGACAAGAAATGTTGAACTCCCCATAAACAGCCACCAGCTAAATAAAGCTCTGCCATAAATTATTCCTCCTTGTCGCCTTGCGGGGCATAATAATGGTCACAGGCGTAGATAAAATGATTAAGTAATCGTTTAGCCGCTTTTTGTGATTGCGGTGATGACGGCCATAAAATATCAAAGCCATGGAAACACCACGGATAAACATCATAATCTGCTGGCACTCCGGTTGCGATTAAACGCTCCATAAAGGAAATAATCCCATCATAGAAGGGTTCGATTGTCCCTAAATAGGTATAGGTTGGTGGCAGGTTATGGTAATCATCCAAACGAATGGGTGAGGCATAATAGGAAATGGTTTGACTGCCATACGCCTCACCTAAATACAAGGCCCAAACCAATTGACTCACTTTAATCATCCAAGTCGGTGTTCGCTGTCGCATGGGGGTTAAGGCACGCAGCATTTGATCGTCAATCATTGGATACAAGGGCATCTGGAAGGCAATTTTTACCTGTCCTAAATCGCGAGCTGCAATCACTAAGGCCAATGCCAAAGATCCGCCCGCACTATTACCTCCCACCATTATCTGGTCTGAGCGAGCATTTAAATAATCCGTCTGATGCTTGATCCATAACAAGGTCGCATAGGCATCCTCTATGGCAGCAGGATACCCTTCTTTAGTTGATAGAGTATAGGCAGGGGCCACAATGGTGCAGTCTCGGGCTGCAATAAATTGTTTCACAAAACGTAAGTCTTGCTCTGGTACCCCTAAACTATAGCCCCCACCATGGAGCCACAAGAGGACTGGCCCCTTATTCTTGCGTTGGGCGGGTTCATAAATAGCCAAACGGATCCAACGACCTTTAGTTAACGGTGAAGAAATCAAAACTTGTCGATAGTTAATGCCTTCTGTTGTTATGAATTTACTGACCTTAAATACTTGTGTTGTCAACCGGGAAAAATCTGCCGTAAAGCGTAGAGCAAGACGCTGGTAGAGTTTATTGGGTCCCTGACGACTTGTATGTGGACCGTGATCAAAAATACTGGCCATGGCTACCGTCTCTTTCTTTCTATTCTTGCTTAAAGAATACCGCGATTGGTCACAGAATGCCAATAAAATAATTAAATTTTCCTTAATGTGTGGATGTAAAATAATTAAATTTTATGCTAAAATATATGTAACCGAATACAAGCGAACCGTTAGCGCATTTTGCCCATTTTCAGTCTTGTATCAAGAAATTAATACACTTGTCTTATCTGTCCCTCATAAAAGCCGTTTTAAGCAAGGGCTTTTTCTTTATCGACAGCTTTAATTGCTATTTTACAACTTAAAATCATGGTCTAGCAGACTAAGGAGGTCATCGCTATGAACAGACAGTCACGTAATGCTTTTCGATTTATTATTTATTCTTTGTTTGGCATTTTTATGTTCTTCGTTCCTATTGAAATTGCTGCAGTTAATTCCATTCCCCTAGACCATTTGGTATCCCTTATTCGTGATGTGCCCATGTTTGAGTTAGTCTATGGGAGTTTACTTATTATCATCGGAACTTTGCTCCCCTTTATAAGGAAAACTTGGAACAAAGATAAAGTCACCATGGTCTTATCCTTGATCCAATTAACAGCGATTCCTTTCTTAATCTTCTATCTCTTTAAGATTGGTCCTCAAGCTTTATTAGCTGATGATATGATTCCCTTTATCTTCGAAAGTATCGTCGTCCCTGTTACCACGATCATCCCCATTGGTTCTGTCTTTCTTGCCTTTATTGTAGGCTATGGATTAATGGAATATATCGGGGTGTTAATGCGTCCTATCATGGTACCGCTCTTCAAAACACCTGGTCGATCAGCAGTCGATGCCGTTGCCTCGTTCGTTGGGTCTTATTCGATCGCCCTTCTACTCACTAATCGGGTTTATCGAGAAGGACGCTATACTGACAAGGAAGCTGCGATTATTGCGACTGGATTTTCTACTGTGTCTGCTACTTTCATGATTATCGTGGCTAAAACCGCTGGACTCATGGACCAATGGCTACTTTATTTCACGACCACAATTATAGTGACCTTCACTGTCACTATTTTAACCACACGTCTCTATCCACTCGCTTCCTTCCCAGAAAACTACTTTGAAGGCCAAGCCGGTAAGGTGGAACAGGATGTACAAGGCAATCGCTTCAAAGCCGCTTGGGAAGAAGCCATGGAAGTTGCAGACCGCGCTCCTAGCTTAGGCGAAAACGTGCTTTCTAATCTTAGAGATGGCTTCAATATGGCACTAAAAATTGCGCCATCCCTTATGTCGGTTGGAATTATTGCCCTAATCATTGCAAACTATACGCCGTTCTTCGATATATTGGGTTATATCTTCTATCCTTTTACCTGGTTGCTCCAATTACCAGAACCCATGCTAGCTGCCAAAGCAGCTTCCCTAAGCATCGCGGAAATGTTCTTACCTTCATTATTGGTTGTAGATGCCGATCCAGTAGTCCAATACGTCATTGCTATTGTTTGTATCTCAGAGATTCTTTTCTTCTCTGCATCAATTCCTTGTATCATGTCGACTGATATCCCCTTGAAACTAAAAGATTACCTGATTATTTGGTTTGAACGAGTGGTCTTATCATTAATTATTGCCACTCCAATTGTTTACTGGTTGTTTGTTTAATCAGACTAGTCAAAATTCCAATAAATTCAAAAAGCTGGGCTAAAATGCCCAGCTTTTTGCGTTGAATGAACATTTATCTCTTAGTTGGGCTCTGAAAAACAGGACTGACATACGTTTCCGTCCTAACGCTTTTCATCACACCCTGCTTAGTCGAGCTCGCAATCGCAGGGCCGGCGTCCATTTCTGAATAAGCCATCAAAATAGCTTTCACTATTTTTTGTCTCATTCCGATATGGTCCGTCCCTTAACGCGATTGACTCACATCCTTTTTAGTCGAGTTCTGAAATGCAACTCCTTCGACTGTTTCCTAAAGACGTTTGGATAGGCTTCACCTATCCGTCACACTTTAGTCCAACAGCTCGGAGCTCCCGCATTTCATCTCATCCTTTTTTACTCATGAATTTCAATCGGTAAGCCATCCGGATCATGGAAGAAGGTCATGGCTTTGTAATCTTGACTGTCATAACGAACCGGTTCACAGTTTATGCCTTTGCTAAGCAAGTCGGCGACGCATGCTGACACATCATCAACTTTAAAGGCCAAGTGACGCAAACCCAAAGCTTCTGGATAAGATAGTCGCTTGGGAGCGTCAGCCTTAACAAATAACTCCAAATGACAATCGCCTTGCACCAAGTCGCATTTAATATCAGCTTTTTCAGGTCGTTTATTTTCATTAATCACTGTAAAACCTAAGTGTTCACAATAAAAATTTTTACTCGCTTCCAGGTCAGATACAATTATTGCAATATGATGAATATGAGAAAATTTCATTAAACGACCTCCTTTAAAACTCAAAATAAGCTTAGCCAAGGCTAACTGCTTTGTCAATATAATTGACACAAAAATAAAGATTGCCAAAAATCTGGACCCTCTAGAAATTTAGCATAAATAGGGGTATAGTGAATATGATATATTTACTAGGAGGTCTTATGATGAAGAAAAAATTAATCAATGCCAAAATTTACAAACATCCCGATGCCTCAGAAGTCTTAATTGAGGATGGCAAGTTTCTAGCCATTGGCAACAATCTACCCAATGCCGACACGACTATCGACTTAGAAGGTCGCCTTATCTTGCCGCCCTATGTGGACTCCCACCTCCATCTTGACTATTATTTCACTGGCCAAGACGAACGGGTCAAAAACGAATCCGGCACTCTGTTCGAAGCCATCGATTTATGGAATGACTACAAAAAAGGCACCACTAAAGAAGAAATGAAACAACGGATCTACCAAGCAGTGCACGATGTGGCTAGCTATGGGACCCAGTACATCCGTGCCCAAACCGACTGTACCGATCCTAACTTGAGTGGTATCAAGGCAGCCTTAGAAGTAAGAGACGAACTCAAAGACAAAATTACGATCCAGGTGGTCGCTTTTCCACAAAATGGAATGTATTCCTACTATGAAGACGGCAAGTCTGGTCGTGATCTCGTTGAAGAAGCCTTACAACTCGGAGCAGATTGTGTTGGTGGCATCCCCCACAATGAATGGTCCCGTGATGACGGCATCCAATCTGTTAAGGAGATTGTTCGTTTAGCTATCGCCTATGACAAACTCATCGATGTCCACTGTGATGAGACCGATGATGACCAAGCCCGTTTCCTAGAAGCCCTCAATGCCGAAGCGATGAAACAAGGATACGGCAAGTCAACCACCGCTTCCCATACCTGCTCATTTGGCTCAGTCAACGACGCCTACGCCTTCCGTATGATGGGGCTCTTCAAACAATCAGGATTAAACTTTGTCGCCTGCCCAACAGAAAACCTCTTCCTTCAAGGCCGGCAAGACAGCTATCCTAAACGCCGTGGTCTCACCCGGGTCAAAGAATTTGTCGACAACCAGATCAATGTCGCCTTTGGACAAGATTCCATTGTTGACTTATGGTATCCTGCCGGCTCAGGTAATTTGATGAATGTCCTTGATAACGGCATCCACGCCAGCCAATTGATGCGTGAAGAAGACTTCCCACGTAACTTCGATTTGATCACCTATAACGGCGCCCAACTCATGCAAATTGACGACTACGGTATCGAAGTGGGTAATTCTGCCAACTATATCGTCCTCGATGCGAACTCTCCCTTCGACGCCCAAAGACGCCGCGTAGACTGCCTTGCCTCTGTTCGTCAAGGTGAATTGCTCTTCAAACGCCAAGCAGCCCGGATGGAACAAGAACTGAAATTAAACGAATAGAAAAACAAGCGACATAAAAACTCCCTCTAAAGTCTTTACTTAGAGGGAGTTTTCTAATATATGAATTAGTCATTTTCACCTTCAACACGGGCTTGCAAAACCTCTAAGGTCGGTGCAAAACTTTGGCGTTCTTCTTTAATCCGGGCTTTCCGTTGGGCATAACCAGCCAGCAACTGTTCTTCAATGGCGGTTTCTGCTTGGATCTGAGGCATTTGGAAATCATCAGGAGCAAGAACCACACAAGTCGCAAAGGCGGTAAAGGCCAGAATTCTTTGGTTTGTTTCACCGCGCTCAACATAAATCTGCACAAAGACTTCAGCTGACCGGTTCCCGGTCCCGGTAATAATGGCCTCCGTTGTAACAATGTCTCCTGTATCCACTGGGGACAGATAATTAACGGAATTAAAAGAAGCCGTCACCCCACCATATCCTGTGTGACGTTTGAAACACGCACCAGCCGTATCATCTGCCCAATAGGCCAAAACACCACCATGCGTATTGTTTCGCGAATTCGCATCTCGTGGATTTGCTAACACTGTACGGATCGTTCGTGACTCACTGATTTTCTTGGTTGCCATAGCTAATTTCCTTTCCAGATAAAAAAGATATACATCCTAGTTCTTTCCTTACTCGTCGTTTGACGACCTTACTAGAATAATACTTTTCGCTGGATTAACCAAGTGTTGCGCTCAGGAAAAAGAAAAACCCGAGAAAATTTCTCGGGTTTCCAAAAATATTATTATTCAAAACTACACAGCTCTAAAACAAGCGTTTGAGTCATAGGTAAACCGTTTAGGATTTAGTACCATTCAAAACTACACAGCTCTAAAACGAGAACTCGACCCCGATATTTCTTCCAGTCAGATTTAGTACCATTCAAAACTACACAGCTCTAAAACTACCGCTTAACTGACCATTGACATTTTTAAGATTTAGTACCATTCAAAACTACACAGCTCTAAAACAGAGGGCGGAAGCACCTTAGAGGGCTTTGCAGATTTAGTACCATTCAAAACTACACAGCTCTAAAACAGCTTGTGTGGCCATTCGGCGGTTTAATTCGATTTAGTACCATTCAAAACTACACAGCTCTAAAACTTTAGTTTATCTCTCCTTTTTCGTATAAGAGATTTAGTACCATTCAAAACTACACAGCTCTAAAACTTTACTTTAAGGATATGATCAAGTGACCGCTGATTTAGTACCATTCAAAACTACACAGCTCTAAAACAAGAAATGGGTGTGATTTATATGAGCTATGGGATTTAGTACCATTCAAAACTACACAGCTCTAAAACAGCCAAGGAAGCTATCAAATCAGTCGGTGAAGATTTAGTACCATTCAAAACTACACAGCTCTAAAACAGTAAGCATGTGCCGTTGATTGCTATTGTCAGATTTAGTACCATTCAAAACTACACAGCTCTAAAACTATCTTCGATTTCTGGAACCGTAAATGTTCGATTTAGTACCATTCAAAACTACACAGCTCTAAAACATGATTTTATGATTAAACATATCATCAACTGATTTAGTACCATTCAAAACTACACAGCTCTAAAACTCACCCGTCATATTAATTGAACGGTCAATAGATTTAGTACCATTCAAAACTACACAGCTCTAAAACTGTAAAATCATTATCAGTCAGCACTTGATAGATTTAGTACCATTCAAAACTACACAGCTCTAAAACCATATTTTTGTGGAAATGAGTAAAACTCAGGATTTAGTACCATTCAAAACTACACAGCTCTAAAACGCATGAAGCATTACGCCATCACCAGCATAAGATTTAGTACCATTCAAAACTACACAGCTCTAAAACGGTTTAATAAAACTCAAATCATCAAAACAAGATTTAGTACCATTCAAAACTACACAGCTCTAAAACAAGACGACTTTTGTTTTAACTTTACTTAAAGATTTAGTACCATTCAAAACTACACAGCTCTAAAACAGCTAAGCAGCGATTAGTCTATGAGCAAATGATTTAGTACCATTCAAAACTACACAGCTCTAAAACACACCTTAAAGCGCATATAAAACTTTTCTTGATTTAGTACCATTCAAAACTACACAGCTCTAAAACATAACAAAGTTAGTGAGACTGCTGAGGGGAGATTTAGTACCATTCAAAACTACACAGCTCTAAAACGCAGATGAACAACGGCAATTTTTTGAAGCGGATTTAGTACCATTCAAAACTACACAGCTCTAAAACAGACCGCATGGCCTCCACAATTCGCCATAAGATTTAGTACCATTCAAAACTACACAGCTCTAAAACTATTGGCCAATAGACTCCATCGTTGTCACTGATTTAGTACCATTCAAAACTACACAGCTCTAAAACTTACAAGATACACTATTTAAACTCGCTGAAGATTTAGTACCATTCAAAACTACACAGCTCTAAAACGAGTTGCTTGCAGTATTGGTGTTCGAATCAGATTTAGTACCATTCAAAACTACACAGCTCTAAAACAAACAGGTATAAATATACTCGAATTGATTTAAGATTTAGTACCATTCAAAACTACACAGCTCTAAAACCATATTTTTGTGGAAATGAGTAAAACTCAGGATTTAGTACCATTCAAAACTACACAGCTCTAAAACGCATGAAGCATTACGCCATCACCAGCATAAGATTTAGTACCATTCAAAACTACACAGCTCTAAAACGGTTTAATAAAACTCAAATCATCAAAACAAGATTTAGTACCATTCAAAACTACACAGCTCTAAAACAAGACGACTTTTGTTTTAACTTTACTTAAAGATTTAGTACCATTCAAAACTACACAGCTCTAAAACAGCTAAGCAGCGATTAGTCTATGAGCAAATGATTTAGTACCATTCAAAACTACACAGCTCTAAAACACACCTTAAAGCGCATATAAAACTTTTCTTGATTTAGTACCATTCAAAACTACACAGCTCTAAAACATAACAAAGTTAGTGAGACTGCTGAGGGGAGATTTAGTACCATTCAAAACTACACAGCTCTAAAACGCAGATGAACAACGGCAATTTTTTGAAGCGGATTTAGTACCATTCAAAACTACACAGCTCTAAAACAGACCGCATGGCCTCCACAATTCGCCATAAGATTTAGTACCATTCAAAACTACACAGCTCTAAAACTATTGGCCAATAGACTCCATCGTTGTCACTGATTTAGTACCATTCAAAACTACACAGCTCTAAAACTTACAAGATACACTATTTAAACTCGCTGAAGATTTAGTACCATTCAAAACTACACAGCTCTAAAACGAGTTGCTTGCAGTATTGGTGTTCGAATCAGATTTAGTACCATTCAAAACTACACAGCTCTAAAACAAACAGGTATAAATATACTCGAATTGATTTAAGATTTAGTACCATTCAAAACTACACAGCTCTAAAACAGCGTTTGTCAGGTGTGGGCGGAAGCCCACGGATTTAGTACCATTCAAAACTACACAGCTCTAAAACAAACTTTTGACCTTAGTCAACTGTTTGGCGGATTTAGTACCATTCAAAACTACACAGCTCTAAAACAAGAAGATTGGACGAGTTACTGGAAAAAAGGATTTAGTACCATTCAAAACTACACAGCTCTAAAACATAAGGGTGCGCTGATACTCGGCTCAAAAGGATTTAGTACCATTCAAAACTACACAGCTCTAAAACTAAACTGTGTAAAGTAACTAAAGGATTGATGATTTAGTACCATTCAAAACTACACAGCTCTAAAACTGACTGTGCTTGCTGTTACATTAAGTTTATTGATTTAGTACCATTCAAAACTACACAGCTCTAAAACCTCGCAGCTGGAAATTTCGTAATCGCGCCATTCACCCACAGCTGGGTTTCCGTCTTGAACAGTACTCATTATTAACTTTTCAAAGAACTTTTCTCATCTCTATTATACCATATCTTCAAATAGAAAATAATCTTCATCTAACAAATATTGCGTCATTCCAGCAACTTTACGTGGCTCGATAAACAAAACATCAATCTGTCGCAAGGAAATTTCTTCTTGCAATGATTCTTTTTCACCCACAGTCAGATAAGACAAAGCATTAATAAAGACTAGCAATTTTTTCTTAGGTAAATAATGATAAACGTCCAAAATCGACAACATAGTATCGAATATTGTTTTGACATCATCATTTAATCGCAAATCGAATCCTTTAAACACATGTTTTATATCAGGCTCATTAATACTAATATCTAGTTCATGAGTCACTGTTAGGTCTTTCAACACAATAGCAACATCACTAATCACTTTTTCGATAAAGGTTTTTGTCTCTAAATCTTCATTCAACTGTCTTTCCAAGTCTTGGTAAATTGCTTTCAAAACGGGAGTAGAATTTAAATTATAGGATAAGATATCAGTAATTAACATCACTTCATTTTCTGATAAGCGGTCTTGATTATCAAAGAATAGTTTTAACTGACCATTAGAATCATAATTATAAAATGCTTCCACTAATTGCGCGAATACTCTGGTATCCAATATCGTAAAAATCGTTTGCCCGCGGATACTTAGCGGTTGATCAAGAATCTCAATATTAAGTTTCATCACTATCATCACCTAAAATAACAATTCGACTATCACTATTGGCTATCCGAGTATCCCTTTCTCCAGACAAATAAATCATACGAGCGAATTGCTTCTCTGTCACACTCAATAAAGTCACCAGTCCATTACTAGGCACCCTTGCTTGCAAACGATCAACTAAAGATTTCTTATTTGTATCGTTGAGAAAAATCTTACTATATACCGAAAACTGATGCATAATAAAGCCTTCATCTAAAAGGAACTTGCGAAATTTACGATAATTTTTCCGATCATCTGCAGTTAGAGTAGGTAAATCAAACATTAACAATAGTCGCATATATCGATAACTCATATCCTAAATTCAGGAATCCTTTCCTCATCAGCATTTAAGTGTTTAATTACTCGTTTCGTATAGTCGCTGACGATATTAGTTAAATACATATTCTTATTTTTATAAGAGTATGTTTGAGAAAACAGCTCCAACAAATCTCGTTTAACAAGCGGAAATTCTTCTTCACGATGATAGTAAACAATCTCATCAACCAACACTCGAAATGGCTCCATCAAATCACTAGCAAAATTAAATTCGTTAAATTGGTTGGTATGCATAAGTCCCAATTGAGTGACACAACCATTAAGGACAATTTCACGAGCAAACATGCTCATTAATAAGGTATAACCATAATTCAAGCTAGCATTAAGATCAGAATCAGTCCGCCGGGAGAATTGATTACCAAATAAGCCATTAAAATAGAGACGAGCCGCATGGGCTTCGCGATTACTTGGATCTTTAGTGGTTAAATTCATACTAAATTCACATAATCGCTCTGCCCGCTCGTGATCATTTAAATCAGATAAAAATTGTGCTTGATTGCTTATTTTTTGCTTTACAATATCAGTCCATACCTTATCCTTTAAGTTATCAGCCCAGAGCATTTGCTTCTTCAGTTGACTAGAACTATTGTATCGTCCATAGAAAGGAGATAACAAAGCTTTGGGTAACCGTTTATCATCACAGAAAATCACTAATATCTGTTCATCTACCAACCGCTTAATCAACATAGTTGTCAGCGTGATATCCGTTGTTTCTAGAATCAATTGGTCAATTTCAGATAAATGAATGAGCTCTGTCCTATAAGCATCTTTGAAGACGAGATGGTTGTTCTTATAGGACAGTTTTGAATGGGTATTAACAACTACTGTCCGCCATCCCATGAATCCTCACCTAATTCCACTCGTGTTTCATAGAGACCGGTAATTGACTGATAGATAATTTCTGCCTCTTCTAAACGATTAACACTCGTATAACGTTTTCTTGGGATTTTTTGGCCTAAGAAATTGAAATCACTAGGTGCTCCTGCCGCTGTTAGGGTAAATAAGGAAATAAATGATTCGGCTAGTTCTTTCACTGATTTAACATCAGTGATTTGATACTTATCATAAGCTGCTTTTATTTTAGCAACATTTGCATCAGCATCGATGTACTGATCAGCGAAATCTAGGATAAGCGTTAGTAAGTCATCAAACATTGATAGATTAGCATTTACTATTTCAAAACTTTTTGGTGATTCAATCTCATCATAGTGATGAAGGTGATAGACAAAGTTTGTTAAGTGTTGTGGTAAGGCCATTTGATTTGCCTTTTGTAATTCCCCACCATTAGTTGTTGCTTTACTAGCACCAGTAATCAACCGTTGCTCACCATTAGAAAATTCAAGTAAGGAATAAAATTTAAGTTTTTGTATAACCTCAGGGGATTGGAAACCTACTGCCACCAAGTAACTTTTTGGATTTTCCTCAAAGGCTTGTCTATCTAAATGCGTCACACCAAAGCCAGTGTAATTTATTTGGCCTTTTTTACCCTTCTTATGTTTGACGATAACAAAATACGCTTTGCTTTCTTCAATAAATCCACCATAATATTTAGGATTCAAATGGTTCGCAATAGGAATTAATTTATCGGAATCCCCTTTTGGTTGAATGGTTTCTTTGTAGAGTTGCCCTGTATTTTCTTCAACCTTCTTAACGATATTAATTTGTTTTGAACTTAAGACTTGTTTGATGGTTTTAATATCTTGAGCTTTATTCCAGAATACTTCACCTGATTCTTCATCACTGATTCTATCTTCAGTAAAGCCTTTCATTAGGTTAGTCATTTGAATTTTTTTAGCAGTTGCTCGATTGGCTATTCGCTTGCTTTGATAACGGTAATTGCCATAGACAAATTCATCTGACAAATTAGGATACATGGCTAAGAGCTTAGTACCAATCACTGCATTTAGATAAGCATCGTGGGCATGATGGTAATCATTAACCTCCCGTACCTTAAAGAGAGAAAACTCTTTTCGGAATTGGCTGGCTAGACTTGATTTTAATAAGATAATCTTGGTTTCTTTCTCATTATTTTCTTCTTTGCCATTGAAGCGTTCGTCCAATATATTAGCCACATGTTTGGTAATTTGACGGGTTTCGACCAATTGGCGTTTCAAGAAGTGTGCCTTGTCTCCTTCAGTTAGTCCGCCACGTTCGATTTTGGTTAAATTATCATATTTTCGTTGACTAATTGCCCCTGCTCTTAATAGACGTTGCCAAACGCCCTTTTGTTTATTAACAACCGTCGAACTCGGCACATCGTCTGATTTACCACGGTTGTCACTAGACGCGGTTAAAACCTTATTATCAATGGAGTTGTCCGTTGTGAAGCTACGCGGAATAATATGGTCAATATCATAATTGGATAATTGATTATAATCAAGCTCTGCACCAGTGTACATATCGCGCCCATTTTGTAAATAATACAAATAAAGTCGGTCTTTTCTAAGATCTTCATTTTTCTCAACCGGATAATCTTTTAGAATAGTACTACCTAATTCTTTGACAACATCTTGTAATTTGTTGAGGCGTTGTCTCGATTGCCGTCTACCATAATCAGTCGTTTGGTTTTCCCGTGCCATTTCTACTACTATATTTTTAGGTGCATAACCCATAATAGCGACCACTTCTTCGACAATCTTAAGGCTTTGGAGAATACCTTTCTTAATAGCTGGACTACCAGGTAAGTCAGCAACAATGTCCGCAAAGGATTGATCTAAGTCCACTACTTGATGTTCTTTAATCGTATCTTTAAAAGATAAGTTTTCATCATTAATCAATTGCATAAGGTTTCGATTAGGATGACGTGGACTACCATCGTCTTCAATCAAGAAATCTAGGATGGTTTTCTGGCTGGCTTCATCGCGAATGCCATTGATTAATTTAGCTGATAAACGACCCCAACCCGTATAATGTTTACGAGATAAAGCTTTAATTGTTTTAGAATCCAAGATATCATTAAATTGTTCTAATTGACGTTGGCACATTTTACGATCTTCAAAGACAGTAATAATTTTGACAATTTCTTCTAGAATAGCATCATATTGTGGGTCATCTAACAGATTTCGCATACCTGGAATTTTGGCCAAATCGTAATAGGTAGAGTAGTTGGCATTAAATTTACTATCAATACCTTCAATAATTGGTGAATCCATATGGTAGTTATTTTCTAAGAATTTGATTAATTGTTTTTCACTAACATTGGCATGTTGTTTAAATAAACCATTAAAGATTTCTTGTTTTTCTTCACCAGAGAAATTATGTTTTTCGCCTCGTTCATCGGTATAACTAACCTTAGTCAATTCATTATATATAGTATATTTTTGATAGAGCAGGCTCCGTTTCGGAAGTACCTTTTCGTCAGGAAGGTAGGTATCATAATTCGTCAGATTCTCAATAAATTTAACGGCTGATTGATCTAAATCAACAAGTTCTGAGAAATTCCATGGCATTAACGCGTCATCAGATTTTCGTGACAACCATGAAAACTCACTTTGATCTTTATTTTTAGCTAGTGGTCCCACATAATAGGGAATTCTAAAGGTCACTAAAGATTCCATTTTATCTTGATATTCTTTTAAGAAAGGATAAAATTGGCTTTGCTGGTCAATAATGGCGCGCATTTCAGCTAAGTGAACTTGATGAGGGATGACTCCATTATAGAAGGAACGTTGTTTTCTCAAGAAAAGTTCTCTATCCATTAAGTCTTCAAAATATTCTGCCCCATCAATCCCTTTAATTTGTTTGCCAACAAATTTATAAAAATCTTCTTGGCTGGCTTTGCCATCAATATAGCCCGCATAACCATTCTTAGAAGAATCATTAAAGGTTTCCTTATATTTTTTAGGCAAATGATGACGCACAAAGGCTTTATACTTCGCTAAATCTTCTCCATGTTGGTCATAGAAAGCAATCATTTGAGCAGATAGTTTGGCATTAGTCTGGTGGTCTGACGCACTCAAAATTTGCGCTAATTCCATGGCATCATAAACTGCTTTGGCTCTTAGGAATAATTCTCGATAATCTTCGCCAATAATAGCTAATAAGGCTTCTAAGTCTTCTTCATAAGTTTCTTTGCTTAAATTTAACGGTGCCTTTTCTTCTAAATCAAATGCTTTTTTGAAGTCAGCATTATTTCCTACAATTAATTTAATGAATAAGGCAAAGGTATCGGATTTTTTTACTGCTTCGAACTGGTCAATAATGCGCTCAAATTTTTTGGTTCGAGATACTTTTTGCCGTAATAATTGATCAACTTCTGCAACTTGGCTTTCTGTCCAGTCGACATTTTGATCAAGTGGCGCAAAAATCTCATTGTATTTTTCAATAAAAGCTCGAAAAGTGTCAACAATTGAAACATTATTCAAATCTAGTTTTCCTTCAACAAGGAAGTTCCCACGATATTTGACTATATGCGCCAAGGCCAAATAAACAAGACGTAAATCAAATTGTTCTTCTGAATCAGCCAAAGCCTTACGTAAATGATAGATGGTTGGATAGTTGTCATGATAAGCAACTTCTTCCTCTAAAGATCCAAATACTGGATGAGCATCAGAAGATTTCTCCTCTGGAATCAGGAAGCTATCCGTTAACCGCTGAAAGAAATCGGAATCAATAGCGTCCATTTCTTGGGCAAAAAAACCTTGCAACAATTTTAATCGAAAACGACGACGCTCATAGCGACGACGAGCTTGCCTTTTTAAACGAGTACTTTCAGCAGTTTCACCTGCGTCAAAGAGACGACTTCCCCAGAAATTTTTCTTCTTATGGTGGATGTCAGTGTTCCCTTTAACCTTCATTCGTTTGCGAACCAAGGTCAAGTCATCCTTAATAACTGACCAACCCACCGAGTTAGTTCCAATATCTAGTCCAATAGTATAATCGTTCTTCATAAGTTTCCTCCTAAATAATATTTTCGACCTGTTGACAAAAGTAATAGTAAGCAGTTATAATACATTTGTTAGTATCATTCGAAACTACACAGCAAGTTAAAATAAGGCTATGTCCGTTTCCAACTAATGTGGCGCTGTCTCGGCGCTTTTTTTATTGCCTGTAACTATTATTTGGTAAGTGATACGTTCATTTTACCGAAATATCTATTGTTTGACTAGGCTTTTAAGCAATAAAATCAAACGATTTTTCATCCTTCCACTTTTGCAAAAACGTTATATGGAATGATGCCCTAATTTACCTCCCCTCAGCACATCATTTGCTTATTTAACCAATAAGGGCTATGCTATGGCTAAGGAGGTTGATACAATGAAACAAGTAACAGTTGAAGAATTCCATCAAATTGTACAAGACGGTCAAGCACCTAACATTTTGGATGTACGTCCTAAAGAACTCTATGACAAGGGCCATGTTCCTGGTGCTGTTCACTTCCCACTATCTGAAATCGAAGACAATCTCGACAAATTAGACAAAGACAAAGCTTATTATGTGATTTGTCATGATGGTAAAGGGTCCAAGCAAGGAACTAAAATCCTTGACCAACATGGCTTTGATGCTACAAATGTTGAAAAAGGTGTTCCCGACTACCCAGGTGAATTAGAAACTGCCTAATTAATAAGTACCTATGACTATTAAGGTTAGAACCATGCGTTCTAGCCTTTTTTATTGGCATTGGGTCAGTCACAGATGCGATATCCTGATTCTGATTATTTTTAGGCAATATAGGATTATACCTAAAAAAATTACTCATAGCCTATTGACTTGCCCACGTAAAAGCTATAGAATAAATATATTGTTTTGGGGGCGTAGCTCAGTTGGGAGAGCGCTACACTGGCAGTGTAGAGGTCGTCGGTTCGAGCCCGATCGTCTCCATAATTTAATTTTTATTGTTAACACCCATTTAAGCGAATGCTTAAATGGGTTTTTTTGTCTTTATTTTTATTTTTTCTTGACAAGAGGGAAGTATTCGTTATACTTAAGTTGTAAGTTGGTTAGTTACTTGACTAACTAACCAGTTAGGTGACTAAGCTGTGTTAATTATTACTAGTATTTAATTTAAAAAGGAGGTTGGCTATGGAAATCCCTATCTTCTTACAGATTTCGCAATTCATTGAAGATGAAATTATGTCGGGCGCCTTGTCGTCTCATGATAAGGTGCCGTCCATGAATGAGTTTGCGCGTAACATGGAAGTGAATCCCGCTACTGCTGGTAAAGGACTTAATGCCTTAGTGGTAAAGGGAGTCCTTTACAAGAAACGGGGAGTGGGGATGTTTGTGACTCCTGAAGCCAAAGACATCATCACTCAAGAACGACGCCAACATTTCATTGAGCAGAGTGTTCCGGCCTTTGTGAAAGAAGGACGCGCTCTAAGTTTAAATGATGAAGAACTCAGTCAATTGATTAAGGAGGCCTACCATGCTACAGACAGTTAATATCAACAAGACATATAAAAACCAGCCGGTGCTAAAGGATGTCAGCATTGATTTCACCAATGAAACTGGTATCTATGGTTTACTCGGACGTAACGGAGTTGGTAAAACCACACTTATGCAAATTATTGCTAATCAAATCACCCGTTACCAAGGTCAGGTTAACTTTGATAAGGAAAATGTCCGTACGAATAGCCAAGCCTTAGGTCAGATTACCCTTTTCGGTAATGGCTTCAACAAGGATAACCGGATATTATCGGAAAAATTAGGCGCTACGGTTCGTTATTACGACCAAGTCATCGCTGATTTCGATAAGGATACTGCCCTAGCACTGATGCAGCACTTTAAGCTGGACCCTAAAATGAAATACCGCAAACTTTCGACCGGAAACAAAACCATCTTTCAAAATATTCTGGGGATTTCTACCCGCACCCCCGTGGTGATTTTGGATGAACCAACTAATGGCCTGGATTCAGTGAATCGTAAAGAATTTTTCCAAACTTTGATGGAGGAATACACGAATCACCCACGTTTGTTTATTATTTCAACCCATCTCATTTCCGAGGTTGAAAATTACTTAACAGATATCATCATTCTAAAGGATGGCAAAGTTATCGTTCAGGATACGATTGAAAGTCTTCAAGGACAAAGCTTCCGGGTCAGTAATTACGATGGCGACCTACCTGGCGTTCTAGCTAGCCAAAAGATGGGGTCCGTTTTACGGCGAGATATCTACGCTAATATCACTCATGAAACCCTTGCGAACATCAGAAACCAAGGTGGCAAAGTTGAACCACTCAGCATTCAGACACTCTTTAATCATTTAGTTGGAGGCGATGATCATGAATAAAATGGGCAAACTATTACTGGTAGGTACCGAACGACTTGGACGTCAACTCGTCAACTACTTACTTATTATTATTCTAGGAACAGCAGCACTATCAGGTTTACTTTTCTTCTTCACCGCTTCATCTGGTGACTGGATAAGTGACTTCCTTTATCCTGCTTGGGATTTTCTAAAATATATCGTCCGTATCCTTCTGATAATACTCAGTATGACTGTAGGTGAAGAGTTATTTGACACGGCTTTGCGCTTAGGGGTTAACCGACAAAACTTTTTCGTCGGCCTCTTGGCTTGGTTAGCTGGCATTAGCCTATTGACCGCCTTACTAGGCATAAGTAATAACAACGACCCTTTCCTATTAACTTTTTTCAGTGACTTTATTTTGATCATCGTTGCTAATATCATTAGCCTACTGATTTATAAATTTTCTAGCCAGACCATGCTACTCTGGGGAATGTTTGGGCTTGCATTTTTCGGATTTATTTTTGGAATTGTCATTGGCTATATCTCTGATACCGTCCTCGTATCCACTATTATGCAATATGTCAATGACTATCCATACCTAGCCACAATCTTAGGCATCTTCATCACTAGTCTGATTCTCCATCAACAAACCCAACGTCTAAACGTACATTAGATAAATTTCCATCCCCTCCACTAGTTAATTAGTGGAGGGTTTCGTTTGGAGGGGTGGATTTGATTCCGTGTCAGGATGGCAAAGTCTTCCTGGCTATCCCATTCGACTTCACCATTGGGATGGATAAAGACCATGGCAGCTTCTACAACTAGCTTGGGGTCGACACTATGCGCTAATTTTTTTACAATGCGGAGGCGGTTGCGCATAGCTGCCATTTGGTCGGCACGCAGGTCTTCGCCTCGTAGTCGACAGCGCTGGTCTTGATAGGTCATTAAGCCGTTATAATTTTTCACTTCGACTAGTAACCAAAAGTTAGCAGTCAGTGCGATAAAGTCGCATTGGGTAAGCCCAGCAAATTCCAAGGTGACATCATGGAGTATGGTGACTACTTGGGGTAAGTCTTCTACCAGTAATTCTTCCATAGTCTTTTCTCCTTGCATTCCCTTTTCTTGCCAACTCCATTCTCGTTCCAAATCCGCTTTGTTTGATAATAGTTTTCGGGCTTGCATTTCTTTCAAAAGGGCCAATCGTTTAATCCCAGCCATCTTACTCTCTCCCTTTCCATGAAAAATCTCTCCTATCTATAAATACGTAGTGAAAGTAGATTTCCGCCTATTGAATAACTCCCTCGTCTCTAAAAAAGCTGACTCAAAAAAGTACCAGTCTCTCTAGTAAATCCTCTTAAAGGATGCCCTTCTAGCTAATCACCAAACAAGATAAAGCTGACCTAAAACAGCACAAAAAAACCAGAGTCCTAAAGACTCTGGTTGGTGTCGCTAAACTATTTCTCTGCAAGAATATGGTTAAGACTTTGCTTGACTGATCCCGCATAAATTTGGCCAAATTTTAATAAATGGATCATGAAGAGATAGAGTCGGTAAAATTCTAAACGTAATTGGTAACCATCTTCTAGGGGCAAAATTTCACTATAAGCTTGATAAAACTCTTCGGTGTAGCCACCAAAGACAGTGGTGATGCCCAAATCGAATTCGCGGTCCCCATAGAGCGGACTAGGGTCAAACAAGGCCGGTGCACCATCGCTAAGGAACATGTAGTTTCCTGCCCAGAGGTCGCCATGAACTAAGACCGCTTGGCTAGCATGATTGTCTAAGGCTTCCACCATGACTTGACGTGCTTCTTGATAACGTGCCATATCATCTTCACTCCATAACCCTTGGTCTAATAAGGCTTGGCTGAGTTGGTCCATGCGCTCATTGATAAAGAGTTCCCGCCAGGAATCAGTCCATTGGTTGGCAAAGGAAATGGCAGCTCCTGCATAAGGGTAGTCAAAACCAAATTGGCCATTTGGACTGGAAACTTGATGGAGTTTGGCTACTAATTGACCAAGTTCAGCTTGGCTTCCTTGGTGGCCTTCTTCTAAATAAGATAAGAGTAGGTAAGCATCACCAGCAGCTTGGCCATGAGCAATCACACGTGGTCCTCGAATACCATGCTCCTCAAAAAGTTCTAAGCCAACTATTTCTGCGGTATAGAAACTTTCCGAGGCATTAGCCTGAACCAATAAGAAGTAATCCTCTTTATCGGTGATGACATGGTAGGCTGCATTAACATCCCCACCACTCACTGGCTTTAATTCCTTAATTCCTTCAATAGGAAGTTCCTTAATAATCTCTTGCACACGAGGTCACCCTTTCTAAACTTGTGTTTCCTTATCATTATAACAAGTTTTCTGACTCAGGGTAAAATGACACCCTTGCAGGACTTCCGCTAAAATTTGCGTTGCAACAGTTTCAACTTGAATAAAAAGCAAGTGCGTTGCCAAAGAAAAGTATTCAAATAAAGGCGCTCGGTCGATTAGTGATGTAATTGATCGTCTAGAATTTGGTCACCATCCCAGCCTGCTGGGTAGAATGTTGGCCAGTTATCCATTTCCTTAGCTAATTCATCATGAGAATCATTAGAGAAGAAAATATGGAAATGGTGCACATCTTCAGTAGGGGCAATGTTGTGATCGGAGAATTGGACCGATTCGAAGGCTTCCTCGTCGCCACCAACCTTGGTAAATAGGGCCCGAACACCACGGTTCCCTTTTTCGTAGTCAAGAATCTTGCTACCGGCAGCTTCATATTCACCAGTCACTTCGCTACCATCTTCTTTGATAAAGGTAATTTTATTGTCTTTGATTTTAATTTCCTTGATATCCGTTTGGTAACCGGTAGTGTAATAATCCTTGTAGTCATCAGCTGTTTTTTCGCCGTCACTTTCCAAGGCTTTGATTTCCATGACAGGGTCAAGCGTGCCATCTTCTAAGTATGGGAAAACTGATTGCCAGTCGCCTTGCCAGTCTTCTAAGGTCCGGTCCGCAACTTGGTCGTCTTTAAAGTAACCGGCTTGAATTTTTTGTTTGGCTTCGCGTTCTGCTTTCAAATTGGGGTTGTCTTTCAAGTACTGGTCGATTTCTTTTTGCTCATCATCACTGACTTCAGAAACCGGCACTTCATGGTAGTGATCACCATGGGCAACGATATAATTATCGCCCTCACGATCGACAACAGTTTCAGTTGAAACGGTGACATCATGGTCATGGTTATGGTCGTGAGCTTCTTCATGGGCATGGTCGTGATCATGATTTCCTTCATCATGAGTATGATCGTGCCCTTCTTCAATCTTACTGCCTTGATCTTGGTTAGCAACTTCTTGACTAGTAGCATCTTCAGCAGCAGTGTCGGCATTGTCAGTTGCTTGCTGATTGGCACAAGCAGCGAGCACCAAGGCAGCGGATAGGGTTAATAGTAACTGTTTTTTCATCATCATTTCTCCTTTGCATACTTAATACTGTTAGTAATCGTAATCATTACGTTTTAAATCATAACCCAGCTCCTCCGTTAAAGTCAAGATAAATCGTAATTATTTTGATTTGTTTTTTTAATGACTCTTTTATTACAAAACCATAAAAAACACCTCATCCGTTTTTTAATAAGACAGACGAGGTGCATCGTACCTATTGAGTTAAGAAATGAAATCCTCTAGATCAGTAATGGCTTGCTTGGATAGTTCCAACTGTTTAATCGTATTGTCGTAATCCTTAGTCATATAGTAAAACAATAAGATATCCACTGCATAAAGTTGTGATAGCAACGAAATTGTTGCCCCGCTTCGCAATAAGGCTTCATTAGTTTCAGCCGTTTTTAAGGCCAAATCTGCTTTGCGACTCAGCGGATTGTCCGAGTCCTTAGTCAAGGAAATCGTCATTAATCCCCATTTCTTGGCTAAGCGCATCATGTGCAGCCCTTCTGTTTTTTCTCCGCTATAAGAAATACCAATATAAGTTGATCCCGCTGGCGCAATAGCCAAGGAAGCAGCGAGCTCGTGTTGGTCTTGGCTAACCACTATTTGCTTGCCAATCCGCGTAAACTTTTGTCGAAAATCTAAGGCCACTAAATAAGAGGCACCTAATCCATAGAGATAGATAGTTGGGCTAGCCTTCAAGGTTTCAACCACTTGATTGATGGTGTCATTTTTTAAACTAATGTTGGACTCCGAAAGTACTGCTTTGGTATTCATAGCTAGTTTATCCTTAATCCGGGTCAAACTTTCATTGGGTTCAATATCGGTATAATGACTATCCAAGGCAGGTTCTCCTTGAGCAGATAAAGCTAGTTTCAAGTCAGTGAAACCTTCAAGACCAATAGAATGACAAAAACGAATCACACTGGCAGGACTTGATTGTGCGGCTTGAGCAAGCTTAGCAGTAGACATTCTGATGACTTCCAGTGGATGATCTAAAACAAATCGGCCGACTTTTTGCTCTGAACGAGGCAGAGAAGCCAACTGATTTTTAATTGCTAGGGAGATATTACGAGACATGGTTTTCCTCCTCAGTCTTAGCCAAAATCGCTAGTAATAAGAGGCTAGCTCTATTAGCTTAGCCTCTACTCATCCTATTAATTATAACTCATCTAAAGCATCCATGGTATTAGAAGGAGCCCCAGTAATTTCGCTAGCTTCTTGGGCTTCTTTGGGCACCCCAAAGAAATAGGTCAAGATAAAGCCTCCCAGATAAGCTGCCAACAAACCAAGCACATAGGCTAACCATTGACCGTCTGCCACCAAAGGAATCAAGGCTAATCCGGAAGGTCCAATTGCGGTGGCGCCTACCCCACCAATAGCCCCTAAAATGGCCCCACCGACACCTCCACCTAAGCAGGCGGTAATAAATGGGCGACCAAGTGGTAAGGTTACAGCATAGATAAGGGGTTCGCCAATTCCCAAGATACCCACTGGCAAGGACCCTTTGATGATATTAGTGAGTTGTTTGTTTTTTCGACATTTCATCCATAAGGCTAGAGCAGCACCAACTTGACCGGCACCTGCCATGGCTAAGATCGGTAATAAGACGGTTTTACCTGAGGAAGCAATCATTTCAATATGAATAGGCGTCAAAATTTGGTGTAAGCCAAACATCACTAATGGTAAGAAACTTGCGCCTAAGATAAAACCAGCAAAGGCCCCACCCACAGCGAGAACCCAATTAATGGCGCCTACCAGTGAGCTAGAAATAAAGCCCGCCACTGGCATAATTAGAAAAATAGTGACAATACCCACAAACAATAAGGATAGGGTAGGAGTGACAATAATATCAATGGCATCGGGGACAACTTTTCGTAACGCCTTCTCAACTAAGGATAAGAGATAAACTGCAATAATGACCCCGATGACACCACCTTGCCCAGGCGCCAGTTCGCCACCAGTGAAAATATTAGGCAAGGGATTCTCTGGCGCCATGCCCGTCAGATAGGTGACACCCGCCACGACGCCCCCTAATCCATCTGTCGCCCCGAAAACGCGGGCTGCGTTAATCCCAATATAGATGTTCAAATAAGCAAAGAGGCCACTTTGTAATATCTTCAAAATAGTAAATAGATTGGTCCAAGCAGCAGGATCAATGGTCCCAGCCGTCATCAAGTTTTCAATAATAGAGGCAAGCCCCCCAATAATACCTGCCCCCACAAAGGCTGGAATTAACGGGACGAAAATTGAGGCAATGACCTTCAAAGCTCGTTTAAAAGGTGTGTCATTCCGTTTGTGCTGCTGAGCCTTATTCTGAGCGGCAAGCTGTTCAGCTTGGCTACGACCAGAAAGGAGGTCTTGGTCTAAATTTTCATCAATACTCTCCCCCTGACTCACTCCTGAGCTAGCGGCCATTTCATTGGCAATTTTAGCTGCCTTACCCGGCCCAACAACAACCTGTAAGGTATCATCTTCCACTACTCCTAGGACCCCTTGCAAACTGCGCAATTGCTCTAGGTCCACTGCTTGGTCATTCTTGACTTCAATCCGCACCCGAGTCATGCAGTTATAAACTTTGTTAGTATTTTCTGGGCCACCAATAGCCGCGTAAATCTCCGCAGCGAGACGTTTTTCATTGCTGTTAGTCATTAGATTCTCCTCCTTTATTTAAGGGATAGTCAATGTCATTGATAAAACCATTGGCTTGAGCAATTTTTTCTTCAGCAGATGCCTTATCCAAACCTGTCAAGATCATAACAATAGCTACCTTAACTTGGCGGTCAGCTGCCTGAAAAACTTGCTCCGCCTGTTCCAAGGAACAATCTGCTGCTTCCATAATAATGCGCTGGGCTCGGTCTTCTAATTTCTGATTAGTAGCTAGAACATCCACCATTAAATTCTGATAGACCTTACCAATACCCACCATGGCGCAGGTCGATAACATGTTTAAGACTAATTTCTGAGCGGTACCAGCTTTCAAACGGGTAGAACCTGTCAGTACTTCTGGTCCAGTTTCAACTTCAATTGACACATCTGCATATTGGCTAATCTCAGCATTTTTGTTACAGGACAGGGCCACTGTGCTCGCACCAATAGTCTCGGCATAGGCTAACCCACTAATGACATAGGGGGTTCGTCCGGAAGCGGCTAATCCTACCACGGTATCTTGGGCTTGTAGCGCGATTTGAGCCAAGTCTGTTTCCGCAAAATTACCGGTGTCTTCCGCTCCTTCTGCAGCTGAGAACATCGCCGCTTGACCACCAGCGATTAACCCAATGACCATATCTGGCGACACTCCAAAAGTCGGCACACATTCAGCGGCATCAAGGACACCTAAACGGCCACTGGTACCCGCACCAATGTAAATTAATCGCCCACCTTGATTAAAGGACCTAATGATTTTATCCACAGCTTCTTCAATGTCAGCTAAAACTTCTGAAATTGCCTTGGCTACTCCTTGGTCTTCCGCATTCATAGTCGCAAGCATTTCACCTACGGACATTTGATCAAGCGCCATGGTATTAGGATTTCGCTGTTCTGTGGTTAGTTTTTCTAATTTCAATTGAATGCCTCCATTCTAATTTCAAACTTCTGTCCCGGTCCAATTTGATTAATCAAGGGCAAATGAGAAAACTTGACTTGTCCCACCACGTTCACCTTGTCATCAGCAGCCAAGGCACGCTTAACAATTTGCACTTCTCCTTGGTAACGTTGGTAGCCCTCATTATCGATGGTAATGGCTCCAATCGGCCGCTCGATAGTATTCAAAGCTACTATCGGTTTAACCAGGGGACGCAGACGCGCTTCCTGACTACGGACCACATCTCTAGCGGGATCCAATCGATTACTATGAGGTTTTTGAATGTGGTCTAACCAGTCCGTATGACCAGCCACAAGGGACTGAGCAGATAAGCTAATACTATTTTCATCTATATAAGTAACGAATTGGTCACGGCTGGATGCGGATAAACCAGGGTCTCCAATATAAACATGGTCACAGCAATAATCTTGGATTAAAGCCAAGGCCCCTGCTAGCGGCAGTAAGTCGCGGTGCACTTCTAAAGTTGGCAAGCCTTTATAGAGAGGACCGCGTTTATCATTATCACCAGCCACAAAAGCCGTCACTGGGAGATGATTCGCCTTGAGCCATTGATTACGAGCCAATAAATAATCGCTATCCACCCCGGTTTCCGGGCGTGGATAGTAGTTGTGCCAGGCTTCAATGGAGGTAAAATCTGCTTGAAAGCTTTTTAAGGCATCAATGTCGCTTTGTTGGAGAGTGCTTGCATTTAGGGCGACCTTTAACTGGTGGCTAATTTCGGCAACATCTTGCCAATCAATTCCGTAATCGATACGCAAACCGGAAATTCCTAAATCCACTAAGGGGCCTACATGCTGACTAGAGGCACCCAGTTTTCCTAAGGCATCTCGGGAAATATCCACCATCAATTCCAGGTGATGGTTGCGAGCAAAAGTCCCCAATTGAGCCAAACGTTGCTTGTAATGGGATACATCCTCTTCCGGAATATGGATAGAAGTAAAAATCCCTGAAAAGCCTGCTGCTAGCATACTTTGTAAGTAGTCTTCATCAATTTCGTCATTTAAAAAGACCGAAAATCCAAACATTTGCAACTCCTTTCCATTCTTTAATGTAACCGCTTTATTTAATTATAGCTTTTCAGGAATTTGATTTCAATATAAACGGGAATGTTTAATATAATCCGGAATTTTATTCCAAAAAACTTAAAGCTCATCAAAACGAAAACTGGCTCCTAAATAAAGGAACCAGTATTAGTAATATTATTAAGCTAATGACTTTCTACTGTAAATCAACCATTTTAATTATTCTAGTGCTTAAAAAATTAATCATCTTGTAAGAATTCTGCCAGCATCGCTTGATAGGCTTCTGGTTCACTATAGGTGAATTCACAATGCCCATAACCTTGCATGGTCTCAAGATATTTTTGGTCATGGGGAATGGCTTGGTAAATGTCTTGAGCCATATGGGGCGGAGTGAGCTGATCTTGGTCAGCATTCGTAATAAACACCGGAATCGTTATTTGATTGGCCCACTCACTGGCATCCCTATCAGCAAAACGAACATTTAACTTAACACGGTTGAATAAGTCACCGCTCCATTTCAAATAAGATATGGGAATCCCTGTTTCATCTGTGACCAATTGAAAGACTTGATCAATCATTTCATTGCTATCTGCCAAGGGACAATCGAGAATCAAATAGTCAATCATTTGGTCCCTTTCTTGATCACGAGCCGCTGCCATTACTGCCGTCGCTCCCCCGTAAGATTCTCCCCACAAGACAACAGGGCCATCCGCGACTTCTTCTTGGGCAAAGGCTAAAACATCCAAAGTATCATAGGATTCCAAGACACCAAAAGTATTGTAGTTAGCTTGACTCTGACCAGAATTAGCTTGGTCGTAGCTAATCACACTGTAACCCATATCATAAAAAGTTCGCATTATGGGTGCCAAGGTTTTCTTGGTTCCACCTAGGCCGTGAACCATAACAACAATTCCCTTGGCCTGATCATTCTCAAGATAAAGGTAGGGAATATCGTAATTGCCTTGGCTTGACGATAGGCTTGCGCTCTCTGGCTCTAAGGGGACGATTAAGTTCTCATAGCCCTCCTGGTAATGTTTTTCATTTTCTAGGGTTTCTTCTTGGCTCGTTAAATGGGTGACCCCATTAAACACCTCTTGTCCAGTCAAATAAGTTACTCCTGCAAATGCAACCATTATTAGCCCCAACAAAATAACAATCGCTAACTTCCACTTCTTCATCACTTCCCCCTCCAATCTTGTAACCACTTTCATTATAACCTAATACAAGGTCAAATAGTGACGTTTTTCTCTAGCATTAAGGAATCATTCGCTATTTGTCTATGAAGATTGCTATAATAACATTTAAATAAAAAGGAAGTGATGTCATGAGCAAAAATAACCACAAAAAACGCTGGCCAAAAATAGTCGGTTGGCTTGCTAGTATTCTCGTTTTACTTAGCATTATCGCGACTATAGTCGTTGGAAATTATTTCGTCGACTATGCCTTAGTTCCTAACAGTGGCGGTGCTGATCGTGACCCTGTAGTTGAAACCCTACCGGAAGGCACCGAAAAGCAATCCAAACAAACCGCTCAAATTATCGCAAAAAACAAGGCCTTAGAAGAAGATAGGGTAGACACTTGGTTAGAAAACACTAAGTCTCTTCACCAAGACGTCAGCATTAAAAGCGATGACGGTCTGACCTTGCGAGGCGAAATTTTTAAACAAGACAAAGAACACCAAACTAATAAATGGGCTGTGATTGTACATGGTTATCAAGTCAACAAAGAACACATGTATCCCGTATCCAACCGTTACTATGAAGAAGGCTATAACATCTTAACCTATGACCAACGTGGTCTAGGCGAAAGCCAAGGGGACTACATTACCATGGCCATCAAAGAAAAATACGATCTGATTAATTGGTTAGAATTTCTCATTGCTGAACATCCAGATAGTGAAATTGTCACCCATGGCCAATCTCTAGGTGCTGCCACTGTGATGTCTGCTTCCGGTTTAGATGATTTTCCTGATCAAGTCATAGCGGTTATTGAAGATAGTGGTTACAGCAGTGTTTGGGGTGTTTTTGAGAGTGAGCTCCATCAACGTTTTGCCCTACCAGCCTTCCCTGCCTTACACATGGCTGGAATTATGGCCTATTTCAGAGCAGATATTAATATTTTCTCAGATGGCCAAGTCACCGACTTATTAGCTAAGTCTACCACTCCAACCCTCTATATCCATGGGACTGCCGATGACTTTGTTCCTTATCAAATGGTTCATGACGTTTATAACGCCTTGCCTATTGCTGAAAAAGAACGCTACATTGCGCCAGAGGCAGCCCACAGCGAATCAAAATATCTTGATCCTGATGACTATTACCAAACTGTCTTTGATTTTATTGACCAATACGATAAGCAATAAAGAAAAACTCCCTTAAAGTTTTATTAACCTTAAGGGAGTTTTTCTCATATTATAAAGATTAAACATATTCATGATAAGTGTTAGGATTTTGATCTTCTAGTCGTCCTTCTTCACCCTTATCTAGGGCAAATATTTTTTCCATATCGTCATCACTTAATTCAAAATCAAAAACATCTAGATTATCACGCTGGTGATTTGGGTTGCCGGATTTAATGACTGGCACTACTCCTCTTTGAATCAACCAACGCAAAACAATTTGGGCAATAGATTTATCATATTTTTCCCCAATTTCAGCTAGAACAGGATTAGATTTCACATCGTTATTAGTCCGACCAGTTGGCGACCATGCTTCGGTCACAATCCCCAATTTTTGATTATATTGGTGGACTGTTTCATTATTAAAATAGGGTTGGCTTTCAATTTGATTAACTGCTGGTGTGACACCCGTCGCCTCAATAATAGCATCTAGGTGGTCTGGTTCAAAATTTGATACACCAATGGAACGAATTAAGCCAAGTTTTTGGGCATCCACCAAAGCTCGCCAAGCTTCAACATACAAGCCCTCATCAGGATTCGGCCAATGGATCAAATACTCATCAAAATAATCTAGGCCCATCCGTGCCAACTGTTCTTGTAAAATTTCAAAAACACGGTCATAATTATGGTGAGACCCAGGAAGTTTGGACGTAATAAAGAATTCTGTCCGTGCTAAGCCAGATTCTTTTACCGCCAAACCAACAATCCCTTCATTATTATAGTTAGTAGAAGAATCAATGGCTCGGTAGCCATTACGGATTGCTTCCAAAATAGCCAGCTTACCCGCTTGACCACGCAAACCTACTGTTCCGAGACTAATCATCGGTGCTCGACGACCATCATTTAAAGTAATTTCAGGTGCGGTCATAATATCCATCCCCTCTTCAGTTTAATGAGTTCACTATAACGAAAATCTTGCTTAATACCAAATTATCCCACTTAATTTATAAACTGAAGATCAAAATTAGTATCCAAAGAGCCTATATAAGGCCATGTCAAAGACTTTTGACAAGATAAAAAGCACTTTGTCTAAGAACTTTGCTCGATAAATTTAAGAAGTCACACTATAGTTAAGGTGTAAAGGAGGTAAGATTATGTCAATCGGCCAGCAATTAAAAGTCGCCCGGCAAAATAAAAAACTCACCCAAGAAGAAGTCGCTCAAGCCGTTTTTGTATCGAGACAATCTATTTCAAATTGGGAAAACGATAAAACCTACCCCGATATCATTACCATTATCAAGCTATCTGACCTATACCAGATTTCTCTAGATGAACTCTTAAAAGGAAGTGACGCGTATATGAAACACTTAGATGAATCCACCAATCTCGTCAAAAGTAACAAAAAAATCTTAAGAATCAGTTTCATCATTGTGGCTTTAATCTTACTGATCATGGCACTCAGCGCCTATCTCCCACTCACTATACGCTTAAGTGCGATTTTTACACTAGCTATACTATTTGCAGCTGTCGTTTACTATCAAATTATCAAACGATTTTAGGGAGGAGCAAATATCATGACTACTCAAATTATTGTACTTATTGTTTCAGGTGCTTTTTGTTTGGTAGGTGGTTTCTTACTAGCTTACACAATTTATCAACTCACGCTTATCGATGCCCAAGCTCGGGGACTCGCTCATCCGAAATTGTGGGGAGTTCTCAATGCGGGAAGCAACAATGGTAATGGTTTTATCATTCCCTATCTCATCCATCGTAATAAATATCCTATCCAAAACCTAAGTAAGCAACAAAAACAAGAAATGATGAACTATAAGAAGAAAGCTTACACTGCTCTTGCCTTTCATTTAGTGGCTGGGATAATTTTCATTATTAGTTTTATTATTTGGCTAGGAGTTTAAATAACCTAATTTATTGGTTAATCTTTATCTTGTTAATAAGTACACTTTATAGAAGACAGATTGCGTACACTATCAATCGCTCATTGCGCGCAATCATCTCAAAATCAACAAAAAGGAAAAAGAGATTGGTCAAATCCAATCTCTTTTTACACTATATAATATTCTACATCGGTTTCAACATGCCTGGTAGGTCTTCTGGATTAGCTGGTGGATTGGCTAAAATTTCTCGGGCTTGATCCATATCGACTTTAACATTGTAGGTGAGGATTCCGGAAGGTTTGCCTTTAGAAAGGTAGTAGACAATATAGCCATCATCGACCACTTTTTCGATAATTTCATCATCACGGTTCCGACTGAGTTCACCGACCCCTTCAATAGAGATACCTAACACATCTGTATAGGATAAAGGGGCTCCGTGGCCATAAACTTCCTGTAAACCGGCCATATTACGACCAGCTGTATCACCAGACTGTTCGGCTTGGTCTTCATGACCAAAACGATTACGACCAATAATAACATCAGGGTATGACACCACATCACCCGCCGCATAGATATTAGGATCAGAGCTTTGGAGGTATTCGTTGGCTACAACACCATTATCGACCTCAAGACCAGCTGCTTCAGCTAATTCTACCCGTGGATCTAAGCCAATCCCTAAGACTAGCACATCCGCAGTCAGTTCTTGACCATTCTCCAAACTTAAGATCACTTGATCACCCTCTACCCGATAAGAATCCGCATAGGCATTATTCACAAGTGATACTCCAATCTCAAGAAAGGCTTCTTGGAATTTTTCAGCGATTTCGAGCGGAAGGCGTTTTTTATTCAAAACGTCATCAGGGAAGACTAGACTAACATCGATGTCATTGACCTTAAGCCCAGCGGCCAATTCTGCACCAACCCAGCCACCACCAACGACAATTACCTTGCTGTCTTTGCTAGTCAAACCTTCCAAGTTACGGTAATCATCCAAAGTTCGCATGGCTAATACCCGCTCGCTATCTGGACCAGGGATCCATTTAGGTTCTCCACCTGGTGCATAGAGCAATTTGTTGTAGCTATAATTTTCGCCTTGATCTGTTACAATTTTTTGTTGGTCAGGGATAATTTTTGCTACGGTTGTTTTCAATAAGAAATCGATAGACTCATCATTGTTAATGTCATAGAAAATCGATTCCTTAGAATAGTGAGGCTCCGTCCAAAATTCTTTACTTAGCGGGGGACGAAAATAAGGTTTGTCCACTTCCTGACTAATAACTAATAAAGACCCTTCTTGGTCATGTTGACGAATTTGATAAGCTGCATGGGCACCAGCCATACCGCCACCTAAAATGATGTACTTATAGGACTGTGTCATTGGCTTTCTCCTCTTTGCCGGATTTTGGCACGCTAAATTTCACAACAATTTTATCATTCAATTAACCTCCATTATAACTGAAAAACAGAAACTAGACCACAAAGGGGCCTTGATCAGGTAAATCATGGCTTATCACTTCAATTAATATTATCGCAATCTATTTATGGTTAAGTCATTGTACTTGCATCCAAGTCTTAAACTATAATATGGTGACAGTAAATCATTCTAAATCGAAATTTTATCGTAAACCTCGCACCTATATAGAAGGAGACCAAACTATGACTTCCCATTCCCACATCCTACCCACAATTGATACTAGCCAAGGCATTGAAATTGGCCTCTATACCCTAGGCGACCACCTAGCTAATCCCCATACCGGCGAACGCATTTCCACCCAACAACGGATTAGTGAAATCATTGAAATGGGAATTTTAGCAGAGGAGGCTGGTTTAGACCTCTTCCAAATTGGAGAATCTCACCAAGAGTACTTCGTTTCCCAAGCTCATTTGATTATCTTATCGGCGATTGCCCAAGCCACCAAACGTATTAAACTCACTTCGGGAGCAACTATCATTTCGACAGCAGATCCTGTTCGTGTTTTCGAAGATGCCGCCACTATTGACCATATTTCCAAGGGGCGGATGGAACTGGTTGCAGGGCGAGCATCACGTGTCGGCCTATATGACTTACTTGGCTACGACTTGAAGGATTATGAGGCCCTATTTGAAGAAAAATTTGACCTCCTACTACAAATCAATGAAAATAAACAAGTCAGCTGGCAAGGTGAATTCCGGGCACCACTGAATGATGCTCATGTTTTACCGCGTTCCGATCGTCAATCAGGGGGCTTACCCATCTGGCGAGCAGTAGGCGGCTCATTAGGATCCGCGCAAAAAGCTGGTCTAGCCGGCGTTCCTATGTATCAAGCCCATCTAGGCGGTCCTGTGTCTGTCTTTAAACGACCGATTGACCTTTACCGAGAAGCTGCGGCCCAAGCAGGTTGGGAAGTCGACCAGCTTCCGGTAGCCACGGCCGGTTTCCTCTATCTCCATGAAGACACCAAAGAAGCCTACCGTCAGTACTACCCACATATTAATGAAGGAATGAAGCGTACAAATGGTCAAGGTTTCCCCAAACGCGGTTTCGCCCAAGGAATGGATGTCAGAAGTATTATTAATGTCGGCGACCCCGAGCTCATTATTGATAAATTGCTTTACCAACATGAAGCATTTGGCATGCAACGTTATGTCGGTCAAATTGATTTCGGTGGCGTTCCAATGGATGCGATTAAACGAACCATTGATCTTTTAGGCGAAAAAGTTGTCCCAGTGGTAAAGAAATATACTGCCAAAAAATAAGGAGAAATGATAATGAATATTTTAGTTTTATCAGGGTCTAATGTCGGCAATAAGACACGGATTGCGACGCAGGCTTTGTATGAACAATTGTCTGACTTTACAGACTCCGAAGTTTCTATCAATTATTTAAACGTTCAGGATTTGGATTTAATGTTTAGCGATGGTCGCCATTTTCTCGACTACACTGGTGACACCGGGCGTTTAGTACAAGCCGTCATGGACAGCGACCTTATCTTCATTGGTACACCCATATTCCAAGCCTCGATTCCTGCCAGTCTGAAGAATGTTTTTGACCTACTTCCTCAAAAAGCGCTGGAAAGAAAAACTGTGGGAATCTTGGTCACTGCCGGCTCTAACAAACACTACTTAATTCCCGAAATCCAATTAAAACCAATACTATCCTATCTCAAAGCAAGTATCGTGCCTAACTATCTCTTCATTCATGACACTGCCTTCGATCATGAGAAATTGATCGATGACGACGTGTATTTCCGTCTACAAACCCTCATTCAAGACAGCCTAATTCTCGCCCGCGCCATGCAGAATGCTTGGCAAGAACAAGACGACGCATTCGATTTTTAATTTAATCATTCATTGAAATACTACTCTAAAATAAGGCTGGGACAAACGTTCCAGCCTTTTTTACTGTTCCTGGAATTACCTTTTCGACTGTTTCCTAAAGACGCTTGGCTATCGTTTGTCCCCTTCCGATATGGTCCGTCCCTTATCGCGATTGACTCACATCCTTATAGTCGAGCTCGCAAAAGCAAGCGCTTCGGATATTTGTCCAATAGGCTAAAAGATTTAAGTTCGTATCTTTTGCCTATTGGCTCAAATCTCTCGCTCTTACCGCTTGTGCTCACATCCTTATAGTCGGGTTCTAAAAGTCAGAACAGACTGCCTTTCCCAAAATCTCTTAGATGGCTGTATGCCATCTTTCGCGTTTTGGTCCAAGGATTCTGTTCTTAACGACTTTTGTCGCACCCTTTATAGTCAGTCTTGCAATCTCTTGTTAATAGTAATACAATAAAGAAAAGAAACCGACAAGTTGTCGATTTATAGAAAGGGAGCCTATGAAACACCAAAATCGCCGCCAAGAAATTCTCAGTGCTGCTGCACACTTAATAGAGGAAAAAGGTCTAGCTCATACCTCTACCAATGATATTGTCCAATACCTAGGCATAGCACGAGGTACACTCTATCACTATTTCAAGTCTAAAGATGACATCATTAATGCACTAGTTGATCAAATGAGTCAGTCCCTACTCAAACAAGCGAAAATCGCAGCTGACAATAAAGAAAAAACCATCTTAAATCGACTCTGGTTAACCATTGCTTCTCTCAATGCTCAAGATCAAATAGGCAGCGAGTTAATGACCCATATCCATCGCGACGAAAACATCTTGCTTCATTATAAAATTGAAAGACAGCTCCAAGAACAACTGCCGGCAATTCTACTACCTGTTATTGAGCAAGGCTGTAAAGAAGGTTTGTTTAATACCAGCTATCCCTATGAAGTTCTAGAGATGATGGTGGTTTACGTGACCCAGGTTATTGATAGCCATAACCTAGACCTCACTGAAGAAGAACGACAGGAAAAATTACTGGTTTTACTCCAGCATATGGAAATACTCCTAGGCACTGATAAAGATTTACTCGTTACATCCTTTGCCCAATTAAATCCAACTGAATCTAAGGATACCCTTAACTAAGCATCCCACCAATCTTTATAACTATCACAAGGGGGAGAGGACCATGTACAGACCGTTAATTATAAATGACCTAAAAGCCAGTAAATTATCTAGTGCGACCATCTTATTTTTTATCCTTATGGCTAGCTTTTTTGCTAGCTTGGTCACACTATCTGGCTGTCAGCTCCTAGGCGCCATTGATCATTTAATGGTAGATGCCCAGGCTCCCCATTTTATTCAAATGCATCTGGGAGATGTTGATTTCGATCGGCTAGATCACTTTGCAAACAACCATCACTCAGTAGCTTCTTACCAAGTTCAGAATTTCGTTAATGTGGATAGCCATGATTTACTCATTAACGGTCAAGATTGGACTAATCATTCTCAAGACAATGGTTTCTCCAGTCAAAACGCTAATTTTGACTTCTTGCTCGATTTAAATAATCAAAAGCCTCAAGTAGCACCTGGTCAAGTCTATCTTCCTCTAAGTTATTATCTAAATGAAGGATTAGAAAAGGGCGACCTTCTATCTGTCAATGGCCTGGAATTAGAAATCCAAGGCCCCATCCGAGATGTACAAATGAATTCATCGCTTTCCTCCTCTAAGCGTTTCCTAGTCCACCCCCAAGATTTGGCAATTATTCAAGAAAAAGGTCAAACAGAGTATTTAATCGAGTTCTTATTAAACGATTTGGACGATTTGTCTACCTTTCAAGGTGATTATAGTCAACACCAACTTGAAAACAACGGCCCAACTATCACTTATCCTTTGATTCGACTGATTAATGGCTTAACAGAAGGTATCATGTTGCTCCTTTTGGCAACAATTGGTTTTATTACCCTTTTAATTAGCTTTCTTTGTATTCGCTTTACCCTCCTAGCCAGACTTGAAGAAGACCAGCAACAGATTGCTATCTTACGTGCAATTGGTCTCCCCTTTACTCAAGTTAAAAACCTGTATATAAGTAAATATCTTGTTATTAGTCTAGTTGCCAACTTATTAGGCTTTGGCTTAGCACTTGGCCTCAGTCCATTAATTCTAGACCGTATCTCCCTATACTACGGAACCCCTAACCGCCCAATTATTGCTTACCTACTCTCTTGTTTAGCTAGTTTGCTGGTGACAGTTTTTGTCATTGGCTACAGCCATCATTTATTAAACCGTTATGGCAAAATGACACCCGCTCAATTATTTAATCTTAGAAAACAATTAGGTAACAAGAAAATAATCAAAATATCCTTAACTAGCCCGCTTGTTTCCACTAGTCAAGGATACTTAGCCTGGGTCAATCTAGCCAATCGTCTTAAGAGCTACTTCACCCTAACACTCATCCTTATTATGATAAGTTTCATTACGCTATTCCCTCAGCGGTTAGCCTCCAGTATAGAAAGTCGTGAGTTTATTCAATATATGGGTATAGGTGATGTCGATATTATGCTCTCTATTCCCTCAGATTTAACTGCTATTGATCAAGAAAACATGATAGCTACTTTAGATGATGATCCACGTATTGAAGCTTATAATTTCCAAGCTCAGGCCACTTATTCCTTTCAATTATCTGACGGACAATCCAGCAAATTATGGCTACGACATGGCAATCCGCAAACATTTCCTATCAACTACCAGGCTGGGCACCCGCCACAAGCAACCAGAGATATTGCCTTGTCTTATCTTTTGGCTAAAGAATTAGATAAAACCATTGGTGATACATTAACACTTCAGTTAACTGATGGTCAGGTTACTCTGACTATTGTCGGTATTTACTCAGATATTACTAATGGTGGTCGAACTGGTCAGACACTAGAGCAAGCTTGGCAAGCCCCGGCACTTAAAACTAATCTGTATATCACTAGTCAAGCTGACACTAATCTCAACAAATTACTAGAAGACTTATCTTCACAGTATCCCGATTTCCAAGTCATTAGTGTAAATGCTTACCGGCAAGAAGTATTGGGTGACACAGCAAATAATCTCAACAAGCTTGCTAAAAGCAGTCGCTTGGTGGCTATGATATTACTACTACTAGTAACGATTCTCTTTAACCACTTAATGGTCATTAAGGATCGGATCCCTAACGCCAACCTAAAAGCATTAGGGATACCGAACAATGAAGTCGTTTATAAATATTACTTTGGTATGGCCTTAGTCACCTCATTGAGTCTATTCATCAGCTTCCTGCTAAATCAGCAACTAGGAGAACGGTTGGTTTCCGTATTTATGCAAGCTTTGGGTATCGGTCGCTTCTATTTTGTTGATACCGAGTGGTGGGTCTGGTTCTTACAAATCAGTGTCCTAGTTGTTTGGGTTATGCTAGCAACTGCTCTCAGTGTGAGAAGTATTAAAACGATGCCCATTGCCAAATACATGAAGGAGTGATTAGGATGACAAGTTTACTTCAAGCAAAAACGATTAATAAATCCTTCGGTGAAGGCAAAGGACGTAAACAAGTGCTCAAGAATATCTCTGTCAGCATACAAGACCAAGACTTTATTGCTATTATGGGGCCCTCTGGATCTGGCAAATCAACCCTACTCTTTACCATTTCCGGTATGGATACCATTGATAGCGGTCAAGTGCTCTTTCAAAATCAAGATTTAGCACAATTATCTGAAAGAAATTTAGCCCAAATTAGACGGCAAGAAATGGGCTTCGTTTTCCAACAAGCAGGATTTATCCCCCAAATTCCCCTCATTGATAATATCGTGTTAGCTAGCTACAATGACTATCCGTCCAACAAAAAAGCTCTCTATCAAAAAGCCAAAGCCCTAATGGTTAAAGTGGGGATTGACGGTCTAGAAGAACGATTAGTGAGTCAAGTATCTGGTGGTCAATTACAAAGAGCCACCATCTGCCGAGCTATCCTCCACCAACCCAAGCTATTATTTGCCGATGAGCCGACTGGGGCCCTCAACAGTCAAAATTCTCAGGATATTTTGACTTTATTTACAAACTTAAACGCCGATGGAATGACCATTGTACTCGTCACCCATGATCCTATGGTAGCCGCTAAAGCGAAACGCATTTTATTTATGAAAGATGGACAAATTGAATCTGACCTCCAGTTTACACAAGACGACAGCAATCAAAAACATCAAGTTGTCCTAAGCAAAATGGCCGATTTAGGAATCTAAGGGAGGAGAAGAGCGATGCATCAAGCCAATAAAACCTTTCGTCCTTTTCTATTGCTTTGGATAGGGCAACTAATCGCAGTCTTCGGGCATGGGGTATCTTCCTTTGCCTTGGGTCTACATGTCTATACCCTAACGCACAAAGCCACTGCCATTTCTATGGTGAGTTTAGCCGCTTTTCTTCCCAGTATTTTACTGGCTCCCTTAGCTGGCGCCCTAGCAGATCGCTGGGACCGACGTCTTCTCATGATGATTGCTGATGGGGTGAGCTCCCTAGGACTGATTGCTATCCTAAGCCTTAATCTCATGGGACAATTAACAATTTGGTCTACCCTACTGGCTGTCAGCTTCTCATCCATTTTTCAAGCGCTCCTTGAGCCAGCCTATCGGGCTAGCATCTCGGATATGCTTAGCGAAGCGGACTACGCCAAAGCGTCTGGCTTAGTCCAACTAGCTTCATCGACCAAATTTTTAATTGCTCCGGTTATTGGTGGCTTTCTAATGACACAAGCAAATGGCATTAACCTTGCCTTACTAATCGATATTTCGACCATTCTAGTAACGCTTGCGACCACCCAAATAGTAAGAAAACGTTGGCCAGGAAACTTTGCAGCTAACAAGCAAGCTGATAGTATTTGGTTACAAGTTAAAGAGGGAACTAGCTACCTAAAGACTAATCCAGGCATCCTTTATCTCATGATTTTTTCCACCTGTATTACTTTTTATCTAGGTAGCATCCAGGTGCTTATCCAACCCCTAGTCTTAACAGTTGGTGACAGTCAAAATCTCGGCCAAGTGATTTCGCTCGGGGCAACAGGAATGTTAATGGCTAGCCTATTAATTGGATGGAAGGGAATCCCATCTGCCCAAGAATTAAAATGTCTAATCATTGCCAGTTGCTTATGTGGTTTATTTATTATTGGATTAGGACTGAGTAACAAGCTTCAGTACATGACGCTCGCCATATTATTAATTTTTTCAAGCTTGCCAATAATGACGACTGCTTTGGAAACCCTGATGCGCTTTATCATACCAGTAACGATTCAAGGTCGTACATGGGGCATGCTCTCTTTTCTCTCCCAACTAGGTTACCTAGTCGCCTATCTTCTAGCGGGCCCCTTGGCTGATTTTATTTTTGACCCCTTGGCCAGTTCATCTAGCCATTTAATTAATAGCCAGTTAGGACACTGGCTAGGAAATGGCCCAGGTCGGGGCATCTCCTTTCTCTTCATCATCGCTGGTCTCTTATTGATTGCTAGCAGTTTCATATTAGTGCAGTTAAAACCTATTAAACAAATGAGTCATCAGCTCCACCAATAATAGATGATAGTTTAATCTTTTATTAATTCGGAGAAAGGGTGGCAAGAGTCATTTAGTGATGTAACGTTGGACCAAAACTCAAAGGATGGCAAACGTCATCAAAGAACTTTAGAAAAGGTAGTCTGTTCAGACTTTTGGAATCTGACTAAAGGTGTTAGTCATTCAAGAATCGCGAAACATTTCACTGAAATGTGGCTTATTTGCAGAATAAGTTGTCATTCCCAGATTGGTAATTACATTTCTTTGAAGAATTTTTACTATTTGAATAAGTAAACGAAAAACCCATTAACTAAACAATTAGATAACTTATTAATGAAATAATCTATCTATAATAGTAAATGAAAGTATAAGCACTTACCCAGAAAGCTCAGATAAGTGTTTTTAATCTCTATAGTCGTCTTCACGAAATCGTTATTATGTGGCTAGAGAAGGTAGCATAGATAAATTTCATAAGTTTTCAAAAGACTGATATATGGAATTATTTCTATCCTAATTTTTATGTTTAGTAATTTTATTCAAACTTGTTACTAACAATAAGTCCTCGGTGAATATAGCTAGCTTTTGCTGTAGAATAGTCAAAACTAGGACTACTTATTCTCTTATCATAGGTGTCATAATCTTTTATTTCATCAGTATTTATGTCTTTGAACTTAATGGGAAGTCCAGCTGATAATACAAAACCTTGTCGATTTTGTATATGAAAATGTATGTGAGGTTCTGTCGTATTCCCAGAATTTCCACACTCAGCTATTTTTTGATATCTTTTTACTTTGTCACCCTTTTGTACTAAAAAACTATCTGGTTTTATATGTGCAATGAATGAATATTCATCTTCTGCATGTTTAATAACGATATAATTCCCTCTAATATCTTTTATTAATGGATCCGTAGAGTGATCTGGCATGATTTTACTATCTTGGCACTTATTGGAAACTTCAACGACTATGCCATCTGCAGGAGATGTTATTGGCTGGCCATAACACAAATAATTTTCTAAAATGTTTCTATCTCCACTATAACTTTTTAATTCGCGATTTACTTTTATAAAATCATAGGCATATCTTTGAGCGTTTATCGTCCAGGAATGAGATAATTCTGTATCAACTCCGCCATTTATAACTGCCCATTCCCCTGTAAATGGTAGTGAATAGTCTATTTTGCTATTATAATTATCAACATTGGGAACTGGTTTATTAATTATGGGTATGGCAAACATTCCTATTAATTGGCCCAATAATTGAATAAAAATTGGTAGCATCATTAATAACTCTATAATTGCAAATAACCAAAACAACCAAAAAAATTTCCAAATTTTTGCATCAGAAAAAAATATGGGTAAACCCAACAGTCCTATCCACTTCAAATATGATGTTATTTTAATGAAAACTCTCATAAAGCCTCCTATTCATCTATAACTTTAAAGATATCTTCAATCTTCACATCAAACACTTTCGCTATATCCCAAGCTAAAACTAACGAAGGATTATAACGCCCATTCTCCAAGTTTCCAATAGTTTCTCTTCTAACTCCAACAAGCTTAGCAAGTTCAAATTGCGTCATATTTCGCTTAGCTCTATACTCTTTTATTCTGTTCTTAATCATTTTTTATTCCTATTTTTTCTCTAATTTCATAGTTCAAGATTAGAATTGTATAAACTAATATCGATATCGACCAAGAAAGTGCTAAAGAAAAAATCAATGATTTGTATAATTCATGATTTAGAACGAATAGTGAAATAAACATGGCTAGTACAAAAGATATACTATTCGCATAAAAAGATATCATCGCTGATTTATTCATATAAGCTTCCATCATTTCATCTGTTTCTTTAAATAAATATTGAAAATGTATTATGAAGGCAAAAAAGCATAAAAATATTTTCTGATCTGTAAAAATTCCTACTAAACTAAGAAGTGACAATAAACCTAATGAGCCATACATTAATTTAGATTTATTCATTTAAGTCTCCTTTGTGATTTATTTTTATCTTTATGTTACAAATATACCACATTACTTCGCATTTTGCACCCCAAGGCCAATTTTTTAGAAAATTTTTATAGACCGTACACTGTTAGTTTGATAATCAATTAACACAATCTATAACTATTAGTACAAATCAAACAAAGCTAAGATTTTTGACCCACCTTCTTATTAAAATTTACCATTGGCAAAGTCTAACTGGTATGCTAGTATTTTAACTATAATAATCAATCACAACTTATCCAGAGTAAGTGGAGGGAATTGGCCCGACGAAACTTCAGCAACCTGCCCCTAGGTAAGGTGCTAAATCCAACTCATTGAGAGAGATAAGTCTATCCTTGTAAGGCATGACTTCTCTGGTTGTGCTTTTTTATTATAAGTATTATTCAAGGAGTGATTTGATGACAAAGTTAGACAACACACCAGGTAAGGCACATTTCAAACAGTTTGATTTTTCTCAGTGGACGCTAGAACAGCGCTTATACTTTCTAGAAATGGCCATAGAGAAACGGGTCAAATGCCTACGAGATAAAATAAACCCTGAAGTTCCTGCTAGTGCCGGGATAATTTATAATCGTTTACGGCTGCCCTATCAATGTCAAAAATGCATTGACGTCCTCAAAGCAAATCAGCAATTAACAGACCAAGAACGCGAAGCAGAGATTCGCCATATTGAAATCCGATTTTTTGGTGCCCTAGAAACAAAATAAAAATCCCTTTAAGCATTTAAAAAGAGCTTGGCTATAAAGCTAAGCTCTTTTTATGAGTAATTATACTGTTCTTTGATTTTTTATCACAAAACCCCCAAGTTGACCATAATCAATCAGCTTGGGGGTTTTAAAATAAACTCAATCTTTAATAAAAGCTTGGTCGCTATCTGGAACCTGGTCTTGATTAATTTGATAACGGTTGACCGTCATTGTTAGTTGATACTTCTCTCTCAAGGAAATGATTTCTTCCATCATCGCTGAAGCATGATGGTGGTCAATAGCAGCCTGATCCACCCAAACATCAACCAGTCTGACCACATCTTGCTTATCCCAAGGAAGATAGTAGTCATAAACTAAATTCCCCTCTTGGGCCCGGATACGATCCACAATACCTTGATCAACCATCTCTTGAGCAAATCGTGAGGCTTGTTCACCCTGATAATCAATCGTGATAAGTATAGCCATGATTACTTCCTTTCGTATTAGGACAATTATCATTAACTTATTCGTAGTAATTTAAAATGATTCCATCTCTTGCCCTTACCAAAATTTAACTGGGAGACCACCTTTTTTGCGACGGTTTTGGCGCTTACGTGGTTGGCGCTTAGCTTTATTGGTTGAGGATTGCTTTAGATTTGTCGCTTGATTAACGTCTGATTGCGCTTCATCAGTATTTGGCTCATTTCGTTTAACATTGCTATGCTTTTTGATTTGACCTGGTTTTTGGTTGAAGGCAGCTGGACTATTGGGCCGGCTGTTTAGCACTTGGTCAACATAGTCTGCATGAATGGTCATCTCATCCAAAATTCTTGGCAAATCAATTTGGTCAGCAACTCTTTCTAACATTGGCAACCCTTCTTTAGCAAGTTTTAAACGGGTTTCTTCATCTGGAATGGCTGTCGTTGGCATATGTTCCCCTAAATCAGCAAAATAATAACCAATTGCGCCACTCTCATAGGCTTGTTTTTTTAAATAGCCAAATTGGCCACTGTCATTAGGAAACTCATGGTCAAATTCAGTGGTTAGTGGCACTTCATCCAAACGATTCTGCAATAGATAGGCCGCCAAAATCATTCGGTCAAAATTGGCCAGCATATCAGGCCCTTCAAACAAGCCAGTTTGTTGCAGAGCCATAGCAATGTCGATATAGAGAATACCCACACCCGTCTCGTCAAAGAAATCACGAACGACTGGTTGCATAGGAATGTGGGCTGGCCCATGTAGGGAGAAATAAATTTGTCGGGTAAAACCAGACTGTAAGAGACTCTTAGCAACACCATAAAGTAACTGGCTAGATTCCTTAACCGTTAATTGAATAGTTCCTCTAGCACTAGCAGTCGCACCAGAATAAATATAAGGAATATTAGGCAATACCAAACAATTCACACGCTTGGCCAGAATTAGAGCTAGGCCCTGACTCACTACTGTTTCACAATCTAAGGGCATTCCCCCATGGACTTCAGTTGGACCAAACGGCACTAAAACAACATCCTCTTGATTGAGATAGGCTTCCACTTCTTGATTCGTTAATTGGTTGAGAAAATGACGACGTAATTCCATCTTAAACCTCCTTAAAAGACGAATGACATTTCTATGTTTATTTTATCACAATAACGCTTACATTAGTGATTGATAAACGAATTTTGTAGCAAATCATTTAAAATCTAAGTAATCATCGTCTGGAGTCGAAATGAACAACCAGTAAAAAAGTTAATCTCACATTAGCCCTATCTTTCAAACAAGGTTACTGCTTCCACATACAGCGTCATTAAATCATAGATTAAATTTATTATGGGAACTGAGTCATTTTATTTAAATATCAATTTTACTCTCAACTTTTCCTTCAGAAGCATCCAATCAAGTCTTTAATCCTATATGATCCCTGTTAGGAGTTATGCTTTCTAATTTGTTATATTTTAGCTTCTACTGCCACAGACTCTTATCAATAAAGACTGAAACTAATCCCCAAGATGCTGCCTCAAATCTTCGTAGAGAGCCTCTAAGTCCTGACGATTCACAGGTAAAATTGGAAATGAAATGCCTTGAGCAGTCAAGCTCGTCGAAAACGTACCATCTAAAGAAAAAACTTTTCTAAAGGAAGAAAAAATCGTTAAGACACCTACAATAATGAAGGGCCACTTAATTCCTGGTATGGCAACTAAATAGCCGATAATTATCGATGCAATTCCTACCAACGTATAAAGAAAACTATAATTTTCACCAAAATCCACTCTAGCAATTTTTCGGTATGGAATCATAATGTGCTCAACACCAATTTGAATCAAGCCCAAAATATCATTAGTGGAAATAATTTCTAAATAATTCTGATACAAATAAACTTCCACCGTTTGACTAGCTTGCCAACGAGAAATTTGAATATTATAGGACTTATAAGGAACTTCTTTGCCACTACTTTCTGGACCTTGTGTCTGAGACAAGTGATGTGTTTGAGAGCTAGTCACTGATTTTTCATGATTTTTTGGGTCCATTCAAGTTCTTCCTTTCTATATAAGTGGTGTATAAGACACTTTCAGTCTAATTTACAAATACTCACTTGGCAATTTCTAATGATTTCAAGATTAAATCCAGTAAAATGGCTGACCTAATCATTGTCTAATTACACCTTTCCGCCTTATAGCAAGTCAAACTTTGTTTTTTGTTAAGAGAACGCATGCTTCAACATGCGGCGTCTGTGGGAACAAATCCACCGGCTGGACACTTTTGGCATGATAGCCAGCCGACACAAAAAGATTGAGGTCTCTAGCTAGTGTGGCTGGATTACAAGACACGTAAACAATTTTATCAGGACTTAATTCAATGACAGTCTCCACAAAGTCTTGGGCTAAGCCTTTACGGGGCGGGTCAACAACTACTGTATGGGGGTGAATCCCCTCTGCTTGCCAGTCACGGATGACATCTTCTGCCTTACCTACTTGAAATTCGACGTTATCTATTTGATTCGCTCGGGCATTAGCCTCAGCCATGGCGATGGCATCTTCCACTACTTCCACACCATAGACCTTGTGAGCAGACTGGGCCAAGCATAAAGAAATACTCCCAATACCGCAATAAGCATCAATAACGGTTTCTTCAGAACTAATTTCCCCGACACGGACGGCTTCTTGATAGAGGCGTTCAGCTTGGGGAGTATTGACCTGGAAGAAACTTTTGGCTGAAATAGCAAAATCCAAACCTAACATTTGATCATGATAAACGTCTTGGCCATAAAGAACCGTTTGCTTGGCTCCCATAATTACGTTGGTTTTTTTAAGATTATGATTGATCACCACTGACACTAAATTGGGTAGGGCTTGAAGTAATTCTTCTTTAATCGCTGTTGCTTGTGGTAATTCATGGCCATTAATTACTATCACAAGCATCAGCTCATTAGTGTAATAGCCCTTGCGTACAACAAGATGGCGGATAAGGCCTTTACCGGTTTTTTCATCATAGGACGATACATGATAGTGATTAAGAATACTTATAACTGTCTGTAAAGCCTCGTCGATGCCTGGTAGCTGGATTTGATAATTCTTAATTGGTAGAATTTCATGGGAATTCTGCCGATAAAATCCCGTGTAGAGTTGACCTGGTTGACCAGCAACAGGGACCTGAGCCTTATTACGATAAGCCCAAGGATCAGTCATTCCTAGGCATGGCTTCACTTCAACACCAGATAGAGAAGTGAATTTTTTTAGGCTATCCTTGACCGTTTTTTGTTTAAGTTTTAACTGAGCAGGATAGGCCATATGTTGTAAGGACATTGTTCCGGTCCGCAAGCCATCTTCATCACGGAGCGCTACTCGGTCGGGACTGTCATTATAGCGCTCTATGACTTTAGCGAAGCCAAATTTCTTGCCGACTTTCAGTACATGAACTTGACACTTTTCTCCGATTAAGGAATTGGCAATAAACAAGGGGTAGCCATTAATCTTAGCCACACCCATACCTTGATAAGTTAAGTCACTAATTTCGACATCAATTTTTTGATTTTTTGCAACTGGTAAGTCTCGTTTGGCCATAGTGCCACCCCTCATTTCATAGTCCTTTTCATTGTAGCATAATCTAATAAGGTCAAACAGCTTCTAACTATTCCTGCTGAGTTTATTTATATTAATCATTGCCAAATATTTCCAGATGCCGTATGATAATAAGATGTAATTGTTGCAGTAAAGTACAAAGGATTGAGGGATGTCATGATGAAAAAAACTGCTTTTGATTCAGCGAAATATTTACAACTTCAAAAAGATCATATCCTCGAACGTATTGACCAATTCGAAGGAAAACTTTATATGGAATTTGGGGGCAAGATGCTAGAAGACTACCATGCTGCCCGTGTCTTACCTGGCTATGAACCCGACAACAAAATTAAATTATTAAAAGAGCTCAAGGACCAAGTGGAAATCGTCATCGCTATTAACGCTGACCAGATTGAACATTCCAAAGTACGTGGTGACTTGGGCATTTCTTATGATCAGGAAGTTTTACGTTTAATTGATACTTTCAATGAGTTGAATATTTTTGTGGGATCAGTTGTCATCACCCAGTATAACAACCAAGCAGCTGCGGATGCCTTTAGAAAGCAATTAACCAGTTACAATATTCCTTCTTACCTGCACTATCCAATTGATGGTTATCCTACTGCCATTGACCACATTGTTTCTGAAGCTGGTTTAGGGCGTAACGATTATATTCAAACTAGCCATGATCTTATCGTTGTAACTGCACCTGGTCCAGGAGCTGGGAAATTAGCCACATGTATTTCCCAACTCTATCATGACCAACTTCATGGCATTAAATCCGGCTACGCTAAATTCGAAACCTTCCCAGTATGGAACTTGCCCTTACACCATCCTGTTAACTTAGCTTATGAAGCCGCTACTGCTGACTTAGATGATGTTAACATGATTGACCCTTATCATTTAGATGCTTATGGCAAAAAGGCCGTAAACTATAATCGTGACATCGAAGTCTTCCCAGTCTTGAACCGAACCTTTGAACGAATTATGGACAAGTCCCCTTATGCTTCGCCAACCGATATGGGGGTCAACATGGTTGGCTATTCTATCATCGACGAAGACGCCGCCATTGCTGCTTCCAAGGAAGAAATCATCCGTCGTTACTACCAAACCGTGGTTGATTATAAACGCGAACGTGTAGCAAAATCTGCCATCCAAAAAATTGAGCTTTTGATGAATGATACGAATATTTCGCCTGAAGATCGCACCGTCACCCTAGCCGCACGGAAAAAGGCCGAAAGTACTGGTAATCCTGCGCTCGCAATGGAATTACCAAATGGCGAAATTGTGACAGGTAAGACCTCCGATTTATTTGGCCCCACTGCAGCAGTCATTATTAACGGTATAAAAAAACTTGCCGGTATTGCCAAAGACACTCATTTAATTGAGCCAGAATATGTCAAACCTATCCAAGGGTTAAAAATCAACCACCTAGGAAGTCACAATCCTCGCTTACATTCTAGCGAAATCTTAATCGCTCTAGCCATTACAGCCAAATCTAAAGAAGTTGCTGACTTAGCAATGAATCAACTCGGTAACCTACAAGGCAGCGAAGCCCACTCTACCGTTACCCTACCTGAAGAAGATCAAAACGTCCTAAGAAAACTCGGCATCAACGTGACCTTCGACCCCGTTTATCAGCACGACAAATTCTATCGGAAATAAAAAGGGGGCGACGAAAGTCATCAAGACCAAAAGCTTTGGACCAAAAGCTCACCCTCTCTACATAAATAAAAAGACCGATCCTTCATTAGGATCGGTCTTTTCATATCCACTGTAACTTATGCAACTATTCAGATGATTGCAGGGCCTCGAGCATATCAACACGGCGTAAACGTCGATTAACAATTACACCTAAAACAGCTACGATACCCACAATTGCAATAATCGGTATCAAGTAAACTTCTGGAGTGGCAGTCGGATTAAACATAATATTGTCTGTCCCGATTACCCGCAAGAGCACTTGGTGGAGGAGATTTCCTGCCAACAAGCCCACTATAATCCCAACAAATGATAAGATAATCGTCTCCCGGTAGATATACATGGTGACTTCTTTATTATGAAATCCTAATACTTTGATAGTAGATAACTCTCGCATCCGTTCAGCAACATTAATATTAGTTAAGTTATATAGAATAACGACACCCAATAAGACGGATAATATAATCAAGATAATCATAACCGATTCCAGTGATGAGGAAATTGAATCCAATAATTGGACCATACCCGTATTTTGAATCACTGCTGCTACTGCATCCATAGCCATAAAATCGGCCGCTACATTTTCAACCTGTGTCCGATCATGATTCTCTAAGTTTACCAAATGGGCATTGACAGTAAAATCATTACCAGTCAACTCTTGATAATAATTAGCCGTCATAAAGGCGAAGTGACCCGCATACATTTCCGTAATACCTCTTACCTTGGCTTGGTATTCTTGATCATCCAATGTAATTGGGATACTATCACCAACTTCAGCACCATAAAGATCAGCAATTTTTTCAGAAATTACAATACCGTCATCGGATAATTCAATCGGTTCTTGACTCTTACGATCACGCAAACGAACAAACTGATGTAATTGATCAGGCTGGTCAGTGATATAAGTCACTAATTGTTGATTTTCTGTTACTCCTGGAATTTCTTGCTCAGCTGGGAAATAAGCCACATCTAGGTGCGCTTTAACCTCATCTCTGTCTAAGGCCTGGCTGAGCGCTCCTTCCTCTTGACTCTCTATGTCATCTGCTTGGGCGACGACCATATCATATTGAATAATGTCTTCAAACTGGCTATCGGTGACCCCTGAAATTGAGGACCGAATGCCCAAGCCTCCAAATAAGAGGGCCACTGAACCAGCTACCCCAAACACGGTCATCAACATTCTTTGTTTATAACGGAAAATATTACGCGCGGTGACTTTTTGATTAAAGCGCAGCCGCTTCCAGATAAAGCTTATGCGTTCTAATAGGATTTTCTCACCAGCGACTGGTGGTTTGGCTTGAAGTAAGAAGGCCGGTTCTTCAGTTAATTCCTTGCGTGCCACATACCAAGCCGGTAGCACTGCTGATACTAAGGCAAGTGCAATGGCTAAAAGAATATAAGCAGGATAGAAATAGAGATTCGATTCGCCAATGACAGTAGTCGCAGAAATGATATCCCCAATGATCGGTGAAACGAAATAGTTACCCAGCAAAATACCAATGACTGTACCTATCATCGATGACACAAAGCCATAGATAATAAACTTGGCAATAATTTGTCGGTTGGTGTAGCCTAAAGCTTTCAATAAACCAGCGTTTTGTCGTTCTTCATCCACAAAACGGGTCATCGTTGTAAAGGTCACCATGGCTGCTACTAAATAAAGGACAATAGGAAAGATATTAGCGACTGCATCAATTGATGACACGGCATTGTCATAGGTCATATAACCGTCTGAACCCGGTAGAGTCGTCCGTGTATAGACAGTATATTCAGGAGCCGTTAAATCAGCTAATTCTGACTGAGCTTGGTCCAAATCAGCTTCAGCTTCTGCAATTTCCGCTTCCGCATCTACACGTTTTTCGGCAAAGTCATCACTGGCTTGAGCTAATTCAGCCAGTGCTTGGTCAATTTCTGCTTGATTTTGAGCAATTTGTGCCCAAGCCAAATCAAGTGCTGTCTGTCCAGCTTGTAATTGGGCCGCCTGTTGATCAAGTTCGGCTTGGCCAGCTGATAATTGCTCTTGTGCTGCTTGATAGCTGGCTAGCTGACTTTGGTATTCTTGGCGCCCTTCTTGATAAGCTAGTAACGCATTTTGATAGTCCGCTTCTTCTTGGTCTAAACGGTCTTGGACAACTTGCAATTGGGATTGGCCTTGACTAGCTTGATTTTCCAATTGACTTAGTCTATCTTTTAAGCCTGCAATTTCTGCTTCTAAGCGAGTAATCTGACTGGCTGATTGCTTATCTTCTGCCTGATCTTGATTGGGAGATTGATCAGTGTCAGAGGGCTGGCTTTGACTAGTGTCTTGCTTGTCGCCTTGTTCTTCTGGGGTGCTATTATCATTTTCAGATTTATCACTTAGACCTGCTTCGTCATCGCTTGCTTCTTGGGATTCTTCTTGGTCATGCTTAGCAGTGTCACTATCCTCACTAGTGACATCTTGACTTCCAGCTCGGTTATTATCAGTCTCTAATAGAGAAACCGACCATTGTCCATTTGCCGGACTAGTTACTGGACTCACTGCTTGAGAGGGTTGCGATTTTAAATCTTCAAGTTGCGATTCTTTGTTAGCAATCTCTTGCTCTAAATGAGTCTTAGCAGTTTCTAAATCAGTAAACTCATCTTTTCGATCTGATAAACTCGCTTGACCTTGGTCAATCCCTTGCCGCCAAAGTGCTAATTGAGTTTGACTATTAGCCAAACCTCTGGCTGCTTGATCTAATGCTTGGCCAAAAGAGCTTAATGCAGATTGCGAACTAAAAATTTCAGATTGAGCTCCTTGCAACTGAGCAAAGCCTTGGTCAAGTTGGGCTTGTTCTTGGGATAAACTAGCGCGAGCTTGATCGATTTGTGCTTGGCCATCATCTGCTTGAGCGTGCCCATCTGCAATTGCTTGGCTGGCATCTGCTAATTCTTGTTTTGACTCATCAATCTCAGCCTGAGCCCTATCAATTTCTTCTTGGCCGTCAGCTTGCATAGCCGCTAATCGTTTTTCTCCGTTATCAGCGATAAGATCTTCTAAGTCAGTTTTTATGTCTTCTTCTTTTTCCTTATAGGCATCAGAGGTATAAGTCAACCCCTCTAAATCAGCGAACTTCAAACGCGCAATGGTGTAGTATTCAGAGTCAAAGCTCTCTTCACTCACTACAGCATAACCGGTTAGTTCACCGAAACCTGCTCCGGCGTTTCCCATGGCTTGATGGTCCCAAATTTCTGAAGAATTAACAAAACCCGTTACCGTAAAACTCTCTTGGTTTAACAACTGTTCATCTTCTGATCCCTTTTGCGTGAAGTGAATGGTATCCCCAATCGCATAGTCTGAACGCATATTATTGTCCAAAGCGATTTCGTCACTCTTGGATGGCATCTCACCTGCGACTAATTCAAATTGAGAAATATCTTCAGTTTCGGAAAAAACTCGAACAGCATCGTTAGTATTTTCTATACTAACATCAGTAAAATAACCAAATTCCACTTGGCTATCAGCAATATTACTAAGTTCTTCTTCATCGTCTTCGCTTAAGCCTAAATCTGACATTACCGCGAAATCCAACATATTTTGCTGGTCGATAAATTCTTGGGCAGTTTTTTCTAAGTTAGGACCAGTGACTTTCAAGGCAATTAAAGCCACCGTACCTATCATCATCAGGGAGAAGATAGATAGGAAACGTCCCATTGAGGAGGTAAAGGATTGGCGAATATCTTTCCAATAGGTTTTCATACCGGCAAACACCTCCTAATATTCTAATGTAGCAATGTCTTGCGGATTGTCATTGAGTTCAATATCAGATACAGTGGCATCACGCATACGGATTACTCGGTCCGCAATCGGAGCTAGCGCCCCATTATGCGTTACAATGATCACTGTTGTCCCTTCTTGTCGGGCTTGGTCTTGGAGAATTTGTAGGACTTGTTTCCCAGTGTTATAGTCCAAAGCTCCTGTAGGTTCATCACACAGAAGTAATTTGGGTTTCTTGGCAACGGCTCTGGCAATCGAAACTCGCTGCTGCTCCCCACCTGAGAGTTGGGCAGGAAAGTTATTGACCCGGTCTCCTAAGCCAACTTCTTCTAAAATTTGTACTGGGTCCATAGCATCATCAACTAACTCTGAAGCCAATTCCACATTTTCCTTGGCAGTTAAATTACCTACTAAATTATAGAATTGGAAGACAAAACCAATATCATGGCGACGGTATTCCGTCCGTTCGTGAGAATTTAATGTGGCAATATCCTTACCGTCGATTAAAACTTCGCCCTCATCATTAGTGTCCATCCCACCTAAAATATTAAGCAAAGTAGACTTCCCAGCTCCTGAAGACCCGAGTATAATCACTAACTCGCCCTTTTCTACTGAAAAATTAACATCTTCATTGGCCGAAACCGTTGTTTCCCCCATTTGATAACGTTTGGAGGAGTGATTAACTTCAATATACGACATTCTTGTTGACCCCTTTTTTAAATAAACTTGAATCTTTCTATGGTTTTTGATTATAATGTAAACACCAACTAATCAACACGTTGTTGATTAAGGCATAGTAATAGTGTAAAAGCTGTTAGACTAAATGGCAATAATCAATAATCAACACTTTGTCTATTTAACGATTTTTAAGGGGGAACTCGTATGGTCACTAGCCGACAAACTCAGACCAAGCAAAAAATCAAAGAAGCCTTGACCCAATTACTAAAACAGGCGCCTTTTGAAGAAGTCTCTGTGACCGCTATCTGCCGGCAAGCTAAGATTAATCGCGGGACCTTCTATCTCCATTATCTGGACAAGTATGATCTTATGGATAAGTTAAAGGAAGATACCCTAGGACACATCTATGATATTCTCACTGAAGAAACTAACCAGCTAAGTAAAGCCGTCATCCATGATATTCTCTGGGATATTTATGACGACTTCGAATTCATTTCCGTCCTTTCACGAACACCTTATGTAAAATTTTCGGAGTCCATCCATCATTTCATTGCCTCTATCCTTCACTTGAATCCTAAAATTGAAAAACAAATCACGCTATTCTTTGGCATTCCCAAAGAGTACGCCCTAGCTGCCTACATTGCTTCACTAGAAGCAGTTATTAGCCGTTGGATTGCTAATGGCGGCAAGGAATCGCCTGACCAAATGACTGAAATTATCTACCAAGTATCAGCATTAGAATAAAAAAAGTCACCATGACTACTTGCTTTAAGCAAGCTAAACATGGTGACTTTTATTTTAAGAAAATTGCCGTTCAAAGGCATCTAAGCTGAACCCTTGCGCCAAAATCTCTTGCGCATAGGCTTGAGCTCCCCATAAGGAATGATCACGGTAGTTACCACATTGTTGCCGTTCTGTTCCTTGGACATCATCCCAAGTTGATTTCATAATATCCTCAAGGGTTTTTGTAATCGCATCAGCCGCTTCAGCAACTGTTCGTTCACCCCAACAAATCATATAGAAACCCGTCCGACAGCCCATAGGAGACACATCAATCACATTATCCATGTAGTCACGAATATAGGCAGCAATCAAATGCTCCATGGTATGTAAGGCTGAAGTGGGAATGGCAGCTTGGTTGGGTTGGACAAAGCGTAAATCGAATTTAGTGATACGATCGCCATTAGGTCCTTCTTCAGCACCAGCTATCCGAACATAAGGAGCTTTGACTGCATCATGGTCTAGGGAAAAACTTTCAACTTTTGCCATAAGGTCTTCCTTTCTTCTTACTTGGTCTTACTTATTAGTCGGGCTCCAAAAGTCAGAATAGACTGCCTTTCCCAAAATCTCTTAGATGGCTTTTTGCCATCTTTCATGTTTTGGTCCAAGGCTTCTATTCTTATCGACTTTCATCACACCCTGCTTAGTCGAGCTCGCAATCGCAGGGCCGGCGTCCATTTCTGAATAAGCCATCAAAATAGCTTTCACTATTTTTTGTCTCATTCCGATATGGTCCGTCCCTTAACGCGATTGACTCACATCCTTTTTAGTCGAGTTCTGAAAAACAGCCCCATCAGTATTTTCTGCAAATGAGTCAATATTCTACGAATACTTCCCATTTTCAGACAAATCCTTTGAGGCTAACTGTTTTTCATCTCATCCTGTTTAGTCGGGCTCTGAAAAGCAGGACTGACATGCGTTTCCCAAAAGTCTTTGCTAGCTAGTTGCTATCTGCAGTCTTTTGGTCCAACGAGTCAGTCCTAACGCTTTTCATCGCACCCTTTATCTTTTCTCTAGTTCTTGAGTCAATAATTGGTTAACGACTTGTGGGTTGGCTTGACCACGAGTAGCTTTCATAATTTGTCCGACTAGGAATCCAGTGGCTTTCTTCTTACCTGCCTTGTAGTCATCGATTGATTGTTGGTTGTTATCCAAGGTTTCAGTGATGATTGGTAGAAGTTGTTCTGGATCAGAAAGTTGCACTAGTCCTTCTGCTTCGACCACTTCTTTGGCGTCTCCACCTTTTTCAGCTAGTAGACGGAAAACTTTCTTGGCTTGTTTGCTAGAAATAGTGCCGTCGTCAATAAGGTTAATCATTTGCGCCAAGTTTTCTGGGGTCAATTCGATTGTTTCTAAGCTTTCCCCTTTATCATTTAGATAGGCAGACACTTCACCCATCAACCAGTTAGACGCTTGTTTAGGATCCGCTTCTTGGTTGACTGTTGCATCAAAGAAATCAGACATTTCTACAGATTGAGTCAATACCTTAGCATCGTATTCTGGCAAGCCGTAGTCGGAAACATAACGGTTACGCCGTTCAGCTGGCATTTCTGGTAGGGAATCCTTGATATCCTTCAACCAGTCATCATCCACATGAAATGGTGGCAAGTCAGGTTCTGGGAAGTAGCGATAGTCTGCCGCCCCTTCCTTAACCCGCATCAATTGGGTTTTACCGGTATTTTCATCATAACGTAGGGTTGCTTGTTCAATCACGCCACCTGAATTCAAGACTTGGGCTTGGCGTTTTTCTTCGTAGGCAAGACCCTTACGAACGAAGTTAAAGGAGTTAAGGTTTTTGATTTCAGCCTTAGTTCCAAACTCTTCTTGACCATATGGGCGGATGGAAATATTGGCATCACACCGCATAGAACCTTCTTCCATCTTCACATCAGATACACCAGTAAATTGAATAATTTCTTTGATTTTTTCCAGGTAAGCATAGGCTTCTTCTGGTGAACGCATGTCTGCTTCTGACACAATTTCAACTAGGGGTGTCCCTTGGCGGTTAAGGTCTACTAGGGAATAACCACCATCACCATGCATATTTTTTCCGGCGTCTTCTTCTAAGTGTAGACGTTCGATACCAATACGTTTAGTTTCACCATCAACTTCGATTTCTACCCATCCATTTTCTCCAATAGGCTGCCATAATTGTGTCGTTTGGTAAGCCTTAGGATTATCAGGATAGAAATAGTTTTTCCGGTCAAAATGTTGCACTGGATTAATGTCACAGTTCAAGGCTAGAGCAGCCTTGATTGCATATTCTACCCCACCACGGTTAATTGTTGGTAGAACCCCTGGATATCCCCAGTCAATCATATTAGTGTTGGCATTGGGTTCCGCTCCAAAGTGGGCAGGTGATGGAGAGAACATCTTAGAATCGGTTTTTAATTCAACGTGGACTTCTAGTCCAATAACTGTTTCGTAATTCATCTGTATCTCCTTCCTTACTCTGGATGTTTTTGACTAGCATCGTTAACTTGTTCTAGGCTATAAGCAGCCCGGTAGATGCTTTCCTCGTCAAAGTAGTTACCAATGATTTGAATACCAATTGGTAAGCCGTTTTGGTCAAAACCAGCTGGCATAGATAAACCTGGTAATCCAGCAAGGTTAACAGGAACAGTTAATAAGTCAGCTTGGTAGGTTGCTACTGGGTCTTTTTCGTTTTCACCGAATTTATAAGCCGCAGATGGCGCAACTGGACCAACAATTAAGTCATAGTTTGCAAATAATTCTTTGAAGCCTTCTTTGATAAGAGTCCGAACTTTACCTGCTTGCATAAAGTAATCATCAATATTTTCAGAAGCAATAGAGAAAGTACCAGTCATTAAGCGCCGTTTTACTTCCATACCAAAACCTTCAGAACGAGATTTAATATAAAGGTCTTCTAGAGATTCAGCATCTTCTGCTCGGTAACCATAACGGATACCATCATAACGTTGGAGGTTAGATGAGGCTTCGGCAGAGGCAATCACATAGTAAACAGGAATATTATAAGCCATATTAGGCAAGTCTACCGTGTCTACTTGAGCACCCTGTTCTTCTAATTGTTTAATAGCCGTTTCGACCACTGTCTTGGTTTCTTCATCAACGCCTGGGCCAAAGAATTCTCTTGGTACGGCAACCTTGAAGCCTTCAATGCCTTGTTTATATGTTTGGCTAAAAGCTGGGACATCAAGTTCAGCTGAGGTGGAGTCTTTATCATCATGACCAGCAATCGTTTCTAGCATAATTGCATTATCTTCTACACTACGCGTCATTGGTCCCACTTGATCAAGTGAAGATGCAAAAGAAATGACACCCCAACGTGACACGCGACCATAAGTTGGTTTCATCCCAACAATACCTGTAAAGGAAGCAGGTTGACGGATTGATCCACCAGTATCAGAACCTAATGAGGCAAATACTTGGCCGGCAGAAACTGTGGCTGCCGATCCCCCACTAGAGCCACCTGGAACATAGTCATGGTTCCAAGGGTTTTTGGTAGGACCAAAGTAAGAAGTCTCTGAAGACGCACCCATGGCAAACTCATCCATGTTGGTTTTACCCACAATAATTGCACCAGCTGCCTTTAGTTTTTCAATAACAGTGGCGTCAAAGAAAGGGACAAAGTCTTCTAACATCCGTGAAGCAGCAGTAGTTGCAATGCCATCAGTTAGAATATTATCCTTAATCCCGATTGGAATCCCTTGCAAGGGACGGTCAGTAGAATACCCCTTGTCATCACTTGCTTTAGCCGCTTCAAGCGCTTGGTCTTTGGCGAGTGAAATAAAGGCATGGATTTCTGGTTCAGTAGCTTCAATACGAGCGAAGGCTTCTTCTACTAATGCCACTGCACTTGTTTCTCCTGCCACTAGGGCTTGGTTTAGTTCGCGAATGCTTTTGTCAAAGTAAGTCATTAAGCCTTCCCTCCGTCCGTATCAATAATTGCTGGCACTTTGATGAAGCCGTCTTGTTCTGATTTTACATTTTTAAATAATAAGTCACGGTCAGTACCTGCTTGCGCTTTATCAGCTCGCATAACATCTGATTTATCAATTGCCCATGACATAACGGGGACATCTGTGGTGTCTACCTCTTGAAGGCGTTCAAACATCCCTAAAATTGAATCAAATTCTTGAGTAAATTGATGAACTTCATCTTCTGTAAATTCAAATTTTGCTAATTTCGCAATGCGTTTTACTTCTTCTTCGGAAATCGCCATGAATTAACCTCCTAATTTTTTCATTCTGTTTTATTTTATCATACTCTGGGAACAATGAGAATTTTTCCTGAATGCTCGTTTATGGCCTTCAAGTCATTAACTGATTATAAAATAGTATAGTTAAATGTATCTGATCCACTTGGCCGTGAAAGCACTGCTCGTGTACCTGATGGGGAATGAATTTCAATCTCTATACCTAGGTTCTTATTAAATAAGTTACTAGCGGCATCAATCGCTTTTTGAGTTAAAGCCAGTGTTTCCGTGTAACCATCAAATTGGCTGTTAATCGTAATATGGAGTGAATCTAAATTACCATCCACATAACGCCCCACGCCAGAAATACCAGAAAGTTGTGGGAATAAACCTTCTACTTCCGATTGAAATTGCGATACTGCTTCCCCATCCTCTTCATTAGGTGCAGAATCTACCCCATAAACCACATAGTCAACATTGTAATCCACCCAATCATTTAATTCGCTACCTTCTGATACCATGGCTTCTGTTGCAAAGGAGCCCCCTCCGATATCATCTACGGCCGCATTGGTAAAGATTGCCACTTGGATAGGAATGGATTGATAGTCCTCATTTTCACGAATTTTGCTGACAATAGTTTGAGCCATTTCTTTTCCCTTAGCGATTTGGGTTTCACGATCAATTTCCACCTTCTCTTCATTGTCATCATTAGTGAAGGTATCACTCTCATTCATCGCTAGGGCGATACTAATACCTTGCAAGGTAAGATTGCCATCATCGTTTTCCTGCATTAAATTATATTCCAAGATTGAATTTAAGTAGCGCGGTTCAAAATTATCACGTTTTTGGGAATTATAACCGGATGGGTTGAGCCCTTCTGGATTATCATCAGACTGGGCACCTAACCAAGCATTGGCTTGGTCCTCAGATATCACCTTACCCTCACGGAAGAGGAATTCGTCGGTTGGGAAAACGCCTTGAGCTAATTCATAGAGCCCTTTTTCCATGTTTTTCATATTGGCATCAGAACTCGGTCCTGCCTGTAGACCACGTGTATTATTGACATCGTAGGTATTATCTTCAATAACCGCTTGATAATAATCTTCTGATAATTGTTGGGTGGCTTCATTCTGATTCTCATTATTTTGACTATCTCCTTGGTTAGCAATATCTTCAAATTGCTGACAAGCTGTTAGAGTCATCGTAAGTACCGATAGGACTGCTAGTCCTCTTAGTTTTTTTAACATGCTTGATTTCCTTTCCATCCCTATTCATCATCGATGTCATAAAGTGTCTATTAATTAGAAAAGTGCAATACAAGTTCTTCTTCGTCGTATATCTCGATGCCTAATTTTTGGGCTTTTGCCAACTTGGATCCTGCGTCATCACCAGCAATCAAGAGATCCGTTTTACTAGAAACAGAACCAGTTACCTTACCCCCTAAGGATTCAATTTTGTCTTTGACCTCTTGACGGGTAAAACGGTCCAACCTACCTGTAATAACGACGGTCAAGCCTTGCCAGAAGGAATCTGAATCAGCTACTGTAGCCTGACTTGGTCCTAGGTAAGTCATATTGACTCCTGCTTCTTGCAAACGTTGGATGAGTTTCTGGGCTTCGTCTGTTTGAAAGAATTCCACCACAGAATCAGCTATAATGACTCCAATTCCATCGATAGCTAAGAGATCCTCTTGACTAGCCACCATTACTTGCTCCATACGCATAAACACGCTAGCAATCTGTTTGGCTGCTTTAGCTCCTACATGGCGCATACCTAAAGCAAACAATAGCTTCTCCAAGGAATTTTCCTTACTATTTTCAATAGCAGATAAAATGTTTTCTGATGCCTTATCTCCTATTTTATCAAGCTGGACAAGATCTGCTTTACTTAATTGATAGAGGTCTGCTGGGTCAGCAATCATGTCACAATCAAAAAGTTGATCGATAATTTTAGGACCCAATCCAGTAATATCCATGGCTTGCCGGGAAACAAAGTGATAGAGTTTTTCCCGTGCCTGAGCAGGACAAGCCAAATTCAGACATCTCAAGGCCACTTCTTCCTCTAAATGGGCTAAATCAGACCCACAAACTGGACACTGACTAGGCTCTGGATAAGCTTGACTATCATCGGGGCGGGCATCTAAATCAACACTGACCACTTCAGGAATAATATCTCCAGCCTTATGAATAATCACCTGGTCACCAATCCGGATATCCTTGGCACGGATTAAATCCATGTTATGTAGGGAAGCTCTCTGCACTGTTGATCCTGCCAAAAGGACCGGCTCCATCACTGCTGTTGGGGTGACTACCCCTGTACGACCCACTGTCCATTCAATGGTTTTTAATTGTGTTTTTGCTTCTTCAGCTGGAAACTTGTAGGCAATCGCCCATTTAGGCGCTTTTACCGTCCGACCTAATTGCTCTTGTTGATCAAAATCAGATACCTTAACCACAATCCCATCAATATCATAAGGCAAATCATGGCGATTGTCTCCCATCTCTATAATGTAATCCCAAATCTCATCAGCAGAATGACAAGTGCGGTGGAGAGGGTTGACTTGGAATTGATAGTCAGGAAACTTAGCAAAGAGATCTGCCTGACTGTGAATCCCTAAGTCCTCTGAAAAGACGCCACTATAGAGAAAAACATCCAATTGACGCCGTGCCGTTACCTTAGGATCCAATTGCCGAATAGTTCCAGCAGCGGAATTTCGTGGATTGGCAAAAGTAGCTAGACCAGCAGCTTCTCGATCTTGGTTAAGCTTCAAAAAGGAAGACTTGGGCATGAAGATCTCTCCTCGTACCTCGATGTCTAGGGGCTCAGATAGTTTCTTAGGAACGGATTCAATGGTTTTAACATTGGCGGTAATATTCTCCCCTATTTCACCATTTCCACGGGTCGCTGCTTGTACATAGCGTCCTTTTTCATAGTTAATGGCAACAGATAAACCATCAATTTTTAATTCACAAACAAACTCTACTTGCTTGCCTAGTTCCTTATAAACATTGGCCACAAAGCGGTCAATATCTTCACGATTAAAAGCATTGGCTAGAGAAAGCATTGGTTGAGAATGTCTAACCTTAGCAAAAGTTTCTGATACTTGGTCGCCCACACGTTGGCTAGGCGATTCACTAAGAATATAATCAGGATAGTCTTGCTCTAAACTTAAAAGTTCTTGATATAGACGGTCGTATTCGGCATCAGAGACACTAGGTTGGTCGAGTACATAATATTGGTGGGCCAAGTGATTTAATTGGTCAACTAAATCATGCATCCGTTGTATGTTTTCTTGATCTTTAGTCATGTGTACTCCTCATCCTTTTTATACTAGTCGTTAACCTTTTCAATTGGGGCAAAAGCTGCTAATAAACGTTTAACACCTTGGTCTTCGAAAGCGATATAGAGTTCTAAGTCATCCTGACTGCCTGTGAGTCTGACAACACGACCTGTTCCCCATTTTTTATGGTAGGCTTGGTCTCCCACAGCCCACTCTTGGTCAGCGTTACCCATACTTGGATCAGCCTTCTGACTACCTTTAGGGCTAAAAATAGATCCGCCAGCATGACTAGCATGCTTAGACCCTGATTTTGACCCTCGATAAGGGCGACTTTGGGCCCGTTCTTGCCGTTGCTGGCTGAAGTAGGTATTCAATGATTGGCCAGAGGCTGACTTGTCTTGTCCATAAGCTGAGAAAGCATGAGAATAATGCCGACCTTGGCTATCAATTAGCTCTGAATCAATTTCAGAAATAAAACGTGATGCCGGATTGGCCTGTTGCCTACCATACAGCATCCGGGAATAGGCATTGGTCAAGAAGAGTTTTTCTTCCGCTCGTGTAATCCCTACATAAGCCAAACGACGCTCTTCTTCCAATTCCTCTTCATCTTTAGCTGCTCGTTGCAAGGGGAAAATGCCTTCTTCCATACCGATTAAGAAAACTACAGGAAATTCTAATCCCTTAGCTGCATGCAAAGTCATCAGCGTTAACTCGCTCGCCTGGTCGTCTTCCTCGCGGTCAGCTACTAAGGAGAGATCAGTAATAAAATTCATTAGAGCATCATCAGAAGCCACATCAATAAACTGGGCATTTACAGCTGCCTGTAATTCTTGTTCAGCAAACAATTGCATTGACCCATCTGCAGCAAACTCGCCTATTGAACTAGTAGCTTCCTGATTTGATGTAGTAGTAGGTGAATCATCCTCATTTGGCGCCACTGCTGATTCTTCCTCTTGCCAATTCTTATCAAAATCTGCGGTAACTGATAAGAATTCCTCAATATTTTCAATACGAGCTTCTGCTTCCAAGGAGTTTTGACTTTTAAGATCTGTCAGATAACCTGATTGGTCTAAAATCTCTTGGGTCAATTCCGTGATGGATAGAAATTCGCGTTGTTTTTGGAGGTTTTCCATCATTTTGGCGAAGTTTTTCAGTGACTTGGCCGCCTTACCAGTTAAGGGAGAAAAATCAACCGCAGAAGCTGCCATCAATAGGTTTAACCCTTTATCATTAGCAAATTGACGTAATTTTTCTAGACTACCTGGTCCAATCCCACGTTTAGGCACATTAATGACGCGAGTGAAACTTAGATTATCATCAGGATTAGCCAGTAAACGTAAGTAAGCTAGGACATCTTTGATTTCTTTACGATCATAGAATTTATGGCCCCCCACCATTCGATAAGGGAGATTGGCCTTGACCAGATTTTCTTCAATAACCCGTGATTGGGCATTGGTTCGATAAAGTATGGCGAAGTCTCCATAATTATATTGGTCATCAGCCACCAAATCTTTGATTTTTTGAATCACAAAATAAGACTCGTCTTGCTCACTCTGGCCAGTATAGTACTGGATCTTATCGCCAGCTTCTTTTTCCGTCCACAGGGCTTTTTCCTTGCGCTGCTCATTGTTGGCAATAACTGCGTTGGCTGCTTGTAGGATAGTCTTAGTTGACCGATAATTTTGTTCCAAAAGGATGGTTGTGGCTTGTGGATAATCGGATTCAAAGTTAAGAATATTTTCCATGTTGGCCCCACGCCAACCGTAAATACTCTGGTCAGCATCACCTACAACGCAAACATTTTGGAAAAGTCCGCCTAAAAGTTGGACGATCTTATATTGTGCTTCATTGGTGTCTTGGTATTCATCGACATGAATATAGTGGAATTTTTCTTGGTAGTAGCGGAGGATATCCTTGTCTTGAGTGAAAAGACGAACAGTTTGCATAATTAAGTCGTCAAAGTCCATTGATTGAGCTTGGTCAAGAGCTGCTTGATACCGGTCATAACAGTCAGCAACCACATCTTCGATATAGCCGGAATGACTTTCCCGATATTGGCTAGGCGTTTGCAGATTATTTTTTGCATCAGAAATTTTCCCTAAAATCATGGTATGACGAAATTTCTTACTATCTAGGTTTAAATCCTTAATAATACGCTTCATTAAGGTTTGTTGCTCACTGGGATCAGCAATAGTAAAAGAACGTGAATACCCAATGGCTTCTGCTTCTCGACGTAAGATTCGAACGCACATGGAGTGGAAGGTAGACACCCACATTTGCTGGGCTTCTGGCCCTACCAAAGCTTGGACCCGATCTTGCATTTCGCGAGCAGCCTTGTTGGTAAAGGTAATGGCCAAAATATTCCAAGGATTAACTTCTTTTTCTGCTAATATGTAAGCCATCCGATGGGTCAAAACACGGGTTTTCCCAGATCCGGCTCCAGCCATAATTAAAAGCGGGCCCTCTGTATGTAAGACCGCTTCTTTTTGTTTATCATTTAGTCCTGTAATTAGTTGGTCTGCCGTCATTAGACACAATACCTCCATTCTCTCTACATTAGTCTATCACGTCTCCTAGCCATCAGCAAACAGCAAGTTGAGAGGATAGGAATAAGCTTTTATTACGATATAACAAAGAAAAAGTGCCAAGCTACCTATAGGCATTGGCACCAAGAAATAATTTATTTGTTGATTTGATAAAGGATTAATTGGTTGACCCAAATTCGGGTTTGCTTACGAGCGACCACATAGTCCCCCTCAATTAAGGCCTTAATAAGATTAGGATAAATTTCCCGCATATCATGCGCTTCACGTTCTAGGGTAGTCCGATTTTCTAACATCTCTTTATGATAAATTTCATGTAAGGGATGAATCGTATTTAAAGTCACCTGACGAAAGTAAGAATTGGCATAAAAAGTAGCGAGGTAGGCATAGAAGTCATATTCGACCTTAAAATATTCAGTATAATCTTCTTCGGTCAAAGCATTTAAAATACGATCTTGAAAATCATTTAGAATATCCCGGTCTAGTGTGATTGCCTTGTTTTCCATTTGCTGGAAGAGATTCATGACTAAGAGCTCAATAAATTGTAGTCGTTCAACAATAGCACGAGAATTCAAGGAAGACTTAGCAACCACAGCACCCTTATAAGGTTCAATACGAATATAGCCTTCAACTTCAAGCTGAGCCATTGCCTTACGTACTGGGGTTCGACTCATTCCCAATTGCTCAGCGATTTCAACTTCCTTTAAATGCGTATCCGCTAGTAACATATTACTATCAATTTGGTCTTTTAAGTAGTCATAGGCTAATTCTGCATAAGACTTGTCCTTAGACATCCCATCGTCCTCTCTAGAAATACAAAAATTGCTAAGATTGTTCTTTTTATATCTTACACTCCCTAGGTGGAAATTGCAATCACTCATTTCCTCCTTCTGCTGGGGAGTCGAAACGCGTTAATTGATAGTTTTCAATGATTTGATTCAACTTTTGGTCATAAGTGGGATCAGTGGCATAACCGGCTGCTTGCAAGGCCTGACTAGCCTTACGATAATCTTTTTCTCCTATCACATCATGGTAAAGACTAGGATTCCAATTCACCCCATTATGCATCAGTTCAGCATGGTCTTCAATTGCGGCTTGGTCATTGGGGTAAACCTTAAAGGGGGCTTGAACGGTAATCGTTTGGCCATCAACCACTTCTTGGGTAGGGAACAAAGCGCTGGGTTCATTACCATAAGCCTTACGTCCAAAGAGATTGTGGTAGTCCTGGGCCAAATCAGAGCGGCCAAAATCTGACTCTAAAATGGCTTGAGCAGTCACCAAACTTGGCAAGATTTGCGATTGAGCATAATTAGCTTGGGATAAACGACCAATCCGTTCAACAAAGGCCGCCTCTGATTCATTAGGAGTCGTCTCATTAGGAAGTGGTTGCTTTGGCCAATCCGCTGACCAACTTCTCGATATAAAAAGCAAAGCCACCACTAAAAGCAAAGCTAAAATCTGCCAATGTAGACTGGCTTTTTTCTTTTTGCTCATTCGTAAATAACGTTTACGAATACGGTTGGGACCTAAATAATAAGACCATTTTCTTTTGGCCATTCCTTCCATCCTTTCACCATAATATAAGTATTTCTTCCTAGGTGAATATTGTTGAACAGAGTTTACTGATCTTGCCAGGGTAGGGCTAATAAGTCATTAGTCTAACTGAGAACATGATAAGATTTAACTTTTAGATAATCACTTTCTGGGTTGGCTGGTGGTACTGGAAAATCAACTGGCAAATGGAATTCCTGTACTAACTCCAAACTCTGACCAGCTTTTTGTGCACCCTTTTGAATTAATTTCTCAAAGGCGTGACTAGATAAATTGGCTGCATTAGTTGAACAAATCAATTGGCCACCTTCATTTAGAATCATTAAGGCTTTGGCCACCAATTTGTCATAATCGCGGCTCGCCTTGAAAGTTTGTTTCTTATTCCGGGCAAAACTTGGGGGATCAATAACAATGACATCGTAGGTCAAGCCTTTTTTTATAGCGTAGTCATAAAAATCAAACACATCCATAATAAAGATCTTATGATTATCCATGGGAATGCCATTAGCGGCAAACTGTTCCTCCACCAATTCATCAGTCCGCTTGGCTAAGTCCACACTGGTCGTGGACAGGGCGCCCCCCATTGCTGCGGCCACTGAAAACGCGCCTGCATAGGAAAATAGGTTCAACAAATCACGGCCGGGCGCTAATTCCCATTGAATGTATTGGCGAACATCTCGTTGGTCCAGAAAAATACCCGTCATCCACCCATCATCTAGATGACAGTGGTAAGCAACCCCGTTCTCCATCACGGAAACTGTCTCAGGGATTTGCCCCCATAATACTTCACTCTTAGGTAAGTCCGATGCTTTGAAGCGATTTTTACCAACAATGCCTTGGCAGTCAGGATATGTCGTCAACAAGGCATGGACAATAGCTTCCTGATAGGTATAAATCCCCAAGGAATACCATTGAATGAGGGCATAATTATCATAATAATCAATAGTAAAACCACCCATACCATCGCCTTCACCATTATAAATTCGAAAGGCAGTGGTTAATTGATCAGCAAATAGGACCTGGCGTTTTTCCTTAGCTTTGGTAAAAATCTTAGTAAAGAAAGTATCTGGACGGACATGAGCAAAGGCTTCATCAACAATCCAACCAATTCCTTTGTTTTGCCGGGCTAAATAAGCTTGGTGGAGAAAGTGCCCTTTTTCATCAACTAATTCGACAATCTCTCCCTCCTCAAAAGTAATATCATGGGCAAAGTCAGCTTCTTTCACTAACTTCAATCCTTGGTCATAAGCCTTTTGGGCAGTTTGCTTTACTTTTAATTTTTGCACCTTATTCCTCCTCTGCATGCTTGGTCTTACTTTTTTTCTTGTTTCAAGGTTTTCTCGTGGGGGAATTCTAAGGTAAAGCTTGTTCCTTGTCCTGGCGCTGAAGTCACTGAAATATGACCTTCATGGGCATTCATCAACTGTTTTACAATAGATAAGCCTAGACCTGATTCACCAAAGACATTGTTTTTACGGGAAATATCTGCCTTATAGAAACGTTCCCAAATATTTTCAACCTCTTCCTTGGTCATTCCCACACCAGAATCTTTGATAATAATTTGCGTGCTATCTAAACGACTAGTACCCTTAATTGTAATGGTCCCTTCTGTAGTGAACTGTACTGCATTCTTAACAATATTAACCACAATTTGTCGAAAACGGTCGGCATCAGCATATACTCTCACATCAGGTTCACATTCAATTTGAATTTGGATAGCTTTCTTAGCGGCTTCTTCGTTCATCTGTAGAGCAATATCATTGAACACTGGAGCAATAGAAAAATTCACCTTATTTAAGCTAATCTCATTGGCACGAATTTTTTCGTAATCCAGATTTTCATTCACTAAACGTGCCAATCGTTGGGCTTCACTATTAACTAGAGAGATACTCCGTTCCCATTTTTCAGGCGGCAATACACCATCTTCCATACCCTTTAATAGGCCAATCATAGTGGTCAAGGGTGTTCGCATTTCATGGGCGACATCGAGCATTAATTGGCGACGCATGTTTTCTTGGCGGTTAACTTCCTGTTGACTGACTTGGAGAGCATGAGTCATTTGATTAAAGTCCTTGGCTAAATCATCAAATTCATCGCCATTATTCGCAGGAATATCTACCGTATAATCTCCTGAAGCAATTTGCCGAGTGGCTTGACTTAAACGGGAAATACGCCGGTTTTGGTAACGGGCTAACAAGGCAGAGATCACTACTGAAATCCCGCCTGAAATTAAAACCCCCCGTAAAAGGTTCACATAGAGGGCTCGAATGGTACGATCAGTGAGATAAGCTGGTGCACCAATCGCTAAATAACCCGCATACTGCTTAGAAGGGGTGGTCATTAAAGGAATAAAAATAGCCAAAGCATCCGAATCACGCTCAGAAAAACCCATATCAAAGGCCTTTAAGCCTAACTGTTGGCCACTAGTCAGCTGCTTTAATTCAGATTCACTCAACTGCAAGTTTTCCTGGATATCCGCCTGAGCATCAGGATACTGTCTTTGATTGCCAGCATCAAAATAGAAAACCCGAACACTAGCTGAATCTAAAACCGGTTGTATTTGTTGCAAGTAATCTTTGGTAATTTCTTGGCCCACAATGAAATCAGCAATCTGAGAGAGTTCTTCCTGTTGACGCAAGTAGACCTGATTTTTCGAGAAGTTAAAAAGAGTCAAACCCATAGTGGAAATTATTACCACAATAACCAAAACAAAGGCAATCATTTGTTGGTAGAAATACCGCATCTAATTCACTTCCGATTCATCAAACTTGTACCCCACACCCCAAACGGTTTGAATAAGTTGCGGACCATATTTTTCCATTTTTTGCCGTAATTTTTTTATATGAGCATCCACAGTCCGTTCATCACCAAAGAAAGGATCTTCCCAAAGCTTAGTCAATAAGTGGTCACGAGAAAATACTTGTTTAGGATGGCTAGCCAAGGTCAAGAGAATATCAAATTCCTTAGGAGTTAATCCCTCAATCAATTGATCATCATAATAGGCCTCACGTGTTTTTTCGGAAATTCTTAAATGCTTAGTTTCAATATCGAAATCATTTTCATCCGTATCTGTCTGATCAGATTTAGCCTCTTGAGACAAGTTGGACCGTCGTTGCAAGGCTCGCATTCTTGCCATTAAGGTCACAGGATCGAAAGGCTTAGTCACATAATCATCAGCGCCTAAGCCTAAACCTAAGACTTGGTCACTTTCACTATCACGTGCTGTCAACATAATAATTGGCACATAGGGATTGATTTGGCGAATTTCTCGGCAAATTGATATGCCATCACGACTAGGTAAATTTAGGTCTAGAATTACCATATCTATATCATCTTCATTTTCTTGGTAGTAGGTCCAGCCTTCTTCTCCATCTTGAATGAAGTTTGCCGTCCAATCTACTTGTTGTTCAAAAAACATTTCCATCATTTCACAAACGCTGTTATTGTCTTCAACCATCAATATCCGCATATAAATGGCCTCCTTTATTTACTTAGTCCTTTTATCAGGTATTTACTATCATCATTAGGCTTAGACCTATACTGTTTTACTATAAGCCGTGACTTGCAGACCATCATCTGACCCCTAAGCTTTCGCATCGGTCGTCTTCTGTATATATTGTACCTTATTTCTAAAATTTTGAAATTAAAATTGCCATTAAGATTATTTTTCACGTATTTATAAATAGAGAGAAAGGAGAGATATTATGAATCAAGTAAACTTATCGGACGCTTAGCACGTGACCACCAAGTAAAAAATGTTGGCGAAGGAATGACTGTCCTCCATAATGCAGTGGCTCTTAACCGAACCAAAAAGGATGGATCAAAACATGTTGACTTTATCCCAATCACTGCCTGGAACAAACGCGCCACATTGATGGAAAAATATTTAAAGAAGGGAGATGAGATTGGCATCGTTGGTCAATTAAATACCCAACAATATGAAAATAAAAATGGTCAGAAGGTACATATTGTCGAAGTAGTTATTACTGACCTTACCTTCCTTCGTAAAAAACAAGAAAATAATCTCACTTTAGAAGACCTCATGCCTGATGAATCATAAATAAAAGGATGTGATGAAATGCGGGAGCTCCGAAAATAGGTAGATACTTGTATAAAGCAAAGAGGCTGGGTCCTTCCCCAGCCTCTTACTTTTCTTGTGTTAGTTTTACTCATTTGCGACAGCTTGATTTTCATCTAAATGGCGTACTAGATCAGCCTGGTTTTCATCTTTAAGATAAAACCCATAGTCATCACCAACTTTAACCACATAGCCTTCGTCGTGGTCAGATACCTTATCTGCCTCATCGAATTCATAATCACTACGGGCTAGCAACAAAGTATCAGAAATCAAAGCATCGCTTGGAAGCTTGCCATTATAGAAATGGTAATGGTCGCCATGTGAAGTCACATAGCCCTGGTCAGTAATTTTTACAACAATTTCTTCTGCATCGATACCTTCTTGCGCATTAAGATCAGCCGTTTGCTCTTCTTGACTAGCTACCTCATTATTTGTTTGATCCTGGGACTCATTATCGCCACTACTAGCGTCTTCAATATAAGCAATACCACTGGAAGATTCTGTCTCAGTCGCTAATTTGGACTGATTTTGTTTATAAAGGCCATACCCACCTCCTCCGATAACTAAGATTGCTATCACAATTGCTAGGAAAAGCCCTAATTTTTTCGGTTTAAGCTTCATCATCCACCCCTACTTTCCATACTATTTACTAGCATCTTCAAAACGTAACTGTTACGATTTACTAAGCTAGTATAGGGGGTTTTCTACTCTTTGTCAACAAAAAAAGGATGAGACTTTTAGCTCATCCTCTTTTGTCGCACTCTCACTTTAGTTACATTCTACTAGCACGTAACTTGTCAGCATAAGTATTAATTTTACGGAAACGATGATTCATTCCTGATTTGGATACTGGTCCTGAGGGTACCAATTCGCCTAATTCCTTGAGTGAAACTTCAGGATTATCCAATCTTACTTGCGCCACTTCCTGTAATTTATCAGGTAACTCGCCTAATCCTACCACATTTTGAATAAGTTCAATATTAGCGATTTGTTTACTAGCAGCGGAGACTGTTTTACTAAGATTTGCACTTTCACAGTTTACAATCCGATTCACTGAATTGCGCATATCACGCATAATACGAATATCTTCAAAACGTAATCGGGCATTATAGGCACCAATGACTGCTAAGAAATCAGCGATTTTTTCTGCTTCTTTAATATAGGCAATATAACCATTGCGACGCGGGATTGCTTTGCCCTTGAGACCAAAGCTAGTCATCATAGTGACGATATCTTGGTTATGTTCTTGGTCAGCAGAATAAATTTCTAAGTGATAAGCACTTTTCTCAGGATTATTTACTGATCCGCCAGCCAAGAATGCCCCCCGCAAGTAGGACCGACTTCTTTGTTCAGAATTCATAATTTTGGGGGAAATATTAGCCGTGATAAAAACCTCATCCATGATTTCTAATTCTTTTAACAAAGATAAGGCATTATGACTAACGCGAACCACATAGACATTATTCTTCTTAAGTTTCATCTTGCGACGAACTACCAGCTCACTCACTGTATGAAAATGCTCCTTGAGTAAGGAGTATATGCGCCGAGCAATTGCGGCATTTTCAGTTTGAATATTTAAAATCACTGCCTTATTGACCATTGACACAGAACCATTCATACGAATAATAGCAGCTAATTCAGACTTGCCGTGTTCAAAGTCAACTGTGATTTGGGTGAGCTCTTTCTTTACATCCCCTGCAAATGAAGCCATCACCCTCACCTCTTCCTTTGATAATAATTAATAGTCCCCACGATAAATTTTCAGTATTTCGGCCACTAACTTGCGTTGGTCATGGTAAACGCCTGATTCTTTTAAATTCAAAAAATCAGCACCAATAATTTTAGTTTTTTCTTTAAGCAAGCCTTGCTTATCATGGACCACTTGAACCAAGTATTCTGGCGTTTCCTTACTTTCAATATATTCATAGGGCACTGTTGTTTTATTAATTAGGGCGTAGTCCACTGCTTTAGCTTGCAGATGCTCATTAATCACGCGTAAATGATCCGCATCAGTAAAATGTTCAGTTTCCCCTAATTGCGTCATAATATTACAAATATAGACAACTTTAGCGGGCGTGTCAAGTAAAGCCTGCCGAATTTCCTCGATAACTACATTAGGTAGAATAGAGGTATACAAGGATCCCGGCCCTAAAACCACGATGTCTGCTTCCATAATGGCCTTAACCACATTATTTCCAGCTGTTGGCTGGGCGTCTGGGCGTTTATCAGGATTGGCGACCCTTACTGATACACAATCAATAGGACGTTTCTCGGCTACAATGCGTGTCTCTCCTTCAATCATGCTCCCATCTGCATAATGAGCCTGTAAAACTAGCGGATAAGGACAAGCTGGTAAAACTTGACCATGAATAGCCATCATTACCTGCAGCAGCTTCAAAGCATGGTGGACATCGCCACGCATTTCCGCTAAAGCAGCAATGATCAAGTTTCCAATGGCATGACCAGAAAATTCATTATCCTCAGGGGCAAAACGGTATTGAAAAATATCCTTATAAATTTGCTTGGCGTCAGACAAGGCCACTAGACAGTTACGAATATCTCCAGGAGGGATGGTATTGAGTGAGGTCCTTAGTGAACCCGATGATCCTCCATCATCAGCAACAGTGACCACCGCTGACACATCACATTTGGCTTCCTTTAGTCCCGACAGCAAGATAGGCAAGCCTGTGCCACCCCCAATCACAGTCACTTTGGGTTGCCTGTAGTCAAACTTATTTTGGGTGCTTATCATGACCGATTCACCGCCTCTTTCTTTTTGAAACGGTCACGGTGGCTGATATTCGTTTTATAACCCATGCTAGAAATATGTTTACCAATACGCTCAGCTAGGGCAATTGACCGATGTTGGCCTCCAGTACAGCCAATACCAATCGTCACTGAACTCTTGCCTTCTTTTTGGTAGAGAGGCAAGGTAAAGTCGATTAAATTAGTGAATTTCGCATAAAACTTTTCGGTATCTTCTTGGGCCATGACATAATCATAGACTGGCTTATCGAGACCTGTTAAAGGACGCAAATCAGAAATATAATGTGGATTGGGTAAGAAACGAACATCCATCACCACATCACAATCAATAGGAATGCCATATTTGAAGCCAAAAGATAAGACCTCAACAAAGAAACCATGGTCATCATCTTGTTTAAATTCACGGGTTAGCTCTTCCCGTAATTCTCGTGGAGAGATAGTTGACGTATCGATAATTAAATGCGCTTTTTGGCGAATATCTTGAAGGTGAGCCCGTTCTTTTTGAATACCTGTTAAAACTGAACCGCCACTTTGTTGCAAGGGATGACTACGTCGCGTTTCCTTGTAACGAGACACTAATTCTGAGTCAGAAGCCTCTAAATAAACCACTGACATTTTAATCATATTAGTATTATCCATATTTTGAATCACAGTAACTAACTCATCAAAGAAGTCACGTGAGCGTAGGTCAATCACCAAGCAAATTTTAGTGATTTTACCACTGTCTTTAATTAATTCCCAAAATTTAGGGAGCAAAGAAGGTGGCATATTATCGACACAGAAATATCCCATATCTTCAAAGGATTGCATGGCAACCGTTTTACCTGCCCCACTCATCCCAGTAATGACCACTAAATTTAAATTATCACTATTCATGCTTATCCCCTAACTTTCCTTCATCCTTAATTATTATTGGCTTAGCTCTTCAATGGCAGCTTGAAAGGCGGCTAGCTTCTTATCAACAGCTTCCTGGCTAGAATCATTAGCACCAATATAGAACTTAATCTTAGGTTCTGTCCCGCTTGGGCGAATAGCAATCCAAGTCTTATCAGTCAAGTAATATTTCAAAACATTGGCCTGTGCAAAGGTCATGTCTTCTTGGTCGCCATTAGCGAAATGTCGTTGTAAAGTTTGGTAATCTTCACGTTTTTCCACTGGGACACCAGCAATCTCTGTCAGAGGTTGCTCCCGTAAATCAGCCATCAATTGTTGAATTTCCTGAGCACCGGCTTGCCCTGGTTTTTTTACTGCAATGGTGGCTTCTTTATAGTAGCCATACGTTTCAAAGAGCTCAATTAACCCATCATAAACAGTTTTTCCTTGGGCCTTATAGTAGGCAGCAAGCTCCGCTAATAATAGAGTGGCTTGTACAGCATCCTTGTCTCTAACAAAGGCTTCCACCAAATAACCATAGCTTTCTTCAAAACCAAAAAGAAATTCATGGCTATGGTCTGCTTCAAATCTCTTAATTTGTTCCGCAATAAATTTGAAGCCTGTCAAAACATCAATCGTCTCAATATCAAAAGATGCAGCAATCACTGCTGGTAATTCACTAGATACAATAGATTTAAGGATAACCCCATGCTCAGGAAGATTATCCTTGTCTGCCTTAGTCTTGAGTATATAGTAGGTCATCAAGGCAGCAATCTGGTTACCAGTAATTACTTGATAGCTGCCATCTGGTAAGCGGACACTTGCTCCCATCCGATCAGCATCTGGGTCTGTAGCAATTAAGATGTCTGCCTGATATTTTTCCCCATAAGTCTCTGCCACATTAAAAGCTTCGGCTTCTTCAGGGTTAGGCGATTTCACCGTGGAAAAATCAGCATCGGGTTCTTTTTGTTCAGCCACATAAATGGTTTCCGTAAATCCTGCTTGTTCTAAGGCAGATTCCACTAACATTTGACCTGTTCCGTGAAGAGGAGTATAAACAATTTTGACCTCATTACCAACAGACTGAATCAAATCAGGATCAATTGTGACTGATTCCATAGCTGCTAAATATTTTTTATCAATAGCTTCACCAATAAATTCCAATAATCCTTGTGCTAACGCCTGGTCTTGGTCAGCTACAGAAACTGTCAAAGGATTAGCTACTGCTTGAACATATTGGGTTAAAGCATCCGCATCCTTAGGCGGCATTTGGCCCCCATCTTGGCCGTAAACCTTATATCCGTTGTATTCAGGTGGGTTATGGCTGGCAGTTATCATAATACCAGCAAAGGTACCTAACTCACGTACTGCAAAAGACAGCTCTGGTGTTGGTCGTAAGCTCTCAAAGACATAAGCTTTGATACCATGGTTAGCTAGGGTCAAAGCCGCTTCCAAAGCAAATTCTGGTGAATAGTGGCGGGAGTCATAAGCAATCACCACACCACGATCTATGGCATCTTGACCATAAGACATAATTAATTCAGCCAAACCTTCACTGGCCTGACGAACTGTATAACGATTCATCCGATTAATACCCGCTCCAATCACGCCACGCATTCCGGCTGTTCCGAAGGCTAGGGGTTGGTAGAAGGCATCCGCCAAAGCTTCCTCATCTCCCTGTAATTCTTCCAATTCTTTTGCTAAATTAGTATCAAGATCAGAAAAATTCTTCCACATTTCATAATTACTTTGCCAAGTCATAAGCCCACTCCTATTCTCTAATGATTAGGTCTATTGTATCAAATTTAAGCAAGAAAAAAAGCTGGAAGTTTCTCCAGCTTATTCCTCTAATTGTTTATTCATTTATTAGTAAAATCTAATTATCCCCTAATTGCTTCCACATAATTATAGGCTTCTTGGCCACCAATTCCACCATCACCGACAGCTGTTGAAATTTGTCGTAATTTTTTGGCTCGAACATCACCAACGGCAAAAATACCTGGAATCTTAGTGTGCATATTCTCATCCGTTTCAATCCAGCCCTCAGCATCTGTGATTCCAAGGTTCTGGAAAGCTTCGGTGTTTGGTAGTAAGCCGACATAAATAAAAACACCATCAGTGTCAGTTTGGCTAGTTTCTCCTGTTTTTGTATTCTCTAATACGAGGCCAGTTACCTTTGTTCCGTCACCTTGGATTTCCTTAACCACGCAATCCCAAGTGAAGTCCACCTTATCATTTTCTTTGGCACGATTCTGTAAAATTTGTTGTGCTCGCAATTGATCACGACGGTGGATAATGTTCACTTGATCAGCAAACTGGGTGAGATAAGTGCCTTCTTCAACAGCAGAATCGCCACCACCAATCACCTTAAGTGACTTATCACGGAAGAAAGCGCCGTCACACACTGCACAGTAAGAGACACCCCGACCAGCATACTCCTCTTCACCTGGTACGTTGAGATGACGGTGAACAGAACCAGTGGCAATTACCACTGCATAAGCACTATAAGTTTCACTATCTGCTTTTACCATGTGCACATTCTCTTGACTTTCAATGCTTTGGACTAAACCATAAGCATATTCCACACCAAATTGAACAGCACTCTCATACATTTTATTCGCTAGGTCTGGTCCTTGTATACTGGTGAAACCCGGATAATTTTCAACATCTGCGGTATTAATTAATTCCCCACCTGGTACTCCTCGTTCTAATAGCAAAACGGAGAGATTAGCTCGTGACGCATATAGCGCAGCAGTCATTCCGGCGGGACCAGAACCGATGACAATGACATCGTAATCAGTAGTAGTCATATTAAAGTCCCCTTTCATTTTCTTAGCTATGATAACAGCTTTTATAGGAAAAGTAATCTTTCCTGCTTAGCCTAGGTCACTTTCTATAGAAAGAAGATACTCTTTAAGATCATTTTTGATATCAGGATGTGTCAAGCCATATTCGATAATAGTCTCCATGTAACCTAACTTATTCCCAACATCGTAACGTTTCCCATTAAAAATTTTAGCAAAAACACGTTGAGTTTTGTTTAAACGGTCAATAGCATCAGTTAATTGCACTTCGTTTCCTGCTCCCCGTTCTTGGGTTTCCAAGAGTTCAAAAATTTCTGGGGTTAATAGATAACGCCCAATAATAGCCAAATTACTTGGTGCATCTTCAGGTTGCGGTTTTTCCACAAACCGGCGAACATTATAAATTTCATCAGAATACTTGGCTTCCGGATCAATCACCCCATATTTATCGGTTTGATCCTTAGGTACTGGCATAACAGCAATATTAGAAGCGTGGGTTTCTTCATAGGCATTAATTAATTGTTTAGTTAGAGGCACTTCATCAACCATTAAATCGTCCCCTAACATAACCACAAAGGGCTCGTCACCTACAAAGGCTTTGGCTTGTAAAACTGCATCGCCTAAGCCTTTAGGATAAGATTGCCGTTTAAAAAAGAGGTTTAAACCAACCGTATCTTTGATTTCTTCTAAGAGGTCATGTTGGCCCTTGGCTTCAAGGTTGGCTTCCAACTCCAAATGAGAATCAAAGTGATCTTCAATAGGACGCTTGCTCTTTCCAGTGATAATTAAAATATCTTCAATACCTGATGCTAAGGCTTCTTCCACAATGAATTGAATGGTGGGTTTATCAACAATTGGCAACATTTCCTTGGCCATGGCTTTGGTAGCTGGCAGGAAACGCGTTCCTAATCCAGCAGCAGGAATAACCGCTTTTCTAACTTTTTTCATTTTAATACTCCTTATCGTGAATAAATCCTTGGTCAATTTGACTTTGGGCAAAGTAAATTTCACCCTTTTTATCTCTTTGCATTAAATCATTAATTACCTGGTCAACCGCCTGTCCCTGCGCAATCACCTGATAAATTGCTCTTGTGATTGGCATATCAACTTCTAATTCTTGGGCAATTTCATAGCAGGCAAGCGTCGTTGCCATCCCTTCAACAACCATATTCATGTCTGCTTCAACAGCTTGCGGAGACTTCCCCTGTCCAATTTGATAGCCAGCTTGCCAATTACGCGAATGGGGCGATGTCGCTGTGACAACCAGATCACCTACGCCACTCAAGCCTAAATAAGTCATAGGATCAGCTCCCATCCTTCGACCCAAACGGGTAATCTCTGCAAGGCCACGGGTGATTAAGGCAGCCTTAGCATTGTCACCATAGGAGAGGCCAGCTAATATACCAGCACCCAAGGCAATTATATTTTTCAAGGCACCACCTAATTCGACCCCTACAATGTCTTTATTGGTATAAACACGAAAATAATGATTGGTAAAAATATCTTGAATAGTTTGGGCTGCCTGCAAATTACTAGATGCAGCTGTTATAGCAGTAATGTCATGGTTAACCACTTCTTCAGCATGACTTGGACCAGACAAGGCCACTATAGGCAACTCTTTGTCAGGAAAAATATCACCTAACACATCTAACAAGACCTCACTGATGCGATAATGACTGCCTTGCTCTAAGCCCTTAGAAGCGTGCATGATAATAGGCAAGTGATTTCGACTAGTAAAGCCGTTTAACCCAGCAAGTTCTGTGGCAACTTGACGGATAGCCCGTGTCGGCAAAACGAAGGCGATAACATCAGCATCCCTTACCGCCTCACCTAAATCTGAAGTAATCTTAATGCTATCAGGAAAAACTAATTGTTTTAAATAATCTGGATTTTGGCGACTCGTTTGCATATTTTGAGCATGGCTAGTTTTATGCGTCCATAGCGTGACATTATGTTCGTTTTCTGCTGCCAACATCGCTAGGGCTGATCCCCAGGAACCCGCACCTAAAATACTTAATTTTGTCATAGTTACTCCTTTACTGGTAGTCTGGACCTTCAATTTCTGAGTAGTAAGGAAGGGGGGTATGGTCTTGCTTGCGTCTGTAAATGATAAGAGCGAGAGACAATAAAACTAATATCCCCGCTAAAACTTGGGACACACGCAGAGGCCCAATATAAAGACTGTCGGTTCGTAAACCTTCGATGAAGAAGCGACCAAAAGAATACCAAAGCAGGTAAAGCAAAGAAGTTTCGCCTAATTTAAGGGTCTTGTCCCGGCCACGTAAAACTAACAAGAACGCAACACCCAAGAAATTCCATAGCGATTCATAGAGGAAGGTCGGTTGGTAGAATACACCATCAATATGCATCCCCTCAACGATAAAGTTGGGCAGGTGAAGGGTATTGCGAAGAAAATCTTCACTCACAGGCCCTCCATGCGCCTCTTGGTTAATAAAATTACCCCAGCGTCCCATGGCTTGAGCTAAAAGCAAATAGGGCGCTGCCACATCAAGAATAAATATGGGGTTGATTTGCCGGCGTTTAGCATAAAAATAAGCCGTTAAACCACCAGCGATAACCCCACCATAAATGGCAATTCCTCCATTCCAAATAGCAAGGATTTCACCGAGGTTCTGCTGGTAATAGTCCCACTCAAAAATGACATAGTAAAGTCGGGCCCCTAAAAAACCAAGGGGAATAGCCCAAACCATCATATCTAGAATGATATCTTCATCAAAGCCTTTTTTCTTAAGCTCTCTCCCTGCTAAAGAAATGCCTAAGAAGATAGCCAAACCAATAATGATGCCATACCAATAAATTGGCCAGCCAAAGAAACGAAAGGCCACTGGATCAATAGCAGCTATATGACTAAATATTGATTGAAAATTAAGCATAAGCTAAACTCCTATCCCTTGTTCTCGTCAATCAAACGAGACAAATTAGCCTCAAACGTCTCTGTCGCATTGAAGCCCATGTTACGCGCTCTAAAGTTCATGGCTGCAACTTCGATAATATTGGAAATATTTTGTCCCATTTGCACGGGGACCGTAATCCGAGGAATATTAACTCCTAAAATATCTACCATTTCTTGGTCTGATCCTAAACGGTCAAAGTGATCACCCTTCTCTACCCGTTTCAAATGAACAATCAGATTTAATTCTTGGTCACTACGAACTGCCCCCGCTCCGTAAAGGGTCATCACATCAATAATCCCTAAACCACGGATTTCCATTAAATTTTTTAAAATTGCTGGGGCTTCCCCATGTAAGGTTCGTTCATCTTTTTGGTAGAAATCCACTCGATCATCCGCAACTAAACGGTGACCATTCTTGATTAATTCTAAGGCCGCCTCTGATTTACCAACGCCAGAGGCTCCCATAATTAGTAGCCCTAAGCCATAAACTTCAACAAAAACACCATGTTTAGATTCACGTTCAGCTAATTCACCATGGAGATAATCCGCCATAGATGAGGACAATCGCGTAGTGGTTGTTGGGGCGCCTAAAATGGGAATACCATTTTCACTAGCTGCTTGAATGGCTTCGTATTCCGGGTATTGGTCTCGGGAAAAAACAAATACCGGAGTATCCTCCTTAGCTAAGCGACGCATAATCAGTAATCGCTCGTCTGAGGTCATCTTGCTTAAATAGGTTGCCTCAGCGCGACCAAATAATTGAATCCGGTCAGAGGGATAATAATTAAAATAACCTGTTATCTCCAAACCTGGACGTGAAATATCTGCTGTTGCAACGTTACGATTGAGGTAATCTTCTCCAGAAATCACTCGTAAATGTAAGTTGTCAACAAGCTGTTTAACTGTTACATCCGTCATATCTTCTAATCCCCCTCCTTCATAAAGTCCTCTTCATTTTATCATAAAACCTGCCGTCATGCCTCTCCATTAACAAGACTTCTGAGCACAAAAAAGAACCCATCTTTAAGGATGGATCCCAAACTAGACATAAGGAAAAGACTATGACAAAAGACCTAAGAACAGAAAATTACGCGAGTGCCCATATAGTTGGAACAAGTAAATCCCCCATTGCAGGTAGTGCAGATTATATATGCTTTGTCTTTTTATAAAGCAAATAAAGTGACCCTAAACACCACCTGATAATGATGTATTAGGGTCAGTTTATAATTAATTATTTTTTTGGATAAATTTCTCAAATACCCAGTGGTAAATCGCAAATAAAACGGCAGTTAGGATAGCATACCAAAAACTTGTAAAGACAAAACTATTATCAAATAGAGATGCCACTAAGGCAAACATTAATCCGTTGACAATAAAGCGGAATAACCCGAATGTCAATATGTTTAATGGTAAGGCCAACAAACTAACTATTGGACGGATCAAAGAGTTAACAATACTTAAAAGCAAAGCTACTAGCATAGCTGACATAAAATCCGCCACATAAACATTAGGGGCTAAGATCCAAGCAATGGCCATCAAACCAAATGCATCAATAAATAAACCTAAAAAGAAACGTTTAAACATTAGAAGTCGCTCCATTTATCCTCATCATCTGATGTCTTTGCTTGGTGCATAGGACGTCCAGATGGTGATTTTTTATCTGTAGAGCCATAAGTGTTTCCATTACTTGCTTTTGCTTCTGGCATTAGAATTGCAGCTAAGATGTACAAGAAGACCCCTGTACCACCTGAAAGTACTAATAAGGCGGTTATCAGGCGAACAATTACCGAATCTACACCAGAGTATTCAGCTAACCCTCCACAGACACCTGCTATAATACGGTCATTATTGGATTTTGTCAATTTTTTCATACTAAATCAATCCTCTCTACTAAGGCATTACAATCGCTAAAATAATATAAATTAATACACCAGAACCCCCTGCTAGGGTCAGTAAGACATAAATCAAACGAACAATGGTAGGGTCAATACCGAAGTAATCAGCAATCCCTGCACACACGCCAGCTAACATGACATTATCTTGTGATTTTTGCAGTCGTTTCATTTTCAACACTCCTCTTTTCACTGTGTTATTAATAGGGTCTTACTTTCCTGCCTTGACTAAAATATTCCCCGTCATACTCTTTAAACTAATAGGTGCCGGATGATTTTCCAATTGGAATTGGAAAAGTTTTTGTTTATTGAGTTGGTCATCCTTTAAGCCGGTAATGGTTAAATGCTCATCACGGAAGAGAATTTGGCCATGATTAGTAGCTGCCATTCCATCAATAGGCGTTTCAGCGGGGAGGTTTAATTTAATATCCCCCGTCTTATTTTCCACTACGATGCGTTTAGGGGCCTCTGTTAGGGTCATCCGAATATTGCCGTTGAGTCCGTGAATTTCTGCATTAGCCACTTGACCAACAATTCTTTGGTCGCCATTATAATTTTTAGTAATCAAATCAGTCACTTGACTGTCTTTTAATGTGATTGGTGAATTCTTAGCAGCAAGCTCTAACATTTGAGCTTTAATGTCATTAATTTCAATCAAGCCATCACTGGATTTAATAAAAATATCATTACTAGTAAGCTTATCAATCTGAATTTTACCAGAAATGGTATGCACTTGTAAGTAGTCTAATTGTTTTTGTGGTAACTTTACCCGCACATGACTTGTTAATAGACGAGATAAGAGTTTTAGCCGCAAGCTCCCCGCATCATAACTGAAATCTGCCCGATTGAGAAAGGCTTCAAGCGGAGTTTCTTCATCATAATCACCCAACAATTTTCCTTGTACCTCAACCGCAATGGTGTCACTATCCCAGCCTTGCAAGCTAATATTTCCCTTGGCAATATCTAGATCAATGACCGACAAATCTGCTCCTGGATAGGTCCACTCATTGGCATATTCATGGGTAATGACACGCGGAACTGGGATTCCATTAGCCTTTTTGTCAAAAGCTACTGTACGATTAAATTGATCCCTAATGGTATCTAGACCTTCTTTAGCTCGATCAAAAATAGTTTCGGTTTGAGTTTTGGTTGATTGATTGGCCTGAGCATGTTCTGTATGGTCTTGGCTGCTTGCCGATTTCTGTTCAAGACTAGCATCTAGGTCACGAACTTCTTCCTTAACTTGATCAATCTGTTGGTTGAGTTGGTCAATTTCTTCTCGTAACCGTTGTCTTAAAATTTCAGTAGTAGAATCGTCTTCCTCATCATCTAAACGTAACTGACGATCTGCCTGTAATTTCTTGGCTAGTTTGGCTTCTAATTCTTTTTGTAATTGGTATTTTTGATCACGCAAGGATGATTTTTGATTGGCATCTCCAGCCAGTTCTTCATAAAAATCTGCTAGGACTGCTTCCCCGTTGTTGTCTATATTTTGGCCACGATTAGCTAACAATAACTTGGCTTCTTCGGCAGTAATAATGCCTTCTTCTACTAGATTTAAAATACGTTCTTTATCTGTTGTCATAATCTAGCCTCCTTTTATAAGCTTATTATGCCAATATTTACTTGGTCTGTCATAGGGCCTAAGTTGGATTGTTTGCTCCAATAAATTGGGCACTTGACCCATGAGGACCCGCTTTTACTTCTAGGTGAAGAGGAATCTCCTGTTTGAGCTCGTCTACATGGGAAATAATCCCCACTAACCGACCACTATTTTCTTGCAGGTCAACTAAAGTAGCAACAGCTGATTGTAAGGATTCCGTATCCAAACTGCCAAAGCCTTCATCAATAAAGAGCGTTTCTACTTGAATGCCGCCAGCATAATTTTGCATGACATCACTTAGACCTAAAGCTAATGACAAGGAAGCCTTAAATGTTTCCCCACCAGATAGGGTATTCACTGACCGTTCTTCCCCCGTTTGGTAGTCGAAAACCGCCAAATCAAGACCTTGACTAGCATTACCCCCTGAATACTCTTGAATACGTAAGAGTTCATAACGCTCATTAGTCATCGCTCGCAAACGCTCATTGGCAAAGGCTAAAATTTGGTCCAAATAACGGCCTAAAACATAAGACTCAAAAGGAATTTTCCCATAAGCTGTACTGCGACCATTAGCTACGGTATCCAAACTTTCTAAATCCCCATAAGATTTTTCCAAGTCCCCATAAGCTTGCCCACTATTTTGATAGTCTTGGAAATTCTGGTCAAGATGGGTAAAATCAGTGAAGACTTGGTCACTAGCCTCTTGTAGGTCAGCTTGTTTTTGTTCAAGAGTGCTGATTGCCTGTTTGACCTGACTAATGTCTTGGTCAGAATCATACTGACTTAGAGCACTCTGATTGGCTTCTAAGTTTTTTTGATTAGCATACCAAGCTTGGTCATAATGGTTAATTGTTTGCCGCCACTCTGATAGGTGATTACTGTCTTGGTGTAAAGTTAAAATTTCTTGGTCGGACCAGTCACTGCTTTCTTTGGCCAACTGGGCTTCTTTGTCTGCTAGTTCTGCTTGTAAACTGGTAATTAACTCCTCTTGGGATTGCCTTTTGGACTTGTTGCTAATCTTTTCTTGTTCCAGTTTTTGCCGTTCCTTATCTAAAGACTGGGCTTTCTCTTCACTTGATTGAATAGCAATTTTTATTTCTTCATACTCTGCTTGGACTTGATCTTGAGACTCCCCATAAAGATTTTTTTCTAAATCTTGGCATTGATCTGCTTTCTCTTTTTCACTATTTTGGGTGCTTTGTAGCTGACTCGATACCACTTCATACTGAGTCGCTAATTCTTGCGCTTGCTTTTCAACTTGGCTTAAGTCTTTTTTATCATTGTCTACCTGGTTAAGTAAGCTTTGGTACTCGGCTTGGTCTTGGTCAAGTTTTTTCTTCTCAGCTAACAAGTTTTCTGCACTTTTTTGTAAATCACTAGCCCACTCCGCGTCATCCGCAAAGTGATATTGTTCTAATAAACTAGTTATAGCCTCTCGATTACTTTCAATCTGATTGGCTAAACGATTGACCTGACTTTTAGCTTGGTCATTAGCTGCTTGCGCCGCTTCTAAGCGGTCTTTGCTGACGTCATCAGTAGACAAATGGGCCAATTGGGGATGGTCTGTGGCCCCACAAACTGGACAAGCTTGCCCAGGGACTAAGTCTTCGGCAAGAACTCCTGCTAAGTTTTGAAAATAGGCTTGATAGAGCTGTTGATAATTTTGCGCCTGTTGGTCTTGGTCTTGACAAGCTTTTTGAAGCTCTTCTTCCTGATTTAGTAAACTGGTTTTTCTATCAATCAATTGTTTGTAAGCCTCTTGCTGACGATCCAGGTCTCCTTCACGCTCATGATAAGCCAGCTGGCGATTAGTAAGATTCTGGTAAGACTGCAGAGCCTGTTCATTATCTAGAACAACTTGCTTTAATTCTTCTATTTGACTAGACGCTTGTTTTTGCTGATTGCCTTTATTTTCTTTGTCTTCTTCAAGACGCTGGGTTTGCTTTTGCAATTTTCTCCACTCTGTTTGCAGACTCTGGTAGCGATCCCATTTTTCCAGATGTCTCACTAAATCTTGTTGATGCTTACGTTTAGAATCTAAGGATTGAATGGCTTCTTCCCATTGAGCTGCTAAGCGCTTGAAAGCTGTCCATTTTTTAGCTAATTCGTCGCCTTCTGCGTGCAAGGTTTCTAATTTAGTTTGGGCAGTTTGCAAACGTTTTTGACTGGCATGTTGTTCAACTAACAATTGGTAACGCGTCTGAGTGGCTTCGATGGCTTGAACTTTTTTCCGTTTTTCTTCAATTGATTGATTTGCCTGATTTAATTTTTTAGCTTCTGCTTCTAATTCAGCTTGTTTACTTAATAGCTCTCCTACTTTATCCAAATGTTTTGCTTGCTTGGCTAATTGCGATATTTCTGTTTGAATGCTTTGTCTTTTCTCTTGAAGTTGGTTGAGACGATTGCCTACCTCTTCCTTGATAAGGCTAGTTTGGCCATTATCTATGGCTGCCATAAACTGATCAGCTGTCCACTCTGGCATCGCTTCAGCTAGTATTCTGGCTTTTTCCTTGACTTGATGACTTTGTTGACTTAATTTTTGCTTCAAATCGTGCAAACGTTGCTTTAGTTGATCTTGGAAGGCAAAGAGATGATCAGTGGCAAAAAGGTGACGCAAGACCAAAGTTTTTTCTTTGGAGCTCGCCAGTAAAAGTTTTTGAAATTCCCCTTGAGCTAGCATCACAATTTGGCGAAATTGATCCACCTGAAGTCCAATCAATTCCTCAATTACTTCTTTGACTTCAGTTTTTTTGGTCCAAATTTCATTTTCACCAGGACCAGTAAGCTCACATTTACCATCAGTAGCACTGACTTTGCCTCGCTTATTAATCCGATCCTGGGGTAACTCCCTATAAATATGATAGTTTTTATCTTGAACAATAAAATCTAAGGCCACATAAGCAAGGTCTTCAACTGAGGCATAATCAGATTTTAACTCTTTTATTTGTCGAGTAGAGCCCGATGTTTGTCCATAAAGAGCGAAAACAATAGCATCAAAAATTGTTGTTTTTCCCGCACCCGTAGGACCAGTAATCAAGAACAAGGACTCTTGGGTAACTTGGTCATTACCAGGAAATTGAATAGTCATTTGATCTTTGTAAGGTCCAAAGGCTTGCATGGTTAAGATGATTGGCCGCATCTAATTGCCCCCTTCAATATCACGCCAAATTTCTGAACTTATCTCTCTTTGCGCAGCATTCAATGGCTGCCCAGTGACTTCCTGATAGAACTCTTGGAAAAGCTCATCTGCTGACAACTGGTCTAATTTCTTAATATTTTTTTCAAGATTCGTTGAAGGCGACTGCGGATGGATATTAAAATAGTCTAACCCCATAATATTAGGATAGACCCGACGTAAACGATTCATCCCATCATGGACCACCTGTTGGTCAGTAAGCTCCACAAAGACATAATCTTCCGATGGATTAAGCATTAAATCGGCAAAACTACCTCTAAGTACCCGTAAATCATGAGGTGGATGGAAGTCATGACTGGTCACTAATATATTTTCTGCCTCTAAGTCGACTTCTAAATATTGCTTATGGTGGTTGGCTTCCGATTTAGAATACTTCAATGGAGACCCACTATAGCGTATTCGTTCTGATCCCGCTTTCTGGGCTGCATGAAGGTGACCTAAAGCCACATAATCAAAATCTGCAAACAGATGATGAGGCACGTATTCACTGGTTCCAATTTCAGTGGGTCGTTCTGAGTCAGAATAAATCAATTGCCCTTGATCATCACGGGCTTGATTTTCCGGTGTCACATAACCATGGTAAATGGCGATATTCATTTTTTTAGGGTTCCAGTCTTGTTTAATAACCGCCATGTGAGTGGCGATAGCCTCTTCAATAGAGTGGATGCTCTGGTCAGGATAGGCCTGAGCCCACTGCAAGTGGTTGGCAAAGGGGATAAAGTACACATCAGCTTGGTCTAAAGTCAGCTTACTTGGCTCACTATTTGGTAAACCAACCATATATAAATTTTGTTGACTAAGTAGGCTACTGGCATAATTAATGCGCTCTGCACCATCGTGGTTTCCAGCAATAATGCAAATAGGACAAGTTAAACGAGAAACCATAGCCGTCAATAAATCATTGACGGCAGCCACTGTCTCGCGGTTAGGCAAGGACCGGTCATATAGGTCCCCAGCCATTATCACTAAATCTGGTGCCAAAAGGGCTACTTCTTCTAGCCATTGATTAAGGGTTTGCATTTGATCTGCAAGCAAGGGAAAATTATTGACTACCTTTCCTAAGTGCCAATCTGCCGTATGGATAATTTTCATTACTCCACCCTTCCTAAACTGTGATTAAGCTAAAATTTTCTTTAGATACTGACCGGTATAAGAGCCTTTCACTTTAGCCACTTCTTCTGGTGTCCCACTGGCTACTAATTGGCCACCGCCATCGCCACCTTCTGGCCCCATATCAATAATGTAATCCGCGGTTTTAATGACGTCTAAGTTATGTTCGATGACAATCACCGTATTTCCTGCTTCAACTAGACGGTTAAGAACATCTAATAATCGCTTGATATCTTCAGAATGTAATCCTGTCGTTGGCTCATCTAAAATATAAATGGTGTTCCCTGTTGAAACCCTTTGTAATTCACTGGCTAGTTTCATCCGTTGGGCCTCACCACCAGACAGGCTAGGGGCAGGTTGGCCTAAGGTAATATATCCTAAGCCTACATCAACAATCGTTTGGAGTTTACGTCGAATCTTGGGTACAGAAGCAAAGAATTCCAAAGCTTCTTCTACCCGCATATTCAAGACCTCAGCAATATTCTTGCCTTTATAATGGACTTGTAAGGTTTCCGCATTATAACGCGCTCCATGACAAACTTCACAAGGAACAAAAACATCAGGAAGAAAATGCATTTCTACCTTAAGAATTCCATCACCCTTACATGCTTCACAACGACCCCCCTTGGTATTGAAACTAAAGCGACCCTTATCATAACCCCGTAAACGAGCTTCATTGGTTTTAGCAAAGAGTTCTCGAATATCGTCAAAAACCGAAGTATAGGTCGCAGGATTAGAACGTGGTGTCCGACCAATCGGACTTTGGTCAATATCAATCACCTTATCTAAACTCTCAAAACCAGAAACTGATTTAACCTTAGGATTAGCTAAATGAGCACGATTTAATTGCCGTAATAATTGTGTTTTTAAAACACTGTTAACTAAGGAAGATTTTCCTGACCCCGAAACTCCAGTAACGACATCCAAACGACCGATAGGGAAGTCCACATCCACTTCTTTCAAGTTATTGGCATAAGCACCTTCAACATGGATAGCCCCATGGTCTTCTGTTCGCCGTTGTTCAGGAACCGCAATTTGTCGTTTACCTGATAAATACTGGCCGGTAATTGAATCATCATTTTTAGCCACTTGGTCTGGAGTCCCCGCTGCAACCACTTGACCACCATCATTTCCTGCGCCTGGGCCCATATCAATCAAGTAATCGGCTTGCAACATGGTTTCCTCGTCATGTTCTACCACAATCAAGGTATTACCTAAGTCACGCATCCGCTTCAAGGAAGCAATTAAACGGTCATTATCTCGTTGATGAAGTCCAATAGAAGGTTCATCCAAGACATACATAACACCTGATAAGTTAGATCCAATTTGGGTAGCTAAACGAATACGTTGGGCTTCCCCACCAGATAAAGAGCCAGCATTCCGGTCTAGAGTCAAATAATCTAAGCCTACCTCATCTAAAAAGCTGAGTCGGGCATTTAATTCTCGTAGTATCGGTTTAGCAATAAAACTATCTTGCTCAGACAAATCCATATCTTGGAAGAAGGCCAAATTTTTACCAATAGGTTTATTGGTTACTTCAGCAATATCATAGCCGGCTACTTTAACGGACAAAGCTTGTCGGTTTAGTCGTTTGCCATGACACGTTTGACAAGGTAATTCGGTCATGTATTGGCGCATGACCTCCCCCATAGCTTGACTAGACGTATTATGATAACGCCGTTGAACATTAGGGAATAAACCCTCAAAAGTTGTCATCTTGTCTTGGACCTTGCCAAATTTATTTTCATAATGAAAATGAAATTCCCGGTCGCCAGAGCCATAAAGCATAAGATCTTGTTGGTCTTTGCTTAAATCTTTAAAAGGCACATCCAAGGGCACCCCAAACTGTTCGGCAGCCATAGTCATATATTGTGGGTAATAATTAGAAGTTTTTGACGCCCAAGGGACTAAAGCGCCTTCTGCTAGGGTCTTCGTTTGATCGGGAACAGCCAAGTCAATGTCTACCTCTAACTTAGAGCCAATTCCATCACAATCAGGGCAAGCCCCAAAAGGCGCATTAAAAGAGAAAAGCCGCGGTTCCAGTTCACCCACTGTAAAACCACAATGAGGACAAGAATAATGCTCAGAAAATAGAATTTCTTCCCCATCAATAACATCACACAAGGCGTAACCATCCGCTAAGCGCAAAGCCATTTCCAATGAATCGGCTAAGCGAGGACGAATACCATCCTTGATGACAATCCGGTCAATTACAATGGCAATATCATGCTTCTTATTCTTCTCCAGTTCTGGTAGGTCTTCGATATCATACATTTCTCCATCAATACGGACGCGGATGTAGCCTTGTTTTTGAATCCCTGCCAAAATCTTTTTGTGCTGTCCTTTTTTTCCATAAACCACTGGCGATAAAATTTGCACCTTGGTCCGCTCCGGCAAGGCTAATATTCGATCCAACATTTGGTCAATGGATTCACTAGAAATTGGTGTGCCGTCATTAGGGCATATCGGTTGGCCAATTCGAGCAAAAAGCAAGCGCAAATAATCATTGACTTCGGTAATGGTTCCCACTGTTGACCGTGGATTACGGTTAGTGGTTTTCTGATCAATTGAAATCGCTGGACTCAAACCATCAATAGAATCTACATCAGCCTTATCCGTGTTACCAAGAAATTGGCGTGCAAAAGCCGACAAACTTTCAACGTAACGGCGTTGTCCTTCAGAATATAAGGTGTCAAAGGCCAATGACGACTTACCAGAACCTGATAAGCCTGTCACTACAACCATTTGATCCTTAGGTATATTAATATCAACATCTTTTAAGTTATGTGATCGTGCTCCGCGAACAATGATTTCATCTCTCATTGAATTCACTCCTCTTATCTTCGCTATCTCTCTTATCATACTTCAAATCGAATTAATGAGCTAATATTTTAGTCGTTTTTACTTGGCTTTCAAAATTATTTGCCTATTCTAATTTGATGCGCCATTTTAAAAACTTAGATAGTGTACTCCAACAAAAAAAGGACTATGACTTTTTAATGAAGTCATCAGTCCTTTTTGTTGTCTATTTATTTGGCTAAAGCCTTAGATCATTAACCGAAACGACCAGCAACGTAGTCAGCGGTTTGTTCGTTGTTCGGGTTATTAAAGATTTGATCAGTTTCACCAAATTCAATAACTGTTGAATGGCCTCCACCCTTGGCTGGATCAGCGTAGAAGAAGGCAGTGTAGTCAGAGACACGGGCGGCTTGTTGCATGTTGTGGGTAACAATAACGATTGTATAGTCTTTGCGTAATTCTTGAACCAATTCTTCAACTTTCAAAGTAGAAATAGGGTCAAGGGCAGAAGTTGGCTCGTCCATCAATAAAACATCTGGTTTAACCGCCAAAGCACGGGCGATACAAATCCGTTGTTGTTGTCCACCAGAAACCGCTAGACCGTTTTTATTAAGATCGTCTTTCACTTCATCCCAAATGGCAGCACCCTTCAAGGATTGTTCAACCAATTCATCCAATTTTTTCTTGTCTTTAATACCGTGAGTCCGAGGACCGTAAGCCACATTATCATAGATAGACATTGGGAATGGGTTTGGTTGTTGGAAAACCATTCCGACATTTTTACGCAATTCATTGACATCAATATTCTTGCCATAAATATTTTTGCCTTCTAGGCTAATTTCACCAGTGATCTTACACCCTTCAACTAGGTCATTCATCCGGTTCAAACTCTTAAGAAAAGTTGACTTCCCAGAACCTGAAGGACCAATCAAGGCAGTGACTTGTTTTTCATAGATATCCATGTCGATATCTTCTAAGGCACGGAAGTTTCCGTAGTTTAAAGCCATATTTTTGGCTTGCATTTTAACATTTAAGTTTTTGGGATTCGTTTCCATTTACTTTTGTCCTCCTTTAGAAAAGCGACCAGATAACCAAGTAGAGAGACCATTAATTAATAAGACAACTAATAGTAAGACAACCGCAGTTGCATTGGCTTGGTCACGGTGTAACCCTTCACTAGATAGCACATACATATGCAAGGCTAGGGTACGACCAGATGAGAATAGGCTAGTTGGTAATGATGTCGCTGTGCCTAAAGTATACAGCAAGGCAGCTGTTTCTCCAACAATCCGTCCAATAGCTAAGATAACACCAGATAAGATACCTGGCATAGCGACTGGTAACACAATGACAAAAATTGTCCGTAACTTACCTGCACCTAAGCCAAAACTGGCTTGACGTAGGCTATCATTAACTGACATCAAAGCTTCTTCCGTGTTACGGATTACCAAGGGTAAAACCATAATAGCAGAAGTAAGGATACCAGAAATCAAGGAATATTGGAATCCAGCAGCTGTAACAAAGGCTAACATACCAAACAAACCAAATACGATTGATGGCACACCAGTCAAGGTATCAGTCGCAATCCGAATCATTTCTACCCAACGGTTATTTTTTCCAGCGTATTCAACCAAGTAGAAGCCGGCAAAAACACCTAAAGGCACAGCAATTAATAATGATCCAGCTACCAAGTAGAAGGTGGTAATGATTGCAGGCATCATGGATACGTTTTGGGTAGTGTATTTCCACTCAAATAATTCTGGACTTAGATTAGGGATACCAGTTACCAGGATATAAACTAAAAGGTAGGCCAATGATCCAAATGTGACAAGGGCGAAGAAATAGGTTAATCCACGTAATACTTTATCCATTATTTAACCCCCTGACGTTTCACAATGGCAAAGATAGAATTAATAATCAAGATAAAAACGAATAAGACCGCACCAGTTGCGATCAAGGCATTTTGGTGTTCTCCTGAAGCATAGGCCATCTCAAGCACAATGTTGGCTGTCATAGTACGTGCTCCGTAGAATAAACCACGCGGGAAGATTGCTTGGTTACCAGCAACCATGATTACCGCCATGGTTTCACCGATAGCCCGGCCAATACCTAAGATAATAGATGCTAGAATCCCTGACCGCGCAGCCGGTACCATAATCCGATAAGCGGTACGGTCATGCGTCGCTCCTAAACCAACAGACGCTTGGTAGTAAGTTTTCGGTACGGCTCGTAATGATGACTCAGACATTGAAATAATAGTTGGTAAAATCATAATGGCTAAGATAATTCCTGCAGTTAAAATTGACATCCCATTGGAAGCAATTCGCATTGAACGTGCAAAGTCACGAATAGCTGGTACCAATACCACTAAACCAAAGTAACCAAACACGATGGAAGGAATTCCGGCCATAAGGTTAACAGCTGGTTTTAAAATTTTATGTAATTTGGGTGGGCAATAGAACGCCATAAATACCGCAGTAAATACACCGGTTGGCACACCTAAAACAACGGCAATAAGCGTCATATAAAGTGACCCAACAATCATTGGGGCAATACCATAAGTGCCTGAAGTTGGCGCCCATTTTTCGCCAAATAAGAAATCGGTGAATCCATATCCGGCAATAAATGGAATCCCCCGAGCAAAGATGAAATAACAAATTGCTGCTAGAGCAAGAATTGAAGTCGCAGCTGAAATAAGAAATACCCATTTCATGGTAGTTTCCATAGCTTTATTACTATTCATAAGTCCTCTCCCTTTTTCTTTTTACCTCCTAAGGTTAGGAGATCCGGTCAAGACACGCTTAACATTAAAAATATGCTGCTACTAAGATTAGGTAGCAGCATATTTCATCGTCAGCTTAGTTTGAAATTATTGAACTTCTTCCCATTCAGTAATTTCACCAGTGAAGATTTGTTTGATTTGGTCCATAGTTAAGTCTTCAACACCATTTTCAGTGTTAACAACTACTGCGATACCATCTTTAGCGATTGCTTCACCAGTAACTTCTGAAGATTCTTCTTCTTTAAGTTCACGTGAAGCCATACCTAATTGAGCAGTTCCGTCGATAGCAGCTTGAACACCAGCAGAAGAACCATTAGCAGTGATTGAAATGTTAACTTCTGGATTTAATTCCATGTATTTTTCAGCCATAGCTTCCATTACAGGCGCTACTGAAGTTGAACCAACAATGTTGATTTCACCAGATTGAGAGCCATCACCTTCATAAGCTTCAGCTTCAGAGTCAACTGGAACATAACCTTGGTCTAAAGCGATGTCTTGGCCATCTTTAGAGAAGATGAAGTCGTGGAAGTCTTTAGTTACGCCTTCTAATTCACCTTGGTAAACGATGTTGAATGGACGAGCTAGAGAGTATTCGTCGTTAGCAACGTTTTCTTCAGTGGCTTCTGTACCGTCAACTTTAACAGCTTTTACACTGTCATTTAAAGAACCTAATGAAATATAGCCAATTGAATTTGGGTCACCAGATACGGAAGTGATTACTTGGTCAGTACCGTTTTGGATAGTTGCTGTGTCAACAGTGTTATCTGTGTCATCTTCAGCAACACCAGTGATTTCAGTAAAGGCATCACGTGTACCAGAACCTTCTTCACGAGAAATAACAGAGATAGGACCGCTTACTGCAGCAGTTTCAGCACTGTCTCCACCTTCAGAACCGTTATTAGCAGAGTCATCAGATCCTCCGTTACCACATGCAACTAATGCAGCTGAAGCACCTAAAGCTAAAACTAATTTAGATAATTTACCTAATTCCATTAAATTTTCCACCTTTTCTTCTTTTTTGCGTCTGCAATATTCTTGCTTACAGTTCCCATTATAAACATAGATTGTAAAAAGACATATAGCATTATTGTAAATTTTATGGAGTTTTGTAAATTTTATGTAAATTTTATGTAAATTTATGAGAATACAATGAGTATTCTTGCTAAAATTATTCATTCTTAGGCAAAAGAACGCGAAACTCTGTCCCTTGGCCAAATTGACTACTGACATCAATATGACCACCCATGGAACGTACAATATTACGCACTATAGATAATCCTAACCCAGTGCCTCCGCTTGAGCTTGATCGAGACTTGCTTACCCGATAGAAACGTTCAAAAATACGCGGCAAGTCTTCTTCAGGAATACCAATCCCATTATCAGCCACCGTAATTTGCACATTATTCACCAATTCCTCAATAGAAATACGCACTTGACCCCCAGGATCAGTATAGTTGATGGCATTGTTAACTAAATTAGTAATAATCTGATTAATCTGGCCTCTTTCACTGTTGAAGATAATTGGCTGATTATTACGGTTATCTTTAACAATCTGTATTGGTTTCTTATCGGCTTCCATTTGTACCTGTTGAACGACTTCATCGACTGCTTCTTCTAAGTCAACCGATTCGATATGGTGGGTAAGCTGATCTTGTTCAATTTTAGCTAGATCTAAAATATCGGAAATCAAGTGACCCAAACGATTGCTTTCCTTATTCATGATTTCAACAAAATATCGAGCGGTTTCTTGGTCTTCAATCGCCCCATCTAATAAGGTTTCTGAAAATCCTTGTAAGGCTGTGACGGGGGTCTTTAATTCATGAGAAGCATTGGCAATAAAATCGGTCCGTACCTTTTCTAAGCGCCGAATATCAGTAATATCATAAATCAGAACAATCACTTGGTCATCCATCTCATCATTATTATGGTCATCGACAAAAATCGCGTTGATATCTAAGACCATTTCATCGGGATGATAGAGATAAATTTCTTCATTATAATTCTGCTTATTTTTAAAGGCATTATCAACCATTTGAATCAAACGATAAGAGGTTAAAACGGTGGTAAAGGCTTTATCAATAATAGAATGATTAATCCCTAAAATTTTATAGGCCGCTGGATTAGCCAAACTAATCGTATGGTCAGATTCGATTAGTAGCATACCCAAAATCATAGAATCCACTAAGAGATTTAAACGTTCATCTTGCATAATGATTTGTAGGTTTTGATTTTGTAAGTTATCTGATAAGGTATTAATATTTTCCCCAATTTCATCAAACTCAGCAATTTTAACTGGTTCATAGTTCACTTTATAATCACCGACAGATAGTTTATCCAACTGATAGTTGATTGAGTGAATTGGTAAAGAAATGCGCCTAAAATATAAGATCAATACTATAAATAAAATTAATACGATTGTCAACGAAGCAATCACCGCAAAGGATGTCAGCTGTTGTTGAACGTGAGAAATATCAGTAATAAAACGGGCAATTTGAATAAAACCAATGATATCCCCACGCCCGTTGTAGAGTTTCTCAACATAAGAATAAGTAATCCGCCCTTCTTCATTCTTATTGACTTCAGTATGCGACCCCATTTGACTGGCTAAGGAAAAATCGTCTCGGTTAGGATAAACCGTTGTTAATTTATCATTCCCATAAGCAAAAACAAAGTTTTGGTTTTTATCATAAATGACTACCCGTTCATTGGGATTGATCGTGTTCGCCACTTCTTCAGAAGCATGATGCCACTTATCTGACCGATTCCGAATATCACTGGCTTCTAGTAAACGAAAGTTTGGCCTTAAGGTGGCTACCTTTCCCAACATATTCGCTTTGGTTTCTTCATTAACTGCATTAAAAACTAGATTATTAGTAGTAACAGAAAAAGCTAAACTATATAAAATAAACAACAGTGCAAAGACTGTTGTTATGGTAAGGGTTAATTTCTTCATCTAATTCGGCTCCTCAAACTTATAGCCAAAACCACGCACGGTGGTAATATATTTAGGTTTTTTAGTGTCTTCTTCAATTTTTTCCCGCAAATGTGAAATATGCACATCGACAATGCGCGTTTCTCCTGTATAGTCAAAACGCCAAATCTTTTGCAAGAGTTGATCACGTGACAAGGTGCGGTTAATTCGTTTCGCCATATAAGCCAAAAGTTCAAATTCTTTAGGGGTCATTTCAATGGATTTTCCCCGAACCAAAACTTCAAAGTCATTGAGATAAATTTCAATATCCCCCACTACAATCACGGAATCATCATCAGCAGCAGGTTTAGGACGACTTCTTTCTATGGTTTCTTCAGCTGGACTTTCAAGGCTTTCCTTAGAATCTTTTTCAGGTTCGCTTATTTGGTGTTTTTCATAACGTCTCAAAATAGCCTTCATCCGAGCCAAGACTTCCCGGTTGTTGAACGGCTTAGTCATATAGTCATCTGCCCCTAGTTCTAGACCAATAATTTTTTCTAATTCATCGTCTTTGGCAGTCAACATTAAAATAGGAGTTTCAATCTTTTCTTGACGGGCTTTCTTACAAACTTCCATCCCATCTAGCTTTGGTAACATCAGGTCTAAAATAATAAAATCAAAACTTTTTGAACGTATAAGGTCCAAGGCTGTTTCACCATCTTCAGCACTAGCTACCTCATAACCGGCTTTTTCTAAATTAAAGGTGAGTAAGGTCCGAATCGATTGCTCATCGTCGACAACTAAAACTCGTTTCATAGGAACCCCTCCGTCAGCATTTCAAACTACACTTCCATCATAGCACGAATTCAGACAATTTCTAGCCCTCAGCTAATTTAGTCTTTAAATAGGCATCGATAAACACATCAATGTCCCCATCCATCACCGCTTGAGTATTGGCCGTTTCTTGGCCTGTACGATGGTCTTTAACCATATTATAAGGATGAAAAACATAAGAACGGATTTGTGAGCCCCAAGCAATTTCTTCTTTTTCTCCACGAATTTCATCCAGTTCCTTGGCATTTTGTTCTTCCAAGACCCGGGCTAATTTAGCTTGCAACATTTTCATTGCTGTTTCACGGTTTTGTAATTGCGACCGTTGATTCTGGGAGGAGACAACAATACCAGTGGGTTCATGAGTAATACGAACGGCTGATGAGGTTTTATTAACGTGCTGACCACCAGCTCCACTCGCTCTAAAAACATCGACCCGTAAATCATCTTCATTAATTTCAATTTCTGTTTCTTGGTCTAATTCTGGCATCACCTCAACTGAGGCAAAGGAGGTATGGCGACGAGAATTCGAGTCAAAGGGTGAAATCCGCACTAAACGATGAATTCCATGCTCAGATCGTAAAAAGCCGTACGCATTGACCCCTTTAAATTCAAGGGTTACTGACTTGATACCAGCTTCATCTCCATCTTGATAATCCAGACTAGTTACTTGGTAGCCATGTTGGTCACCCCAACGTTGGTACATTCTCAGTAACATAGATGCCCAATCTTGGGATTCTGTCCCACCCGCACCTGGATGGATTTCCATTAGAGCATCATTGTGATCATAATCCCCATCGAGCAATAAGAAGCGCTGGTAAGCTTCGATGCGGTCTTGAAAACTACTTATACTACTTTCTAATTCCGCTCGCAGATCACTGTCGTCACTTTCTTTGACTAAATCATAGGCGACATCCAAATCTTCCCAATCTGATTCTAAAGAATGAAAAGTATTATAAACTTCTTTGAGAGAGTTATTCTTATTGATTAGGGCTTGCGCTTGGCTCGGGTCATCCCAAAAATTGGGTTCCAGCATTTTTTGCTGGTATTCCGCCAAATCAGCTTCCATGGCCTCTAAGTCAAAGAGACCCCCTAAAACTATTAATTTGTTTTTCGTTCTCATCAAGTAAATGTCTAATTTCAAACAATTCCATTATTTTGGCTCCTTTTTGTCTAAATGAGTCGAAAGCTTGCCACTACCCATAAGGCGGCAGACTAGCCCTAGCTGACCCTATTAAATAAGGGCCGGCAAGGGCTAGTTACACTGTCATTAAACTTGTTCACGCTGTAAGTTTTGACGAATTTCTGCCTTCATAAACATTCGACTCGCATCATGTTCAATGCCCGCAATCATTTCATTGAAGCGGTCAAAACCTTCTGTTTGATACTCTACTAAGGGATTATTTTGGGCATAGGCACGCAAACCTACTCCTTGTCGTAATTGGTCCATGGCATCAATATGGTCAGTCCAGCGGGTATCAACAGCTTTCAAAATAACCACTTTTTCAAATTCCAAAACTAGGTCAGGATTATGTAAGTTATTAATCTTGTCGTCAAAGCGGTCTTGGGCCATATCAGTTAATAAAGAAACGATTTCTGAAGCGGATTTGCCTTCAATATCAGCCATATCAATCGCATCAGGCTGCAATAATTCGGTTTGCGCAAAGTCTAAAATAGCCTCATAGTTATTTTCTTCATTCTTATTATCAGCATAATTATCAACAACACGTTCAATTGTCCGTTCAATCATGGCCCACATAATATCATTCAAAGGCTCTTTAGCATTAATAATTTCTTGCCGTTGTGAATAGATGATTTCTCGTTGTTCACGCATGACCTCATCATACTCTAGAACGTTTTTCCGGGTATCGTAGTTGTTTCCTTCTACACGTAATTGAGAGGATTCCACCTGCTTAGAGATTCCTTTATTCTCAATTGCTAAACTAGGATCATCAGCATCTAGATTAAAGAACTGCCAGAGTGCCTTAATCTTATCGGATCCAAAGCGACGCATTAAATCGTCCTCTAGGGAGAGGTAGAAACGAGAATAACCGGGGTCCCCTTGCCGACCAGACCGTCCCCGTAGCTGGTTATCAATCCGCCGTGATTCATGGCGTTCGGTACCAATAACGGCTAATCCACCTAACTCTTTGACACCTGGGCCTAATTTAATATCAGTCCCACGTCCTGCCATGTTGGTAGCAATGGTTACTGCCCCTTGTTGACCAGCATTCATAATAATATCCGCTTCACGAGCATGATTTTTTGCGTTCAAAACATTATGCGGAATATTGCGATTTTCTAATTCTCTAGACAAAAGCTCAGAGGTTTCCACAGCCACTGTCCCCACCAAAATTGGCTGTCCTTTTTCATGACGTTCTTCAATGTCATCAACTACCGCATGAAATTTAGCTCGCATATTAGGATAAATCACGTCATTGGCATCCTTACGTTGAATCTCGCGGTTGGTTGGAATTTGAATAACATTCATGTTATAAATTTCTCTAAATTCTTGTTCTTCAGTTTTTGCAGTACCTGTCATTCCCGCTAACTTTTCATACATACGGAAGTAGTTTTGGAAGGTGATGGTCGCCATAGTTTTAGATTCTTTTTGTACTGTGACATTTTCTTTAGCCTCAATCGCTTGGTGGAGTCCGTCAGAATAGCGACGGCCATCCATAATCCGGCCGGTAAAACCATCAACAATTTTAACTTCATCTTCTTGAACCACATAGTCAATGTCTCGTAACATAATATAATTAGCCCGTAAGGCAGTATCGATATGATGGATTAAGCGTCCGTTTTCAACATCATATAAATTCTTTAAATGGAAGACTTCTTCAGCTTTCTCAATCCCATTTTCAGTGAGAGAAATTGTTTTAGACGGCGCATCAATAATATAATCATCGTCTTCATTCAGGCTCTTAACAAAATAATCCGCCCGTTGATAAAGAGCAGTCGACTGTTCTGCTTGGCCAGAAATAATTAAAGGCGTCCGAGCTTCATCAATCAAGATAGAGTCCACCTCATCAACCACTGCAAAGTAAAGCGGACGTTGGACCATCTGTTCCTTGTAAACCACCATATTATCACGGAGATAGTCGAAACCTAACTCATTATTAGTTGAATAAGTGACGTCGCAGTTATAGGCTTGACGCTTGTCATTGGAATCTTTGTCATTAGTATTCAAACCAACTGTTAAGCCTAAAAATTCGTATAATTCACCCATTTCAACGGCATCACGCCGAGCTAAATAGTCATTAACCGTCACCACGTGAACTCCTTTACCAGTTAAGGCATTAAGGTAAACTGGCATAGTTTCAGTCAGGGTCTTCCCTTCACCAGTTTTCATTTCTGCAATATTACCGTAATGAATGGCTAAACCACCAAGAATTTGCACGTGGAAAGGAAATAGTCCCAGCACTCGACGGGCTCCTTCGCGGACCGTCGCAAAAGCCTCTACTAAAATATCTTCTAAGTCTTCTCCGTAGTTTAATCGTTCTTGAAAAGAAGCCGTCTTTTCTCGTAATTGATCGTCGGTATAAGCGGCATATTTATCTTCAAGCGCTTCAATTTTTTCAGCTGTTTTATTGAAACGTTTCAGTTCTTTTTTATCATTATCAAACATTTTTCGTAAAATGTTAGCCATGGTATTCTCCTTTTTCTATCCTCTTAACTAGCATCCATGACAAGGTCATAAACGCCCAATATATCTATTCAATAATAGCACTAATTATATAGAATTTAAACAGATTTACTAGAAAGGATGTCTTAAGACAAAAAAGACCGGAACCTTCGTCCCAGTCTCATCATACTATATAAACATTTGTCTCTTAGTCGAGTGCTTATTCAATAATTTCGTCTTCAATCTCAATTAAACCGTATGAGCCTTTTTTACGGCCATAAACCAAAGAAACACCTTCAGTTTCAGCATCTTCAAAGATGTAGAAACTGTGACCTAACATTTCCATTTGTAGAACAGCTTCTTCTGGACTCATTGGTTTCACAGCAATTGATTTCCGCCGCACAATATTGATATCTTGGTCAGTTTCTTCTGGACCTTCGTCTTCTGGTAAAGCTGCCACTAAATCTGCCTTGCCTGTTTCCCGTGATTTACGGTTGAGTTTTGTTTTGTGCTTACGTACTTGACGTTCAAGTTTATCTACTACAAGGTCAATAGAACCGTATAGATCTTGGGTTGTTTCTTCAGCCCGAAGTGTTAACCCTCCTGATAATGGGATAGTAACTTCAGCCTTAGCATCATGGTTATCATATACCTTGGTGTTGACGTAAACAGTTGCATCAGGACTATCTTTGAAATAACGCTCAATTTTAGCGATTTTCTTCTCAGCATAATCTCTGATTGCCGGAGTGACTTCGATATTTTCTCCGCGGATATTATATGTAAACATATTCGTCATCCTTTCTAACCAGGCATCTGGCCAAGCCTTCAGAATAGGCTTGTTCTTTATACATATATTATATAATAAAGCGTTTCCACTTTCAAGAAAAAGGCGTCTATTTCTTCCTATATATTAGCGGGCTAAAGTAATAGACCCTACCACCTGATAGTCAGCCTCTTCCAAGGTCTGCCAGGCTGAGTGCATGGTCGCTCCTGTGGTATAAACATCATCGAAAAGCAAGACCTGTCTTCCTGGTGGCAGTTGTGTTGTCGGAGCAAGTGTAAAGGGATTCTTTCGGTGGAGACGACCATAACGTCCTTGTAAAGCCTGCTTTTGACTTTCTTGTTTATAATCTAGTGCCATAACATAAGGGATGTGACTAGTCTTTAAAATGACTTCGGTTTGATGGAAGCCACGTCTCTCATAATTTTTAGGACTAGAAGGCACAGGTACCCAAACTGCTTGCGTGTATGTTTTCTGAAAAGTCTTTAAGTCTGATGAAAAAAGATTAGCCAAACGAAAGTCTCCCCGCCCCTTCAACATTAAAAGCCATTCCTTAAATGCCGCATCATAAGAAAAAAGAGCTTGATTATGAGGAAACCAATGATAATCTTCTTGCCACAGCAAGCAATCATGGCAAGGAGACGATTGGTCTTGACTTAAGGGACGCCCACAGTTTTGGCAAATCTTGTCTTCAATTCGTAAAAAATTAGCCCGACAGTCGTCGCAAATAGGTAGGTGCTTAATCGGTTGCCAAATCAGGATTTGTTTTAAAGTAAGCACTTCTTTTATGGGCCTTTGACAAAAAAGGCAATTAATCATCGATTAACCCCTCCTTTCGAGCCAAATGATTCATCGCCTTAATTTGCCTAACAGCAGTTCGACTTGCTCGACTTTGGCCATAATGCAAAAACAGGACTCGGCCATTTGGCGCCTGGGGTTTTCGTCCTACCCGACCAGCAATCTGTACCAAAGCCGCACTCGTAAAGGTCCGGTCCTCACTGCCCAAAACGATGACATCTATACCCACAAAAGTAACGCCCCGTTCTAAAATCTGTGTGGTCAGCAGTAAATCATAGTCTGAGTCCCGCATCTTATTTACCTTGGCTTGCCGATCATTATCCCTTGATGATACCGAGGTCAATTTCAAATGTGGAAATTTCTTTTGACAGATGACCTCCAGCGCTAACATAAGATCAATATTAGGAACAAAGACCAACAAGCGCCGTTTTAGACTGGCAAAATGTCGAATATAATAAGCCAAAACTCTGGGAACACGCCCCTTGGCAAGGGCGCTACGCCAATCCCCAACCCAAATATGTTGGGGGACCGGTAAGGCATGACGGTGGTAGCGTCCTGGTAAAATAGAACGTTGCGATTGAAACTTTTCTTGAATATCTGAAGAGGGCGTCGCAGTTAAAAGTAAGCTCGTTCCGTTAGCCTTCAAGGCACGTTGACTGGCTTGTTCTAAACTAGCATTATGGCGATAAGGGAAGGCATCAATTTCATCAATAACTAACAGGTCAAAGGCTGCTTGAAAGCGGAGCAACTGGTGAGTAGAGCAAATCGTCAACGGGGTATAAGCATAGCTTTGTTCAGATTGGCCATGCAAAAGCACTGTCTCCCAGTCAGAAAACACCTCAGCCAAACGGAGGTAAAGTTCATTAGCCACATCAATCCGAGGAGTGGCAATCCCCACCCGATGACCTTGTCTTAAAGCTGCAGTTATAGTAGGGTAAAGCATTTCTGTTTTACCCGCCCCAGTTACCGCCCAAACAAGATGGTCCTGACCCGCCTTATAAGCCTGTAAAATTTCTTGCGCCACCCGATTCTGTCCATCCGAGAGCTGGCCTTGCCAACGACACTGACCCACTTTACTAGGAAAAGTACTGGTATCCTCTAAATGATAGAGAAATTGACAGCTGCTCACTTTCCCAAACTGAATGCATTTCAGACAATAATGACAAGAATCTTGCGCACAGGAACAATGATTACGGGCAAAACGATTTTGATCCTGGTTAAAACACCGATTACAATAATGACCCTTACTTCGCTGACAAAGTGCGGGTATTTTCTTTATGTCTGGACAAGCATCCAGGTCAGTTGGATTAACTCCTAATTCTTTAGCGGTCACTAGCCGTCCACGCAATAAATTTTTATCCATAGTTTCCCTCCTAAAAGCCCCCCTATAGATAAATACGAAAAAAGTCTGGCAAATTACTGCCAGACTTAAAAATAATAGCAAATAAATAATATTATTGGACGGTCCACCCAACACCATAAGCCCCATCTCCTAAGTGGGTACCAATCACAGGGCCAAAATAAGAACGTGATAGCGAATATTCTGGATAACGATCAGCAATCTCTCGCATTAGATACTGAACCATTTCACTGTCTTCATTCCCCACAACTCCAATCCGTAGTGGGCCCTCCACACGTGCATCTGCTTCAGCCAACATCTCTAAGATACGGCCTGCTGCCTTTTTGCTGGTACGAATTTTATCAAATACTTCAATCTTCCCATCCTTAAAATAAAGTAGCGGTTTGATTTTTAATAAGCCACCCATTAAGGCTCCCGCCTGACTCAGACGACCACCTTTAGCTAGATGTTGTAAGTCATCCACAATAAAATAGGCTTCGATATGTTGACGCTGTTCTTCCAAAGCCGCTAAGATGTCATCAATCTCTGCACTAGCCGCCACCATATCAACTGCCTTTTCAACCATAAAGGCTTGGGGCAGGCAGGTTAATTGACTATCAATCACATGGACTTGAGCGTCTGTAATGGACTGACTCAAGGCTTGAATAGTTTGCGCTGTTCCCGAAATCCCTGATGAAATAGTAATAACAAGTAAATGGTCATAGTCTTGAGATAGAGCGTTTAATTTTTCTGTAATTACACCTGAGCTAGGTTGGGAGCTAGTGGGAATTTCATTTAAGTTAGTCATTTTTTGATAAAATTCTTCTGGACTAATGTCTTGCCCTTCAACATAAGTGCCATCCGAAAAAGTCGTTGTCAAGGGCAAAATGGTAATTTTGTGGGCATCAATGTAATTTTGGTCTAAATATGAGGTAGAATCCGTTACAATGGCAATGGACATGTTTTAGACTCCCTTCCTTGTATTCATACATGAAAATAGTATAACATAATTGCAAATGAGAGCTGAAACCTAAAGCCAAGAAAGGACAGAAATTATGATTGAATACCGAACAATTAAAGAAAGCGGAACCAACGAGATTGATATCAAAGGCTCCCGTTTTATCGGCCATATCGCCCGTGCCTTCAGCCAAAAGGAAGCTGATGACTTTATCAATCAAATCAAAAAAGACCACTGGAAAGCCACTCATAATTGTGTCGCCTATCAAATTGGTGATCATCATGAAATCCAACGCGCTCTAGATGATGGTGAACCCTCCGGTACTGCAGGTGTGCCTATGTTAGAAGTCTTGAAACAAAATGACCTCCACAATGTCGTCGTAGTGGTCACTCGCTATTTTGGGGGCACCAAATTAGGATCAGGAGGTCTCATCCGAGCCTATTCTTCAGCTGTATCGGAAGTCATGCATAAGGTAGGTATCGTTGAACGCCAAGTCCAAACGCAAGTGGACGTCATCGTTGATTACTCTCTATCTGGTATGTTAGAAAATTGGCTAGAGAATTCAAACTATCAACTACTCGATACTAGCTATCTAGAACACGTCACCTATCATTTAGGTGTTCCAAGTCAAGCAGTAGAAACTGCTCAAAAAGAAATTGTTAATTTAACTTCCGACCAGGTTAAATTTTCTATTGGACAAGAAGACTATGTAGATGTTCCTGTTGCTTTTGACTAAATGACTTACTTCAGATGTATAGAAAGCAAATTTAGGTCAAATAAAAACCGCCTAAACGCGATTAAAACGCGTTTAGACGGTTTTTTTAAATTTAATTGCTTGAGGAAAAACCTTAATTCCAATCAGATAAATCCTTTAGACGGCTATTCTTAATGTCTTCAATAGTTTGCGTTCCAGCTAATTGCATTACCCGTTTCAAGTCAGACTCGAAGTACTCAAGAACAGACTTCACGCCTTTCCAACCACCGAGAGCTAAGCCAAACAGGACAGGACGTCCTAAGGCAACAATATCAGCACCAGCAGCTAAGGCTTTAAAAATATGTTCTCCCCGACGCACACCAGAGTCGAAGACAATTGGCACTTGCCCAGCAACTGCTTCAGCAATTTCTTCTAAAACTTCAAATGAAGCAGGGGCTTCATCTAATTGACGACCACCATGGTTAGATACCCAGATACCATCCGCACCCGCTCCAATAGCTATAGTAGCGTCTTCAGGGGTTTGCACACCCTTAACAAAAACTGGTAAACCAGAATATTCCTTGATGAAAGTAACGTCCTTAGGTTCAATTTTTTGTTTGGATTGAGCATAAATATTATTTAGAGACATGTTTTTACCTGAACCAGTGAGGTAGCGTGACACAATTGGCATACCAAATGGATAAACAAATTGATTTTTATTGTCACGATCACGGTTACCAGAAACTGTCGCATCTGCAGTTAAAATAATCGCAGTTGCACCATCTGCTTTGGCTTCATCTAAGATATTTTTATTTAGTTGGTCATCTTTAGACATATAAATTTGGAACCAACGCGGATTGCCGTTTAAACCTTCTTCGATTTCAGCAAAAGTAGCACCTGAATAAGCAGAAATCGACATAATTGTGCCACCAAATTCAGAAATTCCCTTAGCAGTTCCTGCTTCCTTGCTGTCATGAGCTAAACCATGAGCAGCAATTGGCGCCATAACAAATGGGACCTTCAAGTCATGTTCAAAAATTTTAGTATTAGTTTCTGGAAATTCCACATCAGCCAATACTCGTGGTAGGATTCCTTTTGATTTAAAAGCCTCAACATTACGTTTACGCGTAAACTCTTCACCAGAGGCGCCAGCTAAATAATCAAAACCACCCTTAGGCATATAGTCTTTAGCCAAATCTTCTAATTCAATGGTGTTATAAATTTCTAATTCACGCAGTTCTTTGGATGCATTATACTCTTCAGTCATATGATTTTTTCCTTTCCAATACATTTATAATATTTTAGTACATTCATTATAACATAAGAAAGGAACCGTTTACATATTTTATTGGTTTTTATCTATAAAAATAATTATATTATTTTTTCCACCAATGATCGTAGACAGTAATTGGCAAATGGCGTTTGTGTTGAGAATTTAGATACAGTTGTTCAATACGCTCCGCTGCTTGATCAGGAATCCTTTCACCACGTAAATAGGCATCAATATGGGCATAACTCACTCCTAAGGCTTCTTCATCAGCTAAACCAGGTTTATTATCTTCTAAATCAGCAGTTGGCACCTTATTGAGGAAAAGATCCTCAGGACAATTCAAATAGCTTAAAATTGCTTGGCCTTGACTCTTATTTAAGCGCCACAAGGGCATAATGTCCGCAGCACCATCACCAAATTTTGTATAAAAACCTGTCACTGCTTCAGCAGCATGGTCTGTTCCCACAACGACTCCTTGTTGGGCCCCAGCAATCCCATATTGGGCAACCATACGTTGCCGGGCCTTAATATTGCCTTTATTGAAATCAGAAACGTCTTGGTCATTCGTTTCTAAAGCGGTCACCATAGCGTCGGTAGCAGCTTTAATATTGACAGTTTGAATTTGGTCAGGACTAATGAAGTCAAGAGCCATTTCAACATCAGCCGCATCTGCTTGTTGACCATAAGGGAGTTTCACAGCAATAAATTGGTAAGCCTCTTGTCCAGTTTCTTCACGCATTTCTTGACAAGCTAATTGGCAGATTTTACCAGCTAGAGTAGAATCTTGCCCCCCACTGATCCCCAAAACTAAGGTTTTCAAAAATGGGAAGCGATAGAGATAATCCTTGATAAAACCAATACTAGTGATTAATTCCTTAGCAGGATCAATCTCGGCTTTCACTTTTAAGGTTTGGATAATTTCTGCTTGTAAGGGCCGCACAGTGATTCCTCCTATTTATCAGCGATTTTCTTGACTTGGTCTTTGATGGCCTTAATCGATCCCATCTTTTCATCATAGAGACTTTGTGACAAGTCAACTGGGTATGGTTCAGGGTTTAACATCCGTTTATACTCATCCCATAATAGGTCTAAACTGGCTTTAGAATAACGTTTAATGGCATGGACATCAGGAGCCTGGTCATAAACTAACTTCCCATTGGCAAAGATTGTTTGTAAGAGCGGACGAGCAGTAAAGTCTTCTACAGTCTTATTGACATAGGTATAAGTCGGATGAAACATAAAAATAGAGTTTTCTTGGCGAGGGTCTTCATAATCAAAGCTCACATAATCGCCTTCTGACTTCCCATCACTATTACGCATAATTCGCCAAACTTGTTTTTTACCAGGGGTAGTCGTTTTTTCTGGAGAAGAAGAAATTTTCATTGTTGGCTGCAAGCTACCTGATTCATCTTCAATAGCACACAGCTTATAAACCGCTCCAAGGGCAGCTTGATCAAAAGCCGTAATAATCTGCGTCCCAACACCCCAAGAATCAACTTTAGCTCCTTGCATCTTCAAATTGAGAATGGTTTTTTCATCTAAATCATTAGAGGCTACAATAATGGCATCAGTAAAACCAGCCTCATCTAACATATGTCGGATACGTTTGGAAAGGTAAGTGATGTCACCACTATCGATACGTACACCAATGAAATTAATTTGATCACCCATTTCCTTGGCAACCCGAATAGCATTAGGCACACCCGACTTCAAAGTATCATAGGTATCAACCAAGAAAACACAGTCACGGTGAGATTGGGCATAGGCTTTAAAGGCCGTATAATCATTTTGGAAGGCTTGTACCATGGCATGAGCATGGGTTCCAGAAATTGGTACACCAAATTGTTTACCAGCACGCACATTGGAAGTCGAATCAAAGCCACCAATATAAGCCGCCCGTGCGCCCCATAAGGCAGCATCCAATTCTTGAGCACGACGAGCACCGAATTCTGCTAAGGTATCATCACCACATACATTCCTTACCCGCGAGGCCTTAGTCGCAATCAAAGTCTGGAAGTTAACAATATTCAATATAGCGGTTTCCACCAACTGACAATCAGCTAAGCTTCCTTCAATTTGCATTAACGGTTCATTAGCAAAACATACCTCCCCTTCCAACATTGAGCGAATGGTCCCTTGGAATTGGTAGTCTGCTAAATAATCCAAGAATTCTTGTGGGTAGTCTTGGGTTGCCTGCAAATAAGCAATATCATCCGCCGTAAATGAAAGATTAGTAATGTAATCAATCACTCGTTCTAAACCAGCAAATATCGCATAACCATTATCAAATGGGTGTTTTCTAAAATAAACTTCAAAAACCGCTTGTTGGTCAGCCTTACCGCTTTGCCAATAAGTTTTCATCATATTAATTTCATATAGGTCTGTATGTAGAGCTAAACTGTCTACTTCATATTTACTCATAATATCCCTCCACACATGCTTTTTATTATTATAGCATTTTATTTATACGGGTAAAATGAATTAGAACACATAGCGTTAAAGACAAAAAAACGGCTAGGACAGTTGTCCTAGCCGTTTAAATGATCTATTTATTGAATTAAATCAATATTCATGGCTTTAATTTCTTCTGGGGTGACAGTTGGTTTCATGTTCTCATCGATTCCAGAGCTTGAGACCTTGTCAAAGAGAATTTTAATCGTTTGTAGTAAAATTTTAAAATCAAGAATAATTGAATATTGTTTAATATAAATCAAATCAAAATTTAATTTAGAGTTAAAGTCAGAAGCGTATTTCCCATAAACTTGCGCATAGCCGGTAATCCCTGCTTGTACATTATGGCGGAGATAATAGTGAGGGTTTTGCTCTTGGAATTGGTTGACAAAGAATGGCCGCTCAGGTCGAGGTCCAATCATTGACATTTCTCCACGCAACACATTAATCAACTGAGGTAATTCATCAATACGTAGTGAGCGAATATACTTGCCGACCGTCGTCACTCGACTATCATTTTTTGTAGCAATTACTGGTCCTGATTGGGCTTCAGCTGTGACTGTCATCGACCGGAATTTCAAGATATCAAACTCTTCGCCACCTTTAGTAATACGTACCTGCCGATAGAAAACCGGACCTGGTGACGTCAATTTAATCAATATCGCTGTAATTAACATAATTGGTGACGCTACGACCAATAAGATGACTGCCATAAAGATATCCAAGCCCCGTTTAATAACCGCCTGGTCTGCAGGAATTTTGAAGTCTGAAGTCTCAATAATCGACTCATCCTCAAAATTCATAATATTAGGATTTACCATAACTAAGTTCTCAAACTTCGAATTCAAGAATAATTTTTTATTGGCACGCATTAAGAGATCATAAATTTTTAATTTCTCATCTTCATTGATTTGCGAGGCCAGATAAACAATATCAAACTCTTCAAGACGGTCACAAACATTATTAAAGTAATCAGATAATACCACATGGGTCACAATATGCCGGGTGGTTTTACTTGATTTAAAGTTAAAAATTGCCGGGAATACCTCTGATTCCTTACCCACAATCATCACACGTTTAGTGCTTGCATACTTACGATAGACATTAAAAATTAAGACTCGGAAAATATAAAGCATGACCACTGACACCAGAAAGTTAATTAAAACAACTGACCGTGGAAAAGCTAACCAACGACCGGCAAAGCTTAATACCATTGTCACTACTGATAAGAGAGCTTGTATAATCAAGGTAATAAAAAACAAGTCACCCTTGGATTTGTTATAGAGAATATAGACCCCAAACAAAATATTAAAAATTATAAAAATAATAATAATCCAACCAATCGCCCCTTGAAAGGCTTCAAAATTACGGCTGGGCACATAACGGCCATAACGGATAAAAAAAGATAATAAATAGGATAAGAAGAGGACAAGCGATTCCGCTGCCACGATGACGATACGATACCAATTTGTCCATTCGCCATTTTTTTGCATACTTTCACCTTTTTCATTTCTAAACTAGGTATTTATAGGGTTAGTCTAAAAAGTCAGCTTCGGTAACATGGGAAAGCAGTTTGTTAATAAACACACTCTCAATTCATGAACCGAAGCTGTCTCGTACCCTTGTTGTTTATTATTTTAGCACACTTTTCATAGGGAAAACATTGCCCGTCTTTAAAATTTCCTTAAAGTCACTAGTCTATTCAGCTGATTGACTGCTTTCTGCTGGGGCTAAAGCACTCTCTTGACTAGGTTGGAGAGTTGGTTGATTCTCAGGAATACTTTCACTAGGTGAAGACTCACTAGCTTGACTAGAACTTTCTTGGCTAGAATCACCTGATTCTGCTGGTGCAGACGATGTCTGCTGACTTGATTGACTAGCTCCTTGGTCAGAAGCAGGCTGACTAGGCTGTGATGGTGAAGAACTAGTCGATGCAGACTCAGATGCACTTTCTTGTGTTTGTGGTGCACTCGACTGGGAAGACTGTTGTGACTGTGATTGGGAAGATTGACTACTTTGTTTTTGATTGTTCGGTTGTCGTTGTGGACGGTGGTTGGTACTATTTTGTCCTTGTTGATTATTTTGGCGGGTTGGACTCTGGGTTTGATAGAATTTTTGACTATCATCATTGTCTTTACGTTGTCGTTGTTCTGACGCTTTGCGCTGGTTGTCACCTTCTGCCTCAATCGCCTTAATCGTTTCCTGACTTTGGCCAGACTCTCGGGCTTCTTTAACTAGACGATCAGTGATTTGGTCAGTAAGTTTGTCATCAGCCTTAGAAATGATTTCTAAGACTTTTGCCTTCATATAAGGATTTTCCAAAGAAGCACTACTCTTACGCAAGTCATCCAAAGCTTCAACCAAACCTGCATAATCTAATTGATCATTTTCGGCAATCTTTTGAATATCCGCACGTAAATCAGTGAAGAAAGCGACCTGTTCCTCGGCTTCAGTGAGTAAATAATCTAAAGTTTGATAGAAGCCATCATCAGCGCTTTGTAATTCTTGGTCATATTGTTTACGTATTTGACTGATATCTTCTTCAGAAGTTTCTTGAGAAACTAAGACATATTCTTGTAAGGTAGCACCGTTAAGTGGGCGCTTATCATTAAGCCCTTGGAATAATTTATTAGTTGCAGTCAATGCATCAAATCGACTAGTAATGTCTTGAACACGATCTTCTAATTGGTCTTTTTCCTTACTATTAGCGAGCTGGTTGACTGCTGTTCTTGCATTATCAATGGCTTCTTTTTTAATGTCTTCCTTCAAAAACATATAAGCATCATCATAATAAAGGTCATTCACCTGACCAGCCACATCACTGATTGCTTGCTGTTGGTCAGCAGCACTATCATTGTTAGTGCGTGTTGCTGCATAGACACCCGCACCCACTACTGCCAGCAAGGCCAATGTAATTAAAACGACAACCTGCCAGCGTTTTTGTTTACGCATAAACTCTCCCCCAATACTAAAATAATTCACTTATAGGATAGCATCATTAAGGCTATAGACTGAGGTCAAAATCCAAATTTAAACTATTTTTAACAATTTTGTAAGACAAGACTTAACGAAAAAATCTCCTAGTGGTTAGCACGGTTGGCTCCCACCAGGAGATTTTTAATCAGTTATTTGATTGAGTTATTTAAGCTTAGAAGCGAGCAGCAAATTCAGCAAATTGTTTACCTGCATTAGCTAAGAAAGCCTTAGTGTCTTCGTTTGTGATTTGACCTTTATCATCAGCGAGATCAGCAGTGCTACCGATGTATAATTCTGGTTGCGCCATAGCAGGCATATCAAGGAAAACTAATGAGTGACGTAATACATGGTTAGCTAGCATACCACCCATACCAGAGATGGATTGAGAAGCAACTAAGGCAGGTTTACCAGCCCAAAGGTTTTCACCCCAAGGACGAGAAGCCACATCTAAAGCATTTTTCAATGCTGCTGGGATAGAGCGGTTGTGTTCAGGAGTAACGAAGATAATAGCGTCTTGGCTAGCTACTTCTTCACGGAATTTTGTATAAGCTTCCGGTGAGTTTTCGTCATAATCTTGGTTATATAATGGCAGGTCAGCAATATTTAAGAAAGTCACTTCAGCATCACTAGGTAAGCCAGCTACTATGGCATTAGCTACCCCTGCAGAGTATGAGTTTTCACGAATAGAACCTACAACAACACCAAATTTAGTCATAAAATAATTCTTCCTTTCTGTAATTTCCTTTCGTATTCAACATCATTATCTTAATATTTCTAAATCGAAATATCAAGTTATATGCTTACAATAACACTTCGAAACCGAAATATCAAGTCCTATAACTTAGTAATTTGCTCTAGAGCCGCCAATATATTTAGGTCGCGACCGCAAAGCCGTCACATGGGCCTGACCAAGGCTTTTATTTTGTGGACGTACGGGAACTTGAACATGTTTAATATGCATACCAATCGCTGTATCACCAATATCTATACCCGCTTGGCCGACAATGTGTTCCACTTCTACCGGATTTACCATTTGTTCAAAGGCTGCTACCGAACAGGCACCTCCAGCATGGTATTGAGGACGCACATTCACAATTTCAAGCTGGTGCGTTTTAGCCAATTCGGCCTCTACCACCAAAGCCCGATTGATGTGCTCACAACCTTGGACTGCGAGATAAATATCCTTTTTCCCTAAGCTATCTAATAAAGTAGAGATAATCATTTCCCCTATTTCAGGACTAGAGTTCTTACCAATATGGTCACCCTGAATCTCGCTTGTCGAACATCCTAAAACAAAAATATCACCTGCAGATAGCTTAGCTTGACTCAATACGTCTTCAACAATTGCTTGCAGATCAGCTTGTAACGTTTCAAACACAGAATCCCCTCTTTCTTGATTAGAGTATAGCATTTTTCTGAGTATGATGAGACTATTTACTACTGACTGATGCTTAGGAAGCTGAGACAAAAATTCCGTCCTACCGCTTTTCATCGCACCCTAATTTCCAACAACTCAGAGCTCCCCCATTTCATCTCATCTTGTTTAGTCGAGTTCGCAATCGCAGGGCCGGCGTCCATTTCTGAATGAGGCATCAAAATGATTTTCACCATTTTTCGCCTCCTTCCGATATGGTCCGGCCCTGATCGCGATTGACTCACATCCTGTTTAGTCGGGTTCGCAAAAGATTATAGAAAACACAAAAAAGAGGCTGAAAATCCAGCCTCTTTTTGGTTAAGTTCCAAAAGCTCTTGGAGCTAAAGGATCTTATCTCATCTTAGTTATTAATACATTCCTGGCATACCTGGGTCAGCAGGGGCTTGATTGTCATTGTCTTCTGGATGATCAGCTACAACGGCTTCTGTAGATAGAATTAGTCCAGCTACTGAACCAGCGTTTTGCAAGGCAGAACGTGATACCTTAGTAGGGTCAACAATACCAGCATCAATCATGTCTACCCATTCGCCAGTTGCGGCGTCAAATCCAACACCTTCATCTTGTCCAGAAATTTTTTCAACGATAACAGAGCCTTCAAGACCAGCATTTTCTGCAATTTGACGAATAGGTTCTTCTAAAGCTCTCAAGACGATAGCTGCACCTGTTTGTTCGTCATCAGCTAATTCTTCAACCAGATCTTGGATGGCAGAACGAACAGCCATAAAGGCAGTACCACCACCAGCGACGATACCTTCTTCAACAGCAGCACGAGTCGCATTTAAGGCGTCTTCAATCCGTAATTTACGTTCTTTTTGTTCGGATTCTGTTGCGGCACCAACTTTAACAACTGCCACACCGCCAGCTAATTTGGCTAAACGCTCTTGAAGTTTTTCGCGGTCATAGTCAGAAGAGGTTTCTTCAATTTGACGACGAATAGTAGCCACACGTTGTTCTAATTGTTCTGAGCTACCTGCACCTTCAACAATAGTTGTATCATCTTTTGTGATCACAACTCGTTTAGCAGATCCTAATTGGTCAATAGTAGCATCTTTTAATTCTAAACCAAGGTCTTCAGAAATTACTGTACCACCAGTCAAGACAGCTAAGTCTTCTAACATTTCTTTACGACGGTCACCAAATCCTGGAGCTTTTACAGCAACTACATTGAAGGTACCACGAATTTTGTTCAAGACAAGGGTTGGCATAGCGTCGCCTTCAACATCATCGGCTACTAATAGTAGGGCTTTACCTTCTTGAACCACTTGTTCTAACAATGGCAAGATGTCTTGGATATTAGAAATTTTACGGTCAGTTAATAAAATGTATGGGCTGTCCAATACTGCTTCCATTTTTTCATTATCAGTCACCATGTATTGAGACAAGTAACCACGGTCAAATTGCATCCCTTCAACAACATCTAGAGAGGTATCAATTGATTGGGATTCTTCAATTGTAATAACACCGTCTTTGCCAACTTTTTCCATAGCATTAGCCACTAATTCGCCAATTTGTTTATCGCCAGAAGAAATTGCAGCTACATTGGCAATTGCTTCTTGAGAATCGATAATTACAGAGTTTTTCTTCAATTCATCAGTGGCTAAACGAACTGCTTTATCAATTCCGCGCCGAATACCAACTGGGTTAGCACCGGCAGTCACGTTTTTCAATCCTTCATGGACAATTGATTGTGTTAAAACAGTGGCTGTGGTTGTTCCATCACCAGCAATGTCATTGGTTTTAGAAGCGGCTTCAGTTACTAATTTGGCACCCATATTTTCAAAGCGGTCTTCCAATTCAATGTCTTTGGCAATGGTTACCCCGTCATTAGTGATTAATGGTGAACCAAAGCTTTGCTCCAAGACAACGTTACGACCTTTGGGACCTAAAGTTACCTTAACAGTATTCGCTAATGTATCAATTCCGCGCACCATTGCTTGACGTGCATCTTCTGAAAATTTAATATCTTTTACCATTTAGAATTCACCTCAAAATAATTTGTTGTTTACTTCTTTGTTGTATGAAATTACTTAGTCGACAACAGCTACAATATCAGATTCTTTAATAATCAAGTAACTTTCGCCTTGATATTCTACTTCAGAACCGGCGTATTTTTCGAATAGAACCCGGTCACCAACACTTAATTGGCTTTTAAATTCTTCAGTGTCGTCAGAAACAGCCAAAACCTTACCAATCTGCGGCTTTTCCTTGGCAGCTGACGGTAAGACGATACCTGAAACTGTCTTTTCTTCGACTTCTTCAATTTGGATAACAACACGACCATTTAAAGGTTTTAACATGATATTCCCTCCAAGTTTTACATACACTATTTAACTATTAGCACTCATCAAGTGTGACTGCTAACCTATGTCTATTATGATATACCACATATAAAAGGAATGCAAGAGATATCCTTGACTTTTTTTGACCTTTTTAAAAAACTTGCAAAAAATGCCCGATTAAGTTACTTTAATACTACGAATTCAAACGAAGGAGGGATTATATGAACAAAAAGATGATATTAAACTCTGCATTATTTAAACTAGTGTTCGCCCTCTTATTTTTAACTTTTGCTGTTAATAGCGTGAATGAAAATGGTTGGAATATTATTGCCATCCTTTTTATTGTCTTCGCTAGTTTTGATGTCTATAACATTATCAAACTCAGCAAAGTCTATAAAATCATCAAAGACCGTTCGTAAAAATGTCACCAATAAAAAAGACTAGTTAGCACCTCCTTAGTCCGATACTAGCCATGGACTAAGGTTGGCTAACTAGTTTTTTTATTTAGACGCATTAATATAGTAGATCAAGGTTTGTAGCTCATTGACAAGGTCCACATTTTGCACATGAATCCCTTCAGAGACATCTAAGCGCACCGGAGTAAAATTAAAAATTCCTTTTACACCTGCTTTTTCTAAGTCAGGGATAATTTTTTGGACAGCATTTTCAGGAACCGTGATAATAACCACCTCAATATCCATCAAATCCAATTGTTCCTGTAAGTCAGACATGGGATAAATGGGTACACCATTGTGAACTGTTCCTACAATATCTTCATTAATGTCAAAGGCTGCTCCAATATGGACATTATTTGATTTTTTGAAATTGTAATTCAATAAGGCGTTACCTAAATTACCGACTCCAATAAGTGCCACCGTTTGCAAACGGTCTTGACTTAGAGTACGGCTAAAAAAGTTTAACAAATATTCAATATCATAGCCATAGCCTCGTTTACCCAAGGCACCAAAATAAGATAAGTCACGTCTAATCGTCGCAGAATCTACTTTAACTGCTTCGCTCAATTCTGTTGAGGAAATACGTAACTTCCCCATATCATGAAACATTTTTAGATAACGATGGTACAAGGGCAAACGTTTGGCCGTTGCTTTGGGAATTTCTTTCATTTAAGGACCTCCATCCCTAATCTTGGTGAGTCTTTTCGAGTTTTTTATGAAACTTTATCACAATATTTCACTTTAGTTCTATTTTAGCACGTTATAAACAAAACACAACAGGCAGAGTTTTAGCATGTTTAAACTTAGTCTGTAATTCCTAGTCACCTATTTTTATGCTAAACTGGTGACAGAGTATTTGAGAAGAGGTTATACGTTATGATTATCTTACAAGGATCCAACTTAGAGCGACGTTTCGCTAGTGATATTTTATTTTCCAATGTTAACATTCGTGTACAAAATCATAGTCGCATCGCCTTAGTGGGTCGCAATGGTACCGGGAAATCCACCCTTCTAAAAATCTTAGCAGGTATTGAACGTCCCGATGAAGGTACTGTTTCTAAAAACCGGGACCTCTCTATTTCCTATATGGACCAACACACTGCCATCGACAGCCAGCTCACCGTCTATGAAGAAATGTTAGAAGTTTTTACCCCTGTCCTCCGTCTACTAGAACAAGCTCAACTAGCTGCGGAAGAACTCGGTGATCCGGATTTAATGGCTGATGAAAAAAAATATCAAGAAGCCCTTAAAAATTACGACCGCCTACAAGAAAAATTACAATATTATAATGCTTATTCCTATGAGTCAGATATCCGTATGGTTTTGCATGGTTTCCAATTTTATCCTGAAGACTATGACAAACCCATCCAATCTTTATCTGGTGGTCAACGCACCCGCTTGGCCTTAGCTAAAATTTTATTGGAGAAGCGAGACTTATTGATTCTAGACGAACCGACCAACCACTTGGACATCGAAACGTTAACTTGGCTAGAGTCCTATTTACCCAAGTATCCTGGAGCCATCTTAATTGTCAGCCACGACCGTTACTTTCTAGACGCCGTCTGTAATGAAACCTATGAAATGGACCATCAGGGCATCAACTATTACAAAGGGAATTATTCCTTCTACTTGCGAGAACGTGCGCTGCGAATGGAACAAGCCTTAAAAGCTTATGAAAAACAACAAGACAAAATTGCCAAGTTAGAAGACTATGTTCAACGCAATATTGTCCGAGCTTCAACCACTAAAATGGCCCAAAGTCGGCGCAAACAACTTGAAAAAATGGATCGTATTGAAAAACCTCAGGCCGACCAAAGATCTGCCCGCATCCAATTTTCTACTGCTCAAGAAAGTGGCAATGTGGTTTTAACCGCCAATGACCTGGCCATTGGTTACGACCATGATATTTTGGCCCAACCCATTAACCTAGACTTGCGCAAGCAACAAGCCATAGCTATTGTCGGTCCCAACGGAGTCGGAAAATCCACCTTACTTAAGACTTTAATTGGCCAGATTCCTGCCTTAGCCGGTGACATTTCTTATGGAGCCAATGTTGACTTGGGTTATTATGACCAGAATCTTGGTAATTTAAATTCTAAGAAGGATGTCCTCCATGAACTCTGGGACAAGAATCCTAATATGCCAGAGCAGGATATCCGAACTATTTTAGGTAGCTTCCTTTTTTCTGGAGAGGATGTCTTGAAATCTGTTGCCAGTCTATCTGGGGGCGAAAAGGCGCGTTTAGAATTAGCTAAATTAGCCACTGACCATGATAATTTACTCATCCTCGACGAACCAACCAACCACTTAGATATTGATTCCAAGGAAGTTTTAGAGGATGCCTTGATTGCTTATGATGGCACTTTACTTTTCGTCAGCCATGACCGTTACTTTATCAATCGTATTGCCAGTCAAGTCATTGAAATTGGTGAAGAAGGTAGCCAACTTTACCTAGGCGATTATGATTATTATTTGGCCAAGAAAGCCGAAGAGGAAGAACGACAAGCAGCCCTGGCCCAAACACAAGAAACGCCCCAAAATAATAAGCAAGAACAGGCAGACCATTCTCGTAAAGAAGCTTACCAACTCTCTAAGGAAGAACAAAAACAAACCCGTAAGCTTCACCGGCAAGTCACTAAAATTGAAGAAGAAGTGTCTACTATTGAAACAGAAATTGCCCGTCTTCATGAAGAGATGACCCAACCTGATGTCATCCAAGATCATGAAAAACTTAGCCAGCTCTCCAAGCAAGTGGAAAGTCTTGAGGACCAACAAATGACTTTAATGAACCAATGGGAAGACTTAGAAATACAGTTAGAAGACTTGGAATAAGTGAAGCAAAAAACGACCAGGTGCGAAGGCTTCTTCGCACCTGGTCGTTTTTACTCTATTTGAATCTTATCTTCCACAACTCGGCAGTAGAAATTTACCTAGTCATTTAAGGCCAAGCCTGGTTTGGCATCTAAGGATAAGTCAGCAAATTCACCCTTGTCATAATGGTATTGAGCGGCCGCCCCAATCATAGCTGCATTATCTCCGCATAAGGCTAGTGGCGGGAAATGCAATTTAACATCAGGATAAGCTTTAGCTACGGCTATTTTTAATTTTTGACGTAAACTAGAATTAGCGGCTACACCACCGGCAACCACCAAATCTTTTACGGGATAGTGGTCAAGAGCGCGTAAAGTTTTAGCTACTAAAACATCAACAGCTGCAGCTTGAAAACTAGCTGCAATATCAGCCTGTTTAAGGGTTTCCCCACGTTGATCCGCATTATGAAGATGGTTAATGACAGCAGATTTTAAACCTGAAAAGGAAAAATCAAAATTATCTTCATTAATCATAGCTCGAGGATAATCATAAATATCTTGTCCTTCTTGAGCCAATTCATCAATTTTTTTACCCCCAGGATAAGCTAATCCCAAGACTCGGCCAATTTTATCATAAGCCTCACCAACTGCATCATCTCGGGTATCGCCAATAGTTTGGAAATGTCCATGACTCGGCATATAAACAAGTTCTGTATGGCCCCCTGACACCACTAGACTCAAAAGTGGAAAATTTAAACGCTCCACTAATTGACTGGCATAAATATGTCCCGCCATATGGTTGACAGCAATTAGGGGTTTATTATGAGCAAAAGCTAATGACTTGGCTGCCGTTATACCAATTAATAAGGCACCCACTAACCCAGGGCCTTGTGTTACAGCTACTGCATCGATGACGTCCCAGTCACAACCAGCTTCCTTAAAGGCTGCAGCAATGACTTGGGTAATTTGTTCCACATGATGGCGGCTAGCGATTTCAGGCACCACACCACCAAAACGCATATGGCTCTTGATTTGACTGGCCACTACATTAGACCGCATCTCATGTCCATCTTTGATAATAGCAGCACTGGTTTCATCACATGACGATTCAATTGCTAAAATATTAGTCATTATTCTATCCTTTCCATTGATAAACCAAGGCAGTTTCCTGAGTGTCACGATAATAATGGGGGCGATGATCAATCAAAGCAAAATCATTTTTTTCATAAAGTCGCTTAGCAGGGAGATTAGATTCTCTCACTTCCAAAAAACATTGACTAATCCCCATTGATTGTAGTCTTGCTAAACTTTGCTTCAAGAGTTCATTGCCTAGATTTTGATTTTGAAAATCGGGATGAACCGTCATATTCACCAAGTCAGCACTATCTAATACACAGAGAAATTGGCTCACTGCTAGCAAATGGTTTCCTTGCCACACGCCCAAAAAATAATACTTACTATCATTTAAGTTATCATCCAAAGATTGCTCAGACCAAGAACCGCTGTGATTGTGATAAGCTGCTATGAAGACCTGCATCACGGCTGCTTTATCGGCAGCCACCAATCGTCTAATCTTCATCACTTTGCTCCCATTCCAAAGTCATTATTATAGCATCTTCATGATTATCCAAGTAATAGTTACTTTTACTAGCACCAAAGTTAAAACCATGACGCCGATAAAAACGTTGGGCACCATAATTAGACGCTCTAACCTCCAAAGATAAAGATTGCCGATCCAATAACTTCGCACAATGAACGGCCTGTTCTAATAAGCGATGACCTATACTCTGTGACTGGTATTCTGGTAATACGACTAGGTTCGAAATATGCACGTCTCTGAGGTCACGTCGCAGACCAATAAAAGCCACTAAATTGTAATCAACCAAAGCCTGAATATAAAACGCATCCTTGTTTTGCGTCATATCATACAAGAGGTCACGCGCATCCCAAGGCAAAAGCCCTTGGTAAGCCGCCTGCTCAACCACTACCATATCTTTAATTAGATTAGTGTCTGATAGACGCATACTTAAATCACCCACACCAGGCCAATCACTTGTCTGTTCCAGTAGATATAGACTATCACCAACCCAAACAGGCAAGCGAAAAAAATCCCATTGCCAAAAACGTCGTTTAATACATTCAATCGATTCTTTCCACATAGGATTCCTCTCTTCCAATGGAATCGGGATGGGCAGCCAACCAATTTTCTTCGGCTTCAGCTTGTTTGGCATAATCCGGAACAAAGGTATCATAATCTTCTGCACTCAAGGGTAGGTGAATCAACTGGCTGGCATGAATAAAGCTTGTATCTACTTGCTTTTGGTAGAAGTTTTCGCCCAAACTAGCCTGAATCGTTTCATGAAAGACTTCTGTGTCAGGACTCACTAATCGTAATTGGTTCAAATCGTCCACCAGCTCTTGGCACTTAGCTAGGACTTGGTCAAATTTTTGATGACTGGCAGGTAAAATTTCTTCCCAAGTCTCATTTTTATAGTGATAAGCGGCTGCAAAGACCGTTTGACGACGAGCATTTATAAAGGGAATCACAATATCGCCCGGCTTAACACTTGATTCGGCGGCTAGGGCCAATAGTGATGACACGGAGTACAAAGGCAAATCTAAAGATGCAGCAATAGTTTTAGCCGCAGTAACACCGATTCGCAAACCCGTATATGAACCAGGTCCCCGAGTCACCAAAACTTGGTCCAAGCTATCCACTGACCAGTTTACATTACGACATAAACTAGCTAACAAAGGCAACAACTGGGTTGAATGTTGAATTTTAGTATTGGTATTCGTTTCTGCCACCAAATGATTGTCCGCTAGCAAGGCAATACTCAAAGATTGTGTTGCTGTATCAATTGCCAATGTTCGCATTTGTCTTCCTCCTAATAAGTGCTCTAATTCACCTTATTCTACCAAAAGGGCTAAGTATTAACAAGAAAAGGCCAAATATTAAAAGGATGGGAGGGCCAGCATAATCGCTGAACCCTCCCATCCCATTTTTTGTTCTCTCATTCTTAACTATCAGAATGGTTGAGATCTCTTTGCATTTGTTGATAGTCTTCGTCAGAAATGTTGAACACAAAACGATAAGCCACATAAACTAGAGCAAATCCAATTAAAGGGAATAGAATTGAAAGATTGGTTATAGCATTCACATTTGCAGTGGTCCAAGTTTCTGATTGATTAAGTTGCAGCGTTGGAGCCACAAAACTAATCAGAAGTGGGACCATTGATGAAGACAAGGCTGTTCCAATCTTACGACAGAAAATATATGACGAATACAAGGAGCCATCAGAACGGTGCCCATGTTTCCACTCATGATAGTCAACAGCATCAGAAATCATTGCCCAAGATAAGAGTTGGAAACCAAAAGTAAAGGCATTTGCCAAGGCTAAGAGCGAAATCCATACCCAGACATTATCTATTGGCAATACAAGCATAGCCGTATAAATCACCAAAGCCCCCGTTAAAGGATAAACAATCGTCCGTCGTTTACCAAAACGTCTCACCAGTGGCGTTACTAAAAATATACCTAAAGCTAGAGGCATAATCTCAATCAAAGTAAACCAAGAAAATAACGCCCCATTATTGAATTTAACTTGTAAGGTCATTTGATGAAGTTGAGAAGCAGAATAGATAAAAATAGTTTGTGCAGTTCCTGCAATCACTTGAGCCAAAAGTGGTCGGTTAGCAAATAATGACTTAATTGTTTCTAGAAAAGGTGCTTGTTGAGCAGCTTCCTGATTTTTAGGTTTTACCCGCTCTTCAACATTAAAATATAAAATCATAAAGGAAATTAATGCAAAAAAGCCAAGTCCTATCATTACAGGGAACATGCGCTCCCCTTTAAATTCATTCACTAATTGTCCATTACGGTAAACATCTTGATAAACCAATAACGGAATCAGGGCGATTGGTAATTTAGCCACTCCCGCTCCCACTGATCGCGCAGTGGATAACTTGGTTCGTTCAGTGGCCTTGTTTGAAATCACTGAATTCAACGTCCCATAAGGAATATTGACCAAGGTATAAGCCAGGTCCCATAAAATATAAGTCACAGCACATAGGAGCAGTCGTCCCCCATAAGCCATGTGGGAAGAATCATAATACATAAAGGCTGAAATCAGAGCTAAAAACGGTCCGCCCACTAAAATCCAAGGTTTGTATTTGTTCCCGTTAATGGGTTTCATTCGGTCTGACATATAGCCAATCACTGGGTCATTCACTGCATCTAGGACCCGCGTCAACAACATAATCGCTGAAAAATGGACAGGATTAATACCAATATACGAGACATAAAAAATCATTAAATAGTAAGTAACGACACTGTAAGAGAGATTGCTCCCAAAGTCTCCAAAGAAATAGCCAATAATATCGCGTTTACCAAAGGGGCGACGTTCACTATATTCTCGGGCCAAAGCATTTTCTTGACTCTGCATAATTTGTTCTCACCTTTCTGATTGCTTCCTTTTCTTAGTCTTATCATAGCAGATTTTAATTGTAAAATGGCCATCTCAACACTTTGTTTACTTATTTTTTACAATCCAAGACAAACAACGAATTTGCATCCTTTATTGCTTTCCCTTATAATTAATTCGAATATGAAATAATTTAGATTAACGCCAGTAAAGGAGGCCATCCATGCTAAAACCTATCCAATCCATCCATCATATCTCTGCTATCGTTTCTGATCCCGAGTTAACAGTGAGCTTTTATCGCGATTTTCTTGGTCTACATTTAGTGAAACAAACCGTTAATTATGATGACCCCTATACTTACCACCTCTATTTTGGCGACCAAGCAGCTAATCCTGGTAGTCTCATCACTTTTTTCCCTTGGCCTAATGGGTCACTAGGAAAAATAGGTGATGGCCAAGTCACAATCACCTATTTAGCTGTTGGCAAAGATAGTCTTGATTTCTGGGGCCAACGCTTAGACCAACACCATATTTCTTATGAGAAAGGACAAACTTTAGGACAAGACTACTTGCACTTTACTGATCAAAACGGCTTGGCCTATCGCCTTCTTGCCAGTAAATACCCAAGTTCAACACCTAGTAGTCAATCTGATATTCCCCAAGACAAAGCCATCCAAGGCATTGCCGGGGTTAGAATTCTTTCCCATCGGCCTGAACTCACACACCAACTCTTTACCCAATATTTTGCTTGGCAAATCGTTGAAGAAGATGCCGACTTTGTTCGCTTACGTTCTCCTAAACAAAACGACTTTTTGGAAATCAGCCAAAACAGTGGTAAATATGGTCGTTTCCAAGTGGGAACAGTCCACCATCTGGCCTTTAGCGTCAACAATGACCAAGACCTATCCGATTGGAAAGCTGCCATGACAAAACAAGGCTTACACACCTCTGAACTAAAGAACCGCGACTATTTCCACTCCCTTTATTTTAGAGAACGAGGCGGATTATTAATTGAATTAGCCACCCAAGGCCCAGGTTTTGCTATCAACGAAGATGCTGAACATTTAGGAGAAAAACTCATTATTCCCGACCTTCATCTAGACAAAAAAACTGACATTCTTAACCACTTACCCAAACTGGATGTTTAACTTATAGGAGGATTATCTATGTCATACACTTATCGTTATATCCCTAGTGACAAAGAAAACGCTAATACACTCTTGCTCCTACACGGAACGGGTGGCAACGAAAATGATCTCTTAGATATTGGTCGCTTTATCGATCCCAATGCCAACTTGCTCAGCCTAAGAGGTAATGAACCCGAAAATGGTATGAATCGATTTTTTAAACGCTTGGCTCCTGGCCAATTTGATGAAGAAAACTTGAAATACCATGTCCAAGACCTGTATACTTTTATTGCTGACCTTGCTCAGGAAAAAAAATTTGACGTGAATCGCATCATACCACTTGGCTATTCTAACGGGGCGAACCTAATTGCTGCTAGCCTTTACAGTTACGCCAACCCTTATTCGGCTGCCCTCTTACTCCATCCTATGGTCCCTTTCGCAGATGGCCCCAAAGAAAAGCTAGACAAAAGTCAAATCTTTATTGCTGCCGGTAATAACGACCCTATCTGTGCTCCAGAAGAAAGTCAACAACTCACTAAAGAGATTGAAGAAATGGGTGGCGAAGTTAATTTACACTGGGAAACAGCTGGCCATTCCATTACCAGTGACGAATTACGGGCCGCTAAAGAATGGTATGAGCGACTCAAATTCTAAATAAAGGAGTCTTAAGCCATGGATATGGATGCACTAATCAAACGAATCAATGAGCTAGCTAGTAAGCAAAAAGCTGGTAGCTTAACAGAAGAAGAAAAGGCCGAGCAAAAAGAACTACGGCAAACATACCTTAAACAATTCCGTTCTAACTTCAAGGAGGTCTTACTCAATACCAAAGTTGAAGACCCAGAAGGCAACGATGTCACGCCACAAAAAGTTAAAGACATCCAAGCTCAACGCAAACGCCAACAAGAAAGTAAGGACGGCGAATAAAAAGGGCTCAGTGCACAAATTAAACTTGCGCACTGAGCCTTTTAACTAAAATTTATTACAATTTAAATCGGATTCTAATCAATAAATATAACATTTCTCTTTAGGATAAAAGTTGGTTTTTTTACATTCTTTATATTAAAATAAATTTGAATTCAAAATAGGAGTACATTGTATGTCAATTAGTAAGAAAGAAATACTAACTAGTCATCATTATCGTTTTGAAATGTTAGAAGATATTCGCTCAGCTAAAATCGAGAAATATCAGCACCATTTAGACTTAGTGAGTTTAAAAGGAGATATATTTTCTCAATTAGGATTATCTAACCGAATCAAGACATCACATTTACGGTCAGCAAAAAACCATATGCTTTCTATGAATTCTATGTGTTGTTTGATGGCCGAATATGGCGGGCTTGACACCGTACTTTCTCACTATACAGCTGAAAAATACGCAATTTTAATTGAAGAAAGTCAATCATTAGGTCAACTGGATACTTTACTTTCTGAATTTCTTTACATCTATCTAGATCCTACTTATCGTAACTTTATTAATCATAAACTCACTTTTCAATCCCGTGTAGACCAATACATAGAAACTAATTTTATGAATAAACTAACAGTTCAGGACATAGCAGACCATTTCAACTTTAGTCGCGAATATATATCACGGAAGTATAAACAAGCTACCTATATAACAATAGGAGAAAAAATCAGTAAAGTTAGAATACGAGAAGCTCAAAAATTTTTAAGCCAAACAAATTTAAGTATTGTAGAAATTGCCTTACTAGTAGGATACAATTCATCACAGCACTTTTCAAAAGTTTTTAAAAACGCTTTATCAATTACCCCAAGTGATTATAGAAAGCTAAATATGTCACAAAATAACACAAATTTGTCATAATATAATAAGACTTTTTTAGGCGCTTACATTAACCTTTATGTAAGCGCTTTTGTTTTTTTGAGAAATACCAATGCCCAAAATTTGATATCCACATACAAGCTAGCTATGACCATGTTGTTAACAACAACCAAACTATCCCATCATTTAATAATTTTTTAAAAAATATAATCAACTTCTATTTTACCAAGAGCTTTTTTAACCAAGACTATGGCATTATTAATAAGAATCAAAACTTAAACGGTTAGAATTTATATTGGCCAAATAACATAATCAACTCTCTAAAGATCCTCATTACGCTTCGGAAGTGAAGATTCAGTACAAGTAGATGTACAATCACGTAATAGCTGTTCTAACGGAAAAATATTATCAACAAGAAACACCCTCAAAATTAGCTTAGTACTCTAATTTACTATAGTAATACAAAAATTTTTTGAATAATCTTAAGGAGAAATACGTATGAATCAAGATATTAACGACACAATAAAACAAAACATAAGTCAAGAAGGACCTATTCCAATTACTCAAGATAGTCACCCTTTTTCTGCTAACGCTTTTGCTCGTCAACCTGTTGACTTAACAGCCTATAAATATAAAGAAGAAGAGTATTTTATTTCTGGAAAAGCAAATATATATCAAGGTGAAAAAGTCGCTGAGGTTAAATACAGCAATCAACCTTATAAAACCCGTATTATGATAAGAAAACCCAACCCTGATCATTTTAGTGGTCGAGTATATTTAGATATATATAATGCTTCAAATGGTTATGATATCGAAGATGTATGGCGCCGATCTTACCAATATTATTTAGAGAATGGCCATATTTATATTGGAATAACATCTAAGCCAATCAATGTCCTTTCACTAAAAAATTTCGACTATAATCGCTATCAAAGTTTGAATTGGTCCAGTCCAGAAACTGCTCCTATGCCTACAACTATCAGTCCAACAATGTCAATACCTGGAACCGAAGAAGGATTAATATGGGATATAATTAGTCAATTAGGGTATGCTATAAAAAATAATTTACTAGAAGGCCTATCTAACTATCCTGTGCAAGAACTCTACCTAACCGGTCAATCGCAATCAGGTATGTATTTAAATTCTTATGTATATTATTTTCACCAGTTTGTAGAAAATATTTTTGATGGCTATTTAAATGTAGTCGGAGCAGGCGTTATGCGGGATCTTAATCAATACGAAAATCCAAACTCCTTTTTTTCAAGCAAAAAGCAATTACTTCCTAAACAGCTAAAACGCCCATTCATACTATTATCTTCCCAAGGAGATATCAATCTTTTCGAATCTATGGTTAATCGTAATCAAGTACTATCTGAAATAAATAATACTCTCGAGCCTATCAGACATTATGAGCTAGCGTCTAGCCCTCATACCGATCCAGCCTCACCCTTAATCCCTGATAATAGCGAAATTGTTAAAACTAAAAACCCTGCTAAGCTTTTAGATGGAGAATATAATTACACAGTCAACAACATTCAATTAGCTTATTATGTTAACAGTTGCCTTGAGGCTCTTCATAAATGGGCACAAGAAGACTATTGTCCGTCCGAAAATCTTTTAATTAATCGAGACAGCAAAGGTCATATAGATAAAGATGAATTTGGAAACGGTCGTGGAGGGCTCCGATCCGCTTATGTTGAGGTTCCAATAGCTCATTATCACGCTAATGCTATTGAACCTGGATACACAGATAAAAATCAATCAGCTAGTGTAAATGGTTCTATGGTTTATTTTAATACGAAATTATTACAGACCTTATATAAAGATAAGCAAGATTATTTAAAAAAATTTGCTAGTTATGTAAATCAACAAGTTAAAGAAAACTTTTTATTATCTAATGATGGTAAACGAATGATTGCTTGGTCAAAAGCAGTTGCTGAAGAGTTGTTTAATTAGGAGGGTATAGAATGACTGCTATTGAAGAAAAATATACTCCAGAAACTAATAAGTTATCTTGGAAGCATCGTGTAGGGTACGCAGCTGGAGACGCGGGTGGTGTTGTTACCTTAGTGATGGCTCAAACTTATATGAATCGTTATATCACAAATATCGTCGGAGTATCCTTTGAGACTTTATCAATTTTATTAATAGTTTGGAATATTTGGGATGCTTTAAACGATCCATTAATGGGCAATATTATAGACAGACTTTTTGAACATCGAAAAGCTTCGGATGATAAATTTAGACCTTGGATCTTAGCATCAATTCCTATTATATGCTTAGGACTTATAGCCTTATTCTCAGCACCATCTCATCTTAAAGGTATACTTGCTTTAGCAACACTTTTTATTACCAAAATCATTTATGAAGCAGGATATACTATGATTAATATTGCTATGGGATCAATTCAAGGAGTCATGGCAGTAAACGATACAGAACGGGCCACCCTCTCTTCTTTTCGAGGTTTAGGTTCAAACTTTGGAGCTTTAGTTGGTTCTATCGCTATTTCTCAAGTATTAGCCCATGTAGGTGAGAGTCAATTTGGCTACATGATTGCTTCAATAGTAGCGGCTTCATTGGCTGCTGTACTAATCTTTACCCATTATATATTTACAGAAGAACGTAATGAAGCTGCTAAATATGTGGACGAACATCAAGACTCTGTTAAATTTTCTGATATATGGTCAACTTTACGTCAAAATCCAGCCTATGTTGCCTTAATCGTTCACTCAATTTTTCTATCTTTCGGAGAAGCTATGTATAATGGAACTAGTTCATATATGGTAGCAGATGTGTTTGGAAATATTGGATTATTATCAATCGCTTCAATTGTACAAGTAACGGTATCAGTAATCATTCTTATATTTGTGCCTAAACTAGTCCAGTTTACCAATGGCTCAGTTAATCTATTGCGTATTATTATGGCGATTTCAATTACACTTTTTGTTTCTCTATTCTTTAGCTTAATGATTGCAGAATTACCAGGACTTGTTTATATTATTTGGGCAGGATCAGCCGCAACTTTATTAAATTTAGGTGTTCAATTACAATGGGGGTTGCTTGCTGAATCAGTAGACTACAATCAATTCACTCTTGGCAAACGTAATGAGGGAACTCTTTACGGTAGTTTCATGTTTTCTCGCCGACTTGGGCAAACTATCGCTCAATCCCTAGTAGTTCTAATAATTAGTTGGATAGGTTACAACCCTGACCTGACTAATGCAGGATTACGTCAAGCTGAATCAACAATTCGAGGATTGAGTATGACTAATTTAATAGGCCCTGCTCTAGGAGCTTTGGGATCTATTCTAGCTTTTACGATTATATGGAATATTAATGACGAAGTAAGAAAAGAAATTAGTCAATTTAAACAAAAGCAAGCACAACTTTATAAAGAAGAAATTGCAGCTGGTAAAATTGAATAACATTGAAGAAGCTGGGACCTCACAATCACCCAGCTTTTTTAATCTCATGTTTCGTTTAACAATAAATGTTTTTTATATAGACATTCACTTTTCCTTTACAATATAAAACACCCTCCACAACTATGGAGGGTGAAAAAGGAAAAAACAAAAATGAAAGGATGATGCAATCTTAATCAGAGGACAAGATTGCCTCACAGATAGTATATCATCTTCCCAACAATAATGAAAGGGTTTTTAGGAAACGTTTTCTTTTTTGCTTATTTTTATTTTCTATCTATCCACAATTTTGTTATCCTGATTTTTTCTTGCCAGATTGATTTTTCTCTGCTATACTTTCAAAAGTTAAGGACTTTTAAACTTATCCCGTGAGATAAGAAAAGAACATCACAGTTATAGCACATCCCTTGTGCCTAAAAGTCCTTTAGCAAAATAAAGGGCTTTTTCTATGCCCAAAAAGGAGTGCATGATTCGATGGAATCGTTAGACGTTAAGAAAAAAGAAATGCTTTTCCAACCGGAAGATACCCCACCTATTGGTCAAGGTTTGGTGATGAGTTTCCAACACATTTTTGCCATGTTTGGAGCAACTATTTTAGTCCCTTTGCTTTTAGGCATGCCGGTGTCAGTAGCCTTGTTTTGTTCGGGATTAGGCACATTGATTTATCAATTTGCTACTAAGAGCCAGGTCCCAGTTTATTTAGGGTCTTCCTTTGCCTTTATCGCAGCAATGAAATATGCGATTGAGCAAATGGGTGGCGATCCTTCTGCTGCCCAAACTGGGGTAATTATGACAGGGATTATTTATGTCATTGTCGCTCTCTTTGTCAAAGCTTTGGGGACCAAATGGATTGACTATATCTTACCGCCTATTGTTATTGGCCCTATGATTATTGTTATTGGTTTAGGTTTAGCGAGCTCGGCTGTTAGCAATGCTGACTTCATTGAGGGTGGAGACTGGCGTAATATGGTAGTAGCTGCTGCCACTTTCCTTATTTGTGCTTTTGTTAACACTCGCGGAAAAGGATTTATGCGGATTATTCCCTTTTTAATCGGTATTTTTGGCGGATACATAATTGCCTTAGTTCTAGGCTTAGTTGATTTTACACCTGTCATTGAAGCGCCATGGTTGCAATTACCTGAATTCTACCTTCCCTTTGCAACTGAACACTTTAATTCTTACCAGCTTTATTTCGGTCCGGAAGCTATGGCAATCTTACCAGTGGCCATTGTAACAATCTCCGAACATATTGGTGACCACACTGTCTTGAGTGAGATTGTCGGACGCCCTTTCCTCAAACAACCTGGACTCCACCGTACCCTTATCGGTGATGGGGTAGCCACCGCTGTTTCTGCCTTCTTGGGTGGACCTGCTAATACCACATATGGAGAAAATACTGGGGTTATTGGTATGACCAAGAACGCTTCTGTAAGTATTTTGAGAAACGCTGCTATTATTGCGATGTTCTTGGCATGTTTCGGTAAATTTACTGCCTTAATCACTACCATTCCAAACGCAGTACTAGGCGGTATGTCTATTCTCCTCTATGGTGTTATTGCTAGTAACGGGCTAAAGGTATTGATTGAACGTCAAGTAGACTTCAACCAAGTACGTAACCTGATTATTACTTCTGCTATGCTAGTACTCGGCTTAGGTGGTGCAGTTCTCGATATCGGTGTGGTGACCTTCTCAGGTACCGCCCTTGCCGCTATGACTGGTATTATCTTAAACTTGATCTTGCCAGAATAATTATTAAAAAATAATATACTAATAGTGAAAAATCCGGAGCAGTTCATTGATCAGTTGAACTTCTCCGGATTTTTTATTACTCACGTATATTATAGGGAACAGTTGGTGGCTATTCTTACAGTTACGCTCTTAAAGATAGTCCCACCGTTCCATTCATCACTTTCTTATTAATAAGCGCGGGCGAACCAGACGGTGTATTTGGCTGGTTTGCCTGAGTAGAGGTCAACTGATTTTTCCATCGGCGGGTCAAACGGAATGTTCCGGCTAGTGAAACCAGTAGCTTCTTTGATGGCAGCTTCTGATTCGTCAGTACCGTCCCAACCAGCTAATACCCAACCTGGTCGTTGACCATTTTCTTCGCATTTAGCAATATGAGCTTTTAGGTCTTCAAGCGTATCAATATCATAATGCTCATGGGTTTTGCGGAATTCCTTAGCCTTATCTAAGAGACGAACTTGCATGGTATCTAAGCGTTCCTGGATGGCTTCAGCTAACCCTTCTAAACGCAGACTTTCTTTATCATCAAGGTCACGCATTTTAATCATAACTTGGTCGTTAGCCATATCGCGAGGCCCAAATTCTACCCGTAATGGCACACCATGGACCTCAGCATCATTAAACTTATAACCAGCTGAATTATTAGAGTCATCCAAACGTACGCGTAAACCAGCATCTTGTAGCTCGCTCCGTAATTCAACTAAGCGATCTAGGACCTCAGGATTTTTCTTCATGTTACCCGCTGGAATAAGGACAACTTGAGTTGCTGCCATCTTCGGAGGCAAAACTAAGCCTTGTTCATCGCCATGAGTCATGATAAGTGCGCCTAACAGACGGGTTGATGTTCCCCATGAGGTCGTATAGGCCAAGACATGCTCATTGTCAGAGTTTAAATATTTGATATCAAAAGCATCAGCAAAGTTAGTACCCATATAATGAGAGGTTCCAGCTTGAACGGCTTTGGTGTCTTTCATCATGGCTTCGATTGAATAAGTATCGACCGCACCAGCAAAACGTTCAGAAGGCGTCTTCTGACCAGAATAAACTGGCATAGCTAATAGGTCTTCACATAACTCTTCATAAATTTTAAGCATCGTCATTGTCCGCTCTCTGGCTTCTTCTTCTGACGCATGAGCGGTATGACCTTCTTGCCACAAGAACTCTGAAGTCCGCAAGAATGGTAGGGTCCGTTTTTCCCAGCGGAAGACGTTGGCCCATTGGTTTAATTCCATTGGCAAGTCACGGTAAGAATTGATCCATTCTGACATCGCGCCCCCAATCACTGTTTCTGAGGTAGGGCGTAGCGCTAAACGTTCTTCTAATTCTTCACCAGCAGCTTCAGTGACCCATGGTAATTCAGGTGCAAAGCCTTCTACATGGTCTTTTTCCTTCAAGAAATAAGATTCTGGAATCAACATTGGGAAGTAAGCATTGCGGATACCTTCTGCTTGTAAACGTGCATTAAAGGCTTCCTTGTAGCGTTCCCATAGTTCATAGCCATCCGGTTTAAAAATAATTGTCCCTCTTACTGGTCCATAAGCAAACAAGTCCCCTTGCTGAATGGCTTGCAAATACCACTTTGAAAAATCAGTTTCTTGTAAATGTGTTTCAGCTTTTTTTCCCATTTATAACATCCTTTCTCATAATAAAAAAAGCACTTCATCCTAAAAGGACGAAATGCTCGCGGTGCCACCTTAATTAAGTCATGAAAATCTAGGATAACCCTAAAATTCATACTTCTCTCACTTAGTGGTAACGGAACTACCGTGCTGGATTAGAGCAAGTGACTATAGTAGGTTCACCATTGAGCGGGTTAGTCTTTGCAGCAAACAGACTCTCTCTAAATCCATCAATGATTACTAGGCTACAGCATTCAACACCTTGTATTATGCCCGACCCTAAGAACTTTGTCAACTTTTCCTCATTTTTTGACTTAGCTTATACATTGTTCCTTTAAATATTCCAGTATATAATAATGCTTAGGAGGGGTTAAAATGGTGACAAGAAAAACAAAAATGTTACTAAGCTTAGCAACAATTTTCTCGGGACTAAGATTAACTAAGGCTTATATCAATAATCGTAATAGCCACCGTAGCCTAAAAAGTCGCTTCATCGAAAACCAAGTACTACCTATTATTAATACCAAAGAAAAATTGGCTAATCCCAAGGTTTTTGCTGACTCTTTTAACCCTGACCGCTTACAACCTACCAAACAAAGATTGCCTAGACGTTGGCAGCGACGTTTTCAAATTCAAGCAATGACTGGTTACTCATTAAAAACCTACCATGTCCAAGCAGATAGCGACCACAGGGCAGAAACTATAATCCTATATCTCTATGGATCGGTTGAAGGGATTGAGATGCCTTACCTTCATTGGCAATTTTTGAGCCGCCTTGCTAACTATACAACAGCTTCAATTTATGTTCCCGAAATCCCGAGTCCCTTAGCTCACTCGGTTGATACTATTTACCAAGCTTTAGAAAATTATTATCGAGACTTACTGGAAGCCTATGACGCCAAACAAATTGTCGTCTTAGGCGCCTCATTAGGGGCTAGTATTGCGCTAGGTTTTAACGATTATCTCTACCGAGAAAAGCTTCCTCTGCCCCTACATACTGCCCTAATTTCACCTATCTTAAGCACTAAAATTGGTAATTATGTGTCTAGCCATGCCGACCAGCATGACGTCGTTTTAGCGCCCTACGGATTAGAGAAACTAATGGCGCGACTAGCTGGTAACCGTGATCTTGATGACCCACTGGTTAATCCAATTGCCACTGATTTTTCTCATCAAAGCAGCCTATCTCTCTATGTTGGTGGCAATGAATTATTGCTAGACTCTTGTCGACAATTTCTCGCTCGGGCCAACCGTGTCCAACACCGTATTTTTTATCAAGAATTCCCAGAAATGTTCCATCTCTTCCAACTCTATGATCTCACTGAAAGCTACCAACTCTTCGACTACATCGCCCGCTTCTTGTATTCAGACTCCCAAATGCATAATAATAACAAAAAAACGCAATCAAGTTAAAATTTTGACTGCGTTTTTATTTACACTAATTTCGATTGCTTAATTCCTCTAGCTAATGGCGTGGCTAATAGGGGGGTTAAAATTCCTGAAACTACGGCTTCTAATACACCATTACTCCCCATTGCCGCAATAAAGGTTGCCATTAAAGCGGTTTCTGGTATACCTAAAGCGTCAGCGTAGGATTCCCCAGCAAAAAGATAAATGGCAGTTAAGACGGTAACGGTATTAACAATTGAGCCAATAACCCCGGTTAAAGTGTAGCTTGTTTTAGTACTAAGATAACGACCTAAAAAATCCGCCACAACCCCCGAAATCCAACCCACCAATAAGCGTGGTAAGACTGACACCAAGGGATTAATAAATACGACAGACAAAATATCTGGCATCAACATGGCCTTAATCATCCGCAAGACACCCCATGATAAACCTAAAACAAAACCCGTCTTTCGTCCAAACAAACATGCTCCTACAATAACAGTAATATGAATGATTGTTGCCTGAATAGGCCCAATTGGAATATAACCAATCCCTGGCACAAAGGTTTGAATCACCAACACCGCAATTAATAAACTCAGCCGTGTCAGCTGCTTGGTTTTGTTTTCCATCATATTTACACGCTACTTTCTCTTATAATTTCAATAAATCTTTGGGTGAGTTTGGCAGTCATCCCCCATAAGAGATGGTCACCCACATCATAAAAGAGGATATCACGTTGGCTGCGATGATGGAAGGGATAATCTTCACCTCCAGGAATCCGATGATAAGGAAAATTTTCATCCATGTGACTTTCACTATAAATCGAATAGCTTTCCGGTTCTTGATTCATGAGGTGACTTAGGGATACTGCAAAGGCATAAGCTACCTCATCTTGATTAATTGATAAATCGTCTAAAGAATCAATAGCAATTTCACCAACAAAACAAGCGATAATACGATTGCCACTAACGAGGTAATCCATCTCACCCAATAATTCGATTTGTTCTGCTCGTACACCTAACTCTTCACAACATTCCCGCACCGCTGCCTGGGCAAAACTCTCATTTGCCTCTACTCGGCCCCCTGGAAAGGATGTATCCCCACCCTGGGAAATACCATAAGCGCGCGATTCAAAAAGAACCACGCGCTTACCATCAATTGTCACAATGGGTATGAGGACAGCGTAATAATGACTAACACCTAAGGGACGAGCAGAATACTGCGAAAAGATTGCTCGTAAATTCATAGTTTACTCCTATTATTTTGCCTCTTGATAAGCTTGCCAATCTTTTAGAAAACCAGCAATCCCTTTGTCAGTTAGAACATGGCCCCATAATTTAGGGAAGAGGCTTCCTGGTACAGTGGCAATATGAGCTCCGGCCAGGGCGGCACCTTCAAAATGACCGATATGACGGATTGACGCTGCAATAATTTCGGCATCATAGCCATAAGTATCTAAGACTTCACGCAATTCAGCAATCAATTTAAGCCCATCTTGTCCCATATCATCAATACGACCAATAAATGGTGAAATATAAGTGGCGCCCGCTTTAGCTGCTAGTAAACCTTGGGCAACTGAGAAAATTAAAGTCACGTTGGTCTTGATTCCTTCCTGAGACAATGTATTCACAGCCTTTAACCCTGCTTCTGTCATAGGAATTTTCACCACAACATTATCTGCCCATTTAGCCAATTGTCTGGCTTCAGATAGCATTTCTTCATATTCTAGTCCCACTACTTCAGCCGACACTGGTCCACTAACAGTATTAGCGATGTCTTTGATGACTTCTTCAAAGTCGCGACCTTCCTTAGCAACTAAAGATGGATTAGTTGTCACACCATCCACTAAACCTAGGTCATTAATACGTTTGATCTCATCAATATTGGCAGTATCTAAGAAAAATTTCATGACCTCTCTCCTTCTTGGCTAATTACCAGTGTCCTAATAATCATCTTACAAACTTTGATAAGTGGCAACCACATTCTCAGGGGTAAAGCCATAAGCTTCTTGAACCACTTGCCCCTTACCTGAAGCACCAAAATTATCAATCCCTAATACTTTACCGTTAAGACCAACATAACGTTCCCAACCAAATGACGATCCCATTTCAATGGCAAGCCGTTTAGTGACCGCAGCTGGAAGTACACTTTCTTGGTAACTTGAATCTTGCTCATTAAAGAGCTCTTGAGATGGCATAGAAACAACTTGCACATCATGGCCAGCATCTAACAATTGTTTTTGTGCTTCAATAGCTAGGGCCACTTCTGAACCTGTTGCGATTAAAATTCCTTCTGGCTTTTGACCTTGAGCAGGTGAAATCACATAGGCTCCTCGCTCAACACCTGTAGCCGCTAATTCTTGACTATTTTCTAATACTGGCAAGTTTTGCCGACTAAGAACCAATAAATTAGGACGATCAGTCGCATTTAAGGCAATCCGCCAAGCTGCATTCACTTCATTTCCATCGGCTGGTCGAATCACGTTAACGTTATGCATGGCTCTAAAGGAAGCCAATTGTTCTACCGGTTCATGGGTTGGTCCATCTTCACCAACACCAATAGAGTCATGGGTAAAGACATAGGTCACTGGTAAATGAGATAGAGCAGCCAATCGAATGGCAGGACGCACATAATCTGAGAAGACAAAGAATGTGCCTGCATAAGTTTTTGACCCTCCGTGTAAGGCAATACCATTCATGGCTGCACCCATGGCAAACTCTCTTACTCCATACCAAATGTTTCGTCCTTGGTATTGACCGGCTTGGAAATCCTGGTCTTCATCATTCATAGTGTTATTGGATGAAGATAAGTCAGCTGACCCTCCCCAGAATTCTGGTAAGGCCTTACCAATAGCCTGAATGGCTGCTTGGCTAGTTTTACGTGACGCTTTAGCTTCATCACCATACTGGTAAACGGGTAAGTCTTTATCCCAATCAGCTGGTAGTTCACCTGAATAAGCTCGTAAGAATTGTTTAGCTAAATCAGGATTTTCTTCTTGGTAATCATTGAATGTCGCCTGCCAATCCGCCATGGCTTGCTTACCATCTTCTAAAATCACTTCATGGAAATGATTATAAATCGCTTGAGGAATATCAAAACGATCATATTTCCAACCATAGTTAGATTTGGCAAAGGCAGACCCTTCTTCACCAAGCGGTGCCCCGTGCACTTGACTAGTTCCTTGATTTTCAGCGCCATAACCAATCACTGTCTTAACTTCGATTAATGTCGGTTGATCAGTGTTTTCTTTGGCTTGGCTAATAGCCGCATCAATGGCGTCTAAGTCATTACCATCTTCTACACGAAGATATTGCCAACCATAAGCTTGGAAACGGTCACCAACATTTTCGGTAAAAGCTTTTGAGGTTGGCCCATCCAAGGAGATATCATTTGAGTCATAAAGCATAATTAACTTACCTAGTTTCAAATGACCAGCAAGTGAGGCTGCTTCCTGAGACACGCCTTCCATTAAGTCACCATCACCACATAAGGCAAAGGTATAATGGTCAACAATTTTATGCGCATCCGTATTATAGATAGCCGCATCATGGGCTTCTGCCATGGCCATTCCAACTGCGTTCCCAATCCCTTGTCCTAGAGGGCCTGTAGTTGCTTCTACACCATCAGTATAATGAACTTCTGGATGACCGGGCGTTTTAGATTCATATTGACGGAAATTTTTCAAATCTTCTAATGAAATTTGATAGCCAGATAGGTGGAGCATGCTGTAGAGCATGGCTGACCCATGACCAGCAGATAAAACGAAACGGTCACGGTTAGTCCAATGAGATTCTAGAGGGTTTTGATGCATATGATTGGCCCAGAGCACATAAGCCATCGGAGCTGCTCCCATAGGTAAGCCTGGGTGGCCGGAACCGGCTTCATCAATCATATCCATACTCAAGGTACGAATAGCATTAATTGCATCTAATTTCACTTGTTCTACCATTTTTTCGACTCCTTTTTTGGGTATTCTTAGTCAAAGTATAGCAAAGTATGGTCCATAATACTATTTATTCTCCTAGTCTTGGTCTTTAAAAACTAAGGCTTCCAAGGCTTGTGCAATCCCTTCATCATCATTACTGCTAGTGACATAATCGCTGATTTCTTTGAGCTCTGGGATGGCATTACCCATAGCAACACCCATCCCTGCCCATTCAATCATAGATTGATCATTATTTTGATCACCAAAAGTCATTACTTCGCTCTTAGCCAAACCTAGTTGGTCGGCCAAAATTGCTAGGGAACTTCCTTTATCAATTCCTTTAGGATTAAACTCTAAAAAGTAAGGCTCACTCTTAACGATAGAAAATCGGTTGGGGTAATCAGCCGGCAGTTGAGACTGTATCTGGTCCAATAATTTAGGCGGTCCAGTAAACATAACTTTGGTAGTGCCTTCTGTTAAGTCATCTAAGTCAATGACAGTAATGGGCATATCGACAAGTTTTTCTTCAATCGTCATATAGTCATGTTGGGGCGCTTGCGGCGTTAAGAGTTGGGTATCATTATAGAAATGTATATCCACGCCACCTTCTTGAGCTTGATGAGCTAACTCTTTCACCTCTTCTAGCGACAGCTGACTTTGAGTCACCACTTGGCCACTATGGAGGTCTTTCACTAGCCCGCCATTAAAACAAGACACATAATCAATCAGGTCAGCACCGACCTTATCGGCAATCAGTTCTACACCATGAAATGGACGTCCTGAAGAAATCACTACTTTATGTCCTAAGTCATGTAATTTTTCTAGGGCAGCTTGAGTTTTCAGGGTCACTTCTTTGTCAGAATTAACTAAGGTACCATCAACATCAAAGGCAAATAATTGATACATAATCGTCTCCTTTTTATTTAAAGCGAGGAATTTCTATTTCTCCTTGGTATTCGATAATCACAGGTTGGTCTCCAACCTGAATCCCGTCTTGGTCCACATGATAAATTTGGTCATCGTAGAGGGAGTGGTAGTCTCCTTTAGGAATATCTAGGGGAATATGATAAGTTTCTTGGTCTGGGCGTAATTTAAAGCTTGCGAACAGGTGACGGTCATAATAATGGTAGGAACATAAGAGCACATTAGGTGGACAGGCTTGGACGACATAATACCCATTCTTACATTCTTCACGTTTCTTAATCTTAGCCATAGTCGCAATCACTGATGATAAATCTGTCTTCACAGTCCAATCTATGGCGTCCTTATGGCGAAAATTGATTTCCTTATTGATACCATATTCTTGACCCATCATAAGGGCAGCTGATCCTTTTTGAAAGAAGGAGAAAGCTGTCCAGTTGGCTAACATTTGTGGCTCTTGAACGCCTTGCGCCAAGCGTGGATGACCAATGTATTCTAATGACTGCAAGCGCACTGCTGTTGACGGGGTATTTAGTTCAGACCAGTTCAAAAAGTAGGCAAAATTTTCTAAGGATAAGTCCCCTTTATAGAATTTCTGGCACCAAGCCATGTGAGCGCCATTATCAATTAAGTCAAAATACGCAGACAACTCACTAAAGGTAAGATAAGGAATATCACCGATACAAATTTCTTGCATGAAACGGTTAGGCATCACACCCGCCAACCAATAAAAATATGGGTGAACGTCTTCAACTTCTGCTCGTGCTGATGCCCAAAATTCTGGACGTACCAACTGCGAATGGTTAGCTGAAAAACCATCAACCAAAGTCGCCCAATACTCTAACCGTTCAATCAAATAGTCCCATAATTTTGGGTTAGTATAATCTAAATCGTATGAAGTGTCATAAACACTCATCCGACTCATAAAGTTACCCTCTTCATCCTGCAAGAAAAACTCTGGATGTTCTGACACTAATTTCGAGTCACGGGCCAAATGGAAGAGTTGCAAATTAATAACGGCCTGCATGCCTAACTCATGAATGGCATCGACCAAGGCCTGGAAATCCTCTAAGCTACCATATTCAGGATTCACTCCATCAAAATCTTTGATAATAAAGGGGTTCCCTTCATTGTCTTCACTCTGAACCAATTGAGTGGTGGGGAATATCGACTGAAAGACAATAATATCCACACCTAATGCCTGTAAACGTGGTAAATCAGGAATGACTGCTCGGAAAGTCCCCTCAGTCGTATAATTCCTTACATATAAATAATACACTAGCTTATGCCGTAAGGTGAGATTGGTTACCTTGGCCATGCGACTACCTCCCTAATTTGACTACTCTCCCCTACACTTTATCACATAATTTACATTAGTGAAAGCGATTAAAAATCAGCTGTAAAAACGAATTATTGGCTAACTAAGGGTAAAACAAACCGCTAAACACGAACATTAATTTTTATGAATGCAAAAATTATTCGTATTTAATCTTGATTTCCTTATAGAATGCCGTATAATAAGGAGGTAAATTATTGAAAAGGAGATTTATTCATGTCTAAGCTTGCCGAATTCTTCCATGTGCAAGAAGAGGGGTCATCCGTTTCTACAGAAATTATTGCGGGATTATCCACTTTCTTCGCTATGTCTTATATCATTTTTGTTAACCCAGCTATTTTGTCTGAAACGGGAATGCCTTACCAAGGTGTTTTCCTAGCTACGCTCATTTCATCAGCATTGGCTACTTTATTTATTGGCTTATTCGCTAATGTCCCTTATGCTCTAGCGCCAGGGATGGGATTGAATGCCTTCTTTACCTATACTGTTTGTTTTAGCCTAGGCTTTACTTGGCAAGAAGCTCTCGCTATGGTCTTCATCTGTGGCTTATTCAACATTGTCATCACTGTGACGCGTTTCCGCCAACTTATTATTGCAGCTATCCCTGTTAGCCTACAACATGCGATTTCTACTGGGATTGGGATGTTCGTCGCCTATATCGGAATTAAAAACGCCGGATTCATTACCTTTACCTCTGATCCTGGTAGCATTGCTTCAATTAATGGCCAAGCCTTTGACGCTAGTCAGTCCCTTTATGAAGGTGGGATCAATACCATTATCTCTACAGGAGGCGCTGTTCCAGGCATCACGTCTTTCACTGACCAAACGTCATTACTGGCTTTAGCAGGTTTAATTTTAACTATTATTTTAATGCTTCGCGGAGTCAAGGGCGCCATTTTAATCGGAATTATTGCAATAAGTGTGATTAATGTCATCATTAATCCGGATGTCTTAAGCACCTTGAATTTTGACCAATCCGGATTGGGTGCTTCCTTTGCTGACTTGGGTACAACCTTTGGAGCGGCTTTTGGTCAAGAAGGGATGCTATCACTCTTCTCTGATCCTGCTCGTCTCCCCTTAGTAATCATGACTATCTTCGCCTTCTCCTTATCCGATGTTTTTGATACAATCGGTACCTTTATCGGAACAGGCCGGTCATCTGGTATCTTCTCAGAAGCAGACATTAAAAACATGTCTAAAGCAGGGATGATGAACACTAAATTGGACAAGGCCTTATTCGGAGATGTTGTGGGTACTTCACTAGGAGCCATTTTTGGTACATCTAATACCACTGTTTTTGCCGAATCAACTGTTGGAATTGGAAATGGTGGTCGAACTGGATTAACTTCTACAGTGGTTGCTATTTGTTTTGCCGCTTGTATCTTCTTATCACCATTTATTAGCTTAGTACCAGGAGCGGCAACGGCACCAGCCCTAATCATTGTTGGTATTATGATGATGTCTTCTGTCCAAGAAATTGACTGGTCCGACTTTACTGAAGCCGTACCTGCCTTCTTTGCTTCAGTATTTATGGCTTACGCTTATTCAATTTCTTATGGGATCGCTGCTGGTTTCATCTTCTACTGTATTGTTAAAACAGTGAACGGTGAGAGCAAAGAAGTTCATCCAATTATTTGGGGTGCTTCTGCTCTATTCTTAATTAACTTTGTCGTCATGGCAATTCTTTAAGCGACCGTCCCAAAAACTTGAATGAATGGCTGAGTAGCCACCTTTCATAAAATTATCTAATCGTTTCCATTAGTAAACCATTGACTCAAACCAGTAATGGTGTCATTCAGTTAAATTTTTGGGCTAGGATTGCCAGTAAAAAAAGAGAGAGGCCAGGACAAAAGTCCTGGCCTCTTCATATATATGAACATTTATCTTCTAGTCGGGTTCCAAAAGTCAGAACAGACTGCCTTTCCTAAAACTCTCTGATGGCCGTTTGCCATCTTTCACGTTTTAGTCCAAGGCTTCTGTTCTTAACGACTTTTGTCGCACCCTGTTTAGTCGAGTTCTGAAATGCAGGACTGACATGCGTTTCCCAAAAGCTTTTGATAGCTAATTGCTATCTTCAATCTTTTGGTCCAACGATTCCGTCCTACCGCTTTTCATCGCACCCTTACAGTCGGGCTCTGAAATGCAGCCCTACCAGTATTTTCTGAAAATGGAGCTAACCGTTTTTCCTCTCATCCTATTAGTTGAGTTCTGAAATGCAGCTCCTTCGACTGTTTCCTAAAGTTGTTTGGATAGGTTTCTTCTATCCAAACAACTTTAGTCCAACAGCTCAGAGCTCCCGCATTTCATCTCATCCTTTTTTATGCTTTTCCATCAACAGAATATGGGGTGATTTCTTGGCGTTCATTGATTTGGAAATAGAGGATTATCCACGTTGCCAACCAAACAGCAAAAACGTCTAAAGCACACCTTGACACCATATCCCACCAGGACAGCTGATAAGTGAGCAACATATAAGCATGGTAAGCGATACTATAACTAGCAAAAAAGCTTAAGGCAAAGGCTTGGCTCTTGCCTTTTTGATCTTGGCGTAAGAGATAGCGCTGTATCGTTGAAAAAGATAAACCAATAGCCAGTCCCATAGACAAGGTCCACATTAAAGAAATCCCAAACATATCATGGCTAGCTTGGTAGCCATCCAAGCCCCAATAAGTGAGCATTCGAAACAGGGTAAAAGTTAGCATATAAACTAAAATGCCCCTAGGATAGAAAAAAGGCTTAGGACGGTACATCAACCGCTCCCTAGCCAGTAGGGATTGGATTAACTTGCCTTGAACCATAAATAAAATAACCAATTTCAAAGGATTGACTAACCAATCCAAGTCTACCCGATGCGGTAAGGGTTCCGATACATAGAGGAGCAGAATTAATAATTGACTCACTACATATAGGGTTGCTTTGAAACTCTTAGGTCCTGGTAAACGAAAATCAATCAAGAAATAATGATAAGTCATTACTGAGAAGGCCAACCATGCACCTAAAAACAGTAAAGGATAGTAGGTTCCCGTTTCCACAAAAACCGAATTCGCCAATATCGCTTGGAAAGAGGCATTAGCAAAAAATAATGAAAAAACGACAAATAAGGCAGCCATTAAGCCGCCAATTATCGCTGAATGCAAGAGTCGTTGTTTCCTCATTATTTTTCCGTCTCCTTATTAAATTGGTCTAAATAATCCATTAAAACTAATACATGGTTTTCTTCTTGATTTTTAGCCGCATATAGCAAGGTTACTGTTCCTTGGCTTTCCCAATCCAGTAATTTTTGACAATAAGCTTGTGCATCATCAGATTCGGATAATTCCTTTTGATAATCTTGGGCAAAACGAGAATAATCAATATCCCCCTGGTGCCAAGCCTTACGCAAACCATTAGAAGGAGCCAGAGCCTTAGCCCAATCATCAACATGCGCGTCTGATTTTTTGACACCTCTAGGCCATAAACGATCCACCAAGATACGTTTGCCATCTGAGTCAGCTAGGTATTGATCATAAATGCGTTTCTTTTGTATCATAGTAAGTGCCTCCTAACACACTATTAGTATAGCAAAGCCTTAATTTATTTTGAAAGTATTTGCTAGCCAACAGCCAAACAAGTCTCATGATATACTCTATACAAAGGAGGAAGTCCATGTTATCTAAACGCCAAACTGCTATCCAAAGACTAGAAGACTGGCAAGACGACTTAACTTGTCCCCATTGTCAGGAAAAATTAGCTTGGACTGGTCAACAAGTCAGCTGTCCCCAAGGTCATAGTTTCGACCTAGCCAAGAGCGGGTATTTAAACCTTGCCCCTCAACACCAAGAAAAGCACTATCATAAAGACCTTTTCGTAGCTCGCTACCAACTCATGGCCCAACACGAATTTTATCAAGGAATCTACCAAGACATACTAGCTTTATTAGATAAACACCATTATCAAGCCCATAATTCCTGCCATATTATCGACTTAGGGACCGGTGAGGGGAGTCATTTCGACCAATTTTTACAGGCTTATCAATCCGCCTATCCCCAAGACAATTTTGCTGCCATGGGCTTTGACTTGGCAAAAGACGGTATCCAAATTGCTGCTAAGCACCATTATCAAGCCTTATGGACAGTGGCAGACCTGGGTCATATTCCCTTGGCAGATAATAGTGTCGACTTGGCCCTAACCATCTTATCCCCCTCCAATTATAATGAAGTCAAACGCGTCTTAAAAACAGGAGGCTATCTCATCAAAGTTATTCCCGGACCAAATTACCTTGCAGAATTACGTGCTTGTGTCCTATCAGCTGACAAGCAAAAACAGGATTCACAAACGACAATGAGTCGGTTTCAAACGGAATTTAATCAGGTCGATGCCATTGATTACCAGCGTGATTTCACACTCAATAGTAGTAGTCGCGATGCCTTACTTAAAATGACCCCTCTAACTTGGCATGCTGACGCTGAGCAACTGGCTGCTGCCCAAAAGCTGAGCCATATCCAAGTCGACCTAAAAATTCTTATTGGTAAAAATTAAGAGCCTAGCAAGTTGATAAAGACAAAAGTCTCGTAAGCTAAGCTCCACTCTAACAATTAAAGAATAAAACACATTTACCATGTATGATAAATCGAGGCATACATGGTTTTTAATTCTAATTATTTACTCAAAATTTTGGCGCACAAATTAAAACTCTTCATCAAATTAATTTGATGAAGAGCCTTAAAATCGCTTAATTTTCAATTATCTATTTTTCGAGAAATGTCATAACCACTGATATTTTATCTAGTTATTAAAGAACTGCGGCTGACCCACCATCGATATTAATGGCCACACCAGTTAAGTAAGATGCCGCTTGAGAAACTAAGAAGGTAATCGTATTGGCAGCCTCTTGGGTTTGACCAATCCGACCTAAAGGAATGTCAGTAAAGCTTTGTGAAAATTCCTCCCAAGTTTTATCCGGCGCTTCCTTTTGCCAACGTTTCTCAATTTGTTCACTACGAATAAGACCCATGCAAACGGTGTTGACCCGAATATTATCTGGTCCCAGTTCCTTGCTTAATCCCTTAGTCAAAGCTTGACCTGCAGCCCGACTCACTGAAGTTGGGAAACTTGCTGCTCCTGGCGTCCGACCACCTACAGCTGTCACATTAACAATCGCTCCCTGGTCAGCAGCCTGCAAATAAGGTAAAGCAGCCTTAATAAAACGGATCGCACCAAAAAGTTTAAGGTCCAAATCCCCTTGCCATAAGTCATCATCAACCGTCATAAAAGGATTAGCTGATGAAGTTCCAGCATTATTAACTAAAATATCAATGCCATCGAAATGTTCGACTGTCTTAGTGACAACATTCTTAACAGCTTCATCATCAGTGACATCACACACGACGTAGTGAACCTCTTTACCCGTTGCTTCCTTAATCTCCTCTACAGCTGTTTGCAAACGCTCTTCGCGTCGGGCACAAATCACTACATTAGCCCCTTCTTGAGCCAATGTTTGAGCCGTTTGTAAGCCAATTCCCTTACTCGCTCCTGTAACAATGGCTACTTTTCCTTGTAAACCTAAATCCATAAGGCACCTCCATTAATTTAATCCACTTTTAGTGTTTGACTAGTTTTAGTACACCAAACTTTTCTAAGCTTATCTTACCAAACAAAAGGAATTCCACAAAAAGACACACTAGAAGTCCTTAAGCCACAACCCCTTGTAAGAAAATCGTAACAAATTTCTTCGCCAGTTGCGTCGCTGACAAATGAGGATAGACCTTCATGGCAGCAAACATCAGACTAAGATACAACGAACCTAATTCTTCGGCCGTAAAGTCAGGTCGAATGACCTCATCTGCCTTGGCAAAAAGTTGACAAATTGGGGCTAACATCTTCTCTTGCCACAGTTGGCGAAGACTTTGACGAATCTCATCAGATACCATATGTGTCATATCATGCTGCATCATCATATAATCCATCGATTGATAGGTTAAAAGGGTAAGCGACAAGTCATAAAGACTTTTTGTCATATCGCCTTGATAGCAGTCTAAAATAACTTGCAGCTCTTGGTTCAACAAATCTAGTTGATAGGCCATAACGCCTTGGTAGAGACTCTCTTTATTCTTATAATAATGATAGAGATTGGGTTGGGTCATGCCAATTTCCTGGGCTATAGCTCGAGTTGAAGTCGCCTTATAGCCTTGGGTCATAAACATCCGACTAGCGCACTCCAAAATCCGTGCCTCTGTATCAACATTATAGCTTTGCCCCATGATACCAACTCCTTATGCTTAAACTTCTTCAACAACCCCATCATGCATTTCTAAAATTCTATCACATTTTTTTATCATCCGCTTATCATGGGTAACCATCACAATAGCCTTTTGTTTATCTTTGGCTTCTTGGGCGAGAATATCCACCACTTCATAGGCTCGGTCAGTGTCTAAACTAGCAGTGGGTTCATCTGCCAAAATTAGAGTAGGATCATTGTACAGGGCCTTGGCAATAGCCACCCTCTGTTGTTCTCCACCTGATAAATCTTCTGGGTACTTATCAGCCAAATCAGCAATGCCCAATTGTTCTAATAACTGATCACGATACTGGCTATTGTCGGATTTTTTCACCTTATCAAACAGAACAAATTGGTCAGCAACAGTTAAATAAGGAACTAAATTACTGGCTTGGAGAATAAACCCAATTTCTTCTAAACGTAATTTTGCTAGGTCAGCATTAGATAATTGGCTAATGTCTTGACCACTAATAATCACCTGACCACTTGAGGGCTTCTGAAGTCCCCCTGCAATGGTTAATAGGGTGGATTTTCCAGACCCAGATGGCCCTAAAATTGCCACAAATTCGCCCGCTTCTATGGTGAAGGAATTATCTTTTAAGGCTTGGATTTCTTTATGACCACTAGTAAAATTCTTGCTCACATTAGTAAATTCGATTGCTGTCATATGCTCCATCTCCTAACTAATTGCATCTAAAGGATCAATATCAGTGATCGTTTTTGCCGAGAACAAACCACCCAGCATGGCCACAACCACCATCATTACCGCAATAACGGAAAAGAAAAGCCAATTATTCAGGTATGGCATCTGTGCTGGCAAGACTAAGGAAGATAAGTAAGTCACCAGTAAACCTAATACCACCCCACAAGTTGATAAGAGGAAGGTTTGTCCAATCACCGAGCCAATAATATAGCGCGCTGGAATCCCTTGCGCCTTCATCACGCCAAAGGTTTCAGTTTTCTGTAAGGTCAATACATAAATAAAAATGGCAATAACAATAGCAGAAATAACTATCAAGAAGCCAATCATCAATAAAAAGGTCATATTCTGAGCTGAATAACCGGGTAGGTCATTAATAAAATCAGAAATAGCCACAACTTGTAAGTCATTAGAATCAGTTTGGGCACTCCCTCTCACCACGATGGCTGATAGTGGCTTATCATTGCCCTGGCCGCCACCCATTATTTCTAAATTTTTATAATCAGCTAGAGCCATGTAAATCACTGGCTGGACACTCATCTGTGCCTGGTCAGTGAAACCAACAATGGTTAGCTGGTCATCACTTTGTTCAAAAGCCAAAGTATCACCAAGAGCAAAACCATACTCTTCTGCTAATGATTGATCGACCACCACTTCATTTTTATCTTCAAAAGGACGCCCTTCAATAATATTCGGCATCAGAAAATTATCCTTTTCAATCCCAAACAATTGTCCACTAACAGCTTCTTCTTGGTCAGCTGGTGGGGTAAATAAGGCCATTTGAATGCCAATCGGTGCCTTTTCCTCAGCAGACACTTGGTCTAGTGCCTCTTCAGACAAATGCGACATAGTAACTCGGTTAGACACCCCTTCTGATAAAATAATTTCATCGGCTTGCCACTTGTCAATCGCAGATCGGTTGGATTGGGCCAAACCATAAGCCAATCCGGTTAAGAAAAACACCAAATAAGCCACCAAAAATAAAAGACCCGCTACTAGAACATAACGCCACTTTGAATGCTGGATTTCCTTTAACGCTAGAAACATTACTTCACTCCTTATCAATTGATAAATTTTATCACTTGATAATTATAGCGGAAATCATTGGATTCGTCTAGCTAAAGCAAGCTGCCATGGCAAAATTTGATGATTTAAGGTATACTTAAGGCAAAAAAGAGGGAGAATTATGGATATTAAAATCTTCGACAAGCAAGTAGATGCGGCTAGCTATACGGTAAAAATTTTTCAAGCAGCGATTGATCAAGGCGCTGAGGTATTTGGCTTAGCCACTGGATCAACACCGATTCCTGTTTATGACCAGTTAGTAGCTTCTGATATCGATTTTTCTGAGTGCGTATCAATTAATTTAGATGAGTATTATGGTTTAAACAGCGACCATCCGCAATCCTACCACCAATTCATGGCTGACCACCTATTCAATAAGAAACCCTTCAAAAAATCTTATCTGCCTGATGGTGCCACTGATGATCTTCCTGGTGAACTTGCCCGTTATGACCAAATCATCCAAGCACATCCGATCGATTTACAAATTCTTGGCATTGGAGAAAATGGCCATATTGGATTCAATGAGCCGGGTGCCCCTATGGACGGACACACTCAATTAGTTCAACTCACTGATTCCACTATCCAAGCTAATGCCCGTTTCTTTACTGATCCTAGCCAAGTGCCTACTCAAGCCATCAGTATGGGCTTAGCTTCTATAAGCAGTGCCAAACAGATTGTTTTACTCGCATTTGGTGCCAATAAGGCTGATGCCATCGCCAAAACTGTTAATGGCCCCCTAAGCAACCAAGTTCCAGCGAGCATCCTAAAAAAGCACGATAATGTCACTTTGATTTTAGACCAAGGCGCCGCTAGCCAGCTCTAAACGAAATAAGAAGTAAAAATATAGGCTGGGACAAAAAGTCCCAGCCTATTTATAATATCGGAATATTTATCTTCTAGTTGGGTTCCAAAAGTCAGAACAGACTGCCTTACCCAAAATCCCTCAGATGACCGTTAGCCATCTTTCGTGTTTTGGTCCAAGGCTTCTATTCTTAACGACTTTTGTCACACCCTCTTATTTATATTATTCAACAGTAACTGCCTTAGCAAGGTTACGTGGTTTATCAACATCTAAGTCACGATCTAATGAGGCATAGTAGGCCAATAATTGTGTTGGTACTACAGTAACTAGAGGCGCTAACAAGGAATGGACGGCCGGAATAACAATTTGGTCATCTTGGCGTTCCATACCTTCCATGGTAATAACCACTGTATTGGCGCCCCGAGCCCGTGTTTCTTCTAAGTTGCCTCGGGTATGGGCTGCGGTATCTTTTTGACTGATGACAGCTAAAACAGGTGTGCCATCCTCAATCAAGGAAATGGTACCGTGTTTTAATTCCCCACCAGCAAAACCTTCTGTTTGAATATAAGAAATTTCTTTTAGCTTAAGGGCAGCTTCACAGCTGACATAGTAGTCTAAGCCCCGGCCAATATAGAAGGCGTTACGCACATCGGTAAAGATTTGTGTGGCAATCTCATGGAGATGGTCTTTGTCATCCACAACTGTTTCCATGGCATTGGCCACCAAACTCAATTCGGTTTCCATATCGAAATCAAGTTTTCTTCCTTGGGCATTAGCTAAAACATCCGCTAAAACGGCCATTACTGCAATTTGACCAGTGTAGGCCTTAGTTGAAGCCACTGCAATTTCAGGTCCCACATGGAGAAGCAAGGTGTAGCTAGCTTCCCGAGACAGGGTTGACCCCTTCACATTAGTAATGGTTAGGGAATCATAACCTAATTCATTGACTTGAACCAACACTTGCCGGCTGTCAGCAGTTTCTCCTGATTGTGATAGGAAAATAAAGAATGGTTTTTCAGTTAGCAGCGGCATGTTATAAGCGAATTCAGAAGCCACATGAACCTCAACTGGAATACCATTTAATTGTTCAAAAAGGGCTTGTCCTACTAAACCAGCATGCATTGATGTCCCCGCACCGATAATATAAATTCGGTCACTAGCTTGCATGGCTGCAATAATCTCAGAATCAATAGTCAATTGGCCTTGATCATCTTGATATTCTTGAATAATACGACGGATAGCTGCTGGTTGCTCGTCAATTTCTTTGAGCATGTAATAAGGGTAAGTGCCCTTACCTAGATCATTGGCATCTAAGGCTGCAGTATAAGGGTCACGACTGATTTCTTGTCCGTCACGGTTTTCAATAACCACTTCATCATTGGTTAAGGTAACCATTTCACCATCGTGAATTTCAATATATTGGTTGGTGATATCAATTGACGCCATAGCATCAGAAACAATCGTATTGAAATCTTCTCCATGACCAATTAATAATGGACTCTTGTTTTTAGCCGCATATAAACGGTCAGGCGTTTGATTATCAATCAAGGCAAAGGCGTAAGATCCTTCCACTACAGCTAAAGCTTTTTTGAACGCTTCTTTACCATCCAAGTTTTCTGTTTGTGCAAAGTGTTCAATCACATTGACAACCACTTCGGTATCTGTTTCACTTTGTAGATCAACATCTGCCAAGTAATCTGCTTTTAATTCTTGGTAGTTTTCGATAACGCCGTTATGTACTAAAGTAAAACGACCGCTAGCAGATTGGTGAGGGTGGGCATTAGACACACTTGGCACCCCATGAGTCGCCCAACGCGTGTGACCAATCCCCATATTTGTTGTTTCAGCAGCATTAACCTTATCGTTTAAGGCAGCAATTCGTCCTTGCTCCTTGTATAATTGTCCAAATTGACCATCTTGGTTAAGCAAGTAAATTCCTGCTGAATCATAGCCCCGGTATTCCAACCGTTCTAATCCATTAAGCAAAACTTCCTTAGCTGAGTTATTTCCAATATATCCAACAATACCACACATAAATGTAGTCCTCCTAATTTAAGACAGACCTTCCCCTTGGAAGACCTGTCCATTTTATTTGCTACTACATACATGTCATGCTTTTTCACTAATTGCTTAGTTTGTTACATCACTTTGGACCGTATAGCCCCTGAGTCACCCGCCGAAAAATCGATCAACCCAGTCCTCGTCACTTTATAATAAAAGTCTGGCGCTATCCCTAAGACCTTAACCGTCTAATTGGGCGGTCATGGTGCTCCTATAGAGATTTTAATAAAAGTAATAGCTTACTCATTATATATTACCTTTTTCACAACTGTCAATGACTTCTGCTTAGTCTTTTTAAAAAGTTAAAACACTTAAACAAAAGCAAACAAGGTTAGCAATAAGTTTTACATACAATAAAAAAGGATGAGATTACTATCCCATCCTCAACTAATTATTTAAATTTAAGTTTGGCTAGCTCTTAGTACCAACCATTTGCTTGCCAGAATGATTGGGCGTTAGTCCATGAGCCGTAACGACCAGCAACATAAGCATCAGCAGCAGCTTCTTGTTGGGCTGGAGAAGCACCATAAGAAACTAAGCTAGGGTTTAATTGGTAACGACCATAGTAGCCACCTGCTGGGTTGTACGCTGAGTATGAACCGCCTGATTCGCGTTGAGCAATCCATTCTTTAGCAGCCGCTTCGCCACCAGTTTGCGCAGTTCCTTGTGAAGAACCTTGAGATTGTTGTTGAGCTGGTGCTTGGTTAGTTTGTGTTTGTTGTTGAGCTGGAGCAGCTTGTGCACTTACTTGGTAAGAAGCTTCTTCATGACCTGAAGCGTCAGAAACAGTGACTTCTGTTACTTCACCTTGGGCATCTTCAGTGAATGATAATTTGTTGCCTGGGAAGATAATGTTCGCATCTTCAATACCGTTAGCAGCAGCTAAAGCGTTAAGGTCAACATCAGCAGCAGCAGCGATAACGCCTAAAGTATCACCTGATTGAACAGTGTAAGATACAACGTCGCCTTCTTCTACTTTCATGTCAGCTTGTACTTGTTCTACAGTACGTGCTTCCCATTCAGCAGCGTCAACATCAACAGTTTCGTTGAAAGCAAGGAAACCTGCTAAAGCAATTGAAGTAGTTGCAAAAATCTTAGTTAATTTCATTAGTAAATAAAACTCCTTTAAAGTCATTTGGTGGTCTTAGCACCTGTAAAGTATTAATTTCAATTTCATTGGACACCTGTTTCGTCCACAAGCAATATACTAGCACAGGCCTAGAAGGGAAGTAACCCAAAAGGGGGCTTTGTTAATGCCTCTTAACCCTTTTGAAATTCAAATCGAGGTTCTTGAAATCGGCTCGTTAATTTGTCATATTTTTGTAACTTTATGTTCGCCTTTTTACCGAGTTTTCTTTTCTGAATTCTGCTTTTGTGACAAAATACCACTTATTATTGATTGTTTTTCACTATAGCGCACAACAGAATCGCTGTAAAACAAGGTTTTCAATTGTTTCAGTGTGTCTATCTTGTAACAAAAGCTGTCAACTACCATTGTAAAGTCAGGCGAACACTACGTAAATAAAACCAGCTAATTTAGCGTTTATACGGTTTTTTCTGCTCTAATGACCCTAAAAACCCCCTATAAATTCAAATTACATAATTCTTTAACTTGTTTATAAGTACTATTATATTTTAATAATAATGATTTTATACAATTAATAGCCGATTGTTACTTTATGCACTAAATCGTTTAAATTGGCGCAAAATAAATATAACCTGGATTGTTAGACTAACGTTCTTAGTTCGTGATAGGGTTAATTTGTAATCAATAAACTAGTATATTGTATTACAAATAATCACGAGGAAGGATGCTTTAAATAATGAGATATTCTAAAGAGTATTTACAATCCCATTTTGATACCCAAAACATCCCGTATGATGACGATGATATTCGTCGTGTCCAAATGATACTTGATTTTATCAGCGAAGGTGAAGAAAAACTCGACCAATTTGATAATATCCAGTCAACTAAAATCTTTTTAAGAAATAATATGGAGGTAATCGATCATGACTAAGTTAATCTTTAAGCCGGCTCATGAATTAGCGACGATGATTAAAAACCGCGAAGTTACTTCTGTAGAAGTCACTCAAGCTTTCTTAGATCGTATTCATGCCATTGATGACCACGTAAAAGCTTTTATCACAGTAACTGATGAATCAGCCCTGGAACAAGCCAAGCAAGCCGATGAGGAAATTGCAGCTGGCAATTACAAGGGGTATTTACATGGCATGCCAGTTGCCATTAAAGATACTTATATGACAGAAGATATTCGCTCAACTAGTGGATCAGGTTTATTTAAGGACTACATCCCTGATGTCACTTCAACACCTGTTAAAAATATTATTGAAGCAGGCGGTGTCATGCTCGGTAAGCTAAATATGCACGCACTAGGTCCTGGTTCAGCTGGTTTTAATCCATTTTTTGGCCACACCCGTAATCCTTTTGATCTCAATCATATTGTCGGTGGCTCAAGTGGAGGATCCGGTGCAGCCTTAGCAGCAGGAATGGCACCAATCGTAACCGGCACCGACATGTGGGGGTCTTTACGAGTACCCGCTGCCATGAATGGCGTCTATGGTTTCAAACCAACTTACGGTTTACTTAGTTCAGCCAACAATATTCCAACTTCTGAAACCCATGACTCTACCGGACCAATGGCGCGTCATGTTGAAGACTTGGCTATGTTACTAACTGTTATGTCGAGTTACGATCCCCAAGACCATAATAGTCTCAAGGATGTTGACCGCCCTGACTATACGCGCAACCTAGACAAAGGAATTGACGGTCTAAAAATAGGAATCCCAACTTACTATAAAAAAGGCCTAGATGATGAAGTTGCTCGTTTGTTTAACCACTCCCTTGAAAAACTCCAAGAATCAGGCGCTGAAATCACTGAGTTTGACATGCCTGAACTTGAAGTCACGCAATTTGCTGGTCAAGTTACCCCAATCGCCGAAGCAGGAGCCAACTATTTTGATGAATTAAAAAACCAACCAGAAAATATAGCTAAAGATGTTCGCGCTTATCTGATGGCAGGTTCAGTGGTAACTGGTCAACAATATGTTCGAGCTCAAAAAGCAAGACGTCTCCAAGCTTTGGCTTGGAATGAGGCCTTCAAGGAATATGATGTCATTTTAGGACCCACTATTCCAATACAAACCCCAGCCTTCCGTTCTGAAGATCAACTTCCAGAACAAGCCATTGATGTGGTTAAGGCTGTCCAACCATTTACCGTCCCTGGTAATATGACGGGACTACCGGTTATTTCATTGCCAATGGGCTTAGATAAGGATGGCTTGCCAACCGGAATGCAATTCTTTGGGCGTCCTTTATCAGAAGAGCGACTATTGCAAATCGCCAAAGCCTGGGAAAACACCCAACCAATCACTTATGACAGTATTGTCGTATAGAAAATCGCTCTCAACAGAATAATTGGTTAAAAACCAAAAGGACGCTGGCCAAGCTAATCTGGTCAGCGTCCTTTTCTTATATTATAGATAGAAAAAAAGACAGCAATCTAATCGCTGTCTTTCAATGATAAACTGGGATAGCTGGATTCGAACCAGCGCATGATGGAGTCAAAGTCCATTGCCTTACCGCTTGGCTATATCCCACTATTGAAATGGAGGGAGAAGGATTTGAACCTTCGAACCCGAAGGAACGGATTTACAGTCCGCTGCGTTTGGCCACTTCGCTATCCCTCCAAAATTATCGTACTTGATTATAATAACATCTAGACAAGGGAAAAATCAAGGGATTTTTCCTCTTTTTTGATATTTTTTGGCTAATTCTTGCATGGCATGTTTTTCACCTGGCCTTAACTCCCTAAATTCGCCGGGTGCCAAGTCCCCATTATTTTGAATTGGCCCTAATTGAATTCGTTCTAAATTAGTCACCTTAACCCCAATACTAAGGAACATTTTTTCACTTGATGTCTTTTTCCTTCTATTATAGTCACTTCTGCTGTGCTTTCTTGCTGGCTCGTGGATATAATTTTTAATTGTGCCGGTTGGCATTGGTAACCATCCAAGAAACGGACCCCCAGATTGAAATAATCCACCGCCTCTTCTGCAATCGGACCATTGACTATCACTCGATAGGTTTTCGCCACGGAAAAATATGGATTTTCTAAAACATAGTGCAGTTGACCATTATCCGTTAAGAGCACGATGCCACAAGCATCACGGTCCAAACGGCCCACTATACTTAACTGGCTAGTATCAATGTGTTTTTCCACCAAATCCAAGACAGAAGGATAGTTAGGATCACGTCGAGCCGAAAGATAACCCGGTTTTTTATTAAGTACCCAATAGTGGTGACTAGGGATGGTTAAAGGTTCTTGGTCTAGAGTAACTTGGTCCCAGTTCCCATCCACTGCCATAGTGAAGTGACTTATCGTCTCTCCATTAACCTGAACCCGCCCTTGTCTAAGCCATTGTTTGGCCTGTTTATGGGAACACTGAACAGCCACTTGTAAAGCCTTTAAAATATGCATAAGCCACCCCTAATCGAAAAGCTTTCTCATTACTGACCTCTCACTATATGCTATAATAGTAGAGAACGACAATTTTAACAAGGAGGTAGCATATGGACTTTGATTGGACAGGGCTTCTGTCCTGGCAGGGGCTCGCAAACTTAATCGATATCCTTATTGTATGGTTTCTGATTTTTCAATTATTGCGAATCGCACGTAAATCACGAGCCATCAATATTTTAAATGGTGTTCTATTCATCTTATTAATCAAAATCATTTCTACTGTCTTCCATTTAGAGACAATCGACTGGATTATGGACTCTATCATTCGTTGGTCAGTAGTAGGGGTCTTAATTATTTTTCAACCAGAAATTCGTCGCGGTTTGGAGCACCTCGGCCAGCAGGTATTTATTGGTAATAAACAAAACAAATATTCCAACCCTAGCGAGAAAATGGTGGGTGAAATCATCGATGCCTGTAAGTATATGGGCAAGCGACGGATTGGAGCTTTGATTTCTATTCAGAAAAATCAACCGCTCGATGACTATGCCGCCACCGGAATCAGCATGGATTCTAAAATTTCTTCCCAATTGCTAATCAATATTTTTATTCCTAATACGCCACTACATGATGGGGCAGTCATTATCCAAGACTTACGCATTTCTTCTGCCGCTTCCTACCTCCCCTTGTCAGAGAATCCCAATATTCCTAAAGAACTAGGGACTCGTCACCGGGCAGCAGTAGGTTTGAGTGAAGCATCCGACTCATTGACGGTCGTTGTATCAGAAGAAACTGGCAATATCTCAATTGCTGAACATGGGGAAATCACCCGTGACTTAAATGAAGATGAACTTTATCACATCCTAAGTGATAATTTCATCGTATCTGATGATAATGATAACAATTTCTTTACGAATCTCTTCCAAACCACTTCCGGGGAGGGCGATGACAATGAATAAATTTTATGACAACAAAATTGTAATGGCCGTCCTATCATTGATTTTGGCCTTAGTTTTATTTGTCTTCGTTAAAACAGAACGATCAAATCAAAGTCCCTTGCAACTCTTCCAAAATGTTAGCGAGTTATCAACTGAGACTGTTTCCAATGTCCCTGTCCATATTGAAGGTGACGTGGATAATTATTATGTTACTGGCTTACCGGAATCAGTGACCGTAAAGTTAACCGGACCTAGCAATGTTATTAACCAAACCTTAGAGAGTCAAGATTTCAAAGTGGTCACTGAGGACCTATCCAACCTAGAAGAAGGAAACCATTATATTCAATTACAGATGCGCAATGTTTCCGATAACATCTCTTATGAGATTTCTCCTTCTAGTGTCAATATTACGCTAGACCCGCTCTATACCGAAACTTTCCCGGTAACAATCAATATCAATAATCAAGATGCTGTAGCAGCAGGCTATGAGGTCATCCAATCAAGTGCGGAACCTGCAGAAGTCACTGTTTCTGGCTCTCAAGCGACGATTGAGCAAATCGCCCATGTCTATGCTAATGTTTCTCTGCCAGATAATATCAGCGAAAACTATAGCCAAACTTCAACAATCATTGTTGAAGATGAAGACGGTAATATTTTAAATGCCAATACTAATCCTAGCGAAGTGCAATCTACAGTAGAAATTGGGGAAGCAGGTTATGAGGTTCCCGTTAAAATTAATCTTAGCAATCAATCCGATGATTTCACCTATAATGTTGAAAATCTGGGTTCATCTACTGTACAATTGATTGGTGTGTCAAACGACACCCCAACCGTCAATGAAGTAAGCGGAACAGTTGATGTTTCTGACGTCACTGAAAGTACGGTCCTTACCGTCCCACTAGAAGTGCCTGATGGGGTCCAATCCATTAACCCACAATCCATCCGGGTTCGGATTACCCCACAAAGCAATTCAAACAATTCATCCAATGCTGATGAAGAAAGTGCGAACAGTAACGAGGCCAATTCGAATAATACAAATAATGATAACAACAACCAAGGAGCGACTACCGAATCGGGGGAGACTAGTGCTGGTTCACCCAACCAAAATCAAGCAAGCAATACAAGCTCACAAAACAGTGAGCCAGCCAACTCAACTACTGACAACCCTGAAGCTCAAGAAAGATCTGAAGTTAGTGAAGCAAATCATCCAGAACAAGACAGTCAATCCATGCTTCCACAGAGTTTTAGCCGATTATTCACTCGTCCGTTACGTTATTTCCAACAATTTCTAAGTTAATGTTTAAAGCAATACAACTTAAATGAAGGAGTTTAATTATGAGAAAATATTTTGGTACTGATGGCGTTAGAGGCCAAGCAAATAGTGAGTTAAGTCCTGAACTAGCCTTTAAATTAGGCCGTTTTGGTGGCCATGTATTAATGAAGCATGCCCCTGATATTGAACACCCACGTGTCTTAGTGGCTCGTGATACCCGTATTTCTGGTCAGTTATTAGAACATGCCTTAATCTCTGGTCTCTTATCTGTTGGTGTAGAAGTCCTACACTTGGGAGTCATCCCTACACCAGCCGTAGCTTATCTTACGCGAACCACTGGTGCCACTGCGGGTGTAATGATTTCAGCTAGCCATAACCCTGCCCCAGACAATGGCATTAAATTCTTTGGCTCTGATGGTTTTAAACTTTCTGACCAACAAGAAGAAGAAATCGAAGCCTATCTTGACCGTGAAGATGATTTGGAACGTCCAAGCGCTCAAGGTTTAGGTGTCATGATTGATTATCCTGAAGGGGCCGGTAAGTACATGGAATTCTTACGGTCAACGATTTCTAATAGCTTAGAAGGCCTCAATGTCGCTGTGGATGCTGCTAATGGCGCTACCTCTCCGCTTGTCTCACGGCTCTTTGCTGACTTAGAGACCGACTTTACCACTATTGGTAGCAATCCTGACGGGATTAACATCAATGATGGTGTAGGGTCTACCCATCCTGAAAACCTAGCCCAACACGTCATTGATTCGGGAGCAGATGTTGGATTAGCCTTTGATGGTGATGGTGACCGGTGTATTGCTATCGATGAAAAAGGAAATATCGTCGACGGCGACCACATTATGTTTATCTGCGCGAAATACCTTAATGAGCGTGGTAAATTAGATAATAATACAGTTGTTTCAACTGTAATGTCTAACCTTGGTTTCCATAAAGCCATCGAAGCCAACGACATGCATGCGCCACAAACTAAGGTGGGCGACCGTTATGTGGTAGAAGAAATGCGTAAAAACGGCCATATCCTAGGTGGAGAACAATCTGGTCATATTGTCTTTATGAAACATAATACCACTGGTGATGGGCTCTTAACCGGTATTCAATTGCTTAATGTGATGAAGCAAACTGGGCGTAGCTTATCCGAATTAGCGAGCGAAATGCAAACTTACCCTCAAGAACTTGTCAATGTTAAAGTAAGCAAAGAAGGTAAGGAAGCAGCAATGTCTTCTCCAACAGTCAAAGCAGTAATTGCTGATGTCGAAGAAGAAATGGCTGGTGAAGGTCGCATTCTTGTTCGTCCTAGTGGTACTGAAAATCTATTACGAGTTATGGTAGAAGCTAGCACTGATCAAGAAGCTCTTGATTACGCGAATAAGATTGCTGACCAAGTTCGCCAAGAATACGGTGTCGAAGACTAAAAAGCGAACACCAATGATCGCTAACAAGGAAATAACAGTAAAAAGACTGGTCTTAAATACTTGAACCAGTCTTTTTTGTGCCTTTTGCCAGCCTAGAAATGCCTTGAAGCCAGGATTGTTGCTTAGAATTACTGAATAGCAATTCTTTTTTCATTAGCTATAGTTTATAACTATGATACGTCATACTTTATAGGTATTTCCACCTTCTAAACTTATTCTCTATAATATGGCTATAAATTCGTTAAAACAGTGAAGAGTAGAGTAGTTGATAAATTAGGATTGCCCAGAGAGCTTCAGTCGCTGAGAAGAAGCCAATCTTAAATCAATGAAAATGAGCTCAGAGTTGCTCAGTCGTTCAAGTGACTAAGTCGGTTAGTATCCGTTATCTTACCCTTGTTATAATCTACTATATATTGACAAGTAAAGTGTCCCCTTGCTTTTGCAAGGAGGAATTAGGGTGGTACCGCGAGTGATTCGTCCCTTTGGCTATTTAGCCAAGGGGACTTTTTTTAACGAAACAATTAATTTAGGAGGGTTTATATGAAGAAATTTTATCGGATCACAGGATTAATAACCACATTATCACTCATTTTAGTAGCGTGCGGTAATGGTGATAATGGTGAACAAAATAGCCAAGCCACTACCCAGTCATCAAATGACCAAGAGGAAGTGGTTAACTGGGTAGTAGGGACAGAATTATCTAGCTTAGACACTAGCGTTCTCAACCAGATTGACACATCCAATGTAGCCTCTCACCTTCAAGAAGGCTTATATTGGGAAGATAAAAATAATGAAGTCCACCCTGCCTTAGCAGAAGACCTGCCCCAAATCTCTGATGACCAATTGACTTATACGATTAAAGTCAAAAAAGGGGCCAAATGGTCTAATGGTGACCCTATCACGGCCCATGATTTCGTCTACGGTATCCAACGTTTGGTTGACCCAGAAACGGGGTCAGGCCATGCCTACTTAGCACGGCCCATTGAAAATGTCCCTGAAATTCAAGCCGGAGAAAAATCACCAGAAGAAGTAGGCTTTAAAGCGCTAGATGACTATACTATTGAGGTTCATTTAACCCAACCAATGCCTCACCTATTAAATATGTTAGGTTACACCCCTTTTTATCCATTGAACAAAGACTTTGTTAAGAAACAAGGGGAAGCATTTGGAACCAATTCAGACACGGTTATTTCTAGCGGTCCTTATGTTATCCAAGATTGGGATGGCACCAATCAAGAATGGACCTTAGTCAAGAATGACAAGTATTTTAATGCGGATAAGATCGATATCGAAAAAATCCACACCCAAGTCATTAAGGAAGTTGCTACTGGCGTTAATCTCTTTGAAGCAGGTGAAGTTGATAATGCACCAATTTCTGGTGAATTAGCCCAACAATATGTAGACCACCCCGAAGCCAAGTCCACACCACGCGGTGCTGTCTACTTCCTTAATTTCAACCATAAAAATAACGCCTTACAAAACCATGACTTACGCCTAGCCATTGATTACGCCATTGACAACCAAACTGTAGTAGACCAAATTATTGCCAACAGATCGCAAGCGACAGCTTCCTTAGTTCCTAAGGATATTGCTAATAATCCAAAAACTGGCCAAGAATTTGTCGAAGATAGTGATCTTGATCCTCGTGTTAGCACTGACCAAGCCCAATCCCACTGGAAAAAAGCTCAAGCAGAATTAGGTGATGAAGTTAATTTAACCCTCTTAGTCGGTGACTCTGAGGGGACAAAACGCCTAGCTGAATATATCCAAGGGCAACTTCAAAACAACTTACCCGGCTTAAAGGTAAACATTAATGTCCAACCAGGTAAGTCTGCACTAGAAGCAAAGTCCAAAGGGAACTATGATCTTGCCCTATCTGGTTGGGTTCCTGGCTATGCTTCACCGTCAAACTTATTGGAACTCTTACAATCTGATAGTGATAACAACGACTCCTACTACAGTAACAATGAATACGATGAACTAGTCAATAAAGCCATTAATTCAATTGATGACCAAGAACGCTATGACTATGAGCTCCAAGCCAACCAATTAGCCTATGAAGATGTTGCCATTTTACCTCTCTACCAATCATCTGACTTGGAGTTATTCAATAGTCGCATCAAGGACCTCACCGAACGTCCGGTTGGAAATGAATATGACTTCAGAACGGCCCATATCGATTAAATCATTTTAACTCTCTATTCTGCTAACTCTCTTTTTTGCTTATTCAATTTAATGATAAGATAAGCCGTTCTGCCTAGAAAAAAAGCACAATCCCATGGCCATTGGTTCACTGGGATCGTGCTTTTATTAAAATAATGCCTAATCTGTATAATGATCAATCAAGTGACTAAACTGTTCTTTGATTAAGGCAGTGTTATTTTGCCAGTACCATTCATACATAGCTCGTCCATAACGAATAATTTGAATTTCCGCCAAATATTTAGGATTATCGCGACGGTTTTCATAACTTTCAATATATAGCTTGGTTTTTTCTTGGGACACTTGATAAGCCTGGTAAAAGGTATTCACAATAAGATTACGGCGTGTAGCCCATTCTAAAGGGACCTCAATATTACGAATCCCCAAATAGCCTAATAGCAAACCAGTGATAACATATAATTCATTATTATCTGGTTGGCCTTTGAGTTCAGACTGCCATAGCTTTAATACCCCTTCAACTTCTTCCTTAGCATCTGCTAAGAGTTTCAGCTCAGCCCCTGATAGGGTCACTGTATCATCAATCGAAGGAATATAAGTATGCTTAGAGGCTTGGTCTCGTTTATTGTCTAAGTCTTTTGCTTCAGCTGTTTCCTCAGTATCTTCTTTAGCTTTTTTCTTTGTCGGCTTAATTTCGGGTACTCGTGCAATTAAGACTTTTTCTTGTTTGCCACTTACCTTAGGCGGTTTATACTGAGGAAAATGCGCCTTAAAGACTTCAGAATCACTAGGAATACGGTCTAAACTAGAAGCTAATTCAACCTTATCGAAGCTATCATTATAAACAAAATGTTTATTATCCACCTGGCTAAAGAATTGAAAATCAGCGCCAATAGGATACCAATAAATACCTGCTACCATGGGTTCAATTTCAAAAATTTCATTTAAGCTCACCATCAGCATTCGCTCTTCAGGCAAGATAGTTAAATCAGTATCCTTGTCAGATAAGAAACGCCAACCACTATCACTAGGCATTAAAGGTTTTTCACGCCAAGCCCATAATATATGGCCATCTTCTTCTAATAACTTTCGCGAAGCCAAACAGTTGCCCGGATTCGGTATCAGTTCTTCCATACAAGTCCTCCATTAGCCTAAGTCGAGACAACCAAGTCTCTTAGGCTCATTCAATTAAACGGCCCCAATTCGAAGCCAAAAATGTCTCTTTTTCATTATAACCTACTTTTCACTAGGTTTGCGAAAAATTAAGCGACGATTTTTACGTACAAATTTGGGGCGTTTATTATTATAAATAACATTCACAAAACTATCGACGGTAAAAACAGCTAGGGCAATCGATAAGGCAATAAACATAGTCGTTCCGAGTTCGCGCATCCCAGTAGTCGTTTCAGCCTGGATAAAAGCCAAGGCTGTCCGATACATTCCTCCTCCTGGTACCAAGGTAAAGAAACCTGGCAAGAAGAAGACCGTTACAGGTTCACGGTAACGACGCGCAAAAACATGCGACATAATCGCTATAACCAAGCTACTAATATATGTAGATACCGGTAAACTCCACTGCAAGTAATCCACCGCGATTAGATAAACCAACCAACCGACCACATCAATCACAGGAATACGGAAACGTAAGTTAGCTGGCGCCTCCAAGAAGATACAACAACAATACCCAACAAAGTAAGCTCCGATTAATTGAAAAATCAACCCAATCATATGAGCACCCCCGTAATAAAGGACAAGCCGACTGCTGCACCAAGAGCAATCATCAAGGCTTCAAGAAAAGCTTCCACCGCTCGGGCGCCCCCAGCCAGATAGTCTTCCCGGAAAATATCCCGGAAGGAGTTGGTGATAGCCGTTCCAGGAACCATAGGCATCAAGGTCGCCACAATCACCGTGTCGGTATCTAAACCAGGGAAGATGAATTCCCGCAAGACATAGGCCACAATAGTAACCACAAAGGCTTGGAAGACATTCGATAGACCAGAATTAATATAATAGTGGCTAGTCAAACGAATTAACAAGGCCAGGATTACCCCATTGATGGCAGTCGCCCCAAATTCATGGATTCCACCACCAAACAAGACCGAGAAGGCTACCGTTAATCCCCAAGTTCCAATACTCTTCTTCAAGGCATTAAATTGGTCCCCTTGTCCCTGGACTTCTAATAATTTTTGATAGGCCTGGTCAATGTTAATTTGATCAGAAGTCAATTGACGTGAAATATTATTCACCTGGGTAATTTTATTTAAATTAGTCGATTTTTGATTGATCCGTTTAATCCCAGTGAAACTACCGTCCGTAAAGGAAGGGTCATCTAAAGTTGCATACAAAGAAGTTGAAAAAGAAACCGCCACTGCATAGGCTGCTCTAGAAGAGGTTAAAATTCGGTTCATAGTGTCCTCTACCCGGTAAGATTCAGCATTAGACTCAGTCATAATCTTACCTGCCAAGAGAGCCGTTTCTAACATTTTTTTATGTTGGTTCATAAGGCCACCTTCCTTCATGATATACTCTATAGTATTGTAACACACAAAAAGTAATCGTCACTGACATGTCGTGTTTTATTTCAAAAGATTTTTCTCAAGGCATTTATTGCTTCTAACTTGTGATATAATCAAAGGCGACGATAAAAAAGGAGGAAGATATTGTGATTGTTTTAGCGGGTATGATTGGAGCCGGCAAGACGACTTATGCCGAAAAAATTGCCGACCACCTCAATAGCCAAATCTTCTATGAGAGCGTAGACGACAACCCTATCCTCAATGACTACTATCAAAATCCCAAGAAATATGCCTTCGCCCTACAAATTCATTTCCTAAACACACGTTTCCAAAGCATTAAAGCCGCCTACCATGATGATTCTAATGTCTTAGACCGCTCTATCTATGAAGATATCCTCTTCACCCAGGTAAATGTCGATAACGGTAATATTAGTCAAGAAGAATTTGCTATCTATCTTGATTTACTGGCCAATATGATGGAAGAACTCGATAACCTCCCTCAAAAGGCACCAAAACTATTAGTCTACCTCAGTGGCTCGTTTGACCATATCCTCAAAAAAATTCAATACCGTGGTCGTCCTTATGAACAAACAGATGGTAATGACTACCTTTACCAATATTACCAACAACTTTTCAGCAAATATGATGACTGGTTTGACAACTATAACTATAGTCCCAAACTCAAACTAAACATTGAAGACTATGACTTAGTCAACCAACCGGAAGATTTAGCTGCGATGTTAAATAAAATTGATACCAAACTAAATGAAATTGAATAAAAAACTCAAAAAGCGGCTGGAGCTTGTCCCAGCCGCTTTGTTTTATAGAAATAGCCATCTTGGGTCCAACGCTTCAGTCCTACCGCTTTTCATCACACCCTAATTTTCAAGAGCTCGGGCTTCCCACATTTTTCCGCACCTTATCTTTTAATCAACATTAGTATTGGCAATGATCCGAGTCAAGTAGAATATAAAGGTAGCCGCCAAGTTGGCAGTGTGGTGGTCAATGTCGTGAGAAGGCGAGGTTTCCACCACATCAAAGCCGAGTAGCTTACCGCTAGCAGCCAAATGTTCCAATAGAGCTAAGGTTAATTGTGGACTGTTACCCAAGGATTGGATAGCAGAAACCCCAGGGGCAAAGGCTGAATTAAAGGAATCCATATCAATTGTTAGGTAAATTTTTTCCATGTCGGCAGTGAACTCATCAACCATTTCGCGAATCTTATCGTAAGGCATTTTATACATTTCTTGTGACGTAAGAAAATCAATATTATCCGTTTTAGCCACAAAATCAAAAAGATTTAAATTATTCGAATGCTCTTGAATGCCCAAAACTAAATATTTAAAATACTCACCACGGTCATGGTTCAAATCATGCATTTGTCTAAAACCAGTTCCTGAGTTAGGACCAGATTTATAGTAAGGTCTAAGGTCAAAATGCACGTCAAAATTAACGACACCCAAACGTGAAACATCTTTACGCGTGCCATGTTTCAAGCCAACATAATGACCAAAAGCCGTTTCATGGCCTCCACCAATCACAATAGGGAAGAGATTCAACTGTAACATCCGCTCAATAGCATAAGATAAACTCTCTTGTAATTGTTCCATGGTCCGGTTAGGGCCATCAATATCACCAACATCATACACCTCAATGTCGCGACCCAAATGCCAAGGCATTTTAGCAAGTTGATGGCGAATTTCTCTAGGTCCTTCTACTGCCCCAGGACGACCATTATTAATATAGACCCCCTTGTCACTCTTAAAACCAATGAGTCCAAATTGTAAAGTGTCAAAAGCGGGTAAACTGTCATCATTCAAGTCTAATAGTTGAATCTTATTGCCCCACTTGGCTGTATATAAATCTTTGTCTGATGCTTGCAAATAAGAATATGGTCGTGCTACCCGATAATCTTGTAACATAATCTCTTCCTTTCTTATTGTGTTTCTCTAATTCCATTATAGTACTAGCTTCAACTAAAGTTCAATTCACATCTAATGGCATTGAATGATTCATTATTTGAATTGTCAATCTTTTGTGAATTATTAAACATTTTTCTATGATTTAGCTTGTTATTAATTTTTAACTTGTGCTATAATTAAACCAACACTATAAGAAAACGCTTTCTGGAGGAGGATATTATGTTTTACGAACCAAAAAACGACGACCATGGCTTACCGCATAGCCCATTTAAGTCATCTACTGTTCCACGAGTTATTGGTTGGATTTCAACCAAGAACGAGGACGGAACGGACAATATTGCCCCTTACAGTCAATTCACTAACCTTACCTATGATCCACCAATGGTTATCTTCTCAGCTAACCAACATCCAGTAACAGGTGGTCCTAAAACAACCGTTCAAAATATCGAACGGACTGGTGAATTTGTTTATAACCTAGTTCCTGGCGACTTGGCCGAAGAAATGAATAAATCATCAATCGCCATGTTACCAGATGGAGTCAAGGACAAATTCGAATACAGTGGCCTTGAACGAGAACAAGCCAACTTAGTTGATGTTGCTATGGTAAAAGGCGCCCCAATCAAATACGAAATCAAGTATATGCAAACCACTCACCTACCAGCTAATGGTAAAATTGCTCCAATCGATGTTATTTTCGGTGAAGTTATTGGGGTCCATGTTGATGACAAATTTATCATGGACGATGGTAAAATCGACATTGTCGGTATCCAACCCGTTGCCCGCCTAGGTTATTATGACTTCACTAAGGTGAACAATAGTTTTGAAATGAAACCACCTCAAATTGATCCTAAATATCAAGAATTAGTGGATAAAGGACTAGAAGGCAAAGTTTAATCAAATATAAAAACGGCTGGGATTTTTCCTAGCCGTTTTTTTATTACCATTACTTAGGTCAGCAAGGTAATCAGAAGTGAGCCAACAAGAAATAAGGCAATTAAAGCCAGCAAACAACCACCACAACTAAATGAGCAAAAGCGAAACGCATTAAAATATTGTTCACTCTTCTTCTCACTACTTGCTTCACGCACATGATTTATACGATTCGCGAAGTGCTTCTGATAAGCTGCGTGGTCTTCATAGTCTAAACGACAGCCACAATAGGGACAGGCAAATAACTCTGGTAATAAATAAAATTGTTCTCCACATTCTGGACATATAAATAGAATTTTATTTTCTTCAGCCATAGAACCACCTTAACTAAACTTTAAACCAATAATAACTAATAAAAATTAGCATAGCAAGAAAACTTAGTATCTAACAATATAAAATTCTATTTCTAAAAATATTTTTTAAATCTAATATTAGCTAAATTTATGCAAGATTAGAGTCATCTCGGTACTTTTATCGGTACCTTTTTAAACAGAATAAAAAACTTGTTAGACCAACGTTATAAAAACGCTGATATAACAAGCTTTCTAGCTATGGACCCTGAGGGGCTCGAACCCTCGACCCACGGATTAAGAGTCCGTTGCTCTACCAACTGAGCTAAAAGTCCAAAAAGTCAATAAATAAATATTACTCCTATCTGAATAGAATTTCAAGCCTTTTTAACTAAAAAATTAAAAAATACTAGAAGATTCTCCTAACTAAACGCCATTTTAACAGAGAATTTTCTAGTATTTTTATTAAGCAAACATATTCTCATCTTCTCGGAAGGAAACTGAGGAGAATTTATTGAATTCTTTGGTAAAAATTAGTTTCACTGTCCCCCGAGCACCAGCCCGGTTTTTCTCAATAATTACTTCAACAATATTATTGTCTGCTTCTGGTCCAGCTTCTTCACCATCCTCACTACGATAATAATCCTCACGATAAAGGAAGGCTACGATATCCGCATCTTGTTCGATGGAACCAGACTCCCGAATATCACTAAGAACCGGCCGTTTGTCTTGTCGTTGTTCCACTCCCCGTGATAATTGAGACAGGGCAATTACTGGAACTTCTAATTCCTTGGCTAATTTTTTCAATTGCCGCGATATTTCTGATACCTCTTGTTGACGGTTCTCATTACGACGACCAGATCCCTCAATTAATTGTAGGTAGTCAATCACAATAAGGTCTAATTGGCCTTGTTCTTTTTGTAAACGACGGGCTTTCGCTCTAATTTCTGCCACCCTAATTCCTGGGGTATCATCAATAAAGATATTAGAATCTCCTAGAGCTCCCATGGCCACTACTAAGTCTGACCACTCTTGATCTTGCAATTGGCCTGTCCGTAGACGGCTCGCATCAATACTTCCTTCAGCACATAACATCCGATTCACTAGGGATTCTGCACTCATTTCAAGTGAAAAAATTGCCACCGTAGCCTCTTGTTTAGTGGCTACATTCTGAGCGATATTTAAGGCAAAGGCCGTCTTACCAACAGCTGGGCGGGCCGCCAAAATAATTAGTTGGTCCTTTTGCAAGCCGGCTGTCATATGGTCAAGGTCGGTATAACCAGTAGCTAAACCAGTTACATCACTTTGTCCTTGCGACAAGCGCTCAATTTCTCCGATATTAGCCATAACAATATCTTGAATATGTTTAAAGCCAGCACGATTTCTTTGTTCGGATACACCTAAAATACTTCTTTCGGCAGAGTCAAGGATTGCCATTACGTCATCCTGCTCTTCATAAGAGTCACGAGCTATCTCATTAGAGGCATGGATTAATTTTCGTAATAGCGATTTTTCTTCAACAATCTTGGCGTAGTATTCTGCGTTGGCTGCAGTGGGCGTTTTTTCGGCTAATTCATAAATATAGTCTGCTCCACCGGCATTATCTAACATCTCGCGATTATGCAAGGTTTCCGTTACCGTAATAACATCAATGGCTTCATCATTATTATATAGACTAACCATCGCATCAAAAATCAACTGGTGGCTTCGTTTATAAAAATCAGCAGGCGTTAATAATCCCATCACTTGGACAAAGACATCAACGTCCAATAATACGGACCCCAGAACTGCCTGCTCAGCTTCGACACTCTGAGGTGGGATGCGTTCAATTAATTGATCTTCCACCTTGTCACCTCATTTCAACTCTCTTCATTATACAAAAAAACCAGCCCGATTGGAAACTCTGGCTTCCTTTAATGGACTAGTTTTCTTGCAATCTGTGCTAGTTTCTAATCACTATTCTTCAACGATATGAACACGGATGGTTGCAGTGACGTCATGGTGAAGTTTTACAGGGACATTCGCGTAACCAAATGACCGTAATGGCTCATCAAGTTCGATTTTTCGCTTATCTAGCTTGATATCATATTGCTTTTGTAGGCCTTGTGCAATTTGTTTTGAAGGCACAGAACCAAATAAACGACCATCTTCGCCACCCTTGGCTTTAATTTCAACCACTGTTGCTTCATCCTCAAGGGTTGCTTTTAATTCTTTGGCTTCAGCTAATTCTTCAGCAGCCACTTTCTTTTCTTTATTTTTCTTACCTTTAAGTTCACTCAAGGCAGATTTAGTAGCTTCTTTGGCCTTTCCATTTTTTAGTAAGAAGTTTTGGGCGTAACCTGTAGAAACATCCTTCACTTCGCCTTTTTTACCTTGGCCTTTAACGTCTTCTAGAAATATAACTTTCATCTAAGAATCCTCCTTATTACGTTCTAATAATATGTCTTTTAACTGCTGAACAGCTTCAGACACTGTGACATCAGAAATTTGTGTAGCGGCATTAGATAAATGACCACCACCGCCTAATTGTTCCATGATTGTTTGAACATTGACATTTCCCAAACTTCGGGCAGAGATGCCCACTCGTTTATCGGAACGGAGAAAAACAACAAATGATGCATCAATATTACGCATGGATAAGAGCGTATCTGCGGCTTGGGCAGCTGTCACTGTATCATAAGTCAGCTTATCTTCACCATAAGCAATTCCCATATTAGGTTCAATAAATTCCACTTGTTCCACTAAATGATTCCGTTTAATATAGTCCGATAAGTCTTCTTTCAATAAGTGTTGAATCAAGAGTGAATCTGCACCCACTGATTTCAAATAAGAAGCTGCATCGAAGGTCCGCGATCCAGTTCGTAGAGAAAAGTTCCGGGAATCGACGATAATACCTGCTAACATGGTTGTTGCTTCAATCCGGTTAATCTGGCGCGCATTTTGATCTTGGTATTCGAAAAATTCCGTAATCAACTCGCAAGCCGAAGAAGCATAAGGCTCAATGTATTCCAAGAGCACATTTTCAGGCACTTCTTCTCCTTTACGATGGTGGTCAATAATTATAATATTATTAAACTTATCAATCAAATCAGGGGCGATGGTAATCGATGGTTTGTGGACATCCACAACAAACAAGAAGGAATCATCCTGAATCATATCTTCGGCTTGTTTAGGTGAAATAATCGCTTCAGAAATGGTATCGTCTTTACGCAGCTCCACTAAGAGTCGTTCGATATCGGAATTAATCCGACTTTCATCCAAAATAATATAACATGTTTGACCATTCATTTCCGCAATCCGACGAATCCCTAACGATGCCCCCACAGCGTCCATGTCCGGATAATCATGTCCCATAACAAAGAATGAATCATTATTTGTAAAGATAGTTGAGATGGTATTAGCAATTTGCCGTGACCGCACGTGGGTCCGTTTTTCCATAGGATTTGTTTTTCCACCATAATAACGGGCTTTATTAGAACGCGTTTTAATAACTACCTGGTCACCACCCCGACTCAAGGCTAAATCAAGATTTGCTTGAGAAAGGTCAGAAATCGCAATCAATGAGGAGTCTTCCTCTTCTTCATGATAAGACATTCCGATTGAAATCGTTAATGGGAAATTTGCTTTAGAGGTGGTTTCTCGAATCGTATCAACAATATCGAACCCATCTTCTTCCATTTTAACCATTTCACCATATGTAGTCACCAAGAGGAATTTATCATCATCCAAGCGTTTAATATAAGAATCATGGTTAAAGGCCCAATTGGATAATTTTTTCATCATAAAATTATCTATGGTAGATTTGCGACGGTCAGAAATCATGGTTGAACTTTCATCATAGTTATCGATCATGATATTTCCAATAACAATACGGTTGTTACTGGCTTCCGCAGCAATCTGTCCATAATGAGTCACATCAATAAAATACATCGCTCGTTCGTCACGCAGAGCCATAACTTGGAAGTAGGAATCTTCCCAGTAAAATTTCTTTTCTTTTAATTCTTCATGGTCACGGAACTCTTCGAATAAAGAATATAATTCTGCATCCAATTCCGCTAAGTCATTACCTATCAAATCTTTTTTAAAGAAAAATTTTTGCATGAAGGGATTCAACCATTTTACCTTGGAGCCTTCATCAAAAATAATAATTCCAATCGGCATTTTCAACAGAATTTCACTCTGAACCGTTTCGATTTTATTACCTAAATCAAGCACATAATCACGGGTATTATTATCGACTGCAAAAAAAGCAATCAACAACATAACTATGGCAAATAATAATAGGATAAATAAAACTAAGCTCAATACCGTCTGATTAGCAACAATAAAAGCTGAAACAAATAACAGTAGGAAAATTGCGATAAAAATAGGAATATATATATTCGCTTTCTTTAAAAAAGGAGGGATTAAATTTTTCATTATTTTTGAATTCATCATTAGCTCCTTTTAACTCCATAAATAGTATAACAATTTTAACACAATATTATGATATTTTAAAATAATATTAGAATATACAGAACGTATGTTCTTGAAGCGAAGACTAAATAAGTATTTTCTTAACTCTCAATAATACAGATCTAAAATGTTTCACGTGAAACATTTGTTGTTATTGTCTTGCATCATTTTATAATTAAATAAAAAACTGAAATATTATTTGTTTACCAATCATTTGCTGCACAAAATGGACTTCCACTAAAGATAGTGAATTGAGAGTAAATAGATAGAAGCGAAATTAACAACACAACAACACTATGAACAAGATAACATCATAAAATTAAACAATATCATAATTATAATCCTCCCCCTATAATAAATAAAGTAGACGACTCTTAATCATATTTTTCAATTCGTAAAATAAGAAGGCCCATTTATTAAATAGTATTAGATTTAACTATCCGAAAACACTTCACTTGCCTCATTAAAAGTAATTGAATTGTTTATTTCATTCCATCACTATTAATAAGACTTTCATTAGCTAATAAAAAGTAAAGCAAATCAAAAAGTTCCCAAGAAAGACTTCATCCCAGGCATTATATTATTAAATCTACATACACGACAGAGATCTAAAGATAAATTTTTCTAATACTATAATTACCAACTTTTTTAGTCAAGATTACTATATTATAGCTTTACTTTATTTTTATAATTAGTTTAGCATGATGTGTGTGGTTTAATTAGTATTTTTATTTTTTTAGTCCAGTGAAATTTGAGGCAAAGTGCAAAAAAGTAATTGATTGAAATAATTTACTTTATTAGTGACATATTTTTAAATAATTGTTTCACGTGAAACATTTTTATTTTGATATTTACCATTTATAATTATATTACAAGTCGGCATTTTCATAAGTTTTCTCCAGACTCTCGATCTCGATTAAAATTACACCAATAATTACTAGCAAGAGTAAAGTTGTAAACATTTAATAAGTTGATAACAAGAATGCCTACTTATTTTTTTATTAACGGTAATTTTCAAAATAACCTCGCTGTTAAGAATAAAAACATGTGCTGATACCTGTTCAAACAACTATAACTATAACAAGCAAACCCCATTTTTAGTTTCACCGGGGTTAATCATGGAAAGGATTAACAAATATTTCTTTTCTTAATTACTAAGCCAAGCAAAAAAATTATAATTAAATAAGATAATACAATCTTCCTGCCGTCTTCTTTCTTCTCTAGTAGTTCTATAAAAGGAAAGAAATTAATAGACTTATATTGATTAATTAATTGGCCAAATTTACTAAGTAAATATGAATAAGTGCTGGATAAATAACCATTCAATTCGATAGTTATCCAGGTCTTTAACTGCAAATAAAGGATTCCAACCTGCGAATTAATCTAGTAAGAAGAATATTTCTATTAAAACACTACTTATTATTTATATAGAATGAGTTCTGTACAAACTTTATCCATCTATTTGTTAGATGAAATGCAAATCTGCCTGAAAATAATACTTGTAAGGATCATTATTCACACCCACAACGAAGCAAGCAAAAATAATAAGAATAGAAGAGGAAGAGAGTATTGTTGTTATATGTTTTTCTAACTAATTATTGGAAATAAAATTATAGCTCTTCTTTTCAAAGTTCAATTGGGAAAAATTGTTACACGTGAAACATTTTTAAGGCTAATAACCAGCCTATTTATGAAATTTTTTCTAAATACAGCCAGTTATTCATTGCTTTTCATATATAATCAGTAAACTACTGCTCTTATTATAGGTTTCACCATTAGGATTGGCATCTGTAATGAAGTCTACCTTATTATTATATTACCTTACTAGCATTCAAACACTGTTATCGATTAATGTCCTTAAAGCAACCTATGTATAATCTTTTTAATTTCACAAGCCTTGTGAAATTAAAATATAAATTAGGAATAAAAGTAGGGTAGAGAAGTAAAGAGTTTTTATAAAATTTCCTGAATTAATAGGCCACTATATAAACTAAGTAAGTTCCATTCTCCCAGCTACTTCTTAACCACGTACGTACAACCAACAAATCAAATATAGCTTTTGCTTATCTCCTCTGGGATGAGATTACGTATTATACTTTTCAATACCAAATAAAACTTAGTAAGGAGAGTGACTCTCAAATGATGGGAAGTATCAATAAAAAATGTACACATGTGTAAATTCACGGTTAAACAGAACTAATGTTCTTATTTGACGAAAGTTATCAACAAAAAGAACACCTTTTCCCCAAACTTATCCACATATTCATGCCTGTGGACTGTTCCACGTGTAACATTTATCTTCTTTTCCACAAATACGAACACTTATTCACATTTGTGGAAAACTATATCACTATTTTACCCACAAAAAAAGAGCCTACCTTACGATAGACTCTACGATATTTTTAATATTATAATTAGTTTTCTTCAGTGGTGTAAGGTAACAAGCCCATGAACCGTGCCCGTTTAATTGCTTGAGTTAATGGACGTTGGTTTTTAGCTGTTGTTCCTGTTACACGACGAGGTAAGATCTTACCTTTTTCAGAAACAAAACGTTTTAATAAGTCAGTGTCTTTGTAGTCGATGTAGTCGATATGGTTAGCGTTAAAGAAATCGACTTTTTTACGTCTACGTCCACCGCGACGACGTGGTGCCATAAGTGCAATCCTCCTTTGTTAGTCTATTAGAATGGTAAGTCGTCATCTGCAATATCAATAGAATCATTGCCTGAATTAGAAGCAAATGGATTGTTAGCAGATGAGTCATTATTATTGTTGTTATTTGAGCTATCCGGCGTAAAACTACTTCCGAATGGGTCATCGCCACCGAATGATGGTTGTTGGTTATCATTGTTACCGCCAAAGCCGCCATAGTTTGACGACCCATTATCTGATGAAGCAGGACGTTGTTCAGTCACAGATTTCGGTTCCAATAAACTAAAGTTATTGGCTAAGACTTCAGTGACATAAACACGTTGACCTTGTTGGTTCTCGTAATTACGCGTTTGGATAGAGCCTTCGATTCCGACTAGGGAGCCTTTACGCGTGAATTTAGAAAAGTTTTCCGCAGCTTTCCGCCACATGACACAATTAATAAAATCTGTTTGACGTTCACCTTGAGCATTCTTGAATGAACGTTCAACTGCAACAGTAAATGAGCCGACAGCTGTACCATTTTGCGTATAACGTAAATCGACATCTCTGGTTAAACGACCGACGAGTACGACATTATTAATCATGAAATAACTCCTCTCTCACGATTGGCTATTAGTCTTCTAATTTAATAATTAAATGACGTAAGATATTGTCATTAATTTTGGCTAAACGATCGAATTCGTTAAGTGAATCCGCAGTGTCCGCTTCAAACGTAACTAAGTGATAAATACCTTCACGGTAATCCTTAATTTCGTATGCGAAACGGCGTTTTTGCCAGTCTTTTGATTCAGTGATTGTCGCACCATTATTTGTCAAAATATTGTCAAAATAATCAACGACTTCTTTTTTACTTGCTTCATCGATATCAGGTTTGATAATGTATAAAGCTTCGTATTTTGTAGTTTGTTCACTCATCAGACTTCGCACCTCCTTTTGGTCTTATGGTCCTCCCTCTCTGAGAGGACAAGGAGTATATACATACTCACAATTTATCATTATAGCAATTTTTTCACCGAATTGCAAAAGTTTTTACCGCGAATTCAGTAATAAAAATAAGGGGATGACAAAAGTCGTTAAGAACAAAAACCTTGGACTAAAACGCGAAAAATGGTAAACAGCCATCAGAGAGTTTTAGGAAAGGAAGTCTGTTCTGACTCTTGGCGCCCGACTATAAAGGGTGTGATGAAAAGCGGTAGGACTGAATCGTTAGACCAAAAGACTGCAGATAGAGACTAGCTATCAAAGACTTTTGGGAAACGAACGTCAGTCCTGATTTTCAGAGCCCAACTAAAAGCAGTACGATGAAAAACGATGAGGCTAGGAATTTTATCCCAGCCTCATCGCTAACTATTATTTATTCTTCTGAGTCATTATCGTCTTCGACAATCAAATCATCCGCAAAGTTTTGCATTTTTTCAGCTAAATCTTCGCTATCTAAACGCGGATTAGCTTCCTGATCCGTACTTACTTGATCAGAATTTTTCTCGCCACTTACTTGACCAGGGGCTTGGTCAGTTTTGTCTACTTCATCAACTTCTTCATCAGAAACTACCCGGGTCATAGTAGACACCTGAGCATCTTCATCTAAACGAATGAGACGGACACCTAATGTCACCCGACCTGTTTGTGAAATATCTTTGGCGTGGAAGCGAATAAGGACTCCCTTGTTGGTCATCAACATAATATCTTCATCACCGCGAACAGTGGTTAGCCCTACTAATTGGCCGTTTTTAGAGCTTATATTAGCGGTTTTTACCCCTACACCACCACGGCGCCGGATGCCATATTCAGAGGCAGGAGTCCGTTTACCATAACCATTTTCAGTAACCACTAAAACATTAGAGTCAGGGTGGAGGATAGCCATACCCACGACGTATTCTTCGTCTTTAAGGCGAATTCCACGTACACCAGTAGCGGATCGTCCAGTTGCCCGCACGTCGGTTTCATTGAAGCTGACTGCATAACCTGAATTTGAACCGAGGATAAGGTTCTGCTCACCTGAAGTCAAAACGACCTTAACGAGTTGGTCATCTTCACGCAGATTAATCGCAATTAAACCATTATTTCTAATATTGTAGTACTCACTCACCACTGTCCGCTTGATCGTTCCGTTTTTAGTGGCGAATACTAGGTGGGCATTGTCATTATCAATATCACCTAGACTAATGGCCGCTTGAACGCGTTCGTCATTTTCTAAATTCAATAGGTTGACAACTGGAATTCCTTTGGCAGCACGACTAAATTCAGGAATCTCATAACCCTTACTCTTATACACTTTTCCGCGGTCAGTGAAGAAGAGTAGGGTATCATGGGTGGACGTTGATAGGATAGATTCAATGGCGTCATCATCATGTACTCCCATGCCTTGAACACCACGACCACCACGATTTTGCGCCCTAAATTCATCATCGTCCAAGCGTTTAATGTAACCATTCTTGGTAAGGGTAATGATGACATTCTTCTGTTCAATTAAGTCTTCGTCTTCTAGATTAGTGATTTCACCCACCATTAATTCTGTGCGACGATCATCATCAAAACGGTCTTGAATTTCTAGAAGCTCTTGATAAATAATTTCATAGCGTTTGGCTTCAGAGTTTAAAATTTCATTTAAACGGGCGATTTCAGCCATCAAGTTAGCATGTTCGGTATCAATTTTTTCCCGTTCCAAGCCAGTTAAGCGCACCATCCGCATATCGAGGATGGCTTGAGATTGTTTATCCGACAAGCCAAATTTTTCCATAAAAATGTTCTTGGCTTCATCCCCTGTTGCAGAAGAACGCAAGATATTTACAATTTCATCAATATGGTCAAGGGCAATTTGCAGACCTTCAAGAATATGGGCACGCGCTTGGGCCTTGTTTTTTTCGAAGATGGACCGACGCCGAATGACTTCTTCTTGATGAATTAAATAATATTGCAGGATTTCTTTTAGGCTTAGGGTATGGGGCACACCATTAACAATAGCCACCATATTAAAGGCAAAATTAGCCTGCATTTGGGTGTACTTGTAGAGATTATTAACGACCACACCTGCAGACACATCTTTGCGGCATTCGATAACAATCCGCATCCCTTCACGGCCAGATTCATCACGGATGGCGGTAATTCCATCAATTCGTTTATCTCGGGCCATATCAGCAATCCGTTCCACTAATTTGGCCTTATTAACCATGTAAGGAATTTCATGAACAATAATCCGTTCCTTGCCAGAAGCCATGGTTTCAATATCTAATTTGGCGCGAACAATGATTGAGCCTTTCCCAGTTTCATAGGCCTTGCGAATACCGGATTTACCAATAACAATTCCACCAGTTGGGAAATCAGGCCCTGGTAAGGCTTCCATCAATTCAGAAGTTGTCGCATCAGGATTCTTCATCAAAACTTGGATAGCTGAAATCACTTCTCCCAAATTATGGGGGGGAATATTGGTGGTCATCCCAACCGCAATACCAGTCGCACCATTCACTAAAAGATTAGGAAAGCGAGAAGGTAAAACTTCTGGTTCTCGTTCTTCCCCGTCGTAGTTAGGAATAAAGTCGACTGTTTCCTTGTTCATATCTCGGACCATTTCATGAGCAATTTTACTCATACGCGCTTCTGTATAACGCATAGCAGCCGCTTGGTCTCCATCCACTGACCCAAAGTTACCGTGTCCATCAATTAACATATAACGGAAAGAAAAATCTTGGGCCATCCGTACCATGGATTCGTAGATAGCAGAGTCACCATGGGGATGATATTTCCCCATAACGTCCCCAACAATACGGGCAGATTTTTTATAAGGTTTATCGCTTGTTACCCCTAACTCATTCATCCCATAGAGAATGCGCCGGTGTACGGGCTTCAAACCATCCCGCACATCTGGTAGGGCACGTGAAACGATAACAGACATGGCATAATCCAGGAAGGATGTCCGCATTTCTTGTGATATTTCACGCGAAGGCATTTTTTTATCATTTTCAGTCATTTAACTTCCTCCTCGCTTACATATCAATAGTGGCATAGGTGGCATTAGCCTCGATAAAGTCACGCCGAGGACCAACTTGGTCACCCATCAACATATCAATAATTTTATCGGCTTCTACAGCATCCTCAACATTAACTTGAAGCAGGGTCCGATTTTCAGGATCCATAGTGGTTTCCCACAATTGTTCAGCATCCATTTCACCTAATCCTTTATACCGTTGGATGGCTGGTTTTGGTGTTGGTGATAAACTGGCCAAGTACTCGTCCAATTCCTTGTCAGTATTGACATAATGGACTTTCTTCCCTTGACGCACTTGGTAAAGGGGTGGCACAGCAATATAGACATAACCTGCTTCCAAAATAGGGCGCATATAACGATAGATTAAGGTCAATAATAAGGCACGAATATGAGCGCCGTCGACATCGGCATCCGTCATAATCACTAATTTATGGTAGCGCGCTTTAGAGACATCGAATTCATTGTCCCAACCAGTTCCCATGGCTGTAAATAGGGAGCGAATCTCTTCATTGGCCAAAATCCGATCCATAGAGGCTTTTTCCACGTTTAAAATCTTACCACGAATCGGTAAAATGGCTTGGAAGTGGCGAGACCGCCCTTGTTTGGCTGAACCCCCAGCTGAGTTCCCTTCGACAATAAATAGTTCACTTTCTTCTGGGTCACGGCTAGTACAATCGGCCAGTTTACCGGGTAGGTTAGAAATTTCTAAGCCTGTTTTCTTCCGAGTCATATCTCGGGCGCGTTTAGCAGCCAAGCGGGCTTTAGAGGCAACAATCCCTTTGTCGACCACTTTACGCCCGATACTTGGATTTTCCATTAAGAATTTTTCAAAATGTTCTGAGAAGAGACGGTCAGTAATAGTCCGCACTTCAGAGTTTCCTAATTTCATCTTAGTTTGCCCTTCAAATTGGGGATCTGGGTGGCGAACAGACACAATCAAGGCTAAACCTTCCCGGACGTCTTCACCAGATAAGTTACTGTCATTGTCTTTTAAAAGATTTGCTTGGCGAGCATAATCATTGATGGTCCGAGTAAGGGCCGTTTTAATCCCAGATTCATGCATCCCACCTTCAAAGGTATGGATGTTATTGGCAAAGCTCAAAATATTGGTATGGAAACCATCCGTATATTGGAGGGCTACTTCGACTTCAATGCCTTCTTGTTCACCTTCCAAGTAAATGGGATCATCAAAAAGCACTTCCTTGTTGTGGTTGATATAAGAAATGTACTCCTTAATTCCACCTTCATAGTGGTAGTCAACAGTCTTCTCTTCTTCACGATTATCAGTCAAGGAAATATGTAAGCCCTTATTCAAGAAGGCCAACTCGCGAATCCGTCGATTTAAAATATCAAAGTCATAAACAGTCGTATCTGTAAAAATTTCAGGATCGGGTAAGAACTGGACCACTGTACCATGTTGGTCAGTGTTACCAACCACTTCTAGGTCTTTGACAATGGCTCCTTTACGGAATTCTTGTTGGTGAATTTGACCATTTTTATGGACACGAACGGTTAGCCATTCGGACAAGGCGTTTACCACCGAAGCTCCAACACCATGGAGTCCCCCGGATACCTTATAACCGCCACCGCCAAATTTACCACCGGCATGAAGAATAGTAAAGACGGTCTCTACTGCTGGACGACCTGTATTGGATTGAATATCTACAGGGATTCCCCGACCATTATCAGTGACAGTGATTGAGTTGTCTTCTTCAATCACTACATCAATTTTAGAAGCAAAGCCAGCCAAAGCTTCGTCAATCGAGTTATCAACGATTTCCCAAACCAAGTGGTGAAGGCCAGTTTCACTGGTTGAACCAATATACATCCCTGGCCGTTTTCTTACGGCCTCTAAACCTTCTAATACTTGAATTTGGCTGGCATCATAGTGACCTGCTAATTCTTTGAGTTCGGCTTCTTTTTGGCGTTTTTCTTCTTCACTAATTACATGTTCTTCTGCAAATTGTTCGCGCTCTTCTTGAGAGGCTTGTTGTTTTTCATCTGCCATGCTGTCAACTCCTATTGTTGAATTTGCCCATCCTTAATGGTATAGAGATGTGGCTCATCGATATAATCTTTTTGGATACCATCCAAAGACGTCGTAGTCAGAAAGGTTTGGACCTTTTTCTCAATGGTTTTAAGTAAGAGAGTCTGGCGTTCATTATCCAATTCACTCAAGACATCATCTAGGAGCAAAATAGGGTATTCGCCTTTGACGGTCTGCATACATTCAATTTCTGCTAATTTCATACTTAATACAGTGGTACGTTGCTGGCCCTGAGAACCAAATTTTTGGACATCTTTGCCATTAATTTTAAAAATCAAATCATCACGGTGGGGACCGAGTAAGGTCACACCTCGCTCAATTTCCCGGTCACTTAGGGTCTGAAATTTATCTATTAAGGCCTGGTAAATTTCCTGGTCAGCCATCTCTGACTCTAAAGGGATTGGCGGATGATAATGCAGGGTCAATTCCTCTAAGCCGCGTGATACTGACTGGTGAATAGGTTGGGCCCACTCTTCTAATTGTTTAATAAAATCGCGACGTTGGGCCACTATTTTACTGGCTGATTCTGCTAATTGTTCCGTCAACACTTGTAAATATAAACGGTCCTTGGCTTCATGTGCTTGCAAAGACTTCAAATATTGATTACGTTGTTTCATAATCCGTTGGTAATTAACTGCTTCATAGAGGTAAATTGCCGACATCTGACCTAATTCCCGGTCAATGAATTTGCGACGATTTTGTGGTGACCCCTTAACTAGTTCTAAATCTTCCGGTGCAAAGAGGACCACATTGAGATAACCAATAAAATCAGTTAAACGACTTTGGTCGAGATGGTTGACTTTGGCGGCTTTGCCATGTTTACCAATCTTTAAGGCCAAGGGAATTTGACTCCTTTTATTAGTCATCTGTCCTTTGATGTAGGCGGTATCGGCCTGCCAATTAATCATTTCCTTTTCATTACCAGTACGGTGGCTACGGGCTAGAGATAACATATAAATAGCCTCTAGTAGACTGGTTTTACCCTTAGCATTTTCACCAATAAAGACATTAATCCCTGGAGAAAAATCTACACTAATTTCTTGATAGTTACGAAAATTTTCCAGTTGAATCCAATCAAGCTTCATGGGCATCATCCTGGCTGACAATTAGATAAGATCCTTCATCAGGAATGTCAATTCGTTGTCCAGGATATAATTTACGGCCGCGTCGTTCTTCTAATTCTCCATCTACATAAACAATGTACTCACTCAAAAACCACTTAGCCTGGCCTCCAGTACCAATGATTCCGGCATATTTCAATAATTGGCTCAAAGTCATATAGTCGGTTTCGATGTATACTTTTTCTGGCAAGTCGCTCACCCCTTAGCTAATCACATAAAAATAAATCGCTGTCTCTAGAAAAGCATCTCATTCTTCTAGATTGGCGATTTTCCCCTTCGTTTTTACCCCTTAATTATACGCTAACTACCGAAAATAAGCAAATAAAGGCCTTATATTGGCTTTTTAGGTCTTTGGGGGTTTCTACTAGGCAAAAGGCTAAAAAGCAATCTTCCTTATTTGATTGTTAATTTAGTTTCTACATTGGTATTCTACTTAATAAAAAATTTGATTTAAGCAAAAAAATTTTCCTAATGTGATGAATTTCTCATTTAGTTCTCTATAAATCCTGTTATACTATATAGGAAAACGGTTACATTATAGGAGGATTGCCATGACGACCATAAAAGATGTCGCACAACATGCTAAAGTATCACCAGCGACAGTTTCACGCTATATCAATAATCGTGGCTATGTGGGTACTGATACCCGGCAACGAATTGCCAAGGCTATTGAAGAACTCAATTATGTTCCCAATGAGGTAGCTCGGTCGCTCTTCCAGAAGAAATCTAAACTCATTGGTCTACTCTTACCTGATATCGCCAACCCTTTTTTCCCGCTATTGGCCCAAGGGGTGGAGGATTACTTCCACCAATATGGTTACCATGTTATTTTGGGAAATATCCAAGAAAATCCTGATAAAATTGCTGCCTATCTGAAAATGTTCCAACAAAATTTTGTGGCGGGTATCCTATCAGCCGTGCCTTTAAATAGCGATGAACTCAACAAGGCCACTGTCATTGTTGACCGTACAGACTGTCAATCAACTTATTCTATTTCTGCCAACAACCAACAGGGCGCTCAATTAATTGTCGATGCGATTACTGAGACATCTTATGAAAATATTGTGATCATTGCTGGCCCTCAAGATGTCGTGACAGCCAATACCCGCTTCCACTATGTTACTCGGGCTTTAGCAAATCAAGGAGTTAATTATCAAGTATTAGAAAACACGTCGTATCGTTTCAATAATGCCTTAACTACAGCAGACCGTTTGTTTACAGAATTCCCTCAGGTAGATACAGTAATAGCGGCTAATGATGTCCAAGCCATTGCAATTATCCAAAAAGCCCACCAGTTAAAACGTCGAGTCCCAAAAGACTTACAAATCATCGGCTATGATGATATCCCTATGAGCGAATTGACTATTCCTCGTCTTACTACAATCCAGCAACCGGCTTTTGCTATGGGTTGGCAAGCTGCTGATATGCTCTATCAGTTAATTAATGAGGAGGAGCTTGTAGACAAACACCGCCTTCTCGACGTAAAATTAATAACAAGAGATACACTTAGAAAGTAGGATAATTATGGGAAAAATTGCTGTTATTGGATCTTGTTCTACTGATTTTACAGTGACTACTGATAAATTAGCCCACATGGGAGAAACCGTTTTAGGACAAGATCTGCACACTGCCTTTGGAGGCAAAGGAGCAAACCAAGCTATCGCAGCGGCTCGTTTAGCTAGCCCAGTTAAGATGGTTGCTTGTGTAGGAGAAGATCATTTTGGTCAAGAAATCATTAATAACTTCACCAACAATCAAGTAGATGTCACTGATCTTCGTCAAGTTTCAGGGCCTTCTGGTACGGCCCATATCACCCTCTACCAAGGCGATAATAGTATCATTGTCGTTCCCTCTGCTAACAATAAGATGACCTTTAGCTCAACAGAAGAAATTGCTGCTGTTTTAAACGGAGTAGATATAGTGCTTCTTCAACATGAAATTCCGTTAGCCACTAATGAAACGGTCATTAATTATTGCTATGATCAGGGGATTACAACCATCCTTAATCCTGCGCCAGCCGCAGAAATTTCTACTGACTTATTAAATAAAGTAAACTATTTAACTCCTAATGAACATGAAGTACAAATTTTACTGGATAACAAAAACTGGCAAGACCAGCTAAGTGATTATCCCAACAAAGTGATTGTCACCCTAGGAAAAGAAGGAGCAGTTTTTCATAACGGTAAAAACTTACACTATATCCCAGCTTATCCTAGTCAAGTTGTTGATAGCACTGGCGCTGGCGATACCTTCAATGGTGCCTTTGCCCATGGCTTAATGATAGGATTAAAGCTAGAGGAAGCCATCAAATTAGCTAACCTAGCAGCTTCATTATCAATTCAAGCAGTAGGTGCCCAAGGAGGCATTCCAAGCCAAGAAGAATTAATGCAAAGTCCCCATTATGAACAGAAGTGGAAAAAAGAATAAAACAAAAACATCCCGCTACCAAGCAATTAATCGCAAAGTAGCGGGATGTTTTCATTTTATATTGATTAATTACCCGGAGTACGAATTGGCGTAATTAATTGCACCATATTGAAGTTATCAGCTTCTTGGCTAGGTAAGATAATAAATGGATGAGAAGGTGATTGGAAGGTCAATTGGACATCTTGTTGGCCAAAAGTACGTAAAGCTTGGCGTAAGTAATCTGGGTTAAAGGAAATGTTTAGTCCTGACCCTTCTGCATTAATAATATTTAAAGTTTCTTCGACATTACCAATTTCAGCCGAATGTCCGGATAAAATAATATCATCAGAAGAAATACTCAATTTCACCACATTATTATGACCTTCGTTACTTAAGATCAAGGCCCGTTCGACTGCACCCAATAATTCACTAGCAGAAATTTCTAATAGGGTTTCATGGCTACTTGGCAAGAGGCGGTCTGTATCTGGATAATTTCCCTCTAACAAACGGGAGTAGAGATAAATATTATCAACTTTAAATAGAACTTGGTTGTCAGTCACCATCATTTCAATATCTTCATTGTCATCAGCAATACGGACTAACTCGTTAAGACTGCGTCCAGGAATATTAAGTTGAATGCTCTCGTCTGCTAATTCTTTAGGACTATTAAGAGGAACAATCCGCTGACTGAGACGGTGAGAGTCTGTTGCCACTGCCTTCAACTTGTCATTCCCTAATACAAAGTGAATCCCAGTAAATAATGGACGAATTTCTTGGTCAGAAACCGAAATAATCGTTTGTTGGATCACTTGTTTAAAGAGATTAGCTGGTAAATTAAAGGTTGTTTGCGCATCAATTTCTGGTAAGCGTGGATAGTCATCAGGATTGATTCCATTTAAGGTAAATTCTGCTTGATCAGATTTAATAATAGTTTGGAAATTAACAGTTACTTCTAAGGACATGGAATCAGAAGGTAATTTTTTAACAATTTCACCTAAGAAACGTGCAGGTAAAACAATTTCACCGCGTTCAGCAATTTCTAATTGATGACTCTCATCTTCAGTAGAAATAAAGGCTTCAATAGAAATTGTTGAATCAGATCCTGTTAATAGTAAACCTGATTCAGTGGCTAAGATTTTAATTCCTGTTAATACAGGAATAGCTGTTTTACTCGAAATGGCTCGTTGAACATGATTAAGATTTTTAACGAAGGTTGACCGATTAATGGTAAATTTCATGGATGAATGTTCCTCCTTGTCTTACTTATTTATTAATAAATAAATAATAGTAGTAATAGGTCTTGTTAGTATTGTGGAAAACTATGGAAAAGTAACGGGATTAAAGCTTTTCCACATGTGGATAGCTTGTGCATAAGTCTTGAAGTATTACTTTATTTGTCCACAAGCTGATATGAGTCTATTTTAGCATAATTGTCATTAATCAACTGTTTTGATGATTATTTTTGTAGTAATTTTTTGATACTTTCGACATCGCGACTAACTTCACCATTTTCTTGGATAAGGTCAGCGATTTTTTCATGGGCATGAAGGACAGTTGTGTGGTCCTTACCCCCAAATTCTTGGCCAATTTTAGGTAGGGAAGATTCTGTGACTTCACGGGATAAATACATGGCAATTTGTCTAGGGACAACAATACTCCGAACCCGTTTCTTGCCTTTTAGGTCAGCAACTTCTAGGTTGAAATATTGCGCGACAGTATTTTGGATATCCGCAATAGATGGGGCTGATTTAGCTGCATTAGACCGGTAAGAGCGTAAGGCTTTGGCAGCCGTATTAGGGGTTAAATCTTCTTGATTCATCACAGCATAGGCTTGGACAGAAGTTAATGCCCCTTCTAGTTCACGAATATTGGAATCAATTTGTCCGGCAATATAGGATAGGGTGTCATCAGGAATTTGTAAGCCGTTGACATTGGCCTTATTCCGTAAAATAGCAATCCGTGTTTCTAGATCAGGTGGTGTAATATCCGTTGATAGGCCTTGTTTAAAACGTGATACTAGCCGGTCTTCTAATTCAGGTATTTGACTGGCATCGCGATCAGAGGTCAATACAATATGTTTATTGTTGTTATATAAGGCATTAAAGGTATGGAAAAACTCTTCCTGAGTGGATTGTTTGTTGCCTCCAATAAATTGGATATCATCGACTAATAACATATCAACCGTACGGTAGTCTTTATGGAATTGGTCAGTGGTATTGGTTCGAATGGCATTGATAAAATCATTGGTAAAGGTTTCACTGGTTACATATTTGACTCTAGCATTAGGGTTGGTTCTCAATACTTCATGGCCTATTGCTTGCATGAGGTGCGTTTTTCCTAATCCTACACCCCCAAAGAAGAAGAGGGGATTATAATCCCGACCAGGTCCCTCAGCAACAGCTAAGGCGGCAGCATGGGCCATTTTATTGCCTTCTCCAACAATAAAATTATCAAAAGTATATTTTGGATTTAACAAGTCTTTTGATGGGTTAGTGATGATTTCTGTGTCTGCTTGCCCTTGATTACCCATTTGAATGCGATTGTTAGGTTGGTCCAGATGCAAGAGCACATCCACTTCTTGGTTAAGAAATTCATAGATTACTTGTTTAATCGTTAATAAATAGTAATTTTCAATATGTTTTTTATGTAATTCACTGGGAACACGAATATGCAACACTTGACCAGAGAATTCAATGGGGTCTAGGGCTTGAATCCAGGTTTCATAAGACCCTTTGGAAAGTTCTTGGCGAAAATGTTGTTTGACATAATCCCAGAGTCGCTCCATTTCATTCATATTTCTATCTCCTTAAATCCTTACTGATTTCATAAAATCATTTATGCCTATCCATTTTAACATGGTCATAATAACTTTTCCACAGATTTTAAAGACTTTGGAAAAAGTTTTCCCAAACAAGGGATAAAGATATCCACAATCTGTGCATATCTGTTCACTTATCTTGGATAACTCCTTATCTTGTGTATAAAAATAAGGTCTAAAAGACTGATATCATAAGATTTGTAGATACTTATGCACAGATGTGGATAAGTTATCAAAAACTGTGGATTTGTTTACAACTTTGTGTTTAAGGCTGGGGATATTTATGTTTAAAGCAGTCAAATCAACAGCCCTGTGAGTCGATTATCCCCAATTGTGGTTAAAAATTGCAGATATAGATACTGATGAGCGGTTAGTAATGTTAGGAGATGAATCGGCAGAATGCGTTGTCAAATAAACAGAATTATGCTAAGATGGTCGGTATGAGTGAAAAAAATTAAAAAAGAATTGAAACGAGACTATTTTTTCAGTATAATAGTTAAGGTCGCGTTATTAGTAACGCATTTCAAGAACTTAGGAGGTGCATTTCCCGTGAAAAGAACATATCAACCAAAGAAACGGACGCGTAGCAAAGTTCATGGCTTCCGTAAACGTATGCAAACTAAAAATGGACGCCGCGTTCTAAAATCTCGTCGTCGTAAAGGAAGAAAAGTTATTTCAAGATAAGATCACAGAGCGCTGTGGTCTTTTTTTGCATGTAAAGGAGGTTTTTGAGCTGATGCGCAAGTCCTTTCGCGTAAAATCGGAACAGGATTTTTCTGCTGTTTTTCATCGTGGGGCTTCTAAGGCTAACCGTCAATTTGTGGTTTACCAGTTGGAGAAACAACAAAATCATTTTCGTGTTGGCATTTCTGTAGGTAAGAAAATTGGCAATGCTGTAGAACGTAATGCGGTGAAGCGGAAGATTCGTCAGGCGATTTTTGAATTAAAACCTTTTTTACAATCTAATGTTGACTTCATTATTATTGCTCGCAAACCTACTGCACAAATGTCAACTGCTGAGGTAAAGAAATCGTTAATCCATGTGTTGCGGTTAAGTGATTTATTTGTCACTGATCCGCAAAATGGGACAAAATCTGCTAGAACATCGGAGGAAAACCCTAGTGAAACTCATCAAAAATAAAAAAATGGGGCGTTTACTGACCCTAATTATGCCCATAATCTTGTTTTTAGCGGCGTGTGGTCGCTCAGTTCGTGAACCCATTACGGAAAATTCTACTGGTCTTTGGGATCGCGGTATTGTTTATAACTTATCACGTATTATCATCTGGTTCTCAGACCTTTTTGGCGGGAATTATGGTTTAGGTATTATTGCCGTTACCTTAATTATTCGGATTTTACTGATTCCTTTGACCATGTATCAAATGAAATCCACCGAAAAAATGCAAGCTGTGCAACCAGAAATGCAAGCCTTACAGAAAAAGTATTCATCTAAAGACCCAGAAACTCAACGAAAACTTCAAGAAGAGATGGGTAAATTAAATGAGAAGTATGACTATAATCCGTTTGCTGCCTTTATTCCTTTATTGATTCAATTGCCTATTCTAATGGCACTTTACCAATCGATTTCACGGACTGAAGCCATTGCGACTGGTAATTTCTTGTGGGCACAGTTGGGAACCCCTGATCCTTATCTTATTTTCCCAATTATTGCTGCTATCTTAACTTGGTATAATTCAAAACTAATGATGATTGGCTCACCCACTCAAAATGGATCGACAGCTGTGATGCAATGGGTTATGCCTTTAATGATTTTGTTTATGGGAATTTCCCTTCCAGCAGCTATTGCTTTATACTGGGTAACAAGTACTGGTGTGACTATTATCCAAACTTTGGTGCTCAATAATCCTTATAAAAAACGGCAAGAGCGACAAGCCCAAGCCGCTAAAGAAAAAGACTTGGCCCGGCGTTTGGAGAAGGCCAAACGTAATCCACGTAAGAAATAAGTGATTTGCTTGACTGATATCAGTTAAAGCATGAATAAGGAGGAGTCTAGATGACGACAGAAAAATTTCAAGCAACCACTATTGATGCAGCTATTCAAAAAGGCTTAGATAAATATCAAGTGGAACGGTCAATGGTAGAAATTGAAATTATCCAACGTGACCGTAAAGGTTTTATGGGAATTGGTGCCAAAGATGCCATAGTAGCAATGCGTTTAGTAGAAACCCCTGAGAGTAGTGACTCAAGCCAAGCCAGTCATACAGCAGGTGAAGTGAATCGGATTCCTGTAGAAGACTCACTAGGTGGCGATACTGCCGTTGAGGAAACAGAACTTGATAAATCAGCCCATGCAGATGACAAAATTATTAGTAAAATTGATGAAAATTCTGATAGTCAAACAGAAACTGAGGGCGTAGACTTTGTCGCAGCTAAAGAACTTGAATCAGTGTCCAGTGACGAATTAACTAAAGAGGAAAGTGACTCGCAAACTGACCAAGTGTCTGAAGCTGCTGAAGGAGTAGTTGCTCCTGAAGAAGGTCAATTAAAAGAAACTAAGGCAGATACTGGTTTGCCAGTATCAAATGCGGTTCCTGGAGAATTAGATGGCCCAGATAAAGCAGCTAGTGGCTTGGAAGCCAATCCTGCTGAGTCAACAGTGGCTACTCAAAACGACTTGAATTCAGAAGTCCAAGCAGAAACGATAACTAGCCAAAGTGCGACTGGGTTAGCAAGTAATGTCGCTAACAACGAGACGACAGATTTGGCGAGTCAAGAAGCTGATGACTTAGACTCTTCACAAAATAATGAAGAGGAAGAAGAAATGGCAACACCAGATTCTGAAGTTGAAAATATTGAAAAAGTAGCTCGCTATCTAATGGATGTTTGCGATGCCTATTTGGCGCCAATTACAGTAGACGTGGAAGACTATGGTAATGAAATTATCTATCATTTAAATACAGATAAACCCGGTTTAGTGATTGGTAAGCATGGTAAGATCATTAATTCTTTAGAAACTTTAGCTAAAGTATTGACCCACCGTCATGTCCGTAATCGTGTAATTGTGAGCGTTAATGTTGGTGACTACCGTGAACGTCGGCAAGAAACCTTGGAACACTTAGCCCAACGTACGGCAGATGAAGTTACAGAAACCCAACAATCAATCGCTCTTGATCCATTACCAGCTTCTGAACGTAAAATTATTCATTCCCAACTCGCTAAATACCCACACATCAAAACCTCATCCCAGGGCCGTGAACCGCATAGATACCTGGTCGTTAAATATAAAGGTTAGGATGTGAGCAAAAGCGGTAAGAGCGAGAGATTTGAGCCAATAGGCAAAAGAGACGAACTTGAATCTTTTAGCCTATTGGACAAATATCCGAAGCTCTTGCTTTTGCGAACTCGACTAAAAAGGGTGCGATGAAAAGCGGTAGGACGGAATCGTTGGACCAAAAGGCTGCAGATAGCGACTAGCTATCAAAGTCTTTTGGGAAACGCATGTCAGTCCTGCTTTTCAGAACCCGACTATAAGGATGTGATGAAAATTCATCCTTATAAGTCACTAAACAAAGAGCCAATTCCTGCAAATTCGTTTTGCAGTGAGTTGGCTCTTTTTATTATGAAATTCCCCTTTACATACATTATTGTATTCTTATTTTAACCTGTCTTCTCGATATTTAGAACAGAAAGATTTCTTTTGTGTCTGATTTCCATTAGAATTCCTCTAATTTTTAACTTATAAGTTGAATTTTAAGGCAAAACTGTTGTAAATGTCTTAAGTTTTCTTTAATATATGGTTCATAGGAAGAAAATTTATTGTCAAAATTTTATAAAGAAAGAAGGAGAATAACTATGGATTTTTCAACTTTAGGAGAAAACCTGTTGGCAGCAATTCCAACAGTACTCTATGGTATTGTTTTAATAATTGCGGCTTGGATTATCGCTAAATTAGTGAAGAAAGCCGTTGTCAAAGGAGCCGAAGCGGCTAACCTAGACAGCAAGTTAGTGCAATGGAATGTTGCTAACACAAATGATCAAGCACAAAGTACATTGTCATCAATTGCACAAGTACTTTACTACCTAGTATGGGTATTATTCTTACCAGGTATTTTTGAAACATTTGGTTTAACTTCAATTGCCCAACCAATTCGTGATATGACAGCTGGCGCTCTAGAATTTATTCCAGCCTTGGCTATGGCTATCATTATCTTCGTGATTGGCTTTATCGTAGCTCGCCTAGTGAAGAACTTAGTGGTTAACTTAGCTGAAACGGTAAATATTGACCACTATGTTAACAAATTTACTGGTTCAGATGACGAAGGTGGCAACACCTTAGCTAATGCCCTTGGTTACATTGCTTTTGCCTTAGTCATTATCCCAATTGCCATTGTTGGTTTAGAAACATTAGGAATCCAATCAATTACTGTTCCAATTGTTGGTGTGTTTAATTCTGTTTTAGCAGCAATTCCTAATATTTTAGTCGCTGCTATTTTAGTGGCTGTTGGATTAGTCATTGCTCGTGTTGTTGGTCAATTAGTTTCTTCATTACTTGAAGGAACTGGCATCAATTCCCTATCAAAATATGTTGAAGATAAAACAGAAAACAGCAAACCAATTAACTTTGCCAACATTATTGGTCAAGTAGTGGCTGTTGTTATCGGCCTATTCTTTGTGGTTGAAGCCTTAAATGCCTTAAATCTAGAAGTATTAAATGAGGTTGGGGTAGCAATTATTGCTTACATTCCTAACGTTCTTGTAGCCTTGATTATTCTTGGCCTTGGAATTTTTGGTGGTCGTTTCTTAGGAAACTTTGTGGCTGACAACACTAACTCTAAATGGATTGCTGAAATCGTTAAGGCGATCTTCGCAGTATTTGCTGTGTTTATGGCGCTTGACCAATTAAACTTTGCCAATAATATTGTTAATCTTGCCTTCCTATTTATCATTGGTGGTCTATCTGTAGCCTTTGCCTTATCATTTGGTTTAGGTGGCCGCGACTTCGCTGCTAAACAATTAGACAAATTAGACCGTAAAATCAATGACGAAAACAAAGACAATAATAACAACCAACAATTCTAATGCTATCAAGTGAATTGTTAGTGAAGGGTCCGGGATAAAATCTCGGACTTTTTTGATGGCATCTTTGGGCAAAGGAGTTTACAAAGGCCAGTAAATGCTCTATAATACGATGGAATATGAATAAGTTTGACAGTCAAAGTGTCTACTATTTCGCCGACTTGGGGAGGGGGATAGTCTAGACACTTTTTATTTTTAAATAATAGAGAGGAGTTTGTCATGATTACGGCAGGTTTTGATACAATTGCAGCAATTTCAAGTGCACCAGGTGAAGGCGCCATCGGGATTGTCCGTTTATCCGGAGACCAAGCAGTGGACATAGCGGATACGGTTTACCAAATGGGGAAGAAAAAATTAGCCAACCAAGACAGCCATACCATCCATTATGGTCATATCGTTGATCCAAATAATGGTCAGGAAATTGATGAAGTTATGGTGTCTGTGATGCGGTCGCCTAAAACCTTTACGCGGGAAGATATCGTAGAAATTAATTGCCATGGAGGAATGGTAGCGACCAATCGTATCTTAGAATTAGTTTTACGCCAAGGGGCTCACCTGGCTGAACCAGGTGAATTTACTAAACGAGCCTTTTTAAATGGGCGAATTGATTTGACCCAGGCCGAAGCTGTTATGGATTTAATCCGTGCCAAAACTGATAAATCTATGGATATGGCCGTTAAACAATTAGATGGTAACCTGTCGCAATTAGTAGCAAACCTACGCCAAGATATCTTAGATACCCTGGCTCAGGTGGAAGTTAATATTGACTATCCAGAGTATGATGACGTCGAAGAAATGACCTTGCAACTCTTATCCGAAAAAACCGACCAGGTCAAAGGACGGATTGATGGTCTATTAGCCACTGCCAAGCAAGGAAAAATTCTCCGTGATGGGATTCAAACCGCCATTATTGGCCGACCTAATGTAGGAAAATCAAGTCTCCTTAATGCCTTATTGCATGAAGAAAAAGCCATCGTCACTGATATTGAAGGGACTACCCGTGACACGATTGAAGAATATATCAGTATTCGAGGTGTCCCTTTGAAATTAGTAGATACAGCTGGTATTCGTGACACTGAAGATACCGTCGAAAAAATTGGGGTGGAACGGTCACGTCAAGCCATTCAACAAGCTGACTTAGTGATTTTAATTCTTAATCAGAGTGAAGCCCTAACGGCAATGGATCAGGAATTATTAGCTATGACCCAGGACCAACAACGGATTATTCTCTTAAATAAGTCTGACTTACCAAGTCAATTGGACCAAGAGCAATTAGTTGATTTGATTAATTACCAAGAAATCATTACCACTTCAATTCTCAAAGAAGAAGGCATGGACAAGTTAGAAGCGCGAATAGCTGACCTCTTCTTTTCAGGGCAAACCGGAGAACGTGATGCTACTTATGTCTCAAATGCCCGCCATATTGACTTGCTCCAAAAAGCCTCTCAAGCTTTGGATGATGTCAAAACAGGAGTTGAAGCAGAAATGCCAGTGGACTTAATTCAAATTGACTTTACCCGGGCTTGGGAACTCCTAGGAGAAATTGTTGGTGAAGGCGCCCCTGATGAACTGTTAAATCAACTATTTAGCCAATTCTGTTTAGGAAAATAACAAAGGAGAAAGGAAAAGTATGCAAAGATACGAAGCTGGAAATTATGATGTCATTGTCGTGGGTGCCGGTCATGCTGGTTCTGAAGCCGCCCTAGCTGCCGCTCGTTTAGGACAAGAGACCCTATTAATTACGATAAATTTAGATATGGTTGCCTTTATGCCCTGCAATCCGTCACTGGGTGGGCCTGCCAAAGGGGTCGTCGTTAGAGAAATCGATGCCTTGGGTGGTCAAATGGGGAAAAACATTGACCAGACCTATATTCAAATGCGGATGCTAAACACTGGTAAGGGCCCTGCAGTACGTGCTCTACGTGCCCAAGCAGACAAAGATGATTATTCACGACAAATGCGTCATACCATTGAAAACCAAGACCACCTTACCTTGCGCCAAGGGATTGCTGAAGATCTAATTATTGAAGATGGCCTTTGTAAAGGGATTGTCACTCAAACCGGTGCCATTTATCGGAGCCAAGCAGTTATCTTGACCACTGGGACTGCAGCGCGCGGAGAAATTATCATTGGAGAATTGAAATATTCTTCTGGGCCTAATAATTCGCAAGCAGCTGAAAAATTAACTGCCAACTTGGAAGATAAGTACGGCTTTGATATTACGCGTTTCAAAACTGGTACCCCACCACGGGTTGATAAGCGAACCATCAACTATGAAGCCACCGAAATTCAACCAGGTGATGAGGCAGCTAATCATTTTTCATTTATGTCTAATGACGAAAACTACTTGCCCTTAGACAAACAAATTCCATGTTACCTAACCTATACCAACGAAAATACCCATACTGTAATCCGGGAAAACTTAGAACGGGCTCCAATGTTTACAGGGATCGTTGAAGGGGTAGGGGCGCGTTATTGTCCATCCATTGAAGACAAGATTGTCCGCTTTGCTGATAAACCTAAGCACCAACTCTTCCTGGAACCAGAAGGCCGTCACAACGAAGAAATTTATGTCCAAGGCTTCTCAACCTCTCTACCAGAAGATGTGCAAGTCGCTATGCTCCAAACGGTTAAAGGGCTTGAAAATGCTCGTATCATGCGAACTGGTTATGCCATCGAATACGATGTTGTTCGTCCCAACCAATTGAAGATGACCCTAGAAACCAAGCAAGTGGAAAACCTCTATACTGCTGGCCAAAGTAACGGCACATCTGGTTATGAAGAAGCAGCTGGTCAAGGCCTAATCGCCGGTATTAACGCTGCCCTAAAAATTAAAGGTGAAGAGCCCTTTATCCTGGGACGTGATGAAGCCTATATTGGTGTAATGATTGATGACTTAGTGACGAAAGGAACCACCGAACCATACCGTCTACTCACCTCGCGGGCAGAATACCGTCTACTTCTCCGTCATGATAACGCCGACTTACGGCTAACCGAACGTGGTCATGCCATCGGTTTGGTAGAAGATGACCGTTATCAACGCTATCTCCAAGACAAAGCAGAAGTTGAAAACGAAATGGCTCGTTTACAAAGCACACGGCTGAAACCAAGTGACGACCTTCAAGATTACCTTGCCAACCATCAATCCGCACGTTTGAAGGATGGTATCTTAGCCGCTGACCTGTTGCGGCGACCAGAACTTAAAATTGATGATATTTTGGTCTTTGCCCCTAGCGACCATGAACTCTCACGTCGAGTGAAAGAACAAATTGAAATTCAAATTAAATATGATGGCTATATCAAAAAAGCCCAAGCCAAAGTCGATAAGCTCCACCGGATGGAAGAAAAAGCCATCCCAGAAGACATCGATTGGTCAGCTATCGATGGTTTAGCTACCGAAGCCAAACAACGTCTGGCAGAAATCAATCCACGTACCTTAGCTCAAGCTAGTCGCGTGTCAGGGGTTAACCCAGCTGACGTTTCTATATTAATGGTTTACCTTCAAGCTGGTAAAATTGCCCGGGTCAAGAAATAAAAAAGGTATGACAAAAGGCGCTAAGAACAGAAGCCTTGGACCAAAAGACTGAAGATAGCAATTAGCTATCAAAGACTTTTGGTAAACGTATATCAGTCCTGCTTTTGTGAGCCTAACTAGGAGATAAATGGTCATATATTATGAAGAGGCTAGGACTTTTGCTCCTAGCCTCTTTTTGATCGTTTCTGTTAGAGAAGTATCGGTATAAACGATCAAGAGTGGTCATATATTGGTATAAGCAAGAAGCAGCTGAGAATGATATATTATACTTAATATGATTAGGGGGAAATATTATGAAACGAATTTTACAGGTAATCACGCTAAGTTTATTGGCCTTATTTTTAGTGGCTTGTGGCAATAAAAACGGTGAAGAGGACAAGCAAAGTGCTGAGAAAGTAAAAGTGGCTGTTGTTGGTTCCAAGGAAAAAGAATTGTGGGAGTATGTAGCTGAAAAAGCCAAAAAAGAAAATATTGATTTAGAAGTGGTTGAACTTAATGACTATAACCAACCCAACCAGGCCTTAGTGAATGGGTCAGTGGACATGAATGCGTTTCAACATTACGCCTTCCTCAAACAATGGAACGAGGAGAGTGGGGAAAATGTTGTTCCTATCGGATTAACCTTTATCACACCGCTCTATATCTTCTCTGATAAAATTGACAGCCTAGATGATTTACCTGAAAATGGCCAAGTCATTGTTCCAATCGAAACGGCCATCCAAGGGCGTGCCTTATTAGCCTTACAAACTGCTGGGGTCATTAAATTAAAAGATGGTGGTTCTACCCAATCAAGCTTGGCCGATATCACCGAAAACCCTAAAAATATTGAATTTGTCGAAGTTGAGTCTGCCCAAGCCCCACGGATGATTCAAGACGTGGACGCTGCTGTTTTAAACGGTGGCTTTGCTGAAGATGCTGGTTTAGCGATTGAAGACAACATCTTCACCGATGCTGATTATTTAGATACCATTCCAGCTGATCGTTATAATCTTATTGCTGTCCGTGAAGAAGATAAAGACAACGAAACCTACCGCAAAATTGTCGACCTCTATAATTCAGATGACGTTGCCGAAAAAATGGATGAAATCTCACCAGGACAATATTATCCTGTATGGGAACGGGCAGATGAAGTTGATTTTTTGGAGTAGAGGGATAGAAAGAAACCAAAGAATGAGTGGAAGTTCATTCTTTGGTTTTTTGTTAGCTAAATTTTAAATATTACTTGTAACCCTTTTCAAAATATGATAGTCTATGTGTATGGATTGTTACTGTTCGGCAGGCAAAACCTAAATAAATGTTCTTTTGATGACTCTAGCGTTATTGTAAGAAGATTTATTTAGGTTTTTTCTTTAATGGAAGGTGGGACTAATGCATATTGTAAAAGTTTTAAATAACAATGCGGTCCACGCCCAAAATCAACAGGTCGAGCATATATTAATGGGCAAAGGCATTGGTTTCCAAAAAAAGACTGGTGATGAAGTCGATATGGACAAAGTTGAAAAAACTTTTGTCTTACAAGGTGATCAAATTGATATTTTAAACGATATTTCCCACCATATTGCTAGTGAAGAAACAGATGTTATTATAAAAATCATTGATTTGGCAGAAAAAACACTAAATGTTGAGTTCTATACTAATCTTTTTGTTACTTTAACCGATCACTTACATTTTGCCTATCAACGCGTCAGAGAAAATACACCAATTAGAAACCCATTAACCTGGGAAATTCGAAAATTTTATCAAAAAGAATATAGTATTGGTAAACAAGCATTAGATATTATCGAACAAGACGTTGGTATTCGATTACCAGAAGACGAAGCCGCAGCTATTGCCCTCCATTTGGTGAATGCGCAAAAAGAAGGCGGTCTAATGGAAGAAACAGTTAAGATGGTTACTATTGTTCAAGATATTCTTAATATAGTACAAATTCATTTTCAAACGACATTTGATGAAACTAGTATTTCTTATAATCGCTTTATTACTCATTTACAATATTTTGCTCAACGGATTATTAATGGGGAATTGCCCAATTCGGGAGATACCTTTTTATATGAACAAGTACAGCGAGATTATCCAGAAGCCTATCAATGTAGCTTGCGTATAAAAAAATATGTTGAAAATAATTACAAGTTCGAATTAAGTATTGATGAATTGGTTTATCTTACCATTCATATTAAACGTATCACAGCAAAATAAAATTCATAACAGGATTGTTACTGTTTGGCAGGCAAAACCTAAATGAAATGCAGAGGGAACTAAGTATTAGCTCCTTGTGTTTTTCATTTAGGTTTTTTCTTTTGAAAGGAGACGCGAAATTATTTATTTAGAATAACTAACAATTAAATAGAAAGAAGGAGAAAAAATGGAAAAATATAATGAATTAGCCACAGATATTATTAAACATGTTGGTGGTTCGGGAAATATTAAGGATGTACGTCATTGTATTACTCGCTTACGTTTTCACCTAAAAGATGAGAATAAGGCAGATACAGAATTTCTTAAACAAAGAGAAGGAATAGTAACAGTCGTTCAGAGTGGCGGTCAATACCAGGTTGTTATTGGTAACCATGTTCCTGATGTGTATGAAGAAGTTGTAAAAGTTGGTCAACTCAAAGACGATACTGAAGAGGAAGATATCACAGAAGGGTCTTTAATCAATCGTTTCATTGATTTAATGTCAGGGATTTTTCAACCGTTCTTGGGCCCTATGTCAGCTGCTGGGATGATTAAAGGTCTTGTCGCTATACTAGCTGTGGCTGGTGTGTCAGAAACAGATGGTCTTTACATTATTTTAAATGCTGCTGGAGATGCTTTCTTCCAATTCTTGCCAATTATGATTGCCGTGACTACTGCCAAAAAATTTAAGATGAATGTGTTTACGGCTTTAGCTTTGGCAGGAGCCATGTTGTATCCTACTTTATTAGATGTTACTACTGGGGATGCGCTTTATACCTTATTTTCTGGAACAGTATTTGAATCACCAATTTACACGACCTTCTTAGGTCTTCCAGTAATTTTAGGAATGGGATATTATCAAACAGTTATTCCCGTTATTTTGGCAGTTTGGTTAGCTTCTAAGTTTGAACATTTCTTTAAGGCACGTTTACATGCTAATGTAAAAAGTTTTCTTACACCATTTATGGTCTTATTACTCGCTGTACCATTATCTATCTTAATTATTGGTCCAATTGCAACTTGGGGATCTAACTTAGTTGGAGCGGCTTTCCAAGGATTGAATCAATTTAGCCCAATTTTATTTGGTATGGCACTTGGTGGTTTATGGCAAATTTTAGTTATGTTTGGTTTACATTGGGGATTAGTACCATTAGGTATTATTGAGTTAACTAATACTGGAACGTCAAGTATTTTTTCTATAGTTAATGGTGTAAGTTTTGCGCAAATGGGTGCGTTGATCGCAATGGTACTTAAGATGAAAGATAGTAAGAAACGTGCTTTAGGTATTCCAGCTATTATTTCTGCCTTCTTTGGGGTAACAGAACCATCTATCTATGGATTTACTCTTCCAGCGAAATTACCATTTTACCTTTCTTGTGTCGGAGGCGCCATTCAAGGTTTATATTTAGGTCTGTTTGGTGTGCTCACTTATGCTATGGGTGGTTTGGGAATCTTTTCAATTCCTGCCTATATTGATCCGAGTGGAGTTAATTCATCACATGTATGGCATTATGTGATTTCAATTATTATCGCAACCATTGTTGGTTTCATCTTGACTTACTTATTCTATAAGGACAAAGGTGGCGCTGTGGAGGAAACCACAGAAGCATCTGCAACTGATACAGTCGTCAACAATCAACTAAAATCACAAAACAAAAATGTAGTTATTAATCAAGAAATTGTGGCTAGTCCGTTAACTGGAGAAACTTTACCGTTAGCAGAGGTGCCAGATAGCGTTTTTTCTAGCCTAGCCATGGGAGATGGTATGGCTATTATTCCTAAAGTTGGAGAAATTTTTTCACCTGTTAATGGAACAGTGACGACTATTTTTCCGACGGGTCATGCCATTGGAATTACTTCTGAAAATGGCGCTGAAATATTAGTTCATATTGGCATGGATACAGTACAGCTAGAAGGAAAAGGCTTTGAAAAATTTGTTTCTGATGGGGACACTGTAGTAGCTGGAGAAAAACTAATCAGTTTTGATATTGAGTATATTAAAGAGCGAGGCTATTCTACTATTACTCCTGTTATCGTAACAAATACTGACCAATATACCGATATTGTAAAAACTGATGTTAAAGAAATTTCCAGTGGCGATTTCTTATTAGATACCGTTAAATAGATAAAAAATTATTTAGAAAGGATGAGATGATGTCTGTATTTCCAGAAAACTTTTTATGGGGTGGCGCAACAGCTGCTAATCAGCTTGAAGGTGCTTATGATGTTGATGGCAAAGGATTATCTGTTCAAGATGTTACTCCTGATGGGGGAATGGGTCCAATAACTGATGGACCGACTCCTGATAATTTAAAGTTAGAAGCTGTTGATTTTTATCATCATTATAAGGAAGATATTGTCTTGTTTGCAGAAATGGGCTTTAAAGTTTTTCGGCTCTCAATTGCGTGGTCACGAATTTTTCCTAATGGGGATGAAACAGAACCAAATGAAGCAGGATTACAGTTTTATGATGATGTTTTCGATGAATTAGCCAAGTACGGTATTGAACCATTAGTAACTATATCTCATTATGAAACACCTTTACACTTATCCAAAGAATATAATGGTTGGGCTAACCGCAAATTAATTGATTTTTATGCTCATTATGCTGAAACAATTTTTAAACGGTATAAGGATAAGGTAAAGTATTGGTTGACTTTTAATGAAGTGAACTCTGTGTTACATGCACCGTTTATGAGTGGGGGAATTTTAACACCTCCAGAAGAATTGAGTAAACAAGATTTATATCAAGCAGTTCATCATGAACTAGTTGCTTCTTCCTTAGCAACTAAGATTGGTCATGAGATTAATCCTAACTTTAAAATTGGTTGTATGGTTCTTGCTATGCCAGCCTATCCAATGACACCAGATCCCTTAGACCAGTTAGCGGTACGTGAGTTTGAGAATCAAAATTATCTATTTTCAGATATTCATGTACGTGGTAAATACCCAAATTATATTAAACGCTACTTTGATGAAAATAATATTACTATCGATTTTGCAGAAGGCGATAAACAATTACTTGCTGAACATACCGTTGATTTTGTTTCCTTCTCATACTATATGAGTGTTGCTCAAGCACATAATCCAGAAGAATATAGTACTGGAAAAGGTAACATTATGGGAGGGATTTCAAATCCTTATTTAGAATCTAGTGAGTGGGGCTGGCAAATTGATCCAGTGGGTTTACGATTAGTTCTAAATGATTTTTATGATCGTTATCAAATTCCATTATTTATTGTTGAGAATGGCTTAGGTGCCAAAGATGAACTTGTAGAAACTAAAAATGGCTACACAGTTAATGATGATTATCGGATTGATTATATGCAAAAACATCTTCAACAAGTTGGTGAAGCAGTTAAAGATGGTGTAGATATAATGGGTTATACTTCATGGGGTTGTATTGATTTAGTATCTGCTTCAACTGCTCAATTGTCAAAACGTTATGGATTTATTTATGTTGACCGTGATGATAACGGAGAAGGGAGCTTTAAACGTTATAAGAAAAAATCATTTGATTGGTATAAAGATGTGATTGCAAGTAATGGGGAAAGTTTGGATGATTAGAATTAAAAGGACGCTGGAAGTGATATTCCAGCGTCTATAAATAAAACAACTAAGACTCTTGCAATAAATTTGTGTCGGAGTGGCGTCTTTCTAAAGTTTTGTTCATTGATTGCAGATAATGGAAATTATAATCATAATCTATAGCAAATAAGATGGAATAAATAACATTGAGGAGAAAATTTAATGAGGTCGTTGAATTGAAGCTTCCAATTTTTGAATATAGTTTCTCATGGGTGCTCATACATAAATGATACGTGCTTTCTTTAGAAAGAGTATTCTCTCCAACATTGGTAATACTGATGGTTTTGACTCCTTGTTCCTTTGCAAACTTAAAAAAGCGAAGGATTTCTGGGTTTTCACCAGAATAAGATATAAATAAAGCCACAGTATGTTGAGATAAATTATAGGCTTCAAATTCAGGATAATCGAAGGTATCAGCTACTTGGACATCATATTGGATTCGGCGTAGATAAGAAACAAAAACATTAACGGCATTTAAATTATTTTTTCCGGAGAAAATCATTATCTTTTTGCTATTTGATAATAAGCGACAAATATATTTGATTTCGTCATAATCAATTAATGAAAGGGTGTCATCAATTGATTCCTTCATTACGATACCTATTTTATTAGCAATTGTTCGACTAGAATCTTTCGCTTGAAAGGGTTTATTTGCGTCTTGGACTTCTAAATTTGCGTTTAAATAGTCACGCTCATGGATCAGTTCATTCTTTAAGTCTTTCCAACCATTTAAATCTAATTTTTTTGCTATACGAATAAGGCTCGTCGTATTGGTGTGAGTAGCAGCAGCAATTGAAGAAGTCGTTAAATTTTCGATACTATCAATATTACCTATAAGATAATTTATAATGATTCGTTCAGAAAATGAAAAGATATCTTGATCTAACTTTTCTTTGAGTAACACGAGATTACCCCCTTCTATGTGTATTATATTAGCAAATCTATGGATAAAAATGGTAGTTTTATGTAAAGTTTTTTTCTAATTAATGAAAGCGCTTGAATTGTATTGAGGGTATAGTTAATATAAGGTGTTGTAAGCGGTTTATTTATAAAAGACAGGTGATTTATGAAACGCGTAGTAATTATATGTATGGGAGGTATGTCATCTTCATATATATCTAGTGAATTAAATAAGTATTTTGATGAAAAAAATCTAGCAATTGAAACAGTATCGGTTTCCTTAGGTAAGGGTAAAAAATTATTGAATGAGGGAGATTTTGATATCTATTTAATTAGTCCACAAGCTAAATATGCTAGTGAGTGGCTAAAAGAAATCGCAATTAAAAATCATAATGATTTATTTGATATCGCTCCACATTTATATGTGCCGATACCTCAAAAAATTGAAGAACTAAGTCACTATATAATCAATTTAATTAAGATAAAGGATGGTACTCTATGAAAAAAGGTTTAATTATTTGTAATGCAGGAATGTCTTCATCAATGATTGCCCAAAAAGTAACGAAGTTTTTTGAAGGACGAGATTTACCAATAGAAATCGAAGCGACTACTGTTACTAAGGGAAAGGAAATTATTGAAAAAGATCAATATGATTTATATTTGCTTAGTCCCCAAGTAAAAATGGCTAGTGAAGGTTTAACAAAAGCTGCGGAAGCAAAAAATAAACCATTAATTAATATTGAGCCTGATGCTTATCTTCCTACTGAAGAAAGTACAGTAAAACTAGCGATGCAAATTTTTCCAATTTTTAAAGAAGATTTGAAAAAAGAAAAAGCTGAGAAAGAAGGTAAATAATGGACTCTTCACAAGTACAACAAATGGCTTTTCAGATTATTCTAGCTGCTGGTAATGGAAAAACCATTGCTCATGAAGCAATTCAACTAATGAAAGAGTATAAATTTGAAGAAGCCGAGCAAAAATTAGAAGAATCAAATGAGGCTTTTATTGAGGCACATAATGCACAAACAGAATTATTACAAGCTTACGCAGGTGGAGAAGAAATCATTATGGAAATCATAATGGTCCATGCTCAAGATCATTTGATGACAGGGATGACTTATAGAGATATGGCGATAGAATTACTTGATGTTTATAAGAAATTAGCGGAAAAGGACTGATAGTAATGGCTAATACGGATAAAAAGGAGCTTATTGAAAAACAAAGTAAACAAGTATTATTGTTTAATCGTTTTTTATGGCTGCGTTATAGCTTAGCTTTACTATTTTTTATCAATTTTTACTGGTTTATTTTCTTGATTGGTATGAAATCATATGGTGCAATCTTACCGTTAATACTATTATTTTTAAATATACCTTCATTGGCTGAACAAATTAAATTGTATAGTCATCATAAAAATAATTTAACTTATGCAAGATATTTTTTTGTCTTTCAAGTAATCATTTTAGGAATTTTAGGAATAATTATTAATTTAGAAATCTTTTTTAATTTGTTTTTTCCGTTTTTAATATTTAATTCACTATCTTTAGGATTAATTTATATAGTTATGTTTATTATTTTAGGTATTTCTTTATTAAATTTACATGCTTTGAAGAGTATACGGCATAATACTGATACTTTTTACCAAAAATTAAGTAAAGAATATAATTAAAGAATTGAGGAGAAAAATATGTCTCAAAATCAGAATAATGGTATGTTTGGAGTAATGGAAAAATATTTAATGACACCATTAACTAAGCTATCTCAGACTAAACTTGTAAGAGCGATTCAATCTACAGGGGTTACAACTATTCCATTTACAATTGTAGGATCAATGTTTTTGGTATTTAATATATTACCTACAGCAATTCCAGGATTAACGAATATATTTGAAGCCACTTTTTTTAGATTTAGCGAACTATATATGATTGCTAATAAAGCAACAATGGGTGTTTTAGCTTTATACTTTACTATTGCTTTAGGATATCACTATACACGAATAATGATAGAAGATGATCCAGATTTGGATTTAGATCCTATTTATGGTGCTACTTTAGCTTTGTTTGGTTTTGTAATGACCATTCCACAAATTATTTGGGAAGATGGTTATATGAAAATTGTTCATGTAATCGAAGAAGAAACTATGATAATTAATGGATGGTCAATTGGTGCTGATGGGGTATCTCGCTTTGGTTCAATTGGAGTTTTTGTAGGTATTATTATGGCTATTATAGCCGTACATATTTATAAATTTTGTGTAGAAAAAAATATTATTATTAAGATGCCTGCTGCAGTTCCGTCAGGAGTCGCTAATTCTTTTACAGCATTAATACCTACTTTTATAGTAGCGTTTTCTGTATTAATTATTAATGCGTTATTTGTCTTTTTAGGAACAGATATTTTCCAAGTCATTCAATTACCCTTTGCTTTTGTTACTAATTTAACAGGATCTTGGCTTGGATTTATGGTTATTTTATTTTTAATACATGCATTATGGAGTGTCGGTGTACATGGAGCAACTATTATTACCAGTATTATTAATCCTATACTTATAAATAATATGGCTCTCAATGCTTCAGGACAAGCAACAGAAACTTTAGCTGGAGAATTTTGGAATGCCTATACTTACCCAGGAGGATCAGGTTCAACATTATTATTAACATTTATTATGGCAACGCTATGTCGTTCACAGCAATTAAAGATTTTAGGACGTAGTTCTTCAGTTCCTGCGATTTTTAATATAAATGAGCCTGTTATTTTTGGAGTGCCAATGATCTATAACCCTGATATGTTAATTCCATTTATTTTAGCACCAATGGTAGCAGGTTCAATTGCCTATTGGGCTACTGAACTAGGTTTTGTTCAACCAATCATTGCTTTGATGCCTTGGCCAACTCCAGTAGGTATTGGCGCATTTATTAGTACAGGTGATTGGAGAGCAATTATTGTCGCGTTAATATGTGTTTTGGCAGCTGGATTAGTTTATTATCCATTTATTATGCGTTTTGATAAGAAATTATATGCAGAAGAACTCGAAAAAGCAGCTAAATTAGCAGCTGAAGGGTCAGATGAAGGTGAACAAGCATTAGATGATTTCTTTAGCTTAGATTAAGCTATGTCATTTGTGTATTTAATATAAGGAGGATTTTATGGCTTTTAGAGAAGACTTTTTATGGGGAGGCGCAACTGCAGCCAATCAATGTGAAGGTGCTTATGATGTAGATGGTCGTGGTTTAGCTAACGTTGACTTGGCGCCAGTAGGTGAAGATCGAGCAGCGGTAGTGACTGGACAACGAAAAATGTTTGATTTTGAAGATGGTTATTTCTATCCAGCCAAAGAAGCAATTGATATGTATCATCATTATAAGGAAGATATTGCTTTATTTGCTGAAATGGGATTTAAAACCTATCGCTTTTCTCTAGCATGGTCACGTATTTTTCCTAAGGGTGACGAACAAGAACCTAATGAAAAAGGATTAGAATTTTATGATAATTTAATTGATGAGTTATTAAAATATGACATTGAACCCTTGGTGACAATTACTCATTTTGATATTCCTATGCATCTAGTAAAAGAGTATGGTGGATGGCGTAATCGTAAAGTTGTTGAATTTTATGAAAATCTTTGTCGTGTAATTTTTAATCGTTATAAAGGTAAAGTGAAATATTGGATTACCTTTAATGAAATTAATATGCTCTTGCATGCACCATTTATGGGAGCTGGTATTTGTTTTGAAGAAGGAGAGAATCGCGAACAGGTCTTATACCAAGCAGCTCATCATGAATTATTAGCCTCTGCAGCAGCAACTAAAATTGCCCATGAAGTAGATTCTGAAAATATGGTTGGTTGTATGATGGCTTCTGGTGTGCATTACCCATTAACTCCTAAACCAGAAGATGTATGGGGTGCATATACTAGTGATCGTGACAATTTATTCTTTATTGATGTCCAATCTCGTGGTTATTATCCAAACTATGCCTTGAAATTCTTTGAACGTAATGGATTGGATATTAAAATTACTGAAGAAGATAAAGAATTATTGAGAGAAAATACTGTTGACTATATTACTTTCTCTTATTACAACACCCGTGTTGGGGTTGGGGATGATTCTAATGAAGAAACCGTTGAAAGTAATCTATTCCAAACACCTGATAACCCTTATCTTGAAAAAACTGAATGGGGATGGCCAGTTGACCCATTAGGCTTTAGAACCACAATTAATAGTATTTATGACCGTTATCAAAAACCATTGTTTGTGGTTGAAAATGGTCTGGGTGCTGTTGATAAACCTGATGACGATGGCTATGTTGCTGATGATTATCGAATTAATTATTTAGCAGATCATATCAAACAAATGAAAGATGCTGTTGAATTAGATGGTGTTGAAATGCTAGGTTATACCACTTGGGGATGTATTGACCTAGTTTCTGCAGGTACTGGTGAAATGAAAAAACGTTATGGTTTTATCTATGTTGACCGTGACAATTATGGAAATGGCAGTCTTGAACGTTCTAAGAAAAAATCATTTGATTGGTATAAACAAGTGATTGCTTCTAATGGGGAAGACTTATCTAATAATTAGAACTTGAGGCAGGTGATTTTCACCTGCCTTTAAATTTTAAATAGACTATTCTTTTATAAAAGCAAGTAAAGAAAGGAAGAATATAATGATTAAATTTCCAAAAAACTTTTTATGGGGTGGTGCGGTTGCAGCCCATCAATTAGAGGGAGCTTGGAATGAAGATGGTAAAGGACCGAGTGTTGCCGATGTATTGACTGCTGGCTCAGCTCAACAACCACGACAAATTCATACAACTATTGACCCTGAAACGTATTATCCTAACCATGAAGCGGTAGATTTTTATCATCACTATAAGGAAGATATTCAGTTATTTAAAGAGATGGGTCTAAAAGCCTTTCGAACGTCTATCTATTGGGCCCGTATTTTTCCTAAAGGGGATGAAACTGAACCAAATGAAGCAGGGCTAAAATTTTATGATGATTTGTTTGACGAATTAATTGCGAATGGTATTGAACCAGTAGTAACATTAACTCATTTTGAAATGCCTTTATACCTCGCTCAGGAATATGGAGGCTTTAAAAATCGCAAGGTTGTTGACTTCTTTGTAAAATATGCTGAAACAGTCTACAAACGTTATAAAGATAAAGTAAAATACTGGATGACTTTTAATGAAATTAACAACATGATGGATTATTCTAATCCCATATTTCTATGGACGAATGCTGGAGTGACTGTTGAAGAAGGAGAGAATCCTGAAGAAGTGATGTATACAGCTGCCCATCATTTAGTTTTAGCATCTGCATTGGCTGTTTCTAAAGGAAAAGAAATAAATCCTAATTTTGAGATTGGAACTATGATTTCACACGTCCCTATCTATCCAAATAATTGTGATCCTAAAAATGTGATGTTAGCGGAAGAGGCTTTACATTTACGTTACTTCTTCCCTGATATTCAAGTTCGCGGCTATTATCCTAGTTATGCCTTGAAAAATTTTGAGCGAAAAGGCTTTGATATTCCAATTTTGGATGGTGATGCAGATATTCTAGCTAAGGGGACCGTTGATTATATTGGTTTTTCTTACTATATGTCAAATGTTGTTGATTATGATAAAGGTGAACCACTTGATAGCGATAAAAATGTTCACGGAAAAATTCCTTATCAAGTTGATAATCCATATATTCAGTCATCTGATTGGGGATGGGCTATCGATCCAATTGGATTACGTATTACCTTAAATCGTCTATGGGAACGTTATCAATTACCTTTATTTATTGTTGAAAATGGCTTAGGCGCCTATGATGAAATAGCATCGGATGGATCAATCCATGATGATTATCGAATTGATTATATGCGGCAACATATAGAAGAAATGGCTAAAGCTATCAACCATGATGGTGTTAAGCTTTTGGGTTATACTCCTTGGGGAATTATTGATTTAATCTCATTTACATCAGGGCAAATGGCCAAACGTTATGGCATGATTTATGTTGATCGAGATGACGAGGGTAATGGTAGCTTTGCTCGTTCCAAGAAAGATTCTTTTGCTTGGTACCAAAAAGTTATCGCATCAAACGGTGAAGAGTTAGACAACAAATAACTATAATAAGTGGAGTTGTTATGAAAGAATTATTGAATTTAAATAAAGGGCATCCTTGGTTAGCCAATGGACCTTATGAAGAAACGATGCAAAAAAATCGCAAGTCAGACATGGATAGCTGTTTCTAAAATGAATACAGAGTCACTGGAAGATCCTGATGATATGCGTCTCAGAGTAGAATTTTTAATTAAAGAAATGATTCCTGAATCGACTCGTATTCGACAACCATTTTATACTGACTTTGGCAAGAATATAAAAATTGGTGCTGGAGTATTTATTAATGCAGGAGTCCATATGCAAGACCAAGGAGGCATAAGAATTGGTAACAATGTTCTTATTGACCATCAAGTAGTATTTGCTAGTTTAGATTATGATTTAGCGCTAGACAAACGTGCTAATCTGTATCCTAAACGTATTGTTGTTGAAGATGATATTTGAATTGGACCAAATGCAACAATTACTAAAGGTAACGCAATTGGTCGTGGTTCTGTAGTTGCAGCAGGAGCTATGGTTAACCAAAATGTACCTAAAAATACTATCGTGGCTGAAGTACCAGCCAAAGTAATTAAGAAGTTATAGCGTAGAGGAGATTATTATGACGACTGATATTTATCTCGTCCGTCATGGACAAACGCTCTTTAATAAATTAAAGAAAACCCAAGGATTTTGTGATTCACCACTAACGGATTTAGGCATTCGCCAAGCTCAAGCAGCGGGGCAATTCTTTATTAATCAAGCGATTCATTTTGATGCTGCTTATTGTTCGACACAGGAACGTGCAGAAGATACCTTATTAGCTATGTATGAGGGGTCATATCAACGCTCTAAATTACTTAAAGAATGGAACTTTGGTTTATTTGAAGGTAGCCCCACTTACCTAGAACCTCCTCATAAGGCAGGAGAAGAATCACATGGAGACAACTTTGTGCCTTATGGTGGCGAAGGAGTTGATCAAGTACAAGAGAGAATGACACAAGTTATGACACAAATTGCTAAAGAAAATGACGATAAAACGATACTGGCTGTTTCTCATGCCGGATCACTTTACGCATTTTATTTAAAATGGCGTCGTGCAGAAGACAAGCGCCCTAAATTTTCTAATTGTTGCATTCTACATTATCGTTACAAAGATGGGAAATTTGAATTAATTGAAACTTTTGACCCTGCTATAGCTATTAAGGAGAATTAGCATGACAGAAAAATTAATTTTTATTGATATTGATGGGACTTTAGTGGATTATGAAAATAATTTACCATCTTCAGCTGTTGATGCTATTCATCAAGCTCAAGATAATGGACACTTAGTAATTCCAGTAACCGGACGTTCTAAGGCAGAAATGTATGAAAATATACTCGCTATTGGTTTTGATGGTTATATTGGTGGAAATGGTAATTACGTTGAATTAAATGATCAAGAAATTTTCCATAAACATCTAACAGCTGAGGATACTAAGGCAATTGTCGATTGGTTACATCAACGAGGTTTAGAGTATTATTTAGAATCCAACTCTGGACTCTATGGGTCTAAAAAATTTGCTGAACGAGGCAAGGAAACAATTCAAGCCTATTCTGCCTATAAAGGGAAAGCTGATGCTAAGCAAATGGATGTAAAAAAAGTATTCCCGGATATGATATTTGGTTCAGATCCTTACCGTGATGACATTAATAAAATAAGTTTTATCCTCGATGATTACCAGGATTACCTTGATGCTAAGAAAGAATTTTCGAATTATAAAGTAGGCACTTGGGGTGGTGTTGGTGAAAAAGCCCTCTTTGGTGATGTTGCGCTTGATAATATTGACAAGAGTGTAGGAATTGGATTTTTATTACAGTATCTAGGTAAGAGTAAGGAAGATGCCTTTGCCTTTGGAGATGCTAAGGTAGATATCCCTATGATTGAATATTGCGGAACTGGTATTGCTATGGGTAATGCTGGTCCTGAAACCAAAGAAGCTGCAGACTATATTACCGCTGATGTTGATCAAGATGGGATGTGGAAAGCGTTTCAACATTTTGGATTAATATAGATAATAATAGCTACATATCAAACAAGTCAGTAAATAGAGTACTGACTTGTTTTTGATTGTAGATAACTTTTAATTAAAATGTGTACTATTAAGCGGTTAAATATGCGAATGATAATCTAATTAAATTTATATATTCTATTAATATCATTTATCTCTAAATTTTATTCCACAGAAGAAGGACTTATAAATTACCAGATAATTAATAAATAGAAATTAAAATAAAATTGAAGGAATATATTTTCGATTGGTTAAACAACTTTAACAATTTAAAAATGCGTAAAAACCAAAATTATCTTATACCCCCTCAAGAATCCTTATTCTCATTGATTCTTGAGGGGGTTTCGAATTTTTTGCTATATTAAGTAGCAAATTAAACGATAAAAAATTATAATTTATATATTAATAATAATTAGTATAATAAATTTTAGTATTCGGGAAAAAATGATGAATTAAATTTTAACCATGAAAACGCTATACTTATAAGTGAACAAGAAAAGGAGGAATTATAAATGCAAAATTCATGGTTAAATATTGAGGATAAAGTCTATGTCGTTACAGGTGGTTCTTCTGGAATTGGGGCAGCAGTTATTGAAGAATTATTAGCCAATGGTTCTAAAGTCGCTAATTTCGATATTAATGAGGGAGACAAAAAACATGATAATCTGTTATTTGTCAAAACTGATGTGAGTTCGCGAAAAAATGTTGAAGATAGCGTAGAAGCAGTTATTGATAAATTTGGAACGATTGATGGTGTTGTAAATAATGCTGGGATAAATATTCCACGTTTATTGGTGGATCCAAAAAACCCTAAAGGTGAATATGAATTAGCAGATGATGTATTTGACAAGATGTTACAGATTAATCAAAAAGGGGTATTTTTAGTTGCTCAAACAGTTGGAAGAATTTTAGTAGAAAAGGGCGAAGGCGTTATTTTAAATATGGGGTCAGAATCTGGTCTTGAAGGTTCTGAAGGCCAAAGTCCTTATGCAGCAACAAAAGCAGCAGTATATAGTTACACTCGTTCATGGGCAAAAGAACTAGGGAAACATAATGTACGTGTCGTTGGTGTGGCACCCGGTATATTGGAAGAAACTGGTTTAAGAACAATTCAATATGAAGAGTCGTTAGCATATACTCGAAATATTACAGTTGAAAAATTACGCGAAGGGTATTCAAGTACAAGTACTACACCTTTAGGACGTTCTGGAAAATTAGATGAAGTGGCTGATTTTGTTAGCTATTTATTATCTGATCGAGCAAGTTATATTACAGGTGTAACGTTGAATATAGCCGGAGGAAAAACAAGGGGCTAGGAGTGAGCTGAGTGGCTCTCATTAATCGATGGTACAAGATATTATCTATATTAGAAAAAAAGCATCAAGTTTCCCAAAATGAGCTTGAAAACTATTTAGGGACTAGTCGAATAACAGTAAAGAATAATATAAAAATGCTCAATAATGAATTAGAAGATACTGCCCGTATTGATTTAATCGATGCATACTATCAGCTAACGATTTTAGATTATGTTGCGTATTCATCAATTTTGTCAGGACAGTTACGTAAAGAAAGTGATTTTAATTCAAGTAGTAAACGTAAAGCTTATATTATTAAAAAACTGGCTGAAATAGACGAGTCTATAACAATTGCTGATTTGACAGAGAAATTAAATGTCAGTCGCGGAACAGTAAATAAGGATATTAATAGTTTAAGAAAACAGCTAAAAGATTATGGAATCGATTTAATTGGAACGACTAATAAAGGAATCCAATTAAGTGGTGAAGAGTATCAAATAAGATTACTATACATAAATTATGTTTTAGAATATTTTGATTTTTCATTTATCGATTTAGATTTTATAAAAATAATTGATCCAACGTTTACAGATATTAATATTAGTGATGAAGTTAAGCATATATTTTTGAAAGCTGTGGAGACAACACTAGTAAGAAAAGATAATGGATTATCTAAGAATAGTAACTTGTATACGAATTATATACAGAATGATCTTAATTTCGATAGTATATTAACCACTGTTGAGCAGTATTTTCAAATTAATTTAAACGCTTATGAGAGAGAATTTTTATCCTATCCATTTAATATCTATAATCAAGGAGATTATCTTAATAAGAAATATGAAAGTCATTTTATACCAGTTTTATTTGATGATATAATCACGGCTATTCAACGTGAGTTTGCTATAGATATTAACCAAGAAAAATTATTTGAAGACATTAATATCCATCTTCATTATCTTGTCAATCGATTAGTTACACATACACCATTGGATGATATATTATTTGATAAATTATCATCTAAATATCCTTTATCTTATGAATTATCTCAACTTGCTATTACAGTAATTGAAAATAAACTAGGAGAAAAATCCTATCCAGCAGAAAAGAACTATTTAGCCATTTATATAGAAATGGCGATGAATTTAAATGAAAGTGCTCAAAAGAAGAAAATTGCTGTTGTATGTCATACCGGGAGAGGGACTGCAAAGATTATTGAACGAAGATTTGCCCAAGTTCTTGGATCCGAGGTAGAAATTGTTTCATTAGCGATTCATGAAATTTCCCAAGAAAAATTAAATCACTTTTTTGCTGTTTTTTCTACGGTACCTCTTAGATATCCGGATTTAAACATTCCTGTCGTTCAAATAAACACCTTATTTGAAGATTCACAAATTCGGAAAGAATGGGAAAAAATTGAGAGACTCGAATTTATTGAAAGTGAGACACTTGAAGTCAGTCAATCCGTATTAACTTCTGAAGATAATTATTATAAGTATTTAGTCAAGATGGCCTCCGATTTACAAGAGAAGAATTTTGTAGATAACGAATTTTGTTTTCGAATCATCGAACGTGAAAGATTAAAATCGACAATTTTTGAAAATGGTATAGCGATGCCTCATGCAATAAATCATAAATCGGATCGTGTCGTCCTTAATATTGGTTACTTAGAAAATAATTATTCAAATGAAAAAATAGAAATTATTTTTATGATTGGGATTCCAGAAAATAATACTAAACAAATAGAAAATACATTAATTGAACTATATGATTTTATTTTTTTAGTGGCTCAAGATCATAATTTGAGAAAGCAAATTAAAAAGGCTAAATCTAAACAAGACATTCTAAATATTGTTAGAAGGAAGTGATAAGATGAGTTTTCTAATGTTATTTGGAATTATTGCAGTATCTGCATATGGAATTCAAATATTGTTAGGGTATCAACAAATTAAAGAATTTAACAAAGTGTATTTGGAAGTTAGAAATAAAGGTAGAGTGGTTATTGGTAGAAATCCTGGGCGTTTAAAAGCTGGAACCCTTATCTTATTTGGAATAGATGATAAGGATATTATATTTGCAGCTTATAAAATGCAAGGAGTGACTGTTTTTTCTAAATTCAAAGCTCTAGAACAATTTATTGGGCAGGACATACACTTTATTGATCAAAAACATCCGTTAGTGCAAAAAGAAAATCGTTTAACACAAATTGCAATGGAAGATGCGAGAAATTTATTTATCAATTACCAATTAGGTATTCATGTCGAAGAAGAAAAACCTTCGCCATTACGTAAATTAGGGCAAGTGACTAGTCACTTGTTCGACGATTTAAAATCAAAAGTTAAGGGGAGTGTACAATAATGCAATGGATAATAAACTTTGCTGAAGGCTTTATGAACTTATTCCAATTAGGAGCAGATACCTTCATTGAGTGGATGGGTTCAATCGTTCCTTTAGTGTTAATGCTATTGATAGCGATGAATGCAATTATTAATTTACTAGGAGAAGAAAGGGTGCAAAAGTTAGCAGCGGTATCTTCTTCTAATCCATTTACTCGCTATATGATTTTACCTTTTGTTTCAGCATTTATGTTGGGTAATCCGATGTCAATGACTATGGGTCGCTTTTTACCTGAATACTATAAACCTGGATATATCGCTGCCCAAATGCAATTTTGTCATACAAGCAACGGTGTGTTTCCTCATATCAACCCAGGTGAATTATTTGTTTGGATGGGGATTGCTCAAGGGATTATGACATTAGGTTTAAATGAAATGGAACTAGCCATTCGTTACTTACTAGTAGGTTTAGTGATGAACTTTATTGGTGGATGGACGACAGATTTCTTTACTGAACGTGTTAGCCGTCAACAAGGCATAAAATTAAGTAAATCTGTGGAAACAGTGACTGATTAGAGAGCGGGGTTGTAATAAAATGACTGAATACAAAAGTATAAAAATAAATAAGGGTTCTGGTGGATTTGGCGGTCCCTTAGTGATTACTCCAACTGAAAAGAAAAATAAATTCATTTATGTGGTTGGTGGTGGTGATCGCCCAGAAATCGTTGACTATATTGAAGAATTAACTGGCATGGAAGGAGTTAATGGCTTTAAAACATCTATTCCTGATGACGAAATTGCCTTAGCTATTATCGACTGTGGTGGAACCCTAAGATGTGGTCTATATCCTAAGAAAGGGATTCCTACGGTAAATATTATTGCCACTGGGAAAGCTGGCCCATTAGCCCAATATATTACTGAAGATATTTATGTATCTAATGTTGGAAAAAAACAAATTAGTTTGACAGAAGAAACCGTAGCTGAGCAATCTCAAGCTGATACAGCAACCCATGAGCCAGAATCAGCAGAAGAAGATAAACCTAAGTATGATACCTCTAAAAAGATTACTGAGCAACAAAAGGGTGGAATTATTGCCAAAATAGGAATGGGCGCCGGAAAGTTTGTGTCTGTTTTTAATCAAGCTGCGCGTGAAGCTGTACAGACAATGTTAAACACAGTGATTCCATTCATGGCTTTTGTTTCCTTGATTATTGGTGTAATACAAGGTTCTGGTGTTGGTGATTGGATTGCCAATACTTTAGCGCCTTTAGCTGGTAATATTTGGGGACTAGTTATCATTGGTTTTGTGTGCTCTTTACCATTCTTATCTCCCTTATTAGGACCAGGTGCGGTAATAAGTCAAGTCGTAGGAACGTTAATCGGTGTAGAGATTGGCCGTGGAAATATTCCACCAAATCTTGCTTTGCCAGCATTATTTGCAATTAATACTCAAAATGGATGTGACTTTATTCCCGTTGGATTAGGGTTAGCTGAAGCAAAATCAGAAACAGTAGAAGTTGGGGTACCAGCAGTACTTTATTCACGTTTCTTAAATGGTGTCCCACGTGTGGTTGTCGCATGGTTAGCAAGTTTTGGATTATATAGTTAAGGAGTTAATTATGTCTGTATTTGAAACAAATGTTATTAATATTGGTAATGAAGCAGAATTATTTCAATCAGAAAATATGATTATTTTATTTGGATCAGATGCACCTGATGATTTAGCCGATTATTGTTATAATATTGAGCTTAATGAGGTTAAGGAATCTATTCAAGAAGGACAAACCTTGTCTGTAGGTAATGAACAGTATAAAATTACAGCAGTGGGTAATGTCGTTGAGAAAAATCTAAGAGACCTAGGTCATATCACCATAAAATTTGATGGTTCTAATGAAGCAGCATTGGCCGGTACTTTATATGTTGAAGAAAAAAAACTACCAGAAATTAGTGTCGGCACAGAAATTACAATTAAATAATAATAACTATGCCGTTCAAATTGAGCGGCATATTTTATCAGGAGGCATATATGAATACAATTATTTTTGATATGGATGGCGTAATTGTTGATTCTGAATATACTTATTTACAATCTAAAACCAAAATTTTAAATCAGCTAGGCTATGATAAGGATATCAGTTATCAATATCAATTTATGGGAACAACCTATCAATATATGTGGGAAAAAATGAAAGAAGAGTTAAATCTAGAAGAATCGGTTGATTATTACATTAATTTGATGAATCAAGAAAGACAAAATATGATTAACGAAGATGGGGTAAAGGCAATAAAAGGAGTCCAAACTTTCATCGCTGAAGCCTATCGAATGGGCTTTAAATTAGGTGTCGCATCTAGCTCGCCAATAGTTGAAATTAAACGTAATTTAACGGAATTGGAACTAATTAATTATTTTGATGTTTATGTTTCTGGCGAAGAAGTAAATAATTCAAAACCTTTTCCAGATATTTATCAATATGCAATGGAAAAACTAGATAAAAAGCCTTATGAATGTATAGCAATTGAAGACACACTGAATGGGGCCACATCTGCAAATAGGGCGGATTTATATTGTGTTGGGTTTAAAAACCCAGATTATCCAGCACAAGATTTATCATTAGCAGATAAGGTAGTCACATCTTTTAAAGATCTCGATTTGCAAGCACTAAAGCATTTAAATAGAGAGGGAAGAGAATGAATTTAATTATAGACTCAGCCAATACTTGTAAAATCAAAGACTATTTAACGTATTTACCAGTCGTTGGGGTGACAACAAATCCATCAATATTAAAAAAAGAAGGTAATATTGATGTAATCGAACATTTAACAGAAATAAGAAATATAATTGGAAAAAATCGAACCCTACATGTACAAACAATTGCTTCAGATTATACAGGAATGATGGAAGATGCTAAAAAAATAGCGGAGTCAATTGGCAAAGATGTTTATATAAAAATTCCTTGTTCAAAAACGGGTCTAAAAGTTATTAAGGAATTGAAAAATGAAGGGTATAATATCACCGCAACTGCCATTTATTCTGAAATCCAAGCGTTACTAGCACTTGCAAATGGAGCAGATTATTTAGCTCCCTATGTCAATCGGATGGAAAATCTGAATACCAATCCATATACAGTAATTTCTAATATTAGAAATTATATTGATCATAATAATCATGATACGAAGATACTTGCGGCGAGTTTTAAAAATGTTAATCAGGTATTAGAATCTTTGCATAAGGGTGCACATACTGTGACAGTAGGAGCAGAGGTAGTAGATAAATTCTTAGATGATGCAAATATCAATAAAGCTATCACCGATTTTTCAAATGATTGGGAAGAAATACACGGTAACTTGAATATATAAAAGAGACAAAATGAGGCTGGGCAAAAATCCCAGCCTCTTTGTAATATATGAACATTAATCTCTTAGTTGGGCTCGCCAAAGCAAGAGCTTCGGATATTTGTCCAATAGACTAAAAGATTTAAGTTCAAATCTTTTGTCTATTGGATCAAATCACTCGCTCTTACCACTTTTGCTCACAGTCTTTTAATCGAGTTCTGAAATGCAGCTCCTTCGACTGTTTCCTAAAGTGTGCAGGATAGGTTTCTCCTGTCCTGCACACTTTAATCCAAGGATTCTGTTCTTAGTGACTTTTGTTCCAGCCTCATTTCGTATTATTTTTTATAATAATGCATTACTTCTCCAACAATTTTGCGGCTTCTTTATCTAATAAAACAGTCACATTGGGATGATTTTGTAAAATAGAGGCCGGTACTTCAGATGTAACAGGTCCTTCAATCATGGCTTTGATGGCTTCGGCTTTATTTTCTCCAAAGGCGAGTAAAAGGATTTGTGAAGCAGACATGATTGAAGCCAATCCCATGGAATAAGCTTGAGTAGGGACTTCTGATTGGTCAGAGAAGAATCTCGAATTTGCCATAATGGTTTCTTGAGTAAGATCAACTAACCGTGTTTTTTCAGTGCTGGAAGAGCCTGGTTCGTTGAAACCGATGTGGCCATTTTGACCAATTCCTAGTAGTTGTAAGTCAATGGGATTCTCTGCCAAAACGGTATTATAACGGTCGATTTCTTCGGATACATTAGTATTCTCTCCATTGGGAATATAGGTTTTCTTGAAGGGTTTAGCGTTGAAAAGATGTTCTTCCATAAAATAAGCATAAGATTGTGGATGATTTGCTGGTAAGCCGTAGTATTCATCAAGATTAATAGCTATTGCATCGGAAAAATCGAGTGAAGAGTCAATTAATTGTTCGTATAATGCTTCGGGAGTTGATCCTGTTGCTAAGCCAAATACGTTCTGATTTTTTTCTAAAGCTTTTTCAAAAAAGTCTACTGCTTTTTTCGAAGCCTCGTGTGCATTTTCAAAAATTTGGATATCCATTATAATTCCTCCTTGTAATCGGTTTGATAACAACATCATTATAACACATGCCGTTTATTTCCTCAGAAAGTGCTGGCACATTGTTTGTGCCAAATTTGCGTTCGCTCACTATTGTAACCGTTTGTTAAAGCATTTACTATAGAAGTAGTATTGAAATAAAGGAGAGAGAACAATGTCGCAAGAAAAATCAAATGCAGGGTTTAAATCTGCTATACAGAAATTAGGCTCCTACTTATCAAGTATGGTAATGCCTAATATTGGATCATTTATTGCTTGGGGGATTATCACGGCCCTATTTATTTCTGATGGTTGGTTGCCTAATGAGGCTTTAGCTAACTTGGTTGGCCCAATGCGGGATTACTTATTACCAATTCTAATTGGTTATACAGGGGGCTCGATGGTATATGAGCAACGAGGCGCTGTAACTGGTGCAATCGCTACAATGGGGGCTATTGTAGGTGCTTCAGAAATTATAACCGGACAACCTACTGTGCCAATGTTTATTGGTGCCATGGTTTTAGGTCCGCTAGGTGGATGGGTCATCAAGAAATTTGATGAACACTTTAGTGACAAGATTCCATCTGGTTTTGAAATGTTAGTTAATAACTTTTCAGTCGGTATAATTGGTTTCTTACTGGTATTAGTTGGTTTTTATGCGGTGGGACCATTTGTGTCTGGAATGACAACCTTATTTGAGACTGGTGTAGACTGGATTATTAGCCAAAGATTATTACCATTGGCAAATGTTTTTATTGAGCCAGCTAAGATTCTATTCTTAAATAACGCGATTAATCATGGTATTTTGACACCATTAGGCTCTCAACAAGTGGCTGAAATGGGCCGTTCTGTACTTTATCTATTAGAGGCAAACCCTGGTCCAGGACTAGGTGTTTTATTAGCATTTAGTGTATTTGGTAAAGGGTCTGCAAAAGCTTCTTCACCAGGAGCTATTATTATTCACTTCCTTGGTGGTATCCATGAGATTTACTTCCCATACGTGATGATGAAACCTTTATTGTTCCTAGCCGTTATTTTAGGTGGTATCTCTGGAACCTTTACTTTCCAACTGTTGAATGCTGCGTTGACAGGACCTGCTTCACCAGGATCAATAATTGCGATTATTGGAATGACTGCACCTGGTACTTATATTGGAGTCATTGCAGGTGTTTTAGTGGCTACTTTAGTTTCCTTCTTAGTGGCTGCGGCTATCATCAAAATGGATAAAAATACTGAAGAAGGCGATTTTGAAGCAGCACAACGGTCAACACAATCTGCCAAAGCAGAATCCAAAGGGCAAACGACTGAGCTAAATGCTAGTGAACAAAATGAGGTTCCAGCACCAGAAGATATTAATCAAATTATTTTTGCTTGTGATGCTGGTATGGGCTCTAGTGCAATGGGTGCTTCTTTATTACGGAAGAAAGCGAAAACTATTGGTTATGATATTCCGATTACCAATATGGCAATTAGTAAGTTGAAGGATGAATCGGGAACATTAATTATTACGCAGGAAGAATTGACTAATCGTGCCATGAAACAAGCACCTCATGGGTCTCATGTATCGGTGGGGAATTTCTTAGATGGTGATCGTTATGATGATATCTTAAATGAAATGCAAAATAAATCGGAAGAAGATGTTGCTACAAGTAATGACTCAAATGTAGCATCTGGCCATTCAAGTCTGGATATGTCAACGATTAATGAAATTATTTTCCCTTACCATGCTGATTATCCAGCTAGTCCAGTAATGGGGGCATCCTTATTACGAAATGAATTACGCAATGAAGGCAAAGAAATTACTGTACACGCGGTAGAAGAAAATGAAATCGAATTAAGTGCCAATGCCTTATTAATTAGTGATAAGGAAACATTAGCGCAATTACAAACAATTGAGCAGTCACAGGTTTATGAAGTGTCTCACTTATATGAGGAATCAGCTTATAAGGAACTGCTTGAAACAGTCACTCAATAAGGTCATACTATAATAGAGTAAAGACTAATGAGGGGCGATAGGGATGTTTTTTTCAGAAAGGGAGAAACAGATTATAAAATTACTTTGTTCTAAGTCGCAAGGGGTGGCCTTGGCGGACTTAGAGCAAGTATTGAAGGTGAGTCGACGAACGGTTTATCGCGAAATTGCAAATCTAGAAAAAAGTTTGGATTCACTAGGAATGAAATTAAAGAAATCGCGTCATCAAGGGTATTATCTTGTCGCCACTGAGTCAGAAAAACATGCATTGTGGCAGCAAATAACCCAACAGAATTTTGTCAATTTCTCTAAACAAGAAAGACAAGATGCAATTGCCCTAGTTTTATTAACCAAGGAGCAGCGCGATAGTATTGAGAGTTTAGCGATTGATTTTCAAGTGAGTACCAGAACGATTCAAAATGATTTAAATAGTATAAAGACGATTTTTGACTATTATCAAGTAGAATTAAAGAATTTAAATGAGATTAAAGTTCAAATCGTTGGTAATGAAATTAAAATCAGACAACTGATTGTTTACTTACTAGATCGTAATATAAAAGCCTTTGAACTCTTTCACTTTTTGCGGGAGCTAACTAGTGAAAAGGAGACTTCAAATTATAATCATTTTTTCCTCTCTGTTTTTCCGCAAGTGATTTATGAACAAGTAAGTGCTCTTGTTGACTCTAATTTATATCACGAAAATATCGTTCAACTGCCAGATAATCAATTGAAAAAAACATTACTTAATCTTTTAGTGAATGTTTATCGCATGCGTTTGTCGCATTCTATTCACATGAATAGTTTGGAAAAAGGCTTATCTGCTCACTATTTACGCTTGGCTTATAAAATTTATACTATAATTTTTTCAGACACTGTGAATACGAGTATCAGTATGGGAGAAAGGGTTTATTTTGCTCACCAACTAGAGGGAATGAATTTTAATCGGTCCCAAGATATTTTCTCAAATGACTTTGATGCGACACTCACTTATCAAGTAACGGAACTGATCCGGCAAGTGTCTCATTTAACAGGGTATAATTTTAGGGAAGACCGCGTTTTATCGATCGATTTGTTGGCTCACATGGAAGCTGCTGTTAATCGTTCAGATCATCTGACCTTAAATGAACCGGATGTCTTATCGAAGATGACTGCACGTTATCCCTATATTCTTGAAAGTGTCAAAAAAAGCATTAAAACCGTCTTCCCTGACTTAGTATTTAATTCAGAGGAAATTGCGTATATTGTTTTACATTTTGCTTCTGCGATTGAACGTCAACCGCTTACCAAATCAGTTAAAGTGGCGATTGTTAGTTCAGGAGGCATTGGTTCGAGTCGTGTGTTAGAAAGCCGTTTTAAAAATAAAATCCCAGAAGTTCATTCTGTGACCATTTATAAGACGTCACAAATTAATGAATTAAACTCTGAAGATTACCATTTAATTTTGGCGACTGAATATCTACCAAATGTTGGTTTCGATTATCAAATGATTTCGCCCTTATTATTGGATAATGAAGCAATAAAAATAAGAGAAGAAATTAAAACACTCTCACACAATAGCCCTACAGAAGAAAATAAGGGTTATCCGGCCAAAGATGAAAGTAATCGCTTCAAAGAAATGTATCATTTAGTTAATGCTGGTAATCAACTATTAGAACAATTCCAGGTAAGAAACGAACAAGCGGAAGCGAGCTTATCTGGTACTTTATATAATATTATTGCAAAATTAGATGAGACAATTATTATTAATCCAGCCAATATCACACAAGAAATCGTTAAACGCTATCAAGAAGCGCCCATAGGTATTCCAAATTCCAATATTGCCTTATTTCACATCTCTAGTAGCCATGTGAAGGCCGCTTATTTTGCAGTCATCGATTTAGATAAGCAATTTGAAATTATGGGAATGGATCAAAAATATATTCAATTACAACGAATTCTCTTAATGTTAGCGCCAATTGATATTAGCAATGAAGAAGAACGATTACTAGGTAGTATTTCATCATCAATTATTGATAGTGATTTAAATACTGAGATTTATAAGTATGGCAATGAACAACTCATTTCCCAACTATTAAGTCATTTATTTGTACAAGCAACCCTCACAAAAGAGTAACGAGTAAAGAAAAGGAGTATGAAATGGAATTAAAGGAAACGTTAATTCAACTAAACCAGCAATTCTCTAATAAGGAGGACGCGATTCGAGCAGCTGGCGAATTATTATTGGCTGATGATGCTATTAAGCCAGAATATGTCGAGTCGATGCTAGAGCGTGAACAAATTGTTTCAACTTACATGGGGAATTTTGTCGCGATACCTCATGGCACAGATGATGCCAAGGAAGCCGTCAAGCACACAGCAATTTCTTTGGTGCAAGTTCCCCATGGCGTTGATTTTTCTACGTCTGAAGAAGAAAATCTGGCCCTATTAGTATTTGGGATTGCAGGGGTAGGCGATGAACACCTTGACTTACTCTCTAAGATAGCTGTCATCTGTTCGGACAAAGAAAATGTTGTCAAATTAGCAAATGCAAAATCACAATCAGAAATTACTGCAATTATTAAGGAGGCGGAAGTATAGTGAAACAAGCTGTACACTTTGGAGCTGGCAATATTGGTCGTGGATTTATCGGTGAAATTCTACATAAGAATGGTTTTCATATTACATTTGTAGACATCAATGATGAATTGATTGATGCTTTGAATGAACGGGACCATTATACTGTTGCTTTTGCTGATGAAAAAATGGATAAAACTCAAATCACTGATTTTTCAGGAATTAATAACGGAAAAAATCCCGACGCAGTAATTGAAGCCGTGAAAAATGCGGATATTGTAACGACAGCCATTGGACCTAATGTCTTACCTTTTATTGCAGAATTAATTGCTAAAGGATTGCAGGCACGCCAAGCAGCGAATAACACCAACGCCCTTGATGTGATTGCATGTGAAAATATGATTGGTGGGTCAGATTATTTATACCAAGAAGTCATTAAACACTTGGACAATGACACTATTGATTACCTTGCTCAATATGTTGGATTTCCTAATGCAGCCGTTGACCGGATTGTTCCTATCCAATCGCATGAAGATCCATTATATGTTTCAGTTGAGCCGTTTAGTGAATGGGTTGTTGATGAAACACATATGAAAGCGACTGATTTGAAGCTATCGGATGTCCTATATGTGGATGATTTAGAGCCATATATCGAAAGAAAGTTATTCTCAGTGAACACTGGCCATGCGACCACAGCCTACACTGGACGGTACTATGGTTATGAAACAATTGATCAAGCCTTAGAAGACGACCGAATCTTGAATCAACTTAAAGGTGTTTTACAAGAAACCGGTGCCTTATTGGTTGATAAATGGGGATTTGACCCTGACCAACACCAAGACTATGCCAATAAAATCGTTCAACGTTTTCAAAATAAATATATTTCAGATGCCATTACCCGAGTGGCCCGGACCCCAATCCGTAAGTTAGGTTATAACGAACGCTTTATTGGCCCTTTGCGTGAATGCCAAGAGCGTGGCTTAAACTATGATCGATTAAAAGAAACCGTTGCGATGATTTTTAAATATGACGATCCAAATGATGCCCAAAGCCAAGAACTTCAAGAAAAATTGACTGATTCTGATTTGGATAGTGTCATTAAAGAAGTGACCGGCTTAACAGATACGCAATTGATTGCTGAAATCAGTCAAGAAATTGAAAAACTAGCTTAATAACTTATGTCATTACTATTTAGTGAGCGTTGTCATATAAAATCGTCAGTTGAATACCACGCTCGTTTCCCCTCCTATGTTATACTTAATAAAAACTTGGAAGGAGCAATAGCATGAATCCAGACCAGTTTCAAGCGGCTTTGGCTGACCAAGGCATTAACTTATCAGATCATCAGATGGCGCAATTCGCTCGTTATTATGACTTATTGCTAGAATGGAATGAGAAGATTAATCTCACCGCTATCACCGAGCAAGAAGACGTCTATCTCAAGCATTTTTATGATTCATTGACCTTGGCTTTTTATGAAGACTTTACCAACGATAAAAAATTAGTCGATGTGGGTGCTGGAGCAGGATTTCCTAGCATTCCTTTAAAGATTGCTTTTCCTAATCTTGACGTGACGATTGTGGATAGTCTCAATAAGCGAGTAAATTTCTTGAATACGGTAATTTCTGACTTAGACTTATCTGGCGTGTCTGCCTACCATGATCGTGCCGAAACTTTTGGCCAAAATCCGGATTTTCGCGGTCAATTTGATGTGGCTACTGCCCGTGCTGTGGCGCGTCTGAATCTCTTAGCGGAATTTTGTATCCCTTTGTTGAAGAAGGGTGGTCAGTTTTTAGCCATGAAGGCGGCTCAAACCCATGATGAACGCGAAGAAGCCAATCAGGCCATCGCTACTTTGGGTGGGAAATTTATTGAAGACATTGCTTTTGACCTACCCAATGAGACTGGGGAGCGGCATATTGTGCGGATTGAAAAAAGGAAAGAAACCCCTAATAAATATCCACGTCGCCCCGGTAAACCAGCAAAAAATCCTTTGTAAATAAAAGGGTGTGAGCAAAAGCGGTAAGAGCGAGAGATTTGACCCAATAGGCAAAAGATATGAACTTAAATCTTTTAGCCTATTGGACAAATATCCGAAGCGCTTGCTTTTGCGAGCTCGCTATAAGAATGAGATGAAAAGCGGTTAGAGCTAAAGATACTTGTTCATATAAAACAAAGCGACTGGGACATAAATCCCAGTCGCTTTGCTTTTTTTATCATTAATTCAGTCTTTAGGGCGAACGAATACCCAATGAGCGTCATTAGATAAGTCGTCACGATAGCTGTATGCCATATCGGTGAAGTTTTTGATTGCATTGATGTCAGTTATTCGCTCCCTGGCGATAAAATTAACCATTTGTCCGCGGCCTTTTTTAGAAATTGTTGAGTGAGTTTTCAATTCACCATCAGCACTTGCTTCTTTAAAGTCGACAGTAATGAAACGGTCATTAGTGTTTAAATAAGGAGTGATGGTTTTGGAAAATTCCTTACTCGCGAGGTTGAGAATAGGGCTCTCTTGTTGGGACAACACTTTGTAGAGGGTGTCTCCCCAAGCTTTATAGAGGCCCTTGCTTTTGAAATCTTTACGGTAGGGACGGATGCCATCCAGTGGGCGTACAAGTCCATAAAGGGCGGAGATGATATAAAGCCTTTGATCTAAGAAGGCCAGATCATCACTGTTTAAGTCCTTTTTTAGATAACGGTACTGTAAACCGTTGTATAGATTTAGGGCTTGGTAATGGGCCTTGTCCCCTAAAAAATCACTGGCTTGGCTCAATTCTTTGGCCTTGTCTAGAAGTATAACTGGACGTTGGCTTTTTTCAGTTTGTTTGGTCATTTCTTTGGATGGGGATAGGAGAATAATCATTGTCTTGGCCTCACTTTCTTCCTTAGTTTAGCAATATTGAAAGTGACAGGCAAATCAGTGGAAGTCTGACTAAGTTAAAAGCAAAACGGCGCTAGGGGGACCTAGCGCCGTTTGCTTATCTTTCATTTTGGGAGGAGAAAGATATGAAGAAAAGTTTTTCTATTGGGTATGTTTATATAATAGTGGCTAGATGTGAATTTCCTGTGACTAATTTGTCAAAAAACGATAGATTTTTTGTTGTGATTTTATCACTATTAATAAAACAGGATGAGATGAAAAACGATTAGCCTCAAAGAATTTGTCTGAAAATGGGAAGTATTCGCAGAATACTGACTCATTTGCAGAAAATACTGATGGGGCTGTTTTTCAGAACTAAACTAAGAGATAAATGTCCGTATATCCTAATGAGGCTGGGACTTTTGTCCCAGCCTCATTAGATTAATAGGATTTATTTTTCTAAAACGTCTACGATTGCTTTGTCAAAGGCAGGTAAGTCATCTGGTGTACGGCTTGAAACGAAACGACCGATTTCATCGATGACAACTTCTTCATCAAAGAAGTTACCGCCTGCATTGATGACATCAATTGCCACTTGTTTCACAGCGGTTAGGTTCTTGCCGTTTAAGACACCAGCATTTACTAAGAGTTGTGGGCCGTGGCAAATAGTGAAAATCCATTTGCGTTGCATGGCAAAATGACGGACAAAGTCTAACACTTGGTCATCTTTTCTTAATTTGTCTGGTGAATAGCCACCAGGGATAAGTAGGGCATCATAATCAGCCGGATCTTCATCGGCGACTGCTTTTTCAATTGTTGCTTCAACGCCATCTGTTTTACCAGTCACAGTTTGGCCGGCTTCTAAGCCTAGGGTAACCACTTCATGACCAGCGGCTTCGAGTGCTTTTTTAGGTTCAGTGTATTCAGAGTCTTCGAATAATTCGGTGAGAACTGTTGCAATTTTTACCATAATTAGCCTCCTTTAAGCTTACTAAGTCCATCATAACGAATAAGCCAATCCAGTGTAAAGAAAAGCGACTCAGTCTGAGCTGAATCGCTGTTAGGGAACTATTACAGAATTAAATAAATCATTCCACCCACCAGTCCCGTAGAGAGCATGATGAGAATGGGATCGAATTTAGTTTTACGCAGGCAGATAAAGGCTAGGATAAAGAGGACTAAAGCCACATAATCGAAGGGGGCTCCTGGGAGCTGACTAGTATCTACCAAGGCTGTTTGCAAGATTGAAATCCCAGCCGAAGCGATAAAGGCCACGATAGCAGGTTTCAAACTATTTAGTAGGGCTTGGACTGCATCGAGTTGTTTATGGCGGTTATAGATGTAAGCTAAAGTCATGACTAAAATAACAGATGGCGTGATGAAGGCTAGGGTGGCGACCACAGCACCAGCAAAGCCTGCTAAACGAATTCCGATAAAGGTGGCGGAGTTAATGGCAATCGGTCCTGGGGTCATTTGCGCAATGGTAATCAAGTCAGTGAATTCACTAATGGATAACCAGGCATGGGTGTCCACAATCTGTTCTTGTATTAACGGAATCGCTGCTAAGCCGCCCCCAATAGAGAAGAGTCCAATTTGAAAAAATACGATAAATAATTGTAGGTAAATCACTATTTTTGCACCTCCTCTTTGTTTTTGCGCCAATAATAGAAGGCCATACCGGCGATAGCACAAATAAAAATAATATAGATAATATTAATATCTAAGAAATAAACAGCGATGAAGGCAAAAATCATCGTCAGTAGGGAAAAGCTGCGTTGAAAACTTAAGGCATTATGAGCAAGATCTAAAACGACATCGATAATAACGGCAGCCACACCAGCCTGCATGGCCTTCAAAATAGCGGCCACAACCAGGTTGTCACGAAAAGCTTCATAGAAGAAGGAAATCACCGAAATAACGATAAAGGGAGGGAGAATGGTACCCAAAACAGTAATGGCTGCACCCACCCAACCTGCCATTCGGTAGCCCACCAAGATTGACGCATTAATGGCGACGGCCCCTGGTGTGGATTGGGCAATAGTAGTGTAGTCGAGAATTTCATTTTCTTCTAACCAACCGAGTTCATCGACGAATTTATTTTTCATTAGGGAAATAATAACGAACCCTCCGCCAAAGGTAAATGCCGATAAGACGAAGGTGGAAGTAAATAACTTCCAATATAAGTGTTTACGGTCTTCCATAAGAGCATCCTCTCTTCATTTTCTCTAGTATAAGTCTATCATTTACCAGAGCAATGAGCGATATCAAAAATCGGCAAATTTCTAATTAAAGTGCATTAAACTCACCTAGACTTCCATTAAAGCAAAAAAACAGCCAGGTGGGAGACCTGACTGCCTTTTATAAATCTTTCATATTGGAGGAGAAAGATTATATGAAGAAAAGTTATATTTGGTATGTTTTTATGGTAGCGAGTAGTTGTGAATTTTTTGTGAAGATATTGGTAAAGAAATATGTTTTTTCTTGCTGTAATTAGTAGCAAAGGAAACAAAAAACTGAACTAGCGTTGAAGCACACTCCTAAATGAACTATAATAATCATATTATATAATAGCGTTTTTAGAAAGCGGTTTATCTGATGGGAAGTGAAGAGCCACAAGCATTTAGACCACTAATAAGATTTAATTATGAAAATGACTAATAGAGTCACAAGTTTAATGAGTAAAGAAAAGGAGTTATTGAAATGGAAAAACAAGCATTGCTCAAACAAATCAATAATGGATTAATTGTCTCTTGCCAAGCCCTACCTGGGGAACCACTCTATACGGAAACAGGTGGTGTGATGCCCCTACTCGCCAAAGCAGCCCAAGAAGCCGGTGCAGTTGGTATTCGAGCCAACTCAGTTAGAGACATTGAGGAGATAAAAGCCGCAGTTGACCTACCAATTATTGGAATTATTAAGAAAGATTATCCACCAGAAGAACCCTTTATTACCGCAACCATGCAAGAAGTCGATGAATTGGTTGCTACTGGGGTTGAAGTTATTGCACTCGATCTGACTGATCGCAAACGTCATGATGGGTTAACGGTAAATGAATTTATTGCGAAAGTTCTCAATAAATATCCTGACCAATTATTTATGGCTGATATTTCAACTTATGAAGAAGGCTTGAATGCCTTTGAACAGGGAATTCATTTCGTGGGAACAACTTTAGCTGGTTACACCGATTATAGTGAAAACATTGATGGCCCTAATTATGATCTTATTGAGCGTTTAGTGACGAGTGGGGTGGATGTCATAGCAGAAGGTAAAATTCATACCCCACAACAAGCCAAGAAAATCCAAACTTTAGGTGTCGCTGGAATTGTTGTTGGTGGAGCGATTACTCGTCCCAAAGAAATTGCCGCACGATTTATCGCGGCCTTAAATGAGGAGGGCTAATATGTTTAAGAAATTTTCTCAATTAGGCCAGGCTTTCATGCTTCCCATCGCTATTCTTCCAGTGGCCGGATTGTTATTGGGTCTAGGGAGTGCCTTATCTAATGAAGCAGCAATCAGCCAGTTCCCATTTTTAGCTCAGTCTTGGTTACAGGCCACCTTGACTATTATGACAATGGCAGGGAACACAGTGTTTACCAACTTACCTTTGATTTTCTCTATTGGTGTTGCAGTGGGTCTTGCCGATGCGGATAAAGGGACAGCCGGTTTATCAGGAGGAGTGGCCTACCTCGTTTTTACTGGAACAATTTCTGCCTTCTTGGAACTGTTTGCCGATGCGGATGCTAGCATTGATACTGGTGTGTTAGGCGCCTTAGTGATTGGGTTAACTGTAACCTTCTTACATAATCGCTACCGTAAGATTGAATTACCACAATTCTTAGGCTTTTTTGGGGGCAATCGTTTTATCCCGATTATTTCTGCCTTAGTAGCTATTGTTTTAGGTGGGATATTCTTCGCAATATGGCCACCGATTCAAAATCTGCTAGTGGTTTTAGGTGAGCACATTGCACAAATGGGTAGTATTGGTTCCTTTTTCTACGGCTTTTTCTTACGCCTGACAGGAGCAGTTGGTTTGCATCACACGATTTACCCACTGTTTTGGTATACCTCTTTAGGAGGGGTAGAAACCGTAGCTGGTCAAAGTATCGATGGGGCGCAAAATATTTATTTTGCTCAATTAGCTGACCCTAATTATACTGGTCTCTTTACTTATGGAACACGGTTTTTCGCTGGTCGATTTGCCACAATGATGTTTGGCTTGCCAGCAGCAACATTAGGGATGTACCATGCCATTCCCAAGGAAAATCGTAAGGAAAATGCAGGTTTTTATTTCAGTAGTGCTTTGACTTCCTTTTTAACAGGGATTACTGAGCCTATTGAGTTCTCATTTTTATTTGCAGCGCCTTGGTTGTATGTGATTCATGCCTTTTTAGATGGGGTATCCTTCTTTGTCGCTGATATCTTGTCTATCCGTATTGGGAATACCTTTTCTGGTGGGTTGATTGATTTTCTATTATTTGGTCCTTTTCAAGGGAATGCACAAACGAATTGGATTCGAGTGATCCCAGTGGGAATTTTATGGGCATTGGTTTATTACTTTATTTTTAAAATCTTGGTCAAAAAATTCCAAGTTGCCGTACCAGGTATGGAAGTGGTGACTGATAAAGCTAAAGTGAATCAAAAATCACAGGCTAGTAATTTACATGATAATGCCTTAGACATTATTAACCGTCTGGGTAGCGAAAATAACATTAACAATGTAACCGCCTGTGCCACTCGGTTAAGAGTCACGGTTAAGGACAAATCAAAAGTAGACAAGGATGGCTTAAAAGCAATGGGTGCCACTGCCGTCCTAGAAGTACAAGACGGTGTACAAGCTGTGTTTGGTGGTAAATCAAATATCTATAGTGCTGAGATTAATGAAATTTTAGAAGATGATCAATAAAAGGATAGAAAAAGAAACGATTCATTTCGACTTTGAGATGTTTGAAATGAATCGTTTTTTAGTCATAAAGATTATTGGGTGGAGTTGAAATAACACTTCTATAGTTATAAATCATAAACAAAAACACCAGCTTCCATACTGGTGTTTTCGCTAGTTATCTTTCATTTGGGAGGAGAAAGATATGAAGAAAAGTTATATTTGGTATGCTTGTATAATAGGTGATAGAATTGAAGAAACTGTGAAGTGAATGTAGCGAAAATGTTAAATCGTGAAAAAATCTACTGAAGGATGATTCGATGAGAAAAGAAGTCAAAGTGGTAGGGGCGATTATTGTTCAGGATGAGAAAATCTTATGCGCTCAGCGTGGCCCAGGTCGGTCATTGGCTAATTATTGGGAATTTCCAGGAGGAAAGATTGAGCAAGGTGAAAGTCCACGCCAAGCCTTGTTACGTGAACTAGACGAAGAGCTTAAGATTAAAGTATCGGTCTCACCATCAGCTTTTGATACAACAGTTTACGACTATGATTTTGCTCGAATTAATTTAACGACATTTGTATGTGAATTAGAAACAGGTGTGCCTACGCTAACCGAACATGTGGCGATTAAATGGTTACCTGCTCACTCCTTAGATCAATTAGAGTGGGCACCTGCTGATCGTCCGGCTGTGAAGAAATTAATGCATGAGTCCTTATAATAGGTGATAAAATGGAAAGATTAGAAGCGTCTTTAAAGAAAGCCTTTATTGATGAAAAAGTAATGGGATCAGAATTGGACCCTAGTTTGATTATCAATCAACCGCATAAAAAAGAGAATTTGTTGAATATTCTCCAAGATGACCTTGATCAATGCCAAAGCTTTATTTTCTCAATTGCCTTTCTGACAACAGATGGTTTAGATGCTATCAAAGTTCAGTTGGCTGATTTAGCTCGTCGTGGGATTAAAGGGAAATTAATTACCTCTAATTATTTATCCTTCAATCACCCACATGTCTTTTTAGAATTATTGAAGATTCCTAACTTAGAAGTAAGAATTTCTAATAAAGAAGGTTTTCATTCAAAAGGTTATTTATTTCAGCATGACGATTATCGATCCTTTATTATTGGGTCGTCGAATTTAACAATGTCAGCTTTAAAAATGAACTATGAGTGGAATATCCGTTTGACTTCTAATGACCATGGAGAAATTATTCGACAAATGGAGAACCATTTAGCGGAAGAGTGGCAGGCAGCACAGCCGCTAAATAAGGAATGGATTATTGCTTATCAAAATAATTACCAACCTTTATTAAGGCAGGAACTGGTTAAAGAAGAGAAAATAAATAATAGAACAGAAGTGAAGCCCAATCGCATGCAAAGGGCTGCTTTAAAAGAATTACAAGCCTTAAGAACCAGTGGACACAATAAGGGATTAGTGGTATCAGCAACAGGAACTGGAAAAACCTATTTATCAGCATTTGATGTGAAACAAGCCCAACCCAAACGAATGTTATTCGTAGTGCATAGGGAACAGATTTTAGAAGCTGCGTTGACATCCTTTCGTCGGGTGCTGGGAGGTCCAAGTGAAGATTATGGCATACTATCTGGGCATCTTAAACAAGGTGATCGCAAGTATGTTTTTGCGACCATTCAAACGATTTCTAAGCCTGATTATTATGAGCGTTTTAGTCCGGATAATTTTGATTATATTTTAATTGATGAGGTTCATAAGGCAGGTGCCAAGTCCTATCAGGAAATTATTGATTATTTTACTCCTAACTTTCTTTTAGGAATGACAGCCACGCCAGAACGGACAGATAATTTTAATATTTTTGAACTTTTTGATTATAATGTGGCTTATGAGATTCGTTTGCAAGAAGCCTTGAACCAAGATTTACTTTGTCCCTTCCACTACTTTGGTGTCACTGATTATGAAAAGGATGGTCAAGTCATTGATGAAGCCAGTGATTTGAGTCAGTTGGTGGTTCCAGAACGGGTTGATTTTTTGTTGGAAAAAATCAATTACTATGGCGTTAGTGGACTTAGCGCTAAGGGTTTAGTTTTTTGTAGTCGCAAAGACGAGTGTAAACTTTTAGCCAGCGCCTTTAACCAACGTGGCATTAAAAGTATCGCCTTAACGGGAGACGATTCGATCGATGCGCGTGAACAAGCCGTTAAGGCCCTAGAAAAGGGTGAAGTGAGTTATTTGTTTACGGTAGATATTTTTAATGAAGGGATTGATATTCCTACGATTAACCAGGTAGTGATGTTGCGTAATACGAAGTCAAGTATTATTTTTACCCAACAATTAGGGCGTGGTTTGCGGAAACATCCTTCTAAAGACTTTGTCACGGTGATAGATTTTATTGGTAATTATAGCAATAATTATATGATTCCCATGGCACTTATGGGAGATAACAGCCATAACAGGGATAATTTGCGTCGTGAAACCCAAGAAAGTCAATTTATTTCTGGTTTATCAGCCATTAATTTTGAAAGCATCGCCAAAGAGAGAGTGTTTGCAGCGATTGATCATTTTGTTCCTGATAGTATGGAAGAATTGCGAAAAGCTTATAAGCAATTGAAAAACCGTTTGAATCGGGTGCCTCGATTAGTCGATTTTAAAGAACAACACTCATTGGACCCTTATTTGATTGCCAATAAATTTAATACCTATCATGATTTCTTGGTGAAAGTGAAAGATAATCCTGGGTCACTCACTGAATGGGAGAATCGACAATTGCAGTTTTTAAGCGTTGAAATTCTCCCCGGTAAGAGGCCACATGAAAGTTTGCTTCTCCAGTATTTACTGGCAAATCAAACAATTAGCAAGGAAGATTTGATGGACTACTACCGTGAAGCGGGTGTAGTGGCTTCTATGGCTATAGTTGAATCAGTGATTAATACCTTAACCATTGATTATTATGCGGGGACCATGAGACAACGCTATGAATCAGTACCGTTTATTACGGTTAATAATGAAGAACTTATCTCTTTGACTGATCAAACGCAAATGGCTTTAAGTAAGTCATATTATCGTGAGTTGTTTGTAGATGTTCTAAAAACCAGTGATTATAATAACCAAGATTACCAATCAGACCACTTACTTAGCTTATACCAGAAATATCGTCGTCGAGATGTCTTGCGCCTCTTAGGTTGGGATAAACAAATGGTCGACCAAAATATCGGTGGCTATGCACGCGATGAACGCTTAAAACGTTTTGTTATTTTTGTGACCTTAGAAAAAGGAGAAGACTTCACCGGCGCACAAATTGCTTATGAGGATGCGCTCATAAATCCAGTCACCATGCATTGGTATTCTAAGGCTAAACGGAAGGTGACTTCTCCTGAAATTAAAGTATTAGCTAATAGTGAAGACTGGGAAGTATTATTATTTGTGAAAAAATCAGATAATGAATCCAATGATTTTTACTATTTAGGACAAGTTTTCCCTGACCAGCAAAGTATTCAAGAGGAGACTAAGCCTTTAGGTGAAGGTAAAACTGCCTCGATTGTTAGTATGAATCTTAAATTGAAATTGCCACTGCCAACACGTTTATATAAATATCTAACGCATTAATTTCATTGCAGCCAAATTTCTGTTTCTATACTCTCACTTCCTGTTTAAAGACTAGCTATTTATACCTATTCTTTGATACAATAGCTATGAGACTTTTTGAATAAGAGCGAATGGTAGGAGATAGCCCTACTTTTTAATGCGGAGGGCTGTGGCAGGAGTCATAGCTCTTTTCATATTTACCGCGCGAGGGCATTAAATGAGTGCTAATATTTTTAGGCCGAGTGTGGATGCCTTGTTGGCTAGCAGATGTTTAGATAAGCAGAGGAATTAATTGGAGGTTTGATCATGGGAAGAATTATTGCGGTTGCCAATCAAAAGGGTGGTGTAGGTAAGACGACCACTACTGTCAATTTAGCGGCGGCCTTGGCTTATAATGATAAGAAGGTGCTACTCATTGATTCCGATGCCCAAGGGAATGCGACATCTGGTTTAGGTATTCCTAAGGCAGAGGTGGCCTATGACATTTATGATGTTTTGGTGAATGAGGTGCCCATCCGTGATGCGATTGTGGCGTCTTCTCGTGAAAACTTGTCTGTAGTACCAGCGACGATTCAGTTGGCTGGGGCAGAGGTGGAATTAACGTCATTGCCACGGCGGGAGGCGCGCTTAAAGGCAGCCTTGCAACCCTTGATTCAAGATTATGATTATATCTTTGTGGACTGTCCGCCTTCTTTAGGTCATTTAACCATTAATGCCTTTACCGCAGCGGATTCGGTCTTGATTCCTGTGCAGAGTGAATACTATGCCTTGGAAGGTTTGAGTCAATTACTGAATACAATCCAATTAGTTCAGAAACATTTCAATTCGACCCTTAAGATTGAAGGGGTCTTGATGACCATGTATGATGCTCGAACGAATTTAAGTAATGAAGTGGTGGAAGAAGTTCGTAAATACTTTGGAGACAAGGTTTACCAAACGTTAATTCCACGTAACGTTCGCTTGTCAGAGGCGCCGTCTTATGGCCAATCAATTATTGATTATGATATTCGGTCACGGGGTGCGGAGGTGTACCTGGAACTTGCAAAGGAAGTGTTAGCTAATGGCCAATCATAAGAAAGGACTCGGGCGTGGAATTGATGCCTTGTTTGCGCCCAGTGAAGATGTATTTGATGAAACCAAGGAAGTTGTGGCCGATAACGAGGCTAGCCTAGATGATCAGCGGGTGCAAGAGGTAAACTTATCAGAAATTCGTCCCAATCCTTACCAGCCACGGACACATTTTTCTGAGGAAGCCATGGAAGAGCTGACTGCTTCAATCAAGGAGCAAGGCGTCTTCCAACCGATTATTTTGCGCCAATCGGCCATCAAGGGTTATGAGATCATTGCTGGTGAACGCCGTTTTCGGGCCGCTAAACGGGCGGATTTAGAAACCATACCAGCTATCGTTCGCGACATGTCGGATGAAGCTATGGTTGAAGTGGCCATTATTGAAAACTTGCAACGGGAAGATTTGACCCCTTTGGAAGAGGCGACCGCCTATAAAAATATGATGGACCAACTCGATTTAACCCAGGCTGAAGTCAGCCAACGTTTAGGGAAGAGTCGGACCCATGTGGCGAATTTTGTGCGCTTACTGGGCTTAAACCAAGATGTCAAGGATATGGTTCAATCCGGCGACTTATCTATGGGCCAAGCCCGTACCTTGCTTGGTTTGAAAAATAAAAAAGACCAATCCCGCTTAGCTAAAAAGGTGATTAACGAGGGCATGACAGTGCGTCAATTAGAGAAAATGGTCCAAGCCCTCAATGAACCAGCCGAAAAGGTCAAAACGCCACCTAAAAAGCTAGAAAAACCGGCTTATATTAGAGAAAGTGAAGATAAGCTAATGGATCGCTTTGGCACTAGTGTTCAGATTAAGGACCAAGGAAAACGGGGCAAGATTGAGATTGAGTACCTTTCTCAAGATGACTTAACCCGGATTTTAGATATATTACAGATTCGTTTGGATGATTAGGAGGCCCTCATGGCTAAAGATAAAAGTTATGAACTTCATGATATTGTCGAGATGAAAAAACCGCACCCTTGCGGAGAGAATGCCTGGAAAATTATTCGGATGGGCGCCGATATCCGAATCAAATGCCAGGGCTGTGGCCAATCTGTCTTGATGCCACGGCGCGAATTTGAGAAGAAGATGAAAACGCGGATTCAAATTGCCCAGTAGATTTAGAAAAGGAAGAGTGAAATTATGCCGTTAACAGCAGGTATCGTTGGTTTACCTAATGTAGGGAAATCAACCTTATTTAATGCCATTACCAAGTCCCAAGTAGAGGCCGCCAACTATCCCTTCGCCACGATTGACCCTAATGTCGGTGTGGTTGAAGTACCGGACCATCGTTTGGACCAATTGACTGAAATGTACCAACCTAAGAAAACGATTCCTACGACCTTTGAATTTACTGATATCGCAGGAATTGTCAAAGGAGCTTCTAAGGGTGAAGGCTTAGGGAACAAGTTTTTAGCCAATATCCGTGAAGTGGATGCGATTTGTCATGTGGTGCGGTGTTTCAACGACGGAAATATTACTCATGTCTCTGGTAAGATTGATCCTAGTGATGATATTGATACCATTAACTTGGAATTAATTCTAGCTGACTTAGACTCCGTGTCTAAACGCTACGAAAAAGCGGCCAAGATGGCAAAATCTAAAAATCATGAGGCTGTTGTGGAAGCCCAGGCTTTGGCTAAGGTCAAAGAAGCTTTAGAAAATAGCCAACCTGCTCGGACAGTTGACTTAACGGAAGAAGAGGAACCTTTTATCAAGCATATGTTCCTCTTAACCATGAAGCCTGTCTTATATGTGGCCAATGTCCAAGAGGAGGATGCTGCCACAGGAAATGATTATGTGGAAATCGTACGCGATATTGCCAACCAAGAAAATGCGGAAGTGGTTGTGGTTTCAGCAAAAATTGAAGAAGAACTAGCCAGCCTAGACGATGACGACAAGGCCATGTTCCTAGAAGACTTAGGCATGGAACAATCTGGTTTGGATGTCCTAATCCAACGGGCTTACACCTTGCTAGGTTTGGAGACTTTCTTTACTGCGGGTGAACCAGAAGTGCGGGCTTGGACCTTTAAACGTGGGATGAAAGCCCCACAAGCGGCTGGGGTAATTCACTCTGACTTTGAGCGGGGCTTCATCCGTGCTGAAACCGTCAGTTTTGATGATTTAATGGAATATGGTAGCACCCAAGCTGCTAAGGAACATGGCAAGTACCGTTCTGAAGGGAAAGACTATGTGGTTCAAGACGGCGATGTCATGTTATTCCGCTTTAATGTGTAAGCGAAACGTGTTGGCCTAATTACGGGCTGAATCAAGTGAGCGTCGAGTAAATGATTTGATGAGTTAGGGAGAGTATTGATGACGAAAAAAGATGACCAACAGATTGATTTGACCGCTAGCCGGGCCAACTGGGAGCGGGAAAATAAGGAAATGTACCCACAATTAACCAACAAAAATGCGGATTTCATGCGGAAGTTTAAAAATGAAATGGCTGATCGTGAGTTCAAGGGAGAATTTCTAGAACATGAAAATGCTATGCTCCGAGAGTTATTGGATAAACAAAAAGAAGGGGTGACGGCTAAGCATCTCTACGGTACCCCACATAGTTATGCCGAATTCTTAGAAAACTATGAAGACAATAAGCCCGCTGAACCTGCTAGCTTTGGCCAGTATGTGATTGAAGGTGGCTTATTGATTGGTGGTATCTTTGCCTTAATCAATGGCGTCACTATGATGTTGGGCGGCAGTGAATCGGCCTCTAGTTCTGCGGGGATTATTACCTTATTGATGAATTTTGTGGTCTCTGGTTTTGCTATGGCCTTCATCACCAAAAACCAACCCGACCTAAACAAACCCAAGGGTGAGCGGGGGATGTGGCGTTACATCTTTGTCGCTATTGCCGTGATGCTAGTTTGGGCTGCCTTTATCTTCCTAACCCAGTTGATTCCAGCATCAATTAACCGTGTCTTACCACCATTTGTCTATATCTTGATTGGTGTCTTAGCCTTACTAGGTCGCTGGTGGTACAAGAAAACCTATAATATTGCCGGTACCCTATTTTAAAGATAATCAATATGGAAACGACCCGCTGGCCGGGTCGTTTTTTGCTTGTACTTTTTATCACCTAGATTATACTAAAGGTTTATTGCCTTACTTAGCCCCTTATATGGCTGACCCAAAACATTACTGTAATTACTACGATGATATTGCCAATGATTGAGCGGTCTACCATCTCTATTTACACCCGAGAACTCAACGCATAAAAAGCAATTTGGTTCCGATAGTACATTGCAAAATTATAAAAAATAAGCTTAAATCAGGGTTATAAATTGCAATTTTTGGAGAAAATCAGTAACATATTCACATAGAGGTGATTTTTAAAAATGAAAGGAAAATCAAAACAGAATAAGCCGAGGCTAGTATGGCTTCAATATGTGTGCTTATTCTTAGCCCTGTTTTCATTTGATTTCTTAGCTGGTGCAAGCCCTGTGTCAGCGGAAGAGAAGGAAACATATACGATTATTACTGCATCTGACTATGCCCCATTCGAGTTTATCGATGGTAACGGCGACTTAGTCGGAATCGATGTGGACATTTTAGAAGCCATTGCGAAGGACCAAGGTTTTGAAATCGACTATCGTTTGATGCCCTTTAGTTCTGGCTTGCAAGCTTTAGAGTCCAACCAAGCCGATGGGATGATTGCTGGAATGGGGATTACCCCTGAACGTGAAGAGTCATTTGACTTTTCCGACCCTTACTATGAAGCAGGTTCCATGTTCGCTGCTCGGGGCGATTCTGATATCGAAACCTTAGATGACTTAGAAGGCAAAAATGTTGCCACTAAAATCGGTTCAGCAGGAGCTGATATCGCCAATGAAATGAAGGATGAGTACGGATTTACGGTGACTACCTTTGAGGATTCCGTTAATATGTACCAAGATGTTTTGTCTGGTAATAGTGATGCTGTTATCGAAGACTATCCGGTTATGGCTTATGCAGTGAATACCGGAACCATCGACCTTAAATTAGTGGGTGATGAAATTGATCAGATTCCATTTGGTTTCGCTGTCAATAAAGGGGAAAACCAAGAGCTATTGGAAAAATTCAATGCCGGATTGGCAAACATCCAAGAATCTGGTGAATATGAAGAAATTATCAATCGTTATGTCGGATCAGATGTGGAAGAGGTAGACAATTCGTTTATGGGTCAACTAACTAACAACTTTCCTGCCTTGATGCAAGGTTTAGGAAATACCTTATTACTAGCTGTTGTATCTGTTTTAATTGCTTTAGTGTTAGGAATTATTTTAGGATTAATGCGGGCTGGCAATAATAGTATTTTATCTAATATTGCTTTAGTTTATATCGATTTAATGCGAGGACTGCCACTCTTGGTGTTAGCCTTCTTTATTTACTTTGGTATTCCGCAATTACTGAATGTAAACTATTCTGCTTTCTTTGCTGGGATTATGACCCTAGGACTTAACGCTGCAGCATATGTAGCTGAAATTGTACGTGGCGGAATTCAATCCATTGCAAAAGGACAAATGGAAGCGGGACGGTCACTAGGATTAAACCGTAAGACTACCATGAAGAAAATTATTTTACCGCAAGCCATTAAAACGATGACACCGTCTCTAATCAACCAATTTGTTATTACATTAAAAGACACGTCTCTACTATCAGTGATTGGTTTAGTGGAATTAACACAAACGGGTCGGATTATTATCGCTCGGACCTACCAATCTGGTTCTATGTGGATTATCGTAGGTGTAATTTATGTGGTCATTATTACCCTATTAACTAAACTATCGAACAAGCTAGAGAAGGAGATGCTATAATGTCTTTGATCGAAGTTAAAAACTTGAAGAAAGCCTTTGGTAAGTATGTCGTTTTAAAGTCAATTAATCTTGATGTTGAAGAAGGTGAAGTCGTTTGTATTATCGGGCCGTCTGGGTCTGGTAAGTCAACCTTCTTACGCTGTATGAATCGTTTGGAAAAAATTAATGGTGGAACCGTTGTTATTAATGGCTATGATATTACTGCCAAAAGCACAGATATCAACAAAGCCCGGGAAAATGTTGGGATGGTATTCCAACACTTTAACCTCTTCCCACATTTATCCATTCGTGAAAATATTACCCTTGCTCCCGTTGAACTCGAAAAATTGACGGAAGAAGAAGCGGACAAAAAAGCGCAAGAATTGTTAGAATTGGTAGGTTTAGAAGACAAAATCGAAGCTTATCCTGATTCCTTGTCAGGGGGCCAAAAGCAACGTGTAGCTATCGCACGTGCCTTAGCAATGAGTCCTGATATCATGCTCTTTGACGAACCGACTTCTGCCCTCGACCCTGAGATGGTAGGGGATGTATTAGAAGTTATGCAAAACTTAGCCAAAGAGGGAATGACCATGGTTGTGGTCACTCACGAAATGGGCTTCGCACGTGAAGTTGCCGACCGCGTTGTCTTCATGGAAGAAGGCTACGTCGTAGAAGACGGCACCCCAGAACAAATCTTCGACAACCCACAAGAATCAAGAACCAAAGAATTTTTAGACAAAGTATTATAAAAGGATGAGAGCAAAAGCGGTAAGAGCGAGAGATTTGAGCCAATAGGCAAAAGATATGAACTTAAATCTTTTAGCCTATTGGACAAATATCCGAAGCTCTTGCTTTTGCGAGCTCAACTAAAAGGATGAGATGAAAAACGTCATCCTTAAAACAATGAGCGACCAAGACAAACGTCTCGGTCGCTTTTTTTAATTTTCTTAGTGATTTGCGTTAGAATAAGGGTAATCATTAATGCCAACAGTTAATAAGGAGGAAATTGTGTGGACATAAGTAATATTGATTTTTCAAAAGTGGATGCCAATCTAGGGATAAAACTCGGTCAAGACCAAGCACCTTTACAAATGATTATTTACTTGAACTTGGCTTGTCCTTTTTGCCGAAAATTTCACCAAGCCAATCAAGGCCTTTTAGAAGATTATGTCTCTCGTGGGCTTTTACAAGTCTCTATTAAACTATATGACCGAGATAAGAAAGATTTACGGAATTCTAATATTATTCACCAATATTTACCTTATGATGATCCAGAGCTAGCCTACCAATGGATTAACTATTTCTTGGCTCATCAAGAAGTCTTTAAACATGCTGACCAAACGGAAGTCGTGCAATGGTTGGAAGAAGAATTAGCCCTTAAAAAGCAAGATAACCAAGACTTTGCTCAAAGCATTCGTGATGAAGGCGAAGCAGCAGGAGTGCAATTTATTCCTACCGCCTACTTCAAAGGGCAAATCTTTGATGAACATGAGGATTACTTTACCATTCGTGAGTGGTTGGACAATGCTCTAGCCCGTGTCAAGGGCCAGGACCGTGACGTTCCGGCTGTCGATACCAGCAAAATCACTGACAAGCAAGCACTTATCTTAGGTGACGACCAAGCGCCGGTAACAGTTTATGAATATTTAAACTTCCGCTGTCCTGATGCCAAGACTTATTTCCAAGCAGTACAGGCAGAAATGGAGAAATTAGTTGCTAATGGCCAAGTTCGTCGTGTTATTAAGCATCTGCCGATGACAAAAAAAGGCTTGTTCAAAGGAAATGTCATGAATCGTTTCGTTGATTATAAAAAACCTGATCAAGCTTACCAACAAATTGTTAGTATTTATGATCACTTGGGTGAGTGGGCAGCTAGTGATTGGGCCGGAGTGTTTGACTTTGCTGAAGAGACCTTAGGATTTAAATACCAAGGCAATAAAATTAATGAAACCGTAGTAGGTGAAGAAGCTGATGCTGCCCATATTACGGTAACACCAACTGTTATAGTGGGCGACCAAGTTTTCTATGATGATCTTGATTCGGATGAGGTTTTGGCTACCATTAAAAACCAATGATAAAACCCTTGCGAAAATGATGAAAAGCTAAAAATTGCCGGTAAAAATAGAGAAGGCATTGACTTCAAAATTGCCTGGTGCTAAGCTAGTAGGAAAAATAATTTAAGGAGATGGTCTAAAATGGCGAATCGGTGGGAAGATAAGTTTGTAAAAGAAGGGCTAACCTTCGATGATGTTTTGTTAGTACCGCAAGCATCAGATGTTCTACCCCATGAAGTCGACTTAAGTACACAATTAGCAGATAATATTAAATTAAATATCCCTATCTTATCTGCTTCTATGGATACCGTAACAGATTCTAAAATGGCCATAGCGATGGCTCGGCAGGGTGGTTTAGGTGTCATTCATAAGAACATGACTATTGACCAACAAGCCGAAGAAGTACGGAAGGTGAAACGGTCAGAATCAGGTGTCATTACTGATCCATTTTATCTCTTCCCACATAATACCATCGCCCAAGCCGACGAATTAATGGGTCGTTATCATATTTCTGGTGTCCCTATTGTTGCAGATGAAGAGTCTCACGAATTAGTCGGTATTATCACTAATCGAGATATTCGCTTCATTGATGATCTTAGCCAAGAAATTGGTTCAGTAATGACTAAGGAAGACTTGGTCACTGCACCACAAGGCACTAGTTTAGAAGAAGCTAGCTATATTCTTCAAGCCCACCGGATTGAAAAGCTATTGTTGGTGGATGACGATAACCAACTTACCGGTTTATTAACCTTCAAAGATATTGAACGGGTCAAAGACTATCCTAATTCTGCCAAGGATGACCAAGGCCGTTTACTATGCGCCGCTGCTGTTGGGGTGTCATCAGATACTTTTGAACGAGGTAAGGCCTTACTAGAAGCCGGTGCAGATGCTATTGTCATTGATACCGCTCATGGTCATTCAGCGGGTGTCTTGCGTAAAATCGCTGAATTCCGTCAAGAATTCCCACAAGCTACAATTATTGCAGGTAATGTAGCGACTGCCGCAGGGACAAAAGCACTCTATGATGCTGGTGTTGATGTGGTAAAAGTTGGTATTGGACCAGGTTCAATTTGTACGACTCGCGTGGTCGCTGGTGTGGGAGTGCCACAAATTACCGCTATTTATGATGCGGCCACAGTCGCTAATGATTACGGTAAAACCATCATCGCTGACGGGGGAATTAAATATTCAGGTGACATCGTCAAAGCCTTAGCAGCAGGTGGTCACGCCGTGATGTTAGGTTCTATGTTAGCAGGAACGGATGAATCACCAGGTGAATTTGAAATTTTCCAAGGCCGTCGCTTCAAAACCTATCGGGGCATGGGTAGTTTAGGTGCTATGAAGAAAGGCTCTGCCGACCGCTACTTCCAAGGAGAAGTCAATGAAGCCAATAAACTCGTTCCAGAAGGAATTGAAGGTCGTGTTGCTTACAAGGGATCAGCTACCGATACAGTCTTCCAGATGATTGGTGGTATCCAATCAGGTATGGGTTATGTAGGAGCCAAAGACATTAATTCCCTACGTCAAGATGCCCAATTTGTAAAAATCACCGGTGCCGGACTCATCGAATCCCACCCACACGACGTTCAAATCATCAAAGAATCACCAAACTACTCCCGGCAATAAAAGGATGAGATGAAAAACGTTTAGCCCCAACGCCTTTAGGAACTTGACTAAGAGATATAGGTTCGTATATTTATGAAGAAGCTGAGGATTTTATCTCAGCTTCTTTTGCTATCAAAAGTCTACTTGTTGAAGCGCTTAATAGCAACCTTCATATGGAACCGTTATTTTTGTGCCTTAAAAAGCCTTATGCTATACTGAGGGCGATTAAAAAGCCGGTTAATTCATCCTTGTCGTCAATATAGAAAGTGGTGAAAATAGTGGAAAGTTTTCATTTTGAATATGGGGTGGAAATCCCTCCAGACTATCAGAATTATGACATTATTATCCCGCAATTTACTAAGGATAAGATAGCTTACCGTTTTTGTTTTAAGGAAAACACTTATCTGCTTATTAATGAAGCAGGCGATAAACTGTTTTATCGGGTTCGCGCAGGTTGTAATTATTTCGCAACGGATAAAAAATTAGCTTGTCATATGGATCATGTTGCACAAACTATTACTTTTATCATCGAAAATAATGAGTAAACTGGTAGCTGAGGCATAGGCTAGGTCATCTCTATAGGAGAACTTAGTGAAGGGCCTCAGCTTTTTTATTCGTATTAGAGCCACCAGTGATTACTGAAAACCCAGTGTAAGACCAAGGCTGAGGAAATGATAATTATTTCTTGGATCACCTAGTAAACGAGGGCCCAAAAGCTTCCCCTATTCTTACTCTATTTCATAATAGCTCTCCTTTTATAAGTAGCTTTAATAGGATGGAAGCAAAATTTTAGAGAAAATATCGGCTGACAAGCCCTTCTTTAACTTTTCTTAAAGGCTTTGTTAATGAATTTTATTTAATTATGAAATCAATGTTTGCTAGAATAAGATTAAGTATTGGATGGAGTGTGAATAAAATGAAAATTTTAATTGTTGATGATGACAAAGAAATCGTTGAACTCCTAAGCATCTACTCAGCGAACGAGGAGTATGATGTGGTTAAAGCCTATGATGGCGACCAAGCGCTCGAACAATTATCTAATCATCCTGATATTGATGTGATAATTCTTGATATTATGATGCCTGGTAAAGATGGGATTTCTGTGGTCAAAGAACTTAGAAACCGTCATATGGAAATTCCTATTTTATTGTTGAGTGCCAAATCAACTGATATGGATAAAATTACCGGATTAACTACAGGGGCAGATGACTATGTCACTAAACCCTTTAATCCCCTAGAAGTAATGGCCCGGGTGAAGTCACTCTTACGCCGGTCACGGTCTCATGACCAAGATGCCAATGTTATTGAGGTTGGGCCTTTGATTATCGATAAGACTTCACATATTGTACAAACCATTGAAGGGGTGGAAATTAAGCTGACCGCTTTAGAATTTGGTATTCTTTTCCTTTTAGCATCCAACCCTAATACGGTGTTTTCTGCGGACGAAATCTTCGAACGCGTATGGCAACAAGAAGCTGTGGTGTCCGCTAAAACAGTTATGGTTCACGTGAGTCATTTACGCGATAAGATTGGTGAAGCCACCAATGGCGATAAGGTGATTTCGACTGTATGGGGCGTTGGCTACAAAATTGTTTCCCCTAACCATGCTTAGAGATTGAGGTGTTCGCTTGCATAAACGAAAAAGACGCGAGTATGCTGAAGTTGCTGTTGAAGCCTTGGTATGGTTGGCTATTTTAGCTATTGCCTACTTTGGATTGACCTTCGTCTTTATCGTACTCTATGAACAATATTACCCCCAATTGATTATCGCCTTTCCTTTTGCGGCTTTAAATATTTTACGTTTCCAACAAATATTTTTTGTGAGTTTTACACTGATGTATTTGGTGGCGTCCTTTGCCTTTATTGTATGGCGTATTTATCGGAGATGGCGAACCATTCAATTAGGTTATATTTTAGACGAGTTACATTATATTTCTCAGGGGAATTATAACCACCGTATTTCTATTGACAAAGCAAATTCCATGGAACCCGTGGTGAATAGTGTTAATCGGTTAGTCGATTCAACTGTTAAGGCGATGGAAGAAGAACGGCGGATTGAGCAGTCCAAAGACGAACTAATCACCAACATGAGTCATGATATTCGCACCCCATTGACTTCAGTTATTGGTTATTTAGGTCTCTTAGAGCAAAAACAATATAAAAATGCCGAACAAGAGGAGAAATATATTAAGATTGCTTATGATAAGGCCATCCAGCTGCAACGCATGGTAGAAGATTTGTTTGAATATACCAAGGTAAAGCAAATCAATACCCAAGTTGAGATTGGTCAAGTCAATGTCGCTCATATGTTAGATCAATTAGCGGTTGAATTTGAAATAGAAGCCGAAGAGGTAGGACGGCACATTGAAATCGATATTGACCGTGACCAAGACATATTTATCGATATGGATTCAGAAAAAATGGTCCGTGTCTTTGCTAATTTATTGACCAATGCCTTTAAATATGGCGGGTCAGGCGATTATGTGAAGATTTCAGTGACTCAATATGAAGACTTTAGCCGTTTTGTTGTTGAAAACGATGGTAATCAAATTCCACAAGCGACTCTGGAAAATCTTTTCCAGCGTTTTTATCGTGGTGATCCTTCGCGCAACCAAGGAATCAAAGGGAGTGGACTCGGTTTGGCAATAACAGAGTCGATTATTGAACTCCACCATGGCGAAATCCACGCGGAATCGGATCAAACGGGAACGCGTTTTATTTTTACTCTGCCTAATGTTTATGAAAGTGAGGTTAGCTATGAAAATAGCATTTAGATCCTTCATCTGCCTGCAATTGTTACTACTTTTTGTTGGAATTTTTACCCCAGCTATTAATCAAGTGCAAGCAGAGGAAAATCAAGCGGATCAGTCATTGGCTCACTTTTCACAACAATTAACGATTGACGTGCCTCATGCCATGGCTATCGATGCGGAGTCTGGACAAATTCTCTACCAAAAAGAGGCTGATCAATTAGCTGGGATTGCTTCAATTACTAAGTTGCTCAGCTTATATGTCGTTTATGATGCCATCGCAGCTGGGAAATTGTCCCTGGATACTAAAATTCCTGTGTCAGCTGACGTGGCAGCCTTAGCCAGAGAAGAAGGTTACGCCAATGTCCCCTTAGAAGAGTCAACTGATTTATATCGGGCAGAAGATTTAATTAATGCAACTATAGTGGGATCAGCTAATGCTGCTATTGTAGCTTTGGCAGAATATATTGCTGGTTCAGAAAAAGATTTTGTGTCTATGATGAAGAATAAACTAGTGGAACTAGGGATATCAGAGTATGATCTCTATACGGCTTCTGGCATGTCGGCTAATCATTTGGTGGGTGATAATGCGCCCCAATATTCTGAAGACTTGGAAAATCGTATGCGCGCTCGCGATGTTTTGTTTATGGCTCGAGAATTAATTGCGGATTATCCAGAGCTTCAAGACAGGTCCCAACAAGCTAAGATTGACTTTCCTTTGAATGAAGAGGAAAACTATCCCATTGTTAATGCCAACAAGTATGTCGCATCTAGTCCTTATCACCGTGAGGATGTCTTTGGACTAAAAACGGGGACTGAGAAACAGACGGGGTCATGTATTTTAGTGATAACAGAAATTGCTGGTCAACCTGTTTATGCGATTACTTTAGGCGCAGCCACAGACCAATTACGTTACCAAGAAACGAATCGTTTACTAGATTATCTCAACACGCAACTGAAATATGTTGAACTGCAAGGAGCAGGAGAAACAGCTCCAGGCGGCGAAACGGTAGATGTCTCCCAAGGAAAACAAGACACGACTTCCCTAGTTTTTGACCATACTTTAGCCATATTTTTACCTAAAGATTATGATCGGTCATCAATTAAGACAGTTTACTCCCATGCTTGGCAATATAATGCCCAAGGACAGATTGTTTTGAATGCACCGTTAGAACAATCAGAACCCGTTAACACTGTGAAAGTAGGCGTCGATTTTTATCAAAGCCTCTTCAGTGATAATAAATTGAAAAATTCTATCCATTCTAGTCAAGATGTTGGGCGAATTAATCTATTTGTTTATGTTAGTCGCTTGATGGCAGACATGTTTGATTCATGGGGAGACCAACTTTTTGGCCAGTAACTTACCTAATTTAAGATGACCAAGTGTTAAGACCTGGTCGTCTTAAATTATATTTAGTTAATGTAATCAAGAGCCTGCAAGAGCAGAGCGATTTCAATTTTTTTCGAATTTAGCTATAATTAAGTAAAAGCAAGGAGTGATACGATGGCAAGTGAAAAAGCAACATTTGCAGGAGGCTGTTTCTGGTGTATGGTACAACCTTTTGAAGAGAGTCCTGGTATTGAAAATGTTCTTTCTGGTTATACAGGGGGTCATAAAGAAAATCCAACTTATGAAGAAGTCTGTCAAGAGACAACAGGCCATACTGAAGCGGTACAAATTACTTTTGATAATGATGTGATTTCTTATCCAGAACTCTTGGAAATTTATTGGCAACAAACCGATCCAACTGATGCTATGGGTCAATTTGCTGACCGCGGCTCTTCTTATCGTCCAGAAATTTTTTACCATAGTGAGGCACAAAAAGAGTCTGCCCAAAAATCTAAAGATCAATTACAAGCGAGTGGTCGATTTGATAAAGAAATTGTTACTCAAATTACACCGGCTTCTACTTTCTGGCCGGCTGAAGACTATCACCAACAATTCTATAAGAAAAATCCTCGTCACTATCAACGGTATTCGCACGGATCAGGTCGTAAGGCATTTATAGAAGACGCTTGGAAATAAAGTTAAATTTATATGAGTTATGTGATTGCGAACTCGACTGTAAGGATGAGATGAAAAACGTTTAGCTCCAATGGATTTGTCTGAAAATGGGAAGTATTCACAGAATACTGACTCATTTTCAGAAAATACTGATGGGGCTGTTTTTCAGAACTCGACTAAAGGGTGTGACAAAAGTCGTTTAGAACAGAAGCCTTGGACCAAAACGCGATAGATGGCTAACGGCCATCTGAGTGATTTTGAGAAAGGCAGTCTGTTCTGACTTTTGGAGCCAAACTGATGATTAGACAATATCCAAACGTCTTTAGGAAACAGTCGAAGGACTTGCATTTCAGAACTCGATTAAGAGATAAATATTTACATATTAAGAAGAAGACTGGACCAAGTGTTCCAGTCTTTTTATGTTTGATAATTCCTGTCGGTAGAAGGAAACCACTAAGATAAATAGAGACTGAAAAACTTTGTAAATGTATAATGTAAAAAATATTTACAAAGTCTTTACAAATTCTTCTGAACATGCTATGATAATTATCAATCGTTGAGACGAAACACCTCTCAATCGACAAAATAAATATTTTTTCCAAAAAGTTATTGACAAGGAACCAAGTCCTTGATATACTAATTGAGTTGCTTCAAGAGAGCAACGGAGCACAAAAAGCTCTAAAAATATTTTTTAAAAAATCTATTGACAAGCATTTATTGTTTGTGGTATGATATAAAAGTTGCAGCAAACGCAACGACATAGACCTTTGAAAACTGAACAAAGAAGACGAACCAATTTGTGTAGGGAGTTAACAGAAGTTAACAACCCAAACAATTCGAAGTAGTGCGAACTACTATAAATAAGTCAGCAATAAAATGAGCTAGAAGCTCATGAAACAATCTTTCATGAGAGTTTGATCCTGGCTCAGGACGAACGCTGGCGGCGTGCCTAATACATGCAAGTCGAGCGAACCGACGAGGTGCTTGCACCTCGAACGTTAGCGGCGGACGGGTGAGTAACACGTAAGGAATCTACCTATAAGCGGGGGATAACATCCGGAAACGGGTGCTAATACCGCATATGAGTCACTTTTGCATAATGGTGACTTAAAAGACGGCTCTGCTGTCACTTATAGATGACCTTGCGGTGCATTAGTTAGTTGGTGGGGTAACGGCCTACCAAGACCATGATGCATAGCCGACCTGAGAGGGTGATCGGCCACA
>NZ_JAPRFR010000002.1 GCF_026805545.1 Aerococcus kribbianus
TTGCATGTATTAGGCACGCCGCCAGCGTTCGTCCTGAGCCAGGATCAAACTCTCATGAAAGATTGTTTCATGAGCTTCTAGCTCATTTTATTGCTGACTTATTTATAGTAGTTCGCACTACTTTGAACTGTTTGGGTTGTTAACTTCTGTTAACTCCCTACACAAATTGGTTCGTCTTCTTTGTTCAGTTTTCAAAGGTCTATGTCGTTGCGTTTGCTGCAACTTTTATATCATATCACAAGCGATAAATGCTTGTCAATAGATTTTTAAAAAATATTTTTAGAGCATTTTGTGCTCCGTTGCTCTCTTGAAGCAACTCAATCAGTATATCAAGGACTTGATTCCTTGTCAATAACTTTTTTGAAAAAAATATTTTGTCGCTAAAACTTCTAAGTCATTTCCTAGTACTGTTTCAGCGGCTGATAAATATATTACCACCATTCAATAACTTTGTAAAGACTTTGTAAATATATTTTTTGAGTAAATTTACATTCCTTATAAAGAGATAGCGTAATACCTTATACCGATAAATTAAAACGATTGGACCATTCGTCCAATCGCTTTAAAATTTAATTTAAAAAATTTTATATTCGAGACTTAACGTTTTTTATTTCATCCTTTTAGTCTGGCTCCAAAAGTCAGAACAGACTGCCTTTCCCAAAATCCCTCAGATGGCTGTTTGCCATCTTTCAAGTTTTAGACCAAGGCCTCTGTTCTTAACGACTTGTGTCATGCCCATTAATTGAGTTCTGGAATGCAGTTCCTTCGACTTTTGATTAAAGACGTTGATTCAAGTCTTTTGCTAAGTCTTCAAATCCTGGTTTTCCTAACAAGGCGAACATGTTTTTCTTATAGGCTTCTACACCCGGTTGGTCAAAAGGATTTACTCCATTAAGATAACCTGAAATTCCCACCGCAATCTCAAAGAAGTAAATTAAATAGCCTAAAGAATAAGCATCCATTTTTGGAATTTCAACAATTAGATTAGGGACTTGACCATCAGTATGGGCTAGTACAGTTCCTTGGAAAGCTTTAGTATTTACATAGTCGACATCTTTTCCTTGTAAGTAAGCCAAACCGTCTAAGTCTTCTGCTAATTCTGGAATTGTAACATTTTTTTCAGCTTCTGCTACTTTAATAACAGTTTCAAAAATATTCCGCCGTCCTTCTTGGATGTATTGTCCTAGAGAATGAAGATCGGTTGTAAAATTAGCGCTTGAAGGGTAAATGCCGCGTTGATCTTTACCTTCTGATTCACCGAATAATTGTTTCCACCATTCTGAGAAGTAACGCATTTTTGGCTCATAATTGATTAATAGTTCAGTAACCTTACCTTTACGGTATAAGATATTCCGTAAGGCAGCATAGCGATAAGCCGCATTTTTATCAATATCAGCTTGACTAAAGTCATCCATAGCAGCTTCTGCTCCTGCTAGCAAGGCATCTGTATCTGCTCCTGAAACAGCAATAGGTAATAAACCTACCGCAGTTAAAACGGTAAAACGTCCACCAACAGCATCAGGGATAACAAAGCTCTCGTAACCTTCTTTATCGGCTTCTGATTTTAAGGCACCGCGCGCTTTGTCAGTGGTAGCGTAAATTCGTTCATTAGCTGCTTCACCATATTTTTTATGGAGTAAATCTTTAAAAATACGAAAAGCTACTGCTGTTTCTGTTGTTGTTCCTGATTTTGAAATCACATTAACTGAAAAATCACGATCACCAATAATTTCAATAAGATCAGCAAGATAAGTTGAGCTTAAGCTGTTTCCAGCAAATAAAATTTGTGGCGTCTTACGATCATCAGCGCTTTGAAAATCAGCAAAACTATGTGACAAGAAATCAATCGCTGACTTAGCCCCTAAATAAGAACCGCCAATACCTAAAACAACTAGGACTTCAGAGTCACTTTGAATCTTCTTAGCAGCTTCTTTAATTCGAGCATATTCTTCTTTGTCATAGTCGCGAGGTAGGTTTACCCAGCCAGTAAAGTCATGACCTGGACCTGTTTTTTCACGCAACATTTTATCAGCGGTGGATACAAATGGTTGCATCGCTTCAAGTTCGTGAGCCGCAACAAAATCAGCAATTTTTGAGTCATCTAATTTAATATGAGTCATGATTTGTCTCCTTTATATCATAATTTTGAATATTGTCTAAGGCCTGATCAATCCAACCAGGCATTTGTTTATCTAAAGATTGAAAACCTATATCAGGCAACTTACGTTTAGGGGGTCGGCCTAACTTTTTAGGTCGTTTAGGTGTTTTTAAAGGTTTTAAAGAACGCGCTGACAGAGAAAGTTTCTGAGTATATTCATCGATATCAATGATTTGTACTTTAATGGCATCACCCACTTGATAATGTTGGTGAATATCACTAACATAACCATGATTTAATTCAGAAATATGAATCAGCCCTTGCTGATATTTATCCAACTTAACAAAGACCCCATAAGGCTGAATACCAGTAATTTGACCTTCAATAATATCACCAATATGATAACTTTGTGCTGTTGTCATTAAGCATCCATCCCAAAACGATCCAACAAGGTCTCATCTTCAATACGAACACTTTCAATCACAATATCTTCTACTGGTTTATCAGCAGAATCAGTAGGTGTTGCCTCAATAGCATAGACAGCATCCATACCCGAAACAACTTGGCCGAAGACAGTATGCTTATGATCAAGCCAAGGAGTACCACCCTTTTCTTGGTAAGTGGTCACTAAGTCTTCAGGCCAGTCAAGGCTCTTCATTTGCGCTATTAGTTGGTCAGGGACAGCTTGGGCTGTGACAATAAAAAACTGTGATCCATTCGTATTTGGGCCTGAATTGGCCATCGATAGTGCCCCATTGAAGTTAAACAATTGCTCAGAAAATTCATCTGCAAAAGCTTGCCCAAAATATGATTGGCCACCAAAGCCTGAGCCACTTGGGTCACCACCTTGAATCATAAAATTAGGAATTACTCGGTGAAAAATTACACCATCATACTTCCCTTCTTTAGCTAAACCAATAAAATTCTCAACCGCTTTTGGTGCCTGGTCGGGAAACAAGACCAAGGATATCTCACCTTGATTAGTGACTAGAGTCACACTACTTTGCTCTCGAGTCACTTGATTTTGTGGAAATGTCATACATCATCCTCCTTCTCTCATATTGTATCAAAGCCAACCCGTTTAGGAAATAATTTATGCCTTTTTTGATTAATTATCATTTAATATCTACGTCTTTTCGTGCTATCATGAGACTAAAGAAAAATTTGGAGGCGGAAATGACAATCACAAGCATTTACCCTTTACTCACCTCATTTTCTGCCATTATCATTACGCAATTATTGAAATATCCCATTGCCTTAATCTTTCGAAAAGCCAATGCCAATCTTTCAATTATTCATGCCACTGGAGGAATGCCGAGTTCTCACTCAGCTGCTGTTACCTCCTTGATAATGGCTCTAATCTTCCAATATGGTTTTCTCTCACCTCATGTCGCCATATCTGTGACCTTTGGGGTAATTATTATGTTTGATGCCATGGGAGTTAGACGGCAAAGTGGTGAACAAGGCGTTTTATTACATTTTCTGGTAAAAACACTCAAAACTAAAGCACGAGAAACTGATGACCAACAACTATTAGAAAGCTTAAATACCCTAGACGAAGATGAAATGGTCATTAATGACTATCTGGGACACAAGCCTTCTGAAGTCATTGGTGGTATGATAACCGGTATAATCATTGCCTTCGTATGGCGGAGTTTATTAATTACTCTAGCCTTACCTATGTAAATCATCTAGAAAAGGAGTTACTATGATTCCCCCAAGAACAGACATTCTTATTGTCGGCGGAGGCCCAGCGGCTTTGTTCGCTGGGTTTTATGCTGGCATGCGACAATTATCCACTCGTATAGTAGAGAGCCATCCCACAATTGGAGGACAGCCAGAAATTCTTTATCCTAATAAAAACATTTTTGATATCCCAGCTTATCCTAAAATCACTGGCCATGCTCTTACTATCAACCTACAAGAACAGCTCGCTCGTTTTGAAAACTCTACTTACTTTTCACTCAATGAAAAAGTCACCCAACTGCAAAAACAAAATGATGGTTTTGCTGTGACCACCCAGAACACAACCTATTACGCTAAAACTGTATTAATTGCGGCAGGTAATGGCGCCTTTGCTCCACGCAAAATTAAGTTGGAGGGCCTCGAAGAAATTGCCGATAAATCTGTAGATTACTTCCTCCCAAAGCCCAATACCTTGCAAGATAAAAAGGTAGTCGTTTGTGGCGGAGGGGATACTGCTTTTGATACTGCTTTGGCCATAGCTGACCAAGCCAAACACGTCTACCTCATTCATCGTCGCAATCGTTTCCGAGCTCATGAACATAGCGTCTATTTAGCTAAAAATCATCCTAAAATTGATTTGCTTACTCCCTACGTACCCCAAACTGTTCAAGGCGATAAGGAGGGTAACTTGACTCAACTTACTTTGCAAAAAGCACGTTCAGAACAAACTATTGACCTAGCAGTTGACCATTTATTAATGGCTTATGGCTATGTTTCTTCCTTAGGCCCAATAAACGATTGGGGGTTAAAGTTTCATGATAATAAAATAATTGTCCATCAAGACATGCAAACTAACTTATTAGGTATCTTCGCTATTGGTGATATTTGCTATTATCCAGGTAAGACCTCTTTAATTGCCCAGGGCTTTAGTGAGGCAAGTATAGCTATCAATGGAATTTACCAATATTTAAACCCTGATCAAGACTTACATCCCTTACATAGTTCCGAAATAATGCACTAGAAAAAAGAAGAAAGGCTGGGATGAAATCCCAGCCTTTTCATATTATCTTTTAGTTGAGCTCGCAAATGCAGGACTGACATACGTTTCCCAAAAGTCTTTGCTAGCTTGTCGCTATCTTCAATCTTTTGGTCCAAGGATTCCGTCCTAGCGCTTTTTCAGCGTTCCCTATTATTTTTTAACTGTGTCAGTCCTAAACGATAAAAGAGCCACAAAAAAAGTTGTAACAAGATAAATACACCCACAAAACAGAGCAGAAAAAATGAGTCATTTAACACTAGAATAATGGGATCGGTGCTTGGATTAAATAACCAGGCATCATTATCAAAAAATATATGATGAAAAGTAGTAAACACCTGATTAAAATTAAACAATAAAACCAAAATAACTAGCAACGGTAAAAATTGCAAAACTTTAAATGATTTTGCCAACTGCCAGAGGCCTTGTTTTTTATTAAGATAGTTTATAAATATAATACTAAAAATTGCTGTAAACAATAATATCCTGTCATTAAATAAGAATAACTGCTTAACCTCATAAAAATGAAAACGAGCTGAATCAGACATTGGAAAATAAGTCAAAGACAGATCATTTATCCAAGGGAAATTTAAATAAGCAATCAAATTCCGATAATCAGCCATTATCTGATTAGGGGATAATCCGACTAATTCATGCAAATTAAATAAGGCTAGATTTAATCGGAACAAAGGGAAAGACCAAATAATAATAAAAATAGCTAGTGACAAGGAAAGGACTACTAGGCTAACAATACCCAAATAATAAATTATTTTTTCTTTCATAATTTCACCTAGTTAAACCCTATTAACTAACAATTGACTTTCTATTAAATCTGCATAATCAGCAAAAACATAGTCAGGATAAATAGCTAAGTGATCACAATCTTTACGATTGTGGACACCAGTTTCAATAAGTAGACTAGTGACATGGGCATTTTTGGCCGCTTGAATATCAGTCAATAAGTTGTCTCCCAAAAAATACGCCTGGTCGGCAGAAATCCCCAACTGTTCCAAGGCGCCTTGGATAATTTTAGCCTGAGGTTTACCACATACAATTGGTTTCGATGCAGAAACATCAGCAATTAAATTACCCAATGCCCCAGCTCCCGGAACAAAACCATCCTCACTAGGAAACTGCACATCAGGATTTGTTAGATAAAAACTCGCCCCTTTTTGGATGGCAAGGCCTGCAAAGGCTAATTCCTTATAAGTCACTTGACTATCTAAACTAACTACGACTGTATCCACATTTTCAGGATCTGACCCTTCAAAAGTGTAACCAAGGTCCGCAATACTGCTCTTTAAATGATCTCCTCCAAAGACATATACCTTTTTTTGGTGATCTTTGGGAAAATTTTCCTGATTCAACAAGCTAACTAGAGTATCTACCGAACTAAAAAATTTACTAGGAGAGACATGAATATCATGATAATTAGCTAAGAAGTCAGCTGCTTCTTGGTGTGAACGCGTCGCATTATTAGTTACAAACAGATAGGGAATATTTGCTTGGTCTAAATAGTGAATAAACGCTTTGGCACCTGCTATCTTGTTCTTCCCTCGGTACATGGTACCGTCTAAATCAATTAAAAAAGCTTTTGTCATAACAATTCCCTATCCCCTATCTAATTTCAAAGGTAGTTGGCTTACGTCCTTTATTCTGTTTAGTTGGTCGACTTGACACCGTCTTAGCTTTATCTTTGGAAATAATTTTATAGTCTTTCTTCGGTCCTTTATTCTTCCCTTTTGTTTTATGTCGGTGATTCTTATTCCGATTTCGTTTAATTTTGTTCCCTTTTTTATGACGTGATTTTTCTTCTTGCTTAAGTTCTTCTAGCTCTAACTTAAGGTTCTTATCACGTTGGATCATGGATTCATGCGACCGCTCTTGTTCTAAAACGAAATAAGCACAGCCGAAACTGCAATATTCAAGAATATAATCAGGGAGATGATTAATTTTTTGATCAAGTTTTCCCGCTTGGGCCTCTTCATAGTAAAATCCCTTGAGTCGTAATTGATCAAAAGACCAATCCCCCACAATATAATCATATTGGTCAAACAAGGCCATATACCGTTGACTCAAAGCTTTCATATCCAAAGCATCCTTATAATTAATCCGTAACATAAAATAACGGCCATTAATTTCCAGTTTATCCTGGTCAATTTTAGCGACTTGGGCTTGAGGATAAGGTAAATTATCATGAATTTCTTTTAATTCTTCCTGGCGCTTCCGCGATAGCATCCTAACCCTCCTTTCCAACTAATGATTTTATTTTTTTTGCTTTACTTTATTTTCTTCAACAATTTCTTGGGCCTTAAATCCTACCTTTTTCATCAAGCTAATATAATTTTGTCGCTCTTGACTAGTTAAATTAGCAAAAATAGCGGCAATACATTGTGTATGACTCGCAAAGGCAGCCTCCATTTTCTCACGGCCCAAATGAGTTATCGAAGCCATTATGATTCGCCGATCATCAGGATTTTTCTCCCGTTTAGCTAATTCTTTGGCCTCTAAGCGATCAATGACATAGGTTAAACTCGAATTAGGAATCAAAATTCGTTGTCCAATTTTTTGAATGGCTTGGGGACCACGGTTGTATAATAATTCTAGCACCGTGAATTCATTTTCACTTAAGCCATATTGGCGCATATCTCGTTTTAATATGTCTAAAATGTATTGGTTGGCACGTAAAGTTACACGCAAGGCATGTAAACTTTCTTGAGCTGTTTTATCTTGGGTCATAAGTCACTTCCTTAGTCGTCAATCCATTTTTCCAAGGACACAGGGGGCAATTTATTGGCCATATCATCACCTGATTGATGACGAAAAGCGGTTTTCTTGCCTTTTTTTCGCCAGTCAATCAAAATTCGATTGATATAACGCAAACTATAGGCTTGATTTAAAACAGCTTCTTTCACTGCTTCCTTAATGGTATCCGGATCAAAATGGTCCTTAGTCATCCACTCTGCTACCGTTTGATACTCAATCGGGGAGAGTTGCCGAGAAAATTCATCTTGAATTAAATTAAAGACACTTTCTTCCTTCTCAGCCGTCTCTCTGGCCTCTTGCTCATGGTTATCCACTTGTTTCAGTTGGTCCAACTTGTAATACAAAGGAGCGAGACTATAATACTCTGCTACCTGTCCTTGCTGGTTTTTATGGGTCTTTATTTGGATAATATTTTTATCAATTAGCCCTTCTATTCCAGCATAAATCTCGGTATCACTATAATTCATCCGCTCTTTCAAGCGTGATAAAGCCGGAAAATCTTCTCCTTGGGCTTGAAAACTAACTATATGAATCAGCAACATCATTTCGTTGTTAGAGATATCAAGTTGGTGATAATTTTCTAATATTCTCGTTCGTAATACAGTATAACGTTCTGCCTTCACAAATAATCCTACTTTCTGCGGTGTGTTTCAATAAAGGCGTGAATACGTTCAATCGCTTGGTTAAAGGTGTCTTGATCAGTAGCATAACTAAGGCGAATATGCTGGTCACTCCCAAAAGCAGATCCAGGAATGACTAAGACATAATATTCAGCTAGTAAGGCGTTGACGAAATCATCAGCAGTGGCAAAACCTGTCAGTTGACAAGCCTCACTAATATCTGGAAACAGATAAAAGGCGCCCCGTGCCTTACTGCTGAGTTGAAAACCAGGAAGCTGACTCACCTTATCATATGCATTTTCTAACCGTTTTGCGAAAGTCATGCGCATATTAGCGAAATCTTCTTGGCTTCCTTGCAAGGCAGCCAAACCAGCATATTGGCTCAAGCCACTAGCATTCGAATTACTTTGGCTAGCTAATTTCGCCAAGGCTTGGATAATTTCTTGGCGCGCAAGTACATACCCTAAACGCCAACCTGTCATGGCATAGGTCTTAGAAAAGCCGTTCACAATAATGACATGATCTAAATTATCAGTTAAAGACATGATTGATTGGGGTTGCGTGTCCCCATAAACCAAACGATAATAAATTTCATCAACCACTAAAAGAATATTATGCTCGCGGCAATAATCAGATATTGCTCTGACTTCATCTCCACTATAAACCATCCCCGTAGGATTAGATGGCGTATTCAAAATTAAAAATTTAGTTTGCTCATTAGCATGTGTGGCCACTTGTTCTACGGTAATTTTATAGTCTTGCTTTTCTTGACTAGGAATAATAACGGCTTGACCACCAGCTAATTTCACTTGTTCCAGGTAGGACACCCAATAAGGGCTAGGTATCAGTACTTGGTCACCTGGATTTAGTAGAATTTGACAAATAAAATACAAGGCCATTTTAGCTCCGTCACAAACAAAGACTTCTTCTTTTTCATAGCGATAACCGTCATGATCAGCGTGAAAATCAGCGATAGCTTGTCGTAATTCCGACATACCTGCACTCGGACTATAATGATGGCCCTTACCTTTATACATTGCCTCATTCACAGCATCCAAAATATATTTAGGCGTAGAAAAATCGGGTTCACCTAAGCCTAATGAAATCACATCTTTGCCTTGGTCCTTAAGCTCACTAGCTAATTGAGCCGACATGGTAGTTTTAGATGGTTTTAATTCATTGATTCGTTGACTTAACATGAAAGCCCTCCTACAAGTTATTTATTGTTTCATACCATTGCGCATCACTGGCATCAATATAATGATAGCCCAAATAGCCATTTTCATCACGGAAAGACACTTCCCAAACATATTCGCCATTCTCGATTCCGATATTAGCGGTTTTAACCTGAACATTACCTAGGTCATTACGCGTTAAGGCAAGGGCATTATCTTCATTCACCAATTCATCAACATTGGCAGTATAGGTTTGATCGTCATCAGGAGAATAAGTAAAGTAAATGGCTTGACCTTCGTCATTCTCACCACTGACAGTGTAATAAGTTTTGTTTTTAGTAAATACATAAAAATTGTTTGCTTGACGCAGTCCAGCTTTATTTTCAGCTAAAGCCAAGGTGTCGGCCTCCCACTGAGCAATATCCTTTTGACTAGAAAAATAAACAGCCCCAGTAGATAGAATGTAGGCAAATAAAATAAAAATAAGTGTATTAATCACCTTATGTTTCATGTGATTATTCCTCACTTTCCTGGTTAAAAGTAAATACATCTGCCAAATGACTCAAGTGAAACCTTAAGCCCTCTGGTAGTGCCCGCTTGATTTGCTGGTGATAAGAACTTTTGATCACTCTTTGATCCACTGAAAACAAGTAGACCTTGTCATCAGTGTTATGAAGGCAACGACCTATAATTTGTTGTAAACTAAGCAACATTTCCGGTAAGGCCACACTCTTGAAATAGTCATGCCCTTGATATTGGGCCCAATCTGCTTTAGCTAGCTCGCGAGCTGCCCTAGGATTAGCAAAAGGCAAACGAGTCATAATGTAAACATTCGCTCCTGATTGAAAATGCACGCCTTCATTAAAGGAATACATTGCCAATAGTACCCCTATCTCTAAACGATTAAATTGTTGACGAATTTTACGACGTGATTGTTGAGAGTTTTGGGCTAACACATTATTTTGCGTAAAAGCAGGAGCCAAAATCTGTAAGCGATCATAAACCTGACTTAGTAATTCTTGTGACTGAAACATCACCTGGATCTTATTGGCTTTTGTTGGCAAAGTATCCAACAAAAACAGGACAACTTGCGCAATATAATCCGCTGCTTGACTATCAGACAACTTATCAATGGAAGGTTGGTCGTTTAATACATAAGCTTCTATTTGTTTATTATACGCAAAAATAGCAGGATAAGTATAGTAATGATAATGCGTGAGACCAAAACTTTTTTCAATCATATCTTGTTGAACCATCAATTCCAGACTAGCTGACATCAAAAAGACTTGGCCAGGCCATGCTTTTAAGGCTGCAAACAAAGCGGACTTACTTTGGTATTTTTCCTGTATTAAGACTAGGTCTGTCTGCTTCTGATCATCTCTAGTCTGCTTTTTTAGTAAATAGTAATGGGCATTCTCTTCTTTAAGCATCTTTTGTATCGTTAGGTCTGCCTGATTTAAATTTTTTAGGACTTCCCATACTTTGCTTGAAAAACGACCGGTACTTTTAGTTGAGAACAGTTTTAGCTGTTGATTCGTCATTTCAATAACCAACTCTAGCCGCTGATAGAAATGGTGTAGCTGCTCTTCTAAAGCGAAACTACGGCTTCGAGATGGCGATAAATAAATTTCCTGGTCTTGATAATGACTGGAATGATAATAGTCTTCTCGGCTAATCTGGTCGATAATTTGACTCAAAGCATGCCACTGCTGACCCAATGCTTGGATATTTTCCTGCCAGTCATAAAAATCATGCCAGTCTTGACCAAGCTTTGGATTAGCCAAAAACTTATCACTTATCTGGGTATATATTTGCCACAAGGAGGCTATATTAATCTGTAAATGATGACTAGACAGCTGATAACGCCCATTTCGGCGACTAATTTCAGGTAGACGATGACATTCATCAATTATTAGCGCTTTATTTGTGAAGTGGGTGAGCTCCTCTAAATGAGCCATAAAAAAAGCATGGTTAGAAATTGTCAAATCTGCTTCTTTGGCCCGGCTAAATTGACGTAAATAAAAGTTATTGGCTAGGTTTTGATCACTTTCCTGGTGAGAATAGCTAGTCATAATCTGCCAATACCGTTGCCAAAATAAGTGATTGCGTAATGATGGGTGCAGTTCATCAAAATCTCCAGTTGATGTTTCTGTCAACCACACCATCGCAGCCATCAAAATCATAGCATCCCTTTTTAACTCGTCATCGACCTGTCGAGTCATATCACGCTTTAACTCGGCTAAGGCTTGAAGATTGACAAAATGTTTGGGACTTTTTAATAAGGCAACCTTTAGCGGCCGCCCCAAATAATCCACCAAAAGTGGCACAGTATCTTCATAAATTTGGTCTTGTAACAAGGTCGTTGGCGTTAAATAAAGCACGCCCTGGTCCGAATGTCTCAATAACCCAATTAAGGAGGCCAAGCTTTTCCCTGTTCCCGCTAGTGCTGAAAGCAAATGAAATTTATCATGCTTATCACGCTCTTGAAGATCAGTAATCATGGCCTCTTGAATCGAATTTAATTGAATGCTAGCGTGGGGATTATCATGTTGGTCGACTGCCAAAAATTGCTTGGGAAAGACCCTTCCCTTCGCCTTATCAGGAGCTAAGACAAAGTCATTCCAATAATAATCATTCTTATTGACATTTTTTGACTCCATGAACCATTGAAAAACATGCTGGCCAGTTTCTCTGATAAAGAAATGCAAAAATGGCTTAATATCTAAAAAGAATTCTCTAGGTAGGTCAGCAATTTTATCTTGAATCAGCATTAAAAGCTTACTTGTCGCTCGTGCATCTGCTAAAGCATTATGAGCATTCTCTAACTCAATCGCTAAATACTCAGAAATTTCACCTAATTTATAGGAAGGTGCCATTGGATAAAAAACTCGGGCCAACTCGACAGTATCAACACCATCTAGGTTAAGATCAGGATAACCTAAATCCTTAAACGAAGCATTTAAAAAACGATAATCAAATTGAATATTATGGGCAACAATGACTGTCCCTTGTAAGGCTTCCCATAAGTCCTCAGCAATATCATCAAACTTAGGTGCTCTTTCCACATCTTTATCATAAATACCGGTTAACTGACTAATGGCTTTGGGAATTGGGGATAAGGGATGGATGTTTTGTTCATAGCTAGCAACTACCTCTCCGGCTTCTACAAAGACAATTCCGATTTGAATTATCCGATCACCCCGCCGATAGGAAGGGCCTGTTGTCTCTAAATCCAAAACTGCATAGCGAATTGGCACAGTTGTCAGCTCCTTTGTTAGTAATCAGTGAGATAAGCAAATAAAGCAGTTGGCTCATTACTTACTTGTCCAAGAACCACGGCTTTTTCTGCTAGTTTTAAAGCTTTTCCTATCCAAGCTTTATTATCAGGGGCAAAATGATGGATGATGTCACGACCATTAATAGCTAAGTCTTTAAGTTGATGGATAGGTAAATTTTGATAACTTTTCTTGACCTGGTCAAGATCCAATATGTGAAAATAAGTAGCAAAATGACTGTCTTGGTCAGCTTGGCCATGGATAAAGCGCTCTAACTTTAATACTTGATCAATATCTTGCTGATATAAAAACCAGCTATCATAAGTCGCATGGTCTGACCGATAAATCAATAAAGCCACGTAAGCAGAAATACGGTCTCGATCTGCGTTAGATATTTTCCAGGCCCTAGCTAGTTTCTTATGGTCATCATCAGCCAAACAACCCGCAGTCCATAATAAAACTGCCCAAGCCAAAGAAGACTCTGTAAAAGCCATGTCAGAACTCAAATCTGCTAATAATTGAGAGAGAGGACTTTCCCAATTTTGGAGGCCAGGGCAATAAGCATAGAGGCCTGTCTGAGTATAGGCTGTTATTCCTTGATGCCAATAAGGGCTCTCCCAAAGTTTGTTCATTTCTACTAAAATACGCTCAATCGCAATTTTTTCTAAGAGTTGAGCGTTGTCACAGATTCCTTGCCAGGTCTCACTAGCAATCGTAAAGCCGAGTTGCCCTGAAAAGCGAACTGCTCGCATCATTCTTAGCGCATCTTCATGAAAACGATCATAAGGATTCCCCACTGCTACGATTTCTTTTTTCGCGATTGCTTGTTGACCAGAAAAATAATCCACAATTTGGCCTTTACTATTTAATGCTAAGGCATTCATAGTAAAATCGCGCCGCAACAAATCTTCCGACAAATCTTGAACAAAGGTCACCGAATCAGGTCGGCGGAAGTCTTGATATTCTGCTTCAGTACGGAAAGTCGTAATCTCATAGGTGTCTTGTTGAAACCAAACCATAACTGTTCCGTGCTCAAGGCCAACATCAAAATGTTTGGGAAAAAGCCTTTGAACTTCCTCAGGATAAGCAGAACTAGCAATATCAATATCATTTATTGGTCGTCCTAATATACCATCACGAACACAACCACCCACAAAGTAAGCATCAAAGCCAGCTGCCTCTAAGCGCTCTACAATCGGTAAGGCAGCTTGGAATTTAGGATTGTCAATTAGCATTAAAAATCCCCCTCCAGTTCCTCATAGCGAGCGATTATCATTTGTAGACTCATGGCTTGACGATAATTAGGATGGTCTCTTAGTAGCTCACCAATTTTTTTCCAATCGCCCATTTCTTGAAGAAAAGCAAAATAATCTTCAATAAAGGAAAGATTGTCAGCAAGGTTAGTGTAAGCCTCATTGTAGAAACTTTTTGCTTGGTCAAAAATGTCAGTTTCTTGGTAGACTTTGGCTTTTAACCATGCGTAATGAGGGTCAACAAAGTCTTGTCGGTCCATATCCATCATTAAGCCACGGGCCAAATCATAATCTTCTTGATCAATAGCTAATTCAAGCATTTTTAGCTGAGCCAAGCTATAATCGGGATCTAAATCAACTGCCTGCTCAAGTAATTTAAAAGCGGATTCCTTATTGCCTAGTTTTTCATCAATTTCAGCAGCCTGCAAATAATTAGGAGCATGGAATGGATTCTTAGCAATTGCCTCTTGGAGTAGTTCTTTTGCTTCTTCGTAATCATAAAAATGCATTTTTGTTGTCGCAAATAATGGTAGGAAGTCATCACTCAATTGCTCATCTTCATTTAATTGTTGAAAAATAGAGTTAGCTTTCTCATAATTAGCCAATTGGTAATAATTAAAAGCTAGTTGCTGCTTCGTATTGATTGAGCGGTCTTTTTCCGGGATGGCTTCCAATAGATCTGTTGCTGCTTCCCAATCTCCTAACCAAGTTAGCGCATAGGCATAATGGTCACGAATTTTAGTCAGGACATCATCATTTAAACCACTAGCATCAGCTAATAAATTCTTATAGAGAGGGAGCGCCTCTTGAAAATGGCCTTGATCAAACTCTAATTCAGCCAATCCAAAAGCAATTGCCTTTTCTTCTGGTGCTATCTGTGCTGCTTCAGTTAATTTTGCCAGGGCTACCTCTGGTAAGGCTAACATCTGATAGGCATCGGCTTGAAGCAAAAGACTATTTAAATAATAGTCACTTTGACTACTAATACTTAAGAGCGCGTCCAAAGCTGCTTCTAAGTCTCCATTATCAACCATTAATTCACCCATTAGAATTGCCCATATTTCATCATTAGGGAATAATTCTTTGCCTAAATTATAGAGACGTTTCGCATAATCAACCATACCTAGTTGAGCAAATTGGTAGCCATTCTCAGCAATCACTTGACTATTAGATTGCTTGAGTGCTCCTAGTAATTCCTCGAAGGCTTGGTCTGCCTTGTCGAGTTGGTTGCTTTGGATGTAGCTAATGACTTCTTCTTGCTTATTGGCCACAAAATCGCTCCTTCACTACTTACTTCAATAACTACTATGATAGCAGTTTTTTTCAACTAATAAAACAAAAAAACTATCTCTTATTGAGATAGTTTTTGTTTTTATTTAACAGCATCTTTTAACCCTTTACCAGGTTTAAAAGCGGGAACCTTGCTTGCTGGAATTTCGATTTCTTCTCCTGTTTGTGGGTTACGTCCTTTACGGGCCGCACGTTCACGAACTTCAAAGTTACCAAATCCAATTACTTGAACCTTTTCCCCGTCAGCTAATTTTTCTTCAATTGTCTCAAAAAGTGCATCTACAATTGGAGCAACAGTCTTTTTAGACTCGTCCACTTTACCAGCAACACTTTGTACTAAATCTGCTTTGTTGGCCATGTGTTTCACCTCCTTCGTCAAGTTACACAAGGCAACTCAAGCTTTAGGAGTATCCTATTTTTCTAAGATAATCCACTTACAATATAACATAGAAAGCCCATGACATCAACGTTTATACCTGATAAAAACGTGATTACTTCCGTTCTCTGGTAATCATATGAATCGGGGTTCCTTCAAAGTCAAAAGCTTCTCTAATTTGATTACTTAAAAAGCGTTCATAAGAGAAATGCATTAATTCCTTGTCATTAACAAAAGCAACAAAAGTGGGTGGACCTACAGAAACTTGCGTTAAATAATAGACACGTAACTTGCGCCCTTTATCTGAAGGAGCGGGATTAATTAAAATTGCTTGGTTAAGTACTTCATTTAAGACAGAAGACTGAACGCGACGTTGATGGTTATCGGCAACACGCTCGATAAGTTCTGGTAATTGTTTTAGACGCTGCTTGGTTTTTGCTGATACAAATAAGATTGGGGCATAATCTAAGAAAGCAAACTGGTAACGAATATCCTCGGTAAACTTCTTCATCGAATGGTTGTCTTTTTCAAGGGCATCCCATTTATTGACTAAGATTATAATAGCTTTACCTGCTTCATGAGCGTAACCAGCAATCGTCTTGTCTTGTTCTTGAATCCCTTCTTCAGCATTCAAGACCAAAACAGCCACCCGAGATCGTTCAATAGCGCGCATAGCACGCATAACAGCATATTTTTCAGTTTTTTCATAAACCTTACCTTTTTTACGGATACCCGCTGTGTCAATCATGGCAAAATCGCGGTTATCGTAGGTAAAGAAGGTATCTACAGCATCCCGAGTCGTTCCTGCTAAATCGGAAACAATTACGCGCTCTTCCCCTAATATGGCATTAACTAATGAAGACTTACCAACATTAGGCCGACCTATAAAAGAGAAGGTAATTAAATCCTCGTCGTCATTCAGATCAGGTTCTTTATGGGCAAGTTGGAAGGCACGTTCCAATAAGTCCCCCAAACCTAGACCATGACTACCAGAAAGAGGATAAGGGTCTCCCAATCCTAGACGATAGAAATCATAAATATCTGCTCTTTGCTCAGGGTTGTCTGCCTTATTCACGGCTAAAATAACGGGCTTATCTGTTTTACGTAACAGTTTAGCAACCATTTCATCAGTTTTTGTAACACCATCTCGGACATCAGTCAACATAATAATCACATCTGCTTCATCCATGGCAATTTCCGCTTGCATATGGATCTGTGACATAAAATCAGCTTGATTAAATTCTAATCCGCCTGTGTCAATAACATTAAGGGACCGGCCTAACCATTCTCCTCGGGCATAAATACGATCACGTGTCACACCAGGAATATCTTCAACAATGCTGACCCGCTCTCCTACTATCCGGTTGAAAATAGTTGATTTACCAACATTAGGACGGCCGACTATTGCTAATGTTAAGGCTTGTGCCATTTGTCTTCCTCCTTCCTATAAATAGAAAAGGTAGGCTAAAATAAATCTAGCCTACCAAAATAAGTGTTTTCACTACTAATTAGTCTTCATCATCAAATGAGAAACCTTTTAATTGGTCTCCTAAGATATCAGACATAGTGAATCCTGTATCGTCATCAGAAACATTTTGTTTGTTTTGACGTGCATTGTTTTTAGGACGTGATTTCTTTTGTCCGCCTGTTGAACGTTTTTTCGCTTCAGAGCGTGAACCTGATTGGTCTTGGCTTTGAGCTGGTGCTTCTTCAAGGGCTTTGATAGACAATGATAAGCGTTGTTCTTCAGGGTTAACATCAAGAACCTTAACTTTGATTTCTTGTCCTTCACTCAATTTGTCAGCAGGAGTTGCCACATGTTCATGAGCGATTTGAGAAATATGAACAAGTCCTTCAACACCTGGGAATACCTCAACAAAGGCACCGAAATCTACTAAGCGACGAACGATACCATCTAGTTCAGCTCCCTTAGGTGCTTTTTCTTCGATATCATCCCATGGTCCAGCTTGTAATTCTTTGATTGATAAAGAAATACGACCATTTTCTTCGTCCACAGATAAAATCTTAACATCAACATCTTCGCCCTCAGTTAAAACATCAGATGGGTGTTTAACATGATGGTGAGCAATTTGAGAAATATGTACAAGACCATCAATACCACCAAGGTCGATAAAGGCACCGAAGTTAGCTAAACGAGCAACCTTACCAGTCACTACAGATCCTTCTTCGAATGATGCTAATTTTTCAGCGCGTTCTTGCTTACGTTTTTCAGCAGCAATTTCTTTGTGTGATAGGATTAAACGATTTTCTTTTGGATCAATTTCAACAATCTTAACTTCTAATTCTTGACCTTGATAAGGAGAGAAATCATCAACGTAATAGTCTTCTACCATTGAAGCAGGGATAAAACCGCGAATACCAGCATCAACAACTAATCCACCTTTAACTACACGAGTTACTGGAACAGTAATTGTTTCATCATTAGCTGCTTTTTCTTCAAGTTCTGCCCAAACTTTTTTCGCTTCTACGCGACGTTTAGATAGTAAGAAAGAACCATTTTCTTTTTCTTTGATTTGTTTAACAACAACGAGATCTACGACATCGCCAACGTTTAATACATCGGTGATTTCTTCGAAAGGTTGTGCTGAAATTTCGTTGTAAGGTACTACCCCTTCAACACCAGCGCCTTCGATTCCAACGATTACTTGTTTATCATCGTCGATAGTTAAAACTTCACCCTTAACAGTGTCGCCAATTTTAACTTCCATAGATTCTGCAAATAGGTCTTCCATTGATGGAATTTCTTCATTTGCTTCTACTTCGTTATTGTTCTGTTGTTCTAATTCATTTGCCATAAACTATATCCTCTCCTAATAAGTACTCACTCATTCGCTAATAAGCCAATGATACAAGCTTTATAATACCATGAACAAGTGAGTAACTCAACTTTTTTCTTAATTTATCCTAGTTTTTTCTTAATTTCAGCTAGTATTAAGCTTTCTACTTCAGCCAAAGTCAAATCCGAACTATCCAATAGAATTGCATCACTAGCTTGTCGCAAGGGACTTTCCTCCCGGTTGGAATCATAGGCGTCTCGTCGTTCGATATCCGCCTGTAACTCAGCTAAACTAGTTTTTGAGTAGCCTTTCGCTTGGTTTTCTGCATAACGTCGTCTTGCTCGCTCTTGAGCTGAGGCTGTTAAGAATATCTTGACCTGTGCATCAGGTAAAACGACCGTGCCAATATCCCGTCCATCCATAATGACGCCACGTCCAGATTCAGCAAAACGTCGTTGTCTTGCTACCATATCTTGACGCACTTCTTTGCGTGCTGAGTAAGCGGACACTGCCTGTGAGACACGATCTTGACGAATTTTTTGGCTGACATCTTGACCATTTAGAAATACCTTTTGACCTAAACCATTCTCTGCCTTAGCAAAGTCAATGCTAATATTTGCCAATAGCGATTTAAGACCCTCTATATCATCAGCAGATACTTGCGCTTGGAGAGCGGCTAAAGTTAAAGCCCGATACATAGCGCCGGTATCCAAATAAATATAATTTAATTCTTGTGCTAATTGTTTGGCCACCGTACTTTTACCTGAGGATGAGGGGCCATCAATAGCAATTTGAAATCCTGTTTTCGTCACTTTATCCACCTAATTCACCTGCAATACTGTTCCTGGTCCAATTGAGGAGCTCGAAGACAAACCATTCAATTCTAACAACTCATCCAAAGTCATGCCATGGTTAACCGCAATACGATATAAATTGTCACCAGGTTGGACTGTATAAGTGCCAGAAGCTTGGCTTTCGGCCTGACTTTCAGCTTCGCTTTCTTGAGCGGCTTGGTTAGCTGCTTCTTGCGATTGGGCAATTGAGGCTTGCTCTGCTTGCCGTTGTGATTCAGCTTGAGCGGCTGCTTGTTCTTGAGATTCTTGGGCTAAACGTGCGTCTTCTTCGGCTTGGCGACTCGATGCTTCCTTAGCCTGAGATTCTGATTCTGCTTTAGCGACAGACTCTGATTCTGCTTTTTTAGAAGCAGCTATCGATTCCGATTCTTTACGACTGGCTTCTTCTTCACTAGAGTTTTGTGTTTTGGAAACCATCACTTGTTCTGCTGTTTCTTTTTCTGGTAGTTTTTGTTGATTGGAGTAATAGCCATAAACTAATACAGGAACTAATATTACCAAGACCGCTAGGAACAGGAGCACCTTTTGCAGTGGTGTCACATTAGCAGATGTTTTCTTCTTGTTACGCGCTGACCGTGAATATTTGCGATTTTTTAAGTTCTCATACTCATCAAAAGATTGGTCTTCAGAACTCACATTATCTTGCTCCTCATCAGAAGCAAGCTTCCAACTCTTAGTGGTATCTTTGTCTTCAATATTTTTTAAGTCATTTTTCGGGTCTTTATCTTTATTTTTTTTATTAAAAGGATTCTTAAATTTCATCTTCTAGCCCCTCTTTCATTCTTCCAAATTGTACCATTATTTAAATTGAAAGTCAGTAACTGACCCTACTTTAAATCACTTTACCCCAGTAATGCTTGCAAATGTTTTTGCCAATCATAAGAAGACTTAGCTTTACTATTTTGCCGACCCATATTTAGATAGGTCTGGTACCAGTCTTGATCCTTATAGTTTTTTTGACAATTGGAACAACACGGTACTTGGCCATATTCCTTTACTTGATTTTGGCTAGACTTTAATAATTGTAATCGAAAACAATCATCAGATTCTAACAATGAGACCACCTGACCTAACTTCTCTTGCTTACGTTGATAATTATATGTTAAATGAGTCAGTGCTGCTTGATAATTACTATAATGTCGATGATAAAAAGTAAGCAAGGCTGCCTGGTTTTCAGGGAGTTTAGCTAACATGGTATCAATGGCTTGCTGAGTGCGTGTTTGCTTCAATTGGAACAAAGCATCTAATAATTGTTGGTTTTCCTGGTAGCTACGGGTCTGTATTTGTTGTAAATGGTTGAGTCGGCTGATTTCCTGGCTATCAACCAACCAAAGAGCCAAAGCTTGTTTACCATCACGACCAGCTCGACCATCTTCTTGAATTAACTCTTCCAAGCTTTGCGGAAAATGATAATGAATGACAAAACGAACATTGTCTTGATTAATTCCCATTCCAAATGCCGACGTCGCCAAAATTACATCAACTTGCCCAGCTAAAAACTGTCCTTGAATCAATTGTCGATCCGCATCAGACCGATCACCATGATAGGATTCTAAATTAAGAGACGTTTGCTGTCGTAACTGCCCTAAGAGCTTTTCCAATTCTTCTTTATGATGGACGTAGACAATTCCTGGTTTAGGTAGATTTTCCAAGGCGGCTACTAGGTAACTTAGTTTATCCTTAGATTCTACATAGTCACGCCCATAAAATATATTGGGGCGATTTGTATCACTAGCCACGAAGGCTAAATTTTCATCCTCTGTAAAAAGTAACTGCTGGATATCAGCAATAATCTCCTGGTCTGCAGTGGCTGACAGAGCTAAGGTAAGTGGTAGGCCTAAATGCTTGCGAGCCTTAAGAAGATCAGCATACTCTGGACGAAAATCAAAGCCCCACTGTGAAATACAATGGGCTTCATCAACCACCAGTAAACGAATAGGTACTTCTTTTAGACGGCGAAGTATTTTATCTTGTAAGAGAGTCTCAGGAGATAAAAAGAGAAATTGCAAGTCTCCCAGTCGATTTAGTAACCAAGCCCTTTCCCTAGTGTCCTGCTGACTATTTAAGCTGGCCACTTTTTGGATTCCTAAGGCTTGACTTTGCCTCACTTGGTCTTGCATCAAGGCAATCAGTGGCGACACTATGACTGTCAAACCCGGTTCTTGATACTGAAACAGCTGATAAATCAAGGATTTTCCACCTGAAGTGGCTAAGATAGCTAAGGTATTTTCTCCAGCAGATAGCTTGTTTAACGCGTCTTCTTGGCCTGGCTTAAAATTCTGAAAGCCTGTCATAGTTCTTAACTGCTCTTCCCACTTAATCATCCCACACACCTCCTAAAGGTAATTGTTTAACCCGATCATAATATTGCCATAAGCGAAAGAGATAAAAAGGCTTATCTACACCGTAAAGCGCTTGAAAATCTGCATAACTTTCGGGTAAGTTTTTGGGCATAGCTTCTAAGTCCTGGCCTAATTGTTGGCAAAAATCTTGCTTAAAAGCCTGGGGAAAATACAAGAGTATTTCTTGCAAATGATCATTAATAGTAGAGACTTTTAAGCCTCTCTTGCGAGCAATTTCTTCCATGCCCAATCCCTCGTTTAAATGACAAAAAGTAATTTCTATGCTTTGGTTCCATGGATGGGCATGCTGAACTAATAACCGAAAAAATTCTCCCAAAACCCCATTAGACTGTATACAAGTAGCCAGCAAAGTATCAAAGTAAGCAGAGCTAATCAAGGCAACTTCCCTACTGTCATAATTAGCTTGACGGGCAACTTGGTCAACGGTAGCCCCTAAGACCTGGTCCCCAGAGAATTGGGGCCAAAACAAATCATTAAGCCCTTGAGGATATTGGTTAGCAAAGCGTTTAATTTCTTCAAAACAAGCCTTAGCAATATCAGCTTTAGTCATGGTCCTATTCTTCTGGCGATAATGGGCAAAATAAAGTTTGACAATATGCTGCGCTTGGTGGGTCTGGCTAATAGGAATAAAACTATTGTTTTGATGACGAGTATAACTTAAACTTTGTAGCAACAAAGCAAAACTTTCCCACCACAGGTTTCGCACCGCTTTAGGGATTTGATTATTAGCTTGTAACCATAAGTCTTTGGCTTCTACCAAACGAATTTTATCCCAATTAGGGCGAGTATTATCCTGGCAAAAGACTTGCCATTGCTCCTTACTTAAATGAGGCAATAAGCCATGAAAGGCTTGCACCTGGGCTTCAACAGCAAAAAAAAGTGTGGTAGCAGTTCGCCTGCCTACCAACACTTGGTAAAGACGGTTGTCTGAAACCGTCTGTCTTTTTTCTTGTAATGAGGCCACAATCATTTTCATTACTGTCATCCTTACTCAATCAAAATCTCACAAGCTAGGGTTGAATGCTACTACACACATTATACCCGATGTTCTTGCCAATTGGCCACACCAAATTTAGCAAGTAATTGAGGTAAGACCTTGACGACAACCACGTGACCTAATATTGAAACAATCACACCTTTGAGAAGATTAAAAGGTAGAACACCATAAATAATATAAGCTCGCATGTCATCAATTGGGAAGTTCATCATGTAAATGTAGAGTGGAGTAATAATAAAATAATTTAAGACAGTCATAATAACGGCCATGGAGAGGGTACCAGAAAGATAGGCCAATAGTTTTCGACCCCATGAAATCTCATGGTCGATAAGATTCTGCGTCATCGCTTTACCTTGCAAAGGCTTTTTTAGAATCCAATAAATAGGTAAAACATAGGCCAATGAAGCGATTAATGAAGCTATATCACCAATAGGTATTCCCATCTCTCCACCTGTGAAGAGATAGTGTAAGCCCCGAGACAAGACGGCTGACATTAATGCACCGATAGGCCCTTGAACCATGGCCACTAAAATTATTGGAATGTCAGCAAAGTCTACCTTTAAAAAAGGTAGGGCTGGCATCACCGGAAACGAAAAGTACATTAATATATAAGATAAAGTGCCCATAACAGTAGCAAGTAGTAGATGTTGTGTTTTTTTACTCATCAGCTTCTCCTTCTACTCCAGAACATTTTACTGAAGATAGAAAAAACTCTTTCTATCTTCAGATAAAAAGAGTTTGAATGCAGATTAAAAAATAAATTGTTCTGTATCCATCTTCTTCCATCCTGACTATACAGTCGGTTCTAGAATCACACTAGATCAATCGCTGACGCGAGTCGCGGACTTTACCGCCGATCGGGAATTTCACCCTGCCCTGAAGATTTAATATTTTTATTCATCTTACATTGTTCATTATACCCCTTATATAAAATTAGTCAAGCGCTTTACTTGTCTTGGCTAATATTTAATAAACGATTAACTTCTTTTTTAAGTAGAGGACGCCATTCACCTGGTTGCATGTTGCCTAATTCGAGGAAGGCATAGGCTTCACGTTTTAATTTGTCAACAGGATAGCCGATTGTTTCTAACATCTTACGAACTTGGCGGTTACGGCCTTCATGAATAATCAATTCAACAATAGCTGTTTGTTTTTTGACATTATGATCAAGAAGACGGGCTTTAGCACGAGCGGTCTTCTTACCATCAATAACCACACCTTTTTGTAATTGAGCTAAGTCTGACTTATTAGGGATACCGTTAACCTTAGCAATATAGCGTTTATTGATTTCATAACGCGGATGCATTAAATGATTCGCAAATTCACCATCGTTTGTTAATAGGAGTAAACCAGAAGTATTATAATCCAAACGACCAATCGGGTAAATCCGTTGCTCCACTTCCGGAAAATAATCGGTAACGACTGGACGATGACGATCGTCTGAAACAGCAGTAATCACACCAGTAGGTTTATAAAACAGGAAGTAAACAGGTTCCTCTTTATAGATAGGCACATCATCTACTTCCACGCGATCATCATTACTAACTTTAGTTCCTAATTCAGTGACCAGTTGACCATTCACCTTAACCCGACCAGCCGTTATCATTTTTTCTGCGTCCCGTCGTGAGGCGATTCCTGCATGGGCAATAACTTTTTGTAAACGTTCCACTTTATTCCCTCCTCTATTGCTCTTCCTCTGATGAAAATAAATCATTAATTTCAGCTGACTCATCGGTAAACAAACTATCCAGGCTTGGTAATTCATCCAGTGAATCAATCCCAAAATACTGGTAGAAATAATCAGAGACTCCATATAATTTAGGACGGCCTGGGGAGTCTTGACGACCAACAACAATCACTAAGTCTCGAAGCTCTAATTTTTGAATCATGGCCTGAGAATTGACACCACGAATCTCGTCAATAGCTAAACGGGTTACTGGCTGCTTGTAGGCAATAATAGTTAAAGTTTCCAAGGCGGCTTGAGATAGTTTCTGGGCAAAGGGGGATTGGGCATAACCCTGAATAATCGAAGCATTTTCAACCTTAGTCACCAACTGATAACGATGGTTAACGACAACTAGCTGCAAGCCACGTTGGGGATCCAAGGCATAGTTGCGTCTTAATTTCGCCAAATTATAGGCCAAATCTGCACGTTTAGTCTCTAACAAAGTAGCTAACTCGTCAAGTGTTAACCCTGCCTCTCCCGAAACAAACAGTAAACTCTCAATTTGACTCATTAAATGCATGATTATCCTCATTTCTCACTAAATTAATCTCTGAAAATAAAGCATCTTGCTGTAAAAAAATATACTTACCCTTAACCAATTCCAGTAAAGCTAAAAATAAAGTTACCACACGCGCACGACTAAGCGGATGCTGGCGTAAAACCGTTGAAAAAGCCAACATTTTCTCCTCTTGTTGATTAAACTGCCCCATAATATTAGTCATGGCTTCCTGAATAGAATATGCATCTCCACTTACCTTGGTTTCAATAGGTGCTTCTTTTTGAAGACGGGCTACCATTTTTTGTAAGGCCATAAATAAATCACTGGTTTCTAACTCATCTTCAGCTAAAGGGATTTTTTCTTGAAAAGCGGTCAAATTGGACGCTTCCTTAGGATATTCTAATTGCCGCTGTTCCTGCTTGGCTTCTAAAATGTGACTAGCTTCCTGTATTTGTTTATAGGCCAAGAGCTGGCGCACTAAGTCCTGACGGGGATCCTCAACTTCTTCTTCATCAAGGCTTTGCGGTTTTGGCAATAAAGTTCTTGTTTTAATCTCAATAAGTTGAGCTGCCATAACAAGGTAGTCACTAGCTAGATCTAACTGCAAAACTTCCATTGCTTCTAGGTAAGCTAAATACTGCTCGGTTACTAGGACAATGGGTATATCAAAAATATCAATTTTTAGCTCTTTAATTAAATGCAAAAGTAAATCTAGCGGCCCTTCAAAAGCCGCTAGATCTACAATTAATGGCATTTTTTCCTTACTCTTTGTCAAAATCAATATCCCTCAGCGCTTCTAATTCTTGAGTAATATTACGTTTATGAGCCCATTTATTTAATAAAGGAGCCATTTTAATTGAACCTGTAATTGTAAAGGTAGGAAATTCATTACGAACACCAGTTAGTAGGTCATAAGACAAGCCTTCCTCACGAAAAGAGGGGTTTAGACTTAAATAACGAATGACAATTGTATCGTCATCTGAATCAAGGTCAAAGCCAATTAAACCTACCATATTATCGGTTTCTTCGTCTTTCCACAAATATAGGTGTCGTTTCCCATCTTTAATTTTTTGTATTTCTTCTGTTAAGAGTTCATAATCTTTAAATTCTTCGATATAAGAGAGTAGGCCCATAACAACCTTCTCATTATTGCTTGTAAATGGCACTAACACAGGCAAACCTCCTTATCAACGTCATTTGCATTAGTGTTAGACTAGCATAAAAGCTATCCTATAGCAATTTCTAAGTCATTTTACCATAATCTCAAACAAAGAAAAGTCATTTGATTACTTTTAACCCTAAGATTTTTCTTCTTGTCCCATTAATTTGAGATATAACATTGTATAAACTGGTTTCACTTGTAAAAATTCCGCCAACATCGCAGCAATTATTGCAGCAATAGCTAATGGCATCAAGGTATTAGGATTAGATGTCATTTCTGAAATCAATAGAATTGACATAAAAGGAGAACGCACCACTGCACATAAAACCGCTACCATACCCAAAATCAAGAAATTCACAAGAGGCAGTTCTATAGGAGCAAATACCAAGGCCACTTGGTGAACCAAAACACCGGTTGCTGCCCCGATAAGAAGAACAGGGAGGAAAATCCCTCCTTGGGCCCCAGAGGCATAAGAAGCAGTAGTAAAAAGCATGTTTCCGATTAAAATAACAAGTATCAAGCCAATACTTGGTGCGTTTTCGACTAAGAGTTCCACCAAATCATGGCCTCCTCCCATTAAATAGGGAAAGCTTTGGCTAACCAGTAAGGATAAAATAAACACTAAAAACAAGAGTTTATCAGTGCTCATCTTCCATCCCTGAAAAAGACGTTGGTTATAATCCAAAACAATATTAAATAAACTTCCTACTAAACCTCCCATTAACCCGACAATAATAATCCAATAATACTGATCAAGAGGAATAGCTGCATCAACTATAAAAGTAAAGGCCGGCTCCACTCCAATCAAATAAAATGAAACAAAGTTAGCCACTACAGAAGCAATCAAAGCCGGTAAAACAATAGGGGCTGCAAAAGAATGATACATTTCTTCTACAGTAAATAAAGTTCCTGCAATAGGTGCATTAAAAGCGGCAGATAAACCAGCTGAAGCACCAGCAGCAATCAAATATTTTTTCTCACTAGGACTACGGTGGTCCCCAATAGCCAGTAATTTAGCAACCATCCCGCCAATTTGAATCGATGGTCCCTCACGACCTAAACTCAAACCAAGAAAATTATTAATCCCCCCACCTAAGAACTTAGAGAGGAGGGTTGGCAAGGGGCGATCAGAAATTTTATCATCTAGTTCTGCATGAATCTGTGGAATACCAGATCCCCCTGAATATGGAGCTAATTTCAATAAGTAAGCCACTAATTTAGCTAATAGCCACATGACAACTAAAATGAATAAGAGCTGCCACCAAGAATCAATAGTAAAAAAACGTAGCTGCCAACCAGTTAAACTTTCTAGAAATAAGCGGTAGGCAACAGACCCCAATCCAGATAGCAATCCGACAAATATACTGTCGACAATTAAACGTTTCATATTAATATTTCTTTCCTTCACTACTTGCTCCCTTCTGCAAACTTTGTGATTATTTTTAACAGGGAGAGTCGATAAGATGATGGTCTCCCCACTCACCCAAAAATTTAACTTCTTCCCAGTCAACTAAGCACGTGGATGGGTTTTATCATAAATTGCCTTCATATGTTGGGCATGAATATGAGTATAGATTTGCGTCGTAGAAATATCACTGTGCCCTAACAGTTCTTGAACAATGCGCAAGTCCGCACCATTCTCTAATAAATGTGTCGCAAAAGAATGTCGCAAAGTATGAGGACTCACTGTTTTTTTAATAGCAGCCAGTTGAACATAATGTTTTAAATTTTTCCAGACTCCTTGCCTAGACAAGGGCCGACCATGAAAATTCAAGAATAGTCGGTTTTGGTCCTTACCATCCTCCCGACATAATTGTGGCCGTCCTGTTTCTAAATACTTGGTCAACCAATCTTCGGCAACTTCGCCTAAAGGAATAATTCGTTCCTTCTGGCCTTTTCCCATGGTTTCAATAAAGCCTAGGTCACTATGCAGGTCAAAAAGTTGCAAATTAACTAATTCGGACACTCGCATGCCCGTCGCATACAAAAGTTCCAAAATGGTACGATCACGTAAGCCAGTTGCTTTCGAGAGATCTGGACTGGCCAATAAACGATCCACTTCCGCTAAACTTAGTACTTGGGGTAAAGATTGCCCAAGTTTCGGCATAGAAATCTGTGCCATAGGATCTTCAGCCAATAAATCTTCTCTTTTTAGAAACTGATAAAAGCGACGCAGACTAGTCAAGTAACGAGAAATAGTGCTTGCTTTAAGTCCTTCTGCCTGCATTATTTGCAACTGCCTAACAATGTCTTCTCGTTTTACCTGTCTAAGGTTCTTAGCTACTTCGTTTTTCTGTATATAGTTTTGCAAACGATCCAAATCATGTTGATAGGCCTTGAGGGTATTGGGCGATAAGGCTTTTTCTACTTGAAGCATAGCAAGAAACTCTTCGATTAAAGCTTGATCTTGCATATTAAATTACTCCTTGCTCTCTTTTAAGGCAATCCCTTGATCTTTTAGATCAATCTTTTTATTTTTTAATAGATTACCGACTGCCCGCTTGAACTGGGCCTTAGAAATATTGAAATAAGCACGAATATCGTCAGGGTCTGATTTATCGTGGTAAGGCAAATAATGATTCGGCTGACGTTCTAATAAGGCGAGTATCATGGCAGCATCATCAGAAATCATTTCGAAAGCACGTGGTCTCAAGGACAGATTTAAGTTCCCATTTTGTCCAACACCAATAACCCGTCCCTTAACTGCTTGACCGAGACGAGGTTCTATGTCACGTTCACTCTCATGGATAAAGGCAAGATGGTACTCCTTGGTTAGTACATAGCTACCTACTAACTTAGCATGGTAAACAAAACCTTCAACTTCTTCATTTTGAAACTTACGTGATCCTGCTGGTAATGGACTAGCTAACTGGGCGATAAGTCCATCGTCAGCCAAGTGGCCCCAAATACGGTCCTTTTTATCAACTTTAAGACTAATCATTAATTGGTCGCCTTTTTTAGGCCATAAACTAGTCTCACTCGGCAAGTCATCAAGAGAAACTACAATTTCCTTATCAGGGAGGCCAATATCCACAAACACCCCTAAATCTTTTCTTACCTTAGTCACGGTAGCAAGTCCATAGCGGCCTTGTCTAATAGCTGGTAAGTTTTCACTTATTACGGCTTGCCCTTTTTGGTTTTCATAAGCAAAGCCACGGACCATCTTCCCTAGTCCCAAAGACTCACGATTGGCCCCTTTCTCAACCCGATAAGTAAGACCATCTAATTGGGCAAAATAATGGCTTTGATTCTCATCAATAATCAGGGCTGATACAACCCTTCCTAAGTGTTGGTTCATCTTCTACCTCCAAAATCATTATCACTGACTTATTAATATAATAACAAAAAGGCTGGGCAAATACCCAGCCTCTGTATCGATTTTATTTAAAAGATTACATTGTAGTTGTTGCACCGTCATAAACAATACCACGGCGAGTATCAACTGTGATGAGTTGTCCATTTTCAATAAGTGATGTCGCGTTTTCAGCACCAACAATCACTGGGACTTGACTGTCAACTGCAATCACTGCTGCATGACTTGTTAAGCCGCCTTGTTCAACAACTACAGCTGCTGCCCGCTTAATGGCGTCATTATAATCAGCATCAGTAGATTTAACAACTAAGATTGAGTTGTCCAATACCTCACGTTTGGCACTAGCAGCATCTTCAGCTAATACTGCATGACCAATCACTGACTTTTGACCAATTCCTTGACCACGAACAATCTTTTCGCCAATTAATTGGATCTTCATGATATTAGTTGTACCACGTTCGCCAACTGGAACACCCGCTGAAATCAAGATTAAATCACCAACTTGAGCATAGCCAGATTCAACCGCTATCTCAGCTGCTTTAGCCATCATTTCATCGGTAGATTCTGGTTTATCCATAACATAAGGCTCTACACCCCATGCTAAAACAAGCTTGTTGGCTTGGCTTTCAGAGAAAGTTGCTGCCAAAATAGTTGCGTTAGGACGGTATTTAGAAATCATCTTAGCTGTATGACCAGATTCGGTAGCAGCAACAATCGTATTAATATTCAAGTTGCGTGCAGTATGGGCCACAGATTGACTAATTGCCTCAGCCATGTCGTGCTTAGAATTTTGTTTCAAGACTAGAGAGTCTTGACCAGTTAATTGGGCTTCTGTAGAAAGAGCAATCCGGTACATGGTTTGTACAGCTTCTACTGGATAGTCACCTGCCGCTGTTTCACCAGAAAGCATGATGGCATCCGTACCATCATAAATGGCATTCGCAACGTCAGACGCTTCGGCCCGAGTTGGACGTGGGTTACGTTGCATAGAATCTAACATTTGTGTGGCGGTAATAACCGGTTTACCTAATTGGTTACATTTATGAATCATATCCTTTTGTACAGCTGGGACAGATTCAGTTGGAATTTCTACCCCTAAGTCACCACGGGCAACCATTAAACCATCAGAAACAGACAAGATATCATCTAGATTGTCTACCCCTTCTTGGTTTTCAATTTTTGGAATAATTTGAACAGTTTCATTACCTGTTTCTTCCAAAATTTCCCGAATTTCTAAAACATCAGAAGGTTTACGCACAAATGAAGCAGCGATATAGTCGATATCGTTTTCTAAACCAAAGCGAATATCATTGGCATCTTTTTCAGTAATACCTGGTAATTGCACAGAAACACCTGGTACATTAACGCCTTTTTTATCTTTGATAATACCACTATTTTCAACCACTGTAACAATTTCACCATTGGCCTTGTCTATAGCAGTAACACGGAGGTCAACTAAACCATCATCAATCAAGATATGAGAATCTTCAGCAACATCATTGATTAAATCAGTATAAGTTACGGAGAACTTGCTAGCGTCACCCTCAACTTCAGTCATTGATACGCGGACTTCAGAGCCCTTTTCTAATAAAACTGCTTCATGGTTTTTCATATTATGAGTACGAATTTCAGGTCCCTTAGTATCTAATAAGATACCCACTCGTTGGCCAGTATTTTCAGCTGCCTGACGGATATTTTTTAGACGAGCCAAATGTTCTTCATGGTCACCATGAGAGAAGTTTAACCGAGCAACATTCATTCCTGAGCGAATTAATTGCTCTAGAGTCTCAACGGATTCAGAAGCAGGTCCAATAGTACATACAATCTTAGTTCGTTTTTGCATAATGAGTGGTCTCCTTTTTTCTACTAATATGAAATTTCTTTATTGATATCGTATAAGGACATGTAGGATTGATGGTTTGATCCACCAGCTAAGACGTCCGTTAATTCATTGTAAACAATATCTTTTCCTTGAATACCGACACAAACACCAGATTTTCCTTGGTTCAATAACTCAACAGCAGTGTAACCAAAGACACTAGCTAAAACACGGTCACGGGCAGATGGTGAGCCTCCCCGTTGCACATGGCCTAGAACTGTTACCCGAGCATGGTAATCGCCACGAGCATTCAATTTTTCTTCGAATTCTGCTCCACGCATGACACCTTCAGCTAAAATAATGATGGTATGTTTCTTGCCTCGATCACGACCGGTATCGATTTCAGAAACAATTTTATCCATATCAAACTCAGCCTCAGGAACAATAATTTGTTCTGCACCTGAACCTAAGCCAGTCCATAAGGCAATGTCTCCAGCATCACGACCCATAACCTCTACAATAAAAGTCCGCATATGGGAAGTGGCAGTGTCACGTAACTTGTCAACAGCATCTAAGGCTGTATTGCAAGCAGTATCGAAACCAATTGTAAAATCGGTTCCAGGAATATCATTATCGATGGTTCCAGGAATTCCAACAGTTGGGAAGCCAGCTTTAGATAGGGCCTCAGCTCCGTGATAGGAACCGTCACCACCAATAACAATCAAAGAATCGATTCCAAAGCGTTCTAATTGGGCAATGGCTTTTTCTTGACCTGCTTTTTCTTTGAATTCTGGGTAGCGGGCTGTATAAAGCATTGTCCCACCCTTACTCAAAGTATCAGACACGTCATTAATCGACAATTGTTTAATTTCACCTTCTGCAAGGCCTTTATAACCGTTACGAATACCATAGATCTCATTTCCATCAAAAATTACTTTACGAGCAATTGCACGGATAGCGGCATTCATACCAGGGGCATCCCCACCACTTGTCAAAACTCCAATGCGTTTAACCATGTCTCTTTCACCTCATCATTGTTAATCATTTCACCATAAGTTTAGCATTATTTGCTAAAAATGTCTTTTGTTTTCATCTATTTCCTTAGATGTAAACGTTTTTAATACACTTTGACATTATTCGCACCATAAATTGTTTTTAAATCTTTTATCGTACTAGTATTAGCGGCTAAATCATAATGCCGTCCTAAATTATAGCTTTTTTGCTCCGCTAACATAGTAAAACGAATAGTCAACTTACCAGGATGTTTTTTTCCCAAGGCAAGTAAGTCTGCCTTTTTGGCAGTAGCTTCTTGGCGATTGGCTACCTGTATCTCAACTCCATGACATGTTGACAAATAGTTATTAGATAACTTTTCCAGTAAGTCATCATTTAAATGTTGGGTTTGTTGAACAATTAATTGTAGGTAACCCTTACGCTCTTCTACACGTCCTTGGCAGTAGAGATCATGGTCAAGTCTAACTCGGCCAGCTTCAGAAACATAAGTATCAGGAAATAGTGTCAAAGAAATTTCCCCACTCTCATCTTCTAAATTTGCAAAAGCCATGGGATCACCTTTTTTGGTGTGAATTTTCTTTAGACTGCTGACACGTCCAATAACTGCGACAGTCTCCTTAGCTTTAACTTCAGCAATAGGACGCAATAAGCCTTGGCGATAGAAGAAGTCATAGTCTGCATAAGGATTAATAGACAGGGCTTGCCCCAAAGTCCCTATTTCACCAGTCATTAACTCATGGTCAGTATACTCCTCCTTATTAATAATTTCTGGTTTAAAAAGATCATCATAGGAGGTTTGACCATGAAAATTCAGCTGACCCTGTTGGTTCTGGCTATGACCGAAAAGGTCAATATGGGCCAACATTTTAGGGATAGCTTCTTCCACCAGTGTGCGTCGATTAAAACCAAAGCAGTCAAGCGCTCCCGCCATGGCTAAACGGTTCAGAGGATCAGGGCGCAAAGCTTGTTGGGGCAAACGATTAACAAAATCGAAAAAGTCTTTATACGATCCCTGACTTTGTCGGTCGTTAACAATATCATAGCTAACTTGTTTGGGTAGGCCCTTAATGTTTAATAGACCCAAACGTAGATGCTGGCTATCCGTTACCGTCAAGCCGATATAGGAAGCATTCACATCGGGCAAACAGGTCTGAATACCATGCTGTTTAGCCTCTAAAATCAGTTGTTTCCCCTTACTATCATAAGGGTTAATCACTGCCAAGTTACCATAATAAAAGGCCACTGGATAATACACCTTCAACCAAGCCAAGGCATAAGCCAAATAAGAATAGGCAAAGGCATGGGATTTATTGAAACCATAGTTAGCAAAAGCTTCTATATAATGGTAAATCGATTCGGCCACTTCACGATCGTATCCTTGGTCTTGAGCCCCTTGAATAAAGGCAAGCTGCATTTCTTCCATTGCCTTTTGATTCTTTTTAGAGATGGCTCGGCGTAATAAATCAGCCTCTCCCAATGAAAAGCCGGCAATTTTTTGAGTTACCTGCATGACTTGTTCTTGGTAGACCATGACGCCATATGTAGGGGCTAAAATATCGGCCAAATCAGGATGGGGATAAGCAATATTTTCCTGTCCATGTTTACGTTTGCTAAAATGATTAATCTGTTGCATAGGTCCAGGTCTAAACAAGGCATTAACTGCAGCCAAATCTTCCATGGAAGATGGTTGAACTTGTCGCAACACTTGGCGAATTCCATCTGACTCAAATTGAAAAATCCCTAGAGTATCTGCCTTACGAAATAAGGAATAAACACGGTCATCTTGACGGTCAATTTGGCTGGGGTCCAAGTCTTTATGGGCTAAACGACTGGCAACCGTAATAGCTTCATCTAAAATCGTCAAGTTGATTAAACTCAAGAAATCCATCTTAAGCAATCCAAGCGCCTCAACATCACCCATCGTGAATTGTGAATTCCAAATGCCATGGCTACCTGCTTGCAAGGGCAAGTGATCTAATAAGGGCTCTTGAGAAATAATAACGCCAGCCGCATGAGTGGACACATGCCTAGGCAAGCCTTCCAACTTTATGGCTGTTTCCAACCATAATTGTCCCAAGTCATCACTTGCCACCAAATGTTGTAGGCTTTTTGATTCTCGATAATGCTGGCTTAATCCTGTTTTTCCGTCAGTAGGAACTGTATTGGCCCAGTCTGACTGGCTTTGTGGACTACGGCCAAGTACCGACCCCACGTCACGAATCGCCTTACGGGCAGCAAAGGTTCCAAAAGTAGCAATTTGAGCGACATGATCTGCCCCATATTTTTTATAAACATAATCCAAAATCTTTTGCCGTTTATTATCGGGTATATCCAAATCGATGTCTGGCATATTCTGACGCTCAGCATTTAAAAATCGCTCAAACAGCAATTGGTTGGCTATAGGGTCAACCCCCGTAATCTCTAAGGAGTATGCGACCAAAGACCCCGGTGCTGATCCTCGACCTGCGCCCAACATAATCTTTTCTTTACGGGCATAGGCAATGACATCCCAAACAATTAAAAAATAATCATCATAACCCATCTCATGGATAACTGCTAATTCATGATCTAAACGTTCTTGATAGTCACTATTTACTTGACCTAGTCGTTTTTTTAGCCCTTCTTGAGCGAGCTGGCTGAGCTTCTCTTGAGCACTTTGTCCCTGCAAAGGATATTTGGGTAAGAGTTGCTTAGCTTCTGGCATTTGAAAATCAATGCTTTCAAGTAAACTTTCTCCCCTGTGATAAGCTGCTTCCTGACCTATGGCTTGATATTTTTCATAATAAGCTTTAGGACTTTCTAAATAATGGTGTCCAGCTTGTTGGCTTAAACTTTGTACAAGTTCAATATCTATTTTTTCTCCTCTGTCAATGGCTACTAATACTCTCTGACTAAAAGCATCATTACTGTGCAGATAAGCGACATAAGGACAAGCAATCAGGTCAAGCTGACTCTGTTCAGATAAAGCCTCTAACTTGTCTAAATGATAATATTCGTTGGCTTGGGCGTTAAGTCCAATAAACAAACGGTCTTTGGGTAGTTTATCTTGCCAAGCTTTAACAATAGGTAATGCCTTTTCCCAATGACCTGATTTTATTGCTTGCATATGAGGCCCGTGACTAGGGTCTAAGATAAAATAGAGGTCTTGTTTAGCCGCCAACATTTCTTTCTCAATTTTAATCGTTTGTTGGTCAGGGGCAGTCTTCAATAGCGTTGAAATTCGCATCAAAGCCTGGTAGCCAGAGTAATTTTGTGCGATTAGAATGATACGATCAGTTTCCTCGTGATCAGTAGCTTTTAGGGCAACTGTTAAGCCAATGACAGCTTGGATGCCCGCTGATTGACAACGACGGTAAAAATCAAGGCTACCATAGAGGACATTTTGATCACTTAAAACCAAAGTTCGGTAACCCAAGTCTTTGCCGCGTTGTACATAGTCAGCAACTGACATTGGGCTGGCCAACAATGAATAGGCTGAATTAACTTGTAAGGGGGCAAACACTTAAGCAACTCCTCTCTTATAATAGACGATTAAAAAAATCATAGCTTAATAATTTATATTTAAAGCTGATTGCGCTTTTGGGCGGCTGCCTTATCTTCAAGACTAATTTCTGGGTCATTGAATTGAGGACCCTTAATAAACATGGCATCTCCAAAGCTAAAGAAGCGGTAGCCTGATTGAACAGCATGCTCATAAGCGGCTAAGACATGACTTCGACCTGCAAAAGCAGAGACTAACATGATTAAAGTGGATTTAGGTAAATGGAAATTAGTAATAAAGGCATCCACTAATTGGAATTCATAACCAGGCGCAATGAAAATATCTGTCCATCCTGACTCAGCCTTAACCTGTCCTTGGTGTTTCGTACCAATTGTCTCTAAAGTGCGAATTGAAGTCGTTCCCACTGCGATTATACGCTTACCTTGCTCTTTCGCTTTTTGGATTAATGCTGCATTTTTTTCATCGAGACGATAAAATTCCGAATGCATATGATGGTCATCAATATTCTCAACTGATACCGGACGAAAAGTCCCTAGACCGACATGCAGAGTCAAATAGGCAATTTTTACCCCTTTTTCCTGTAATTGGTCTAAAAATTTTCTGGTAAAATGTAAGCCAGCAGTGGGCGCAGCTGCTGAGCCGTTTTCCTTGGCATAGACTGTTTGATAGCGATCGGGATTATCCAAATGCTGTTTAATATAAGGTGGCAAGGGCATCTCCCCTAATTCTTCCAAGATTTCCATAAAAATTCCTTGATAAGAAAATTCAACAATTCGGCCCCCATGTTCCAATTCTTCAACAATAGTAGCCTTTAACTTTCCATGGCCAAAATCAACAGTGGAACCAACCTTCGCACGACGAGCAGGTTTCATTAACACTTCCCAGCGGTCACCTTCAATATTATGTAACAAAAGGACTTCTTGGTGGCCACCTGTGTCCTCCTTAACACCGTATAAACGAGCGGGTAACACCCGAGTATTATTTAAAACCAGAACATCGCCGCTGACTAATTGGTCGGCTAAGTCAGGAAAGTAGCCATCCTTATAAGCTCCACTTTGGGCATCCAACTGTAAAAGCCGACTCCCCAAACGCTCTTTGCTAGGGCTTTGGGCAATCAGTTCTTCAGGTAAATCAAAGTCAAAATCTTGTGTGCTAAGCGTCATTATTATTCATCCTCCTGGTAGGGATAACCTAAATGTTGGTAGGCAAGGGCAGTCACAACCCGTCCCCGTGGTGTACGCTGTATGAATCCTTGTTGAATAAGATAAGGTTCATACATATCTTCGATGGTGGTTGCCTCCTCTGACAAATTGGCCGCAATCGTTGTCAAGCCAACTGGCCCCCCTTGGTAAAATTTAATCATTGTATCAAGAATCTTACGGTCTAATTGATCCAAACCTTTCTCATCAACTTGTAAAACAGTTAAGGCTTGGCGTGTAATATCTAAATCAATCATATGATTGTCGCGATAAACTTGGGCAAAATCACGCACCCGCCGGAACAAACGGTTAGCAATACGCGGGGTCCCTCGCGACCGCAATGCAATTTCATGACTAGCTGGACTAGCAATTTCACTATCAAAAACTTGACTAGACCGTTTAACAATTTCTTCTAATTCTTCTACCTGATAGTAGCGCATATGTTCCATTATCCCGAAACGGTGACGTAGGGGTGACGATAAGGCTCCGGGTCGAGTCGTTGCCCCAATGAGCGTAAAGGGAGGCAAAGGAAAGTGCAAGGCCCGTGCCCCCTCATCTTGACCGATGATAATATCAACATAAAAGTCTTCCATTGCACTGTAAAGCATTTCTTCTACACTGCGCGGCAAACGATGAATTTCATCAATAAATAAAACGTCCCCAGCTTCCAATTCATTTAGGAGGGCCAATAAATCACCTGTTTTTTCAATAGCTGGTCCTGAAGTGGACTGCATATTGACCTGCATTTCATTGGCAATGACCTTGGCCAAGGTCGTTTTCCCTAAACCTGGTGGCCCATAAAGCAAGACATGGTCCAATGATTCTTCACGAGATTGAGCTGCTTGAATATAGACCGATAATTCTGCTTTTAATTCTGACTGACCAATATATTCCCCCAAAAACTGCGGGCGCAAAGATAAGTCAAAAGCTTCTTCATCTGCTTGTTGTTGTGGGGCTTGATCGCGATTATATGCATCAGTCATCTTCTTCTCCCCTTCTATTATGATTTAGTGATATAACGTAAGGCCATACGGATAGCTTCCGCCGTATTTTCTGCTCCAGAAAAATCAGCTTGTTTAACGACGCGCTTCACTTCCCTATTACTATAGCCGAGACTTAGTAGGGCTTCTTCCAGGTCAGTCATAAGGGCTTGATCTTGATTTTCAGCAGGTGGCACTGTAGCCTTTACTTCAAGACTTGGAGCTAAATCACCCACCTTATCTTTTAAATCTAGGACAATCCGTTGGGCAGTTTTTTTTCCTACCCCTGGAAACCGCGATAAGAAGTTTAGGTCATTGGTCTGAATGGCTCGGATTAAACCAGGATTATCGTCTAGAGTTAGTATAGACAAGGCAGATTTAGGGCCAATACCAGACACTGAAATCAGTTGCATAAATAAGGCTTTTTCTTGGGCATCTTTAAACCCATAGAAACGGCGGTCATTATCAGAAACTGATAAATATAACCAAACTTTGACTTCCTGTCCTTGTTGACTAGAAAAGCGATAAGGATTGGCCATATAAATAAAATAGCCAATCCCTGCATTTTCAACAACTAGACCGTTTGCATACACATCGATCAAGCGCCCAATCATATATTCAAACATTAGACCCTCCCCTATTCAACTAGGGACTTATATTGCCCGTAGCCTTCTTGGTCCATCTCTTCTAGAGGTATAAAACGTAAGGCCGCTGAATTAATGCAGTAACGTAATCCCCCCTGGTCTTTGGGACCATCATTAAAAACATGGCCTAAGTGAGAATCAGCTGACTGACTACGGACTTCAGTTCTTACCATACCGTGAGATGTATCAGTAACTTCAGCTAATTCATCATCAGCAATCGGCTTAGAAAAACTTGGCCAGCCACAACCTGCATCATATTTTTGACTAGAAGCAAATAATGGTTTGCCATCTACAATATCAACATAAATTCCTTTTTCATAAAAATCATCATATTGTCCCGAAAAAGGGCGTTCGGTAGCAGCATTTTGAGTAACTTCATATTGGATTGTGTCTAATTCAGATAGACGTCTTTGCTTTTCTTGTTCGTTCATTTTTATCGACTCCTTACACGCATACTTACTAACTATTTTAGCATAGGAAGAAAGCCTTGCCGAATATTTCACTTAGCATTTATTGACGAGCTTGGTGCGGATCTTGAATCCGTTTAAATAATCGTTCAATTTCATAGTTGGAGAAATGGACTAATACCGGGCGACCATGAGGACAATTGTAGGGATTCTCGCATTTACTTAAATCTGCCAATAAACGTCGCGCTTGGTTATCATCCAAATAGTGATTAGCTTTAATCGACCGTTTGCAAGACATCATTATCGCCGTGGCTTCACGATAATCTTTTAGACTAGCATTAGGGTCCTCGATGGCTAAGGCTATTAAATCTTCCATAATACTTTGGATATTTTTCTTACCCATCCAGAGAGGATGTTTTTGGACAATATAAGCAGAGGTCCCAAACTCTTCTAACATTACGCCCATATCAGCTAGCTTTTCTTTTAATTGATCAATAACAATTTTTTCTGCTTGGGTATAGTCTAAAACAATGGGAAAGAGTAGACTCTGCATACTTTGCCCATAATCAACAATACTTTCTCGATAATATTCATATTTTATTCGCTCTTGAGCAGCGTGTTGGTCCACTAAATACATACCGTCCTCATTATAACAAGCGAGATAGGTACCTTGAATTTGACCCGCATAGTTAAGGTCAGGAAAATGTTTTGAAGAATCTAACTGTTCTTGGTTGGTTTTTTTAACGGTGTCCCATATCTTTTCTTGATGGCCAGAAGGAATTTGTAGTAATTTATCAGTATCGAGGTAGGCTAATTCCTGGTCTAGACTAGCTACCTTATCCTCGTGAATCTGGAAGTCATCATTTGAAGAATCATCAACTTGAACATAATCAGTTAAAAATTGCGGCATGTGATGTGTCTCTTTATTTGATTCTATAGGCTTTTGATCCAAAGAAAAACTTTCCTTGGCTTGACTAGAAAAATCCAAATGTCCTTGTTCGAATTTTTCTCTGGTAGGACCTTTCCGGGTTGCCTCCAAGTCTTCCTCTTGACTAAAACGAGACTGCCACCTATCTTCTTCCCCTTTCTCATCCTTATGACTTGTATGGATACTCGGAATCCGTTGTATAGGAGTCAAGGCCTCAGAAACAGCCTTCATAATGAGCTGGTAAAGATCAGCCTCACTGGAAATTCGCACTTCTTGTTTTGTAGGGTGGACATTAACATCAACCAATTGTGGATCTAATTCAATATAAATGGCAGCAATAGGATAACGTCCAATCATTAACTTAGATCCATAGCCCTTGATGATGGCTTGATTTAAGGCATAATTTTTGATATAGCGACCATTCACAAATAAGGACATATAATTCTTACTGGCTCGAGTTAATTCTGGTTTGGAGATATACCCCGTCACCTTAAAGTTAACCTCTTCTCCACTGATAGCTATCATATCCCGGGCTTGTTTGTAGCCATAAATTCCTGCTAGAACTTCAGCCACATGCCCTTTGCCATTAGTTTCTAATAAAATTTTTTCTTCATGTTGGTAGAGAAAACGTACCTGAGGATGACTCATAGCCAAACGGTTAACCACATCACTGATATGGGCCAATTCAGTTTTCAAACTCTTAATATACTTCAAACGTGCTGGCGTATTAAAAAATAAGTTTTCAACTTTAATGTCGGTGCCTTTTCTTAATGCAGATTGGTCTTGATCAACAATTTCGCCAGCTAATAAAGACAAGCGGCGACCTGTTTTCCCATCAGAAGACTGGATAGTGACTTCAGAAACGGAAGCAATACTAGGCAAGGCCTCACCTCGAAAACCTAAACTACGAATACGAAAAAGATCTTCTGGACGATAGATTTTTGAAGTAGCATGACGTTTAAAGGCCAAGTTTAAGTCATCACAAGACATTCCACGACCATCATCCGTCACTGAAATCAAGGAAAGTCCAGCTTCTTCAACTTTTATAGTAATTTCACTGGCACCGGCATCCAAAGCATTTTCGACCAATTCTTTTACCACTGAAGCGGGGCGTTCTACCACTTCACCCGCAGCAATCTGGTTGGCTACTTGAATCGGCAATTCTTTGATGGACATGTCACTCCTCCTTTAATTCTTCAATCAAAGTATCTAATAATTTAAAGGCCTCTTTAGGTGAAAGGTCATCAGTATCTAACTGACGCAACTTATCTAAGACATCGATTTCCGTTGTGCTTGCTGCATAGCTATTAGCCTGACTAGTATCAAAGAGTGACAATTGCTGGCTCTGGCCTCTAGCACCCTCTTGGGCCTCTAATGCAGACAAAATGCTCTGAGCATTTTGGATCAAGCTATGTGGTAAACCAGCCAGCTCAGCCACATGAATCCCATAAGACCTATCTGTTGCTCCAGCAAATATTTTATGTAAGAAAACCAAATGCCCATCTTCTTCACTGGCCCCCACATGGACATTACGTAGTCCTTGTAGTTTGTCTTCCAAATCCACTAACTCATGGTAATGGGTGGAAAACAAGGTTTTGGCATGGTAATGATCGTGCAAGTATTCTAAAATGGCCTGGGCTAATGCAATCCCATCATAAGTGGACGTCCCTCTTCCCAATTCATCAAATAATAGCAAACTATAGTCACTTGCATGCTGTAAGGCTTGGTTGGCTTCCATCATTTCTACCATGAATGTCGATTGACCAGCTAAAAGATTATCAGCAGCACCAATACGGGTAAAGATACGATCAAAAATCGGTAATTCAGCTGATTGAGCCGGAACAAAACATCCCATCTGGGCCATAATAACAATCAATGCTAGTTGCCGCATATAAGTCGATTTTCCAGACATATTAGGACCCGTAATCATTAATATCGACGTGTCTTCATCCATAATAATGGAATTAGGGACAAAGTTTTCTTTGCCAATCACCCCTTCAACCACAGGATGACGGGAGTCAACCACATTGATTACCCGCTTTTGCATAGACAAGCTAGGCCGGACAAATTGCTGGTTTTCCGAAATTTCCGCAAAGCTTTGTAGGACATCAATAGCCGCAATAGCCTGAGCAATACTTTGTAATTGACTTTGGGCCTCTTTCACCTCAAGTCTTACCTGGGTAAATAATTCATATTCCAAAGCCAAGGACCGCTCTTCAGCTTCTAAAATTTTAGCTTCCATTTCCTTGAGTTCAGGTGTAATAAAACGTTCAGCATTCGTCAAAGTTTGTTTACGATCATAGCGCCCTTCCTCTAATAGATGTAGATTCGCCTTGCTGACTTCAATATAGTAGCCAAAGACTTTATTGAAACCAATTTTAAGTGATTTAATGCCAGTTTTCTCCCGCTCTTGCGCTTGTAAACTTGCCAACCATTGGCGTCCATTGCGCATCGCATCACGGTAGGCATCCAATTGTTCATTAAAGCCGTCTTTGATAACATCGCCATCTTTTAGAGTAGCCTTAGAATCTTCATTTAGGGCACCATCAATCAATGCCACTAAGTCTGGCACTTCAACCACTTGGTTAAGTAAAGCATTCCAATGCTCACTAGGTAATTCTTTGATTTGTTCTAAAATAGCTGGGAGACGCATAAGGGAGTTTTTCAACTGATTAAGCTCTCTAGGGTTAACTGTTCCCATGGCTACCTTTGCTACTAAGCGTTCTAAATCATAAACCCCATGTAAATTTTCTTTAATTTCCATACGGTTAAAATAATGATTAATTAAGTCTTGAACTTGATCATAGCGATTATTAATATCATCCTCAGCAATTAAGGGCCGGTCTAGCCATTGTTTTAAAAGCCGCTGTCCCATAGCGGTTTCTGTCTGATTTAAGAAAGCTAACAATGAGGCAGATTTTTTTCCAGTACGAACTGATTGGGTTAATTCTAAATTTTGTTTAGCAAAATAATCCATATGCAAGTAATGAGACACTTCATAGTGAGCTGCTTCTTGCCAATGATCAATGGCCTGCCCTTGCATCGAATTGATATAAGAAATCAAAAAAATCAAGCAATCCCGTTCTACTGGAGAGTCAATATTAGCCAAAATATCGCCATAAGTCTGGTCAGAAGATTGAGATTTGGAACGAGACAAGGTAAAAGTATGCAGATTTTCTAAGGCAGTGATTTCTTCTTGACTAAGACTTTGATCAAGCAAGAGCTCATTGGCGTTCAATTGCATGAATTCTGTCTTCACTGCTTCAAAATCAGTGACTTGGGTCACCTTTAACTCACCAGTTCCGACATCTGCATAGGCAAGTACATAAGCCTCTTCCACTGCCCGGATGGCTAAGATAAAGTTATTAGCTTGGTTACCCACTTCTTCACTCATATAGGTTCCAGGTGTTATAACTTGAATCACATCACGCGCCACCATTCCCTTAGCGGATTTAGGATCTTCCATTTGTTCAGCAATGGCAACCTTATAGCCATGTTCAATCAATACCTTGATATAGGCTTGGCTTGAATGATATGGCACACCACACATCGGAATAGGATCTTCAGCATTTTTGTTTCGAGAAGTTAGAGTAATTTCTAAAATTTGTGCGGCCTTACGGGCATCATCATTAAATAGCTCATAAAAATCGCCGAGTCGAAAAAATAAGAAAGCATCGGGATACTGATCTTTTAGTTTTTGATACTGGGCCATCATAGGTGTTTGTTTGGTTTTTTGGGGCATAAATTTCACTTTCCTCACTAGTCATTTCTACTTGTCATTTTAGCATAAAGTCATGTTTAAGATTGACAATGGCGACTAATTATTAAAATTGAAAAAGGCTGGGAAATAGTCCCAACCTCTTCTCTATTATTTAGCATAGGCAACTGCACGTTTTTCGCGAATTACCGTTACTTTAATTTGACCTGGATAATCAAGTTCATTTTCAATCCGTTTGGAGAGCTCATGTGATAATTTAATCGCTTGCAAATCATCAATTGCGTCTGGTTTAACCATAACACGAATTTCACGTCCTGCTTGAATAGCAAAGGCATTCTTAACGCCCTGGAATTCATTGGCAATGGCTTCTAGACTTCTAAGTCGCTGGATATAATTTTCCAATGACTCGCTACGGGCACCTGGTCGCGCAGCTGATAAGGCATCAGCGATTGCTACTAAGGACGCTATGATACTGTTAGCTTCAATGTCGCCATGATGACTTGCTACACTGTTAACAACCACATCATTTTCATGATATTTCATTACCAGTTCTGCCCCAATTTGGACATGGGATCCTTCAACTTCATGATCAAGGGCTTTACCAATATCATGAAGCAAGCCAGCCCGTTTTGCTAGACTGACGTCTTCGCCTAATTCGGCAGCCATAACACCGGCTAATTTGGCAACTTCTATACTGTGATTGAGGACATTTTGTCCATAAGACGTCCGATAATTTAATCGTCCTAGAATCTTAATTAAATCAGGATGAAGGGAATGAATGCTTAAGTCAAAGGTGGCTTCCTCACCAACTTCGCGAATTGTCGTGTCCATTTCTTTACGTGCCTTTTCAACCGCCTCTTCAATCTTAGCGGGATGGATACGCCCATCAGCAATCAAGCGATCCAAGGCATTCTTAGCAATTTCACGACGAATCGGGTCAAAACCACTTAAAACGACAGCTTCAGGTGTATCATCTACAATCAGATCAATACCGGTTAGTGCTTCTAATGTCTTAATATTACGTCCTTCCTTACCAATAATCCGACCTTTCATGTCATCATTTGGCAAGTGGACCACGGTTACAGAATTTTCTGAAACAGTGTCAGCACCTGATCGTTCGATTGCTTGTAGAATAATTTGTTTAGCAATACGATTCGCTTGGTCGTTCGCTTCTTGTTCAGCATTACGTATCATCACTGCTTTATCATGGACCAAGGTCTGATCCATTTCATCTAATAATAACTGACGGGCTTCATCACGAGTCATCGCAGCAATCTCGACAACTTTGGCTTGTCGGTCTGCGATTAATGATTCTGCCTTAGCCTCATTGGCCTCTAAATTTTTCTGACGATCACGTAAGGATTGTTCTCTCGATTCCAAGTGACTCTCTTTGTCAGAAAGTAAATTGTCTCGACGTTCTAAATTCTCTTCCCGTTGATTCAATCTATTTTCTTGTGCTTTAACTTCACTACGGCGTTCTTTTAAGTCGTCTTCAATATCATTACGATATTGTTGCGCTTCTTCCTTCGCATTAATTTTAATTTCTTTGCTTTCCGCTTCTGCATCACGACGAGCATTTTCGATAATGCTCTTAGCAGATTGCTTAGCATCATCAATTTCTATACTTTGTTGCGTTTTTATTGTGCGAATACCGATGAATGCACCAATAATGAAGCTAACAATTAAAGTAACGATAGCGAAGGCAATTTCAGTAAACCCCATAGTCTCACCTCCGTATCTATTTAATTGTTAATTACATTGCTTTTAATCACTATATGTCTATAACATACATTAGTAATTGTATATTTACATGAGCTAATTGTCAACGGACATCCCTACGCTACCCTCCATATAAGCCAGTTAAAATAAACAGTTATTATTCAAAAATGGCCACTAGTTTCTCTATCACTAGTGGCCATAGTTGATGCTATCAATAAAATAGACAGCTTATTCTGTCGCAGTATCAGATTCTTGGTCTAAATCTAAACTTTCTTGACCTTCTTTGTTTGCTTCTTCTAGAGCAGCCAATTCTTCTGCTGATAATTTGCCATCAGGTCCAATACCGAAATGAAGACGCACTTTACGGTCAACGTCAGCTAAAATTTCAGGATTTTCTTTCAAAAATTGTTTTACATTTTCCCGTCCTTGGCCGATACGTTCATCACCGTAAGAGTACCATGACCCACTTTTGTTAATAATGTCTAATTCAGAGGCTAGGTCAACCAATTCCCCTTCTTTGGAAATTCCTTGGCCATACATGATATCCACTTCTGCGGTTTTGAATGGTGGGGCCACCTTATTCTTCACAATTTTAATCTTAGTTCGGTTACCAATCACTTCCTTGGCTTCCTTAATTTGCTCTGCCCGACGAACTTCTAAGCGAATAGTAGAATAGAATTTTAAAGCTCGACCACCAGGAGTGGTTTCAGGGTTACCAAACATAACACCCACTTTTTCCCGAATTTGGTTGATAAATAAAGCAATGGTTTTGGTTTTGTTGATTGACCCTGATAATTTACGCAAGGCTTGTGACATTAACCGCGCTTGCAAACCAATATGAGAATCGCCCATCTCTCCTTCAATTTCAGCTCGTGGCACTAAGGCTGCAACAGAGTCGACAACGACAATATCAATTGCCCCTGAAGACACTAAGGCATCAGCAATTTCTAAGGCTTGCTCCCCAGTGTCTGGTTGCGATAAGAGTAACTCATCAATATTTACCCCTAAATTAGCTGCATATTCAGGGTCTAGGGCGTGTTCCGCATCAATAAAGGCAGCAATCCCACCGCGCTTTTGAACTTCTGCAATGGCATGGAGGGCGACGGTTGTTTTACCAGAGGATTCCGGTCCATAGACTTCAATGATACGTCCCCGTGGATAGCCACCAACACCTAGGGAAATATCCAAAGCTAGTGAACCAGTTGGGATGGTTGATACCTTACGATCAGCTTGTTCCCCTAACCGCATAATAGAGCCCTTACCATAGTTACGTTCAATTTTCTTCATGGCTTCATCAAGAGCACGTTTACGGTTTTCATCGTTTTTTTCGTTAGTCATTCACTGTTCCTCCTCTATTCTTCTCTCACTCATTGTAGCGATTTTTTTACAGTAAAGCAAGTAAAATGCGAACAAATGTTCTAGTTAATTAATTCTAAGTAAGCCGCATAAACAACACGATGACGAACTGCCTCACGATTACCATTAAAATGGTAACTTTTTACCTGAGTATGGCCATTCTTATAAGCGAAACCTACAAAGACTGTGCCCGGTTTATGGCCTTCTAAAGAATCCGGACCAGCTACCCCTGTAAAGGAAACGGCAATATCACTAGCAAATTTTTCACGAGTTTTTTCTGCCATAGCCCGTGCACAAGCCTCTGATACCATACCCTCACTGTCTAGAAGATCTTTAGGAATCTCTAACAGTCTTTGCTTGGCTTGACGACTATAGGTAACCAGGCCCCCTTCCAGAACAGCTGAAGCTCCAGGCACACTAGCCAATAAATCAGCTGCCAAACCAGCTGTCAAACTTTCTGCAAATGCAATCCGTAAGTGGTCGGCCTTCAACTTATTCTGTAAGGCATGGGCAGGGCTGATATGCTCCCCTTCACCGAAGATATACTCACCCGCAATCGCTTCAATTTTTGCTATCATATCCGCAATTAGACCATCAGCTTCTTCCTGAGTCTGGGCACTAGCAGTAATTCGTACCGTAATTGTATAGTCAGAAGCATAAGTGGCTAAAGTTGGGTTTTCTTGGTTCCGAATCAAGTCGTCAAGTTTATCAGCCAACAAAGACTCTCCAATACCAAAGAAACGTAGATAGCGTGACTTAATCACTAGGTCTTCATTCAACCATTGACGAATATAGTCTTGACCATAATTTCTGAACATAGCTTGTAATTCCTTAGGTGGACCAGGAAAAATGAGATATAGATGTTGATTTTTCTCAATCACTGTCCCAATAGCTTGGCCATTATCATTAGGCATCAAGTCCCCATTGGCAAGGGTCGCTGCCATCTTTTCATTAGAAGAGACCATGACCCGCCCTTTAAAGGAGGCTTTCACATTCTCTAAAGACTCTGAGTCAATCACAAGTTCCTCATTTAAATACTCACCAAGACACTCCTTCGTTAAATCATCACGGGTAGGCCCAATGCCTCCCGTTAAGATAATGATATCAGACCGTTGCTCGGCTTGTTGAATCACCGCTATCAAACGTTCAGGATTGTCTCCCACTACCGTTTGAATATGGTGAGACAATCCCATTTCATTGAGGCGTTGAGCAATAAACTGGGCATTACTATTAACAATCTGTCCCATCAATAATTCCGTTCCTACAGCAATAATTTCTGCCTTCATATAAACCTCCTAATTATAAATACGTATTTTATTCGCAAAAAAAACAAGGAAAATAAAAATTTAGAAAGGAGAGGCTGGAACAAAACGTTCCAGCCTGCCTTAATTATAAAAACTTGTCAATTAAATATGCATTAGGCAATCCTCTTACCTTATAGCCCATCTTTAAATACATGAGTATTCTTAGCAAAATAGTCGTAACCAGAATACAAAGTAAAGAACAAGGCTAGATAGAGTAAAAGTGTTCCCAATGAAAATGGTAAGAAGCCAAAAGGAAAGTCACCAATAAGCAAGAAAATTATGGCCAACATTTGCGTAAAAGTTTTAACCTTACCTGGCCATTTCGCAGCCATCACTTCACCCGATTGCACTAAAAGTAATCGCAAACCAGTCACGGCTAGTTCACGCATAATAATTAAAGCGACTACCCAAGCCGGTGCCAAACCAATTGTAACCAGTTCAATCAAAGCAGTGGCTACCAGCATCTTATCTGCCAAAGGATCAGCAAATTTACCAAAATTTGTCACAATATTATCGCGACGTGCAATATAGCCATCCAACCAGTCGGTAAAGGAAGCTAGCGCAAAAATTAACATAGCTATGACTAAGGGGATATTAAGGGTGGAGCCAAATACAGCATAAGTCCCGCGGCTCGCTCCCCATTCGGCAAAAATCATAAAAACAGGAATCATGGCAATACGGATAACGGTTAATTTATTTGGTAAGTTCACTTTACCACTCCTTCTCAAAAAATCTTTGACTTTAACCTTATGTTAACACGAATTCAACTATTGAGGGTCGTGATTTGATTGGTCTTCTTCTGTAATCAAGACCTGACGTGGTTTGGATCCATCTTGGGGACTCACATAATTATGAGCTTCTAAATCATCAACCAGGCGGGCTGACCGATTATAGCCAATACGAAACTGTCTTTGTAACATAGAAATAGAAACGGTATCACGACTTTTCACAAAATCAAGTACTTGATCCCACAATTCATCTAAGTCTTCGCTAGCTTCAGTACTGGTTGATTCACTAGGCATCATGGCTTCAACATAGTTGGCTTCCTGTTGGTTTTTAACAAATTCTACTACATGTTCAACCTCTTCATCCGTAATATAGGCCCCTTGAACACGGATTGGTTTGCCTTCACCCATTGGCGTAAAGAGCATGTCTCCTCGCCCTAGCAGTTTTTCGGCCCCATTTTGGTCAATAATAGTTCGGGAGTCAGTTCCACTAGAGACAGCAAAGGCAATTCGAGAAGGGACATTGGCCTTAATAATCCCAGTAATAACATCCACTGAAGGTCTTTGTGTGGCTAGAATCATGTGAATTCCAGCCGCCCGGGCCATTTGAGCCAAACGCATAATAGCTGCTTCTACCTCTTTAGAGGCAACCATCATTAAATCAGCTAACTCGTCCACAATAACCACAATATAAGGGAGCTTAGCCTTAGCTTCACCCTCTTCTTGGGCGTTCTGAATATGCTCATTATAGCCATCAATATTTCGCTGTCCTGTCATGGCAAAGAGTTCATAACGACGTTCCATTTCTTCGACTACCTTATTAAGGGCTTGTGCTGCCTTACGTGGATTAGTCACCACTGGAGTTAATAAGTGAGGAATACCATTATAAACGTTGAGTTCAACCTTTTTGGGATCAATCATCATTAATTTGACTTCATTAGGTTTGGCTTTCATTAGAATGCTAACAATCATCCCATTAATGGCCACTGACTTCCCTGATCCAGTTGAACCAGCAACCAATAGATGGGGCATCTTAGTGAGATCAGCTGATTGGATATTTCCTGAAATATCCCGCCCCAAGGCTACATTAAGTAACTTATCCGTTTGCTCTTGGTTTTCAAAACTGTCCCTAAATGAGACCAGGCTCACTCTTTGATTAGGCACTTCGATCCCGATAAAGGACTTGCCAGGAATGGGCGCTTCAATACGGATATCCTTGGCAGCTAAGGCTAGAGCAATATCATCAGCTAAATTAACAATTTTGCTCACCTTAACCCCAATAGCCGGTTGGATTTCATATTTGGTTACAGCTGGACCTAAGTTAGCCTTGGTCACTTTAGCATCCACATTGAAACTAGCAAAAGTAGCTTCTAACTTGCGCACATTTTCCTTAATGACTTCATATTCGCTACTTTGGTCAACCTGGCGAATCGGGCGCAATAATGTAGAAGAAGGCAATTGATAGTCAGGATTTTCGTGCTCACCATCCATTGTAATAGCCCCTAATTCTTCTTCACTTAAGACTTCATCGTCTTCTTCAGCATTCCCTTGGTCAGGATTTACTTGACTTTCAGGGCGATCAACAATATGGTTACCCTTCTTGGATGATACGCTAGGATGATTATCCTCGACTAAATCACTTTGATTACTAGTAATAGGTTTAGGGCCAACAATTTCTACTTCAGAATGGTCATTACTAGTAGGTGTTGGTGCTTCTGTCTCAACGACATTTTGTCTATCTTCTTGAGTTGGTAAGCTAGCTTTGTCTTTATTATTTTTCCCCGCAGCTTTATCAGCTCGAGCTTCTTTTCGTTTAGTGTGCCACTGAGTGATCTGACTTTTACTTGCTTGATAAAAATCTGCCCACCAGTCGGCCAGGCTTAGTCCAATCAGTTGAAAAGCCTGCAAAAGGTCACTAGCAGAAATACCAAACAAGAAGCATAAGATAGCGATTAAAGCCATGCCGATGATAATATAAGTCCCTAATTGGCTTAAGGCAAAATAACTTAAACTATAGAGAAGGGCTCCTACTAGCCCTCCCCCTAGCGTAATATTAGTACTTTCCGGCATAAAATTAGCCACACCTCGTTGCCAGGTGCTCGTAATTATGGAATCATCGCTTGCTGCTACATTTTGGTAAGTCCAAGCATGGAATAATAGGGCCAGTACCGGTAGCAAAAGTAAGACCGTAAGATGGAGACGATTCCTGATTTTTGGCAAATGACCCGAAAATAAATAGGTCAATGCCCCGTAAGCTAAAACAATTAGGACTGCAATATAAAGGTCTCCAATAAAAAGCTGGATTAAGTGATTAATTAAACGTCCAAAAAAGCCTAAATGGGCAATTCCAATAATACTAATAAATAAGATAATAATTGCTGTGACTTGCCATTGGACATTTTGTTTTTGTTTTTTATTCGTGCGTTTTTTTCTCGTTTTGGCCACAAATGTCCTCCCTTTCATCTTTGTTTTCGTTAACTTGGTGACTTGCTTGGTCAATCATTACCCCTATATAAACCTGTTCATCATCCCCACAGGCGGCACAATAGGCATAGTCTCCAGGGGTCCAAGCAGCCCACATGTGAGGTGATTTTTCTTTCTTGTATGCAAATTTGTCGGTGTATTTGGCTTTTTCTTTTTGGTAGGCTGACTCTGCTGCCGGTAAATCAGTCCATGAAGAGCGATGCAAGACTTCTATGCTATCTTGTTCCCAATCCAACCACCAAGGTTCTGAGAAAGCTTTTATCGTTAAGACGTGAAACATATCAGTTGCCTCCAATCAGTAGCTAATTATAGCAAATAATGCGTTATTTTTCATTCATTGAGGTATAACGGAAATTTAATTGAAAATACAACTTAAGTTGCTTTTGTTTTGCCTATGGAAAAGTTATAATCTATCAAAGAGGTGATAATATGAAGACTTATAAATTACTAGCTCGTGGCCGGGTACAAGGTGTCGGCTTTCGTTATACTTGTACGTCCTTAGCAAAGAAAGTCAATGTCTTTGGTTCGGTTAAAAATCTTGCTAATGGTGATGTGGAAATTATCCTCCAAGGTGAGGGTAATAATCGTGAAGAATTCATCACGCAAATCAAAAACAACCAAGTTAATTCTGCAGCTCAAGTTGAATCCTTAGAAGTCATTGATACATATGATGCTCAAGAAATGAATGACTTTCAGATACGATATTGAAATTGTTAAGGCTTTTAGATAAAATAGGAACGTTATTAACTTTTATCAAAAAACACTATATAAGGAAGTGACTGTGTGCAAAACAAGAAAAAACAACTGCCTTGGCGGTTACTCACGTTGACGGCAATAACGAGTCTGGTTTTATCCGGCTGTGCCAATCCAAATAATCCAGACGGTATTGTTTATCGGACCATTGGTGGTCCCATTGAAGCCTTAATTGAATGGTTGGCTTCAACTTTCAATGGGAATTATGGGATTGCGATTATCCTAATCACGCTTTTAATTCGCTTGATTTTACTTCCCTTGACTCTTAACCAGTTAGAGTCATCCACCAAACAATCCATTAAAATGCAACAATACCAACCTTATCTCAAAGAAATTCAAGAGCGGCAAAAAAATGCGCAGACCCAAGAAGAAAAAATGGAAGCTGCCATGGCTCAACAGGAATTTATGAAGGAAAACAACATTAACATGCTAGGCGGCATGGGTTGTCTACCCCTCCTATTACAATTACCTATTATTACTAGTTTGTATACTGCCATTCGAGTAAGTGAGTCCATTAACTCTGCTAGTTTCTTAGGTATTCCGCTTGGTGAGCCAAGTACACTTCTAGGAATCATTACCATCTTACTTTACTTTGTTCAATCCTGGATTTCTGTACAAGGCATGCCTGAAGAACAACGCAAACAGATGTCCATGTCGATGTATATGATGCCAATCATGATGGCAATGATCGTCTTTACCTCTCCAGCTGGTCTAACCCTATATTTCTTAGTCGGAGCTTTCTGGGCAATTGGTCAATCACTCTACACTACCTTTATTTACAAGCCAAAAATCAAAGCCCAAGTAGAAGCGGAACTCGAAAGCAACCCGATAAAGGTTAAAACTAAACAAGCTCAAGCTAAAGATGTTACCAACTCCGTCAAAAAAGAAAACACCAACAACAAGGAAAAACAAAAACAAATCAATCATAAAAATCGTAACCAAGGCAAACAACAAAATAACAAAAAATAAATTCGGAGTGTGGGCCAACCGCACTCAGTAACCTAATAGATTACGACAAAAAAGAGCCAAGCCACTTCATTTAAAAATGAAATGGCTTGGCTCTTTTAATTTTTGACTTCATTTAATTAAGCAAATTGAGCATTGTAAAGATTAGCATAGAAACCATCCATAGCCATTAATTCATCATGGTTACCAATTTCTACGACATCCCCTTTATTCATCACCACAATTTTATTAGCATCACGGATGGTAGACAAACGGTGGGCAACGACAAAGGCTGTTCGTCCTTCTAAGAGTCGTTGCATGGCTTTTTGAATCATAACCTCCGTCCGAGTGTCCACACTAGAAGTGGCTTCATCCAAAATAATAATTTCTGGATTACGTAGAAATGCCCGTGCGATAGTGAGTAATTGTCTTTGTCCTTGTGACAAGTTACCCCCATCTTCACTTAAAATAGTGTCATAGCCGTCTGGTAGAGTCGCTACAAAGTGATCCACATTAGCTGCTTTAGCAGCTGCTAAAGTTTCCTCTTCGCTTGCATTTGGCGACCCATAACGGATATTGTCCCAAATGCTGCCATTAAACAACCACGCATCTTGCAGTACCATTGAAAAACGTTCACGTAGATCATCGCGACTGATATTACGCACATCCACTCCATCTAGACGAATCGCACCAGAGTCAACATCATAAAAACGTTCCAACAAGTTAATCAAGGTCGTTTTTCCTGCACCTGTTGGCCCTACAATAGCAATAGTTTCTCCTTCAGCAACATTCAAGGAAAAATCCGTCATAATAGGTTGGTTTTTCTCGTAGCCAAAGGCAATATGGTCGAAGCTAACCTTATAGTCATTATCTACTTGATCAGGTAAGCCTTCAGGATTGGCCATCTCTTCTTCATCCAAGACTTCAAATACTCGTTCCATGGCAGCAATAGTCATTTGAATAGAATTAGTTAATTGGGCTAACATTCTAAATGGGTTAGAGAATTGATTAACGTATTGCAAGAAAGCTTGCACTGTCCCAATTGAAGTTGAACCAGAAATAATCATCAACCCACCAAAGAAAGCAACACCAATATAGGCCATATCTTTAACGGCTCCTACCATTGGATTCATTAGACCCGCATAGAATTCTGCCTTCCAAGATGCTTCATTCAAATCATTAGATTTCTCAGCAAAAACTTGCGCTTCATAATCTTGTTGGTTATAGACCTTCACAATTTCTTGTCCTGTGTAAATCTCATCAATATAGTCGTTAACCACACCCAAACGAGATTGCCGTATACCAAATTGCTTTTGCGCACGAGGAACGATAATTCGCATCACAATTAAGATTGCCGGAGCCATTAGTAAAACAATAATTGCTAATGGTCCTGACATAGAAAACATAGTAAAAAATATGGCAATAATTTGTACTAAGGATGTTGTCACTTGGGTAATAGTTTGCCCCAAAGCATTAGAGACTTGGTCCATATCATTAATCGCCCGAGACAGGATTTCCCCTTGACCATGGTGGTCAAAATAAGCAATTGGCAAACGTCCCATCTTAGCTTTTAAATCACGACGTAATTCATAGACTGTGTTTTGGGCAATTCTAGCAGTTAGGAATTGCTGTAAATAACGGAAGAGACTAGCAAAACCATAAATTCCTGCCAAAACTGCTACAGTCCGTTTGACTGCATCAAAATCAATAGGAAATTGGCCGTCAGTCTGCCCTTGTGACACCCCATCAAAAATAATATTAGTAATATCTCCCATTACTCGTGGCAATTGGGCATGGAGAACAGCAGATAGCGAGGCCATCACTAAAACTAGGAGGACCAACCAGGATTTAGATGACATATAACGAATCATACGTTTCAAAGTCCCAAAAAAGTTATTGGCTTTAGTGTGTCTATTTGCCATTAAATATCCTCCCCTCTCATTTGTGAATCAATAATATCTTGATAAATTTGGTTATTGGCTTTTAATTCTTCATGACTACCTAAACCAACAATTTTACCTTCTTCTAAAACTAGTATTTGGTCAGCATCTACAACTGTATTAACACGTTGAGCAATAATAAATGTGATCGCTGTTTGCGTCTCTGGTTTTAAGGCTGCTCGTAGTTTAGCATCTGTTTGGAAGTCTAAGGCAGAGAACGAATCATCGAAGATATAAATATCTGGCTGACTGACAATAGCTCGAGCAATACTCAAGCGTTGCTTTTGCCCACCAGAGAAATTGTTCCCACCTTGTTCCACACGGGCATCTAATCCATCTGCTAATTCATTAACGAAATCAGCTTGAGCAACTTCTAAGGCATGCCAAATTTCTTCATCACTAGCTTGCGGATTTCCGTAGCGCATATTTGAGCGAATTGTTCCAGAGAATAAAATACCTTTTTGTGGGGCATAGCCAATAAGCGCTCGCAAGTCGGCTTGTTTAGCCTCACGTACATCCACGCCATTAATTTCAACACTACCTTTGCTAGCATCATAGAGCCGGGTAACCAGGTTAGCGATCGTCGATTTACCAGCACCTGTTCCCCCAATGATCGCTACGGTTTGACCAGGTTGAGCAGAAAAAGAAATATCTTCTACTGCATAACGATCAGCCCCTTCAAAGCCAAAACAAACATCATTGAACTGTACACTCAAAGCTTTATCTTTTAAACTTTGCGCTTGGTCAGGATCACTGATTGAAACTTCTTGGGCTAAAACTGCATTAACCCGCTCTGCTGATACTTCCGCTCGTGGCAAGAAGAACATCAACATTGAAACCTGCATAATACTCATTAAGACTTGAACAGCATATTGAACAAAGGCAATTAAATTTCCTGTTTCCATTTGACCCACACTAATTAATTGTGCCCCATTCATAAAAATCAAAACATTAGATACCCCAATTGTCATAAACATAATCGGTAGAATAAGGGCTAATAAGGTAAAGGCACGAATGGCTGTTTGCCGGAAATCATTATTTACCTCATCAAAACGATTTTCTTCATATTCAGTGGTATTAAAGGCCCGAATAACTCGAGTCCCACTCAGACCTTCACGGAAAACTTTATTCAAACGGTCTGTTTTCTTTTGAATAGACCGGAACAAAGGATTGGCAAATTTAAATAAGATAACAATTCCTAAAACAATTAAAGGTAGGGTAATCGCAAAAACCCAAGCTAATTGAGGTTCGCGTTGATAAGCAAAGAAAGCTGATACCAACATAATAATTGGTGACAAAATAATTAAACGCAAGGTTAACATGGTCACCAATTGAATTTGCATAATATCATTTGTCGTTCGAGTCATTAAAGTAGATGTCCCAAACTTAGAAATATCCTTCTTAGAAAAGGCCATCACTTTAGCAAAAATTTCTTTGCGCAAACGATTCCCTAGACCTTGCGATTCTTTGGCAGACATCCGGGTACTGGTTATTGCTAATACAATCGTTAGCAGATTAGCCAAAAGCATGATGCCTCCAATGCGATATACAGTTCCCGTATCACCTTGGATGGAGCTAGAATTCAGCACATCTGCTGCCATAGATGGCAAAATTAAAAATAGCGCGGCTTCCATAAAAACTAGTAAACAGATAATCGCTACTTTGGTCTTATTTAGTTTTCTCCATATTTTGAACACGTATTACGCTCCTTTCATATAATTCCGTATAACAATTTGGTTCGATTGAGGCCACTTGTTTGCTTATAATGAATTGAAAAGTAAAAAAATAGGCATAGAATGCCCATATTACAACTTATGTTATTAAATTCTGACAAATATAATTGCTTCAAGTACCTATAATCAACACAACCACTATCCTACCGCTTATTGTTAAGATAGTCAATCATTCTGATTAGTTTTAGCTAGTAGATAGGGACATGAACTTCATAAAAGATTAAGGCTGGTATATCATTTCCAGCCCCGTTGTTTTATATGACAATCTACGATTCAACCCAAGAACTTTTCATCTCATCCTCACAGTCGAGTTCTGAAATGCAGCTCCTTCGACTTTTTCTTAAAGACGTTTGGATAAGTTTTTCTTACCCGTCACACTTTAGTTCAACAGCTCCGAGCTCCCGCATTTCATCTCATCCTCTATAGTCGGGCTCCAAAAGTCAGAACAGACTGCCTTTCCCAAAATCTCTTAGATGGCTTTTTGACATCTTTCGCGTCTTGGTCCAAGGCTTCTGTTCTTAGCGACTTTTGTCACACCCTGTTTAGTCGAGCTCGCAATCGCAGGGTCGGCGTCCATTTCTGAATGAGCCATTAAAATGGCTGCCACCATTTTTTTGTCTCCTTCCGATATGGTCCGTCCCTGGTCACGATTGACTCACATCCTTTTAGTCGGGCTCTGAAATGCAGGAGTGGCATCCTTCACATTAACCTTCGTTTTGTCTTAAAATTGGTAATCGAATGTGGAAATTAGATCCAGCTCCTAGAGCAGATTCCACAAATATACTTCCTCGATAACCTTTAATGAGTTCCTGAGCAATGGCTAGTCCCAAACCATTACCGCCTTTTTCTCTGGACCGCGCCTTATCAACTCGGTAGAAACGGTTAAAGACTTTGCCTTGATCTTGGACAGACATCCCTTCACCAAAATCTTGAATGGCAATTTCAATATAGTCAACAGCTTCTACTGACACTGAAATATGGACTTCTTTTCGGTCAGTTGAATATTTCACGGCATTATCCATTAATATAATTAAAACTTGTTCCAAATGATTACGATACATTTGAATTTGATAATTGGTGCGTAAATCATCTTCTAAGAAGAAATGAAAATCAGGATAAAGAAGTTTAAAGTTTTGATACACCCCATGAATAATCTCTTTGACTTCAGTAGTAGCGTCATGGAACTGTATATCTACCTGGCCAGCTCGGGATAAATCGAGCATCTCTTGCACTAAAATTTTCATGCGTTGAATTTCATGTAAAGAGGCGGTTAAGGATTCTTCTAATATCTCGGGGTCTTTCTTGCCCCAACGATTAAGTAATTTGAGATGTCCTTCAATTACAGCGACAGGAGTTCGTAATTCATGAGACACATCTTCCACAAAATTAACCTGCTGTTTGATATAGGAATCCATTTTATCCATCAAATCATTTATGGATTGAGAAATATCAGTCATCTCACCATTATAATTATCAGCATTTAAACGTAAATCAGAGATAGTATCCGCATTAATAGCGACTAATAATTGTTTCATTTGTTGGATGGGGAGTAAAAATAAATAAGCCAAAGAAAAACCAATAAATAAGGCCAATAATCCACTAGCAATAACATAAAGCCACCAATAATTAGGCATAGCTATCCCTAGCTTAAGTGCTTGAAAATATGTAATGGCTGGCCATAACATAGCCGCTAGAAAAATAATCAGGCTTAAGAGGAAACCCCATTTCCATAGCAAAGAAAAGGGGTTAAAAATGGTTTTTATAAATCGTTGTAATCGTTTCTTCATTCGTCCGCTGTCCTCATCACATAACCTGTACCACGTACTGTTTGAATATAGCCCACTTGGTCAGGTAGATCAATCTTGTTGCGGAGATAACGAATATAAACATCAACCACATTAGTCTCCACTTCATTAGAATAGCCCCAAACCTTATTGAGGAGTTCAATCCGTGGCAAAACGACATTGATATTTTCCATCAAAGTTACCAAGAGTTCATATTCTCGTTTGGTCAAGTTAATTAATTCATCACCACGATGAACAATCCGATTTTCCTTCTCAACTGTTAAATCACGGAAGGTTAAAGTCGTTTGTTTTTGTCGTTTATGGGTATCTTCAATATCAACACGCCGTAATAAAGCACGGATACGAGCTAATAATTCTTCGATAGCAAAAGGTTTAACAATATAATCGTCAGCACCATGATCTAAGCCAGATACACGGTCAATAACTGAGTCTCTAGCCGTCATAATAATGATTGGCACATCAGATTCTGGCCGTAAACGTCGGCAGACTTCAATCCCATTGATTTCCGGTAGCATTAAATCGAGCAAAATCAAGTCCCATTCATCATCAAGGGCACGTTCCAATCCCTTGCGTCCATTCATGGCAATTTCAGTATCGAAGCCTTCATGTTGAAGCTCTAACTCAACAAAACGGGCGAGATTCTTTTCATCTTCAATTATTAAAATACGTTGTTTAATCTTTTCATCCATAAGAAATCTCCAATCTAACCCCGTATTGACTCATGCTTAGGCATCGATTTCCTTTTCTTCATTCCATAAGAAGTGGTAGCTTCCTGTTGAGTCAACGCGTTCATAGGTATGAGCCCCAAAGTAATCACGTTGGGCTTGAATCATATTAGCCGGTAAGGTTTCAGTTCGATAACTATCATAATAAGATAAGGCTGAAGTTAATCCTGGCACAGGAATTCCGGCAGTAATTCCTGCGGCCGCCACTTGACGAGCTGCCTCTTGGTAGTCATCAGCAACAGACATGAAGTAATCATCGAGGAGGATGTTGTCTAAGTCAGGATTCTTATCATAAGCTAACATAATTTTTTCTAAGAATTGCGCCCGGATAATACATCCTGCTCTAAAGATTTTTGCTATTTCCTGATAATTCAAGTGCCAATCATATTCCTCACTAGCTACCCGATATTGGGCAAAACCTTGTGCATAAGACATAATCTTAGCAAAATATAAGGCCTGGCGAATTTTCTCCACAAACTCATTTTGATCACCAGAAAATGAATTAGCTGCTGGACCATGTAATAATTGACTAGCTTTTTCTCGTTCTTCTTTTAAGGCAGAAATATAACGCGCATAAACCGACTCTGTAATGGTTGGGAGAGGAACACCTAAATCTAAGGCTGATTGAGAAGTCCATTTGCCAGTGCCCTTATTACCGGCTCGGTCGAGAATAACATCTAGCATTGGTTGACCAGTTTGTGGATCCTTTTTAGTTAGAATATCAGCAGTAATTTCAATTAAGAAGCTGTCTAATTCACCCTTGTTCCACTCTGCAAAATAATTAGCAATGCGATCAACAGAAAGGTCAAGGTAACGACGCATCAAGTCATAAGACTCAGCGATTAATTGCATATCACCATATTCGATTCCGTTATGAACCATTTTTACAAAATGGCCGGCCCCATTAGGCCCCATATAGGCGACACAAGCTTGCCCATCACTTGGTGCTTCGGCAGCAATTTTTTCTAAAATTGGTGCCACTAGATCATAAGCTTCTTTTTGACCACCTGGCATCAGGGACGGTCCTTTAAGAGCGCCTTCTTCCCCACCGGAAACGCCCATACCAATAAAGTGAATACCTGATTGGGCAAGCTTCTCTGACCGTCGCATAGTATCTTGGAAGAAGGTATTCCCACCATCAATTAAAACATCTTCTTCATCTAGCAATGGTAATAAGTTTTCAATCATCTTATCAGTAGCTACTCCAGCCTTAACCATCAAGATAATTCGTCTAGGACGTTCTAAACAATCAACAAATTCTTCTAGGGACTGAGTACCCACTAATTTTTTGTCAGGATGTTCTGCTATAACAGCCTCCATTTTGCTGGTTGTTCGATTATAAATGGCTACTTCATAGCCACGACTCTCGATATTTAGGGCTAAGTTCTTCCCCATAACCGCCATACCGACAACCCCGATTTGTACCTTAGACATTTATGTTCCTCCTCAGCTTAAAAAACGATGATAAATCCTTTACTTATATTATCAAAAAATGAGAATATTGGAAAGTTTTCTTATTAGATAATCTTACCATATAATACGACATTGCAAGTAAATATGGTATACTGGGTAAGAAATTTCTAAGAAAGGGATTGTAAAAATGAGTAAACGTGAAAAAAGACAATTAAAGTCTGAAAAACAAGCAAAAATGACCGCTCAAGAAAAGCATGCCAAGAAAAAAGAAAAACGCCAAAAACGCGGGAAAATTTTTACTTGGGTCATGTTAATTGCAATCATTGCCCCAGTTCTCATCTCTGCTATTATGGCAGTTGGACGTTACTTTGGATTATTCTAATCGATTTTTGCAGCAAACTGGCCACTGCCAATGATTAATAATAGAAACAAAAAATGAGGCTGGGACAAAAGTCCCAGCCTCATTACAATATACGAATAGTATCTTCTAGTTGAGCTCGCACTCGCTATTAGCAGTCATTTGGTCCAAGGCTTCCGTCCTAGCGCTTTTCATCGCACCCTGTTGTTCTTAGTCTTTAACTTCTTCAACAGCAGCAAATGCTTTTTCGTAATCAGGTTCATTAGTGACTTCAGAAACAAGCTCTTGATAAGCTAATTGACCTTGGCTATCAATCACGAAAATTGAACGTGCTAATTTGTCGAGTTCTGGAATATACACGCCATAATCTTTACCAAATTTACTAGCTTCATTATAAAGCGGAATCACAGCTTCATGTTCATCGGCCCAGGTTTTTAAGGAGTCATTGTCATTTAAGGAAATGGTGACTACTGCAATATCTTCAGCAGCTATTTTAGCATAATCGTTAATCTTATCTGATTGAATCGAGCATACGCTAGTGTCAATATCAGGTACCACCGAAATTAGTAGGGTTTTTCCAGCAAAATCAGCTTTACTTACTGATTGCCCTTCAACATCTTGTACTGAAAAATCAGGTGCTGGTTGATTTAATTCTGGTAATTGTCCTTGTAAATCAACACTTTCTCCTTTAAATGTTACGCTTGTCATTCTAAAATCACTCCTTCAAAATTAGTTAACTATAGTATAACAAGGATTCAGAGGGAAGCCCAATCATCTGATTAGAGAAGGTCAGCAAAGTCTTCTGTTTGAACTTTGTTTTTACTATTTGGATAAATTTTTTCAACCTTTATATTAGCTACTGCGCGATCAACTAGTCCATTGATATCCAAACGCTCTTCATAATAAGCAATATCATCAAGACGTGGTTTAGTTTTTGGTGATGGAGGAGCAAAAACGGTACAACAATCTTCAAAAGGTTGTATCGATAAATCAAAAGTATTAATTGACTCAGCAATAGCAATAATATCTAACTTATCCATTGTAACTAATGGACGAATAATCGGTGTCGAAGTCACAGCGTTGATCGCGTACATCGATTCTAGGGTTTGTGAGGCCACCTGACCAATAGATTCTCCATTAACAATAGCTAAACCATTATATTGCTGGCGTAATTGGTCAGCAATCCGCATCATCATCCGCCGAGTAATCGTCATTAAATAAGCGGCAGGGACATGTTCTTTAATAGCTTCTTGGGTCTCAGTAAACGGAATTTCGACAAAGTTAATCCAACCACCAAAGTAAGTCAATTTTTCAGTTAAGGCTTTAGCTTTTTCCAAGGCTTGAGGACTAGTATAGGGTGGTGAAGCAAAGTGAATAGCTGTCAAGCGAATTCCCCGCTTCATCGCGAGATAACCCGCTACCGGTGAGTCAATCCCACCAGATAACATTAAAACCGCGTTTTGGCTAGTTCCTACTGGCAAACCACCAATGCCTTGGATCCAGTCAAAGCTCAGCAAAAAATCTTGTTTACGAACTTTGACACGAACAGTTAAATCGGGTTGTTTCATCTTTACTTGTAAATTAGGAAATGACTCTGCTAATTGTCCTCCCAAGTCACGGTTGATGGTATTGGTGTCATAGTCATAATCGTGGTCAGAACGAGAGGTAGCAACCTTAAAACTTTTAATACTTGGATTTTTTTCTAGCTCTTTTTCAACCAATTTAGTGGCATTAGTCATTAAAGCAGAATAATCCCTAGGCATTTCATAGGCCAAAGAATAACTTTGAATACCAAAGACATTTCCCAATCGCATTTCAACTTCCTCTAGTGGAGCCCCATTCAAATTAATAAACATAAAATCATATTCGCGTTGAATAGTGACTTGGGGATAGTCTTCCAATTGTTGTTTGATATTCCGACCCAGGGTATTAATAAAATCCTTTTTATTTTTTCCTTTAGTCGATAATTCACCATAGCGAATCATAATTTTTTCTTTCATAAATACTCCTTACTGAATTTTTGCAAATTTGGCAACCAACTTATCCATTACTTGAAGAAAATAATCAATCTCTTCCATAGTGTTATCACTACCAAAACTCAAACGACAAGCATAAGAAGCCCAATCACCAGCTACTCCCATGGCTTTAAGGGTAGAAGAAGCTTGATCAGTAGCACGACTAGAACATGCAGAAGTGGTTGAAGCATAGATTCCTTCATTTTCAAGAGCGTGTACCATGACTTCACCACGTACCCCTCTAAGAGCAAAACAGAAAACATGGGGGGCTTGATTGGGAGCAGAAAAGATTTTGAAATCAGAGTTTTTGCTCATATAAGCCCGAATTTTTTCTTGAAATTGTTTATGATTAGCATTTTCTTGGCTAGCATTTTCCATAGTCAACCTCATGGCCTTAGCCATGGCTACAATTCCAGCTAAATTTTCGGTAGAGGACCGAAGTTGCCCTTCTTGGCCACCCCCATCCAATAAAGGACTAAGTTTACGATTAGCCTGCTTATAAAGAATACCGACACCTCGAGGACCATTGAATTTATGCGCCGATAAAGAGAATAAATCCACCCGAGGATGAATAAGAATATCGGTAAATTTTCCTAGGCTTTGCACCCCATCAACATGGTAGTGAATACTAGGATAATCATTCAAAACCTCCCCAATTTCAGCAATGGGTTGAATAGCTCCTACTTCATTGTTGACTGCCATAATACTTACCAGAATAGTATCATCGCGAAGGGCTGCCCGCAAGTCATCTGCTGAGACAAGCCCTTGCTTGTTAACGGGTAAATAAGTGACATCAAAGCCTTGACGCTGCAAGTGTTCAAGTGACCGACGTACTGAGGGGTGCTCAACCTGACTACTGATGATATGACGTCCAAAATTGCCCTTTTCCATTGCCGTCCCTTTAAGAGCAAAGTTATTGGATTCCGTTCCCCCAGAAGTGAAGATAATTTCTTTGGCTTGGCAAGCAAACAGGTCAGCTATTTGCTGGCGAGCACTCTGCAAGAGTTTATTGGCTTGGTTACCCAAATCATGCAAACTAGAAGGATTCCCATAATAGGTTTCCATAGTAGTTAACATAGATTTAAGCACCTGACTATCAAGCTTAGTTGTTGCGGAATTATCAAAATAAATTTCGGTCATCAGTATTTTCCTTTCTGCTTTCCTCTAAACAAGAAGCAACCCTCCTTGCCTAAGCTTAGAGGGTTGACTTCCAACATTAAATGTTTTTATTGGCCTTATCTTCTTGGTAGAAGGCAATAATCTTATCTTTTGCTCCTGGTTCATGTTTTTCAATTTCTTGGGTCAAAAGCTCAAAAGCTTCTTGGTACTTAAATTCCTGATGGAATAGTTGGGTGGCTCGATCAATCACTTGGCCAATTTCTGGAGAGTGTGGCCGGTAGCGATTAGCATATTGAATGGCATCTTCTGTCAAAATAGCATAATCAACAAAAGCTTCCGTTTCTTGGTCTAATTGTTCTAAGGCTTCAGCAATAGCTTGAGACAGAGCTTCAATATCATTCATATCTAATTTTACTCGGTTCAATTTTGTAGATAATTCGACTATCTGATCATCTGTATCAAAATAACGATCTAAGAAGTCGTTAGGTAAGCCGGGGAGGTGATATTTCTCCACTGTTCGTTTAATATTGCGAATATCGAGTTCGTAAGCATAAAGATCATCTTTGGCATCACGTTCGCGTTGTCTTAGGTTAGATAGAGAAATTACAATTTGTGTTTGACCTTTGTCAATCTCATCTAATCGCTGGTCAATTTCTTTGTATCGATTTTCCATGTCGGAGTAAGCAATAGTATGGGCGCCTAATTCTTGATTAGTGGCATCGAGATGGTCTTTTTCACGTTCAATTTGTTCCCCATATTCTTGCATTTTACCCATCTCATTTTCATAGAGAAGGTAGGATTGTGCCACGCGATCAACTTCCAATATCCCATAACGGTTACTTTCCAAAACTTTTTCAACTTTACGTTGTAGACCGCCCTGATGTTTGCCAATATAATCCCGAGCATAAATTTCATTTTCCATGAGTGTATAAGTTTTATCAATTTGTACTTCTGATTTTTTCATCAAACTTTTAGCTTCACTAAGATCACAATCAGCAATTGCTTGATTAGCTTCCCCAACAAATTTTTCAGATTTGGCAATTTCTTCGTCAACAGCAACTGATTGTGGGAAGACAAAATTTTCATCTAACATTTGTTGGTAACCTGAAGCCATATCACTAAGCTGCTCTTCATATTCTTCTTTAACCTTTTGATTAAGCTCAGGTATTTCAGCCATCATGACTTCTAATTCATCAATATCAGCATTCACCTGGTCTAAGACCTCACCGGCTTCGATAAAGTCACCCTCATTCATAATTTGATTAAACTTGGTAAAGTCTAATTCAATATATGAAAGATTTTTCTCCAAAACTTCAGCTGAAGCTCCATAATTATAAGAGTGAGCAAGTAATTGTTTACGAATAGCCGCATAGCGATCATAGCTAGAGTCATAATTTTTCTCATTAGTAGCTTCACTGTTTAGAATATCTGACAGACGTTGATTAATAGCCTTAACATTATCTTCGGTTTCATTTAATAACTCTTCAACCTTACTTGCCGTTTGCCGTGCCTTAATCAAAGAAAATTTATCAGTATCTGCTTGAGCAGTCACTAAAGCTGCTTCAATCTCAGGCAACTTATATTGGTTAACCGTTTGCCAATTTGCCTGTTCACTCTCATAAACACGTCTGGTTTTTCCAGTAACATTTTTATTACGAAGAGTAAATAATTTGTCGGCAACTGGAATCGAAATGATATCTTGTTTCCGCTCATCTAATTCCATATTTGCTTGGGTCTGCTTGCGCCCCAAAAAATATAGAAGACCATAGCCCACTAAGACAATAATAATTAAAATGAGCAAAGCAATTAAAAAATTCACATGCGCTCCTCCAATTCAACTTAAGTCCGGCCCTACTTCCTAGATAAAAGCCTGCCATATAGACATAATTATAGCATAGACGCCAAGCATAATTAAAGACATCTCATTATTTATTTGTGACCTGGCAATTGATTAACATCTTTAGACATAAAAATGCCCAAGTAGGAAAGCTAAGCATGCTTAACTACTTGGACAGAAAATTTATTATGATTAGCCTAACTTGTTGTAGTATTCAACGATTAGGGCTTCATCAATTTCTTGGTTCATTTCGTCACGTTCTGGTAAACGTGTTAATGACCCTTCAAGTTTTTCTTCGTCGAATTGAACATATGGTACATGGCCATATAATCCTTCAACAGAATCCTTGATGATTTGTAATTCTTTAGATTTTTCGCGAACAGCGACAACTTGACCAACTTCTACATGGTAAGAAGGGATGTCAACGCGTTTACCATCCACAGTAATATGGCCATGGTTAACTAATTGACGAGCTTGACGGCGAGTAGAAGCTAATCCTAAACGGTAAACCACATTGTCTAAACGTTGTTCTAGTAAAATCATGAAGTTAACACCATGTTTACCTTCTTTGATTTTACCAGCTTGGATAAACAAGTTAGCAAATTGTTTTTCATTCATACCGTATAGGTAACGTAATTTTTGTTTTTCTTGTAATTGTGTCCCATACTCAGATAATTTACCACGACGGCTGTTACCGTGTTGGCCTGGAGCATAAGGGCGACGAGCTAATTCTTTACCAGTTCCAGAAAGTGAAATACCTAAACGACGAGACACTTTCCAGCTTGGTCCTGTATAACGTGACATTTATAAATTCCTCCATTTTATTATGATTGGAGTAAAATAATCACTGCCTTTGACCGCATTCGTGCAGTTCCCCTTAATTTTCTCCCCTTGCAGCCGCGGGATACTCATTCACCATTCTAGTGTTGAACTGTTGACGAGCTTGCTTCAAAGTTGCTGCATTATTTTACACAAAGACTAGAATAACCGAATCTCCTAATAATGTCAAGGTTAAATTTGCGAAATAAAATCTAAGGTTAGTTTTGCTGAATTCTTACCTGCCTGATCAATAAATTCATCAAATAAGATATTGGCATCCTGGCTGGCAGTATCAGAAATAGCTCGAATAATAAGACAAGGGATATTAAATTGATAAGCTACTTGGGCGATAGCTGCGCCTTCCATTTCCGTACATTGAGCACGCGGGAAGTCAGCCTTAATTTGTGCTAAAACTCGATTGTCGGCAATAAACGAATCACCAGTTAATACTAAGCCACTATGGACAGTATAATCATGAGATTGAAATACTTTTTCAATCGCTTGAGACCATTGTTGGCTTGTTGGATATTCTGCCGGCATTTGGGGAATTTGACCTGGCTCATAACCAAAGGCTTGGGCATCAGCGTCATGGTACCTGGTAGCATCAGAGATAACAATATCCCCCACTGATAATTCCGGGTTAACCGCGCCTGCTGATCCTGAATTAATCAATAAATCAGGTGTTTCTTGTGCCAAGACCGTAGCTGCAATCGCGGCATTGACTTTGCCAATTCCTGATTCCACAAAAATAATCTGATGGCCCTTAAAAGTGGCTTCCCACCAGGTCAAATGGGCTAAGTGATGTTCCTTCTCAATCATTAAATGTTTACGGTAATAGGTAATTTCTGCTTGCATAGCAGCAATTATAGCTATTTTCATTTAGACCTCCTAAAAAAAGAAAGCAATAACAGTAAGAATTATAATTCCTAGTATCAAAACCCCGATACCAATGTTCAAGAATTGAGCCATTTTATTAGCGCCAAAATACTCTCGCCAAGAACTATCATCTTGCTTGCTTGGATTATCTTGACTATGGCGACGCTGATCAGTCGGCCTGTCTTTACTCTGTTGATCTCTCTCTACATTTGACTCAGTTTGTAGGTGAGTTTCTTGAGCGCTTTTTTTAGGCGCTTCTTCTGGATCAGAATTTTCTGCAGCCATCTTTTCTAAATAAGCTTGGATTTCTCTTTGATCAAGTTTTAATTCTCGCGTATAAAAACGGCGCTTATTGGGTTCATATTCCTTTTCCCGATTTTTAAAGTGAAATTCTGGTATAGGTTTGCTTTGACTTGCTGACGGCTCCTTGCTGTTTCGGTTTTGAAACTTCTCCCGATTTTTTTGTTCGCGATAAGCTTTACGCGTCATAATAGTATCTTTTTTGTCAGACATTTTAGTCACCCTTCTCATTTGCTAACCGTTGAATATCCCATTGATTAATCGCATATATGGTTTTCATATCACAAATTTCTCCTTGAGCGATCGCCGCATGGGCTTGTTCATGATTGAGATAATGTAATTCAATATGCTCATCATCGTCTTGGTCTGGTGCTTGGTCTAAGCTATAAATATTTTGGCTAGAAAAAATAGTAATTTTTTCATCTAAAAAACCAGGTGACGTATAAAAGCTATCTAACTCTTGCCAATCATTAGCTGCCAATTGTGTTTCTTCTGCTAGTTCACGCTTAGCCGCTTGTAATAAATCTTCACCAGGGTCAACCAAACCCGCAGGAATTTCTAGAATAGGCTTTTCAATGGCCTTACGGTATTGTTTCACTAGAACAATTTGGTCATCTTGGATTGCTAATATCCCTACAGCTGGTGCGTGACGAATCACTTCACGCTTGGCATGTTGGCCATTAAAAATTTCTACAGTATGCTCTTCCAAGTCAATTAATTGACCTTGGAAAATTGTTTTCTTGTCTATAGTTTTTTCTTGAAATTTCATGGGCTCAACTCCTTTAATCAATGAATGTTTCTTTAATTATCTTGACCTATCATCACTCCAATTAAATCATTCCTAAGTCCGATTCATCTTCTAACTCACCTTGCTAAACTGATATTATAGAAAGTAGGTGGTAGGATGATGAAGCAAAATCCCTTGATTATTGGAGTGGGCATCATTGCAGGATTGGCCTTTTTGGGGGCCGTTCACCAAGAGTCTCTCATAGGAATGGTTCTTGCCATTAGCGGTTTTACACTAGCCTTATTTTACTATTTTTATAGGCAAAAAGATAGTTTAGCACAAAAGCCAACTCTTGATAATAACAAATTGACCCACTATCGGTCGCATGGCTTATCAGATCATGATATAAACTTTTTTAGACAAGAAATGCAAAAAACAACTCAGTCAATCCATCAAATCATGACTGAAGTCAACCAAGACCGTCACTTAAAAATGCTCTTTAGTCGTCACAATGGTATCGCTCTACTCCAAAATTTTTGCCAAGCTTTAATTCAGCAACCTGAACGCTTAAGTGATGCTTCAACCTACATTTACAAGGACTTACCTGACCTTCGAGCAGAACTGATCCACTACCACCAAATAGACTCTAAAACTATGAGTTATTATGATTGCGTCATTGCTAAACGACAAAGTAAGCAAAGAATCAACCAATACCTCAGTGACATCGCTGAGGCTTATAATTATTTTAATAGAAAGGAAAGTCAAAATGACCAATGAAGATAATAAAGAATTAATTGATGACTTGTTAGCTCAACCCTTTATCGAGACTAATAATCCGTTAGATCTAGCAGATAATGATAAGCCCCAAGAAAGCCTTTATCAAGGTCTCAGCGAAAAACGGCAAAAACAAGCTCAAGCTCTAGCCAAGCAAATCGATCAAAACAATCAAGATGCCATCGTAAGTTATGGAAGCCAGGCTCAAAAGCAACTCAGCCACTTTAGTCATGAGATGATTTCCGAAGTAAAAAGCAAAGACTTAGGCGAAATTGGTGACAATTTGCGCGAGTTGATGACCCGCTTAGATAAGTCCGACCCTAAAGAATTAGCCAGCAATAACAAAGACAATCGTATCATCCGTTGGTTTAAGCAACAAAGAGCTACGGTTTATGAGCTTAACGCTAAATATCAAGATATTGGTTATCAAATTGATCGCATTGGTGAAGCCTTAAATCAGCAAAAAAATACACTATTAAACGATAATCAAAAGCTAGAACACCTCTACCAAGAAAATTATCAATACTTTGAAGCCTTAAATGTTTTTATTGCTGGAGCGCAATTGAAATTAGAGGAAATTCAAAAACAAGTTCTACCAGAAATGCGCCAACAACTCGACCAAGGAAAAAGTCAAATGGCTATTCAAGAAATGGCTGATTTAGAGGAATTTGCCAATCGTTTAGAGAAACGTATTTATGATCTCCAATTATCACGGCAAATTACTATTCAACAGGCACCACAAATTCGTTTGATTCAAAACACTAACCAAAATTTAGCAGAAAAAATCCAAGCCTCAGTGAATACAGCTATTCCCTTATGGAAAAACCAGATTGCTATCCAACTTTCACTCTTCCGACAAAAGGATGCTTTGGAAGCTCAACAAGCAGTAAATAATACAACTAACCAACTACTAAGACAAAATGCTGATATGTTAGAACAATCGACCCTTGAAACGGCACGTCAAAGTGAACGCGGTATCGTTGATATTGAAAGCTTAGAACATAGCCAAGAACGACTCCTCCATACTATTGAAGAAAGTCTTAACATTCAACAAGAGGGGCGGATGAAACGAGCCGAAGCAGAAAAATCGATGCTTGAAATGGAAAAACAACTCAAAGAAAAATTATTGAATCAGTAAAAAATAAGTCATATTATTCGTAAATATCAATCAAATGTTTTATACTATGTTTAGACGTTATGTTAAATAACTAATAATCAAAAATGAAATGGAGGCAATATTATGATTTGGTCATTAATTGTTGGTGGTGTCATCGGTTGGTTAGCTGGAGCTATTCTAGGCCGCGACGTTCCCGGTGGTATTATTGGTAATATCGTTGCAGGATTAGTAGGTTCTTGGTTGGGTAACTCCTTACCATTTGTTGCTGATCTTGGTCCTAGTGTTGGTGGAATGGTTATTATTCCTACTCTTATTGGGGCAATTTTAGTTATCGTAATTTTCTCATGGATTGCTAAAACTTTAGCCAAATAATTTTTACAAATAATTTTACAGGGTGTGTCAGCGTCTCAAAGATGACTGGCACACCCTTTTTTATATGAGAGAAGCCCCGTAGATCAGACCAAATATTGGCCAATCTACGGGGCTTAAGTATGCCAGAAACATTTTATGATTATTAAAAGATTAGATTACTTATTGCAAAGAAACATTAACAGCTTGAGGGCCATTCTTTCCTTCAGCAATATCGAATACTACTTCTTGTTCTGGAAATAATTCTGTCAAATCGCCTGATAGCGCAGAGACATGAACAAATAAGTCACCTTCCTCTGGAAAATCTGGTAGTTCAATAAAACCAAAGCCTTTTTCGCTATCGAATATTTTTACTAGACCATAATAATGTGACATAACTATTCCTCATTTTCTGCTAAGGCTTCTGGGAAATGATTGATTACAATATTTGCACATCGTTGACATAATTGTGGTGCTTCTTCAATTGTACCCACTTCTGGACGATAAGCCCGACACCGTTGACACTCTTGGCCTTCAGCAGTTTGTACTACTAAGGCATAGTGGTCGTAATTATCTACTTTTTCCGGCGCTTGGTCTAAATCTTTAATTTCTACTTGGGATACAATTAAATAAGTAGCTAAGTTTTCACCAATATCAGCTAGTAAAGATTGCGTATGGTCATCAGCATAAATAACAAGTTTAGCTTGTAAGGATTTACCAATACGTTTGTCTTCGCGAGCTGCTTCCAAGGATTTATTAACATTATCACGGAAAGTTAAGAAAGCTGGCCACAATTCGTTGAGTTGGTCGTGGTTGCTATAGCTTTCAACTTCTGGAAAATCAGCTAATTGTACATAATCCTCTTCTTCATCCAAATAAGACCAAATTTCTTCAGTGGTATGTGGGATAATTGGCGTTAATAAGATTGTTAGTTTACGGACTACTTCATACATTACTGTCTGCATGTTACGCCGCTTAGGATCATCTGCCAACTCAATATAGGTAACATCCTTAGAATAATCCATATAGAAGTTAGACATTTGTAAGGTGAGGAAGTTCAAAATTGTTTGACTTACACCCATGAAGTCATAACGATCATAGGCAGAACGGACTTCTTTCACGACTTCATTCAATTGATTCAACATAAATTGATCAATAGGATCCAAATCTTCATATGGCACATAATTGGCTGCTGAATCAAAATCAGCAATATTACCTAACATAAAGCGTATAGTGTTACGAATTCGCCGATAAGACTCGGCCACTTGACCTAAAATTTCATCAGAAATTCTCACATCATAATATGAATCCACAGAAGCCACCCATAAACGAAGAATATCTGCACCTCGTTGACCGACTACATCATTTGGCGAAACCGTATTACCGATTGATTTAGACATCTTACGTCCTTCACCATCGTTAACAAAGCCTTGTGATAAAACAGATTTATATGGCGCTTGATCATTAACGGCAATTGATGTCAATAAGCTTGAGTTAAACCAACCACGGTATTGGTCAGAACCCTCTAAGTACATATCAGCTGGGAATTGTAATTCTTCCCGGGCACGTAAGACACCGTGGTGAGAGGAACCAGAGTCAAACCAAACATCCATTATATCCTTCTCCTTAGTGAATTCACCATTAGGAGAGCCAGGATGAGTAAAACCTGTAGGAAGTAGATCTTTGGCTTCTCTTTCAAACCAAACATTCGAACCAAACTCAGCAAATAAATTAGCCACATGAGCAATGGTTTCCGGTGTACAGATTTCACTACCATCTTCAGCGTAGAAAATTGGTAAAGGTACACCCCATGCACGTTGACGAGAAATTACCCAATCTCCACGCCCTTCAATCATGTTATAGATACGACGTTGGCCAGAAGGATGTATCCAATTCACATCATGCTCAATAGCTGATAAGGTTCGTTCCTTAATTTGATCAACTGAACAGAACCATTGCGGCGTGGCGCGATAAATAACTGGTTTTTTTGTTCGCCAATCATGAGGATAAGAGTGAATAAATTTGCTTTCTTTTAGCAAAGCACCCTTATTCGCTAATAATTCTACGATCTCAGCATTGGCATCAGCATAGAACTTGCCTTCTAAGCCTGGAGCTTCACTAGTAAATTTACCTTGACCATCAACAGGACTAAGAATGTCTAAATTGTAAGCTTTGGCAGCATAATAGTCATCTTCCCCGTGACCACCCGCAGTATGAACTAAACCAGTACCAGAATCAGCCGTCACGTGTTCACCTAGAATTAATAGTGACTCACGATCATAGAATGGGTGTTCTGCCACTAAGTATTCAAGTTCTTGCCCTTTGACAGTAGAAACCACTTCAACGTCTTCCCAAGCAAGTTCTTGACTCACTGCTTCTAATAACTCAGCAGCCACTAAATAATGTTGGCCAGCCACTAATACCACCTGATAGTCAAAATTAGGATGCACTGCAACAGCAGTATTAGCCGGTAGAGTCCAAGGTGTGGTGGTCCATATCACTAATTTAGTGTCTTCAGGAATTTTACCCTTACTATCCTTCAAGTCAAAGGTAATATAAATGCTATAAGATTCCACATCTTTATACTCAACTTCAGCTTCTGCCAGAGTTGATTCTGAAGATGGTGACCAGTAAACAGGTTTAAGGCCTTTATAAATTAGTCCCTTGGCAAACATATCTCCAAATAAGCGGACTTGTTGCGCCTCATATTCTGGGTCCAATGTTACATATGGGTTTTCCCAGTCTCCTGCTACTCCTAGACGTTTGAAATCCTCACGTTGTCCTTCAATTTGTTTCCAAGCATACTCTTCGCATAAACGCCGAAATTCTGCCACCGTCATCGACTTACGGTCTACACCTTCATTAGTTAGAGCTTGTTCAATAGGCAAGCCATGAGTATCCCAACCTGGAACATAGGGTGCCCGATAACCAGTCATTGATTTTTCCCGTACAATAATGTCCTTGGTAATCTTATTCATGGCGTGTCCGATATGGATATTTCCGTTAGCATATGGGGGACCATCGTGCAAAATAAATGGGGTTTTATCTTTATTCTTTTCTTGTCGTTGCCAGTAAACACCAGCTTCTTCCCATTCTTTTTGTCGTTCCACTTCTTTAACTGCTAAATTCCCACGCATAGGGAATTTTGTTTTTCCAAGATTTAATGTCTCTTTCATCTTCATTGCTTCCATCTCCTTTATACAAAAAAGACCTCATCCCAAGGGACGAGGTCATCGTGGTACCACCCAAATTTATAGCACTATAGGCTACATCTCATCGCCTTAACGCGGCATACGCCGATAGCTTCGGTCACTCCTGGCTGATAATAACCTTTCTTGGCTTACTCCCTTTCAGCTCTAGGGGAGATTCTCTAAAAACTAGGCAAAGATTATTGTAGTCCATTCTTCATGAAACTTATAAACTAAAATTATCTTACAATAAAAGCAAAATTTTGGCAAGATTCAACCTCGAAATTTCTACTCGGAATCACTTTTATCAAACTCTTCACCTTGATCATCTTTGCTTTGTTCAGTTGCTGCTTCCAGTTCAACTGCTTCGTCGTCAGTTTCCTCGTCAATCTTTTCTACATCAGTAGAAGTTTGACTCATTTTAGCAGCTTCCTCTTCATTTGGTGCTTTGGCTTCAGGATATAGGGCTTCCTCACCTTGAGATTGTAAGATACGTTGGGCTTCTTCAGATAAGACAGCCGGTTTATCATTGTTAAAGAACGCTTCTTTTTCTTGTTCTTTCTCAACCACTTTTTCTTGGTTAGCTAAAATATCTTGTCCTTGATGGTTTCTCACAGGTAAGTCTAAGTCAGCTAAGATATTATCCAAGACCGGTGTCTCGACTTGGCTACTTGGATCTTGATCAAAGTATTCAGCCCAACGAGGGTTCTCAAACATCTCCTTGGCTTGAATTGCCATACCTAAACTTTGGTGCAAATACATGCGGGCTGCTTCTTGAAGTTGATTGCTTTCTCGGTTGACCTCGCTTGCATTTTGTGCGGCTTGGGTGAGGATATCTTGGGCTGTTTCTTCAGCTTGCTTGACAATCATTTCAGCCTCATCCAAAGCAGCATTACGCAAGCGATCTGCTGCTTCTTGAGCCACAACAATGGAACGATTCAGGGTTTCTGATTTTTTGTGAAATTCATCTAATTCAGCATTCCGTTCATAGAGTTCTTGTTGTAAACGTTGGTTGTCCGTTTCCAGGTTATCCATAGTCCGGGCGACATCTTTTAAAAAGTCATCCACTGCTTGACGTTCGTAACCCGACACTTTCTTTTTGAAGTTTTTATTTTTTACATCATTTGCTTTCATTTGCTGACCTCCTTATTTATTAGCAATAATTCCTAATTGAATACGTTGCTTACCTTTACGCGTCACTTGACCTATGTCATCAAGACGTAAGCGTCCATAGCCTCTAACCGAAATAATATCACCCAAGTGGATATCATTATTAGCTGATTCAGTAAGCAACCAGTTAATTTTTACTGCTCCCGCTGTAATCAAATTTTTAGCCTTAGCCCGAGAAATATGCCAAGCCTCGCTAATTACAGCATCCAAACGCAAGGAACTAACTAGGGCCTCTCGTACTGTCCAATCCGACTGGGCCGAAATAATTTGTTCGGCATTAGTCAAGCAATCAAAACTTACCGGACTACGACCAATCCGTTTAACTTCCATACTAAGGTAATCTGCAATTGTTTCATCAACAAAAAACTGCCATACCTCATCATGATTAATGATATCGCCCAAGCGATTACGTTTGATCCCAGATTTGAGAATTGCGCCTAATATCTGCCGGTGCTCCAAATGATGAAACTTTCTAGGATAGTCAATTTCAATAGCTAACAAGGAAAAATCATCATACTGCCAAGTAAAATAGTTGGGAGCTATAAGACAGCGCTGGTTTTCTGCTTCAGGATATCCTCCCCAAAAGACATAATAAAAATCATCTGATTTGCCTAAAATTTGACTCAAAACTATTCGTTGACGAGGATTCAAGAAAGGAGTTAAAACCGGTGCATAAGTACTAGTCACTTGATCTTGCCAATCTAAAACCTTATCGATAAATTCTTGTTCACTAGGATGAAAATGTTGTAACACTTGGTCTGAAGCCACAATTGCCACTACTTTCTAATCAATAGTAGTTTTATTATACAAGAAACCACTCTAAGACCCAAACTTAAAGACAAGCCGACCCTACAATTGCGATCTCAACTAAGAGATAAATAGTTGTATATCACAAAGAGGCTGGGACTTTCCCCAGCCTCTCTCACTAATAATTAATTTATAAGAAAACTAATAAGCCCCGAGAAGCTAAATTCAATACTAAAATACCAATAATGACATTAAAGCTTACACCACCTATTGAGGGAATAATCGCATCAAAAATACTGAGATAAGGTTCAGCTAGGCGTGCTACGATTTGACCCAATTTAGATTCGCGTGCTTGTGGAAACCATGACATTAGGGCATAAACCACTAAAACTAGGGTATAGTAATAGATTAAACGTTGTAAGAGACCAACAATAGAATAAATAGTAATTCTTCCTTTCACAATCAATCTTGTGGTTGAAACATAATAGAACCTAAACGAACATAGCTTGCCCCTGCTGCTACTGCCATTTCAAAGTCGCGACTCATTCCCATTGATAATTCTTTACATGGAGAATTAGCGAGGCCTAATTGAACGACTCGGTCCCTAAGCTGCGCTAAACGACTAAAGTAGGTCATACATTCTTCGGCATTAGCTTGACTAGGGGCCATCGTCATTAATCCTACTACTTCAATGTGATCATAATCAGTGAGTGACTCAACAAAGTCAAGCAATTGACTGGGAGCTAAACCATGTTTACTTGCTTCTCCAGACACATTAACTTGAATAAAACACTTAACTTGAGCCTGGGCATGCTTTTGGATTTCCTTGGCAATTTTCAAGCGGTCAAGGGCATGGTAATAGCTAATACGATTAACCACCGATTTGACCTTTCGACTTTGTAAGTTCCCAATATAGTGCCAGACAATATCATCTGGCAAGTTGGCTTGCTTCTCCAATAAAGATTCAGGACGGTTTTCTGCAAAGTGACGAATACCACAATGATAAAGCTCTCGAGTTTCTTGAACACTATGGTACTTAGAAACGCAAATCAGCGTGACATGTCGAAAAGACTGTCCCGCTGATTTTTGCCGTGCCTGATCAATCCGGTCCTGGATAGCAGCCACTCTCTCCATTGGCGTCATATTAACGACGACGCTTTCTAAAGAATGGAGGGGTATCTAATTCATCGTCATCATTGATGTCATTGTCATAAGAATGATTATCACTGTAGTTATTACTTGGGCGATTATTGAAACTTTGTTGACGTTCACGATCCCGTGATCCATCCCAGTCATCAAACATATCGCGTCCTTCATTACTTTGTCGTGGTGCAGTTTGTTTTTCTTCGAATTTTTCAGGACGATTAGAAATTTCGCGACGAGCATTATTAGCTGAGAAGGCAGAATGACCCCCGTTACGAGCAGCTTTCTTTTCTTCACGACGCTTTTCAGTATCAATACCAGTTGCGATTACAGTAACAACAACCTCATCTTCTAATGAGTTATTGATTGTTGTACCGAAGATGATATTCACTTCGGAAGAGGAAGCCGCAGCTACAATATCAGCAGCATCTTGGGCTTCAAATAAGGTCATATCTTCGCCACCAGTAATGTTCAATAGAATTTGTTCGGCACCATCAATAGAAACTTCCAATAATGGAGAAGAAATAGCCTTCTTGGTCGCATCAGCTGTCCGGTTTTCACCACTAGACATACCAATACCCATTAAAGCAGTCCCTTGGTTTTCCATTACTGTACGAACATCGGCAAAGTCCAAGTTAACGTAACCGGGTGCAGTAATAAGGTCAGAAATACCTTGTACCCCTTGACGTAAAACATTGTCTGCTTCACCAAAGGCTTCACGAATTGGTGTCTTCTTATCAACAATTTCCATTAATCGGTTGTTAGAAATGGTTACTAAAGTATCCACGTGTTGCTTCATTTCAGCAATACCTTCTGCAGCTGAACGCCCACGTTTAGGACCTTCAAAGGTAAATGGACGAGTGACAACACCAACAGTTAAGGCACCAATTTCTTCCTTGGCAATGCGAGCAACAATAGGTGCCGCTCCGGTACCAGTTCCCCCACCCATACCAGCTGTAATAAAGATAAGGTCAGCACCTTCTAATGCTTCCTTGATTTGATCTTCACTTTCTTCGGCGGCTTTTTTACCAACTTCTGGTTGCGCACCTGCACCTAAGCCACGAGTCGATTTAGGGCCTAATTGAATTTTAACATCTGCGTTTGAATTTTTTAACGCTTGTGTATCAGTATTAGCGACAATAAACTCTACACCGCCAACGTTTTCCTCAATCATACGGTTAACGGCATTGTTACCCCCACCACCAACACCGACTACCTTGATATTGGCGTTATTCTCGTCAATTAATTGATTATCAAATTCGAATTCCATGTTTAATCCTCCTGAATCTTTATTTAGCTAAATAGTTCGTCAAAAAAGTCTTTGGCTTTTTGTAATAGTCCTTCATCTGCTCCTTCTTCCTTAACAGGTGCAACGGATGAATGATCTTCCGTATGATGAGGACTAAGCGACTGAGTAGGTGCAGGTTCGTCAAAACCTGCTTGGCTTAACTCTTGGTTAGGCTCACTAGCAATAGACCGCATTTGACTAGTTTTTTCCTTATGGTGACTTGTTTGCGTATTTTGGTCATATTTTTGGGCCACATGGTGAATATCATCTAAACGTGCACCGTATTCAATTAGACCAACCGCTGTCGTATAAACCGGATTACGCAAACCAACATAGTCAGGAACATAAGCTCTCACTTCAACACCTAGGACTTCTTCAGCCAAGTCTAAGGCGCCAGGTAAGGTAGCTGCTCCACCCGTAATGACCACTCCACCTGGTAAGGCAAAGGCTTCGATTTGATCAAGCGGATGCTTAATGGTTTCAAAAATTTGCCGTAAGCGAGCTTCAATGATTTCAGACAAATAATGTTCGTCAATCCGTACTGGTTCACGTTTACCAATGGTCTCAACTGGGAATAGTTCACTCTCACTGGTATCTGCGGGTAAAGCGTAACCAAATTCACGTTTAATCCGTTCAGCGTTATCTATTGTTGTGTTCAGTATAGTGGAAATATCTTTGGTTACATATTCGCCACCTTCATGGTCTACATAAGAAAATTTAAGTAGGTTATCATGGAAAACTGAAACAGAGGTTTGTCCTCCACCCATATCAATCAGAATAGTACCAAATTCGCGTTCACTCTGACTAAGAGCAGCATAGGCATTAGCATAAGGTTGGACAACAAATTCAGAGATGTCCAGACCAGCCTTATTGACGCAACGCTTAATGTTATGAATCAAGGTTTTAGGGCCAGTCACCAAATCAGCATAAAGTTCTAAACGAACACCAATCATTCCACGCGGGTCTTTAATGCCATCAAATCCGTCAACGATAAATTCTTCAGGAATCACAGAAATGATTTCTCGTTCCGGTGGTACGGCTCTTACTTTAGCTGCTTGAAAGACATTAGCAATATCTGTGTCCGTGATCTCGCGATTTTCACTGGCAACAGCAATCATTCCATAACAAGGTTCAATATTGACTTGATTACTTGGGACCCCCACAATAACTTGGGAAATTTCTTGGTTTGATTTTTGTTCGGCTTGTTTAATTGCCTTTTGAATAGCTGCTACTGTTTTATCAATATCAACGATAACACCACGGCTCAAACCTTCTGACTTTTCACTACCTACTCCAATAACATTTAATTGTTGGTTCATATATTCTGCGACGACAACTTTTATTGAAGTGGTTCCAATATCTAAACTAACATAAATTTCTGGTTGAACCATGTTATTGAAACCTCCTATTTCCATTTTAAATTTTTAGTCTATATCGTAATTATTTTAACATAAGTCCACTTGTTTACCAAAGTGTATTTGCCCAAATATAACATTTAAAAAACCTCTAAACTAATCATAGCATTAGTTAGAGGTTTTAGAAACTCAAGAGACCTTAATTTTCGCCGTTTTGATTGACTTGCTCACTAGTTACTGCCGGATCAGACGAGCTAACTTGGTTAGAATTGGCACTGCTTTCACTGCCCTCACTATCATTAGAGTCATTAGCACTACCATCATTAGCATTATTTTGACTATCAGAAGGATTGTTTGTGGTCTCTTCTTGGTCACTGTTGCCAGCTAGGTCTCTGCTTTCTTCCCCGACCTCATCTTCTGTTGATGGATTAGCAGCTTCGTATTCAGCCTTTTCATCGTCTGTAGCAAAAGGATTATTTGCTGGGGTCAATTCTTGATAGAAAACTCCGACTTGCATATCTAGCAATCCGGTTTGACCATCTAACTGTTTAGTAATTGAATCATAATATTGCAACTTGCTGGCAAAAGAATTTAACAAACCAAGGACAATATTGCCATCTCGCATTTTTAAAGCGACAGTTAATTCATTATTCCCCTGATCTTGGGCGTGGATGCTGGCGATTTGCGCTAAAACATCATCAGGTAGAGCCGCCAATTGTTTACTCATTTCAGCAATTTCTTGATCATCAAAGCCCACAAGCAAGGGACGATCATTAGGCAATTGCGACAATTCATCCTTGATAATCATTTCATTTTCTAAAAGTGGGTAGTAGAAATCTTCAATTTGCACATAAGCTAATTGACGAAACTCTTCCACGACTAGTTTTACATCATTCCACCCTTCTTGGTGGATAGATAAGGTCTTAAGACGAGGCATAGTGTCAATCGTATAGTTCTCAATATCACTACGGTTGGCTTTCAGATACCAAGTCGTCATCCTTTGATTTAAACCAGCTGTATTAATAATTTCATCTGCTTCTAATACTTCTTGATTCTGTACTTGAATGTCACCTAGGTGGTGCCATGGACTAAGTAAATAAAGAGAAAAAAGCATCAAGATAAGAGGCAAGGCTAAAATTCCCCATTGTCGAGCAGATAAAGTAGCTATGCCATTAACAGAATGCCGAGGCTTTTCTGTTTTCGCTTTCTGCCCATTAGGAGCAGACCGACGAGGAAGAAATTTAGTCAATTTACTGGTGAACTTTTCATCATCACTTGCTCGTGCTGAAAGCCAATCGCTATTCTTATCGTGATCAAAGTCCGCAGAATGATTCTGCTCGGTTTCATCATCATTAGCAAGCTCGACTGGGTTCGACTGCTTTTTAGCAGCCAAACGTCGCTTCTGACTAGGACGTAAAACCTTGCTTGACTGACTAGTCTCCATGCCCTCACCATCAGACTGCTTAGCATTGGGATCGACACGATCAACCCTATCTTGGTTAGCAGTTGATTCTTCTTCGGATGACTGGTACTTATCCCAATCCATGGCTTCCCTCTTTTCTAAATAATGGATTCAATTGCGGCAATTAATAGGTCGGTAGCATTAGGATAACCTACTGACTGAGCATTTTGACTCATTATCCGACGCCTATCATCATCGCCCATCAGTTGATCAATAGCTTGTAACAGCCTGTCAGGTGTGAGCTCCGCTTCTAATAGCATTTCCGCCCCATCGACCTCAACTAAGGAGCGAGCGTTATATTCTTGATGATTTTCAGTGACATTAGGGCTAGGAATTAAAATACTAGGCGTTCCTAGTGCTGTTAATTCTGTTAGGGTAGTTGCCCCTGAACGACAAACCACCAAATCAATAGTATTAAATAATTCTGGCATATTATCGATATAAGCTTGTACTTTAATATTATCCCACTGGTTAAAATCAGCAAATTTCTGAGCAAATTCTTCGTAATACACCGCACCAGATGCTACTAGAACTTGATAATCTCGTTGCTCCAGCTGTGGAATGATTGCAGCCAAGGCCTCATTAATTTTCAAAGCACCACGACTTCCGCCAAAAATTAAAACGGTTGGTCGCCCATTTTTTAAGCCATATGCCGTCAAGTCAGCTTTTTCTGAAATATTGGCCACTTCTTGGGCACGAGGATTACCAGTAACCACGATTTTTTCCGGATACTTGGCAAAATCCTTCCGTACACGCTCAAAGGCAATAGCAATTTTATCGACATAACGACTCAAGAACTTATTAGAAATCCCCGCTACCGAATTTTGTTCATGAATTATAGTAGGAACATTTAAGCGACTGGCTGCATATAGAACTGGGGCACAAACATAGCCTCCTGTTCCGACAACAACGTCAGGCTTAAAATCTTTAATTAATTGTTTAGCCCGACGCACGGCGCTAAGCATTAACCATACTGTTTTGACGTTATCCAATGAAATAGACCGTCTAAGTCCCTGGATGTCCACCGTTTCAAAAGGAATCCCGGTTTTAGGAATCAATTCTGCTTCTAAACCTTTTTTGGTGCCAACATAGAGAAATTCAGCATCAGGGTATTTATTTTTCAATTCTTTTTGCAAAGCTAGGGCTGGATAAATATGACCTCCTGTTCCCCCGCCTGATAATAGTACACGCATATCGCTGCTCCTTTATTTGTGTATTAACTCCTGTACTGCTTGGATAAAACAATCGCCACGTTCTTCAAAACTATTGTATTGGTCCCAGGAGGCATTAGCTGGTGACAAAAGAATTGTATCGCCTTCTTGAGAATGAGCATAGGCTAAGTCCACAATATGAGTCATTTCTTCTGCTTGTCCAAAAACAGGAATAGCTAATTTCTCTGCTAAGTCAATTAATTTTTCCTTGGATTCACCAAATACAATCATCCCTTTAACATGTTTGAGATAAGGGGCCAAGGCCTCAACACTGTTACCACGGTCAAGACCACCAGCTAACCAAATCACTGGACTAGTAAAACTCTTAAGCGCAGTGATAGTAGCTTCATTGTTGGTTGCCTTAGAGTCATTAAAGAATGCCCGTCCTTGATAGTCCTGTACAAATTGCAGACGATGACTAACACCATAGAAATTTGCTAAAGCCTTTTGAATACTAGCATTATCGACAGCATATAACTTAGCAATAGCCACAGCAACTAAGGCATTAGCCACATTATGATTGCCTGGCAAAGGAAAAAGTTCACGATCAGCCACTTTCTCATCTTGCCACATCAAGGCTTTTTCTTGGCGATTATACCAAGCTCCTTGGTCGAGTTTTTGCTCTAGGGAAAACGGAATAATTGCCGCCTTCGTATGGTAAGATTCTCCTGACCATTGCTCTTGATCTGCATTTAAAATCAAGTAATCCTCTGCTTCTTGGTTAGCTGTAATCCGCCATTTGGCTGCCTTATAAGCCGCCAAAGACCCATGATAGTCTAAATGGGAAGGATAGATATTAGTAATTGCAGCAATATGGGGGCGGAAATCTTGACTCCCTTGTAATTGGAAACTAGATAACTCCAATACTATGCGATCGTTAGTTTCAGCAGTCATCGCCACATCTAAACTGGGCACACCAATATTTCCGGCTAGATAAACATTTCCCTTATCTTGCTTGGCTTGACTCAAAATATTATAAGTGAGTTGACTAGTTGTCGTCTTTCCATTTGAACCCGTAATTCCGATAATCTCTCCAGCAGTTAAACGATAAGCACATTCGATATCAGTAATAACACTCAACCCTTTAGCCATGGCGGCCTGTATTAAGGGATTAGAATAAGGAATTCCTGGGTTCTTAACTATTAAGACAAAATCTTCCTCTAACAAGGACACAGGATGACCACCCGAGACAACCCGAATATTCTCTTCTATTAAGGATTGGGCTTGCGGATTTTCTTCAAGCGGTGCTTGGTCATTCACAGTCACTAAGGCCCCTAATTGGGTGAGATGTCTGGCAACACTCATCCCCGTCTTAGCCAACCCTAGGACTAGGACCTTTTTATTTTTAATGTCATCGGCAAATTTCATCATAATTACAACCCCTTAAAATACTAGTAACGCCAACAATGATGCTAATAATTGTACGGTCCAGAAAACAATGTCAACTTTCCATTCTGACCATCCCTTCATTTCAAAATGATGATGAATTGGGCTCATCAAGAAGACACGCCGCTTGGTTAATTTATAGGACGTCACCTGAATCATCACTGACAGGGTCTCAATAATATAAATCAAACCAACTAATAAAAGGGACCATGGATTATTGAGCAAGACGGAAATCACTGCCAAGACAGCGCCTAGAGCTAGTGATCCAGCATCCCCCATAAAAATTTTAGCGGGTTTGACATTAAAAGCAATAAAGCCGATTAAACCACCCACAATAGCCAAACAAGCGATTGTAATAGCGACCTGCCCTTCTCGCCAAGCCAAAACAGCAAAAGTCAGAAAACTAATAATTCCACAGCCTGAAGAAAGACCATCTAAGCCATCAGTTAGGTTAAAGGCATTTGAAAAACCAGTCATCCAAATCAAGAGAAATACCAGTAAAATCAAAGGTTGTTGCAACTCTCCTATAAAAGGTAAGGGCAAATGTACTTGCAAATCAAAAACATTGAATAAAACCAGCATCAAGGCAGATCCTAGTAGTTGCAATAAAAATTTTTGTTTAGACGATAAGCCTTCATTTTGTTGTTTAAAAATTTTCAAGAAATCATCTAAATAGCCAATCCCAGCAAAGAAAACCAAGGCTAGCATGATAACCCACAAATATGCCAAAGATTTTTGGTTAAATAACATGGTTAATAGTAAGGACAGACAGATTGCGAAGATAAAGACCACGCCCCCCATGGTTGGGGTACCAGACTTGGCTTGGTGCCAAGCGGGCCCTTCCTCTCTAGTTACCTGTCCAAATTGCTTTTGCCGCATAAAGCGAATAAAAAACGGCATAATTAGTAGTGTTAATAGTAAGGAAATAATAAAAGCTAATAACATAATTCACTCCCAAAATTAAGATTCTTGTAATTGCACTACAACTTCGTCACCAGTCTCGAGTGAACTGCCAGCAGACACACTTTGCGCCACAACTAAGCCATCACCCTCAGTGACTAAGTTAATTCCTAGCATATCAGCCAGGGATTTGGCGGTCGTTAAATCTAAACCAGTGAAATCAGGGACACTCTGTTGACCATCTGTCAATAAATAGACCGGTGCGCCCAAAGAATATTCGCTGCCAGGCTTCGGTACCTGGTCAATAATTTGATTTCCATCGCCTAAGACTTGGCCGCCAATAAAGCCTTGCTCAGACAGTAACTGTTGGGCTGAATTTTTATTTTGTCCGGTTAAATCAGGCACCTGTCCAGTTTCATAGCCAGATTGGGTTGCTAATTCGCCATAGTCTAAAGCCCGAGTCATTAACGGAATAAAAATATCCGCTAACATTGCTTGGCTACCATCTGAAGTATTTGACTGTGGCCGCTCAATAGTCAAATAGAGAATATATTGTGGGTCATCCACTGGAGCAAAACCAACCACTGAGAACAAGTAGTCAAATGAGCCTTGCATGTACTGACCGGCATCCGGATCATAAATTTCTGCAGTACCCGTTTTCACCGCAATATCGCGACCATCTATCTGATAGCCTCCAGTAGTTGAATTAGGAATTTCCATGGCTTGTGAGAGATACTCTAAGGTTTTATGCGCAGTTTCTGCAGAAATGGGCTGGCCTTTTTCTTCCGCTGCTTGGCTTACCAAATTACCTGATTCATCTTCATAACGATCAATGCTTTGTAGCGCCATCATCTTACCATCATTAGCTATGGCAGTAAATGCCTGCATCATTTGCCAAGGTGACACATAAATCCCTTGACCAAAAGAAGTTGACGCCTTCTCAAATTCGTATGAATAATTCATTGAACCAGTGACTTCGTTAGCGAAACCAGAATTGGGTTTTTGTAGGAGTCCAAATTCATACATATATTGCTCCCATTTATCATAACCAATCTTGCCCACCAATTCCACCATTAATACGTTAGAGGAATGGGCTAGTCCTTCCAGTTCAGAAATAACACCCCAACCGACTTTATTGTAATCACGAATGGTTTGATTACCAATAGAAATTGCTCCTGATTGGTAAGTAGCATTAGGATTAAAAACACCCTCTTCAATAGCGGCTGCTAGGGTTAATACTTTAATAGTTGAACCCGGTTCAAAAGCTCGCTCTACTAGAAGGTTTTGCCACATGTCATCCAAGCCTTCCTTGCTTTGAGCATTGAAGGTTGGTCGTTGACTGGCGGCAACAATTTTTCCAGTATTAGGTTCCACTAACATAGCTGTCATGGTTTCAGGTTGGTAACGGTCATAAGCATTGGTGAGTAAACTTTCCAAATACGTTTGTAAACGAGAATCTAAACTAGTATATAAGTCTTGACCGTCCACTGGTGCTTCAATGACTTGGTTGCCATCTACAGTGTAATCGTCATGGTTGGTGGTCACTGATTGTTTTCCATTTTTACCTTTGAGTGTATCATCCTTGGCTAATTCTAGACCTAATTGCCCAGCCAAACGACTTTCATCATTGTCTTGGGCATTCTTGAAACTCGCATAACCAATTAAATGAGAAGCAAAGACTCCATTGGGATAGAGCCGAGTTGGTGTTTCATTGAAGGTAATTCCTTGCAAGTTCTCAGCTTCAATTTCCTTCATTTTTGCATAAGACAAGTTTTGACCGGCAGAACCAAATTCCACTTGGCTAACGTCAGGCGTTTGTAGGATTTCTAATATTTCTTCTTTGGAAAGATTGATGTGTTGACTGAGAACTTCTGCTGTTTTTTCCTTGTCTTCAACATGGTTAGCCGGGCCATCAGGATCTGTCCATTGATCCGTTAAAACAGCTAGCAATGAATAAGAAGTAGCATCCATAGCAATAGGATTACCACCGATATCATAGATGGTTCCCCGTTTTGCTTGCAGGGTGCTACTTCTCTCATGTAAAGCTAGGGCATTTTCTCTAAGATCTTGATGGTTTACCTGTCCAAATATCATTAATTGCCCTAATCTTAAGGCAAAGACAAGAAAAACAGCCAAAAGAACCCCCAACATGAGTTTAAGAAATTGGTTACGGTTTTTTTGGCTCTTATGTTTTGTTTTCATTTATCAACGTTCCTTATCGCATCTTCATTCATTTCTAATCCGCGGTCTTTAGCAATGTCAGTTACCCGGTCATAACGAGAGAGTTCTTGAACTTCTTGACCTAAATTTCCTTTTTCTACATTGACTTGTTCAATTTCATATTCAATATCTTGCAATTGCTTAGAAGATTCTACTACTTGATTACGGGAAGTAATTAAGAAAGCAAGTGCTAGCATAAAAAAGGCAAAGGCACAAAAAATTGCAAAGGCATCTTTCCCAGTAAAAAAGGTCGTGGTTTCAACTGATTCGCCAGCTTTGGGAACAGGGTTCACTAAACTTGAATCTGATAAGTTATTATTGCGACGGCGCTCGGGATTAGGGACAGCCTTTTGAGCAGGCATTGCATAATATGCAACTTGTTTTTCTTTTTGCAAGATAAATATAGCCATGACTCTATGTCCTTTCTATTGACTGTTGTTATTACGCTCAATAATACGTAATTTGGCACTTTGAGCTCGAGGGTTAAGGGCTAATTCTTCTTCTGAGGCTTGAATTGGTTTTCTAGTAATTAACTGATAATCAGCCTGCAAATCAGCATCAGGAATCGGAAGTTTTTTGGGTAATTCTTTAGGTGTGGAAACAGCTTTAAACATTTGTTTTAAAATACGGTCCTCTAAAGATTGGAATGAGATTGCAGAAATACGTCCACCCTCATTCAAGAGTGCTAAGGCTTGGTCTAATGACTCTTCAATAGCCGTTAACTCATCATTAACTGCAATTCGAATCGCTTGGAAGACCCGTTTGGCAGGATGACCGCCCTTTCGACGTGCCGGAGCAGGAATTGCTTCTTTGATAATAGCCACCAACTCTGCAGTTCGCGTAATACGATGATCTGCCCGCCGTTTTTCAATTTTCCTAGCAATCTGTTTTGAAAATTTCTCTTCGCCATAACGGAAGAAAATACGGACTAAGTCCTCATAAGACCACTCATTGACCACAATCTCTGCAGTTAAATCTTGACTTTGATCCATCCGCATATCTAATGGCGCATCTTGGTGGTAAGAAAACCCACGACTGGTTTCGTCAACTTGAGGAGAGGAAATTCCTAAATCATAAAGAAAACCATCCACAGAATGCACATGGTGTTTGGCTAACTCTTCCTCTAAGGAGCGAAAATTGTTATGAATTAAAGTTACTCGACCTTCAACAATCTCATCAGCAAGATAAGACTCGGCATGGTTAATAGCCTTCTGATCTTGATCAAAAGCATAGAGATGACCTTCTTTGGAAAGCTGCTTAAGGATTTCCTTACTATGGCCAGCTCCACCTAGGGTACAGTCAACATAGATTCCATCTGTTTTGATATTAAGGCCATCCACTGATTCCTGTAAGAGCACAGAAATATGTTGAAATTCCTTCGTCATTCTAAGCCTCCTCTAACAATTTTCTAGAAACCAAAGTCCAACATGTCTTCGGCAATATCTTCAAAACTTGCTTCCACATTATCAGCAAATGTTTCCCATTTTTCTTGGCTCCAAATTTCGATGCGATCAGAAACGCCAACTATCTGACATGATTTTTGCAAATCAGCATAATCAACTAAGGTTTTAGGAATATTAATTCGCCCTTGCTTATCGAATTCCACTTCAGAAGCCGCTGAATAAAAGAAGCGTGTAAAAGCTCGAGCTTCCTTCTTAGCTAAGGGTAATTTTTTTAATTTTTCTTGGATAATAGTCCAATTATTCAAAGGATAGCCAAAAACACAGCCATCAAGCCCACGAGTAATCACAAAATGTTCCCCAAGATCTTCTCGTAGTTTAGCTGGAATGATGAGACGCCCTTTAGCGTCAATGTTATGTTTAAATTCACCGATTAACATAATCATCACCTGAGCTTCCTTTTACTGTCCTTAGTCTACCACATCTCCCCACTTTTCACCACAAATCCCCCTAATTTTTATAAAAAAGTCTCCAAGTCACCTAAATATCTTTTGGGGTTAATTTCTTAACAAAAATTAAAGAAAATATTGATTAATAAATCATTGATCAGTCCTATAATTGGATAATTAGAGATAAATATTGTATGCTTAATAAAATATTTACACTACTAGTAAAGGAGACTCTTTATGTCTAAGATATTCACCGAAATCACTAGTGAAGATTTCGCTCGCTATGCCCAAAACCACCCTACTAGCTTCCAACAAACAAGCGAGATGGCTGCTTTGAAAGAAGCTAATGGTCACGAGCTTTACTATCTCGGCCTAAAAAATGACCAAGAGCTCACTTTTGCCTGTTTAGTCACACGTACCAAGCTCAGAATCGGTTACAAGTTCTTATTAGAGGATTTAGTTTTAAGCAATAATACCAATGACTTTGCTATTTTTATGCCAGCTTTGATTGATTTTGTGAAGAAACACCAGGGCTTGTATTTACAAGTTTCGCCAATTTTGTTACAGACCCAACGTCTTAATGACGGGACTCTTGAGCCCTTAAATCAAAACTATATCCAGGCTATGGAAGAACTGGGTTTCAGCCACGATGAAACTGGACCTGGCCATGCTTCTACTTCTAGTCCCAACTGGATTTATATCAAAAAACTTACCGGTCTTAACCCAGAAAATGTTTCCGAAAGTTACCAAAAAGAAGGCCGTTATTCCATAAAAAAAGCAAAAAATTTCCATATTTCTCTACGTGCCCTAACTAGTGATGAGCTCGAACAGTTCAAAGCGATTACTGCTGAAACTAGCCAACGTCTTGATTTTCCAGATAAAGATTTATCTTATTACCAAGAGCTTTATCGCATTTATGGCGACGATGCCCGTTTTATCTTGGCTGAACTTGATATTCCTGCCTATCTGGATTCTCTAGCTGCTCAGGAAAGCAAACTGCAAGACCAGCTTAAAAAGATCGAAGCCAAGCTTGCTGAAAATCCTAATAGTAAGAAGAAAAATAACCAACACCGTGAAGTATCTAGTGAAATTGCGAGTTTCGTTAAACGCCAAGAAGAAGCCAAAACTTGGTTAGAGGAAGAACAAAAGGATGTCATTCCTTTGGCTTGTGGCCTATATATTTTCCATCCCAATGAAACAATCTATCTCTTCTCAGGTACTAGAGAAAAATATAAACACCTTTATACCCCTTATTTAATCCAAGACGCTATGATTAAAGAAAGCCTTCGTCGTAACATTCCTCTCTTTAATTTTTACGGCATCTCTGGAGAATTTGATGGTTCTGATGGTGTTCTACGTTTTAAAGAAGCCTTTAACGGCCAAGCGGTAGAAAAAATGGGGACCTTTACTTACATTACCGCTCCACATAAATACCGCCTCTACACAACTTTCAAAAAAATCTTAAATAGATAAAAAAACCAGCTACTAACCCCAATTTCTTGGGAGTGGTAGCTGGTTTTTCACATAATAAATGAGATTAGGATAATGACACCAGGTTAAAATCTTTATACCGTTGATATTGTGGCGAAAACGTCACAAATTGCCTTTGAGACAAAACTTTTAGATTTTGGATTTTATCAATAGTATTTAAAAAGTAAAAAGACCGTGCACACTAATACATACATGGTCTCAGAATTTATTTTTTCCTGTCTACTTGACAAGAGACAGTTTATAAAATGCCTAGCCTCTTTGCTTGGTATGAATATTTAGCGTTGTTAATAAGCAAAAAAGACATGTCCTGTGTCATTGCTTACTTCACAACTCTTAACTAATAACTACTTGAATAATCCGATAGACGACCAAAATATAATACACAACGAAGACAAAAATAAAGGCAGTATTAGATAAGTTCCGCCAAAAATGAGGCCAATCGACCTTTTCTTGTCGACGAAATCGTTTAAATAATCGTACAAAGGCATACAAGGCAATCACAAAAACCAAGGCTGGAACTAGGGAAAAATAGAAAGCATTGGTGGAAATAAAATGAAAGCAAAGCCATAAAATAGGATGGATGACATCAACTACTGCTAATTTAATATGCTTGCCATCTGTCAAATAAGGTCTACCATAACGATTAACAAGTAATATTGTTAATAAAGGCAGAATATATAAGAATATTTCACTCCAATGAAAAGGATACATGTTTAACCTCAATTCTACTGACTAGTGCCTAGCCAACATTTTAATCGTCATTGTCTTCTTGGTCTGAAAATAAGTTTTTTAGCTTAGCCATACGAGGATCAACTGATTCTTCTTGTTCTTCGCTTTCTTGAGCATAACCTTCTTCACTCAAAACTTGCCAATTCTTGCCTTCAGGATAGGCGTCCGCCTCCTTCTCAGCTTCAGTATAAACTTGCAAAGGTAAATGAGTGATCACATTATCTAGCAAGATTTGATTCAAGTCGACTGTTTCACTCGTTAAATCTAGAGGAATCACATCTTCTTCGTCTACAATATCGCTAGCACCATGTTCTGTATATAAGCGTTCCTTGATTGGAAAATTTAAGGAAACATCAACAGCCTCTAATGACCGTGTTGAAGGTAAAACGAGGTCAATAGCCACTGATAACTGTAAGAGAATCGTTCCTTCCTCATACAAAATTATCCCCTGCACTGTTAAAGGCTTCGCTTCAATGATATCCGAATGGCGGTCTTTCAATTGATCAACCAAATCAACAGTTTCATCAATCATCAATGGCTCAGCAGCCAAAACTCTTAGTTCACGTGTTGACCATTTCATTACTTGTCAGTCTCCTTTTTCTTGATTATTATCGGTTGACGTCCAATATTTTCTGAGTCTTTTGTTTGCATTATTAGTGAATAAAGGCGGTCTGCGTTCAACCACAAGGGCCACATCTTTTCACATTGTCGGTTAACCCGACTAATAAGCTGCCACTGAGAATTAGCCGTTGCCTTATTAAGAGTCTTTAGGTAGGACTGTCCTCTTGATGTCATCCCTAAAAGATTTAATGGCTGCGGACCTGCCAAATAATGGGCCATACTTGTTTTTTTTACTCCTAAAACCAGCATAAGAGCTGCTCGTTGCAAGCGACTCACAGACCAATTACGATTACGACAGCGACCAATAAAATCAGTCATATTGTCGGCTTGCTTGGCTGCGGCTAGCATCTTGTATTCAATACCTTCTTCAACCTGGTAATAGTCTGAAAGTTCACTGATTGGTGTTGTCAATAAGCGATAGCGTAAATAAGGGTATAAGGCTGTCCACCCGCCTAATACTGGCGCTTTTTCTAATTGCATCTGAAGTGCTAGAGGGAGCTTGCCTCGATATACTTCTGATTCTTCTATTAAACTCCGACGAATTTGACTCCCGCTCATAAAATTTGAGCCAAGATTAACATCAGTATCATCTTGTCGATGTTGAGCTCCTATGCGTTGGATGGGGTAATAGGCGATTTTTTGCTTAGCCAGGCTAGCTTCTCGAATATAGGCATAGGCTAGAAGGGTATTACTTTTTTGCTGGAAATCCACCTGACTAGCAGAAACTATGTCTTCCTTTACGATAGCCTGATTCAAAGCCCAGTGACGACGTTCAGCATAAGACATATTAGCAGACACTTGGTAGCTGGCCTGTAAATAACTCTCAAATTTTTTTGGATGAGCAGCCTCCCACTGGGCTAAATTAATATAATCAGTAAAGTTAGCGTCCTCTACACCAAAAATTAAAGATTGGCAATCTAAGCCAGTTAATGCACTAACCGCTCCCTTAGCAAAACCATCAGCAGCTTGTGTCGCCCACCATAATGGCAGTTCCACCACTAAATCAGCACCTTGCTTCAAAGCAGTCTCAGACCGTGCCCTTTTAGAAATAATGGCAGGCTCTCCCCGTTGGACAAAATTACCACTCATTACAGCCACAATAACGGCCTCAGGAAATTTCCGTCGTGCTTCTTCAAGTAAGTAAGCATGGCCATTGTGAAAGGGATTCCACTCACAGATAAGACCAAGGCTTTCCAAAGCAACTTACCCCTTTCTACAAGTAAAAAAGACCCGTTTACTAGTTGAAGTTACAGGCTGGTGAGTAAAATCAGCGGTAATCCCTAAAACATTAAAACCAGTTTTTTGTAAAGCTTCTTGGTAATCTGCTATAGGCCAGACATTTTGTTGGTGAATTTCTTCGTGACGTTGGTATAAGCCAGTCTCTTCCTCAACAAAAATATTTAAATTATGGTCAATAGTATTTACCCCTCGAACTTGGTCACTAGTCCAAGTAAATACCACATCATCCCACTCATAAACATATGAATAGCCAGGATAAACCTCATTAACATAATTAGGATGAATAATATCGAAAATAAAATAACCACCTGAGTTTAACTGATCATAAATATGAGAGAAAATCTGCTCTACCTGATCAGAATCAGTGATATATAGGAGACTATCACAGTACAAAGTAACCACATCTAAAGATTGACCCGCAATATCAAAAGTTTGCATATCAGCCACTGAAAAATTAATATCTGTTGCTCTAGCTTTAGCTATTTCTTTAGCTTGGGCAATCATCTCACTAGATGCATCGAGACCTTGGATTTTATAGCCATATTCTTTTGCATATATAGCTAATTTGCCATCCCCACAAGCTAAATCCACCCATTCTTTATTGAGCAAATCTTCTACTTGGTCTTGAGTAAACTGTAGCCACTGATAATAGAGACTATCATCAAACAAGCGACAATAAACTTGACTGAAACGATTATAAATAGCCATTATTTTTTAATCCACTCCTCAATATTAACTAAAGGGGCATCTACCCACATTTTTTCTAAATTATAATACTCACGTTCACTATATAGAAAGACATGGACAACCACATCATAACAGTCGATGAGAATCCAACGTGTTCCTTCTTTTCCTTCGACATTACGGATGGCAAAATCGGCCTCTTCGACACCCTCATAAATACTATCAACAATCGCTTTTACTTGGCGTTCATTGTTCCCACTCATAACCACAAAATAATCAGTCAAAGGGGTTAAGTTGTGGACATCAAGGGCTACAATATCATGGGCTAGCTTATCTTCAGCAGCAAGAACAATGGTTTTCAATAATTCGGTATTTAATCCGTCTGTCATTTAATTCTCCTTTTTTTCCATCCAGTCGTTATAAATAATAATTGTTTCAGGGTAAATTAAGTTTTCGCGTTCGATTTGTAGGGCTAAGGATGCTTTAATCTTATAATTGACGGCAGCATCCAAGTCTTTTTCAGCCAAGGCTCTTGCCTCGTCTACACCCGGAAAATCTCGGCCATCTTCAATATAATCAGCGACAAATAGAATTTTTTGGTTTAGGGTCATGTTCTGCTTGCCTATAGTATGGCCCCAAACCCCACCAAGAATATCAGGGTTGGTAATATTAAAACGATCACGTCCGATATAAGCGGCTAGCGGTCCATGCCAGATAGCTGACCCATAGTTTAACCATTCCGGGTCGAAATTATCTTTATCTTGATAAGTCAGCAAAACATCCTCAGACATTTCTTTAGCAAAATCATGCAATAGACTAGCCAACGACACTATTTCCAAATCACCATTAAAACGCTCAGCTAGTTGCAATGCTTTTTCTTCAACACGTAAAACATGCTTAAAACGTTTTTTCGAGATATTTTCTTTGAGTGCAACTAAAAAATCAGCCCGTGAACAATTCATTAAATCTTCACTATAGTCTTCAATCAAGATAAAGCCCCTTTTCATTAATATAATCTCTAACTTCTTCAGCCACCAAATAGCGAATGGATTGGCCGTGTGCACACTTCCGCCGAATAGCACTAGAAGAAATGTCGCTACCTATGATATCCACGGTAATGATAGGATAAGCTGTTTCCAAAGAATAACCTTCCCGTTTCACACCTACAAAGCTGATCAAATCTACTAAATCATTGATGCGATACCAGTTATCTAAGTCAGCCACCATATCACCACCAATGATGAAATAAAAATGTGTATTAGGATACAGGGTAGTGAGTATTTCCATAGTATCAACGGTATATGATTTGCCTTTGCGGTCTAACTCAATCGTTTCAATAGCGAAGTGATCGTTATCCCTAATGGCTAAGTCTAACATGTTTAAACGATGGTCATCAGCAAGGGTCTCCTTAGGCGTTTGATGGGGAGGTATAGCGTTTGGCATAAATAAGATACGATCTAATTGTAACTGATTATAAACTTGTTCAGCAATCAAAGTATGACCGTTGTGAACTGGATTAAAGGTGCCTCCTAAAATACCGACACGTTCTTTCTTGGTTTCCCCTAGTTTTTGACTTTGACTGACAAGCTCAGGCGCCTTCATTAATGTTTTTGTTTGACAGAAATTTCCCATTAGCCATCAATCCTTAACTTCTTGGCGAAGAGCTGATGAGATTTTTTGGTGCTTATTGTCTTTAGCGGGGCGATAAAGTGTCATCACTCGTCCAATCGTCTGGAGCAATTCCGCATTGAGTTCTTGACTCAATATTTGACCAGCACTTTTGATATCTTCATCCGAATTTTGTAAGATATTTACTTTTATGAGCTCACGCTTTTCTAATAAGTCATCGAGTTGCTTGACAAGTTCGGGGTTGAGACCGTTCTTCCCAATTTGAAAGAGTGGTTTAAGTGAATGAGCTTCTTTCTTCAGAAATTTCTTTTCCTTATTAGTTAGCATAATCTCTTCCTTTCTAAATTAATGGTGACCGTAAATAAACAGCAATACCGCGTGGTACATGAATAGCAATATCAGCGGCTTTGGGAATATTTAACCAACCTAAACCAGAAATTACTAGGTCTGTATTCTCACGAATATGAAATTCGCGACGTACCAAGGTTGGAAACTCAGCTATTGTCCCGGCTTGAGGTGGTGTTAAAAGCCCGCCTAGATGTTTATCATAAAATTCATCTGAGCCTTCAAGCTTGCGGCGATGGATATCTAAGCGTCGAGAGAAATAAGCGGTAATCCCCATTTTCTCACCCGATAAATAATCAAAGCGAGCTAAGCCCCCCATAAACAATGTCTGTTGATCATTCAACTGATAGGTTCTAGGCCGTAATTCATCTGCAGGCATCACTAATTTCAAATCATCTAAATCTAGTAACGATGTCATTTGATTGCTATGAATTATCCCTGGTGTATCAACAAGAACGCTATCATCTTCAAAAGGAATTTCAATCAAATCTAAAGTTGTCCCCGGATATTGACTGGTGGTAATCACTTGGGCATCCACACCAGTTGACTGAAGGAGCCGGTTGATTATGGTGGACTTTCCAACATTAGTCACTCCCATAATATAAACATCCTTACCATGGCGCATGCTTTCAATTTTATCTAATAATTCATCCACCGCTTTACGTTTCTTAGCTGATAGTAAGAGAATATCATCAACCTTGATTCCCAAATCCTTTAATTGACCTTGTAACCAATTCTGTAGTCGGTTAGGATTCAATGATTTAGGTAAGAGATCCAATTTATTGGCGACCAACAAGACAGGATTATCACCAGTAAAACGATTCAACCCCGATATAATTGATCCTGATACATCAAAAATATCAATCACATTGACGATTAACGCATCCTTATTCGATAAATCGTTTAGCAAGGCAAGAAATTCATCCTCACTAGTGGATACTTTTTCTAATTGGTTATAGTGACGTAATTTAAAACATCGTTGGCAATAAAGCTCACCTGTTTCGATGCCTTTATCATATGATGATTGGGGCGTATAGCCTCGTTCTCCTGCTTGTTCTGATTGTAGGCGGGCCCCACAACCAATACAATAAACTGCTTCCTCTTTAGTCAATCATTTTCCCCCATTTCAGTTCTGGATTTCCTTTTAATACCCGTTTAAAAATAGCTTGTTCAATACGGCGGTTGAATTGAGTGACCTTACCGTCCGAACTTGCTATTGGTTTCACTAGAACACTTTGTAGACCTAGACGATTAGCGGTAAATATATCAGTTAGTAACTGATCACCAACTACCACAACTTCTTCTTTAGGTAGAGCTAATTTTTTCAAAGCTTGGCGCATACCATGCCGCAACGGTTTCTTAGCCATAGCCTGATAACGAATACCATAATCAGCTGCTACCCTTTCGACTCGTTTCTTAGAGTTATTGGACACAATAACCACAGGAATTTCGGCTTGAGCCATCATCTGTAACCAATCAGCCATCTCTTCACTAGCATCTGGTTCATTCCAAGCAATTAGAGTATTATCTAAGTCGGTAATCACTCCTTTTATGTGTCGTTTCTGTAATTGTTCTGGCTTTAATTGATAGATGGATTCGACCATCCAAGTTGGTTTAAAATATTTAGTCACACAATTGAGCCCCCTAGTTTTTATCCCCTTAAGTATATCACAGCCACTTAGAAAACGGTAGGATTGGCCCTGACACATTACGCAGTGAGAATAAGATTAAATAGAAAAAAGACTGGGAATCTCATCCCAGCCTTTTTTTGTGATATATGACCATTGATCTCTTAGTCGAGTTCTGAAATGCAGCTCCTTCAACTGTGTCATAAAATCATTTGGATATTGTTTGTCTAGTCATCAGTTGGGCTCTCAAAAGCAGGACTGACGTGCGTTTCCCAAAAGGCTTTGGTAGTGTGTCGCTATCTTCAGCCTTTTGGTCCAACGCTTCCGTCCTAACGCTTTTCATCGCACCCTATCTAGTCGAGTTCTAAAAAACAGCCCCATCAGTATTTTTTGCAAATGAGTCAGTATTCTGCGAATACTTCCTATTTTTAAACAAATTCTTTGGGGCTAACCGTTTTTCATCTCATCCTTATTGTCCTAATATAGGATAGATACGATCGATACTTATCCCATCAATGTTTTCTATTTCTGCAATCAATTCCTTGCTATCTTGCCAGGTCATTGCTTGGCTGATTGCCAACACATGGTGGCGTCCAATGGGAGTTAATTGATTGAGACTAGCCCCGTATTTTTCAAACAAGGCCGTTAACTTAAACAAGCCCTTGTCTCGATCTAGCAATTTAAAATGATAGAAATTAGCAAAGATTTCTCGATCAGCGGCAGATAAGTTTAAGGGCACATGATAACGGGATAAAGCAGGGATGTGTTCTTGATGAACAAGAGCATCGACAATTTTTAGAATATCAGCTACAACCATATTTCCTGTTGGTAGCGCACCAGTGCCTGGCCCGTAAAACATCACTTCTCCACTAGCCCAGCCTCTGGTATAAATAGCATTCATTGGGCCAGTAACAGTAGCTAACTGATGATTCTTTGGCACTAGACTTGGCCCTACCTGAACAGATAAAGCGCCATCATCATCCAAAATAGCTGTTGCTAAAGGCTTAATCAGATAACCTAACGTACTAGTATTTTTAATATCTTCTGACGTCACATGATCAATACCGCGAATGGCCATTTTATCTAGAGGAATAGTCATCCCAAAGGCCAAACGACACAAGATGGCAAGCTTACGCGCAGCATCCAAGCCGTCAATATCATTAGTCGGGTCAGTTTCGGCAAAACCTTTATCTTTTGCAGCTTGCAAGGCTTCTTCAAAGGACAGGCCTTGGTCAGTCATTTCACTCAAAATATAATTACTAGTTCCGTTGATAATCCCTGACAAGGAATGAAGGCCTTCAGCACGGAAACTTGTCCGTAAACTCTCTAAAATGGGAATACCACCCGCAACGGCAGCCTCATAGTACAAGGCCAAGCCTTGGCTTTGGGCCAAGTTTGTCAACTCTTCTCCATTTTGAGCCATTAAAATTTTATTAGCAGTCACCACATGTTTGCCTGCCTTCAGCGCAGCTTCAATACAATCTTTAGCAAAGTCCACTCCACCCATGGCTTCCACAACAATCGTAATGGATTCATCTGTCAGTATGGCATCTAAAGAATCTACAAGTTCAAAGTCATGATGGGCTGTTTTGACATAGTTACCGCGATTTCTAAGCAAGGCCTTCTTTACTTGCACCTGACAAGCCATTGACGTAGCAATTTTCTCTTCTTGTTGTTTAAGCACCTGATAGGTCCCACTTGCAACTGTCCCGAAGCCTAAGAAGGCGATATAAATTGTCTCCATCACAGTCTCCTTTATTTTTGACTATTATAATGATTAATGTAGTCTTGGATAAAATCAGTGTCTGCTTGGTAGTCTTCCTTTTGTCCGTTAATTAAGAAATAGGCATCTGACCCTTTACCTGCAACTAAAACAACCACTCCTTGCTCTAATTCTTGAGCATCAGATAAGGCTTGGCTAATTGCAGCGTGACGGTCATGAATAAAATCATTAACTTCAGCATCAGGATTGACTTCATAGATGGCTTGAGCAATTTCACTAGCAATGGCTGAAGGATCTTCAAAATTATAGTCATCTGAAGTAAGGTAAGCTTTGTCAGCGGCCTGACCAATAACTTGTCCCATATCCTGACGACGACTTTGTCCTTTATCACCAGCTGAACCTGTTACCACCCAAACTAAGTGGTCTGGGAATAGAGAATGAGCAGCTTCTATCAACTGTTCCATACTAAGTTTATTGTGAGCATAGTCAACAATTGCCTTGACCTGGTTGTCCTCAGAACGATAGACTTCCATCCGCCCTTCAGCCTTGGCATCAGATAAGGCCTGGTTAATTATAGTATATGATACACCATAGGCTCGTGCCATGATTAAAGCCATCAAAGCATTGTCAATATTAAAAATACCTGGCATGCCCAAATGAATTTCTTCTACTTCATCGCCATGGTGAACCTTAAATGTTTGTCCATTATCATCAGCTCTAATTTCATCCACCCAATAATCTGCCGCTGAATCATCACGACTAAAAGTGATAATTTCTTCAATTGACGAACTTGCCTCAGCTGCTGCCAGTACTTGGTCTCGGTAATCAGTGTTCCAATTAATCACTGCTAAACGCCCATAGTCAAAGAGACGGAGCTTGCTCTGGAAATAATCCTCAAAATTAGGATGCTCACTGCTACCAATATGGTCAGTGGAAATATTGAGAAATCCCACTACATCAAAAGACATCTCATCAACACGATGGTATTTCAAGGCCTGACTAGATACTTCCATGGTGAGAAAATCAATACCTGATTGTCTGACATGATCTAACTGTTCAAATAAGGGCAGGGATTCTGGAGTCGTTAATGCTGACGGTTTACGATCAACCCCATCATAAGTCAATGTAGATGAGAAATAAGCCGTTTCTTTGCCACCAACTGACTTCTCATAACAATCTAAAATCTTTTTAAGAAAGGTTGTGGTAGTTGTTTTGCCCTTTGTTCCGGTAATTCCTGCAAGCTTGTAAGCTTGCCAAGGCTGGTCATAGAAATAATTTGCTACAATTGGCATTGCTTGGCGCACATCTTTAACAATTAAAGCAGGCAAGTCAATTCCATAATCTCTTTCACTCACATAAGCCACCGCTCCAGATACTTGAGCTGCCTTTAAATAGTCAACACGAAAATGAGCCCCTTTACAAAAGAACAAGGTTCCCGCACTGACTTCTCGAGAATCATAAGTCAAACTAGTCACAGTCGCATTGCCATTATCAGGTCCAGTTACAAGAAGGCCCCGCTTAGATAATTTATCAGCAATATCACTCAATTTAAAAGTCATTATAGTCTCCTTACACTTAGTAAAGAGGTTGAGACATCTGTCCCAACCTCTTCCAATTCATTTGGGCAAATACAAGCCTACCCGATTATCTACTCATTCTATTGAAGTAATTCAAAAATTTCCATAGCGACAACGTCAATATCATCAAATTGGAAGGTTTCCTTTACTTCATGATCGTCTAATTCAAAACTTTCATTTTCGCGATTATAGCGAACCAAACATTTCTCTACGCCTTCTTTTTCAAAGCGACGAACTTCAACAGCAGAATCATCGGCTGTCATCGCTTCTAAACGAGAAATAATGGCTTTTAACTGTGATGGTTTCATGAGTATTCTCCTTTCATAATCCTACCTAGATTATTGTAACGAAATAACCCGCAAATAAAAAGAGAAAGCTGTTATTAAATTAATCTTTTTTATGCTTATTACGTTTATCGTTGTAACCCATTCGTTGATCCATTTTTGGTACATAAAATAATTTCTCAGTGAGCTGGCTTAGGTCCGTCACTAGGGATTTTCTGGGTTGGACTTGACTATATATAGCATAGAGTTGTTCATAAAAATGCTCTGCCGATACATGGTGAATTAATTGGTCTAAGTGACTTGAATACTCTTTACTGTTTGCCTTAACTTCCAATACAGCAGCCTCGAATTTATCAGGATGATCAAGCAGCACTCCGAATGGTTGAATTTTAGCTAGATTCATTAAATAATCGGAAGCATAAGCAACAACAGGTAAACGATTTGTAATCGCCTCTAAAAAGGTTAAACCCTGTGTTTCTGAGGTAGATAAATTAACATAGAGATCAGCCATCTGGTAATAAGAACTAAGTTTTTCGTGATCAATAGCCCCAGTGAAATGAACATGGTCTCCTAAACCACGACTAGCGACTGCATTTTCCAGGTTTTTTCTTTCCGGTCCGTCTCCCACTAAAACTAAATGGGCATGAGGCAAGTGCTTGAGCAAGTTTGGCAAACGATCAATAATAGCAATTAAGTTTTTCTCATAGGCAAGTCGGTTTACTGACAGCATAACAAAATCATCAGCACTTAAAGTCAATTTGTGCCGCAAATCCATTAGTTCTGCTTGAGAACAACAATCTGGAATCGGAACCCCAGTTGGGACGATAGCAATTTCTCTTGTTACCCCATAGGATTCTAATACTTCCTTGATAGTTTGGCTTGGGGTAATCACTTCGTCCGCTTGCTGACAATAGAGCCGCGATAGCTTACGTACAGTTTCCTTGGAAATCAGCTTCCCATTCATAATATAGTGTAAATATTTCTCATACCAAGTATGATAAGTATGAACCAGAGGGAGACCTAAAATCCGTGATGCAGTGATACCTAACATACCCATAGAAAATTCAGTTTGAGTATGAATAATATCAATCTTTAAATCTTTTACTTTCTTAACCACCGGGCCAAAGAAGGTAACTGCCACTCGTCGTTCTTTGAAGAATAGAAAAGGAATAGATTCATAACGAAAAATATGATCCTCGTCTTTATTAGCTTGAGGGTCAGTAGTGGTGAAAATATAAACCTCGTGACCATGCGCTTCGAAGGTATCTTTTAAGACCTTAACAGAAGTCGCAACGCCACTTAACTGAGGAAAATAAGTGTCAGTAAAAATGGCAATTTTCATTCCTTCCCTCCTTTGTCTTCATCATATTACACGCCTCAAGAAAACACAATAAGCCCCTATAAAATTAAAGAAAAAAATAAAATTCTAAATTTTCCAATCAATAAAAAATGCCATGCATGACTTACCATACATGGCATTTACTAGAATTTCACTAGTTATGAGTTGACACTTAGCACGACAACTCAATTCATTCTAGCAAGCTTTATTCAATCCCGGAAACATTAGCTTTAACCAATTCTGCGACTTGGTCAGAAGTTGTACATTCATACAAAGCTTTTTCTACTAATTTTTCCATTTCACTCTTGTCTAATTTAGACATCAAGCTCCGTGTCTTCAAAACAGATGAAGCAGACATAGAGAATTCATCTAGTCCCATCCCAACTAATAATGGTACAGCTGTTTGATCTCCAGCAACTTCACCACACATACCAGTCCATTTGCCTTCTTTGTGGGCAGCATCAATCACATATTTGATTAAGCGTAAAACAGATGGATTATATGGTTGATAAAGGTAAGACACATGTTCATTCATCCGGTCAGCAGCCATTGTGTATTGGATAAGGTCGTTAGTTCCGATTGAGAAGAAATCTACTTCCTTAGCGAATTGATCAGCTAATACAGCAGCGGCTGGAATTTCAATCATGATACCTAATTGAATATCATTAGCAATTTCAATACCATCTGCTTGTAGTTTTTCTCTTTCTTCGTCTACGATTGCCTTAGCATCACGAAACTCTTGTAAATTGGAAATCATTGGGAACATAATCCGTAATTTTCCATAAACAGAAGACCGTAATAAAGCACGAACTTGAGTCCGTAATAAGTGGTCTTGGTCTAAACCAATTCGAATTGCCCGGTAACCTAAGAACGGATTCATTTCCTCAGGCAATTGTAGGTATGGTAAGTGTTTATCTCCACCAATATCCATGGTTCGAACCACTACTGGACGGTCACCCATATTCTCTAAGACTGCCTTATAGGCTTCAAACTGTTCATCTTCAGTTGGCATTTCATCGGAATCCATGTAGAGGAACTCTGTTCGGTATAAACCAATTCCTTCCGCCCCATTTTGGTTAACCCCTTCTAAATCTTTAGGTGTACCAATGTTGGCAGCAATTTCGAATTCAGTGCCATCTGCAGTAAGCGATTTAGCATCAACCAATTTAGCCCATTCTGCTTTTTGGTCTAAGAAGGCCTTTTGCTTGGCTTTGTATTCCTCAACAGTATCTTGGTCAGGGTTAACTAGTACATTGCCATCTAAGCCATCGACAATCACTAAGTCACCATTAGAGACTTCTTTGGATATGGAACCGGTACCAACTACGGCAGGAATTTCCAAACTCCGTGACATAATAGCGGAGTGAGATGTTCTACCACCAATATCAGTGGCAAAGCCCTTCACATAACGTTTGTCTAATTGTGCAGTGTCAGAAGGAGTAAGGTCATAAGCCAATACGACTACTTCGTCATCTAACATTGATAAATCAGGCATTTGCACACCCAATAAGTGGGCAATTATTCGGTCAGTAACGTCTTTAATATCCGCAGCCCGCTCTTGCATGTAAGGATTGTCTTCCATGTTTTGGAAGAGTGTGATAAACATATCAGCAGTTTCACGAACAGCTGATTGAGCATCATAGCTTTGTTCCTTAATTTTCTCAACGAAGGCATTCTTCATTTCAGGGTCAAGCAAGATTGATAGGTGAGCATCAAAAACAGCCGCTTCTTCTTCAGAAAGACTTTCAGCAGCCTTAGCTTTGATTTTTTCAATTTCTTGCCGAGACACTTCAACGGCATCCTCAAGCCGAGTCACCTCGGCCTCAGGATCGTCATTTTTGCCTAATTCAAAACTCAAGTTTGGTTCGGCCAATAAGAATGCTTTGGAGATTGCAATGCCATCACTTGCAGCAATTCCCATTAATGTATTCATCTTATTCAGATAACCCTTCTTTTTGCATAGTTTCGCTGATTGCTTGGATAGCTTCTTCTTCGTCTTCACCATCAGCAGTAATTGTAACATCAGAACCTTGGCCAACACCTAGGGACATAACACCCATAATTGACTTCAAGTTAACTGATTTTTCTTTGTATTCTAAGTTAATTTCAGATTGGAATTTGCTAGCAGTTTGCACTAATAGAGTCGCAGGACGTGCGTGAATTCCTGTTTCAGCTGTAATGTTAAATTCTTGTTTCTTCATAGTAAAAGACAACTCCTTTTTTAATTTAATAGACTCGCGAAAAGTTTTTGTAAAAGAAAACTCTTTCACATAATAATTTACCACGAATCGCTATTATGAACAACTATTTTAGCCTATTTCTCTTGATTTTGCTAGTCAAAGCAAGCTTTTCTAATCAAAAAAGTTGAAAGTCAATATTGGTCAGTATATAATACTTATATAAAGGTCAAGTAAAATCAAAACATTTCGCTTGATCAAATAATTCTAATGATTCCATCACAAGGAGTGATTAAATGAAATGTCAAAATTGTGGTGAACGCCAAGCTGTTGTCCATATGTACGCCAACATCAATGGTCAACGCCAAGCCATTAACCTCTGCCAAGATTGCTATGCCAAAATTGCGCATGGCCAAAGTAATTCTAATAACTTATCAAACTACTCCAATAACCCTAGTGGTTTTGGTGACTTATCAGACTTATTCCGCCAACTCCAAAACAACCAAGCCAACCCTAATCGAGCTAATCCTTTCCAAGCCGCCCAAGCCCAACAAGGCGGTGGCAATAACGGAAACTCCCTATTGGATTCCTATGGCCATAATATTACTGACCAAGCACGACAAGGTTTGATTGACCCTATTATTGGTCGCGACAAGGAAATCAACCGGGTCATCGAAATCTTAAACCGGCGATTAAAAAACAATCCTGTACTTATTGGCGAAGCCGGAGTAGGTAAAACAGCCGTTGTCGAAGGTCTAGCACAAAAAATTGTTGAAAAAGCTGTTCCCGAAAAATTACAAAACAAAGAAGTTATCCAATTGGATGTGGTCTCTTTAGTTCAAGGAACAGGCGTTAGAGGCCAATTCGAAGAAAAGATGCAGCAATTAATCAATGAAGTTCGTGTTAACGAGAATATCATTCTCTTTATCGACGAAATTCATGAAATAGTAGGAGCTGGTAGTGCGGAAGGTTCAATGGACGCTGGTAATATTCTTAAACCCGCTCTTGCCCGTGGCGACATGCAACTGTTGGGCGCCACCACCCTTAATGAATACCGGCAAATTGAAAAGGACGCTGCCCTAGAAAGACGTCTTCAGGCGGTCCGTGTTGATGAACCTTCTGTCGAAGACAGCCTTGCTATTATCGAAGGCATTAAAGAGAAATACGAAGAATACCATAACGTCACTTATGATTCCGACGCGATTGAAGCCACGGTAAAACTTTCTGATCGTTACATCACTGACCGTCAACTACCTGACAAGGCTATTGACTTACTTGATGAAGCAGGCTCTAAGAAAAACCTTACCATCCCTTTTGTGGATAAGGAAGCGTTAGAAAAACAAGTGGCCGAATTAGAAAAACTGAAAACTATGGCAACTGATGCCGAAGATTATGAAAAGGCTGCTTACTATCGGGACCAACTCAGTAAATATAATGACATGTTAGCTAAAAACATCGATCTTCCCGAGAAGCGTCCTGTAGTAAGTCGCCAAGACATCCAAAATATTGTCGAAGAAAAAACGGGTATCCCTGTTGGTGACTTAGAAGAACAAGAACAAAGTCAACTTCTCGACCTTGATAAGAACTTGAAAAAGCATGTTATTGGTCAAGATCAAGCCGTGGATCAAGTAAGCCGAGCTATTCGGAGAAACCGTGTTGGCCTTGCTCGTCAGGACCGACCAATCGGCTCCTTCCTATTCGTGGGACCAACCGGTGTCGGTAAGACTGAATTAGCCCGGCAACTGGCCTTAGAACTCTTTGGCTCTAGTGATGCCATGGTTCGATTTGACATGAGTGAATATATGGAAAAACACTCAGTGTCTAAATTAATTGGTTCTCCTCCAGGTTATGTTGGTTATGAGGAAGCTGGACGTCTTACTGAACAGGTGCGGCATAAGCCTTACTCACTAATTCTCCTGGATGAAATCGAAAAAGCCCACCCTGACGTTTTAAACATTTTCCTACAAATCATGGAAGACGGTCGTTTGACCGACGCTCAAGGGCGGACTGTCTCCTTCAAAGATACCATTGTAATCATGACTTCTAATGCTGGTTCAGAAGGAGTAGAAGCTAGTGTTGGATTTGGTGCCTCACAAACAGGCAAACAAAACTCTATCCTTGATAAATTAGGTGACTTCTTTAAACCAGAATTCTTAAATCGATTCGACGATATTATCGAATTCGATTCCCTAACCAAGGACGAATTAATTGTGATTGTTGACCTTCTGCTAGCTCAAATGAATGCCATGCTCGCTGGTCAAGAAATCCAAGTCAAAGTCACCGATAAAGTCAAAGACCAACTCGTTGAGCTGGGTTATAATCCTAAACTTGGTGCACGTCCATTACGCCGAGTCTTACAAAACTATATTGAAGACCAAGTTGCCGATGCTTATCTAAAGAATCCGCAACTACATGAAATCCAATTCGATATAGATGATGACAATAAAATTATCGTGTCACAAACAAATTAGTGGTAAAATTAAACCATGAAAAAGGACCTGGAAAATTAATTTTCCAGGTCCTTTTTATAGCTTCATTAAATCGGGGAGGTAGATTTATTTACTCTGAAAGTTAAACAGTAGTCTAACTAATTTTCCGATTTAATCGACTTGATGGATAATTCACTTCCCACCTAGCTACTCTTAGACTTTTTCAATCCTAATCAAAAACTCTATAATCATACAAAACAATGAGCTATTATATACGTCTTGCCTCTCATATAATATAGAGTCCCTCATCTACTAGGCCTATTCTTCTGTTTCCAACAATGAGTCCAACGTCACATCAGGATACTTGCCAGCAAACCAATTAAGGGCAAATTGATTTTCAAACAAGAAGACTGGCTGTCCAAAGCGGTCCTTACATAAGAGATTCCGACTAGATGACATCTTAGGATCCAGGTCATCCTCTTTAATCCAACGAGCCATTTTCCGTCCCATAGCTTCCATAGTTACCTCAGAATTATATTCATTTAAAAGCCGTGCTTGGAACACTTCAAACTGCAATTGTCCCACTGCTCCTAGAATATACTCTTCTGTATGCCAAGTTTTATAGAGCTGTATAGCCCCTTCTTGCACCAACTGCTCCATCCCTTTATGGAAGGATTTTTGTTTCATGACATTTTTTGGGGACACCTTCATAAACAATTCCGGTGTAAATTGCGGCAAAGCTTTAAAACTTACAGCTTCCTTGCCAGAGTAGATCGTATCACCAATCTGGAAGTTCCCTGTATCATAGAGACCAATGATATCACCAGCAACCGCCGCCTTAACATTCTCCCGGCTATCAGCCATAAAACGAGTGGTATTATTTAGACGGATTTTCTTATTGGTACGCTCAACGTTAACTTCCATGCCTTCTTCAAAAGACCCAGAACAAATACGGACAAAGGCAATCCGGTCCCGATGACGGGGGTCCATGTTAGCCTGAATTTTAAAGATAAAGCCAGTTAGCTTTTCTTCTAATGGGTCGACCACACGCTCTGGATCACGTGTTTCCACTGGACCAGGAGCAGGAGAAAAGTCAACAAAAGCATCTAAGAAAGTTTGTACCCCAAAACCAGTTAAGGCTGACCCAAAGAAAACTGGAGTTAATTGACCAGAGGCAATTGCTTCAGCATCAAAGTCGTTACCAGCTTCACTTAATAACTCTACCTCTTCTAAGGCTTGGCTATAAATGGTCGATTCCTTAAAGTCATGGTCACCTAATGCTTGACCATCGTCATCCACAGAGACGATAGAATCATCTTCACTCTCTTCTGATAGGTTTAATTCAATGCGTTTGTTATGGATATCGTATAATCCCAGTAAGTTTTTCCCCATACCCATAGGCCAATTCATTGGATACGCATCAATACCTAAGACCTCTTCTAGTTCTCCCACTAAGTCAATAGCTTCGCGCCCATCACGGTCCAACTTGTTCATAAAGGTAAAAATAGGAATACCCCGCATAGCACAAACTTGGAAGAGTTTCTTGGTTTGCGGTTCAATCCCCTTGGCGGTATCAATAACCATAACCGCGGCATCAACAGCCATCAAAGTCCGGTAAGTATCTTCAGAGAAATCCTCATGGCCAGGGGTATCGACAATATTAATTTGGTGGCCATCATAATCGACTTGCATAACTGATGAAGTCACGGAAATCCCCCGTTTTTGTTCAATCTCCATCCAGTCAGACTTAGCAAATTTTCCTGATTTTTTCCCTTTTACCGTCCCTGCTTGACGAATAGCCCCTGAGTACAAGAGTAACTGTTCGGTAATGGTGGTCTTCCCAGCATCGGGATGGGAAATAATCGCAAAGGTCCGGCGTTTATCCACTTCTGTTTGTAATGTCATTGTCGTCATCCTTCTTTATTTGTCCTGTTTATTCCAACCCAGTCTCCAACCAACAAACACTGAAGACTAGCTTAAATGCCATACTATCATAACATAGTTTAGCCGAGAAAAATATGCTATAATAAGCCTAACTATTATTCAATTTAAGGAGTTGTGTTATGAACATCATTTGGACAACCGACTTAAACAGTGAGGCTTACCAGGATAGCTTAGCCATACGTCGTCAAGTATTTATCGATGAACAGGGGGTAGCTGAAGCTATCGAAATCGATAAAAATGAGGAAGATTGCTATCATGTTGTCGGTTATGAAAACGGCACGGCACTAGCTACCGCTCGTTTACTAGCTAAGACTCCAACTGATGTTAAATTACAGCGGGTAGCAGTCTTAAAAGACTGGCGTCAACAAGGTTACGGACGTGATATCGTTTTTTCTGCTCTCGAAAAAGCCCGTGAAGAAAAATTCAGCACGGTTATTTTAGGCGCCCAAATGAAAGCTATCCCCTTCTACCAAAATCTTGGTTTCGAACTTGATGACAGCGAACCCTACAAAGAAGCAGGTATCTTACACCGTGACATGATTTATAAACTGTATCAAGACCAAGATTAAGACACCCGCAAAGCAAAACCAATATATATAAAACTCCCCTATAGTTTTCACACTTTAGGGGAGTTTTTTAGAACTTTGTATTAAGCCGTTATTGTAAGTATGGCATGAAATAAGAGGCAATAGAAAAATAAATTAACACTGAAGTTAAGTCAGACAAGGTAGTAATAAAAGGTCCAGAGGCTACGGCTGGGTCAAAACCTAATTTATCCATTAAAATCGGAATCAATGATCCAGCTAGGTTGGCTACAGTAATAGCTGCTAGCATGGCAATCCCAATCACTAAACCAAGGGCAATATTTTGTCGCCAAACCGAAATCACTGCAAAAATAACAAAACCAGTAATGGCTCCAGAAATAAGTCCTGTAGTAATTTCACGAACCACCATGTCGAAGAAGGAACTCACTTCATCGTCAGGTGTCGCCAAGCGCCGTACAGCCACAGCCAAAGATTGGGTTCCTGCATTACCGGCTGTACCAGTAATCAAAGTAATAAAAATCGATAAAATAGCAACTTCTGCAATCATATCTTCAAACTGGCTAATTAATGTAGACGTTCCCATCCCTAAAAAGAGTAAGGTGATCAACCATGGCAAACGTGATTTAGATGATTTTAACGGGTTTTCGTATTGTTCATCAACATCAACCCCGGCCAAACCAGAGTAGTCTTGGGTCGCTTCATCATCGATAACATCAATAATATCATCAACGGTAACAATCCCAATCAATTCCCCGGTTTCCTCGATAACCGGTATAGCCAAGAAATCGTAGTCTTTAATCGTTTTAGCAATAGAATTTTGGTCTTCCTTAACATCGACGGCCACAATCCGATCAGACATCAAATCATACACCATTTCATTTCCCTGACTTATAATCAAATCACGCAAAGAAAGTACCCCGACCAAGCGATTATCATCATCAACCACATAGAGATAGTAAATAGTCTCTGCTGAACTAGCCTTAGCCCGCAACAAGGTCATAGCTGATTTCACCGTTTGATTAGCCTTAATACTGACGAATTCAGTTGTCATAATGGCCCCAGCCGTCTCATCAGCATAATTCATCAAGGATTTAATATCATCCGCTGACTCTTTGGGCATTAGACGCATGTAGGTTCTGACTTGTTCTAGGGACAATTCATTTAAAATATCTACCGCATTATCAGTATACATAAAGGATAGCAAATTAGCAGCATAACGATCATCCATGTCAAATAAGAAGGTGAAAATTTGTTCTTCATCTTCCTCATCAATAATGTCATAGACTTCAGATAGTTCTTTGGGGGTCAGGAAATGGTGAACTTTTTGCCGTTGTTCAGGATCCAAATTCAAATACATTTGCGCTTGGTCAAAAGAGTGATTCTGTAGAAATTCTTCTCTAAATCCTTCGCGGTCATTGGCTGCTAAAAGGTCAATAACATGGGCTTGAATTTCCTCTTCTGTCATTTGGGCCTTATCGTATAGTTCAACCTCATCGACCTTGTTAATTTCATCTTTCTTGGACATAAGTCACCTCATTTTCACTGCTGGGATAATTCTTGTAAATCTTGGGGAACCGGAGCTTCAATCGTGATTTTTTGCTCAGAAATAGGATGGACAAAGGAAATTTTCTGGCAATGCAAAGCTTGACGCTCTATGCCATAAGCTAAAGACCCTCCATACAGATCATCCCCTACTAGAGGCGCCTGGCAATGGGCAAAGTGGACGCGAATCTGGTGGGTCCGTCCAGTATGTAAAATCACTCGATAATAATTGAAGCGCGGATCTTGTTTCCACAACTCATATTCTGTCATCGCTGGTTTACCATCCACACTGACTTGACGTTCAATAATAGAGTTGGGGCTTCGACCAATAGGAGCCTCAATAAAACCATGAGCATGGTCCCCTACTAGTTTATCAGTAATTGCCAAATATTGCTTCATTATCTGCTTTTGTTGCAGAATTTTGTCTATTAAGGAATGGGCAAAGGCGTGTTTGGCAAATAACATAATGCCTGAAGTGTCGCGGTCTAAACGGGTTACCACATGAATCACTTGGTTGGCGTAATCTTGACGTTGGTAATAAGCCTTCAAAATATTGGCCATAGACCCTTGAGGATTATATTGAGAAGGAATAGACGTATAGCCAGCCGGTTTATTGACCGCAATATAATGGTCATCTTCATATAAAATATCAATCGCCTGATCTATTGGCGGGATAATTTCTTGTTTACCCTCTGGTGGCAAGACCACGCGAATATGGTCGCCAACAGCCAATTGGCGGGTAGCGATAGCCTGGCGCTCATTGACATAAATATTGCCCCCATGAAACTTAATCCGTGAGAGCAAGCGCCGGGATATTCCCTTTTTCTTCAAAAACTGTTTCACCACGGCAGGTTCATCAACCCACCAATCAAAAGTTAACATAAACGTACTATATCCTTTTCTAATCTCTTATTTATCACTATCAATGTTACTAATGAAACTATTCTTTACTCGGTCCCAAAAATGAGTGTGCCGATAACGAGCAAAATGCACCCGTTCCTTAGCTACTCGATAAATAATCTTTTCAACATCCTCGGCCTGATAAATCTCGTGGTCAATAGAGAGTGTCACTCCTGACATCTGACCGTCTTGAGGAATAATTGTCACATACTCATCACTAGGAAATAACATAGAAGACGACAAGGTACGGTAAACACGATTATTAATTGAGGCAATTTCAGTTAATTGGATAGCGTCTAAACGAGGATGAACGACTGCCCCACCCAGTGATTTATTTAAACCAGTGGACCCGGTTGGGGTAGATAAGCATAAGCCGTCACCTTTGAAGAGTTCAAAATGTTCCTTTCCAATGAAGACTTCAGTAGTCATTGTGCCCTCGTAGCGGCGAATGGCTGATTCATTAAGAGCTAAATAGCGTTCACGACGACCATCACGTCGGGTGACAGCCACCTCTAACAAGGGATAAGACACACTATCTGTTTCTCCATGAGCTCGGTCTGCCAACAGGGCATGAATAAACTCATCTAGTTCCTCAACCAACCAATCTGTATAGAAGCCTAAGTGGCCAGTGTGGATACCCACAAAGCGAACTTGGTCCAATAAGTTTTCATAGGCGTGAAAAGCATGCAGAAGAGTCCCATCACCGCCAATAGAAATTACTAGATTTGGGTTTTCCTGGTCCATTTGCAAGTTATCCTCATTAATGACTTCAAGAATTCGCCCCTTAATCGTTAAGGCTTGCCTACCCTCACCGTTTACTATAGCTATCCGCATACTTAGCCTCCTCTTAATTCAGCTTAGCCCTTATTCGTTTTAAAGTAATCCTGTGCAATCTGAATTTCTTCACGAATTTGTGACATTTCCTCATCTAACCGGAAGGCGGCTTCCGCTGCCCGTTCTAAACGTTTGTGTAGGCTCTGGGGATAATCACCATCATACTTATAATTCAATGAATGTTCAATGGTTGCCCAGAAGTTCATAGCCAAGGTACGGATTTGAATTTCCAATAAGATATGATGGGCACCAGTCACTCTTTCCACAGGGTAATCGATTACAAGATGATAGGAACGATAACCAGAATCCTTTTTGTTTAAGATATAATCGCGTTCTATGACAATATCAAAGTCTTGTCGCTCCCGCAATAGTTGAACGACAAGGTAAATATCCTCAACAAATTGACACATGACCCGCAAACCGCCAATATCTTGTACTTCTTCTTCTAAACGACTAGCATCCAATTTTCTTGCTTGAACCTTTTCACGAATACTATCTGGTGTTTTCACTCGTCCAGTCACAAATTCAATCGGTGAATGCTGTCCAACTTCCAAATATTCTCGGCGAATTCCCTTGAGTTTAACTTTCAATTCTTCAACAGCCTGGTAATAGGGAGCTAGCATTCTTTCCCAATCTTCTACCATGCAATCACCTTACTTCCTTTATCTACCATACAAATCCTTGCCACCATAGTCACTAAATTTCAACCATAATTTTGGGCATTCACCCTATTTTAGCATATTCTACCCACTGATAGCTCCTCAAAGGAACAAAAACCTAGAATTAATTGCTCTCATTTGGCAATTACTTGCCGTTCTTGATACAATAGCCAAAAGGGAGCGATACTATGGCACAAGAGTTAGAAATCGAATTCAAAAATATCATTTCTGCGCAAGAATATCAGGCTCTATTTCAGGCCTATAGTTTTTCTGATCAAGACAAAAGTAGGCAACGAAATATTTATTATGATACCCCTGACCATCTCTTAAAAGAAAAGGACGCTGCCCTCCGTTTAAGAGTCACTGATCATTATGCTCACGTTACCCTTAAACAAAGTATTGAAGAAAATCAAAAACTTGAAACTACCGATAGTATTAGCCATGACGAAGCCAATAAAATCTTAGACAATCAAGAAAGCACTGCTTTTTCTCCGGAAGTGAGTCGTGTGCTCAAAAATTTAGGTGTAAACTCTGAAGACTTATATGCTTTCGCTGACTTTACGACAATTCGTTATGAAAAAGAATTGCCAATAGGGCTCTTAGTCTTAGACCAGAGCTATTTTTCTCATTTTACCGATTATGAACTCGAATTAGAGGTAGCTAACCACCAAGATGGCCAAACTGCTTTCCAGCAATTATTAGAAGACCATGGCATCAGCAAACGTCCGGCGCAAAATAAAATTGCTCGCTCACAGTTAGACCAGGCTACTTATCGCTTTGACTAAGTCATATTCTTTGCACTCTAAAAAACTCATGATACAATACATAAGTGCAAAATCAGATAGAGTTAATGAGAAAATGAAAGGAGTGTCTCCAATGGCTCAATCTTATCGATCACATAAGAATAACTTTGAGTCAAACGACCACCACATTTTTGAGTTATTCTTGTTTGTAAACCCCATCGGTAACCACTGTTTAAACTGTGAAAAAGAAGTGATGAATTTTGTCAAAAACACTGACAAAAAAGTATATATCCGCTTCGTTGCCTGTAATAATTTCCAAGTTTTCAATGAATCACTAAAACATAGAGAAAACCGTCCTAATAGCCTTAGGGAGCGTAATCAAATGTATTATTCAGCTCGCGAAATTGCCATGGCTTTTAAAGCGGCCCTACTTCAAGGTAGAAAAATTGGTCGGTCCCTACTCATGCAATTACAAGAACATTTCGGTCAAAACCAACACCCCTTTTCTCGAGAAGAGATGATTCGTATCGCCACTAATAATAAGGGGGTTGATATTGACGTTTGGCTAGAAGATATCGACTCCCCTCTAACCGTAGATAGTTTCAAAATGGACCAACAATTATCTAAACAAATGAAGATCAAAACGACACCTACTCTAGTGATTTTTGATAATAGCAATTATTCTTATGGTCTTAAATTAGAACATGATATCAATCAAAAAACTATCGCTGAAATTATTAGCCAAATGGAAGCCGAATCTGACCGTTTAAATCATCAAAAAAAGCAAAAATCTTGCTTGCATATCCTACCGGCTCGTTTTGAAGAAAGTTAATGTTAGTAACAAAGACAGGTAAGTTAAAACCAAAATTCAAATAAAGCGACAAAAAGGCTGAGACCAATGTCTCAGCCTTTTTCTTATATACAACTATTTATCTTCTAGTCAGTTTCCAAAAAGTCAAAACAGACTGCCTTTCCTAAACTGTTTAGATTCGGATTGTCTCCTTCAGATATGATCCGCCCCTACCACGATTGACCCATATCCTTTTTAATCGTTGACTAATTGCTTCAATTCATCTAAGCGCTCTTGGAATTGTTCCATGGCATCTTCAATATAATTAGCATTAGTCATATCAATTCCCGCTCGTTTCATTACTTCAATAGGATAATCACTAGACCCCGCTTTGAGATAGTTGAGGTAATCTTCTCTGGCTTGTGGGTCTCCTGATAGTAATCTTTTGGCAAGGCTATTCGCAGCCGCAAAACCAGTGGCATATTGATAGACATAGTAATTCATATAGAAATGCGGAATCCGCGACCATTCATAGGCGATAGTAGGGTCATCCCCTAAAGCTTCTCCATAGTATTTATGGGTCAATTCATAATAGTTTTCTGACAAGAAATCAGCGGATAGGGCTTGACCATTCGCATCAGACTCATGCATAAATTGTTCAAATTCAGCAAACTGAGTTTGTCTAAAAATTGTTCCCTTAAAACCATCTAAATATTGGGTCAATAAATAGATTTGTTCCTGATCATCAGCAAGCTCTTCTAATAAATAGGCAGTTAAGAGGTTTTCGTTAGTGGTGGAAGCAATTTCTGCCACGAAAATCGAATAATCGCCATAAACATAATCTTGGTTTTGCCGTGTGTAATAAGAATGCATAGAATGTCCTAATTCATGAACCAAGGTATATAGGTCATTCAAGGAATCTTGCCAGTTCAATAAGACATAGGGATTGGTATCATAAGCACCTGAAGAATAGGCACCTGATCGTTTACCAATATTTTCATAAACGTCAATCCATCCCTGGTCAAAAGCTTGTTCTAAATCCTCCAAATATTGTTGGCCTAGCGGTGCTAAGGCCTTAAAGACTATTTCCTTGGCCTCTTCATAAGTAAAGGTAATAGGATCATTCTTAGTTAAAGGTGTATATAAATCATAGAATTCAAGGGAATCCACGCCTAGTAATTCTTTACGTAAGGCCACATAATCATGCAAGAGAGATAGGTTATCATTTACTGTACTTACCAAAGTATCATAGACCGACTCAGGTATGTGATTTTGATCTAAGGCTGCTTGCCGGGCCGAATCATAATGGCGGGTACTAGCAATAAAATTGTGGTGTTTGATATTACCACTCATCAATTGCGCAAAAGTATTCTTTAATTCTTGGTAAGAGGCATAGTACTGTTTAAAGGTCCGCTCTCTAAGGTCACGATCACTAGATTCCAATAAGACACCATAAGTGCCATGGCTTAAGGAGATTTCATTATCATCTTCACCATCTACCTTGCCAAAAGTCATATCAGAATTATTTAACACTGCAAAGGTATTGCTCGCATTAGCAAAAACTTGGCTACCTCCTGCTAAAAGCGCCTCTTGGTCGGGGCTCAAAACATGATCTTTGCTATCAACAAGGGATTGGAAAAAATGACCATAGTCATCATGTTGAGTTAACTCTCCTAGAAGACTATCATCTAGGGCCAAAAGTTCTGGTTCAAACCAAGCCATTTTTTGACCAACTTGGGCGGCAATGGCTTGCATTTGACTCTGCAAACTCAAATAATGGTTGTTGGAGGTGTCTTGGTCGGATTTTAGATGACTATAAACATAGAGTTTCTCTAGTTTGCGACTAATGGCTAAAATGCCTTCAAGGGCCGCAATCACTTGAGCCTTACCTTGGTCTAAACTGCCACGATATTCTTCCACTTGGTCAAGTGATTCCATAAAATCTGCTAAGTCTGCCTCAAAGGCTTCGTCATCTGGATAAATTGTCGTTAAATCCCATTGATACTTAGGGTCATTGGCTTCTCGAGCCTGTGCTTCAATAATATTTCCCATGAGAAATTCCTCCTTTTTTTCTAATCCTATTCTAACATAGGCAGGTCTAAGAGGGTAATGACAGGTGTTTACGAAAATCAGCTATTAAATGACCTAACCACTGCTGAACTATAAATGTTGATAACTGACTAGTAACCACCAATACATCCTTAGCCTTTAAATAATCCAAATAAGTCTTGAGACCAAATCGATCTAAATGTGGGTCCACCAACTTGAGATAAACTAATACTTCCCAGTCATAGCAGCTAGAAAAAATGCACTTTTGTTGGTAAGACAAGCAATCATGGGCCATGGTTACTAAATTCTTACCATGAAGATAAAGTGCCTCTAATAAAGGCAAATGATTGTCTTGCCTTAGGTAGGCTTGTAAAAAGCGTCCGTTTGCTGACTGAGTGTACTTGCTTTTCTTGATTTGCGGGCTGGCTATCTGCTTATTTGCTCTTAAGGCTAATCCGTCGAGAGCTCGCCACAAGCATAAATACTCTTGGATACTTAACTGACATTGTCCCCTACTTTGACCATAATAATCTAAAAATACCAATAAAACTTTCTGACTTCCTTCATTCCAATAAGGCAAAAAGAGTCCGACTTTAGGGTGCCATTGCAAAAAAGTAATCAGTAAATTACTAAAGTGTTTCCCATTTTTATAGCGATAATGTCGGGACTTTCTACCTAAGAGCCAAATGACTCGAATGTCTTGATTAGCATAATCATTTTCCCTAGCCTGCACTGCCATCTCGGAGATTGGCGCATACTGGATTTCAATGGTATAGGCGGTATCTTGAAATTCTAAGTAAACATCGGCACGCCGCTTACCGTCTGCACAGATTTTTTCCATTTGTACTGGCATACACTCTGCCATTAGCTGCTTGGCTATAGCTAACTTACTCTGCATGTGTAAGCTAGATTCTCCTTGGTGCTTAGTCGCTTGATCTGCTCGTTTTTGATGAGCAAAATGTGCCCTAGTCCTAGGCCCCTGACGAAAAACAACTTCTTGCTGACAACGTGGACACAACAAACGCAAAGCAAGGCGTTGTTCAGGGGGTAATTTACTGTAAACATCGGCAGAGATTGTTGTGTTTTTATTTATAGAATTTATACCTTCTCGATCTAGGTATAGTGCATATTTCATTTCGACCGCCTCCTATTAATAAATACGAGAAAAAAGGCGAAAAAAACGGAACTATAAAAAAGCATGAACATTTCGTCCATGCTTCAAATAACGATTGAATCAACTTACTTAATTTTATTAAAACACTTCGCACTAAATTAGCGAATTCCCATGGCTTTTTCCATAGCTGCTAGAGTTTTATTGGCTTCTTCATTGGCTTTAATTTGACCTGCAGCTAAGATATCATCAAGTTCACTAGAAGTTAGTAAACGTTGATGTTCGGTTTGAATTGGTTCTAAAACCGATACAATAGTTTCGCCTAGATCTTGTTTGAATTGGCCATAACCAGAATCAGCATATTCTGTTTCTAAATCAGCAATACTCTTATTGGAGAAGGCAGAATAAATAGCTAAGAGATTTGATACACCCGGTTTGTTTTCTGGGTCATAAGAAATTACCCCAGAAGAATCTGTTACAGCTGATTTTACCTTCTTAATAATAGTTTTAGGGTCGTCTAACATAGCTATATAGCCTTTTTTATTGGTGTCAGACTTAGACATTTTGCTGCTAGGATCTTGCAAACTCATAATCCGACCACCAGATTTAGGTGTAAAATGTTCAGGTAAAGTTAAGATATCTTCTCCCTCTTGGGCAAAACGATGGTTGAAACGTTCCACAAAATTACGGGTCAGTTCCAAATGCTGTTTCTGGTCATCTCCCACCGGTACCAAATCTGTTTGATAAAGAATAATATCAGCAACCATTAACGGAGGATAAGTCAACAATCCAGCCATCACGGATTCCTGCTTTTTGGCCTTATCCTTGAACTGGGTCATCCGTTCCAATTCCCCTAATGGTGTTAAACATTGAACCAACCAAGCAGCTTGGGCATGAGCAGGTACCTGACTTTGTACAAAAATTGTTGCCTTATTAGGATCAATTCCCATGGCTAAATATAAGGCTGCTAATTGCCGAGTTCGCTCGCGCAAAAGCTCAGGGTCTTGGCTGACTGTTATAGCATGTTGGTTAACCACACAATAGTAAGCTTCGAAATCATTTTGTAAGTCAATAAACTGCTTCATCGCACCAACATAGTTACCAATGGTGGGCATACCACTCGGTTGTACACCAGAAAAGATTCGTTTCATGTGATTCGTCCTCCTCAATATGCTTCATTATAGCACAAGTTAAAGACCTATAGGCTGTTTAATAGCTAGGAATCTTATACTAACTTTATTTAAATCTTGTTTTCAGACGAATCAGTCTTATACTCAAAAAGTCGATTATGAACAATCCGTGAACAATATGTGATATGAGTAAATCAATATAGTTTTAATCTGGAAAATGTGTTATAATAGATTTATGAAGGTAACTAATAGTCACTCACAAAGGGAGAGATTAGATGGTAAAATTATACACGTCTCCAAGTTGTACTTCATGTCGTAAAGCACGTGCATGGTTAGAAGAAAATAACATCGAATACACAGAACGCAATATTTTCTCAGAAGCACTATCAATCGACGAAATCAAAGAAATTTTACGAATGACTGAAAATGGAACGGAAGAAATTATTTCAACTCGTTCTAAGGCTTTCCAAGATTTAAACGTTGATATTGAAGAAGTAGGATTAAATGAACTATTCTCATTAATCCAAGCCAACCCAGGTTTACTTCGTCGTCCAATTCTTTTAGACGATAAACGCCTCCAAGTTGGTTATAACGAAGACGAAATTCGTCGTTTCTTACCACGCGATATTCGTGCGGTAGAATTACAAGAAGCCCTCTTGGCGATGGGTTAATTTACTTGGCAATATTAGAGGTTGGGATTTGTCCCAGCCTTTTTTTGTATACTCATTTCCATCGCCTTACTCTGAGAAAAATATTATCCACTATCTTTTTGCATTATTAGTCACTTAATGCTATCATTAGCATTTAATAAGTAAGTGTGCGATTTTACTATTCTTGCCTGTTTCGTTATACTTATACTAAGGCAAAAGATTGAGGTGACCCCTATGGAAATGGAATATATCAACGAAAATTTAATTCGCGTTTTTATCGAAAATAGTGATATGGCTGAGCGCGGCATTTCATTTATTGACCTCATGAGTAACCAAGAAGAAGTCGAAAAATTCTTCATGAACATTCTTCATGAAGTCGATGTTAGCAAACAATTTGAAAATACAGAAGCCATTACCTTCCAAGTTTTACCTAAAAAAGGCGGTATTGATCTCTATATCTCTAAAGCTCAAGAAGACGGTATGCCCTTCCAAAAAGATATTTTAGAACAGATTGCTAACAACCATGATGATGACTTCTCCCTAAGTGATTTAGATCAGCTACTTGATGATGATGACGAAGACGAAGAAGATGAAATCAGTGAAGAAGCGGAAGCCGATGAGTTCGAAGATAGTCCACAAAAAGTCTTCAAAGGAATTGTCGCACTTTACTTCAATATGTTTGAAGACTTCTTAGCCTTCTCCCAAGACTTCACCCATGAGCATTTACCAATTGATCTTTATCTTTTTGACAATCATTACTATATTATTATTGATTTTACGGCAGTTCATTATTTAGCTGATGATGTCAAATCCTTATTAGCTAGCTTCTCTGAATTTGCCGACAAGTCTGACTACGCCCCAGCCTATATCAAGGAACACGGGAAACGTTTAATTGCTAATAATGCCCCTAGTCAAATCAAGAATAGCTTCAACCAATTCATGGATTAAAAATGTGAATAAAAACCAATTTAAGCCGTTAAAAAGCCTGTAAGTCTAAGCTTACAGGCTTTTTGCATTGTACTAGTTGACTGACGCTTTTATAGCATGATTTCTAATAGGTCATCACTCGTTATTTGACCAAAATACTTATTGATATCCACTTGCTTAAGTGCTTGTTTAAGTCCAGCTTCATCATAAGAAGCACCCGTTAATATTTCTTCCACATCAGAGATTTCCCCAAGGCCAAAGAAATCACCATAAATTTTAACGGCTTGAATGTGTCCTCTAGAAATATTAAAATGGCATTCAATTTGACCAGCTGGCGTCCGTCCATCTTTAACGATTTCATAATCGGGATTTTCACCGAAGTTCCAGTCATCATTACCAGTGTATTGCTCTTTAAAGGCAATAATTTGCTCCCAATCCTCATCAGTTAAGACATATTCCTTCACATCAGCAACATCATCAACCGCGAAAATATTTAACAATAAACGCGTACGGAAGTCTTTGATAGTCATGTCAGCATATTGGGCATCTAAATAAGGTTTGATATTAGTAACCCGACTACGCACCGATTTGATTCCCTTAGATTTCAATTTAGCTTGTTTAGGTTTAAGTACGTTCATCGTTTCATCAATATCAACGTCAAACATTAGTGTCCCATGAGCAGTCATCCGCCCATTAGAAGAATACATGGCATTTCCGGAAAACTTCTTACCATTAATCAGTAAGTCATTACGACCCTGCAATTCTGCACCTTCGACACCCATTTTATGGAGCGCATTAATGACAGGTTTTGTGAATTTCTTGAAGTCACGGAAGGAATCTCCCTCATCCTTAGTAATAAAACAAAAACTAATATTTCCATAATCATGATAGACTGCCCCTCCACCAGAAAAACGGCGGACAACTTTGACATCATGTTCCTTAACACAGTCTTCATTAATTTCCGCTCGGGTATTTTGATTTTTACCAATAATGATGGAAGGCTGATTAATATAGAAGAGTAAGATAGGCTCATCTAGTAACTTCTCATTCAACAAATAATATTCAATGGCTAAGTTTAAACTAGGGTCATAAATTTCTTCACCATGGCGTTCATTCTTTACATAATACATTTATCAATCGCTTCCTCTCTTGCAACGCTATTAGGTAGTGATCTAAACTCTACCCATTATACCACAAAATTAAAGGGCTTTAACGATCAAGCAATTTATCATAGGTCAGTCGTCGACCTCCATCACCAACCACCGTTTCACCAGTTAGTGAGAAACCTGCCTTTAAGATAAGGTGTTGCATGATTCGATTATCGGGATGGGTGTCAACTCTTAAGGTATTAACGCCTTGGTCACGGCTAATTTCTTCAATTGCCTTGAAAATCTGCTGGGCTATGCCCTGACCCTTGCTTTCCTTGGCTACCATAAAACGATGGATGGCAAGATAGGGAGCTGTGGACCGCCAATTCCCAGACGAGAGTGTCTGGTAGTACGGATCATGAGCTGCTAGCACCCAAAAAGCTTGCACCTGCCCTTTGGAATCTTCCCAGACATAGCCCTCTTGGTCAGCGATTGCTTGGTCTAAATCATTAATACTAACACTGGCATTTTGCCACTGATCAATCCCTTGGTCAGCCAAAAATTGAATGGCATCTTCTAATATTTGTGTGAGACGAGAGCGGTCCTCTGGTCGTCCTAATCGATAAGACATATATTATTCCTCCAAAAAACCTCCCTTGACCCATCGATAGGGCAAAGGGAGGCTATTATTATTCATTAAGCATTTTCTTGTACTTGAGCAAAGTCAGCCTTGATATCATCATTATCTGTCCAAGCTTTTTGGTCGGCGCCAGATGTGACTTCTTTAATTTTTTCTTCTGTTTCTGGCGTTTGATATTCAGCGACTATTTTTTGTACCCAATCTTGATCAGTGTCTTCAGCTTTAACCGCAATAGCACACTTGTATTGAGAACCAACCTGACTCAAGTCATCAGTATCCACGAAAATACCATCTTTATCTGGAACAAGTCCAGCATCAACAGCATAGTTGGTATTAGCAATAACTGCAGCAGCGTCGCCTAAGCTACGTGGCACTTGGGCAGCGTCAACTTCAGTAATTTTGATATTTTTATCATTACTTTCAATATCAGAGACGGTTGGACTGATGCCTGCATCATCTTTGATATCAATGACACCAGCTAATTCTAATAATAAGAGGGCACGGCCACCATTAGTGGCATCGTTAGGAATGACAACCTCATCCCCATCTTGGAGATCATCAAGGCTGTCATATTCATTAGAATAAGCAGCCATTGGTGACACATAGGTGTATCCTACTGGTGTTAAGTCTTCACCAGAACTTTCTAGATAGTCATTCAAGAAAGCCAAATGCTGGAAGGCATTGAGGTCCAAACTGTCATCAGCAAGGGCTGAATTAGGTTGGACATAGTCATCGAAGACAACGACGTCCAAAGAAATACCTTCTTTTTCTTCTAGACGTTTGGCGACATCTTCCCAAACTTCACGTTCGACATCTCCAACAACCCCAATAGAATAAGTTTGGTCTTCGCTAGACCCACTGTCTGCTTGGTCATTGGTATCATTATTGCTAGCGCCACACGCTGCAAGAATTGCTGTAGAAGCTAATAATACACTTGTTGCTTTTAACCATTTCTTCATAAAAAAATTCCCCCAATTCCTAAACTCTTAATGTTCAACTTTTTTAACCAAACGGTCGGCAATGGCTTGAGACACAAAAACCATTATCAAAATAATTAGCGTCGATACTAGAGTAACGTCCCCTTGGAAACGATTATACCCCCGAGTAATGGCTAAGTTCCCTAGTCCACCACCACCGATAGTACCAGCCATAGCGGTAATCCCAATAACGTTAATAATTGATAAAGCAGATACACGAATAATACCAGGTAAGGCTTCGCGTAAATAGACCCGAGAGACAATATCCCATGTGGATGACCCCATGGCTTGCGCTGCCTCAATAACACCAGGATTTACCTCAACCAAGGCATTTTGAATTTGCCGAGCAAAGAAAGGTACCGTTGCAACCACTAATGGAACGATAGCTGCAGTGGTCCCGATAGAAGTCCCTACAATAAAGCGAGTCACCCCGACTAGTAATGCCATCATAATTACAAAAGGAATAGACCGGAAAATATTGACGATCTTATCTAAGACATAATAAACGGGCCCATTTTCCTTGAGACCACCAGGTTGAGTTAAAACTAAAACAATACCGATAATAATTCCTAAGGTAAAACCAATCAAACATGTTAGAACCGTCATATATAAAGTTTCCAAGGTTGCCGTAACAAATTCTTCCGGTATTTCTTGGACATTTTCAAAAAAGCTAGTTAATATCATGCCTTACCTCCCTCTTGGAAATATTCTTCTAAATCATATTCATAAGCTGAAATGCCTTGCCCATTGATAAAATCAATTGCCTTCTGAACATCTCCTGCTTCCCCTTCCATAGAAATTAATAAGGTGCCTACAGGGGTATTTTGCAGAATTTCCACATTACCAAATAAGATATTGGCACGAACAGCAAAGCGTTCGGCTAACATAGAAATCAATGGGTCACCAGTTGAAGCACCTGCAAAGGAAATCCGTAAAACACGATCATTTGGCCCAATATTCAAGAGTTCAGGATGATTTAATACTTTTTGAATCCCCTTTTCAATTGGTGAGGCTGATTCAATAAAGTTCTTGGTCAACTCTGCCTGTGGATTAGAGAAGATATCAAAAATGGTTCCCTCTTCAATTACATGGCCATCCTCCATAACAGCTACCCGATTACAAATTTCTTTGATAACAGACATTTCGTGGGTAATTATAACCACTGTTAAACCTAGTGATTGGTTAACATCTTTCAACAATTCTAAGATTGATTGCGTCGTCTTGGGGTCAAGGGCTGAAGTCGCTTCATCGCAAAGCAAGATATCAGGATCATTGGCTAAAGCCCTTGCAATAGCTACCCGTTGTTTCTGTCCACCAGACAATTGTGAAGGGTAAGCATTGGCCTTATCTGCTAAACCAACTAATTCGAGTAAGCTATTAATCTTGTCCTCTTTTTCTTGGCGACTCAAGTCTGAGTGTTTTAATGGATAAGCCACATTACCCGCCACTGTCCGAGCATTCATCAAATTAAAGTGTTGGAAAATCATCCCAATTTTCTTACGTACTTGGCGTAGGCCCTGGATAGGCATTTCTGTTAAGTCCTTATCATTAACAATAACCGATCCTTGCGTTGGTTCTTGGAGCATATTGATGGTCCGAACCAAGGTTGACTTCCCTGCACCAGAATAACCGATTACGCCATAAATTTCGCCTGCTCCAATAGAGACAGAAACATCTTTAACTGCGTTGACGGGACCATTAGGTGTATCAAAGGTCACCGTAATATCTTTCAAATCTATCACTGCGTCACTTCCTTTTCTTATACTTTAATATTGTAGCAGTTGTCCTCTGATATGAAAAATAGTTAATTAATATGACGAGTTATAGCCTAAAACTATACCAATGCCACTTACATTAGCTTTTCAAATATAGAAGGAAATAAAAAAGCTGGAACGAGTGGTTCCAGCTTCATTATATATATGAACATTTATCTCTTAGTTGAGTTCTGAAAAACAGCCCCATCAGTATTTTCTGCAAATGAGTCAATATTCTGCCAATACTTCCCATTTGCAGACAAATCCTTTGGGGATAACCGTTTTTCATCTTATTCTTATAGTGCTGCTTTGGCCTGATCGCAAATAGCTGCAAAAGCATCAGCATCATTAACTGCTAAATCAGCCAACATTTTACGGTTAATATCAACGTTTGATTGTTTCAAGCCATTGATTAATTTGCTGTAGCTTAAGCCGTTTTGACGAGCAGCAGCGTTGATACGAGTAATCCATAGACGACGGAAGTCACGTTTCTTTTGACGACGGTCGCGGTATGAATAAGTGTAAGATTTCATAACAGCTTGTTTAGCTGTCTTGTATAACTTAGACTTAGATCCATAATAACCTTTTGCTAATTTTAAATATTTTTTACGACGATTGCGGCTAACAATACCACCTTTAACTCGTGCCATATTATTTCCTCCTTATACAAACGACAGATCCATTATCGGCGCTGTCTCGATGATTTTTACAAGATTTAATCTGCGATTAGATTACTAAATGTCCAATTATGGAAGCATTTGGTCAATGCGTCGTTGGTCTGAAGCAGATACCATTGTTAATGGTTTATGTTGACGACGTTGTTTCTTAGTCTTACCGTGGAAACGGTGAGAACGTTCAGAATGAGAACGTTTTAATTTACCAGATGCAGTACGTTTGAAACGCTTAGCAGAAGCGCGATGTGTTTTTTGTTTAGGCATTACAATTTCCTCCTATAATTCTAAGATTATTTGTCTTGCTTAGGTGCAAGTTGTAAGAACATGGAACGGCCTTCCATTTTAGCTTTTTGTTCCACTTGGGCAATATCTTCCATTTCACTAGCGAAACGCTCTAATACCTCACGTCCAATTTCTTTGTGAGTAATTGCCCGACCACGGAAACGAATTGATACACGAACTTTGTCGCCTTTACCGATAAATTTACGGCCTTGACGAAGTTTCGTTTCGAAGTCATTTTGTTCAATTGTTGGACTCAACCGTAACTCTTTTACTGTCACAGTTTTTTGGTTTTTACGTTGTTCACGTGCTTTACGTTGTTGTTCATAACGGTATTTACCATAGTCCATGATCCGTGCCACAGGTGGTTTGGCATTTGGTGAAATCAAAACGAGATCAAGCTCAGCTTCATCAGCCTTAGCTAGGGCTTCTTGTTTTGATAAAATTCCAATTTGATCCCCATCAGGATTAATTACCCGTAATTCACGAGCACGGATACCATCGTTTACACTCATATCTTTTGCGATACGACTTCACCTCCACATAAAATTTAGAGAAAATTATTGTAAATAAAAACAGCGAATGAATACATAATTCACCCGCTGCAAAAATCATAAGTCATAGCTTACGATAACTGTATTTAGCAACCAAAGGACGTACTTGTCAACTCAGGTGAGAAACGGGTGTTTCTACTTCTTCTCTCAACTATATTAGTTTACTCGATTAAGCTATATAAGTCAAGGCTTTTTTAACTTTCAATTAATTAAAGTTAGCAATTTGTTCTTGTAATTGTGCCAAGAAGTCATCTAAGGCAATAGTTTCCGTTTTCTTAGAACCATATTGACGAACAGTTACTGTTTTATCTGCGATCTCGTTGTCACCGAAAACTAATTGATAAGGAATCTTTTGCGTTTGGGCGGCTCGAATTTTGTAACCCATTTTTTCGTTACGGTCATCCACTGATACACGTAAACCAAGTTTTTCCATTCGTTGTTTGACTTCATAAACATAATCGGCATGGGCACTTTCATTTACTGGAATCAATGTTGCTTGTTCTGGAGCTAACCATACTGGGAAGGCACCCTTGTATTCTTCAATCAAGTAAGCCACAAAACGTTCCATAGTTGATACAATGCCTCGGTGGATAACAACCGGACGATGAGTATCTTGACCATCTTCACCCACATAAGTCAGGTCAAAGCGTTCTGGTAAGAGGAAGTCTAATTGAACCGTTGACATGGTTTCTTCTAAACCAAGAGCAGTCTTGAATTGGACGTCTAGTTTTGGTCCATAGAAGGCGGCTTCGCCTTCTGCTTCAAAGTAGTCTAAGCCTAACTCATCCATGGCAGCTTTTAACATTGATTGGGCTTTTTCCCACATTTCGTCATCATCAAAGTATTTTTCTTTGTCTTCAGGGTCACGATAAGAGAGACGGAAACGATAATCTGAAATCTTGAAGTCGTCATAAACTTCTTGGATCAGCTTAATCACACGAGTAAATTCTTCCTGAGTTTGATCAGGACGTACAAAGATATGGGCATCGTTCAAGGTCATTTCCCGTACACGTTGTAAACCTGATAAAGCACCAGATTTTTCATAACGGTGCATCATACCTAATTCAGCAATTCGAATTGGCAATTCTCGGTAAGAATGAATATCATCCTTATAAATCATCATATGATGTGGACAGTTCATAGGACGGAGAACCAATTTTTCGCCATCACCCATATCCATTGGTGGGAACATATCATCATGGTAGTGATCCAAGTGACCAGAAGTACGATACAATTCTTGGTTGGCCATAATAGGTGTATAAACGTGTTGGTAACCCAAAGAAACTTCCTTGTCGACGATATACCGTTCGATTGTCCGACGAATAGTTGCGCCTTTTGGTAACCAGAAAGGTAAGCCTGAGCCTACTTCTGGCGAAATCATAAATAAGTTGAGTTCCTTACCTAGTTTTCGATGGTCACGTTCCTTGGCCTCTTCACGCATCTTCAAGAATTCTTTAAGGTCAGATTTCTTGAAGAAGGCTGTCCCATAAACCCGTTGCATCATTTGATTATTGGCATCACCACGCCAATAAGCGCCAGCTAAGGATAAGAGTTTGAATTCTTTGATTTTACCTGTAGATGGCACATGAACGCCTCGACAAAGATCGGTGAATTCACCTTGACTATAAACAGTGATTGTTTCATCTTCTGGAAGATCAGTAATAAGTTCTACTTTGTAAGGATCAGTTGAAAATAGCTCCAAGGCTTCTTCTCGACTGACTTCCCGACGAACAATAGGTAAGTCTTCCTTAACGATTTTTTTCATTTCTGCTTCAATGGCTGGTAATTCTTCTTCAGTAATTTGTGGGGTTTTATCAGTATCATAGTAAAAACCTGTTTCAATAGCTGGACCTACCCCAAAATGAATATCTGGATACAAACGTTTTAGCGCTTGAGCCATCAAATGAGCCGTAGAATGGCGTAAGATTTCTAGGGCGTTTTCATGTTTAGGATCAACGATTTCAATTTCACCATCACCTGGTAATTCAGATGGTAAATCGATTAACTCCCCATTATATTTAGCAGCTAAGGCATTCTTAGCCAAACCTGGACTAATAAATTCCGCTACATCGTAAGCAGTGGCGCCAGCGGAAAATTCATGGACTGCGCCGTCTGGAAAAGTAACTTTCATTGTATTTCCTCCTTAATAACAAAAAAACCTGTTAGCACAAGGCTAACAGGGACGATAAACAATTCTATCGTGGTTCCACCCACATTCTATACCTAAAAAGGTATACTCGATAAATCACGCTATCGGTGTGATGACCGGCTTGCTTAGTCACAAGCATCTAAAGAGTGGTATCCAACAAGGTTAAGCGGATGTTTCCACCTATTCATCCGTCGCTAAACAAAACCATGCTTTCAGTCTCTTATCATTGATTAATTTTTAAGCAAAATCATTATAGCATGGACAAATAAAAAAATCTAGTCTGTTTTACATACAAAAAAAGGCTAGGATATAAATCCTAGCCGTGCCTAAACACTAAAGAATTATTGAACACGTGAGCCGTCGCTGTATTCACCATTACGGTTAGCTTGACGACGTTCTTCTGCTTTTTTACGTTGTTCTTCAGTTTTATTCTTTTCGTATTCAGCGCGAGAAACCACATCGTTAACATTCATGTTGATTTCAACAACTTTTAAACCAGTCATTTTTTCAACATTTTTAGAAATTTCTTCTACTGCACGTTCGAAGGCAGTTGGAATATTTTTGCCATATTCAGCAACAATTTCTAAGTCTAAAGCAACTTCTTTTTTACCAACTTCAGCATTAACGCCTTTAGTTTCATCGCCATTTGAGCTAAAGAAGTCCTTAATTCCTGAAGTAAAGTTACCTTGTAATTCTAAAATGCCATCAACAGAATCAACAGTATAGAAAGCAATTTTTTCTAATACCTTGTCTTCAAATGATAATTCGTTAGTATGTTTCACTTTTTCTTGTTCAGCCATGTGATTTCCTCCTTAAGAAATAAACAATATTTATAATTTTATTATAGCAAGTTTGCAAGCGTTTTGGCAAGCATTATGTCTTAACGCATAAAGAAATTGAACCAAGATTCGAGATCAATTTCTCCATCGAAATAAGCACCAACAATATAACCAATAGCAGTTAATAAGGCCACCAAAACAGCTTGTCCAAATCCTAGCCACATCCATAGTAGCGCGAAGAGAAAAGCAATAATTAGTCCGATGACTGAATACCGATGTTCATACCATGATTTTGGGGGTTGTTTCATTATCTTTGCCTCCTAAATTACTGTCCTAGTTTACTCGACGACCTTGATCACGTGATGATGCCTCAACATTTTGGCTAGAGTCATAAGGATTAGCCTTCACATTAACCGTTTTAATGGGTTGACCGAAGAACGCTTCAAGAGCACTCTGTACACGGTTTTGAATATCGTTGGAAATGCCAACTACATCCTTATCTTGATCAATATCAAAGCTAACATCAGCCTTAGAGCTAGCAACATCTGACCCTAATTTTACTTTGACATTTTTATTACGAGCAGCAGTGACATTACGGATAGCATTGTATGCACACATTTCTACTGATTCACTCTCTACAACAATTTTCCCCTTGTCGTTAGCGAGTGATAATTTCTTAGATTTACCACGTGCGAACAGTGCATATAGAACAGCACCAATCAAATAAATGGTAATTAATCCTAAAGCCACAGCCACAACAATTCGTAAATTCTCATCGACTAAGATATAGTCAAATACAAAGTTTGTGACATAAGGGATAGGAAAGAATATGGCAATACTGAAGACAAGCCCAACGATTACAAATAAAGCAATAATCGCTTGAACCCACTTTCTAAAACTAGTCATAAGTTAACCTCCTCATTAAATAAATAAATAGACATTTAATACCTTAAGATTAAAGCTATTAGCCTAAAAAAGCAAATAATAACGGTTATATTAACCTATAAAAATTACTTTCAGGCAATCATTAAAACAATTCTCTAAGAGAAGCGTCGGTTACGGCCAGACATCATCACTTCTTGACTTAGATATTTAATGCGTTGCATCAATCGTGACGCTTTTACCTTCTCATAGTCCCCCTTACTCGTATGGGCCAGACGGTCTTCCAACTCAGCCATAGAGAAATTGGAAGAGAAAAATGTTGGTAATTCTTCTTGCATACGATGTTGAAGAATCACCCCTAATAATTCATCGCGGGTCCAAGCTGTGTTATTTTCCGCCCCAATATCATCAAGAACCAAAATTTCCGCCGTCATCAATTGATCAATGCGGGCTTTAACCGAGTTATCAGCAATGGCGTCCTTCATAGTCAAAACGAATTGCGGATAATGAACCATAGTGGTTGTTAAGCCATGTTTGGCAAAGTAATTAGCCAAAGCCGCCAAGAGATAAGTTTTCCCAACACCAAAGGGGCCATGGAGATAAAGTCCAGGACGATATGTGGTCTCTTCGGACAAGTAATGGTCAGCAAAGGCCAAGACTTCTTCCAAAGCCTTTTCTCGGCTAGGTTCTGAAGTATCGAAATCAGAAAATCTAGCTTCCTTCAAGGACTTAGGTAAGGCCACTAGAGTAACGCGTTGTTTTTCCTGGTAGGCCACTTGCTTAGCAATAAAATCCTGATTAGGTAAGTATTTTACATCAATATAGTTGACATTCATGATGAGTTGAGGATGGTAATTTTCAAATTTTGGATCTTGTCCTTGACTAGAACGCTTGTTTTCTTGCACAAATTCATAGAGTTTGGACAAACTCCGTTCAACAATTGGATCATCCCCAGCCAAATTATGCTCACTTAAAAAGGTCTTCACTGCCTGATCATTAAGCACCTCACGCTTAATACTGGTTAAGCGTTCCTTCAAAGGGGACCGATTCAATTCCGCTTGCATGGCCTTCCCGATATTTTCCATCTTAAGTGTCATCTCCTTCTGTGAAGCGAGCAATCATGGCTTTCATTCGCTCCTGGGCATCCTTGTTCTCATTTGTTGCTTCTTTAGTGTTTTGACTCGTTTTTTTATTTTCAGCGTCTATTTTCGCAGTTGAATTCTTTTCTGTTTTGTCTTGGCCTTCTTTAAACCAAGCTGGCTCTACTTCTTGATAGTTAGTCTTGCGATAATAGCGGTTATTCTGCTTAGCTTGTTGGCGTTTAAGTTCAGCTTCTTTTTGTTTGTTGCGTCGCCCCTTCAAATAAAGCATGGCGGCTTCCGGTGTATCTATCTTTTCTTGCGCCCAATCATCAGCTGTCCGCTCCATCCAAGCTTTGTTGAGAGACTTGTTATCTAGCTGAACTAGGAAATAATGAATCAACATATTCACGACGCCGGCATTTAATACCCCTGATTGCAGCAATTCTTGGATGGTTTTAGCTTCACCTTGGCTGACGTAACCATGCCGTTGCTGTTTAATACTCTTGATATAGGTCATAGATGGATAATCATGCATTTGCTGGGTCAAGGCAAGTTCTTTTTCACCCAATCCTTGGCTTTTCCAAAAGTCTTTTTCGCTCGTATTTTCTTGACTAGCCTGCTCTTTTGCTTGCTGTTTAGAAAAGGATAGGCCGTGATTTTCCGCTTCTTTAAGGGCTTGTGCCTGGTAACGTTCCAAACTAATGGTATTAGACCGAACATTGAAGGCATCCAAGGCAAAACGTTGCAAATCGACCTCATCATAACCATACATCACATGTAAAGTCTTGGTCATAGCTAGAACGTCTTGATTAATGGCTTGGTCACTGACGAAGCTCCCCTGTAGCAACTGTTTGAAATAATCATAGTCAAATGAACTATTCTCTAATTGCCGAGCATTTTGTCGTTGGTTAGTCTTTACTAGACGTTTTTCCTGTTGACTGTCCATGGGAACATATTGGCGCGGAATGCGATAGGCATCTTGAAAACTCGCAGTGATTTCTTGCCAATCACGGTCATCACTAGGCAAATGGACAGAGAAACGTTCCAATAATTCATTGAAACGTGGCGCTCCTAAACGATCCAATAAGAGAGTGGACATAATCGCATCAGAAAAGAGCTTATCTGCAGCTAAGGGGGCGCGCAAGACATAACGCATGGCTTCATCTTCTTCCCCTTTTACTACAAAAGTTCGCACTAATCCAATTGCTTCTAAACGGCGTCGGGCTTTGACATACTGTTCCTTACCCATGACCAACTGTTCCATTAAGTCTCGATGGCGTAATTCTTTGGAGACATATCCTTCCAAATGCACCTGGGCCAACAAAGTCATATATAAGGCATAAGAATCTGAACCAATAATTGGTTGGTAACAATAAGCCAAGACCTGACGATCGCGGTCAGAAATCCACTCCGCCTGCATAACGGTCAAAACTGCTTGCGGATTTAAATTTTCCCATACTTGTGACACAGACATCTGACTCCTAACTACTCATTCATTTGTCTCTTCTTTAAACGTTCAATTTCCTTGAGAAAAACAGCTGGGTCCTCGAAACGGCGATAGACGCTAGCATAACGAATATAAGCCACCTCATCGATTTCTGGCAAACGATCCATGACCAGCTCCCCAATATCAGTTGAGGAAACTTCATTTTGACCACTCTCTCGCAATTCTAACTCAATATCAGAAACAAGACGTTCCAACTGTTCTAAGGCAACTGGCCGTTTCTCACATGACCGTACTAGACCCCGTAATAATTTTTCACGAGAGAATTCTTGGCGGTTGCCATCCCGTTTTATTACTAATAATGGTCGGTATTCAATTCGCTCAAATGTAGTAAAACGATGACCACAATCCAAACACTCCCGCCGACGTCTAATAGAATGATTATCCTCCGCAGACCGGCTATCAATTACTTTTAAATTCATTTTATGACATTTTGGGCATTGCATATTCCTCACCTCATAAGACGCGCATCCTTAATCACTTTTATTATAGCATAGCCCCTGGTTCAAGGAAATTCCGGCTTGGCTCTAGTTCATATAATAAGTAAGCTTAAACAAGAAAAACTTCAACTTTAGCCGTAATAGGAAACTTCTGTATATAAAAGGATTCCCTATTCTAGCTAAGTTGAAGTCATCTCTATAACCGAGTAATCCATTGATCAACTTGTTGGTAAGTCTCTTGGCGACTACCAGAATTATCAATCACATCATCGGCCAGCTTTTTCTTGTCTTCTAGAGGCATTTGTGCAGCAAGTCGGGCTTGAGCTTGTACCTTTGTTAAATTATCTCGTGCCATCAAGCGTTCAATTTGCAAATCTTCAGGGAGCCAAATTAATAAAGTTTGCTGGCAGATTGCTCTGAATTGAGAACTTTCAAATAATAAGGGGACATCCAATATAATATAAGCGACTTGAGCTGCTTGTAACCGTGCAATTTCTGCCTTAATCTCGCCTAAAATCAAAGGGTGAAGCATATCATTTAAGTCTTGGCGAGCCTGGTCATCGTTGAAAATTCTTTCCCCTAAAGCCTGGCGATCTAATTGACCATCAGGAGTCAAAACACTGGGACCAAAATGAGCCAACAAGCGAGTTAAGCCTTCACTACTCGGAACCACTACCTGGCGAGCAATAAGATCAGCATCAATAATATCAAAACCTTTTTCACGCAAGTATTGACTGACGGTAGACTTTCCCGTGGCAATTCCACCAGATAAACCAATAATCTTAGTCATTCACTTCCCTCCTCTGACAATAAGGACAGAAATGGGTGCCACGTTGGGCCAGCTTAATCTTTTCGATAGGCGTATGACAACGCGGACAAGCTTGGCCGGCTTTGCCATAGACTTTTAGGTCTTCTTGATAATGGCCATTCTCACCCAAGGCATTAGTATAAGTACGAACCGTGGTGCCTCCCTTAGCTACTGCTTGACTAATAATCTGTTGGATGGCTTGAACTAAGCGACTTAACTCTACATGACTTAGTGACTGCGCCAAACGCTCAGGATGAATTTTAGCAGCAAACAAGACTTCATCAACATAAATATTACCTAAGCCTGCCACAATACTCTGGTCGAGAAGACAGGCCTTAACCACTCGTTGTGTCTTAGCAAAGGCTGAGGCTAAATCAGACAGCTGTAAATCACCCGGTTCTGGTCCTAGGTTCAGATCAGCAATGGCTTGATCAGCCTGGTCCTTAGGATAGAGCTTAATCCGACCAAATTTACGAACATCACGATAGCGTAAGTCACGGCCATCGCTTAAGTGTAGAATTACATGGCTATACTTATCTACAGGCTCCTCACTATTTGGCAGCAGATACTTCCCTTCCATCCGTAAATGACTAATCCACAAGTCCTCTGTCCAGTAAAAGAGTAAGTACTTCCCACGTCGATCAACATATTCCAAGACTTGACCTGGCATGCGTTGAATAAAGTCATCGACACCAGCAGGAGCTTGGATGATAGCGGGCCACAATACCTGGACATCACGCACCTGGATGCCTTGCGCCAAACGGTTAAGGCCTCGTTTTACAGTTTCAACTTCAGGTAATTCTGGCATAGTTTCCTCTTTCTATTATTCAACCATCAATTTTTAAGCGTCGTACCAATTATCTCCATAAGAAGACTCCACAGTTAATGGAATACTAAGATCAACAGCCGAAGCCATTATTTCAGGCACTAAGTCTTCTAAGACAGGTACTTCCTCTTCTGGACATTCAAAGATCAACTCATCGTGAACTTGCAAGAGCATACGTGCTTGTAAGTTTTTCTCCTTTAAGGCCTTGTCCATAGCTAACATAGCAAACTTAATTATATCAGCTGCTGTCCCTTGGATAGGCGTGTTCATAGCATTACGCTCTGCAAAAGACCGTACATTAAAGTTCTTGGCCTTAATATCAGGAAGGTAACGACGGCGGTTAAACATAGTCTGGGCATAGCCCTTGTCGCGTGCTTCTTGAACCACGCGGTCCATATAGTCTTCAATCTTAGGGAAGGACTCGAAATAAGCATCAATAAAGGATTGAGCTTCCTTGCGACTAATATTTAGGTTTTGACTGAGGCCATAATCAGAAATGCCATAAACAATCCCAAAATTGACTGCCTTAGCATTACGACGCATATTCTTGCTGACTGCATTGCTATCAACCCCATAAACCTTCATGGCAGTTGACTGGTGGATATCCTGACCGGCTTGGAAAACATCACGCATGTGATCGTCTCCAGATAAATGCGCTAGCACACGCAACTCAATTTGTGAGTAGTCGGATGAGAAAATTTTCCAACCACTATGCGAAGGAATAAAGGCTTTACGAATCTTACGGCCCTCATCACTGCGAATGGGAATATTTTGTAGATTAGGATCTGCTGATGATAGACGTCCAGTCGTCGTTAAGGTTTGTTGGAAACGAGTGTGAATCTTATGATCTTCCTGGATAAAGTCTTGTAAGCCAGCAACATAAGTACTTTGTAACTTGGCTAATTGCCGATAATCTAGAATATAGTCAATAATTGGTGACTTACCTTGTAATTTTTCTAAGACAGATTGGGCAGTCGAATAACCCGTTTTTGTTTTCTTAATGACGGGTAATTCCAACTCTTCAAAGAGAACCTTGCCCAATTGTTTAGGAGAATTAATATTGAAGTCATGACCAGCAATTTGATAAATATCATTCTCTAGTTCGCCAAGTTTAACATCAAATTCCGCTTGCATCGTCTCTAGTTGTTTGCGATCAACACGAACCCCTTGAATTTCCATTTGCGCCAACACTTTGGCTAAAGGAAGCTCTAAGTCTTGATAGAGATCCAGCATCTCATTACTAGCAAGTTGGTCTTGAGTCAGGCTTTGTAGTTGCCAAATGGCCGCAATCTTACGTGCTAAATGACTGGCCATCGTCTCCTGGTCTTCGGGTAAGGCGCGCTTAGCCCCTTTGCCATAAATGCTCTCATCGAAGGCTAATTGGTCAATGCCAAATTCATGGGCCAATTCCGCCAAGTCCTTGGATAAGTCTTTGGCAGTTAATAGATAACCCGCAATTAAAACATCATCTTGGATACCTGCAAAATCCAGCCCTAGTTTACTGAGCATGACTTGACTACGTTTAGCGTCATAAACCACTTTTTTCTTGTCTACATCAGCTAACCAAATCTGGAAATCGGCTTGCTTCAAGATAAAGTTCGCATCAGCAACATAAATTTGGTCTTTTGATCCCCAAGCGACCATTTCAATTTGCCCCTCATGGTAATTCTTAGCTAAGTTTTCCATATATAGGGCCATGGTATCTGCTGAGAAGAGTTCAGCACTGACTTGGTCTGCCTGACTAAGATAGTGATAGTCCACGTCTTCCCAATCTTCACTCAGTAAGTCTTGATTGTCTGTTTTATCCAACAATTGACTCATAAATTGATTGAAGTCCATGTCTTTATAAAAAGTCATTAACGCTTGGACGTCGATGTCTTGACGCACAATATCGTCTAAGCTGACTTCAACAGGGGCTTCAGTCGCAATGCGGGCTAATTTTTTAGATAAGAAGGCTTGTTCCTTGTCGTTAATTAGGTTTTCCTTACGTTTAGAGGCTTTCATCTCATCAATATGGTCATAGACCCCTTCCATGGACTCATAGTCATGAAGGAGTTTCAAGGCCGTTTTCTCCCCAATTTTAGTGACTCCAGGATAATTATCTGAACTATCGCCCATTAATCCCTTCATATCAACAATTTGTTGGGGGGTAATGCCATATTTTTCGTCGATTGTTTCTGGCGTATAAGGTTCTAATTGACTAACTCCCTTGCGTGTAATATCCACTCGAATATTGGGACGCGCCAATTGAATCAAGTCGCGGTCACCAGAAACAATAACTACCTCGAAGCCTTGATCAGCCGCTTGCATGGCTAGGGTCCCAATAATGTCATCTGCTTCATAATTGACTAGACCATAATGGCTGACACCAAACGCATCTAACATAACATTGAAGAAAGGCATCTGTTCCCGAAATTCGGCTGGCGTTTTTTGCCGTCCACCCTTATAATCGCCATACATTTCTGTACGGAAAGTGGTTTTGCCTGCATCCCAAGCCACGAGAGCATGGCTAGGGGCTTCCTTGTCCAGAACTGTTTTAAACATTGAATGAAAGGCAAACAAAGCATTGGTATGAAGCCCATTCTTATTAACAAAAGTATCAAAATTGGGAATTGCAAAAAAGGCTCGAAACGCTAAGGACGAGCCATCAAATAAAAGCAGTTTTTTGTTTTTAGTAGTCAAATGTGTCGCCTCCTGTTATACGTTGAAATACACCAGCATCAATCTTGTCAGTTAACTGGTCCAAATTTTCTTCTGGTGGCAAGACTGTTAGAATGGCATCTAAAACTCGCTCATGACGTGGATCATCAGCATAATAACCAATGGCATGAATGGTCACAAACTGTTTCAATTCTTCAACGCGAATAATTTCAAAATCAAAGGTTAAAGTTGAGTTGTGTGGAATCGGGTCGGAGATATTTAGATTCATTTCAATTAAACGTGAACCTGGCCCAGGAAAATGCATCGATACCGTCCGAGTCAAAATTCCCATCAAAGCAATAGGCGGCACTACCGTTTTCATCTCAGCGTCTTGTGTTTGTTTTAAGTAAGCAGGATTAGAATCATCCGTAACGCCCATATACAAGAGCACATCACGCTCCTTAATAGTTTCTGTCAGTGAGAAGGTAGCACCTACTTGGATAGCAGAAATGGGTTTTCCTAGTTGATTATCTTGATTTGTCATGGCAGTAACTCCTTGTTTTTAGGCATAGTAATTCTCCCTAATTCTACCAAAGCCTAGACCATAATACAAAAATCTCACCAGTTTTATCCGTTTAAAACATTTTAACTTTAAAGCGATTGAAAGCGATACCGTTAAGGGATTTTTTATGATATCATTAGGGAAGAGAATACAGAAAGGAGTGTCCGCAATGAATAAAATTAATTACTACTTTGTTCGTCATGGTGAGACTAGTGCTAATATTGACGGCATCGTTCAAGGATGGACTGACTCCTCTTTAGACGACATTGGTATTAATAATAGCCAAAAATTAGGAAATGATTTGGCAAGTGTGCCCTTTCACTTGGCCTACACTTCTGATTTAAAACGGGCCCAAGAAACTGGCCAAATTATCCTCTCCTACCAGGAAGAAGATATTCCTTTAATACCGACACCAGCCTTTAGGGAGTTTAATTATGGTGGATTTGAAAACCAACCCACAGAAGCGGTTTGGAAACAGAGCTTGCCAGCCAAAGTTGAACAATTAAAAGCCGATAAAGTGCCTTCTGCTTCTTTTGTTCCCTTGATTATTGACGAATTAATGCATGATGATCCTGTAGGCGAATCTGAAGACTTCATGTCATTTTGGGAAAGAATTGAAGAAGCCATGCTCTTCATCCATGACGAAGCCTTAGAACAACGGATTGAACAAATGACCCCGGAAATTAATGTCCTAATTGTGGGGCATGAACTCCCTATTCGTTTCTTCCTTCATGAAGTATTGGCAGATTTCGATCTCACTCAATCTTTAGAACCTGCTCACTATGCCCATGTCTCCTACTACAAAGGGGCTTATCATTTAGAAACGTGGAATGAAATTTAGCCACTTGCCAAGAAATGAAAAAGGAGAGGCTGGACAAAAGTCCCAGCCTCTCCTTTTTCATTATAATGTCAAGACCGCCGTAGGTATTGACACAAAGTCATTCCACCCAATACTTGAACAGATTCTAATTGTAAGGGAATAGCCTGATCTTGGGGATAAAATAATTTCCGCCCTGATCCTTGCAAATAAGGAACCGTCCCAATCACATAACGGTCAACAGCATCAGCAGAAATAAAGAGTTGGGCCGTCATCCCTCCACCCAAAATATAGCTAGACTTCCCTTGCTTACGTTTAGCAAGGATTAATTTCAGTAGACGTTGTGGGGCCAGAAAATGTAAGTTGGCTTGATTATTTATTTTCTTACTTGTCACAACATAAATTGCCTTATCTGGGTAAGCCAAGTGAAAGCCCTGCTGATAAGAAGTCATCCCCATCACTATAATGTCTACTTCTCCCACAAAATCTTCGAAATCAAAGCTTTGCTTTTGACTAGACATTTCTTCTAAATGAGGTCCCGGATAGCCTTCAATAAAATCAAACTCCAAATTTTGATCGGCGATGTAACCATCTAGACTCTGCATCATACTCAATACAATTTCAGCCATGCTGATTCCCCCTTCACTCTTAATAGACATAAGAAGAGGCTGAGACAAAGGTCCCAGCCTCACCAGACTCTAATGACATTTAACACTAGTCTACTTACTTATTGCTTGTCAGATTTATTATCTTCATCGGAAAATTGTTTCATTTGAACTTTCTTAAAATCTTCCAACTTCATTATATCTTTGACATTAACATTAACTTCAACCACAGTTAAGCCAGTTGACTTGTTCACATCATGACTTACAGTTTTCACAATTTCTGATTGAATCTTAGGAATTTCCTTACCATATTCCACAATAATGTCTAGGTCAATGGCAACTTCAACTTCACCAACTTCAGCATCGACACCTTCTGCCTCATCCGTTTTAGAAACGGCATCTTGAACTTTATCGAAAGCATCGCCTTGAGTGGCTAAGACACCATCTACAGAGAGAACTGCCTTATTGGCAATGTCTTCAACCACATTAGCGTCGAAGGTTAGGGTATTTACATCATTTTGTGTCATTATTACATGCTCCTTTCCTAAGCTTATAGCCATATTATAACGAAGATGAGTCTATTTGTCTTATGAAAAGGTTCTCTAATCGAGGAGGGCTTGTCTTAGTTCCCCTACATAATAAAAACTTCCAAAGAAACAAACCATGGCATCTTGGTCTTCTTTATTGGCCAAGTTTTTGGCTAAATCAGGGGTCTGCCAGAAATCTGGACAAGCATGTAATTTGTCTTCCGCAATTAACTGACTAGCCTTAATCTGCGTCATCAAGTCATCCGTAGCCAGGGCCCGGTGCGTGTCTGGTTGGGTAACAATCAATTCATCGAAAACCGGCACAATATTTTCAAGCACGTGAGCAATATCCTTATCTGCGACCATACCAATAACCCCTATCCGATAGGCGTTGGGATAGTACCGTAACAGATTATTCCGCAAACTCTTAATCCCATCGACGTTATGAGACCCATCAATAATAAGGTCAAGCCCTTGACGTCGAATAAGTTCAAATCGAGCAGGCCATTTAGCTGTCGATAAGCCCTCCTGCAAGGCTGACTGACTAATCTCCCATCCGTTATTTCTAAGGGCAGTCACAATCTCGATCACTAGGCAAGCGTTAAAAATTTGATGATCTTCCAATAGGGATAATTGGTAATCATAGCCGCGATAGCTAAAAGATTGATGCGAAGAATTATCTAATTGATAATCCACTTGATCTAAATCGACAACCGTTAAAGGTACCTTGCGGGCACTAGCCACTGTCTCCAATACTTGGCCAGCTTCAGGAGCTTGTGGATAGGAAATTACTGGCGTTCCGGCTTTGATAATACCGGCTTTGTCTTGAGCAATAGCCGCCAAAGTATCCCCTAAAATATGGACATGGTCTAAGGCGATTTTGGTAATAACTGATAATAAAGGTTGGCTAATAATATTGGTGGCATCCAAACGACCGCCTAAACCAACTTCCATGACCACTATATCTACCTGAGCACGGTCAAAAGCCAACCAAGCTAAGGCAGTAAACATTTCAAACTGAGTGGCAAAGAAATCTGCTGGTAATTTCTCATTGACTACTTCTAAAATCTCTTCTAAATCCGCATCTGATATGGGTTGGCGGTTAATTTGAATCCGTTCATTGAAATCAACTAAAGAGGGGGAAGTAAAGAGACCCACCTTATAGCCTGCTTTTTCCAAAACGGTTGCTGTCATCATTGCTGTTGACCCTTTGCCGTTGGTGCCTGCAATGTGAATAAGTTTAAGCTTCTCCTGAGGGTCGCCTAAGTGATGCATTAAGGTACGCATGTTGTCTAAACCCAACTTGGCTGTGCCCAAGGGGGCCATATTAACACGTTCTTCTAAGACTTCATATTCCACTACTTCGCCGCCTCTCATTACCCAAATAGTATTTGTCTCACCCATTATACGAGGTCTTTATGGCTTTAACAAGCCTTTTTTAGGTCGCATTAATTACAAAAAGAACACAGGAATTAAACTTATCCTGTGTTCTCGCAGCGCCTTATAAATTAATTTAAAAGTTCTTTACTCTCAGTAATAAAGGCTTTAGCATCTTCAGCAGCCAAGGCTACGCCAGCTTGCCAAAAATCTGGCTGAGTCAGATCAACACCTAAATGTTTGGCTGCCAAATCTTCTACAGTCATTTTACCCGTATCTTGTAATAAGGCAATGTAGCGTTCTTCAAAGTTTTCCGGAGCCTTTAAATATTGGGCATATAATCCTAATGAGAACAGATAGCCAAAAGTATATGGGAAATTATAAAAAGGCACATCATCCATAAAGAAGTGCAGTTTGCTGGCCCAAAAATGTGGGTGCCATTGGTCTAGCACATCCCCATAAGCTTTTGATTGCGCTTCTGTCATTAAATCATTAAGACGTTGGTGCCCAACAAAACCTTGGCGTCGTTCTTCATAAAAAGCCGTCTCAAACAGGAAACGTGACCGAATATTTAAGAACATAGCCGTGGCATTTTCTAATTTAACATTCAATAACTGCAAGCGCTGTTTAGCTGACTTGGCCTTAGCTAGATTCGCATTGGCAACAATCGTCTCCGCAAAGGTTGATGCTGTTTCAGCCACGTTCATGGCATAATTCTTATTCCAATAAGATTCTTCATTCATGACATGAGAATGGAAGGCATGACCCAACTCATGAGCTAAAGTTGACGTATCAGAAGCTGAACCCGTAAAAGTCATAAAGATCCGTGATTCATTCACTAAAGGCAATTCGGTACAGTAACCACCTGGACGTTTCCCTTCTCGGTCTTCTGCTTCTACCCAACGATTATCCAAGGCATTTTGGGCAAATTTCGCTAATTTTGGTCCAAATGTGGCAAACTGTTCCACCACAAACTCACAAGCTTGGTTGTAATCATAAGAAATAGTCGGTTCAGAATCAAAGACTAGGGGCGCATCCACATCTTGCCAATTTAATTGGTCTAAAGCTAAGAGGGCTTGTTTTTGCCGTAAAAATTCAATAAAAATAGTCTTCCCTTGGTCGACCGCCTGCCACATTGCCTCTAGGGTTGCCTTTTGCATCCGATTGTACTCTAAAGCTTCCGCCAAGAAATGGTCATAATTGTGAGCTGATTGCACCGTTAAACGGTAACCAGCCAGATGGTTAATAATATCTGCAAAAACCGGTCCACGATCATCGAAAGCAGCTTCCCAAGCATCAAAGATAGCTGCTCGGTTAGCAGGATTAGGGTCGCCATACATACGATTCATGGCTTGGCCCACAGAAAAGTCATGGTGGCCATCAGTCAAGTCCACTGAAATCGTAAGATTCGCTGAAGTCGTATCATAAATTCCGGCCCAACCTGCCATACCATCGCTATTTAAGTTAGCCAGTAAGGCTTCCGCCTCATCTCCCAAGAGACGTTTAGCCTGATCACGCTCCTCGTTCAAAACAAAAGCAAGCGGCGCTAAAGATGGATGGTCGATTAATTGCTGCCAACTATGGTCATCAATCACATTGAAGGTCTTAACGAACTTACCATAAGCGATTTTAAATGGTTTCACTAAGTCGTCAACCTTGAGGCGCATGGCCTGAGCATAATCATCCGTCATGTCAGCATCAGCAACCATCTGGGCAAAGGTTCCTGCATGTAAAGCTGATTCATTGAAATGAGCCACTGCGTCCAAGCAAGTCACTAAGGACTCTTGGGCATCATTAGCAGTAATATCAAAATCAGTTAAGCACTCAATAATTTGATCTCTTTCTTGGCTAAGTTGTTTTAGATGTTCTTGATAGGCGTGTCCTTTTAGACCGCCAGGATATAGGGAATCAAAGTCCCAGGTTTCATTAATTGTCGTCATCTTCTCACCTCTTATACTTATTATATGCTAAACACTGTTATTATCGCAATTTCATTATTAATATAAGGAGATTAAACTTAATATTCTTCAGTTAAAAGAAGTTACCAGATTAGTTAGTCAATCAAAAAAGCACCCGCAGCTTTTCTGCGGGTGCTTTTACTTGTAAACAAACACTGAAGTGAAGTGCTTAGTTCTCTTCACGGCGTTTAGCAAACAAGAAGCCTGAACCGAGTAATAAGGCAGTAAGACCTGCAAGTAAACCAACACTATCAGCACCAGTGCTTGGTAAAGTACTTGCCTTAACGAGTTTTTCTGACTCTTCTTCAGTCTCTACGTAATCTTCTTCCTTATTAGATGTTTCTTGTTTAGTGGTTTCAGAAATTATCACATTCTCTTGTTCCACTGTAGGTTCTGTTTGAGGTTCTTGCTTATCGCTTATTTGCTCGGAATCATTATCATCGCCTTCATCAATGGTATTATCGTCACGACCAGATTCATCGCCATTAACAGGCATTTCAATGGCTACGAAACCATCTAGCAAGTCTGGATGTGCGATAATCACAGTGATTGGTCCATCGACATCAGTTCCTGGGCTAATAAATATATCGCCATTCTCATTAATCATTACTGGTAGTGCTTTGCCATCTTCATCATGAGCAGAAATTTTTGTCTTTTCATCTATGTTAATGACATTAATACCAGTGTCTTGACTATTGGCATTTGGTTGAACAGCTTGTACTTGGCCTTCAACTCTAATTGGTTGATCTAAATTAGGTGTCTCAACCTTAGTTCCTACTTCAACAATTTGAGCAATAGCCTCCACGTTGTCACCTGTGTAATCCAAGGCCACACGAGAAATCACTTCACCATCCACTCCAGTTGTCACTTCGTAGAAGGTCCGTTTCAAGCCGTCTTGGCCGACTTGGACAATACGACGTTGGCCTTGTGGTAAGTTTGGATTTTCCCGTTCAATGGTTTCGAATGGAATGATTTCATCTTCCCAGACTAATTCCACACTTGGTTGAACAGTGGAGTCACCATTTTCACTTGTTCCTGTGCCAATTTCAATGATTTGTGCCACAGGGGCAACATTATCACCTGTATAGTCCAAGGCCACACGAGAAATCACTTCACCATCCACTCCAGTTGTCACTTCGTAGAAGGTCCGTTTCAAGCCGTCTTGGCCGACTTGGACAATACGACGTTGGCCTTGTGGTAAGTTTGGATTTTCCCGTTCAATGGTTTCGAATGGAATGATTTCATCTTCCCAGACTAATTCCACACTTGGTTGAACAGTAGAATCACCATTTTCATCAACAAAATCTGAATTGTTATCATCATGGTCAGGTTTATGCCCTTCAACTGGAACTATAACAGTAATAGCTTGATCTAGTTCTGGGTCATCAACAATCACTGTAATTGGACCATCAACATCTACACCTGGAGTAATAATAACATTACCCTCTTCATCAATAGTTACAGGAACAAATTTACCATCTTCATCTTTAGCACTTATTGTCGTATCTTCATCGGCATAATCGACATTAATACCTGTATCTTGTGGATTCTCATCTGGTTGAACTTCGTTGACATCTCCACTGACAACTGGTACTTGGTTATTTTCTTGACCAGGTTCTAATGGTGTCATTGGAATGGAGCCAACATCTTTTGGATCTGAACCCTTGCTGATTTCTTCCTCATCAGGAATGCCATCCCCATCATCATCGGTATCGGTGATATCTGGTACACCATCACCATCGGTGTCACGTTGAACAGTGATTGAGAAGGTTTCGCTACTTTCGTTTCCTGCTGCATCGGTTGCTGTCACAGTGACGTCATAGCTGGCTACCTCTTCTTCATCAGTGAAGTTATGACTTGGGTTACCGCTCACTAAGCCGGTGGCTGGGTCATACGTAACACCTTCTGGTAATCCATCAACACTTACTGTTGCTTCAGAGTCATCCGTTTGAACCACGAATGGATCAATTGATTGACCTGCTACCACTGTTTGATTATCAATTGCTGTAATGGTAGGAGCTTGTGTATCTGGCATTGAATTTTCATCTTTTGGATCCGTGCCAGCAGCGATTTCTTCTTCATCAGTGAAGCCATCGCCATCATCATCCGCATCGGTGACATCTGGTTTACCATCACCATCGGTGTCACGTTGAACAGTAATGTTGACTGTTTCTTTTGCACTTGATCCATCTGGATTAGTGATTGTAACTTCTGTCGTCAATTCGCGGCTTTCTTCGTCATCAACCCAATCAGTGATTGCTGGCGTACCAGTGATTGCCTTAGTCTCTGGATTGAATGCAAGGCCATTCGGTAGAGACGCTTCATCGACTAATACTTCTGCTGCTTCATTTTCAGGAGTGATTGTCACATCAGCGATTGCTTGGCCTTCAACGACGCTTTGATTGTCGTTACTTACTTCGCCACCTGTAACTGGTGTGATAACAATTGCTGGAATGGAATCAGCGTCTTTTGGATCTGAACCCTTGCTGATTTCTTCCTCATCAGGAATGCCATCCCCATCATCATCCGTATCGGTGATATCTGGTACACCATCACCATCGGTGTCGCGTTGAACAGTGATTGAGAAGGTTTCGCTACTTTCGTTTCCTGCTGCATCGGTTGCTGTCACAGTGACGTCATAGCTGGCTGCCTCTTCTTCACCAGTGAAGTTATGACTTGGTTTACCGCTCACTAAGCCGGTGGCTGGGTCATATGTGACGCCTTCTGGTAATCCATCAACACTTATAGTTGCTTCAGGGTCATCCGTTTGAACTACGAATGGATTAATTGAATCGCCTGCTACCACTATTTGATTTTCAATTGCTGTAATGGTAGGAGCTTGTGTATCTGGCATTGAATTTTCATCTTTTGGATCCGTGCCAGCAGCGATTTCTTCTTCATCAGTGAAGCCATCGCCATCATCATCCGTATCGGTGACATCTGGTTTACCATCACCATCGGTGTCACGTTGAACAGTAATGTTGACTGTTTCTTTTGCACTTGATCCATCTGGGTTAGTGATTGTGACTTCTGTCGTCAATTCGCGGCTTTCTTCGTCATCAGCCCAATCAGTGATTGCTGGCGTACCAGTGATTGTCTTAGTCTCTGGATTGAATGTAAGGCCATTCGGTAGAGACGCTTCATCGACTGATACTTCTGCTGCTTCATTTTCAGGAGTGATTGTCACTTCATCGATTGGTTGGCCTTCAACAACGCTTTGATTGTCGTTAGTTACTTCGCCACCTGTAACTGGTGAGACAACAGTTGCTGGAATGGAATCAGCGTCTTTTGGATCTGAACCCTTGCTGATTTCTTCCTCATCAGGAATGCCATCCCCATCATCATCCGTATCGGTGATATCTGGTACACCATCACCATCGGTGTCGCGTTGAACAGTGATTGAGAAGGTTTCGCTACTTTCGTTTCCTGCTGCATCGGTTGCTGTCACAGTGACGTCATAGCTGGCTACCTCTTCTTCATCAGTGAAGTTATGACTTGGGCTACCGCTCACTAAACCGGTGGCTGGGTCATATGTAACACCTTCTGGTAATCCATCAACACTTACTGTTGCTTCAGAGTCATCCGTTTGAACCACGAATGGATCAATTGATTGACCTGCTAACACTGTTTGATTATCAATTGCTGTAATCGTAGGAGCTTGTGTATCTGGCATTGAATTTTCATCTTTTGGATCCGTGCCAGCAGCGATTTCTTCTTCATCAGTGAAGCCATCGCCATCATCATCCGTATCGGTGACATCTGGTTTACCATCACCATCGGTGTCACGTTGAACAGTAATGTTGACTGTTTCTTTTGCACTTGATCCATCTGGGTTAGTGATTGTGACTTCTGTCGTCAATTCGCGGCTTTCTTCGTCATCAGCCCAATCAGTGATTGCTGGCGTACCAGTGATTGTCTTAGTCTCTGGATTGAATGTAAGGCCATTCGGTAGAGACGCTTCATCGACTGATACTTCTGCTGCTTCATTTTCAGGAGTGATTGTCACTTCATCGATTGGTTGGCCTTCAACAACGCTTTGATTGTCGTTACTTACTTCGCCACCTGTAACTGGTGTGATAACAGTTGCTGGAATGGAATCAGCGTCTTTTGGATCTGAACCCTTGCTGATTTCTTCCTCATCAGGAATGCCATCCCCATCATCATCGGTATCGGTGATATCTGGTACACCATCACCATCGGTGTCGCGTTGAACAGTGATTGAGATGGTTTCGCTACTTTCGTTTCCTGCTGCATCGGTTGCTGTCACAGTGACGTCATAGCTGGCTACCTCTTCTTCATCAGTGAAGTTATGACTTGGGCTACCGCTCACTAAGCCGGTGGCTGGGTCATACGTAACACCTTCTGGTAATCCATCAACACTTACTATTGCTTCAGAGTCATCCGTTTGAACCACGAATGGATCAATTGATTGACCTGCTACCACTGTTTGATTATCAATTGCTGTAATGGTAGGAGCTTGTGTATCTGGCATTGAATTTTCATCTTTTGGATCCGTGCCAGCAGCGATTTCTTCTTCATCAGTGAAGCCATCACCATCATCATCCGCATCGGTGACATCTGGCTTGCCATCACCATCGGTGTCACGTTGAATCGTCATAATGAATTTTTCTTTAGATTCGTTGCCAGCGGGATCCATTGCTGTAACTGTCACTGTAAACGCAATTTCTTCTTGGCCATCAGTGAATTCTACTGTTGGAGTCCCCTTAACCAATCCTGTTCCGGGATCAAAAGTAACCCCTTTTGGTAAACCATTAACGCTTATCGTCGCTTCTGAATCATCTGTTTGAACCACAAATGGATCAATTGGATTGCCTGATACCACTGTTTGGTTATCAATTGATGAAATTGACGGAGCTAATAAATCAATCACTAGTGGAAGAGAGGGTTCACTCACTAAACGATCCCCGTCTTGAGCCACAGCTGCAATTTGGCGGCCATCTTGACTATCTGATGGAAGCGTAAATGTAAAGTTTCCATCGGCATCTGCTTGAGTGGTAAGTGGTTGACCATTGGCATCAGTAATGGCTTGCCCACTAGCATCAACGAGCGTAATAATAGCATTACTTGGACTTTGACCACTAATTATTCCGCCTAATTGACTGAGTTGAGTCGGTGCTTGGCTGCGTTCAGCGGCTTGGACAATAACAGGATCTGACCAAAGACTTTCTGCCATATTAGGCACACTTTGCTTGGCCACAAAACTTTCCCCTTCAGTAAGTTGCGGGGTAGCTAAGGTAAAGTTTCCTTGGTTATCAGCAGTTATCACCATACGTCCCATGGCTTGACCTTGGTCATTATAGCGCATTATTTCCACACTAGCTCCCGGCAATGCTTGGCCTGTAACTTGATGTTGATGGGCCTTGATTGGATTAATAGTTGGTTGATCTACCCGTTGTGAGTATTGGGCTTTGAGTTCAATACTATTTACACTAGGATCAGTTGGAATAGGGGTAACCAAATCATCTTGCCAACCGGTGAAATCATAATGCTCTTCATCCGGACTCACGATATGTGTCTCCACTTGAGCTAATTGGTCGGCCGTAATTGATATTCCTCGTAAAACCCAGTAAGTCGGTTGAACTTCTCCATTAATTAGGGCCTCAGGATCAAAATGTCCTTCTCCTAAATCAAAGGTCAACTTAACATACTTACCTTGACTTTGTGGGTCAGAAGATGGATCTGATGTCACAATATGCTCAAGCGGTTCGTATTGTCCAATATAAGTCGCAGACTGTGGCAATGAATTAGTGTCGATTTCAGGAGTATAACCGATAAAACGATAATTTCCGATGACTCTCGGCACTGGAATATTTATATCATCCCAGCTTGCATTATCATCTTCACTATCGTCATAACGAAAGTCAATGACGATTTGTTGAGACCCATCTTCAGCAAATTCACCTTGCTTACCAGCTTCAAAGACAATTCGTCCGTAGCCTGGTAAGGGTTGTTGCGACAAATCAGTTACTTTAATCACTTTATTTAAACGCTTGAATTGGGCTTGATAGCTATACGACTTATCCATTTGTGCTAAGGCATCATCACTCGGGAAGGATTCACTCGGATTTGCAATATTCACCCATTTTTCAAAGATATAGCCACGTTTAGCATCAACAGAAGGAATCCCACCAATAGCTTCCTTAAATTCACCGAAACTAGTCCCTTCCTTAATCAAGTATTCTTGACTTTGTTCATAATTTCCATTAATTAACAAGAAACCATTTTCGTCAGTGTTTAGAGAGAGAATTTCATAGCCTTCATTGACCAAAGTTGTTTTTTGTTCATCGTTAGGCTGGCTAATAACATTAGGTAAAGGATTTGCAGAAATTGTAAAAATAGTATCTGTGGTAATAACTGGTGTTTCCACATTCCAATCGCCTTTATCATAACCTGGCTCACGTGTGTAGCTTGGGAAATAAGACATCGGTAATTCCAAACCATCTTTGACCATATAGACCTTGTCTTCATCGAGTTGAGCAATCCCTTCGCCTGCTCTAAAGCTGACCCGATGTGTCCCTGGTAAAACGGAATGATCAGGATTTTGCGAAATATCTGTAATGCCATCAACGGCTGCATAAACCGCTCGATAAGTTCCACTGCTTACTCGGTTGCTAGCATTAGGTAAGGACGGATAGAAAGACCCTTGACTATAAACAAAACCGTCATTGGCTACTATTTCAGGGAAATAGTCAGAAGACGTAAAATCTTCCCAAGTCAAGGTAGTTTTTACATCAAAAATCTTTTCCATGGAGCCATCAGCGAATTGACCGTGATTCCCTGCAGAAAATGTCACTCGGGCATAGCCTGGTCGACTAGGTGCGTTCTCGTCAGCAACTGGTACAATCGGTGCTAGGGTATCGACTACTCGGATAACTTGTCCAAGCGCTGGATTGCTCCCATTAGGACTATACGCCACTAAAACTAGCTCTGTATCAGGGGTTAGACTATCAACCGGAATTGAAAATTTAAATTCCCCAGTGTTTAGTTGGTCAAATGGAATCGTCGTCACTTCATAAACTTTACCAGTAGCTTGACCATTGGCATAACCCTGCAACTTCACTAACACATTACCCGCAGATAGATTGGTTTTGCTTAGAACTTCATCGCTTTTATCCGGATTTGGATTATTATAGACAGGTAAATCAACAACACCAGTAATGGAATTGGCTTGATCTGCAGCAATTTCTAATGTCTCTGTTTGTGGGCCTATTACTAAATAATCAGAAGCATTACGTGGATCAGTTTGATGGTAATATAATTCTAGATTATCTGGTACGCCATCACCATCAGTATCCACTGATTCTGTATTCATATCATTAGCCCATTCTATAAAATCCACAATTCCATCGCGATCAGTATCATTCACACTAAGATAAGGCGTCACATAGGATCCAACAAGTTGGCGAGTTGGTTTCCCATTATCCCCATATGTAAAGACGGGCGCATCATCTAAGTAGTCTGATTCCAACCAAGATCTAAAATATAATTGGTTATTATTTTTTCGAACGATATCGTTTACTTGCTCAGCAAAAGCACCTAGATTCACATCTTTTCTTAGTGGATAGTAAATAGTATAAGAACGGCTCTGTCCAAGAGTTCCATAAAATACATCTCGGTCAAGATTAAACCTTACATCATTTAAAGGGGCGTTAGTCGTCATGTCTGATGTTAGACCATAGCCAGGAGTTTTACTAGAATCAACCAAACCCGTTGCTAAATCAATTTTCAATGGTACGGGTTGTCCTGAATAACCTGTTTGATCAGAGGGCCCTCCAACAGCATCAGAAGCTTGTAGTGTAATATTATTAATATCAATGTAAGGTAATAACTCTTTAGGCACCATCTCTTTAACATAAAGCACCCAAGAATAATCCGTTTGCCAGAAATTTTGATTTGGTTTGAAGGTGTGAACTGATTTCAGTGTTCCATTCTCCACATCAGGAATAATTTTGCCAACCATAGGGCCGGCAGTGAAGCCAGTCGAATGCTCTTCTCGTCGATAAGGATCATTGGCAAGAATATATCCCGTTGAAATACTCTCTTGAGCAATCGTATTAGGAAATCTTGCATCAGTTCCATTAATCCAAGCCGAATAGAATGAAATTGGGGTGCTTGCCTTACCCAAAGTTTCCAGAGTTTGATTATTCTTAAGGGTAATTCGAACAGGAGTATTATTAACTGCCCCAATAGAACCGGAAGACACAGTACTAGCAGTTATAGGTAACTTCCACAGTGCACCGTCATCTTCCTTGATCCAAGAATGATTTCCAGACCGAATACCATTAATTTGCTTATAAAAATCTGGGTCAGAAAACTGTAAGATTGTATAACCTGCGTATGGATAGCGAGGATCTTTGCCCCAACCGGCAGATCCTGAAGACCATTTAGTGATTTGTAACTGAATCGAATGATCGGAGTTAATTCCTTCGTAACGCAAGCCTGCATAACGTAAATTTGACTCAGCCACCCCGTTTACATCAAAATGGTTTTCTAACTCAACATCACGCGTACTATCTCTAGTTAAGTTCTCTTGTGCTGAGCGGCTAGTAACCATCATATTAACATTCGCTGGCGACGCATGTTTGAACGCCTTTGCGACAGGGGCAGTGTCTTCTTCCCCATTATTTTGGCTTTGAGCAATATTGTCGCTATGGTTACTTTCAATCTCTAAAGTCTGATTGACGATTAAATCATCATTTGATTTAGAACCGGTAACTAATCTCTCGTCGCTAGCTTTTTCTGAAGATTTAGAGAATGATTGAGACTCATGATTATTTTTTGGCTGCTCTTTATCTGTCGCTAGCTTATCGCCATTTCGTGTTGGCAATTTTTTTTCTTTTTGTTCTGTTTCATTTGTTTCGACAGTCGTGCTACTAGCTACATTTGTTGAAGCTTTCTCATTATTTTTGTCTTCTGCCAATGAAGCATCCAATTCTTGCGCTTCAAGAACCAATGCCGATATTGTTTCTACAGCACTTGCTTGATCGATACGTGCTTTGAAACTTTCTTTGTCTGCCGCAGAAAGGTTTGTAAGTTTTGCAATCTCTTCCTTAGCTGCAGTTTGTGCTAGAGCTAAAGAATCGTCTTCTTGCGCTTCATAAGTTGGTTGATTTTCACCAACTTCATCAGTAACTTCGGCCTCTTGAGCTTCAGTTACTTCACTATCTGCGTCATCTTCAATTTTGGGTTCATCAGCTACTTGTACTAAATCAGTGGTAGATTCATTTACCCCTTCATTAACTGCCGCCTCGGCAACGACAACTTGTGATGAAAACACTAAGCCGGCAGCAATCGCCACCGATGTTACTCCAACAGATAAACGTCTAATCGCATATTTGTATATTTTATTAGACATTTTCTCCTGGATCATTTTGTGGTTATTTTTGCCAACCATTTTTGTTCCTCCTAAATAAATTATCTATAAAAGTTAAAGACATTTTGTCATAATAATATCATATTAATACACTTATTATTAATTTTACGTCGTTTATATATTAATAAAATGCAGAAAAAAATAAAATATTGTCCGAAACGCTTGTCTCCTAACCCTTTTTGGTAATTTCTACCTTAAAACTTATAAAATATCAAAATACAATTACTGTATTTTAGTCACATATGTATGATGAAATAAAACAACCACTGAGCAGCAAGTTTTGGTATTTATATATTAAAACTTTATATCTATTAAGACTTATTATCATTTTTTGATATTTTCTAATTTGGATAAAAAAACACCCACAGCTTACGCTGTGGGTGTTTTTAAATCTGTTGAAGCTGTATTGCTTTAAACAACAGAATGATTAGTCTTCTTTACGGCGAGCATTGAAGACGAATGCGGAACCTAAGAATAAGGCACCAACTCCTGTAACGAGTCCAAGTGTATCGTTACCAGTGCCTGGCAAGATAGCTGATTGTTCAACTTCTTCTTGTTTAGACTCTTTACTATCTTTTGTTGAATTGTTGTCTGTATCAGTCTGGGTTGATCCATCGTTATTAGGAGTAGTTGGATTTTCCTTAGCCGGTACAGCAGGCTTCGAAGGTTCTTCCTTACCTGGAGTGACTGGGTTGTTGTCTCCTGGGTTTGAAGGTTCTTCCTTACCTGGGGTAACTGGATTGTTGTCTCCTGGTTTAGAAGGTTCTTCTTTACCTGGAGTACCTGGGTTGTTGTCTCCTGGCTTAGAAGGTTCTTCCTTACCTGGGGTGCCTGGGTTGTTGTCTCCTGGCTTAGAAGGTTCTTCTTTGCCTGGAGTACCTGGGTTGTTGTCTCCTGGGTTTGAAGGTTCTTCTTTACCTGGAGTACCTGGGTTATTGTCTCCTGGCTTAGAAGGTTCTTCTTTACCTGGAGTACCTGGGTTGTTGTCTCCTGGCTTAGAAGGTTCTTCTTTGCCTGGAGTACCTGGGTTGTTGTCTCCTGGGTTTGAAGGTTCTTCTTTACCTGGGGTGCCTGGTTGGTTGTCTCCTGGTTTAGAAGGAGTGTCACATCCACACGGAATAGTTATTTCAAATTTCTTATTATCAGAATAGATGAAGATCAATTTTCCGTTTTCTGTGTATATTTTCTTGATAGTTTCTCCGTCTTTACCATTTCGTACAAAGTGACGACTCGTTTCATTTCCTTTGCCATCTTTGACAATGATCCAAAGTCCGTCTTCTCCATTAGCATTTTTACCTGGTTCAGTAGTGATGGATGGTGTTTCGCCATCGCGTCCGTCACGGATAAACTCTCTAGAAGTTTCTTCACCATTTCCATCTTTGACAATTACCCAGTAACCATCTTCACCTAACTCATTCTTACCTGGTTTTACATCAATACTTGGTGTTTTACCGTCTTTACCATCTTTGCCATCTCGTACAAATTCTCGAGATAATTCATGGCCTTCTGGTGTGGAGATGATCACCCAAACACCTGTATTACCTTGGTTATCTTTTCCAGGTTCGGTAGAAATTTTAGGAGCTTCAGCATCTTTACCGTCTCGAACAATTGTACGGGTTTCACTACCATCTGAATTTTTGATAATAATAGTGTGTGTACCATTGCCATTATCTTCTACTCTAGCTTCAGGGGATTTACCATCTCTGATAATTGTTTCGTTAGTGGTTCCATCTGGATTAATGACTTTGACAGTATGACTACCATCTTCATTATCAATTAAGTCTACTTTTGGAGACTTGCCATCGCGACCATTCAAAATATTTTCTTCAGAGATAATTTTACCATCAGCATCTCGAATAATGATAGTTACGCCGATTTGGTTTCCTTCAGAATCAAGAATTGGTGTAGTTTCAATAGATGGTGATTTGCCATCTTTTCCATCAATACCATCGCGACCATCTTTTCCATCACGAACAACAGTCTCGGTAGTGGTTCCATCTGGATTAGTAATTATGACACTATGTGTACCATCGTCATTATCTTTAACTTCAGCTTTTGGTGATTTTCCATCTTTTCCATTCAAAATGTTTTCACGAGAAATTTCTTTTCCGTCACCATCTTTTACAATAATGGTTACACCAATTTGGTTTCCTTTAGAATCTTTTATTGGTGTGGTTTCAACAGTTGGGGTTTTTCCATCTTGACCATCGCGACCGTCTTCACCTTTGTCACCCTTGTCTCCCTTAGCACCATCTTGACCATTGCGGATGACAGTTTCTGTCTTGGTGCCGTCTGGGTTAGTGATGGTGACTGTATGAGTGCCATCGCCGTTGTCTTTGACTTCAGCTTTAGGTGATTTACCATCTTTACCGTCTTTGATTACGGTTGTAGTTTCAGTGTAAGTCACTTCTCCCGTTTCTGGATTACGTTGTGGTGTACGTACAGTTACAGTGTGAGTACCGTCACCATTATCCTTAACAGTAACTTCTGGGGTTAAACCATCGCGGCCATTAACTCCATCTTTTCCGTCCTTACCATCTTTAATTAAAGTGGTGGTTTCGGTGTATGTGACTTCACCCGTTTCTGGGTTACGTTGTGGTGTACGAACGATTACGGTGTGAGTGCCGTCGCCATTGTCTTTGACATTGACTTCTGGAGTTAGACCATCACGGCCGTCGGTTCCGTCTTCACCTTTGTCACCTTTCTCGCCACGATCACCCTTGTCACCTTTGTCTCCCTTAGCACCATCTTGGCCATCTTTACCATCTTGGCCATTACGGATAATGGTTTCAGAAGTTGTGCCGTCTGGGTTAGTGATGGTTACTGTATGAGTGCCATCGCCGTTGTCTTTGACTTCAGCTTTAGGTGATTTGCCATCTTTACCGTCTTTGATTACGGTTGTAGTTTCAGCGTAAGTTACTTCTCCCGTTTCTGGGTTACGTTGAGGGGTGCGAACAATTACGGTGTGAGTGCCGTCGCCATTGTCTTTGACATTGACTTCTGGCGTTAGACCATCACGGCCGTCGGTTCCGTCTTCACCTTTATCACCTTTTTCTCCCTTAGCACCATCTTGACCATTACGGATAATGGTTTCAGTAGTGGTGCCGTCTGGGTTAGTGATGGTTACTGTATGGGTACCATCACCGTTATCTTTAACTTCAGCTTTTGGTGATTTGCCATCGACACCATCACGACCGTTTTGGCCATCAGGAATAAAGGTGACTTTCTCGCTTTCAAATTTATCAGTATTTGGATTATAAATCTTAACAGTGACTTTACTTCCGCTTACTTCTTGACCGGTATCAGGATGAATTCCTACTGTCCGTTCGACTTCAACAATTGGTTCCTTAGGTAACACTGGGTCAGCTGTAGGTGTTTTTCCAGGAATAACAATTTCTCGACCGGTATTGTAAACAATTGTAACGCCACCATCTTCATTATTCCGAGTTTCAACAATTTGTTCGATGTTGTAACCAAAAATTTGAGGACGTTCTTCTTGAATAACTTCACGAGAAACTTCTTGCCAATATTGGCCACGGAAGGAAACAAATTGACTAGGGTCAAAATTAGGAATTGTTTCTGGATTGATATGTTTATAAAGAACTTTAACACGTCTATCTTGACCAGTTTGTAGTTCTTTAATTTCCCCAGGTTTCAAACTTGGATCGAATTTGAATTCTGTTTTATAGCTAGAATCCTCTTCAATCATTTCATAAAGTTCATTATCTTTAGTTTCTACTGGCGGTTCACTTGGTGTGTCTTTTGGTACAACCCGTTGATACACATAGGTAATCTCTTGAGTAACACCGTCTTTGAAAACACCTGCTGTTACAGCACCACTAGGACTGTAGTAGGGATCATTCTTGGCATTCTCAGTACGTGTAAATGTGTAGCCTTCTCTATTCTTGGCGCCTGTCAGATAGACTTCATCAACTGTCCCTTCTTGCAGGTCACCACTCACTTCATCATCTACACTGATAACATTTCCTTGTTCATCAACAGTTTCATAACGGTGATGTTCTTGGAATTTACCATTAGTTTCTTCAACAATATCCCCCGTTCCTGTTGAAGAAACATCTCTAGCATTTAATGAACTGCTATGGCCTGCTACGTTGGTAGTGTTATTTTTTACTAAAGTAGCAGAAAAGCTTGTTTCCTCATTTGCTGATTTTGCAAGCGGTGTAGTTGTTAAAATAACATACTGGTAATTATTAATATTTCCAAGACTAACACGTGCAGAATTTTGACCATTGGGAAAAGTCACTGCATTTTTAACTTCTGTAATCCCTGGTTGAGATAAGTTGGGAACAAAACTATCATTTAATTTAACTGATCTAGGTACTTTATAAACCTTAATGCTGGTGGCAGGATTTTTAAAATCTAAGTTTTTTCCGTCAATAGTGACACTATGGTATCCTGTATTATTTAGTGACTGATTAACATAGGTTGTCGTGGAAATAGTACCTGCTTGGTTATCTATATTTGTAATACTTGAAATTAGATTTTGTTTCTTATTTCCATAATCGAAGGTGATAGGCTTAGAAAATGATTGACCAGCAACTTGCACATTGACGGGTACGGTTTGCTTATTATCTGTTACTTTATCACGTTGTGGCCATAAACTTTCGGCGTAAGTTCCCCGTACATTACGGTAAGCATCCACATATTCTGTAAAGGTGAACACTGCTGAATTAGTAGCTTCATTATAAGAACTAATAGCAATTGGAACGCCCTGAGCACTATTTAAATTGCCTGGTTTACGCGGTGTATTTAAGAGACCAGGAACGACATAATCCCCAAAATTAACTGTAAAGTAATCCCCTGCTTGGACACTATCATCAACACGATAATTAAAATGCAACTCAGGATGACCAGAAGAAGTAATCCAGGCTTCATTTTGACTTGATCCACCACCAACATATTTGATATCAAAGTCAGAAATGTTTACTAGCGAATTCACATTACGACCAGTTTGGACAGCACGAAGGCTTGTTCCATTAGCAAAAAAACTTGCCCGTGTCGCAGTGTTAACAGCTTCTTTTACTAATTCATTTCCCTTATCTTCACTTGCTTTCTCTTCTGAGTTTTCAGATTCAAACTTGTCACTTGTAGCAGATTCTTTTTCTGAATGCGTGGTATTAATTGTTTCTTTATTGTCATCACTTTCAGAATGACTTAGTCCAGAATTTACTTTTGGTAATTCTTGATTATTATTTGTATTTTCAGAATGGTCATTATTTAATTGATCACTAGTCACAACATGGTTCTCTGCATCGGCTTGATCATTCGTTTCTCGCTCTGCTTCATCGTTTGTATTAGCAGGAGCAGTTGATGTATGTTCATCACTTAATGTATTTTCATCAACACTCATATCTTCTGCACTAACATTATCTGCAGCACTCGTATTTTCAGTTGGAGCATCAACTGTTTCATCGGCTGTTACCGTATTCTCAGCACCAATTTCCGTTTCAGCTGCATTTTCATCTGTGACAGTATCACTGACATGATTAACAAATGATTGTGCTTCAGTGAGCGTTGTTGTTTCAGTCACAGAGTCTGTATGACCCTCTGTTTCTGCCGCACTCACTAAAGACGAATCACTAATAAATAATAATCCTGCTGCTACCGCAACAGAGGCTACCCCAAAATTTAGCCGCTTAATTGCGTACTTGTAAACTTTATTCGACGTTTTCTCACGTCATACTTGCAAATTGTTCTTCCCCACCATAAAATATAGTGCCTCCTTAAAATTGCTTGACTACCTAGTAACGTAAACATCAACAATTTTAGCACTCTCAAAATAAATTCGCGTAAAAGTCATCATATCTTCACATATTTTTTTATAATTAATCATAGCAAAAAATCAAAAACGCTGATATATAAGCATTTTTATTATTACCGATCCGAAGTTTTAACGAATAAAAGAACAATAATTGTATTTTATTTTTAATTAATCTAGACCTAAATTGTTTCTTTTATTGTTTTTTATTATAAATGAGTTAAAACATATTCTTAATCTCATCAATATTCTTCAGCCAAACAGACACTGTCCCATCTGGATTATTTTGGATTTCCACGCTATTGGGGTCGTTAAATAATTCAATTGGAATCGATAATTCAATCCCATTATCCAGTTTTAATTTTTGTTTTTGCATGCGATTAGTCATTAATGCCGGATCCGCGACTATCTTTTCATCATTTTGTAGGCCAGCTTGACTGGATGCCTCTAAATAATCTGCCATTTGTGCAGGCTTATCGCGATAGAGGCTTTCTGCTATGACGTCATTATCAATAGTGCCCTGATCGACAATGGATTGGTTGAGTACTTCTTTGGCTTGAGCTAGTTGGGCATAGTCAGCTTCGGCATATTTCTTTGCAGTAGCTGACACGGCTTTTTTAACAATGCCAATATTTTCCTTTAGGGAAGCTTTAATGGCTTGACCTAAAAATCGTTCGCTTAAGTAAAACTCCCGGTCGCCACTTTCATCAATAAGATGTTTCTTCTCAAGAATTTGGATATGGCCATTATCCAATTGATAGAGAAAGCCTTCATCAATTCCTTGTTTTATTCCAGGCAGAATCGCTTGGTTGATAATTAAGTCATTTTTAAGGTTCTGGTCTTCGTAGTCGACATGGTGGGTCATCGCTTCTTGATGATTTAATTTGAACATGGCCAGGTAAGAGGATTGGTCTTCACCACGAATACATGCCCATAACAGGTCGGCATTAGGAATATCCGCATTACTTTTAATCATTTCACTGAGCATTAAGCTAAGTTCTTGGCTAATTGAGATGAAATCGTCCTGGATAGCATCAAATAAAGCCTTCACTGGTGAGTCATCAGTGAGAACCCCTTCTTTCATGCGATCAGTTTGGGTAATTTTTTCACACTTTTTCTTAATATAATCATGAATATAAGGCGAGCGCTTATCAAGTTCCACATGGGATAGGAGGGGTTCATTGCTAGCCCCATCAAAGATATGTAGGATGGCATGAGTAATAGTAAGCATATTTTTCCAACTTTCTCTGTATATAATTTCGACAGACTATTCTATCATGTTAAACTTGAGTTAACAATTTATCCCGCGCTTGGAAAGGAGCATATTATGTCTCAGTCTATTCATTCAACTTCGCCTAAAAATATTATCTTTATGATTGCAGATGGAATGGGGGTAGCCTTGGTTTCTGCCTACCGTGAATATGTCAACCAGCATGCTGACGGCCTTCGCCAACCTTGTATCTATAACCACCACCTTGTTGGCCAACAGTCAACCTACTCCTTCGATGGTTGGTCCACAATTACCGATTCGGCGGCCTCATCTACTGCCATGGCGACTGGTAGTAAAACGGCTAATGGTATCATTGGACAAGATAAAGATGGTCAACGTTTAGAATCTGTAGTTGAAGTTGCCAAAGCTCATGGCAAAAAAACTGGTTTAGTCGCCACAGCCGAAGTATCCCACGCCACACCTGCTGGCTTTGGCGCTCATGTCGCTAGTCGAAATGACTATTTTGCTATTGCTGACCAGTACTTTGATGACAAGGTAGGCGATGACTTTAAATTAGATGTCATGTTGGGCGGGGGACGCCACCATTTCATCCGGCCAGACCGCAATCTGGGTTATGAATTTAAAAAAGCAGGCTATGATGTTATCCATACCCATTCCGAACTCGCTGAGTCTACCAATTCTCAAGTTCTGGGCTTGTTCTCTGAATTTGGACTCCCTATGGCTATTGATCGCAATCCACAAGTGATTCCTTCACTTAAAGAAATGACTCAGTCAGCAATTAAGCGTTTAGACAACGAGCAAGGCTTCTTCTTAATGGTTGAAGGAAGCCAAATCGACTGGGGAGCCCACCACCATGATATTGTCGCTGCCATGAGTGAGATTGCTGACTTCACCGCTGCCTTTGAAGCAGCTCTCGACTTTGCTAAAGCAGATGGTGACACCTTAGTTATCGCCACTGCCGACCATGCCACTGGGGGAATGACAATGGGAGTCAATGAAGTTGCTTCCTGGCTTCCGGAATATATCCGAGCCGTTACACAAACTCCAGGCAAAATCGCTAAAGACATGCTTCTTAGTCACGATTGGATGCAAAGCTTAACTGATAATATTGATTTCACCCTCAGTTCCACCGAGCTCAATCAAATTTATTCTACCTATCAACAGAATGCCTTTACCCCGGAACAAAAACGGGTTAACTTAGAAGACACCCTCTGTGAAATCATTGATCGCCGTTCCAACACCGGTTGGACCACTGGCGACCACACAGGCGAAGATGTCAATGTCTATGCCTTTGGACCTGGCAAAGAAGCTTGGGCAGGCTGGCGTGAAAATTCGCACACCGGTCAGCAACTCAAAGCCTGGGCAGCTGGCCAAGACATGACCAGCATCGACCCTTTCGAAGCAGAATAGTTTATATTAAAGTAAAAGGGTGTGACAAAAGTCGGTAAGGACAGAAGCCTTGGACTAAAACACGAAAGATGGCAAACGGCCATCTGAGGGATTTTGGAAAAGGCAGTCTGTTCTGACTTTTGAAGGCCTACTAAAAGGATGAAACGAAAACATTCATCCCCAAATATTCATATATCACAAAAAGGCTGGGAATTTCATCCCAGCCTTTCATTATTAATCTTTATCTAAAATAGTAGCTTTAAAATGACGACAAGCCTAATCTTTCTTGCAGATGATAAATCACTGTTTTCCACCATTTGTCTTCGGCGTAGTGGTCATATGCAACCGTATAGGTATTTCCTCCTGCATTGGTCCAAATCGTTTGATAGTAGCTAGCCACTGCTTGGGCAAATTCAGAATCGTTAGGCGCTGTGACAGCCAGATCAGTTTCCAAATTGAAGTCACCTAAATTCCTTTTAGTGAAGTTAGCTGATCCACCAATAAAGATAGTCTCTTGCGCATTTTTATAATGGAGAAACTTGGCGTGGTACTGCTCACCATGACTTTGATACCAACGAATTTGGAGATTATCACTAGCATCCAATAGTTCCTGGGCCACTACTTTGTTGGGAATCCCTATTTTCTGTTTCCCGAAGGCATCTTGATTAACATCTAAGATAATTTGAATCAGGGCACCACGTTGGTTGGCCTTTTTAAGCGCAGTAACAATATCCCGGTCGGATAAATAGAATAATCCCATTTGTAACTGGTCACCAGCTTTCGCTTGATTAATGACTTGCAATAGCTTGTCTTTAATTTTCTCTTCTGACAATAATTGCACCTTGTATTGGCCTTCATCAGTGTCTGACTCTGTTTGTATTTTATGGGAAAAATCAGCAAATTGCTGGGGATTATTGCCACCAGCATCCTGGTAAACAGCCTGCTCGCTAGTCAACAAGTCATTTTGAACTTGCCCCTTTACGGCTAGGCCAATATTAGAATGCCAAGCCGAGCCGTCATGAGGGTTAGCTGAAATAACCATAGCTTCTTGGTCAGAGACGATCGTTTTGCGATGATTGGCCTTAAAGTTCAATAATTGTAGATAAGACATGATATTGGCCCTAGGACCCATGGGGCGAAAGACATTAGGTAAATAGCCTTGCCTAGAAGGAGCAAACCACTGAAAATAAGTCCGATAAAAGCCTGAATACACAGGATTGGAATCAGGTAGAACCAATAAATCAGTTTCTACCAGCTCAATTCCAACATCACGCATACGTTCATAATTTTCAGGTTCATAAGTGCGATAGAAGGAGTTTAGTGGATCCGTAATAAAAATAATGGGAATATCCGACCGCCGTTTCTTGGCCACCAAACGATCGACTAATTCCTTGGATAAGGACGGAAAACTTTGCTTCTCATGATCATAATCATCTGAGAACAGAAACATATCGATAACAATAAATTCCTCTGCCTCATCGATGACTTGAAACACATGGTCAAAAATTTCTTGGTCATGATTAAGCTCGCCGGCTTGATCAGCATAGCTTAAGTCACGCAGAAACTCGACATCATCAGTCTGGTGAATGGCTCCTACTTGGCTATAATGGTCCGGAATGGGATGGAAATAGTAGTAAACTCCCACTAATAATGGAATCAAAATTGCTAATGCCAGCAGCCAAGATCCCCATTTTATTTTTTTCATTGCACGCCTCCTGATTAGTTTAAAGCTTTAATCGCAGAAAATCCACTTACACTAGTCAAGACTCTGCTAATTAACCAGGGCTTGAGCTAACTTTTAACGATTTCTTTGGGCGAAAATTTCTTGGACTTGCTCATAACTAGCTAGGGTACCAATATCATAACGCCCACCTGAAAATACAAAGACACTAACCGGCTTTTCTTCCAGTAAGTAGGGCATAAAATGACCAGGAGCATCAGGATTATTACCAGCCGCCAAATAATCAGCAATCAAGCTTAGAGTTGACGCTTGGAAGATATAGAAGGTTGGCACTGATAAATTAGAAATGGGCGCTGGTTTTTTCTCTGCAAAAGCTATCGCCCGTTCTTGGTCATCAATTTTGACTACTCCACCGCGTGTCAACTGCTCTTGGTCGCTTTCTTCATAGGCGGCAATAACATCGGTGCCTCTTTCTTGGAAGAAGGCCACAAAATCACGCAAGTCAAAGTCAAAAAGATTATCACCAGCGAGTACCATCAAATCATCATTTAACGTTAATTCTTGGCTAACAAAGTGAATGTCACCGATAGCACCTAAACGGGTCTCATTGGTTAATGTTCCATCATTAAGGACGGTTAGTTTTTTAGAATAGTCTGCTTGCTTGGCCCAAGCTTGGAAATTATCAGCAAATTTATCATTACTCACAATAATAATTTCATCAATAGCATCGACTAAGTCAATTTTACTCACAATATGGTCCATGATGGTTTGACCGGCCACTTCCAGCAAAGCTTTCGGAGTGTCTTTGGTGAGTGGGTAGAGTCTAGTGGCATACCCAGCAGCTAAAATTAATGCTTTCATACTTGTCCTCCCTGTAAATCAACATAGTGAGCGCCATCAGCCTGTTTAGCAAAGGAAATATGATAGGCATCAGCTAATTCCGGATAAGCTTTAGGATAAACCGCATCGACAGCTGCCTTAATTGCTTCTTTAAATTTAGGATTGATAAAGCCAATCACCGCGCCTCGGTAACCAGCACCTGATGGCCGAGCCCCATATACCCCTTCAGTTTCCTTTAGGGTATCGAAAATTAATTTCATTTCGGGAATGCCAGATTCATATTGGTAGAAGGAAGATTCTCCTGACTGGAACATCAATTGCCCAAAACGATTAATATCTCCAGCTGCCCAAGCTTTGGCACCTTCCTCTACTCGATCTTGTTCGGTATAGAAATGGTCAGCCCGTTTACCAAAACGGTCGGGAATGTGGGCACGTTCGGCATCATAAATCGAACGGTCGATGTGGCGGAAGCGCACATCGTCTAATTTAGGGAGGTCGTAACCGCCATGTTCTAGCATCAACCAACCAGCGACGTGACTCTCATCTACCCGATTATTGAAGTCCGTCCCAATCAATTGTTTGGTAATACCTGAGTGAACAATGATAACTTCAAATTCAGGCCAATCTGTTCCTTGGTCAACTAGATCATAGGTCCAATCCAAACAATCCATTAGCATCAACCGATTATCCTCAGACAAGATATTGGCAGACTGGTCAAGGATACCATTCTTCAAACCGATAAATTCAGTCTCTACCCAGTGTGACCAACGAATCAAGTCCATCTTAGAGAATTGGATACCATTAACATCACAAAGGGCCATTAAATAAGCTGTGGTTACAGCTGCTGAAGACGATAAGCCACCAATTGGCAACTTACCAGAAATTACCCCATTAAGACCGGTTTTTAGGACATAGTCTTCTTGAATAGCCAGCACTGCTCCTCGCAAGTAATTTCCCCAAAAGCCCGGAATATAATCTGACCGCGTTTTGACATGGAAGTGTTCCTTATCTGGAAAATCCATTGAATAAACTTGAATATACCCCGTATCACTAGGGGAATAAACCATATCTACACTAGCATCAATAGTTAAACCTGTTACCTTACCATTTTGAAAATCAGAGTGAGCACCAATAGGACAAATTCTTAATGGTGATTGGACACCCCGGATATCTTCATTGGGAAAACGGCTTTGGGATTCTTGAATTAGTTCTTTCATAGTCGTCCTTTCTAAAACACAGAGTCTTCTTGTTATTATAGCATCTTTATCTGCATTCCGGAGATATTTTCACCAAAAAGAACAATAGGGTATTTTATGTTTATAAAAAGAACCTGTGATATTTATCTCAGGCTCTTTAATCTGCTTTTCATTTTATTTTTGACTATCGTCTGCTTTCAAGCGAGGAATAATTTCCCTTTGGAGATAGTCTTTAAAGCTTTGGCTCGTTTCAGGATGTTTCAAGGCATATTGAATGCTAGCCTTAACTAAACCAAGGGGCTCTCCTACTTCATACCATTTGCCTTGATAATCAAAATCATAAATTGTCTGTTCTTGCGCTAAAATATTTAAGGCATCAGTGAGTTCAATTTCTCCTGATTGATCATTGGCTGGTAAAGACTCCAATACCGCAAAAATTTCTGGGTTCAAGATATAGCGTCCACAGATGGCCTTATTTGAGCTGACTTGATTAGTTTGGGGTTTCTCCACTAAACGAGTCACCCGCTCCAAATCACCTGCTTTTTCCGTGGTAATAATACCATATTGGGATACATCTTGGCTAGGTACAGTTTGACTAGCAATTTGCATTTGACCAGTCGACTCAGCTTGAGCAATTAAGGCCTTGGACAATGCAGTATCCTCATCAGACACCATAATGTCATCACCAAGTAACAATAAGAAAGGTTCATCTTGAACAAAAGACTTGGCTTCTAACACAGCGGCGCCCAAACCATTCGGATAGTGTTGACGACGGAATTGAATATTGTAATGACTCGTTGATTCTACCATCTCTAACATAGCTTTTTTGCCCTTTGCGATTAGATTGTCTTCTAATTCATAATTGGCATCGAAATGATCTTCAATGGAGCGCTTGTTTCGCCCTGTAATAATCAAGATTTCTTCAATTCCCGCCGCAACCGCTTCTTCTACAATAAATTGGATGGTGGGCTTATCCATAATGGGAATAATTTCCTTGGCCATCGCCTTTGAGGCAGGCAGGAAACGTGTTCCTAATCCGGCAGCAGGAATGACAGCTTTCTTAATTGGCTTCATCAAAAATACCTCCCTGTTCTAACACTGGTCATGACGGCATACATTAACTATTAATGGTTTGTGGGTTGACTTTGTCCAAGTAATTGTTCATAAGCATAGGCAAATTTAGAAATATCACCTGCTCCCATGAAGACAGCGACATCATCATGGTAATCCAATAATGGTGACACATTATCGAGCGCTAGAACTTCAACTGGTTTAGTTACCTTAGCTGCTAGGTCTTCGATACTAACTTGATGGGTATCCACTTCCCGAGCTGATGCGAAAATCTCACATAAGTAAACCTTATCAGCTAAGTCCAATGCTTTGGCAAAATCATCCATCAAAGCAATCGTCCGGCTAAAGGTATGAGGTTGGAAGATGGCAATAATTTCCTTGTCAGGATATTTTTGACGAGCGGCATCAATCGTAGCTCGGATTTCAGATGGATGGTGAGCATAGTCATCAATAATAGTCATATCATCGATTTTTTTCTCAGTGAAACGACGCTTCACTCCTGCAAAACTCAAGCATTCATTAGCAGCACGTTCTGCATCAAAACCTTCAAAATAACAGAAACCAATCACTGCCAGTGCATTCATAATATTGTGTTTTCCATAAGTTGGTAGGTCAAAGTGCCCATAGAAATGGCCTTCGACATAGGCATCGAAATGTGAGCCAGACGTATCACGTACAATATTACGCGCTTGGATATCATCTTCATCACGGATACCATAATAAGACACATCTTTCACTTCATCTTTAAAGCGTTGGAGATAAGGATCTTCCCCAAAAGCAATGACCTTATTCTTAACTTGTTTGGCAAAAGCCAAGTTAGCCTCATAAACTTGGTCAATATTTTCATAAAAATCAGGATGATCAAAATCAATATTAGTGAAGATGGCATACTCTGGTGCATAAGCAAGGAAGTGTTTTCGGTATTCATCGGCTTCTAAGGCAAAGTAATTGGCGTTTTCAATCCCTTTACCTGTCCCATCTCCAATGAGATAAGATGTTTTAACCAAACCCGATAAGACATGGGCCATCAATCCAGTTGTTGATGTTTTCCCATGCGAACCTGTGATGGCTACAGAGGTAAACTGCTTGATAAACTCTCCTAAAAAGGTATGGTAGCGGGTCACAGGAATGCCTAATTCTTTGGCACGAACGACTTCTTCATGGTCATCCCCATAGGCATTACCACAAATCACCGTCATGTCTTCACTGATATTATCAGCAGAAAACGGTAAAATCGGAATACCTGCTTCTTCTAAGCCACGTTGGGTGAAAAAATAAGTATCGACATCTGACCCTTGGACTTGGTAGCCTGAGTCGTTTAATACTTGAGCCAAGGCAGACATGCCTGACCCCTTAATTCCAGTGAAATGATAAATTGTTTGCGTCTTATCCATTACGATTGCTCCTGACATCTCTATTCTTCTCGGCGACGATTGAAGTCGCGCATAAAGGCCTGACTTTGTTTGCCAGTCCGTTCTTGGTCCATAATATCGGCAAAGGACCGGTTTAAATGTTTACTCCGTTTACGTTTATTAGCAAAATTACTCTTATCATCCTTAATTTGATTACCCTTAGTCCTTTGAGTCTTGTTCTGACTTGGACTAGCCTGTTGCACGGGTTGATTTTTTTCTAAGGCTGACTTATCCTTATTCCCCCAAATAGAAGGCACTTGGGTTGGCTTAAAAGGTTGACGGAACTGATAATTTCGATAATCCTCCAATTCCTTACGAATAGCCTGGTGCCGTTGCCGACGTTTCTGCATGAATTCATTTTCCTCACGCAAGGCCTCATCTGCCATGGGGTGTTGGTAGGCACTTGGTCTCGTTCGCCGCTGACGGTCAATGGGCTGATACTCCCTATCACCTTGGCTAAAATCGGATTGCTTAGGGCGCCGATTACTCCCTGACTGGAAGGAATAGGCATTTTTCTTTAATGCTTCCTTATGGGCAGCGTCTTTAGGAACATACCAATTCATATAATTAGGAAAGCTGGTCTTCTGACGCTGCTTGGTTTTTCGTTCATTATTCGGTTTTTCAAAAAACGGGACGAAATCCTTACGCGCCATAGACCCTTCTCCTCCTCGCTATAGAGCTAGCTGTTCACTTGTTAATTGGTCAAAAGGAGTACCCAACTCTAAATCAAGCGGCACTTCCATGATACCCTTTTGTTTATGTTCTGGGTCGCGGCCTAATTCATAGGCTGAACACAACATTCCTTGACTAGCGACACCTCGTAATTCCCCAGGACGAATAACCTGACCATTAGGCATCACTGCCCCTGGTAAGGCAACAATGACGCCCATATCAGCATGGACATTACTTGCCCCACAGACAATTTGGTAAACATCCTCACCAACCTGAGTTTCTGTCACATGCAAGTGGTCAGAATCCTCATGGTCGACACAAGTCAAGACCTTACCCACCACAATACGTGGCTCATTCTCATAAGGAATAGGATCATAACCTTGCTCATAAATCAACTGGTTGAGGGTGTCCATTTGCCCCTCACTCAGTTGGACATGACCATTCCCTTCGATTTCCAAACGTTCAGAAATATGATGGAAATTGTAACCAAAAGTTTCTTTGGTTTCCTTATTGTAAATACGAGTGACGTTAGCAATGGTCTCGACAGCAATTTTCGAGCGATCGAGATGCCCCTTAGAAAACATCAATACATCACCAACACCTTGGCGATTATAAAAACTAATCCACATAGTGATAAATAACTCCTTTTTTTATGAACCAGGCTTAAACAGCCTCTAACAAAAAACGTCTAGTATTACCTAGACATTTTTAAGAAAAAATGTTCATATTCCCTCTAAAATTATATAACGACACGCTATAAAAGGCAAACCTTTCCCTAATGGTCTTACTATATTTTTAGTAGAGAAATTGCTATACTAATATAGAATATAGTGGAAAGGAGCTCTATTATGCGTGAAGAAACAAGCAACTGGCGTGACTTTACAGATGACAATAGTGATTACCTATTAGGAGGTATTCTATTAGGTTGCGGTCTAGTTATTGGAGGTGTAGTAGCTAGCCTCATCGCCAACCGCCAACAATCTGTAAGTGGTAAAGATGTCTTAGAAGATGTCAAAGCTTATTTTGAAGCTGATGACACGGATGCCCCAATTGAAGGCTCATGGATCGAACTAAAACCAATCCCTAACCAACGCTATGGTCAAGAACAAAATATTTACTTCGGTGGCCTCTCCCGTACCGAAAACAAAGAACTTGTCCAATACGAATTCAAAGCCAATGCTGAAAATGGCCAAATCCTAGAAATCTATAAAGTAAAATAAAGCTGTGATAAAAAGCGTCAGCACTTGCGTTTGGAATCCGACGACAGAGTGAAACGAAAAAGCGACCCCGCCTTAATAGTGGGGTCGCTTTTTTTCAATATTATTTGAAGTGTGCCAATAAATAATAAATGGCTTGACCACGACTTGAGAATTTTTCCTCATATTCCGTCATAACATTATCGGGAATCTCACTGTTGTGGAGATCTAAAGAAATATCGTCTACAACCATCCCATATTGGGACAAGCTTACTAGCGAATATTCAAATAAGTTTTGGTTGTCTGTCTTAAATTGTAAATGACCATCCTTTTTCAGTACCACTTGATAATTCGTCAAGAAGTTTTCATGGGTCAAGCGTCGCTTAGCGTGCTTACTTTTTGGCCAAGGATCAGAAAAGTTCAAGTACAGTTGACTGATTTCCCCACTTTGGAAAAATTCCGTTATTTTTCGCCCATCTGCACGAATCAAACGCAGATTAGGCAAATCGACTTCTAATGCTCTTTGTAATGCAGTAACCAACACACTGTCAAACATTTCTAAACCAATAAAATTAATATTTGGGTACTTTTGGGCCATATTTACGATAAATTGACCTTTCCCCGACCCAATTTCAAGGTGAATGGGGTGGCTGTTTTTAAATTCATCCTGCCAACTGCCAACCAATTTTTCTGGCTCAGCAACCACATATTCAGGATGGTCAGCCAACATATCCTTAGCCCAAGGTTTATGTCTCACTCGCATTAGCCTACTCCTTTACTAACTATTGATAGACGCGATTTTTATAGATATGTTTTAACTTAATGATGCGAGTATTTAAAGCCAAATACCGGTCCTGACGGTAATCTTCCTTAATCAACAAAAGTAAATTTAATAAGGAATACCATTCCAAGCGGAAATAATTACTCGCTTTTAAATTCAAGCCATATCGATCTAGCCATTGCTGCCAATTTTCCCAAGGGATGTATTGAACCAGGACCTGAGCGATATCAAACATTGGATCAGCAATTTTCACCATTTCCCAGTCCACCAAATACAAGCGATTCTGATCAGACAATAGAAAATTGCGCCGATTTAAGTCACTATGACATACCGCCTGCGGACCATCAGCGACAAAATTAAGGGTCTCCTCAAGGTAAGCAGCAATTTCATTTAAAAAGCTATGGCTAAGTAAATGGGGATGCAGCTCCTTATGATAGTCAGCTAAAAAGTCTGCCGCTTGGTAAGTGGTTCCCCCTATCTTCTCCAACATGTTATAGAGATGCTCTGAGTGGTGATATTTATTTAAGAGATTAATGACGTTACTTCCTTGCATCATTTCTGCAGACAAGACATCAGACGGTAGCCACTCTTGTGCCGTGACCACATCTCCATTTGAGGTGCGCTTGGTCCAGACCAACTTAGGGGTAATCCCCTCCATTGATAAGACAGCTAGGAAGGGAGATGAATTACGTTTCATAAATAAACGCTCTCGATTGTTTGAAGCCATAAATGCTTCGCCAGTATCCCCGCCAATAGGTTCCAATGTCCAATTTTGGTCAAATTGATATTCCAAGCCTGACACCTCCTCCAATAAAATAAAAACAGCATTCATAATTGTAGGCTTTATTTGTCTAATAGTCAATTAGAAAAAGCGCTTGCTGTTGGCTTTTTCAATTTTCTTCTTAAAGATTAGGGGTAAGATCAGCCCCCCTATTAAAACCAAGCCCAATACCAGCATCAAGGCAAAGCGCCAAGGTTGGAAAATAAAGGCAAAAATAATAAAGAGCATGCCCTGTATCAACATCGGCTGAGCGACAAAGCGTAGAAAACCGCGACCACGATCTGTCCCTCCTACAGGTGCAGTGAGGACCATGGGATGACGGTCAAAATGTTGAAACAAAGGCCAAATTTGAAAATGGCTAAAATATTGAACCACTAAAATAATGCCTAATGATAACCAGGCATCTGGTAAAAAAACTAAGAAAACCAGGCCTAGAATCGTGAGCCGAGCCCAAATTGGGAAGAATTCTGGACTCCGCCAAAAACTACGTTGATAGAGATAATAAAAAGGTGTCTTAGCTTTTTTAGCTGACAAGAGTAAACGATCTAAGTAAGAGCGGCGTTTAATCTGTTGTGACACTGTTTTAATATCCACAAAAAGCGCCATTAATTTATCATTATTTTGCTGGCGTTTTTCTTCATCACTCACCAATTTTTCCCAAAACCAAGTTGATTTTTCTTGAGCAAAGGGGCTCCTTTGACTTAGGAATAAAGTTAGGCAAGATACAGTCATCAAAAGCAAGCCCAACCATGGCCAAGACGCCAAAGCCAAGGCGATAGCAAGACCACTTACAATGATTAAACCCCACCGCCATTGAGCCATTTTGACTACTTTAAAATGATAGGCTTCAAAATTCGTCACCATAATAGCGAAGCTAGCGATGGCTAAACTAATAGCTAAGGGGATTAACTCCAGCCAAGTCCAGGCCCGGCTGGCCCAAAGATAAGGATAGGCCACAAGCAAATAAGCAGCCAGCCAAAGTAAAGGACTAAGCAATGATTGAAAAAAGCTACGCTTAAACCAAGCAGTAAAAGAAGCTTCCATCGGTAAGAGAAACATGGTATCAGCTGCTTGTATATATGTTTTGGCTTGACCCAGTAAAATTATTACTAAACCGGTCAGCAAGAAGATGCCATCTGCCCATAATGAAGGCTCGGTGACTGTTTTCAACCAAGCTCGGTATTGAAAAGCCAAGGCTCCCAAGAGAAAAAAGAGAGCCAAAACTAAGTGATCATTAAAAATGTACTGAGCATACTTTAAGAAATAATTTCGCCGCTCTTGTCGACGTTTTTGATAGAGTTTAGCTAAGGGCATGGCCAGACTCCTTTGCTAAGTGCAGGTAAATTTCTTCTAAATTGGCATCCGGCATTTGAAACTGGGCTTGAATGTCAGCCAAACTACCGTCAGCAACCAAATGCCCTGCTGCTAGGAAAAGATAACGATCACAATATTGTTCGGCCCGTTGTAATTCGTGGGTAGATAATAAGACACTGGCACCCGCTTGTTTGCGTGCTTCCAGCATTGCAATAAAATCATTAGCTGCCAAAGGATCCAAGCCTAAAAATGGTTCGTCAATCACGTAAAGACTAGCCTCAACCATAAAAGCACAAGCAATCATTACTTTTTGCTTCATCCCTTTGGAGAAATGAATAGGTAACCAATCAAGCCGTTCCCACAAGCGAAATTGCTCTAATAATGGACGACTGGCTGCTAGAGCCTGGTCAAAATCCAAGCGGTAAGCCATAGCAGTAAACGCTAAATGTTCTCTTAAGGTTAATTCATCGTAGAGCACAGGCATTTCCGGTATATAAGAAAATGCCTGCCGGTAAGTTTGGTTATCTTCTCCTAGGCTTAACCCATTGATGCGAACTTCTCCTGCTAGAGGTTTCAATAAACCGATAATATGTTTGATAGTAGTGGACTTGCCTGCCCCGTTGAGTCCAATCAAACCGACAATTTCACCGTCTGCAATAGTGAAATTTAGGTCGTGAAGGACAGGTTGTTTAGAGTAACCGCCACTGAGATTACTAACTGATAAAGTCATACAGTCTCTTCCTTCTCTCCATTGATTAGCCTTAGTGTATCAAATCTTGGCCCAGTAACCTATTAATAATGCATTACATTTACTTAAATTGTGACTCCTAGGTGGATGTGTTAAACTATAGTCATTGAAACAGCCTACGAAAAGGAGTGTATATTACTATGTCAGAGACTATTTTCTACAAAATTGGTCAAGGCGAGATCCCTGCTAATGTGGTCTATGAAGATGACCAGGTTATGGCATTTCTCGATATGAGTCAAGTTACTAAAGGCCATACTTTATTGATTCCTAAAAAAGCCATCCAAGATATTTTTGCTTATACAGATGACGATGCCGCCATGGTTTTTAGCCGGGTACCAAAAATTACCCGTGCCATGCAAAAAGCTTTTCCAGAGATGACTGGGGTCAACCTCTTGTCAAACAATGGTGAAGATGCCTTCCAATCAGTTTTCCATTCGCATATCCATATCATCCCACGTTATTCTAAAGAAGATGATGGTTTCGGTTTAAAATGGGAAACTGCAGAAGACCAATATTCTGAACAAGAATTAGCTGAAATCGCCCAAAGTATCCGTCAAGAAATTGAAGAGGTGGACTAATGAACGGAAAAAAATTCGCTAGCGGTCTTATCTGGGGCGTCCTTCTCGGTGGTGGTTATGCCCTTTTGAAGACGCCACATGCAGGTAAGAAGAATCGGGAAATTATTAAGGATTATGCTGACAACTTGAGTGATGCAGCCCATGATATGCAAGGGTCAATTGCTCAAGCACAAAATGCGGTTACCGATTTAAGTCAGCAAGGCATTTCATCTGCTAAGATTGCGCGCGACGAAATTAATTTTGCAATCCAAGATTTCCAACGGACTGCTGTTCCTCAATACAACGACATGCAGAAGAAAATCAATCAATTCCACAATGACATGGAATCAGCTCAAATTAAATTCCAGAAAAATTAATAATTATGAACTTTCCTTGACTATTAAGTACAAGGCTTGTTTATAAATTCCATCTTGTGGTATATTGAATCACATAGTTTATATTGAGGAGTGTATCTATCCATGCGTTTATCTAAAAAAATCGGTTTAGCTTCCCTATCATTAGTATCTGCCCTCGCCTTAGCCGCTTGCGACCAAGCGAATTCCGGCGATGCTATTGTAACTGGTAAAGATATCAAGATTACCCAGGAAGACTTTAACCAACAATTAAAAGACACCTCAGGATCTGCCGTTTTACAACAAATGGTATTGTCTGATGTCTTTGAAAAAGAGGTTGGCGAAGACAAGGCCAAAGAATTACAAGACCAAGCCAAACAACAAATGGCTTTACTTAAACAACAATATAAGGAAGATGACAAGTTCAAAACAGTCCTTGCTTCGTCTGGTTTTGACTCTGAAGAAGCCTACCAAGAACAATTATATTACTATCAATTGATGTCAGCGGCGGTATCGAAGAATATCCCTGTTTCAGATGAAGAAGTCAAAGCCGCCTATGACAACTATGAAGCACCTATCGAAGTATCTCATATCTTAGTTAAGGATGAAGAAACCGCCAAGAACCTCATCCAACAATTAGATGACGGTGCTGACTTCGCAGAATTAGCCAAAGAAAATTCTACTGATACCTCAGCTGCTAATGGTGGTAGCCTCGGTGAAGTTTCAAAAGGACAAATGGTGAAAGAATTTGAAGACGCTGCTTTCCAACTTGACGAAGGGGAATACAGCAAGGAACCTGTTAAATCAGAATACGGCTACCATATCATTAAGGTAGACAAGAAAAAAGATAAAGGCTCCTTAGAGGACGAAAAGGGTCAATTAGAAGACTCTATCCGCCAAGATAAAATGCAAGATACTAATACAGTTAAGAAAGTCGTTCAAGACCTACTTAACAAGTATGAAATCGACATCAAGGACAAAGACTTAGAAGATGCCCTAGATGACTTCCAAATGCAAGCGGAAGATCAAAAAGATCAAGATGACAAAGCTAGTGGTGACAATTCTAACGAAAACAACAAAGACAATAAGTCCGATGATAAAGAATCTGACAAAGACAATGAGTCCGATGATAAGGAATCTAACAAAAACGCTAATCAATCAAACGACCAAAATAAAGATGACCAAGTAGACGATGACAACAGCGATAAAGCTGAATAAAATGGTTTGCTAGGACACACATAAGAAAATAGCCCAGCTAGTTTAATCATGCTAGCTGGGTTTTTATATTTTTTATTTAATACTACATATCCTAGTCAAATAAGTTTTCTCGGAAATAACCATGTAGTAAAACAAAAGCCAGGCCCAAGCTTCCAAGCTAGGTCTGGCTTTTATAGTTTATAATGTATTATTAGTGACTTTCTTTGAATTTATAGAAATTACGATTATCCATGCCGAAAATTCGCTCAGTGTATTGACCAGCATCGGTATGGTCAAGGGCTTCTTTGATCATTTCAATAGATGCGTCAAGATTATCGATATGGTGAAGCACTTCCGCTTCCAACAAGTGCGGTTCTACAGGCGACCCCCATTCGCGTTTACCATGATGAGATAGGACCATATGCTTGAGCAAGATAATTTCTTCTGCATTGTTATCCAGGCCTAAATCTAAGACGGCTTGGTTGATCCATTCAGAGATAATAGTGATGTGACCAAGCATATTACCAGCTAGGGTATATTCAGTGGTCAAAGGATCTGATAACTCAATGGTTTTTCCAATATCATGGAGAAGCACACCCGCATAAAGCAAGCTCTTATCTATAATGGGATATTGGTACGCTACAGACTGAGCCAAACGCAACATCGAAATTGTGTGAAAACCTAAACCGCCAACAAAGGCATGGTGGTTTTTCTTAGCGGCCGGATAGGCGAAGAAATCCTTAGAGGCTTGGTTGAGAATATGGCGCACAATCTGCTGGTAATCTTCATTAGTAATCGCATCGAGATAGGGATTAATTTCGTCAATCATTTCTTGGCGAGACATTGGACCTTGGTCGATATACATTTCTGGATCATTGGGTTCATCATCCCTAGCTAAGCGCAAAGCGTTAATACGAACTTGGGGCTTGCCATTATAAAGTTCACGACGGCCAGCAATATGAACCACGCGCCCAGCTTGGAAAGTTTCCAAATCTTCTTCACTGGCTCCCCAATACATACCAGAGATACTACCTGAACGATCTTCGAAGGTAAAGGCGATAAACATTTTTCCATTTCGATCTTGACGTTTTTCTGCCAATTTAATCAAAAGGTAGGTTTCAAAGTTTTCATCCACCGGAATATCATAAATTCGATTGTAATCCATCCAATCCCCTCTCTAAATTTCTTGATAATTAGTGTGTGGCAATTGGTCAGAGAATAGCTCGTCGGTTGACAATAAGATAATTTGGTTGTCTAAGCTACGGTCTGCCAAGAAGCGATAAACATTTTCCTTGTGTTGATCATCGAGATGAGCAAAGGCTTCGTCGATGAAGATAGGCAATTCAACTTGTCCTAACTGCGCATTAAGGAAAGCAAAACGCATGGCAATGAATAGTAAGGCTTTTTCACCATGAGAGAGTTGGTCCACTGGCAACCACCCTGTTGCTTCAGAATAAATGCGAAGCCCATCTTCACGGTAGGTTAACTTAGTGAAGCGACCATCAGTTAAATCGTTGACATAGCGTACCGCATTACCCATAACCAACTTGTTAGCATCGCCACCTTCACCCAAGGTTGCTTGTTCAAAAATATCCACAGTAATCTTCCGTGCGGCCCATTCAACTGCCGCTTGCCGGGCTTGTGACCGTGTTTGATCATCTTCCGCCACTAAACGAGTCAAGTCATCATTAGAAGAAATGTGATTTAAATCAGCTTGACTTTGCGATATCCGATCCAATAGTTCTTGAATTTCTGTTTGGTTGCTAGCAATGCTTGCTTTAGCTTGCTCAATTTGTTGGCTTAAGGCTTGGTCTTGATTCAAGAAAGGCAATAAGGATAAATCCAAATGATGGGCTAAAATGTCAAAACGTTGTTGCTTATCTGCCATAGTCATTTGTTGGTCTAATTTAGCTTGGAGGTCATCCGCATCGCGGGCAGAAAACTGGTCTAAAATAGCTTGTCGTTCTTGTTTTAATTCGCCAATCGCATGTGCTAGATGCTGAGTCCGATTTTGCCGTTCTTGGTTGGCGAAGTCTTGATAGTCACGCGTTGAACGAGCTTCACGCCAGGCCAGATAATCATTTTCAAATTGTTGATAGAGACTAGCATCACTGGTCTGACTTTGGCCAATAGTCTCTTGATAGTCTGCCCATAAATGATTTTGATCACTTGAAAAACTGTCAGCATCTAAGACTAATTCTAAATCACGAACATCTTGGTCAAGGGTCTTAATTTGATTGACATAGTCTTCCTCAATCCAAGCGAGACTTTCGATATAGTCTTGACCCCCACGTTCGACCATTAAATTTTCAAGCTCTTCCAAGAACTGGTCTAATTCATCGTCTAAGTGCTCTTTTTCCACACTATTATCATTTTGCCGGTGCTGAATTGCATCACGTTCTTGCTGGATATCAATAAAATCTAACTCATAGGCCTTGATATCGTCACGATATGCTTTTTTATCGGATTGGGTCAACCAAGCCCCTACTCCAATAAAGATTACCGCTAGTACAATGGCCATAACACCACTAGCGATAAAGAAGGCGCCATCTAATAAGAAATAAGCCAGCAATAAGACTAAACCAACTAGGCCCAAGACTAAACCAAAAACAAAGACCCAAGACCGGCCAGGACTTCCCTGTTGACGTAATTCTTGGTATTCTTTGCGCAATTCTTTTTCTTCAGCATCAAGATCAGCCAATTCATTTTGTGCGCTAATTGACGCCTGTCCTTGACTGCCTAATAAGCTCCGTCGATTTTGAATAGCCTTGTATTGTTTTTGCCATTGTTGCCGTTCAGAGTCAGACAATTCTTCAGGCAGTTCGCCAATTTCATCGGCGCCCATGATATGTAAAAGGCGGTTTTGTTCGTAACGTTTCTTAATCACTTCTTCATTAATATCTTCATTCTTTTGCAAATGATTTCGATAAGCTTTGGCTTGGGCATACATGACATCACTATCGGCTTGATGGGTATCCATCCAACCCATACCTTGTTGAGAAACACTTGTGTTTACTTCTGGACCTACATTGCTTTGGGCTTGCTCTTGGTCACTGGCTTGAAGACTAGCTTGATCAGCTTCTAATTCTTCGAGACGGTTATTGATTTGATACCATTCTTTGGTTAAGTTTTCATCATAATCAACAAAATTAAAACCAGCAAGCTCTTCTTCTAATTCTTGATATTCACGCAAAGACCCCTCTTGTTGTTTAGCTAGCTCCAACTGTAACTCTTTAGCTTTGACTTGTTCTTGTTGCGCCCGTAAGTCAGTTAACCGCGCCTTATCTTGGTCTAAACCATTCAAGAGTGTGAAGTAGTTATTTTGGTCTTGGCTAGCACGGTCAATCGCTGATTGGGACGCTTCCAAGGCTTGCAATTGTTGGTTAAGAACGGGGCGTTGCCCATTGCCCTTAAAGATTTGCTCCGCCTCTTGCTCTAAGCCAGGTGTGATTTCATTAAGCACCTTACGTCCAGATACACCTAAACTCATCAAACTCTTAGAAAAGTCTTCTTCATTTTCCCAAACAAAAGCCATTAAGTCTTCTTCTGTGAAGCCAAAATAATTAAGATAATCTTGTTTACTTAAGCCGTTAAGAAGATCTGAAAAGTCAGACACTGGCACCTTGTCCTTGTCATCAGCTTGCGTCATATAAAGTAACTGCTTACCGTTTTTACGGGTCCGTTCAATCACAAGATCGCCATAAATGGTGTCCTTAAGAAAAAGACGGCCCCCGAAATGATTATCTGGGTTAATATCATAGTCCCGCTGTCCCTTACGTCGCAAATTAGGAAAGCCAAACAATATGCTAAGTACAAAGCTCATCAAGGTCGATTTCCCTGATCCATTTGGCCCTGTGATGACATTAAGTTCAGGCCCTAAGTGAACCGTCTTATCGACCCACTTACCATAACCAAAAATTTCAATCTTTGTTATTTTCATCGTTTCATCCCCTCCGCTGTTCTTGATTTTGACTTGCTTGTTCCAACACAATCAGCTCACGGACCCGGTCCAAGACATCCGTTTGGAAGTCTTGCGAATCAAGACGTGTCGCCATTTGCTGTTGCCACTGACAATTTTTAGTCAAATCAGTGATTGCGGCTTGGAATACTTCTTCATCATGATAACGGTCGTAGGCAGCTTTGAGCGCATCATTAAAGGCACGCGATGCAGACCACTGAGCTTGACTAGAGACATCTAATTTTAGGTCAGCCAAATAAACTTTTTCTTGGCGGCTGGCATTCTGGTTGTTTAGACTCCATTGCAACTGTTCTAGTAATTCATTGGCATAGTTATGCCACCAGTATAGTGTTTCTTCATCACCATTAGATTGGAAACGCAAGCGTCCAATAAGATTAAGCCCCTCTTCCTTGGCATACATAATTTGTTCGTGAAGACCACGTTCAATTTGGTCACGTAAGGCTTCCAAAGAAGTGATTGGCTGCAATTCTTTGACTGTTTCAATAAATTGCCAGTCACTAGACTCAATAAACTCAAGTTCTGCTTTTTGTCCCACTTGTAAAGAAACGAGCAAGGCCCCTTTAGGCCCTAATTCTTTGAAATTGGCGCCTTGAATGTTACCAGGATAATAGGTTGGTGGGTTGGCAGACAACTGTTGACGTTGGTGAATATGACCTAGAGCCCAATAATCGTAACCATGTTGTCGTAATTCTGCTAGGTTAAACGGTGCATATTGTTTTCCCGCTGATTTGCGCGACATATCGCCATGGTAAACGCCAATATGGAAGTCAACTTCTCCTTGGCGGTCAGGAAAATGCCCCATTTGTGAGTCTTCAATCCAGCGCTTATCATATGAAAAACCAGATATAGCCACTTGGTCTCCATTAGTACTCTCATAGATAAAAGTTGTGCCATCACTAGCAAAAACATTGACGTTATCAGGTAATTGTAAACGATGGCTAGGATCTTTGACATAATCATGGTTACCATAGCTCAAATAAACAGGGATATTAGCTGTAGCTAAACGTTCCATTTCCCGTTCAAAAAAGAACTGAGCCTTCAATGAGGCACGCTCACCATCATAAGCATCCCCAGCTATAATCATGAAGTCAACTTGTTCATTAATCGCTGTATCCACTAGACGTTGAAAGGATTCAGCAGTAGCTAATGACAAGTTTTGCGCCAAATTACTGTCTTTGGCTGCGATTTTATTAAATGTCTGATCTAAATGGAGATCAGCAGTATGTACAAAACGAATCATTTCTATCTCTCCTATCGTGTAGAGTCCCACCTTATATTTTAACACATAGGGCTAGAAAAGCGGACTCTTAGCCTCACTTGTTATCTGATTTTAACCAAAAATCGCTAGAGACATCGTTTGACTTTCCGGTATAAGAAAAAGACCCGCTAGAAGCAACTTAACATAGTGGTAGACACTACTGTCAAAATTAGCTAGTTTAGCGGGTCCTATCTCAATTTAATCAGTGATGATTTATTGGTCTTGCTCTTGATCTTGGTTAGCAGCTTGATAGACTTCACGGATTGGGCGAGTCACTGCAGCGTTGATGTCTTCAACCAATTGATTTAATTGTTTTTCTTTGTTTAATAAATTAGCAATGATGTCATTTTCTTCCATTTGTTTTTGCAATTCTTGAGCTTTGGTCACGTCTTCTTCAGACATTTCTTGGCCCATTTGCATTTTCATCTGCAAATCAGCTTGCATCTTACGGAAGTCATCATAATATTTGTGGGCTGTTTCATCAGCAGCAACAGCTTCCATTGCTTGTGATAATTCAGTGTAAACGTCTTGTTCACGAATTTGTTTCTCTAAATCATTGATAGTATCATAAATATTTGCCATCTAAACACTCCTTTACAATGTCCTTAATATAACATGTTTATTCATAAATGAAAACCAATAACCCGTTAAGAGCTTAACCCGTTTGACCAAATAAGCCATCTAGGAAATCACGACCGCCTTCGAAAATTCGGTCAATAATTCCTGGCTCTGAATCTGATGATTCCTCACTAGTATCACTGGAATCAGAAGACTCTGGATCTTCATAGTTTTGTGAGGCTTCATATAGGGCCTTAGCCGATTCAACTTGGAAAGGTGTATTCGGACTAACCGCCACAACTTGATCGAGTATCGTTCGCGTCACCTCATAAGATGAACTTGGGGAATAAGCCCAAAGATAGTTTTCTTGATTGGTTTCATCAAAACCAAACCATGACACCGAAACAAAATCAGGTGTATAGGCCACATGCCACTGGTCATTAACTCCATCTTCAACGCCATCAACCGAAATCTCTACTGTACCAGTTTTACCTGCTAGCTCAACGCCATCTGGTTCCACACTGGCACCAGTGCCTCCTTCATCATAAGTCGCCTGCAAGATTGATGTCATTTCATTGGCGACATCAGCCGACACCGCTTGATTTTGTTGGGGTTTTTGTTCCTCCACAATGACATTTACATCTGAATCTTCAATCCGGCTAATGAAATAGGCTTGTGAGCGAACCCCTTTATTATCAAAGGCCGTATAAGCAGAAGCCACTTCTACAGGGGTCACTCCCTTACTCAAACCACCTAAAGCAGAAGATAAATTCATATCTGCATCACTATAAGGAATGCCAAAACCCTCCAAGGTCTTCATTGTCTTATTAACGCCTAGTTCATTCATTAACCAAACCGCTGATGTATTTTTACTCTTAGCCACAGCATCCCAAAGCATGATTTCACCTTGGGTTTGGTAGTCAGCATTTTGTGGTGTATAGTCATCGGCACCATATGATTTGACCTCATCTGGCAAAATATCATTCGCAGAATAGCCATTAGCCAAAGCAGTCGCATAAACATTGAGTGGCTTAATCACGGAGCCAGGTTGCCTGTACATTTGTGTGGCTCGGTTGAAGCCACGGAAGTTATGACCACCAGTTCCTCCGACAGTAGCAAGAACGCCTCCAGTATAAGGATCCATAATAACCGTTGCTGATTGAGAAATCTCTCCAGAAGGTGCCATTGGAAAGAGGTCCGTTTGATTGTAGACGTCTTGAACTTGCTCCTGGTAGGCAGAATTAAGGGTAGTATAAATCCGGTAGCCCTTATTCATCAATTCTTCTTCAGAAATGCCAAATTTATTGATGGCTTCCTCAATCACCGCATCGAAATAATAAGGATATTGATAAGCATCATTATCAATAGGGTTATTTTGTTGGGGCATATCAGTATAAATTGCCGCATTCGCCTGTTCACCACTGATAAAACCATTATTGGCCATGGTTTCTAGAACCAGATTACGTCGTTCGAGTGTAGCATCATAATCGTCAACAGGATTATAGACACTAGGTCCCTTCACTGCTCCAGCTAACACAGCCCCTTCAGGCAATTCCAGATCCTGGGCAGATTTACCAAAATATTTTTGACTAGCGTCCTCTACTCCGTAAACCCCATTACCGAAATAAGAATTATTCAAATACATCTCTAAAATTTGATCCTTGGTGAAATGTTTTTCAACTTCTAAGGATAAAAAGAGTTCCTTAAACTTCCGCAAGAGGGTTTGGTCATTAGTTAGAAAAGCATTCTTAACTAATTGTTGGGTGATAGTTGATCCCCCACCCACAATTTGACCACCATGAAGCACGTAGCCAAATGCGGCCCGACCAATTCCAATAACATCAAAACCGGGATGTTGATAGAAACGCTTGTCTTCAGTGGAGATAAGCGCCGTTTGCATTTCTGAGCTAATGGCATCCAGAGAAACGTAAGTCCCGTGATTAGAAGCGAGTTCTCCAGCTAGATTATTTTCTTGGTCATAAATTTCAGTAGTTTCTTGAAGTTGTTCTTGTAAATTAGAAACATCTGTCATCTTGGCTGAAACCACTAAATAGCTCTCAAAGACAAATGCAAATAAAAGCACCGCAAAAATGATCCACCGTGTCAAGTACCATTTCTTCCAATAATATTTGAATTTCTCCCAGGCAGTCATTTGCTCCCAGGGTTTTTGTTTAAAGGTGCGGGCTTGCCGCTTTTCCTTAGTCATAAACATTACCTACTTTAAATTTTTTGTCTCTATCCTATTTTAGCAAAGTTTGCTGATTTTGAATCAAACGGCAGACCGATTTAATAATTACTTAACCATCATTTAATATGATGGTAGTTAATTGATCTAAGAATAAAACGTCGAACCCTTTAGTCTAATTTATCATTAGCATAATGGTGTTGTCGTTCCAACTGGTTGAAGTTTTGCTGACGAAGAACTTCATAGATTACTATGGCAGCAGTGTTTGATAGATTCAAACTCCGTACATGGCGGTCATCCATAGGTAAGCGTAAGCACTTTTCAGAATTGGCGCGCATGAAAGCTTCAGGTAACCCCGTTGTTTCCTTACCAAACATAAAGAAAAGATCCTCATCGTTTGGATTAGAAAAATCTGGGTCAGAATAGGTTTGATGTGAAAACTTAGAAATTAAATACAGACGCCGGTTCCCTAAATAGGCCATAAAATCGTCTAAGCTTTGATGATAAGTGATATCAACATTATCCCAGTAATCGAGTCCAGCTCGTTTTAAATATTTATCATTGGTTTTAAAACCCAAGGGCTCAATTAAATGGAGGTGAGTGTCCGTGGCCGCACAAGTTCGGGAAATGTTACCAGTGTTAGCGGGTATTTCGGGTTCAAATAATACAATATGGTTTGTCATCTTATCTTTCCTCTCTAAATACTTCATTACTATAATTGAAAGCTAAGTGTTTGTAAAGGCGTTGTTATCTTAATATGACAACAAAAATAGTCTGCCTATAAAAGAATTAAGCAGACCATTAAAATTTTAAATAGATTTTATATCAGTTAGGTTAGCTAACGTTTTATCTATCTGATTTCAGGATAGCGTAATGATTCATATCAATTAATTGGCCATACAGGAGTCGACTCGAACGCGCACACCCTTCTAAACGAAAGTCACACCGCTTGGCTAGCGCATTGCTAGGTAAATTATCCACTGCTGCGTGAATTTCTAAACGATTGAGTCCCATTTGCTTAAAAGCCAAATTCACTAAGTGATTAACTGCCACAGTCATTAATCCCTGCCCTGTCACTGAAGAATGTAACCAATAGCCAATTTCAGCTGATTGCGTCTGCCAATTAATACAGTGCAAATCAATACAGCCAACAATTTTATCTTGGTAAGCCAGAAAATATAAACGATCGGTATTAGCCGCAATGCCTTGTAATTTGCTCTTAATATAGTTCTCTTCGTCGGATACTTTTTGGGTGGCATCAATGAAATCTAAATATGAACGCAAATGGTGTCGGTCTGAATTGATTAAGGCAAAGACTTCACTGGCCATAGAGATGTCCGGATAGAGTAAATAAATGTCTTGACCTAAGTCTTGTTTGAAATAGTTTTCCATCCCCAATTCCCCCTCGCTAGTTTTGGTCAATTATAGCATAATAGCTACTAAAAGAGGATGTGAGTCAATCGCAGTAAGGGACGGACCATATCGGAAGGAGTCAAAAAATGGTGAAAGCCATTTTTGATGGCTCATTCAGAAATAGACGTCGGCCCCGTGATTGCAAGCTCAACTAAAGGGTGTGATGAAAAGCGGTAGGACGGAATCGTTGGACCAAAAGACTGTAGATAACGACTAGCTATCAAAGACTTTTGGGAAACGCATGTCAGTCCTGCTTTTCAGAACCCGACTGATGAATAGACAGAGAGTATCCAAACAGCTTTAGGAAACAGTCGAAGGAGCTGCATTTCAGAACTCGACAAAAAGGGTGTGACAAAAGTCGCTAAGAACAGAAGCCTTGGACCAAAACACGAAAGATGGCAAACAGCCATCTGAGAGCTTTTGGGAAAGGCAGTCTGTTCTGACTTTTGGCCCCCGACTAGAAGGATGAGATGAAAACGTATAACTAGGTTAAATCGAAAAGACTGGAACTTTTGTCCCAGTCTCTAGGTTATTGTTATCAAAATAGTCGACAGTAACGCTAGTCACGCGAGATACGGGCATAATTTTCAGCCATTTGGATCACTACTCCTTTCTATTCTTCGGTTGGGATGTTTTCAAAATAGAATGTCATAGGACACCGCCTTTCCTAATGAGCTCATAAATAATGACTGAGTAAGGAAGGCGAGCTAAGTTAGAAATCCAATCTAGATGCACTAAATTAGCTAGCGATAATGAGGTCTGCCCCTAAAATTTATACATGAACAGACAAAAATAGACTATGGCAAGGCATAGTCTACACGTCTCTATAAAATGATAGGGAAAGGCATAGCTGATAGTAAGACACTCCAATGCGTTAGTAAACATGGACTTCACTATCTTCCCCTCCTTAATCGTCACTATCTATACATAAATTATAGCATGGTCCGACAAGAATACCAATTATTTTACTATTGCGGTAAATGTTTTATAGATTAAACAATCTGGCTACCATGGTATTCTGCAGCAGCAATAACCTGGTCAATGGCTTGTAAATTATCGCGGTGAATACCGCCTCCTGGCATAATGGTGATACGATTGTTAGCATAGTCAATAAGTTCCAACAAACGGTTATGATTAGCTAAAATATCGCTCCCAGAAGGCCCCCCGTGAGTGAGAATCCGCGCAAAACCGCTATCCACTAGAAAATCCAAAGTTTTAAATTGCTTGTCATAAGATATCTGATCAAAAGCCATATGAAAAACCATTTCAATATCGTGAGCTCGGCAAAAAGCTGCAATCTTACTAACAAATTCACGGTCAAGGTCATCGCCTTGCAAGGCACCAACCGCAATGCTACGAACCCCTAAATCAGCCATCATTTGCAAATCAGTCCACATTATCGCCTTGTCATCAGAAGTATAATTGAAGTCTCCTCCACGATTACGTAACATAGCAACAATAGCTAAGGGATGGGCTTGGCTATAGGCTAAGCTATGTTTTAACACTCCATAAGATGGTGTGGTTCCACCTACTGCTAGATTATCACATAATTCCACACGTTGGGCGCCACTAGCCAGTTTCTCAGGGATATCAGTAAAATTCTCTACACATGCTTCTAATAACACCTAATTTCCCTCCTTCATTCATAGAGTATTGGCCTTCTATGAAATTTGTTCGCCAGCTTTCTAAGATTCACCTATTTTAGCACACCTAATCAGAAGAATGAAGGCAGAGCATTAATTCTTAAGCCATCGTCGAATAACTTTCTTCTGTGATTTCATAAGTCAATTTTCCTTGATCTAAATAGTTTTTCGCTTCATCCGCCATGGCTTGTCCCATCCGTGCCAACTCATTACCTAGAGAACCAGCGATATGTGGCGTTAGAACGACATTCTGCATTTCATATAGGGGTGAACTTTCGGGTAAGGGTTCTTCAACTGTGACATCTAATATTGATGTCAAGTCAGGGCGGTCTGTCATGACTTGAATCAAGGCAGCTTCGTCGACTACTTTTCCGCGTGAGGTATTGATAAATGTCGCATGGTCACGCATAGAGGCTAATAATTGTCCTGTCACCATATGCTCTGTTGCTGGTAATAAAGGCGCATGCAGACTAACCACTTGGCATTGAGCAAAAATATCTTCCAAAGAAGCCAATTGAGCATCATAGTCGGTTAAGTCTGCTTGGCTGATGGTAGGATCATAAACCATAATATCCATATCAAAGTGCTGTAAGTGTCGGCAAACTAGACGACCAATTTGACTAAAGGAAACAATGCCCACCTTTTCCTTATAAGCACCATTGGTTTTTTGATGAATGTCAGCAAAATCATGATGACTTTCGTAATAGCGGTGGCTCGTCCATCCATTTTTTAAACTATACAAGATTTGACTAAGGGTAAACTCAGCCACAGGAATAGCATTCATCTGATTGGCTGTTGTCACGCGAATATCCCTCTCCCAGACTACAGGGGTTAGAATAGATTTCATAGTACCCGCACCATAATAAATCACTTCTAAATTAGGGAAATAAGCCAAATTTTTAGCATTAAGTTCAAATAAACCCCATGACCCGAAAATAGCGGTCACATCTTGCAATTAGTCAGCGTATTGGTCTAGCTCTTCTTCTTGGCCAATAGTAAAGGGCTTCAATTCATAACTTTCTTGAATTGCTTCCTTCACTTGCTCGGTATAAATTTTATCAACAAATTTAGGTGTCATAGCAATGATTGCTGCACTCATTATAAGTTCTCCTTCCATTCCTTTAATGTATCAACATCAGCTTCAAACTGGTCAACCGAATCATCCTTAACAAACTCCAAGAAATAATTTCTTGGGCTAGTTTTTAAAAGATTCAAGTACCCTAGCCATTCGTTTTCCCCTTCAGCTAAACTAAAACGGTTGTGATAATCCTCCCATTGAAAGACATGGACATTAGATACATATGGCAATAAATCGTCAAGCGAATGGGTGCGTTGGTCTACCGTCAAGTTTTCTGCCGGTTGCCAGTAGAGATAAACATTATCACATGCAATAGCTTGGATTAATTTTTGGGCATTTTCAGGGCTATCCGTCAAAGTCCCTTGGTGGTATTCAATCCCTAAATTGAGGCCAGCTTTCTGACAAAGTTTAGCCAGTTCTTTGGCGGCAAGAACAACTTTATGTCTGTAGTCTTCACTAGCATCCGCCGTCGCATATTTACCCGCCCAAACTCTAATATTAGTAGCATTTAAAGCTAAAGCGGTAGCAATTAGCTGAGAAAAATTATTATCTTCAGCCAAAAATAAATAAGACCCATAAGAAGTATAGCTAATACCGTATTCCTGGCTTTTCTTGGCTACTTTTTCAGCTATTTCAAGGTCTCCTAAAGGCACATGTGCATCCCCTGCCCATTCAATCGCTCTTAAGTCATTCTTTTCCATTAATTTTAAAATGTCATCCACCGATAAATGTCTAAAAGTTGCAGTATTTAAGCCAATCATCAATTAACCTCCTATTACTATAAAACAAAAAGTTAAAACACTCGTCATAATACAGGTAATTACAGTTTGGTCATGCTCATTGTTACACATAATAAGTCAATCTTCAACGCGAAAACTTCTAATAATAAAATACTGAAAATAATTGCGAAATTTGTAAAAAATAGCAATAGACGAAATCATGATTTTTATTGTATCAAATATCGACACTATGAAAATTTTAGTGAGTAATAGGTAGTGATATATTGAGGGTGCAATAAAATTGTTAAAACCAGACACCTTAAACTAAAATTTGAGAGACAACAAACCTGCATAAGAGAGATTAAAAAAGCATATCTATCGCGTTTCTCAGTGCCTAGCTAAATAGTAGGCTTCTCCTATAAGGCAAAGAGGCTGGGAATTTGATCCCAGCCTCTAAATGTACTTATCTATCTAACTAAACAAAAACTCTTATTGGAACAAATCCAGTATCGATCACTTTTCGTTTAAATGATTAAAAACAGATAAGAATTAATCTTCTTTCTTACCAAAAGCAAATACTGAACCAACAGAAGCTAAAGCTAATCCTAAAATTGCAGGAGTTGCAACAGCACCAGTAGCAGGTAGGGCAGCTTTAGCTTCTTTTTCAGGAGCTGCTTCTGCTGCTTTTTTAGCTTCTTCTTTCTTAGCTTCTTTTACTGCAGCAGCTTTTTTAGCTTCTTCTTTCTTAGCTTCTTCTTTTTTGGCTTCTTCTTCAGAATCTTTTTCACCTTTAGATTCTTCTTTTCCTTCTTCTTTTTCAGAAGTTTCTTCAGATTCTAATGGGCTTAATAAGTAGAAGTAGTTACCATTTGCACCTTGAGCAACAGTGAAACTCTTGTTGATTGGATCATTTTCCAATGCTTTTTTAGCTGCTGCTTCTGCTTCCTCTTTTGTTGGGTAGCCATTAATTTCGTTATCCGCTACAACTTCTTCTTCAGCAGTTTCTTCTGCTTCAACTGGGCTTAGTACGTAGAAGTAGTTGCCATTTGCACCTTGTGATACAGAGAAACTGTTATTAATTGGATCATTTTCGAGTGCAGCCTTAGCAGCTTCTTCTGCTGCTTCTGCAGTAGTAAATCCTGTTTCGTTATTTTCTACAACTTCTTCTGTTGCTTCAACAGGGCTTAATGCATAGAAGTAGTTACCATTTGCACCTTGTGATACAGAGAAACTGTTGTTTACTGAATCATTTTCTAGTGCAACTTTAGCAGCTTCTTCTGCAGCTTCTGCAGTAGTAAATCCTGTTTCGTTGTTTTCTACAACTTCTTCTTCATTTTCAACTACAGTAGCACCTGGATTAGCGGTCCAATAATATTTACCATCAGCACCCATCGTTGCTGAAACATTACCTTCTCCGTATTGTGCTTCTCCTGCTTCAATAGCAGCAGCTTCTGTATCATAAGCAGTTTCTGCTTGAGCTAAAGATGCATCGGTTACGAATAGAAGACTTGCAGCAGCAGTTGTTGCAACAGTGCTAAATAAAATCTTCTTAAAGTTCATAATAACTCCTCCTTAAAATTTACCAATTAATAGTACATATTTATTATCGCAAACAAAAGTTATTTTGTCAGCCCCTTTTATAAAAACGTTTACAAATTTTTCCTTAAATTTCCTTAATTATATAATATATAAGTTTTTAAATTGGAATAAGTTATTCTTATTCACCTGAACCGCATTATAATAGTTCAACATTATTACATGAATTGTAGCTTTTAAGGAAGTGTAAACCATTGTTAGTATCTAGCAATCACTTCAAACTCTACACACACTTTTTGAGTCGTTTCGTCAAAAACTAAATTAACTGCCTTTAATTCATCAATAAAAAAAGAACGTTGGACTTCCCGCCAATACTCTAAAGATTTATCTCCTTCACCTTCTTTATAGGCATGGTCACTACTCACTTGCTTAAATTGAGTGGAATATACTTTGCTTGTCTTATTTATACACAGAGGCTGATTGTCCGAACTTAAGATAATATTGCATGCCCCAAACTTGTTGCAAAGGTGTTTGCTCAATTTCATAAAGAATATAAGCACTATTAGTGGCCGTTTTTTCTTCTGTTAAAACTAAATTAGCTAAAAGCTCAGCGCTATCAGCAAATTGCCAGGTTTGGTAAGTAGCATCTGCTATATTATTTTTTGTAGTGAAGTGTCGCCAATATTCTGCAATTTTATTCTCCACTATAATAATCCTCTAGTTAAAATCATTATGCAAAACTTTTATGCCGAAACAGTTTATATCTAAATAATCACTTCTTAAGCTTATCTCTTATATGTCCTGTTATGATCTTATAATTTTTCAATTTATTATAATTATACCCTAAGAGTAAAAACAGTTTTAATTTGGTCGACTTTTAGATATTTGAAATCCTCGCTTCTATGTACTTAAAATTAAAAAATAGGACGATAACTTTTAATTTTAAGTCATCAGTCCTATTAATCGTAGAGGCTTTTAATTTAAGTCATCAATCTTATTGATTGTAGAGCCTTAATTATTAACAAATTGTTTTTTCTCATTAAAAAATTTCCCAATATCACGATACAAAATAACACTAGTCCAAAAAAAGTAAAATCGAAGGAATACCTTTTAATATATAGTACCAATTATCATTTAAATTAAGAATATCTCGGTTCAAGGCTGGGAATATATGGTCAATAAAGGAAAATAGATTTATACTGACAATTAATATAAAAAACGTTTCATAATAAATTACCATCTTACTGAGGAATCTCGCCCGCAAACATGCCAATGTTACCATGACTATAGGCTATAATATCTTTATACGTTAAAACTATCATAATATAACCTTCTATGCAAACGTTTACCATTTAAAATACAAAAAAAAGACTGAGCATTAGCTCAGCCTTATAAATTGGGCTCTACAATCGTTTCTAGTTATTTAGTAAAAGTTATTTGAGATTCTTTTTGAATCTATTTATACCGGCGGCCGGAATATTAATAGTTGACATGACAGTATTTTAGTTATCATAGTGCAAAATCGGTGCAAAATATTAATTAACACATCTACCCCCAAAAAAAAGAACGGATGATAACTATTTCTTTTATGTGGTTCTGTTGCAAAGTTTTAAATCTACTATCAAATAAGGTAGAATAATAGAAAAAGATAGCAGTCAGGTCTCTTGACAAAGTATAGTTGCTATTCTTTTTCTAGGCCCTACTTTAATGAAATTTTTGTTTGGAGGGAACAACTTTATTCCTTTGACTATTTCAGTTGAATTTAATAGAGAAGCCTAGCGTCTATTAAGAAATACTTTTCTTGATGAGCGTCAATTTTTTTGAGGTAGGGGGCCTTTATACTAAATTCAGTAAAGGAAAAGGAGGCATCAAAGGAAGCTATTTTAAACAAGCCAAAATTATAGGAGGAATAGATCATGACTAAAAATAAAGCGTCTCAAGAAAGAACACCCCAAGAAAGATTGCAAGAAGAACAAGAACACAAGGGACATGTCCATCATACAAAAATTAATGCAGCGGCCATTTCGGATCATCTTTTAGGGAACATGCATACTTTACATGTGAAATTGCACCAATATCACTGGTATGTAAATGGCGCTAATTTTTTCACCCTGCATGAAAAATTTGAAGAATTGTATAATCAAAACGAAGAATGGTTCGACAAACTAGCAGAACGCTTGATTACTTCCGGTCATAAACCGGCTTCAACCACCGCTGAATTTGAAAAATATTCCATGCTTTCAGAAGATGCCATCAATAAATATGCTAAAGCAGAAGACATGGTTGAAAATATTATCGAAGATTTCAGATGTACCCGTGAATTAACGATTCGTGCTATTCGTTTAGTACAAGATGAGGGTGACGATGCTTTGGAAGATACACTGATTGCTTTTAAAAATGACTTAGATAAAAACATTTGGATGCTGCAAGCGTTCATTGGCAAAGAGGCATTGGAAGACGACGATGCGTTTGATGAGGATGAAGATTAGATTTTTCGTAAACATACATTTAGAAATTAAATATTTTAGGGTTGGGACTCTTTCCAGCTCCTATTTTTTGCCGTTAAAAAGACTTTTCTTGATGAGTGTCAATTTTTTGAGCTAGGGGCCTGTATACTAAATATAGGACAGTAAAAAAAGGACAGTAAACTGATAAAGGGGAAGAACGAATTGACTCAATACACCAAACCACATGCAGCAGGAGACCACTCAGCTTGTATCCGCTTAGTCCCGATATTCAATCATTTGGAGGAAAGCACGATGGATCGCATCGCTGAAAAAGCTCACACGAAGCACTATCAAAAAGGGTCGTTTCTTTTTCGCTCGCAAGAAAAAGATGATGCCTTGTATATTGTTAATCGCGGAAAAGTCCGCATCTATCGCTTGTCTGATTCTGGCAAAGAGCAACTAGTGCGGATTTTGAATCCGGGTGACTTTACGGGAGAATGGACGTTGTTCAATCCTGATGTTGTGCACGAGGAATACGCAGAAGCTACTCGAGATACGTCTGTCTGCATAATTCAACAACATGATGTACAAGAGTTTCTAAAAGAGTATCCTACAATTTCGTTAAAACTGCTAGGAGAGATGTCGCAACGGCTAGAAAAATCCGCACGTCAAACCGCACAAGTAGCCGTGGAGAGTGTCATTACCCGTTTAGTTTTGTTTTTGGCAGAAAATGTGGAACCTGAAATGGGCAACTCTCCCACCATCACCCTGCCGATGGCAAAAAAGGACATTGCTTCCTATTTAGGAACGACACCTGAGACCATCAGTCGCAAATTTGGAAAATTGGAGAACGAGGGATTGATTCAACAGCTGTCTGGGAAAAGAATCAAGATTCAGGATTTAGATGATTTATTGCTTTACAGCGAATAATCGGACACACTTTTTTCTACACGTTGGTGTTCTGTCGCTCTTCATTAACAATGGGACAGAACTCAGTGCTTTTGCGTCAAGAAGAAGTCGCTTTGAGTTACTTTTTGTGGTACTCAGTGAATCGGTTCCTCATTGAAGGTATGCGAACGAACAGTTTATGGATTGGCGAGTGGATCTGCGTTTCGCAAGCCTTGTCTCTGGCCCTGTCTATTGGCGCGATTGTAGTATGGTTTATACGCAGACAAGATTATCCACCAATTTCTTATTATTCTGATGGCAATAAGGGGCAGAAAAAGACTATTAAGATGGTGAATTGAGCAAAAAGATAAAAAGAAGTGCCGAACTTGATATGCGTCAATTTTTGTTTGCTAAAAGTGAGCTATATTACAGTTGTAAAGAGGAAAAGGCAGTGTTCATTAATCTGCTGCCGATAAAATAAAAACACATAAAGGAGATAGGAATTATGGAAAAAGCTATATTGCAATTAGAAACGTTGTCTTGTCCAAGTTGTATGCAAAAAATTGAAGGTGCCGTAAAATCAGTTAACGGTGTTGATAAAGATAGCATTAAAGTATTATTCAACTCCAGCAAAGTCAAAACCAATTTTGATTCAGCTGTCACTACGATTGAAGAGATTCAAAAAGCTATCGAAAATGTAGGCTATCCGGTCCTTAAAACAAAAGTCAAGGCCGCTTAACAGATTAAATGAACTAGGCAATTCTGGAAGAAAACCTATTTTTTCAGGATTGCTTTTTTTGTTGCAATCCGATTCGAGGTGCTTAGAAACGATAAAAGAGAACTTTCTAAACTTGATGTCAGTCAATTAATTACTTAGGCAATTATCTTATATTGTGTTTATCAATAAAAGAGAAATTAAATTTGGAGGGAAAAAGCATGCAACAATATATATTAAGCAAGAAAAATATTATCACCGTCATCAGTGGATTGTTAATCGTACTCGGTTTCTTCAGTCACTTTGTTTTAGAAAACGTAGGACTTTCAGAGTGGTCTTTGATCATCGCCTCTGTCTTTGGGATTATGCCAATTGCCATCCAAGCGTTTCAAGCAATGAAAGTCAAAGTCATCAGTATTGATGTCTTAGTCAGTATTGCAGCGATTGGTGCGCTTTTTATTCAAAATTATGAAGAATCAGCTATTGTCACGTTCTTATTCTTATTCGGACACTACTTGGAACAACGAACATTGAACCAAACGCGATCTGCTATCAAAGAATTGACTGAAATGGCACCCGAAAGCGCCTTGAAACAAATGGATAATGGCGAATTTGAAGAAGTAGAAGTGGATGATATAGATGAAGGGGATATCTTACTCGTTAAAACGGGTGCGAAAGTTCCAGTAGATGGCATAGTCCTTACGGGTGAAGGGCATATCAATGAAGCTAGCATTACAGGTGAAGCTGTTCCGGTCAACAAGCAAGCTGATGCAGAAGTTTTTGCAGGAACTATTTTAGAAAATGGAACGATTCAAATCAGAGCTGACCGAGTTGGTGAGGACACTACATTTGGAAAAATTATTGAACTCGTGGAAGAAGCACAAGATTCTAAATCCGAAGCGGAACGGTTCATTGATCGCTTTTCTAAATACTACACACCAGCTGTCTTGGTTCTGGCAATTGTTGTATGGGCGTTCAGTCAAAATATTGAGTTAGCAATCACGATCTTGGTTCTAGGTTGCCCAGGGGCATTAGTTATCGGAGTGCCTGTCTCAAACGTTGCCGGTATTGGGAATGGTGCTCGTAATGGTGTTCTTTTAAAAGGGAGTGAAGTCATTCAAGACTTCAGCAATGTGGATACAATTGTATTTGATAAGACAGGTACTTTAACTGTCGGAAACCCAACCGTTGCAGCGACTGAATTGTATGAAAAAGATTCTGCTGAAACGCTTGGCTATCTGGCCAGTGTAGAACGGGAATCAGATCATCCATTAGCAAAAGCGGTCTTAAATCAAATTGGAGAAACAAACTTTTATCCTGTTGAAGAAACTGAAGTCGTGAAAGGCGGCGGAATCGTCTCAAGAGTAGCTGGACATAGAGTGGCTGTGGGGAATATGGCCTTGATGGAAAAAGAAAATGTCACTCTCAGCAGAAAAGTACAAAAAGATGTCAAACGGTTTGAACAACAAGGGAACTCTCTCGTTTTGACAGCGGTCGACGGTGAATTAAAAGTACTGCTGGGCATTCGCGATCAAGTCCGTCCGGGTGTGAAAGCTAATTTACAGGAATTAAAAGACTTGGGCGTGAAAAATCTAGTTGTTCTTTCAGGAGATAACCAAGGAACCGTTGATGTGGTCGCCGGCGAACTTGGTTTGACCGAAGCTCACGGCCACATGTTACCGGAAGACAAATCGGCTTATATCGGAAAACTTCAACAACATGGTCAAATTGTAGCCTTTGTTGGAGATGGCGTTAACGATAGTCCGTCCTTAGCTTTAGCAGACATTGGAATCGCAATGGGAAGCGGAACGGACGTAGCGATTGAAACATCCGATGTTGTTTTAATGAACTCGAACTTCAGCAACTTGCCTCACGCATTAGGATTAGTAAAAGCCACCGCAAATAATATGAAACAAAATATCGTGATTTCAGTTGGAGTAGTGTTGGTCTTGTTGACCAGCATCTTCTTCAGCGAATGGATGAATATGTCTATCGGAATGTTGGTTCATGAAGGTAGTATCTTGGTGGTAATTTTCAATGGTATGAGATTAATGAAGTATAAGTTGAAAGGTCGAAAAGAACAAAAAGAAGTATCAGCACCTGCAGAGAAAGTAAAAATATCTTAAGAATAAATTAGAAGAGGTTGAGACAATAGTCCATCCTTGAAATGATAAAAGCGGAAACTCAGATTTTTAAATTTGGGATTTTCTGCTTTTTTGAGTTCTTGAAAAAAATAAGAGTATAGAGTATGCTCTTTATAAAATGGGTATTCGGACGGGGAGAAGATTTTTCTATTTGGTTCTGTTGCAAAGTTTTAAATCTACTATCAAATAAGGTAGAATAATAGAAAAAGATAGCAGGAGGAATGACGATGAATCATTTTAAAGGAAAGCAATTTCAGCAAGATGTGATTATTGTAGCCGTGGGCTACTATCTTCGTTATAACCTAAGCTATCGTGAAGTTCAAGAAATCTTATATGATCGTGGCATTAACGTCTCTCATACGACGATTTATCGTTGGGTGCAAGAATATGGCAAACTACTCTATCAAATTTGGAAAAAGAAAAATAAAAAATCCTTTTATTCATGGAAAATGGTTGAAACGACATCAAAATTAAAGGAAAATGGCATTATTTGTATCGAGCCATCGATGCAGATGGTTTAACCTTGGATATTTGGTTACGTAAAAAACGAGACACACAAGCAGCCTATGCTTTTCTTAAGCGGTTAGTGAAGCAGTTTGATGAACCGAAGGTTATAGTCACAGATAAAGCCCCCTCTATTACAAGTGCCTTTAATAAACTAAAAGAATACGGCGGCTTTTATCAAGGGATAGAACATCGTACCATTAAATACCTGAATAATTTGATTGAACAAGACCATCGTCCAGTAAAGAGACGCAATAAATTCTATCGAAGTTTACGCACTGCCTCTACCACGATTAAAGGCATGGAAGCCATTCGAGGATTATATAAGAAAACCCGAAAAGAAGGCACTCTCTTCGGTTTTCGGTCTGTACTGAAATCAAGGTATTATTGGGAATCCCAGCTTAAATCATGGATACCGTAAGGGATTTTATTCTTTATTTAAAACTTTGCAATAGAACCTTTTATGTTAATAAATATAAAAAATAAAGAGCAAAATATTTAATATCAGAAAATAGTTGTAGTAAACTACTTTTATAAATTTATAATAGATGGCCATCTATTATTATAGAGAGGATATGAATATGAAAAAATACTTAAACTTTCCTGGAAGTAATTTTCTAATTCCTATGTTTTTAACAGCTATCATTTATACTTTTGTTCCTGATGTGCTAACACTAGGATACCCGTTCTCGGGGCTTTTTACGCAAGATGCTACGTTTTTTATTATATCTACTCTTCTAATTGTATCGGGAATACAAACAGATTTGCGTAAATTACCAAAACTAATGACCTCAATTGGTACGGTCATTGTAATAAAGATAATGCTTGTTTTACTTGTGACCCAATTATGGATTGTATTATTCCCAATCTCAGGAGTATTTCAAATTACTGCCCTATCCATCGTGTCTGTACTTATGTCATGCAATCCTGGGATGTATCTTGTATTAATTGGAGAAGATATTACTTCGATTGAGAAAAGTGGATTTTCACTGGTCAACCTATTAATGCTACCAGTACTACCTTTAATACTAATTAGTGTTGGTCAATCCAAAGTTGATATATTAATTCCAATATTAACTAGTCTTTTACCTTTCTTGATTGGTATCGTTATTGGAGAGCTTTTCCCTAAATCACGAAATATGTTCGCTCCTCTATCAATGTTATTAATTCCGTTTTTAGCTGTAACTTTTGGTGCACGAATAAATTTACTGAATTCATTCCATTCAATTGGATCAGGAATCATATTATTAATATTATTCTATTTAGTTTTAGTTTTCCCATTATCTAAAATAGATGATATATTAAATGATAATGGTGGAAGAGTCTCCCTATCTATGCACTCTGTTGCTGCATTTTCGATGTCTATTCCACCTTTCATAGCAACATATATTCCTGAATGGCAACCATACGTTAGTCAATCCGTTACACAGATAGCTTTTGTAGTTATAATTTCAAGCTTTTTAACGCCATTTATCTATAAAAAACTAATTACAAAGAATAATTAGGTAACCGTACAATAATACATAGAGAAGGAGTTTATATTATGTCTAATATGATTATTGATACACATGCTCATCTATGGCCTGATAATTATTTAGATCGATTAGAAGAATTAGGCTCTCCTGATATTTCAATTGCAAAACAGATGAATGCTTCAGATTCTCTTGATGACCTTAAACATCGATTTAATAATATGAAAAGTGCTGGCGTTGACCGTCAAATTCTTTCTGCAACACCACAAAGCCCACAATGGGGCTCGCCACAAGAGTCGCTAGAGTCAGCTATGTTTATAAACAATAGCTATACGAACTGATAAAAAAATATCCAAATCATTTTCATGTCTATGGAGCAGTACCTCTACCTAACGTTGAGGAAGCAATCAGTGAAGGAAAACGTGCTATAAAAGAACTAGGCTTCTTAGGAATTGGTGTAAATACATTAATTCAAAATAAAATCCCTATCACTGACGAACAGTTTTATCCATTCTTTGAAGCAATGGATAAGCTTAATACTGTTATCTATATTCACCCTACTGGATGTGGTGCATTAACGCCTCTAGTTAACGATTATGATCTCGAGTGGGTTGTTGGGGCACCCATTGAAGATATGTTAGTAACTCTGCAACTACTAAAATCTAACATCCCTCAAAAATTCCCAAATATTAAATTTCATATTGCGCATCTTGGTGGGGGAATCTCTTTCCAAATGCAACGAATTATGGATAATTACTCAGATTGGGATGCATTCTCTGAGAATCCATTAAATATTTTAAAAAGTAACTTCTGGTTTGATACCGCTAACTTCTTAGAAGGAGCACTAATGAATTCAGCAGAAGTATTAGGCAGTAATCGTCTATTAATGGGTAGCGATTTCCCTTATTTCATGGATGACAAATATACTCGAGCTGTCGACTATATATATAATTCACGTCTAAACAGTGAAGAAAAAGAAAATATACTGTCTAAAAATGCTTTGAATCTATATCAAAAATCTGCATCATTCGATACAGAAGCTTAATAATGCAAAAGAGTAGAAGGAATCACTTAATAATTCCTTCTACTCTTTTTTAATCAATCTTTTTTGTTAAAAGGCGCATATATTCACCTTTGATATTTTTTTCTTCACCGATTTGTCGGAATCCTTCTTTTTCATACAACCCCTCATGATTCGTCACAATATACAATTGACGATATCCTTCAGACAAAGCAATATTCTCAATTTTTTGAACTATTTTTAAGCTATACCCTTGTCCTCTATAATCCGGAGAAACAAATACTGCTGCAATAAAAGGAGAAACATTAGTATCCTTAACAATATCTTCTTGTAAAAGCGATCCATGTCCGATAAAAGTTGAATTATTGTCTACAAGTAAAATAACATGTTCTGAGTCTTGTAACTCATCATCTTCAACCTTTTTAGCAAGCATTTTAGAGCCACCCCAATCAAGGTTATTAAACTGTTTTAACATGAAATCTTTATATCTTGTTACATTTTTGTTAGTAATATCTATTATTTCCAACATTATTCTCCTTTTTATTTCGTAATATATAAAAGCAAACTAATTGTTTGACGTTTATTCTTTGATGTTGTTTAATAATAATACTACGTAGTAAAAAAGACAAGCGCTTGAGGAAATTACTTCAGGGGGTTATATAATGTCTAACAAAATTTCGGCTGCTAAAGCTGCATTAAATGTTCTTAAAACCTGGGATGTCGATACAATCTATGGAATTCCTTCAGGTACATTAGGGACGCTAATGGACGCTTTAGCAGAAGATAATGACATTAACTTTTTACAAGTGAGACATGAAGAAACTGGCTCACTAGCTGCTGTTATGCAGTATAAGTTTAATAATCGCTTAGGTGTTGCTGTTGGTTCTGGTGGCCCAGGAGCAACTCACTTAATTAATGGTGTATACGATGCTGCCATGGATAATATCCCGTTCCTCGCTGTTCTAGGTTCACGTCCTAATCAAGAACTGAACTTAGATGCCTTTCAAGAGCTAAATCAAAATCCAATGTATTCAGGTATCGCTGTGTATAATAAGCGTGTTGCTTATGCAGAACAGTTACCCAAAGTAATCGATGAAGCAGCGCGAACTGCTATTGCTAGAAAAGGACCTGCCGTTGTAGAAATACCTGTCGACTTTGGTGGTGTTGAAATCGAAGAAGATTCCTACTACGGATCAGGTAAACTTCAACAAAAACCGTTACTACCAGAACCTAAATTAGAAGATATTAACAAAGCCGTTAAACTATTAGAAGATGCTGAACGTCCACTTATTTATGCTGGATTTGGGGCTAATGAATCAGGAGATATCATTTCTGAACTTGCGCATAAGATTAAAGCACCTATTTTAACAACAGGTAAGAACTTTGACGCATTCCATTGGAATGACGAAGCATTAGCCGGTTCAGTAGGTCGCGTGGCTTGGAAAACTGGTAACGAAACGCTATTTGCTGCTGATACAATCCTTTTCTTAGGTTCAAATTATCCATTTGCTGAAATCTACCATGCATTTAGCAAAACTGATAAATTTATTCAAGTGGATATCGACCCATTCATGTTAGGTAAACGTCATAACGCTGACTTAGCCATTCTAGCTGATGCTAATTATGTTGTTAAGGAAATTCTTGGTAGAGTTAGTGAACATAAAGAAACTGGTTGGTGGCGTGCAACTACAAACAATATCAAGAATTGGCATGATTACACTAATCAATTAGAAACAAAATCTGAAGGTCCATTACAACTTTATCAAGTGTATAATGCTATTAATGAATTTGCAGATGAAGATGCCATTTACTCAATTGACGTCGGTAATATGACTCAAACTTCTATTCGTCATTTACACATGACACCAAAAAACATGTGGCGAACATCTCCATTATTCGCAACAATGGGTATTGCACTTCCAGGTGGTATTGCAGCGAAGAAAGAATTCCCTAATCGCCAAGTATGGAATATTATCGGTGATGGCGCCTTTAATATGTCCTATCCTGATGTAGTAACCAATGTTCAATATGACTTACCAGTAATTAATGTGGTTATGTCTAACACTGAGTATGGCTATATTAAGAATAAATATGAAGATACCAATAAACATTTATTCGGTACCGACTTTATTGATGTTGATTACGCTAAAATTGCAGAAGCTCAAGGAGCAGTTGGTTATACGGTTACACGAATTGAAGATATCAAGGAAGTTGTTAGAAAAGCTGTAGAAGATAACAAGAATGGTAAAACAGTCGTAATTGATGCTAAAATCACTCATGACCGCCCATTCCCTGTAGAAGTTATGCAATTAGATGAAGAAAAAGACGGTAAGGAAAACGTAGAAAAATTCAAAAAACGTTATGAAGCTGAATCGCTAATTCCGCTTCGGAAATTTTTGGAAGAAGAAGGACTATATTAAAAAAAGAGGGCGCAATTAAGCGCCCTTTTTTTACTACGGTATATTAATTCGATATTGCACGAAGTAATTCATAATTATAATACTTAATATTACGTTTCACAGATTGGTCTTTATCCAACAAATTATTGGATACCAAATGATTTAGCGCACTCTGAGCGGTATTATAATGAACACCTAATTCGACTTTTAATTCATTTACGGTAATAATCGGCAGTTGGAAGGTAGCGATCCAAGCATCCTTTTGAGAGCGTGTTTTGCAATACTTTAACCCCTCTTTCATCACCTCTTCAGCGTTTTCAACTTTTTTTATTAAATTATCAGCCATTCGTTCGCTAGCATCTAGAAAAAAGTTCAACCACAATGCCCAATTAGGATTATCGCCACGTGTTGCATTCAATGAGTTATAATAACGAATACGTTCCTTCTCTAATTCCTCACTCACAAAAAATACCGGGAGTGAAATAACTTTCTCCTGCACAGCCATTAGAGCAATGAGAATACGCCCTAGCCGCCCGTTACCGTCTAAAAACGGATGAATAGACTCAAATTGAGCGTGAGAAACAGCAATCCTTAACAAACTATCACTATCATATGTAACAGCTTCATACCCTATTTCATTTTCGTGATCAAAAGACTGATGCGGTAATCCATTAATAAAATATTCTAAATTTGTCATATACTCTGGAATACGGTTAGCCGAGACAGGAATATAACTCGCGTTTTCAATATTATTATCAGGACCAATAAAGTTTTGAATCTTTCGGAATTCGCCACCATTTGAGCGTGTTCCTCGTGCCTCAGTCATTAAGATAGTATGAATCTCTTTTAACAATCGTGTAGATAATGGGATGCCTTTTTTTATCTCATCAAAACCAAAATCAATTGCTTTTTTATAATTGAAGACCTCTTGTTGCTGCCAACTAATGTTTTTATCTGTCTTTATTTCCATTACTTCATGAAAAGTAACTTGAGTCCCTTCAATTCGTGTAGATTGAACAGACTCATTAAAAGATAACAGACTCAATAAGGAGGTGTTAATAACTGAACGTGAAAAGAGCATGTCGAGCTTACCGATTTTTTTATTCACTCTCGCTAATTTTTTGTAAATAGATATACTTTCCTGCTGTGACAATTCAACCGGTAGTAATGTTATCCCTTTAAGCATACCAAACACCTTATTCTAATTCTTATTAATAATTGAATTATATAAAAAGATAACTATAAAATCAAGATAAAAAATAAGAAGCTATTTTTAATGAATCATCAAAATAAGTCCCTATTTATTGCAGAATCTAAAATTATCTAATAAATCCTGAAGAGAGATAACTGTTAGGGTCAATTTTCAAAAACTCCCTTTAAGAAGTTATCAATACCTTCTTTATTATTATGATTTAGATAGTTTATCCTAGAATCCGTATGTATTTTCGTCTTGGAAATAGGAGCTTTTTCATTTTTTTCAAAAGTCTTAAGCACTTGATTAACCCCATTATCTTTAATTTCTTGTGGTTCTGTAAAACTTTTCGTTGCCATTGCTATCCCTCCTAATGTAACAGTGTAGACTAGTTATAACACGTTTTTATAGCTATTCATCAATGAAAAGAAATGAAAACAATAAAAAATAGGTAGCCAACTAAAGTCCACTACCTATTCCAACTAATCCTTAACAATATAAGTATCATACCCATCTTTCTTCAGTTCGTCAGCATTACGCTCGGCGTTTTCTTTTTTACTGTAAGCTCCAGTTTGTACTTTGTAAAGCGGGTCATAATGTTTAATGTCCCACTCATAAGCCACATACCGCTGTAGTCGCTGTTTACCGTCCACCACCTCGGCTAACTCAAGTGTGCCATTACCATTTAAATAAGTCACTTTAAATTCAGCGTTTTTGAGATGGTCTGCAATCTTGCCATTCATCTGCCGAGTCCCACCCTGACGAACTAACTTGTCGTACCATTTATACCAATGGCTTGCTTTATCAGTTAACTTAACTTTGTCGCCGACTTTAAAAAGCTTTGTTTTGCCGTCTTTGTCTGGGTTTTTGGAATGGTTTTTTTGCACTTCTTTTTCCGCTGATTTGATTACTGCTTTATCACCTTTTTTATCTGCAATTGACACTACTCGTCGAGTATCACCGCCGGACACTAAAAGACCATAGTAAGCGTGTACTTGATTCTTATATTCTGTCCAAGTTGTCCCTGCTTTCTTAAAGTAAGCAATTGGGTCAGTATGATTAGTGTCATTAGGATACATTGCTGAAATATCTGCATGTGAATACATACGACTTAATGGAATTTCATAATAAGCATGCTGAACTGCGATATAAAAAGCCTGTCTATCAATAGCCTGTAGTTTTTGTTTATTTGTTAAATTCTTATCTTCTGTAACCTCGATTTGAACTGCTCGTGCATTTGCGGTTGGGCCCGCACCCCAACATGGATAATCAGTGTTGGCAATTTCCACAATCTTGTTATGGCCTACCCAAGCATGAGTGAATGCACGTTTATAATTATTGGTCATATAATTAATCTCACTATCCACACTAGCATTTGGATTTCCGCTTGAATGTGTCACTGTCCACGTTGGTTTCCCACCAATATATCGCCCCGCTACTCCTGTAGGAATCGTATATTTTTGAGAAATATCATATTTAAATATTGTTTTCTTTGGAATGGCCATATTATCCCTCTTTCTTATACTGATGATTAGACAATTGTAATACAGCGCCTAAAAATACATTAATCGCCGAGATGGTAGGAACAACCTGCTCTGTGTTGGGCCATCCCCAAATTTCGCCTAACGTGCTGTATAAAACAGCTAATGCTGGCAACAAGATTAAAGCAATCCATTTTCCAGCATCATAATAGTTATTGTTTAGTTTCATCGATGTACTCCTTTCTATAAATTCGCTCCCCCTTGGGGATTTCCAAATACGTCTCAACTCGTATCAGCCTGCCCTCGTGATTGTCTAAAACTTCATCATGTTTTTCTAGCAATTTTGAGTTTGTTTCAGCGACATGGTTTAGATTCTTTCTATCTGACTCGCTCTCTCTAACATGAGTTTCAAACAATTTAGAATTTGCTTCAATTGAGGCATCAATTTTATCGATTAAATGATAAATTGGCTCAGTCTGTTCTTGAGTCATTTTTAGCATTTTATCTTGATATTCCTTATCCGCTTCACGACGCTTCCGCTCTTTTGGTTCGCCGATAAAAAAGTTGTAAGCCCACATGAGCCCCGCACTGATTGTGGATAATGAAAGAAATAGGCTTGCGATTAGTCCAACGTTATCAATTAGTGTTTGCCACATCAGTCAACCCCCTTTTTCGTAATAAAAAAGGACGGTTTGACCCGTCCTCTCCTAGTTATTTAATTAATTCTTCTAAGTCCATTGCTCGTAATTCTTCGTCTACTTTGTCTTTTAGCAAACGTGGCACTCTGTCATAGTCCCAAGTCCCTTTAACCACATGAATTGCATAAAGTTTTGCTAACATATCGCTCACCCCCTTTCCATGAAAAAGCGTAAGCAGAAGTAACCTAATCATACATACCTGCTCCCAGTTCCAGAACGCACTGCTCTAAAATCGCTACACGTTCTTTTTGCTTATCCAGTTCATCCTGTAGTTGCTCAATTTCGCTTATTGGTTCTTCTTGGCTATCTGGTGGGATTTCTTTGAGCTGAACAGTCTCGGTGACTTCGAATTCCTCGTTATTAGGTGTAAACGGCTCTGGAAATAATTTACTGTCGTCTGCATCAATCGGGACATAATTAAGTAAGGTCACTTGTAAATCGTCGTTAGTATCAATTGATAAGATATAGTCTGTCATTTCATACTGCTTATCTGCAGTGATTGCTGTCAAGTCATAAACGATTGTTTTGCTTGTTCCCTCTGTTAAGTCATTGATCGTGACTTTAATTAATTTGTCGTTAAACTGATAACTGATTTCTTTATCATCACAAATTTGAGGACTATATAATACTTTCATCATTTCCACCGTCCAATCGCTAAACACCGCACACTTCCATCAACTAAATTTTTATCTGCTTGATACACAAACGACCAACCGACAAATTTTGATTGAGTGGTGTTCGCACCGTCGGACGTGTACCAAATTCGCCACTCGCCATATGACGTAAAGCTTGTAAACACTTCGCTGTCTTTAAATGCGATAGGATAGACCCAAGTGTTGTGCGATGTGCGCCACAATCCGCCTGAGCTACTAAAATCAGCATTCCATTTAAAGTTCTGGTCATATTTGAAATGCCAGCAAATCTGCGTTCCATCCGGAAATCGGACCCAGTTGCCATTAGCGTTACTGCCAGATGTAAAATCAGCTTCTGTCATGACTTTGCGCCAGTTCTGCCAAGTCGAATTATAATCATAATATCTACGATAGTATTTATTGCCGTCATAATCAGTAAATGTTTGATAGACCATACCTCTGCCCGTATCGACTACCTCTAAGATAAACGCTCGATCAGTTGCAGTATTACTAATACTACGAGCATCAGCATTGGATATAGTGTAGTATTTCCCGCTTGTCTTATAATTGTTCAAGTCAGCACTGCTTGGAATGATCACTGTTGAGCCAAACGGCACTCCGTTTTGATAAATATCGCCATCAACATACACGTCACCAGCAACGTCTAAAATTCGTCCATTTTCAACGATTTTACCAATTCCGACACCTTTATCTGACCAACTCATCACTGTTGATGACGTTGAGATACTTGCCATGGAAATGGACTGACCTACTTTATCTGAGACAACCAAGCGAATGTCATAGGCTTTAGTTAAGTCATAATTCGTCCCAGCGTTTTCGCCGGTATTGCTGTAAGATGTGCCTTTTACATTAAGCTCTCGCACTGTCTCCCAATTACTGGCGCTTGTGAGTTTCCGTTGGATTTTGATATTAATCGTGTCACTACCTAGCCCACTTGTTGAGACATTGATGACTGCCTTAACACTAGTGTTTGTCCCATCGCCTGTTCGTGCAGGCACAAATAAATGAATTTTTGGCGGGGTGTATTGCTCAACATTAAACGTGATAGTCTTGCTTGCTGAGCGCCCCCTGCTATCTGTAACAGTAACAACTAACTTGTTTTTACCAGCACTGAGATTGGTCCAAACGTATTCAGCACCGCTTGCTTGTACACCGTTTAAGTTTTGTCCAACACTTCTAATACTTGAATTCCACACACCGCTAGCAGACACCACCGCTTTAAGTTGTGAGAGTCCGGCAATGTATTTGCCACTTGCTTTTGCTTGAGCATTTTGTTCGACTAGCGCCACACTATCTATGACTGGCACAACACTGCTAGACATGACTAATGTCAGCCAGTAAGTATCTGTCCCTAATTTTGTGTTGCCATTGTAAGTATCAACCCAAAACTTAACTGAGACTTTGTCTTTATCTGGCACATCATTCATCATTGATTTTTGGATAGTGTGGTCATACTCACCGTAATCAATCTTTTGGGCAATAGTCACTCGTTGACCGTTTAATTCATAACCAATATCAGCTTTGTAACTAGTGTCTTTACGCCCCAACGAAATCCGTACAGTATCCCCAAATTCTGCTTGAGTTATTGGCTTGAGGTCAGAATTTTTAATTGTAATTGTGTGACGTCTGGCAATATCTGGCAAACTTGCTGAGCCGCTTAAACTAATGTTACCAACCCATGACCCGTTCCATGTCAGATTCAGCGCATAACTTGCATTAAACCGCACTGATCGTGACCCGTCGCTTGCATGAGACACCCATAAGGTTTGCGTCCGTAATAAATACCGCCCAGCACTCGTTAGACGAGTACCAGGCGCAGTAAAGTTGTATGAACCCCCAGGGCTAACTAATAATGACCCACCGCCACGCATGGTGTAGCCAATTGACCCAACCACATTTAGGTATACCTTTGTTGTGATTTTTGTTCGGTTGTTAGACATATCTTGCTCATTAATTGTGTAATCGAGTTCAAGCCAAGGTCTTGTCCCTGACTTACTCCCTACTACTGTTGACATTAGTTACCCCCTATCCAAGAAATCGTGGTGATTTTATTGCTGTCTGCTAACTTTTCGATTTTATGATTACCGATTGTCAAAGTATTTAAAAAGACCCCAGAAAGAATATATAGCATTTGTCCAGAGACATAGGCCACTTCTTTCCCAGAGTCTAAGAATGAGATTTTTTCATTGTCAATAGCTACTTTTAAAGCATTGCCTTCTTGACCTAAAACAAGGCCCTCTTCGCCAAAAGATAAGTAGCGACTTATCGCTTGCATAAATGCTTGGCCACTGCCGACATTCGCTTCTAAAATCTTAAAGCGGTCAAGAACATCAGTCTTGTTCGAATCAATAGCATCTTGTAACACTTTAGTGTAAGCATCCAAATCAGAATACTGACCAGATAAATTATTTAGGCTATCGGCTGATGGATATTGTTCAAGCAATGATTGCACAGCTGATTGGGCTTGTTCTAAATCAGACACTTGGCCTTGACTAGCCTTTTCGTCGATTTGGCTTTGCCAATCTTCTGGTGCAGGTGACCAGTCGGTGCGGACGTTGCCTTTTTCTATTTGAAAATTTTTTGCTTCTACTGCGTACGTAAAATCATCAGGACCATATTTAGCAAAATAAAATACTAATTTTGTTGTTCCACTAGGGATTTCAAAAGTCGTTGATGTATAACCGTGAGAAATGCTATCACTCGTTGCAACACGATTGCCGTCTTGGTCATCAATACGCAAACCACCACCAGGTCCACCGCCTCGTCCAATATAAATACTAGCAGTTAGAGTATCACCGACTTTAGAATCTAATTCTTCTAAAGTATATTCGTTTTTACTTGTCTGATCAGGCACAAGACTACCTGCATAACGGCCTATCTGTTGATAATATTTTAAGTCAGCACTTGTTCCGAGCGCATAATTCCGTCCACCAACTTCAACATTATCATACAGTGGACTCCAACTATAATCACCTCGATTCGTTGATTTGCTAGGTGTCGATTTATTATAAGCGATGCCTAAGTAGCGTTTACCATCGGGATTATCAGACATACCATTACCATCTTCGTCATCAGCATACTTAATCCAGGTATATAACGTCTCACCTTCAGGTCCTCGACTACCTGCTTGACCTTTTTCACCCTCAATTTTGGACCACTTATAATCTTGAGGATTGTTTGATTCCGTGGCTGATTTTTGATTGCTGGCGATCCCTAAGTAAGATTTACCATCTGGGTACTGACTCATGTTCTTGCCATTAGCATCGTCAGCATAGCGTATCCATGTGTAAGTCGTAACACCATCTTTACCAGCTGGTCCAGGTAATCCTTGTGGACCTTGTGGGCCTGGTTTACCATCTTGACCATCCTTACCAGCAGGCCCTGTGGCACCTGTAGCTCCCTTAGGACCAGTGTCGCCTTTGTCCCCTTTTTCGCCTTTAGGACCTTTAACAGCCAACCAAGTATAATCACCAGGATTATTACTGTCTGCTTTTGTGTAGTCAGTGTAATGTCCGATGTAGTCCTTATCTTTGCTATCGCTAACACTAAAGTCGGTTTTTCCATCTGTAGAATTTGCATAAGCTGTGTGGAAGTAAGGGGTCCGTCCGTCAGCACCTGGTTTGCCAGGAATACCGTCAGAACCATCTTCGCCTTTAAACAAACTCCACTCGTAAGCTTTGGGGTCTTTGCTGTCAGCTTTTTCAAAGTCGCTGTAAAAGCCCATGTATTTCTTGCCATTAGTAGCAGTTAGAGTAAAGCCTACAGTGCCATCAGCACTGTCAGCATAGGCAAAGTGGGCATAGGACGTTCTACCGTCTTTCCCATCTTTACCAGGTAAGCCATCCTCACCATCTGCCCCTGGGGGGCCTGGTGTCAGTTCCAGTTGTTCCAAGTCACGTTTGGTGATAGCATCTTGCCAGCTAGACCCTGTCCAAAGTCGGTTGAATTTGCCATCTTCATCCTCAAATTTCCACACATCACCAAACCCAGGATTCTTTGGCTCTTCTTTTTGGACGTAGACTCCAATAGTTAAGTCTTTAATGGTATAACTAGCAACTGCCACCGCAATCTCGTCAATCATTGCGGTACAAGTAAATGTGGCTTCATTATCAACATCGTCATTAGTCACTTCCAATTGATTTGATTGGTATTCTTCATGTTGGGCATTCCATTCGCTATCCGAGGTCAGTGTTTGATCAGGTGTTGCAGAATGACGTTCCCAGATAAAATAATCAATCATTGCAGTTTGGTCGATACTCAAACGAGTTACATTAGCAATTAATGAAGTACTAACGACCTTATCTTTAAATGTACTCCCTGAACTAGATTCAATTGTCATCACATAAGGTTGCTTATTCCAGTTAAAACGTTGCGCTTCTAATTGCCCTTGTAAATTTAATAATGCTGAAGCAATACCACTCTCTTGTTCTTTAAAATTAGTAAATATAGCTTTACTATCATCAGGGTTTACCGTACTACGAGTGACGTCCACTAAACGTGCATCAAGATAAAGTGCTGGAGAATAATCATGATCAATAAGACGTACCCAGTCACCTAATTCAATATCTTCAGGGAGATAGTTTAAATCTACTTCATAACTCACTTTCGGTTCATTATTCGCTTGCAATTGTCGCAATCCTTCATCAAATAAAGTCTTTTGACTGGTTGCTTCTGAGTTATAAATTTTAACAATATAACCCATCTTGTCGTTATGATGACGGCTCCAGACCTTGCCTTGTTCACGGTCACAGATTAATCCACTATCTGTAACATAAAAGCGCCCATCATCATATTCATAACCAATAAGATTGGTATCTCGTTCAACTTCAGTATCTTCATACACTGTCTTTGTAATCGTTCGAGTGGTCTTAATTTCCCCTTTATCATTTGTTGACGCGGGGTTTGTATAACGCTCAGACCGCTTCATAATATTGGCTATTTTAGTATGCCAATTAGGGTCTGTTGCATATTGATGGATACCGCTATTATGACGCATTTTGTATAAAGTAGTTTGCTTATAACTAGACTTATAATAATTACGAGCAATCCATTTAGCACCCTCGATAATACCATTAGCTAAACCTGCATTACCGTAGTTCTTAGCGTTATCAGGATTATTATCAAATGCACCAATACCAAAATAGTTATGATACTTACGCCCATAATTTGAATTACCCCAAGCAGATTCGAGGGCAGCATGCGCTAAAATATAACGTGCGTCCAATCCACTTTGTTTTTGAGCATCAATAAACACATTACCTTGACCCTTAAAAGCACTATTAGGCGCTACTGCTTTAATCCAGTTGTTAAGTTGGCCAGCAGTTAGACCAGGCAAATTAAAGCCTAAATCATGTTTAGTTAAATCAGAGTTAGTCCAATAAGCTTTTTTATTGCTGTTGCTAGTAGTCACTGGGTCAGTATTTTTCCAACGCAACCAAATTGTTGGCGGTCCACCTAAATAAACTTGGCGGTTTGGTGTAATCGCAATACCGTTAGACCCGTAATTACAATGGATAACTCTATTTTTATCATACACAACACCTGTATGACCATAAGCCCCACCTGAGCCACCTCGGCGACCAGATAAAAAGATGTCCCCTTTTCGAACTTGACTTTTATCAATTTTTTCAACATATTTACCAATCCAGGAAAACATCGTCTCAGTATTTCCTATCCTATGATTAGATGGTATAAGCCCTGCATGTTTCGCGGCATAGTGCACTGCACTAGAGCAATCGTACGAATGAGGGCCATTACGAGCGCCCATTGAGTATCTGACTTTGCCACGACGGGATTCGAACCATTGCACAAATTTAGTAATTTTTGGATTTTCTTTAGTCGATGACGTGCTACCAGTACTTCCTGGTTTAGTTTCAGTGATAGTCTCAGTGACTGTCTTTGGTGTCTTGATAGTTTCTTTGTGTGGTTTACCAATTGGGCGAATCGCCGTACACAAATCTGTAATCGAAATATTACGATTAACATTTTTCAATTCTTTTCCAATTACTAACCGATGTCCAACATCATTTCCACGTTCTTTATGAAAATTAATATATTTATGTTTTAACTCAGTTCCATCAAAATCAAAACTGAAACTAATTTCAGCTCCAAAGCGCCCAGCTATCTGATTGATGCGTTTTGTCTGATTAGTAATACCCTCGTATTCCAAAGTCAGGTTATGTTCGTCTTGAATTTCGTCTAAGCCTATTTCCCAACCAGAATCAGTACCAATAACTTTTTTGATAAACTCAACTAAAGTTCCTTTAAATTTCAAATCACCAGTGTCTTCATTAAGCAAGTCCAATCCTGCGTCTTCTGCAATAATCGTTTTGCTTGCACGTGTTTCTTCCACTTCCATGATTTCTAACATAACGTGATGTCCACGTTTATTAGGAATAAAAACATAATGTCCTACTTGAATCTGTTCCACTGTCTCAAATGATTTTTCAATCTCTGCAGAATATAGCGACGTTCCTGACTCGATTGACATATTTAATTGGTCATTAATAAGTCTTAAGCCACTTTCTGTTTCAGATTTAGCAATCGCCACTGTATTAAAAAAACGGTCTGTAAAATAAATCATCTATAAACCTCCCTATACCGTACCGTTACATCCGGGGGAGCATCACTACTAGAAACCACTCCAACTTCATATTTTCCTGGTGGGATACCAAACGTTGAACTACCATAAGCAATTGGTGTCAATTCGGGGACTCCGTTAACTTGTACCGTTTCATTAGACATATCCATCAATAATAAATCATCTTTATGCCATTTGTATCTTGGGTCAGGGAGGTTCAATACATTAGTCACTGTTTCGGTCGTAGGCTCTACCCATACTTGCGAATTTAACCCTCGCATATAAACAAATTCCGGCCGGTTATCACTGGCTTTCGCAAAATTACCATATTGTCCACACCAAATGATAATATTGTCTGCTTCCATCGTCTCAATTTCAGGAACCGTGTAAGTTCGTGATAACTTTTTCTTTTTACGGTCATTCCGCAGTTCAAAAGTAATATTCTTTCCTTTTTTTACCATCAAAATACGTCCATAAGAATCTGTAGAGAATGTTGTGTCACCACTTCGTAACGGTAATCCTTTATTTCCGGCACTAAGATATTGCATCACGTCACGATTACTTTTATGAGCACTGTATAGCACTGATGCAATTTCATCATTTCCAGAACGGACTGAAATATAAACAGCACCCATTTCTGCTGCAGAAGCAATCTTAAAAAAGTGCCACATCGAGCAAGACCAATCGGTAGGCTTTGTACCAAATGTCCGACGAATGGCTGGACCATGCCACTGATATGCGTCTCCTGTCCCATAATTAGGCACAATAGACCCAGTTTGATTATTACCAGCACCTTCAATATCTTGTTCGAGTAACCATCCTAAGTATTTTCCTCTGTTCATAAGTAAGTAAGCTTTTTTACTATGCGATTGGTTAACGTTTTTAGTTTTAACTGCAAGAAACGTTTTGCCCTTCACCCAGTTATCCATTCTCTCGCCGGTTTGCCAGTGAGTTGCATTTTTACTAATCGTAGCTTTTCCATTCGAAGGGGTAGCAGTCGACTTTTTACCCGCCGTAAAGCCTCCAGATGATTTCCAACCAGGATTAATCAAACTAATATCAGAAGAATGCCAAGCGTTAGGTGTATCCATTTGATCAATAAAAATATCATGACTACGGCGTGTCATTTGACCGTTAGTCGTTTTCGTTTCAGTCACTTTGACTTCTTTTAACGGGGAAGCTTCTATTGGTTCCCCATATTGAAATATAGCGTCATTAGTAACGAAAGAAACCATATGTGTTGTATCATTCAAACGACATTCAAATTGGGGATAGATTAAGTCTGTCCCATTATTTTCAATCATAATACTTGTTGCTTGCTTAACAGTATATTCTTTCGGTTCAATGGCATAAGAAACACCATCAGGCACTTCTATTTGTAATTCTGCTTCTGATAAATGCCAGGAATTAGAAGGAAGAATATCTCCTAATACTCTTCCTATCCAATACCGGTCCGGTTGGTCACTAAAATAAAAATGTTGTAATTCACCAGTAAACAGTCGATTTAACACATCAATGGTTTCTAATACATCATTAATGATAGTCAATTCGACTTTAATGATTCGGTTTTTAACCCGTGGTCCCATATGACGGTGAACCTGATTGATAAAAACTAAACTATCTAAATCTTCGTTATCCACACGCATTTTTATCATAATAAGTCACCTGTCCTTCTTGGTTGGAATGTATTTCTAATTTTTTCATCCTTTTTAAGGCGTCTATCAATTCGCTTAGTTACTTTATACTCATCCATATATACATCAAAATCCATTGTTTCTAATAGTTCTAATAAATGTTTGTTGTAACATTTTAAATCATCAAAATTTGCATTCAACTTCTTGTTTTGAACAACTAAAGTACGAATGAGAGCATTGTTGTTAGTTGCATTGATATTCACTGTCCGCCCGTATTGTTGAATAATAGGAGACGTCGTCTGAGCACCAATACCTTCAGCGTATTGAGGAAGCCCCGGAAAAATGCTGCGCGTTTGTGACGCGCGCAATACTTTGGAACCTCTCGGTAACGGTAAAATGACATTCCGACCATGAGGAATAAATTGTTCTCCAGAAGGAAGCGTGACCATTTCACGGAAAATGCCACCTTTTTGATCATTAACCATAGCTAATCCACCAGGGTGATAAGTAGTACCAGAGGCCCAGTTTTTAGGATTAATCCCCGAACCATCCCACCAGCTAGAAAGACGAGCTGTGATAGTAAATGATTTGTCTTTCGCTGAAGCACGTAAATTTTCTACTTCCTGTTGTGTTTGTGATGAATTTGTGCTAGAGGGGATGCTTACAGATGTACCATTTGTTTGGTTAGCTTTTGATTGTAAATTCGCAACAAGCTTCTGTGTATCTGGTGAATTTGAATCGGATGGAATATAAACCTTCGTTCCATTAACATCTACTGATTTTAATCCTAAACTATTAACTTCTTCTTCAGTTAAAGGTGAACTTGTATCACTAGGTATGTACACATCTGTGCCATCAATATTACGGACGGTATAACCTAATTGTTCTAATTTATTAGTTGTATCGGGCGCATTAGTCGTCGTTAGCAGTTGTTTGGCTTCTTCAACTGATTCAACCAACCCCCAGTTATACATCAATTCAGCAATTTTTTGATTAGAGTCATCTGCATTTGTATCAATAGAAGCAAATTGTTCTACAAATTCTAAATCATTCCATAGTCCAGCATTCTCGATAGCAGTATTTAACTCACCATTGTGTAATTGTTCTTGCAACACGACTACTTTTTCAGGAATGTCCAACGTTTCCCATTGCCCAAGTTGGACTAGAGCTTGCTCTAAATCTTCTCCATTTTTGACATTCATCAATAATTCTTGCTCTTCTGGACTAAGATTATTCCACTCTACTCCGACCTTTTCTAGAATTTCATCAATTTTTTCTAGAGATAAATCGGTATTTAATTCAAGGTCTTTTGGTGGAATCTCTTTGGCACCGTAATCATCAAGTGCATCACTAATGACTTGAAGTGCTTCTTCAGTTGTCTCAGCATTTTTCAATTGATTAATGGCTTCTTTATCAAGGACACCCATTCGTTCGAGCGATTCAATCGTTGTCTTTTGTGTCAGAAACTCCATGTTATCCCCTAGAAGTTTCATCATTTCTTCGTTATCTGATAACGATTCTCCAGTAGTCTTAGAAATCTTTTGTAAGCTTGTTACCATAGACAGAACTTCTTCTTCCGTCAATGACCGCCGTTCTTGAGAAGCAGAACTTAAAATTTCTGTGATACTTTGTTGAGAAGTCTTCAATGCATTTATTTTTTCTTGAGTTGTTCGATTAATCATTTCAACTTCATCATTGTATTGTTGTTCTGTAATTAGATTATTTTCCAACTGACTATTTAGATTATCTATTCGAGCTTGACGTTGCTCATTTAATGCACTGATTGTTTCTGACGTCACCTTATCGACAGAGGCAATTTGAGATTGCGCCCAATCAGCGGTAACCTTTTGCCCGCTTTCGAAAAAGCGAGTAATTTCTCCGGAAGTATTACCTAATTGAATACCGTAATTATTAAACGCTTCCTTAATACGATTTATTTCTGATTCACTGGCACCAAATTCTTTCAACTTCACATTCAAATTATCTAATTCTAATGAAAATTGTTTGAAAAGATTGCCCTGAAAGAACTTATGGGTATTATTAAATAAACCTTCATCAAATGTAGCCTCTAAACTATTCTGAATATCCGCATTTGCTTCTTGAATTTCCTTTGCCGATGAACGATAAGCATCTGCTGATTCTTTACTGCCAGTTTTTACCTCATCATTCAATCGTACTAGTTCTTGACGCCCCTTCATGACACCATCGAACCATTCTTCATAGGCACCATCAGTTTCATCAATAGACTCTTTATGACGACGAGCGGGCTCTGTGGCATTACGATAAAGTGCATAACCAATACCACCAATAGCCGCCACTGCTGCTGCAGCACCTACAATCCAGGGATTGAAAGCCAACGTTCCTGCAGTAGACACTGATTTCCCGGCGCTAGTTGCAGAAGTACTAAGCTTGCCGACTTCAATCGAAGCATCCGCTGCACTAGTCGCAAACTCTTCCATCGCTTTCTTACCTGCATTTTTGGCTAAGATATCAATTAACCCTTTTCCAAGTTTTCCGAGACCACCAGTCAGTTGGCCAACGGTTTCAACGACGCGCCCTCCTGTGGAAAGAACAGGACCTAATGCAGCTGCAAACGCTACCCATTTAATAATATTACGTTGTTGTTCTTCACTTAAAGAAGAGAACCATTCGGCCATTTCTGACGCTTTTTCAATCCAAGGTTCTGCGGCATCTATAGCATCAGTTAGTGCATCAACTAATGGTCCTCCGAATTCGATAAGAACATCGGTTACTTTGTTCTTTAAAAGTTCCAATTTATTCTGTAATGTATCAAAAGCTTCAGCCGCTTCCTCATTGAGTGTAGAGTTTTCTTTATAAGCATCTGCAGACATATCTAACGCTTTATTTAAATCATCATGACCTCTTGCTAAGGCAAGCACCGCATTAACTTCCTGAACAGAAGTAATTCCCAAATCTTTAAGTAACTGATTGGCATTTCCACCGGATTGTTGAAATTCATCTAATCCTTTTAAAAAACCTTCCATTGCTCGTGCAGGATCTTCTTCCCAAGCCGTAGCAAATTCAGATGCAGACATATTGGCGACCTGCGCAAATTTTTCTAGATTAGCTCCACCATCTAAGACCGCGCTATTTAACTTACTTCCAAATCGTTGTAACGCCGAACCTCCAGCTTCCACATTAACCCCCATAGAGAGTAATGCTGCTGAGATAGCTACAATCTCATCATCCGCTAAACCAATCATTGCACCGGTTGTAGCCCAACGTTGTGACATGTTCATAATATCGGACTCTGTTGCTGCAGTATTATTTCCTAACTCAACAACTGCACTCGCTAAATTTTGAACTGTATCCGCTCCACTACCAGTAACATTTAAAAATTGAGCCATTGAAGTTGCGGCGTCTTCGGCTGACATATTCGTTGCAACACCCATTTTTGCTACTGTTTCTGTAAACTGAGCTACTTTATTAGATTCAATACCTAACTGTCCGGCTGTTTCGGCTAAACCAGCGAGCTCTTTAGCACTAACAGGGATCTCTTTCGCTAATGATCGAATTTGATTTTCTAATTCTTCATGGCTAAAAATTACATTTCCGTTAGAATCAACAATTTCATCGTTAGTTTTACGCATACCAGCAGCGGCTGTCTCCCAGTCACTAGCTGCTTTCACTGCGGCAGTTCCTAACCCTGCAAGCGGTGCAGTGACGCCCATAGTTAAGGCATCACCAACATTTTTAGCAGTAGCTCCAAACTGCTCAATTTTGCCCCCCGCTGATATAAGTTTTTCAGAGTGGTCATTTAGTTTTCCTGTCCATCCAGTGGTACGAACTTCTGCTTCAGCCATCTCTCCAACAGTCCGTTGTAAAGCTAAATTGTAACCTTGTAAGACACTTTCAGCTTGTTTCACTTGCCGAGCATATTTTACAGTCGATTCTGTTACTTTCCCATCAACAAACGATTTATCAAAGGAATCTTTATAAGAGTCAACGACCTTGCGCTGAGCTTCGATAGTTTTTGTTAATCCTGTGTATTTTGCCTCTAACTTACTTAACTGACTTCCTGCTAAGTCAGCCACTCGCATATTAGTCTTCATATCGTTAGACCAATACTTTACTTCGTTTTTAGCTTTTTTTAAAGACTTACCAAAATCAGTAGAGTCTAACCCTAGCTCAATTATCATTTCTCCTAAAGGTGCTTTACTCATAAAATACCTCCTTTCTAAATCGTTTGAATGAAGTTGGCTAAATCAACCACTTCTTCTTGTTGTGATTCATCATTTTTGCACAGGATATCCACAATCAAGTCATAATCTGTGGATAACACATCATTAATAGTAAATCCATTAAGATTGGTTACCACTTTCTGGATTAAAGTCTTGAGACTGGCTAATACTTCTTGTGCTGGGATAGCTTCCCCGTCTCTTTTGGGTCTGTTTCTCCTAGTACTACTTGATTAATTAAACCGTGAATTTTTTCTTCAAATTGACGTGAATCCAAACCACTTAAGATACGTTCAGGGGTTACACGTTCATCATCAAATAATGAGGCAACAAATTCAATTTTTTTCACGATAACATCAACACCGGGTTTAATTTCACCTTCCTCAATTAATGATTGATTTTCATACCATTCCAACAAACGTTTCATAGGAATAAAATCCTGTACAAAAGTATCCACTTGACCATCTTCGTTTTTGAGCTCTAATCGTAATTCCTTCATCATCTCATCCTTTCAAAATAAAAAACCCCCTCAGTTGAGGAGGCAAAGTATTAAGCTTCTGGAGTAATAACAGTATCAGTATCCCCTGGCAACAATTGGGACCGAAGTTTGCTTAGCTCTTCTGAATCTTTCCCAACATATTTTCCTAAAACTTGACCAAAAGTTTCACCATCTTTAGTGTCTGAAATTGCACTAAAGACATAAGTTTCTGCTTCTGGAGTATAAGCTTCATTATTAAGAGTTTGCATATTAATTGCTTCTTTAGAGAACTTTCCTTTGAAGAAACCTAATACTGCTTCATCTCCCTGTAGTGTCTTTGACTCAATAATAAGCGAGCAGAAAGGAGCTACTGTATCAGAACCAACATAGGAAATACCACCTGATTGTTTATATCCTAAAATCTTATCATTTACTTTGCTAGGAAGGTCTAATAACCCAAGGTTACAAGTAACATCGCCTGTCCCCTGTTGAGATACATAGTAGGCTACGTCTGACCCATATACGCGTGTTGCTTCTTTAGAAAGACCTGTAATCTCTGCGGTTGTAGTGGCCCCTTCATCTTGCTTACCTACTACTTCATACGTTTCTGTAATATTTCCGCTTTCATCTAAAACTCCAATGATAGCGCGCTTAAAACCAACTAATGTCATTATGCTCCATCTCCTTTTTAATATTCTGTATCATTCAATTTTGTCACTATACGATAGCGTTTAACAATTACATAGCTTTGGATTTCTTCTAAATACTCATCAAGTGATTCAGGAAGTTGTACAAATCCCATCGCTTCTAGGATACGATGAATCCGATAACTAATTTGTCGTACGACACCATCATCCTTACCTTGAATATGTATATCGAATGTCAACTCCTTGCTTAACTCTTTATTACTCCCATGGACAGCTGGATGAGGAGTCCCTTGCGGTACGATGGCAATATAAGGAAATTGAGTCTCAGTATGCTCCACCCATTGATAGAATTTAATATGAGATTTATCAATTAGAAGCATTAACTCTCTATCTGCAATAAAAGAATTTCGAATGGTTTCTTTCATATCTTTTACCATGCAACCACCTCCTACATATCCATCTGTTTCATAATGCTGTCTTTTACATCACTTAAAAATATTGATTCAGCCCCATCAATATAATTACGAATAACACCTTTTCCTGGTGGGGAATACCGTCGATTCCATCGAGTATAGCCAAATTCATTCAAATGGACTAAACGATACCGTTGATGCGGACCGTTCCAACCCACTTTAGCTTTACGTTTACCATCCGCTTGTTTTCTTGGATCACTTATCACTACTTCATCGCGCGTATAGCCATAATCAGCATACACATTAACTGCTTTTTTTAATCCCTCTTTAAAAGGTTCACCAGCTTCTCGTATCGCTTTATTTTGCACACGTGAAATCTTCCGTTCGCCTAATTCTTTTTCCATATTTTTTAAAACTTTATCTAAACCCTTTATATTGATACTCATTCATTCACCGCCAATACAAGAATAATAAAATCACTGTTTTGTATATCAGGACGAATTGAGATAATACGCCATAGCTTATTAATAAACCGACGGTCATTAATACGAACTAAATGATGATTTGAAGGATAATAATCGCCTAAAGGGTCACGTATTTTAACCGTCACCCCTTGCTCGACTCCTTTTGTTTTCATAACCTCCATATCCTTAAAAGATGGATTATAGACTTCTGCAAAACAGTAAAACTGAATCACTTCTTCTGATTTATCAGTGGGTTTGGGTCCCGTCTGCCCCAATTCAATAAAGTGAATAGGTGTCCTCAGTTCTCCAATATCTGTCTGTGGCTTTTTATATTGTCGATGCATCTTCTTCACCTAATTTCATCAATGATAAATCAAGAATTTCACTTTGATAATTCTCACTGAAAAACTCAAGGTCACCGTTATATGCGTAACGCACACGATTAAACACTAATTCTTTAAACCGATTATTTGTCATTGTTAACCCACACAACGGAGATAAAGCATCATTTGAAGCAGATAATAAGAACAGTAAGTAGTCATCTTCACTTGAATGGAAGATACGCAAGAATTGCTTTAGTTCTTCAATATACTGATCTATAGCCATAAAAAACCTCCTAGTCTAAACGTTCTAGGAAGGTTTTATTGGGTACTTGTTCAGCTAATTTTTTCTCAACTTCTTTAGCACGTTTAACCGTCATTTCTACTTCTTCTTCAGGTTCCAACTCACGGTCTAATTCTAAATCTTTGTATTTATTCAAAACTTTGAATTTTGCCATGTTTTATCCTCCTTCTATGCTTCTGGGGTGTCGATTGTTGTTCCTGGTGCATCTTCCGGAATATCAAGCGTCCATACTGCAGTTGATTTACTATCTTTTGCTTTACCAAACACAAATTGTTTAGCAGTATACAAATCCATATCTTCAATTGGTAAGGCTTGGTCGTATTTACGGACAGTCACTCCTCCGCCAATTACTGCATCATAACGTCCTTTAATAAAGGTTGTCACCTCATTAATTGGTTGAGCAATAGATTCTACAATTTGAATATTAAATGGTAATGCAGTCACATAGACCCCATTAGCATTTAGAACAGTATGTTGTGCTTCAACTTCCCATTTATTTTCAGGGTTTACCACCATCACAACTTTCCCTGAAACATTAAGTGAGTGCCCATTTTCTTTAGTGGAGTGATATTTCATCACTTTAGTCAATTCATTGACTGTTGCTCGCGGTGTCGCAAAGGTCAACGTCCCTTCAGCTTCTTTTTTTGGATAAGTTGTAACTTCCCCTGAAACAGAACCTTTCTTAATATCCCGATTTAATCCTATTGGTTTATCGTTACCGTCACCATCAACAAAAGCTAACTCAATTGCCACAGAAAAAGCTTCAGTAATTTGAGTGCGAACAAATGCTTCAATCCAATTCACATTTAAATCTTTAAGATCTTTAGGAATTACCACAAAGGCTGTTAACTTATTGGTAATCTCAGTATCTTCGCTGAAAGCAGCGTCCAGTTGCCCCTTAATTTCACCAAAGATTTTACCCCATACAGCAACCCCAGATGTTTCAGAACACAAGAACTTCACACGTGGGCCGGCAGAACGCATACCAATAGCATTTAGTAGTGGATGTTCTGTCGTTAAATCTTCAAAAATTTCATTAATAGTGGTCTCAGGTAACAGTTTTTCTTCTTTATAACCTACTTCTTTGTCAATCTCATTAAAGAATCGATATTGTTCAGGGGTTAAGCTTGATTCTTGTACAGCCAATCCTTGTTTAACTACAGCCTCGGCATCAGATTTCGCTTGTTCACGAACTGTTTCTGCTAATTCGTCAATCATTTCTCCATAAGCTTCACCCTGGATATTTACATCTTCATTTGCTTTAACTGCATCAATAAAAGCTTGACGTGCATCTTTGAAAGAGTCACTTAATTGTAATTTCATCATATTTTAATCTCCTTTATATCAAAATAAAAACCGCTCAAATGGCGATTCTGTTTTCTTTGTATTTTGTTCTATTTGCTCTTTTTGTTTTTCAGCTCGAATTGCATCAATTACTTTTTTAGGAATAATTTCTGCAGTAGCATTCGCTACTAATTCAACAGGTGGTTGTCGTTGAATAATTTCATCGACAAATCCATAATCCAAAGCATCTTGAGCTGTGAGCCACGTCTCATGATTCATTAAATCGAGTAATTCTTCTACAGATTTCCCTGTTTTAATTTGATAAGCTGCTGCAATTGATTCATTAGTTTTGGTTAATACTTCTGCAGTATGTTTCATTGCATTTGAATCACCAGCTGCCCAAGTTGAAGCGTTGTGAATCATTATCTGTCCTACAGGACTCATTCGCACAGTATCTCCAGCCATTGCAATTACACTAGCTGCACTACCAGCCCAGATAACGTCAACCTCAACATGACCTATACGTTGCGTTAATTCATGGTAAATTTCTTGCCCTGCATTGACATGACCCCCACCACTATTAATCTGAATCTGAACATCTTGTTCGTCTCCTAAAGCATCTAAAACATCTTTGGGACAAGTCGCTTCAATACCAAATTCATCATAAAATGGTTTTAATTCATTAGAAATGATTGTGCCATTAATCTTGATTTTCTTCATCTACTTTCTCACCTCTTTCTAATTTTTGTGCTTCTTGATAATTCTTAGTCATATAGCGTTGATTCATAAATTCTTCCTCTGATGGTTCGCGCCCTAATTCGATTAATAAATCATTAGGTGTAAACAAACCAGAAGAAACCAATTTATCAATCGCTTCTGACATAGAAAAAATATCTGGAGAAGCAACATTTAATACCCGAATGCGAATGTGCTTTTGATATTCCTTCTTAGACAACAACTTAACATTTAATTCATCAGTAATTAATTTAATTAGCGGATGAATACAGTTATTTCGATACATCTTCCAATTACTTTCTAAATCGAGTTTTTCACCATGTATTAAATTAGGAGGAACACCAATAATTTCAGCAATATCATCAACTAAAGCAGCGCGTGCTTTATCAATATCATCGTAAGGCTGCATTGCTCTAGTCCCTTTATTTGACAGTTCTTCATATTGAAAACCATTAGCATTCGGTACAGTAGCCACTTGCTTATCTCTAAAAGAACTGTAAAGAGAATCAATATAATTCTGTATTTTTTGTTGTTGGGCTTCACCATCAGCAAAAGAACCAGTACGATTTAAATTAATAACACCCCGAATTTGGTTGTTTCGCTTTACCGCGTTTAACAAATTATCAATTAATTCTGCATAGTCTTCAAATAAGCCATCAATTAAACGACATAACTCCTCGTTGTTATAAGTTACATAGATAACATCCTCTTCACGGAAAGTTCTTTGAAATTCATAGCCATTCACAATAACATTTTTAAATGTTGTACCATATACAGCTGTCGATTCTTTGAAGTAATCTTCCGCAATCAGTAGTTGGTTATCATCTGTAATAATAACTAATAGTTCATTTTCAAACAGTAGAGTATAGATAGCAGCTTTCCAAAATTCACTAGCGTTTTGATTGCGATTAGGTTGAGCATTAAGCAGACGCTCCCATTCAGCGAACTTTCCTTCTGAAAGGTGTCTGCCATCTCTATGAAAGTGTATTTCAGCTGTACTAAAGGTACGGGAAACATACCCTAATACTTTTTCAATTACTGCACGTTTTAAATAAGTTTTATCTCCTAAACGATCAATATCACCATTAACAAAGATAAATTCTTTATCTAATGTGATAAAATCCTTAATCCGTTGAATAAATCCCACCATTTATCACCCCCTCTACCAATTCAAACTACTTGTAAAGTCTAAGAAACTATCAACATCAATTTGATCATCTAATTCATTTGCACAATATAATGCATACAATAATGCATGAAAGCCATCTGTCTTTCGTTTTACTTCTTCCTTTTTGTCAAAAATTTTTCCTGCATTAGTTTCTTTTACATACACATTAGAAGTAAACCAGCGCATCATTTCATTATTACCAAATTTAAATTTATGATTAGCGAATCCATCTTCCACACGAGGAGCTAATAAAGGATGAACAGATTGTGGTCGTTTAATCACTTCAACTTCAAAACCTTCATCTTCAAATAATGGTCTTAAAATATCCATTTTATAATTATCTGCGACAATCTTTTGTACACCATATTTCTCTCTTGCATCAATAAACCAATCAATAATGTGATGAGGATTTAATGAAGGTTCATCAATTACAGTTAAATGACCTTCCTTTTCCCACTTTCTTATGGGGGCCTTACGTCCGCCACCATCCATATTTGCGCTATTAGAATAGCCATAATGGACATCAACGAACTGTTTAATAACAAAGCTATGGTTGATAAAAGAGTATTCCTCGCCACGTTTAAATAACAAACCGCATGAGGCGAAATCACGCACTGAACCATAATCAAGTCCTCCTATTGGTATAAGGCCATCTAGATTGAATAGCGGCTGGATTGTTGCTTCTAATTCTTCTTTTGACGCAACGGAGTGTTCCATGTCTCCTTCGATTAAATTCATTCGTTTGGTAACGAATGCAGGCCGTTTAGAGGGTGTATAAACTAGCTCAGAGTACTCATCTCGAATGGTTTTCAGCAATCGTTTACCGCGTTTATTTAACGGTTTATCAAGCGCTGGATTAGCCTTTGCCCACTTCGATTCATCATCCATTTCATCAATATCATCTAATTCGCATATGAATGGAAATATACCGTTATAATCCGCTTCTCCATTTAGAATATCTTCACACCGATTATATTTACTATCAAAGTATGCACCACGGACAAAACCCTTTGTTCCAATAAAGAATTGGCGACCGTAATCAACTTTACCAATCCCTCCACCTAATACATCAGGAATCGAACTATCAGGCATTTCATGAAATTCATCATAAAAAATACAGCCTTCTCGTCCACCATCTAAGGTGCTTGAGTTAGCTGCAACAAATAATATTTCTGATTGGGTTTCTAAACTTGACACACGTGATTTATACGCCTCGAATTCTCCAGGTTCTCCTAGATAATCTTCGGGTGGATGAGCGTTCAAGGCTTCGTGCCCTTTTTTATTAACACACAAACGTACATCGTTCAATGAGCGTTTAGCCTGACGTTCAGAGTTTGCTACTAAAGTAATATCATAAGCATTCACTCCATGTAAACTACTAATAAAATAATGCGCTAATGTTGAAATGAATCCGTTTTTTCCAGCTCCACGTCCAATAATCAATACAAACTGATTAAATACAACATCTTCTGTTTCATATTCCATTAAAAAGACAAAGGCAGCAATAAACTTTTCCCATGCATCTAAAGGATAATACCACTGTTCACTAAACTGTATATAGTCGTTTAATTTTTGTTCATCATAATAATACAAATCATCATAAGGAAGTATCTTTTTCTCCAAAAAATCAATCAACTGTTTTCGCTTAGTATTTACTACCATCTCACCATTTTTTACTCGTTTAATATAGTCATCAACATAGGAATTTTCTAACACGTTAACCACCTAACAGTCGATTACGTGCCGTTTTAGAAGATGCTTTAGGTAATAAATTCGTCAGTTGGTTGATAATGTTAGCATACTGTTTTTCTCGATAATCGTAATTTTCAACAATTGGTCGCTTTCGGTCGTACGGCTCCATATTTTCAGATTGTTTGAAGCGCTCATATTCACCATTTTCCAAGATATCACGCCAATTATCATCCAATAGAACACGTAAACGAGCAGCTTGACGAATGAGTCCTTCAACCAACTTAAAATTCTCATCAGAAATACCACTAAATAAATCCCCTAAACGTTGTTCTTCCTTTTCAACGCGACTTTCCATTGCTTCAACCCGATTATTTAACAAGTAAATATAAGGCACATTCAATACTTTGGCAATTGATTGAAGGTTATCTAATGTTGGAGACGTTAATCCTCTCTCGATTCGACTATATTGATTAACCGATATGCCTACTTTTTCTGATATTTTTGCTTGAGTTAAACCTTTTTCTAATCGAAGAGCTTTTATTTGATCGTTAATTTGCTTCACATTCACATTCTCCTTTCCTCTGAGCCAGGGAGGGGCACAAAATTAGAGGTGACAGTCGTGCAGAAGACCCCTCCCACCGGTTCCCACAAAACATTGTCATATCAACCTTTTGACCGGGGGGGATTATGATAATTCACTCTTAATTTTGATAATTTTCAATGCAAAAGCTATCACTTTTTCTCTCATTTCATTCTTTTTGTTTTCAAAAGAACCAAAGTCTACTGCGTATCGCTCTTTTAGTACATATTCATTCAGTGTTTCTTCTAATGCTAGTGTACTAATCAAGTCACTGACATTGTCTGTTAATTCTTCTGGCTTGAGTAGCTGTGTATAAGCTTTTACTCTTGCTGCCCAACTTAATGCTAGTTCACCTTCAGTCATCTAACCATTCATCTCCTTCCCACTTGTTCTGTTGTTTCTTATTAGGTCTATAGTTAAAGCGATGATGTCGCTTGTTATGACATTCCTTACATAGTGTTCGTAAGTTATCTGGATCAGTAGCTAGCTCAGGATAGTGCTCCAATTCCTTTATATGGTCTACCTCTAATACGGTTGTCTGTCCTGTAGTTACCCTACCTTCTGCTTTACATAGCTGACATTCATAATGATCCCTCAGAAGTATCTGTTGCCTTAGTTTTCTCCACTTGGTGGAGTTATAAAACTGTCGTCTTTCTTTCTTATTCATCCATTCTCCATATAAAATCAAAGCGTATTTATTGTGTATATGTTACATCACTTGATACTACTAATATAACTTATTTATCACTCAGGTTTCTGTCAACTTTCCATCATTTTTCACTCATTTTTTTCATCAAAAAAAGCACCTCATAAAAATGAGGCGCTTCTATAAATAGTGCGGAAGGTATAATGCTAAATCATCAGTCTTAAAAGAAATGTCTAAAGAGTTTAAGTAGCAATCCTATAGCTATAAAAAGATGACATTTATGTGTATCCACCATATCTTCTTCCACACACTAATAATCATAACATCTTTTGAATTCATTTTACACCTAACAGTGAAGTTTTACATATCCCGTAATTTTATTAATTAAAAGCGCCCCCATTAATAAGGGACGCCATATGTGTGAAGGTAAAGTGATGCGAATATGTTATATAGGCTGAATAGAAAAGGATCGTTATACGTTTTCAGTAAGTGTAGTCTAAAGGGTATACGACACCATTTTGTTTAGTTATTTACCTTCACTCTACCAATATAAAACTTTTCTGCCCTTTTTACCAGTACAAACTACTAACCTAAGTTAAATAGTAATAATATAAGGGTATAACTACTATGGAAATCAAAAATAAAGACACTTCGTTGTTAGTGTTGAGCGTTTTAAAAGAGAGTTTGTTTAACAATTTTTTTCGTTTTATTAATCAATATAATCCATAGACCACATTATAATCCCTCTCCCAAAAATACTATACTTTGATTATAGTTTGGAGTCAAATGTACTACCTAAAAAACGCCTCACAAACTGCGAGGCGTGAAAACGTATTGTCATAGAGAAAAGAGAGGTATCAACCAAACGGGTTCTACAATCTAGTAAAGTAGTGGAGACTAATTTGCAATTATCGAATTTATTTAAAAAGAAAAGAAAATTCAAATTTAATATGGAAATATGCTGTAAGTACCCTTCTTTTCTCTACGTTATCTATTATAAATCTTTGTAATCATTTTGTCTAATCTCCCGAAACACGAGTAACTCACCATTATTATAAGCTTCAGCAAATTCTAGCTGTGCTTTACCTAGTTCTCGATAATAACTGGCTTCGCTAATATTTTCAGCGCGATAGATCATATAGTCATAACATATTTCATTTGAAAAATATTTTAAGTATAACCGCCGCCTAGAATACCCATCTAAACAATTTATCGCATGTTTTATCGCCTCGAATTGTGCCTCTGCCTCAATTTTTACTGCAACATCATCTGCCATTTTATCTGTTTTTCTTCCGCTACTTTTGGGTTCAAATGAATAAGTAGCTGTAATTTTTTGATCAATTGGTTGACCAGCTAATCGTCGAATTGAGTGATATTTCCCAAGCAAGCGATTAACCTTTCTTTTTGTTTTTTCTGTATCTAACTCTTCTAATACCACTCGCTGGTCACTCTCCTTATTTCTCTTTAAATTCGTAATGATTTGTAGAACTTGCAGTTATGACATCCGTAACAACAGCAGTAAAAATACTCTAAATAAAAACTGTATTTGTAATTTGGTTATCTTTCTTTTTCATTCCTTAGTTCCATAATCTTATCTGGCTTAAATCCGCAAAACGTCTCTTTATCGGTAACGACAATCGGCATTGATGTAAAACCTGTCATTCGCGCTTCCTGTAGTGCCTCGTCTGATTTTGTAATGTCTTTGACTGCAAATTCTATTTTATTATCTTGCAACATACGTTTTGTAAATGTGCATTGGCTGCAATTCGGTTTGCTATAAACTGTTATCATTAATCATTCTCCTTTAAAATTTCCTCACATAGTTCAATCGTCGAATTCAATGCATTAACCAAATAAAAAATATCTTTACTATCAAATTCTTCATACTCTTTCACTTCTAAATCTGCCAAAATCTTTTTATTATGATTTATTGAATCTTTTAAATTTTCTTTATTCAACTTCTATTACCTCTCCGTTTATGTCATTAGCAATTCGTTCCGCACGTTCTTTATCCTCGAATTTGTAAAACTCTTTTGTTTTGCGATTGCTGATCGTGTAATTGACATGTCGAGTGCCCAACATCTCGCCAGCAACATAATCAATCAGCACTTTGTCGCCTCTCTTAACGATATACACGACTAGGAACCCCTTCCCAGTAGGAAATAACACCATTCCCTGTTTCCGGCTTGCGTTCGCCTCTTATTTTTTTAATCTGTTTTCTCAATATAAAATTCCCGTTAACGTTTTTAAACGACAAAATTTCTTTTTTATAGGTGTTTACTTTTTTCTCTTTATTAGAGTTCACCAGTTCTTTTAATGTGATGTTATAAGCTTTTTCGATTTGTTTAATTTCGTAAAGTGATAACTTCTTACGGTTTTCGATAAGCAGTTTTTGTCGTCTAACTGGGATACCTGTTTTCTCTTTGACTCCGTCAGATTCGTCTTTTTCCCAAAGTTTCTTCAAGACACCTCCAGCAAGATTATTCAAAATTGATTTTCTATCTAGCCGATGTTTTACAACAACTGGATCAAATGTTTCTTCTCCCAAAATACTTTTAATCCAGTACATTTCCATGTAATTCAATGGCGCATAAGGATTGCAACGAAACTTTGCTATGTGAAACAAACCTTTTCTATGCAGTTTGCTGATTGGGATTTGTTTTAGTTCGCACGCTAAACGTATGGCTTGCTCGTAATTAATTTCTTCATTCATCCAACTAGTCCTTTCTTAAAACGGTAATTCGTCATCGTTCAAATCAGGTGTTTCGTTATTTAGGATAAAATTGCCGTTATTTGAGTTTTTAAAGGGGTCAGCACTATTCGTATTAGTATTAGATTTCGGAGCATAATACCCTTGTTCTCCGCTTGATTTCGAGGTGTTATTCTGTTTATTGTTTCTAAATCCGATTCTGTCAACTAAAATTTGTTTCTCGTAATGCATTACCCCGTCTTTTTCGTGATTGTTATCTTGGATTTCACCCATGACACCGATCATATCGCCCTTTGAGAAATATTGTGACACTGTTTCTGCCGTTTTTCCAAAAGCCACACACTGTAAAAAGTCAGCAGGATAATTCCCGTCATTATCTTTTCGTGAGCGATTGACCGCAACTGTAAAGCGAGCATAAGACATGTCACTATTACTTGTCTTTAACTCAACGTCTTTGACCAGGCGCCCGTTGATAATTACTACGTTATCTGCATTCATTCAAATACCCCGTTTCACCATAAATTTTCTTTTTCGTACTCATAAACACTTTATATTTGCTTTTTACTTCGCGAACAAAATCGTCGTCTTGCATATAGCCCAGATCGTGTCGACGGATTGCTTGATAGATCGCTTTGTTAAAGTTGTCTGTGACTAATTCGATTCGTTCCGCTTTTGTATATGTTCTTGATGCTGGCATTCACTCAGTCCTCGTCACTAATTCAATTACTACTCTTGGATTTTCTTTATCAACATAAAATTCATCTTTAAAATTACCGACTTGCTTCCAGCCGTCATTTTCAATCAAGCCCGATTGCAGCATACCGTCTAAAATAAATTTTTTAGCAAAGGCGATATTATCTTTGTCTTTTCGCTTATTCGGAACGTACCACTGAAACCGAAAGTCCAGCGGTAGCTCCTCGTCATATATCTTTAAACCTTCATTCATCGCCGCTTTAATCGCTACTGCACAGCGATAGGTATTTTCTTTTTTAATTTTGGCTGCTTGAAATCGATTTGAACGTTCAGCGTTAACATATCGATTCAAGTCCATTAATTCGTGTGGAATGACCAATCGCTTAATTTTCAATCGTCATCACCTCGACGTATCCAAAGTTTGTCGCTAACCCAATCGCTTGCCCATTCCATTTTTGACAATGACTTAATGCTTCGTCTTTGTCTCTAAAGGCATGCGACCATTTCTCGCCATCATAGATTCGCCAAAGCCCCGAATAATCAGCACTTGATGTCACACCATCAAAACCCATAAAAATTGTCATAGATATTTACGCTTCCCTTCTGTTTTCTTAAACATCAATACATGATTTTTATCTTTCATTGCACCACGCATTAATCGATCATAGGTCTTCTTGTCATATAACTGATCTAATTGCTGGCTTGATAAATTCGTCGTTAAAATGGTGCTCTTATCTTGACGGCCTTCCATCACTGCATATAACATCCGAATCACAAAATCACTTGCTTGCTTTTGGCTATCAATCGCACCAGTCTCTGACCCCAAATCATCAATAACCAAAAAATCCGCATCTATCATTCTTTGAATTAAGTTTTCTTCCGTCACATTACTATCACGATCTGAGTAGCTATATCTGACGAGTTGTAATGCTTTTCCAATCGAGATAAATAAACACCGTTTATTTTTCAATTCACTATTCAGTTCTTTGAGAATCGCCATCGCTAAATGGCTTTTACCTACTCCAGCATTACCTTGTAAAAAAGTATTGCCAATATAACCATTTTTATAATTAGTTAGGACGTGCTTCGCTTTATCTTTGTTTATCTTCGTCTCATCTTCTTTGATGAAATAGTTATCAAAACTTGCTCTTTGGATGGTTGAGTCAGAGACGATACTCTTATTTGCTAACCAGTCATACGTATCTCGCTTCTTTTCTTCTGCTTCACGTTTTCGAATTTCATCGCCACCACGATATTCAATTTCTTTATTCTTTTGATCAAGTCGCTTACGGCCGCAAGATAAACAAGCTCTGATATCTGTCTTGCCAAAAGCAGGTCGATATAAATGGCTTCCACAATCCTTGCAGATATCCTCAGTCTCAACTAGCTGAAGACTAGAAGCCCAATTTGTCATAGTCTCCACCTCCTTGAGTATCTATAGCCCGCTCATTCAAATAACCTTCAAATTTAGTCCCAAATAATGTCTCAGGTCTTAAATATTTATTCATCTTGCTGTTATTCAGCCAAGCCTGTGTCTTTATATCAATTACTTTGTAAAAGTCCTTCTCAGTAAACCCTTCTGCAAAACGTGCTTTGATTAGAGTTTGTGTTTTTTTGGTTGTACTGCGATAAGAAGCATTTGCTTTTTCGTTTAAGTAATCAATAATTTTTTTATATGGAATAGCAGAGCCATGGTCGTGTTCGTCAGAACTCGACATATTATCTCTATCCTTACCTAACCTAACCTTACTCTTACCTAACCTAACCTGGGTATCCATTTTGGATACATCTTGTATACATTCTGTATCCACAGTCTCCAAACGTTGGTATTGCTTGTTTTCACGCTCAATCAATTCTGATTTTTCCGATTTATAAAACGTTTCGTGATATCTATCTTTTTGAATGTAGTTATGGATTTTCCAATCACGAATAACGACAACGCCACTTTCGAATGGAATCAAAAATTCTTTTGCCATAAGTAGCCTTAAATCATCGTCACTAGACCCCACCATACGCTTGATTGTTTTGACATTTCCTACAAATCCATCATCATCAGCCGACATATTTATGTGAAAGTATAAGCACTGAGCGCTTGTTGGCATGTCTAAAAACGCATCACTTTCAGTAATCTTTCGGCTAAACATTCTTCTTGTTGCCATCTGCACCACCTATTCAATTAATTCATCGTAACTTCCAATCCGTAGCGATCAAGTCTTCCGCGTTTGGTTGCCAATTTTCTAAAATCTCGTTCTCCTCATGTAAAATCACAATCATGCCACTTTCCGTATTAGTCGGAAGTATAGAATAATCGTTTACCCACTTTTCTCGGTATATACAAGAATCATCCTTTGTTGCATCCCGAATTGCTGACGATATATCCATATCTTTATTTTGTCCTCCTATTCAATTAAATCATCACTGTAAACAAATCCTGTTAATCGCTTATGTTCTCGGCAATATTCACATTTCCCACAAGCGGTTGGTTCAACCTGTCCCGTTTTGACTTCTTCAAAATGACTGGCTAACCGTTCGATTTCGCCTAACTCAAACCGCTTTTTATACTCGTCAATTTGGATTGCTTCGACATTGCAAGGGTCTTGTTTTGATACCGCATAAATGTATCCTGTAAACTTCTTGGCGTATTGTTGCTCTAGCAGTTGTTCGTATAAAGCGATTTGTCTAACGTATCCAAACGCTTCGACAAAACTTGTCCATCCGCCATACCGTTTTTCCCAATACCGTTTCCCAAAGTCAGCGTTGGTTTTCAAATCAACGAAATAGCCTTCTTCGATGTTGAGTAAGTCAATCTTTCCTTTCCACTCAACACCTCCAAATTTTCCAGTTACTGGCACTTCACGCTCGCCATTCCAAAGTATTGGAAAGATGTCTTCATCTTGTTCGATTCGCCTAATCATGCGCTCGGCCACTTTGAAAGGTGATAATAAGTCGCCATGAGGCATTTCGTTATCGCCATATAAAGCCATCAGCTCGTCTTTTTTTGCTGTGCTTTTGTAAGGTATTGCTAACTCGTCAAGGCCTTGTTTTAGTGCTTTGGCCGTTGGCTCTTTATACATGGCATCACGGTTATTTGCTTTAAATTTTTCGTGAGCTTCTGTGCTCTCAAAATATGAGTGGACGTAATTCCCTACCAATAACGCAATTGGATCACTGGTTGGTTGCCAATCTTGCTTAAGCTTGGCCAATGCCTGGGCTTCACAAGTCATAAAATCTTTAAACTGCGAAGCTGACATATATTGCCAGCTCGCCTTGTTGCTGTAATAAATATCGTCATTATTAAGTTGTTCAAGCGAAAATTTATTCGGCATCAGCGTTCACCGCTTTGCCGATATTATTCCCTTTACTTTTACTATCTTGCTGTTCTTCAGTGTTTACTTCGTCACTCTCAGATGTTTCACCTTCTGTTTCTTTTTCTTCTTGGGATTGAGTTTCTTCAGTAGGTTCATCAATTTTTTCATCATCCACACTCTCTTTTTGTTCTTTCTTGCTATTTAGCTTTTCTAATAATTGATTCCCTTCGCTAGTATCTTGTTCTTCTTCGACAACTGTGCCAGTAACGTCTTGTTTCGGACGGTTATCCTCTTCGGTATACATGGCTGATAATTGGTCTGGAAATGCTTCTCGTAAGGCGTTTACAACCGCTGACTTACGAATCATATTAGCCGGCATAGAAGCCCAAGTGGCTTGTAATTGGCCATCTTTTTTTCGCTTAGCGAACTCGTCAAAATTGATTGACACATAAGTCGCAATATCACGATCTTCGCGATAGACTTTTGCCCATCCGCCAAGTAATTCTTCTTTCCCTTTAATAAAAATAGTCCCAGGGCGTTCCTTAATCTCGCCGTCTTTATCAGCAACCACCACTCCAGCATCAAAACCTTTATAGGCAGGTTGTCGTTCAGCGCGTTTCATGAATGCGTCTTTTGAAACAATCATGTCTGCTGGCTGATTGCCAAATTTAATAATGTAGGCTTCCCCTAAAAAAGGATTTAGGGAGTTATAACGACATAACTGCATAAAATTAAACGCTTCAGACGTCGTAATCGCACCGTTACCTTTTGTAATAAATTGCGATACGACATCTACGCTTAATTTAATGTCTTCATTTCCAGATTTATACATAATTTCGTTATTTGCCATATTGATTTCCTCCTCAAATGTGGTATACTTAACTCAAGTCTTTTCTTTGGAGTCGCAGCTTTCTGCGACTCTTTTTTTATTTCTCGACCTCTACATCCCAATCCTCTACATCAAGAGCACTAACTCCTTCTATCGCTTCTTCTTCTGAATTAGCAACTACTCGAACTGATCCAGTAAAGTAAACGATATACTCTTCACCATCTTCTTCATCGGGTTCCCAACCGCCTAAACGGCTATTCCATACGCCTGTGGGATTAAACATACTTTTCTCCTTTACCTCAATCTGGGATAATCGCTGCTAATTGCACCAAACACGATATGCCAAGTGTTAATGCGATGTAGCCAAACATAATATTGTTTAACGTCCACAATCCAAAAATGACTGTTGCTAGTAACTGGACTCCTACGATTAAGGCGAATCTATCTCTCATTTCTAATTTCATTTTTTATCTTCCTCTCTAAACTCATTAATATCGACGCCTAATGCGTCTGCTAGTTTAAATGCATCTTGTAACTTCAAACCTTGCTGCTGTCCATTTTTTATTTTGTAAAGTTTTGAGTGTACTATTCCTGTTTCAGTTGAAATTTTATTAAGTGTTTTTCCTGATTTCTGTAATAACTCTTTGATTTTCATATCATCACCCCCATATGTTGTATTCAAAAGCCGTTATTAAATCAATATACCGATATTTAACTTGTTCTTTTTCTAAAAACATTTTATAATAACAGAACAGTAGTTCGACCCAAAATACCAACTGATCTACTGAAAATAAAATAAAGTGAGGTGAAATCTTAAATGGCTAGAAGTAAAATTAAAGTGAAAGTAAAAGCACCTTCAAAAGCTAAAATTCAACGTAAGCTTAGACAAGCTATCACAAAGAATTTAACTTGTCCAAATTGTGGTCATAACATGCCAACAACAGCTATGAGCACGTCAACTTGTCGTTACTGTGGTTTTAAACTTAAAATGAATTAATCGATTGATACATATTCAATTTCAATAAATTTCGTTGACACTCGTCCGATTGCTACACCAATAGCGATTAAAGCGAGTGTTTTTATTGTCTTATTCATTCTCCTAACACCCTTTCAAAATTTTCTGCTAACCACTTATTGACGAAATATTTATTAAACATCCAGCGCACCCCTTTAGATTCAGGATACTTAACCATTTTTCCTTCTAAGTCTTTTCTAAATGGATATAGAATACTTTCTTTTGCTTTGTTCGGACTCATGGATACTCGGTCAGAAAACCACTTCAAATCGCCGTATGATCCATAATCAAGGTTTGATTTAAGCTTCTCTAGTTCTTGTTCATGTTGCCGATTAATTAGCTCAATTTGTGTATTAATCGCTGATTCAAGAGCTTCTCCAATTGTCATATTTAATCACCTACTTTCTGACTTCTTTTGATATAATCTCCTTAAAGGAGGCAACTTTACATTGAATATTGACTTAATTCAAATTGCATTTAATAGGTTAGTAGACCTTATAAAACCTTTACTTCCAACGATAACTGCATTACTAGCTGTTAAATTTAGTAATGAATTACAAATTAAAAACGATGAGAAAGAAAGACAAAAAAGCATTCAACAAGAAAGGTTTGATAATTTTTATCAACCTTATGTTAATTTCTTTATTAAAAATGTCTTTTCTCTTTATGACGTATCTGCTGACTTAGAAATACTTCGTTTAATCGAAGAACAATTAGATGGTAATTTTAAATATATGGGAAAAGAATCTCAAAAATATTTAATCAACTTTTATGAAGCAAAGGTTCTTTATGACACACTTAGAACTAACGGCGAACTCAGAGGCCAAGAACTCACAATTTATGACCGCGTCAATAACAGTTTTTTTCAATTGAATAAAAGAATATTAATAGAATCCAAGCAACTAGCAGAACAATTAGGATACTCAGACTTCGCACAATCCATCTTCGATATTTATGGCCCTTTAGATAGGGTTCCGCCTTTAGGTTCAATTTCGCTAGATAGAAAGATAAAATAAGAACAATTAGTTGTATGATAGGTATGCTTTGTGGTTCTCTCATATTTCGTTCTCCTTGATCAATTTATGCTATCCTCTAATTTCATAATTTCTAATTGTTTAGGCGTATTTCGTAACTCATTTGGCGTCATATATTCATACACTGTTTCAGATAAGTAATTCATTGCTTTTTCATAATCAACGTGTCGAATGCTGGTATACTTAGTCACATTAAAATGGCTCTTTAGTCGACGATATAAATTACGCCGCATTTGGCCAACTTTTGATAAGAACAAATTATGAGATGGCGTTTGTTTTTGTGCATCAAAATAACGTTTTGAAAACTCCCACGCTTTACGATTAACAAGTGTCTTAATTTCATTTGCCTCTCCGTCGCTTAGGTGAACATGATTTTTAACTTCCTCAACAAGCCCTTCGACAGTTGAGATTTTCTTATCAACGCGCTCCTCTTGCTTTTCCATACGCTCTACAATCAGAAGTAACGCTTGGCCTTGATCATTCTGCTTAGTTAATGTTTCTTTCAAAATTGTTAATGGTGTTTCTTGTGTTAATTCATTCATTTTTAAAGTCCTTTCTTTTTAAGTGTTATTCAATAGTTTCTGCTTCTCGAATATATCTATCTGGTAATATACGCTGCATTTCCTCAACCCACTGATCAACAACATTCACGGTATCGCGCAAGTCGTTAAATGCTTTCTCTGACTGGACAATGTCCACTAGCGGTTTGAATCTTACTGCCGCCATTTCCTTGTCAAAGAAGTCATTAATGGCTTGCGTTTTATCGTTTAAGCTAAACATTGCCTCAAATCGGTTCTTTTCGCCTTTCATTCGTCTGATTGTTGCTTCCAGCTCTTTGGCTTCTTGTGTTGACTCTTCCAGCAAGCTGTATTTTTGTTGTGTATATTTGAGGTTTGATTCAACTTCTTTTAAGCGTTCAGCAAGCTGTTTGTTATCAGTTTTCAAGCTGTCATAATCAGCTGGTTTAACCTCTTTTAACACTTCTTTGGTTTCGACTATAGGTTTAGGTTTTGGTTGCGCTGATAGTTGATTGACTTGATTTGTTAATGACTCGATTTCTTGTTCTTTTTCTCTAAGTTCTTTTGTTAGAGTTCGTAATTCTTTTACTGTCGGAGTATCCCCAGCTTCAATTTTTTCGAATTGTTCTTCTTTTTCTTTTTCTGGCAATGTAGAAAGTAGATATAAAGCGGTCTCGCCTAAATACGACAACGTTGTCGTTTTTGGTAACTCTTTAGCCACCTTCATCATTCTTTGTGCCTCTCGTACATGTATCCCCTGGTCCTCTAACCATCCAGCAAACTGACCATGTACAAGATTTTTCTCTTTTACATGATTTAACCGTCTTCCTATTTCCCATATCGATTCGCCAGCGGTCTTTTTATAACGATTAATTTCAAATTCTATTTGATGTAAATCATCAGATAATCTAATTTCATTCATATCGTGTATCTCCTTAAACTTTAGAAAGTATCTTCGATTTCTCTTCACACTCAAATTCGAAAATTTCGTATTTATTTCCTAAAAAAATTTGGTCATAAGTTACATTAAATGAATCCATATACTTTTTTAATAAACTATCTTTGATGTTACTAGAATCCATTTCATAATTCGCGATAGTGCTGACAGAAACATTAAACACATCTGCTAGTTCTGATTGAGTTATATCTTTACTCTTGCGAAGCTGCTTCAATGTAATTTGCATATTCACCCTCCTTTCTATTTTCTAAATTCATTAATATCGACGCCTAGTGCGTCTGCTAGTTTGAATGCTGTGCTCAGTTTCATGTCCTTAGATTTTCCAGTTAAGATTTTATGAACTTGAGTTGGGCTGACGCCCATTTTCTTCGATAGCTGATATGGGCTTATATCTTTTGAATCTACTATATGTTGTATTTTATCTTTCAATAACACTATTTAATCAACACTCCTTTTTATATAAACAACTATATATTGTGTCTGTGGACAAAGTTTGATATACTTTATCTGAAGATAAAACGCCTTCGCCCTGGATGTTTTATCTATCCTAAATGCAGAAAGGAGGTATTTCTATGACTGCCTATGCTATGAAGTATGAATTAAAACTTTCTAACAATTCTCAAATTAATGAAATTTCTATAGATATTCCTCAAGAATTCCAGCTACTTACCAGTGTTAAAGATAGTCATGATTCTCCTGAATATGAAATACAAACTGATATTTATACAAAAGATGATACCGAACCCGAAAATTTCATCATAATTCAGAAAGAAACTTGGCCGGATGTTACTATTTACAAATTTAACTATCCATACATTCAAAAAGGCAATAGCGTAACGTTTGATTTTTAAAGGTTTCTGAAATAATCTTTTATCAAAAAAATCTACATTCTAACTCTCCTATCTTTTGAACCCGTCTCAATGAAGTTTTGCTTCTCGTGCAGCTTTTTAAAATAATGAGATATATTTCTATAGAGAGTACCTTTATTCACTCGCTCCGATCCCTTAACTGCTGCAACAGTTACTGCGATTAGTGCGAGTGTTTTTGTTGTGTCTTTCATAAGTATTTCCTTTCTTTGATATAATATCCTTATTGAAGTGCGGTTTTTCTTATTAAATTTTGAACTTTTTCCTCTAACCTTCGTCCTACTTCCTCTACAACATAATGAGTTAAACAAGAGTTTTCAGTTTCTAATTCTGAGATTAACTCACTCATCATTTCTATACGCTTTTTCTTCAAATCTTCTATTGTCACTGATTCGTTTATAATTTTTTCGAAGTAATATAGTGTTATTTTAAGAATTTCATTACTTAATAAATTAGACAGTACAATTATATTTTGATGTGTTTTTATTGTTTTGTTCATTTTGGTCCCTCCTTTCTTGGTACACGTTTATAATAATACGTTTTTTTCGTATTGTCAATAGTTATTTACGTTTTTTTCGTATGTTTTCATTTACTTTCCCTATTTAAGTAAGTATAATAAGTGTATAAGTTACAGAAGGAGGATAGCGATGGACAAGGAAAGAACTAAAATAATATCTAATAATATCCGTAAGAATATTGAAAATTCTGGTATTACTCAAAAACAATTAGCAGAAAGTATCGGTATTAAACCAAGTACCCTTAGTGACTATTTAAATTTAAGGTCTAATCCCTCTCACGGAGTTATTCAAAAAATAGCTGATTACTTTGGTATATTAAAAAGTGACATTGATACAACTTATCGAGATGAAAATTATCCTAAAGATGAATCTTTGTTATTAAACACCTATAACAAATTAAACGATAACAGAAAAAAAGCTGTTCGTCTCTACACTGAAAATCAATATAATGAACAAACAGCCGAACAAAATAATGTATATCAATTAGATGAATATCGCGAGGAGTATTTATATGGCGGTGCCTCTGCTGGTCGAGGGCAATATGTCTATGACGAACCAGTAGAAACTGTTAGCGTGCATACAGCAGATATCCCCAATGCCCCTTATGACATCATGTTGAAAGTCGTGGGTGACTCGATGGAACCCGCCTTTAGAAATGGCGAATACATCTTTGTTAAACGTACTGAAGAAATCCACAATGGTGCTTTTGGGATATTTATTATTAATGGTGAATCTTATTTGAAGAAGGTTTATGTAGAAGAAGATAAGCTTAGGTTGGTCTCGTTAAATAGTAATTATGATGATTTAATCTTCAATGATTGTAACGAGATTAACTTGATTGGGAAGGTAGTATTATAAAAATTGAATATGGAGAGTAATTGTGAACGAGTTATTCATAAATGATGCAGAAGCTAATCGATTAATTAAAATGTTGAAAACTTTATTTAACGAGCATGGAATTAGCATTCACGAAAATTGCGAAGGAGAAATACCTATCAAGGGTAGTGATTCAGACTATTTTCTATTGAACTATCGTATTACACCTGCAAAGACTGTTCTCAACTTTAGAGAATGTAGGTATAATTATAGCTTGTTGAGGATAAATATAAATGATAGTTTTCATAAGAATGCAGATGGCAGTAGAATACATGGCCCACGCATAAACATTTTTTCTGAGGAAGAATATTATTCAAAAGGTGACGGGGTTACATATTATAAAGCTCACCATTTACCTTACGATTCTATTCCAAATACGGATGACTTTTATGACGTATTAACAGCACTTTTAAAGTATACTAATACTAACAATATTACTAACATCACTATTCAACAAAGTATGTTTTAAGCAAAGAGGTGTGAAAAATGGATGTTGAAAAAATTAAAGATGACTATATGAATTTTATTAAGGAGAATACTAAAATTAACATTCATGAAAATGAGATTATTTCAATAAACACCCCATTTGTTGATAGTTTTGGTGAAGGTATTAGTTTTTCTATCGAACATAACGATAGACTCTACAAAGTTACTGATAATGGTTTTGCATATTGGGAATTAGGTCTAGCAGGTATTGATTTAAGCAGAAAGGGAAAACGAAAAGAAATTTTTAACAATTCCATTACTTTTCATGGTTTTTCTCTAGGTGATAATAATGAAATTTATCGCTTAATCCCCAAAAAGGAAATTAGCCAATCAATTCATGATATGACTCAATTATTAATTAATATCTACGACTTGACATATTTAAGCAGACATAATGTAGCTGATCAGTTTTATCAAGATGTAGATAGTTACTTTAATAATAGTGACCGGTTCAACTTTTTCCAAGACTTTAGTTTAACTGGTAAATCTCAACTTAATCATAGATTTAACTATGTATTTATTCAGGATAAAATCAATAAACTAGCTAGAGTACATACTAGGCTTGATAAGCAACAGGTAAATAGTATATTAACCAGCTGGCTTGATACCTCTCTCGTTAGAAAACCTAATGAAGAGCTTTATATTATTCTTAGTGAAGAAGGTTTTCAAAATGTTTCTGAAGAAAATTTAATTGCATTAGATTCATATAAAATAACACCTCTAAATTTCAATGATAAAGATAACCTTGTTCGAAAATTAGGTGCATAGATTGCAGCGTTATATCAAATAAGATTTGAGAGCTACGCTTCAATACTTTGACGAAAACGATGATATTAAATTAGTAGGAAGAGTTGTTTTGTAGAGGGGGCATTAAATGTCTGAGGTAAAGAAAAGTGAAAGAAAGGTAATTCAAGAGCGTCAATTAAAACTACTGAAACAACAAATAAATAAGCATAAAGATATTTTTATTAGATTAAAGGATAAATAAATGAGTTGTTAAAAATTGTTAGTTACTTATTAAAATAAAAACCCCACTCCCCTAGTTTGGCGACCAGAGAGTGAGGCAAAAAAAGAAAAGATATACAAAAGGCACTTAGTGCAGTGCTCTTTGTATATCCTATTTTATCATACTTTTCACTGATTAATAGGAGGAATTTTGATGGCAAGCATTAAAAAAGATAAGAACACAGGCAAATGGTTTTGTCGTGTATCATACCAAGACAAAAACGGCAAAAATCGGACAAAAACTAGGAAAGGATTTGCTACTAAAAAAGAAGCAACTATAGTCGCTAATGAATTAGAAATTGCTTTAGATGAAAATATAGATATCGAGAATAAAGATATTAGTTTTGCAGATTATTTCGAGAAATGGTGTAAGACTTATAAGATTGGCACAGTAAGTTTTAGCACAGAAGAAAAATATCGATATGATATTAAATTAGTTAAAGATTATTTTGGCAAAAAGAAATTAACGAGTATTACTAGACATGACTATCAGAATTTCTTAAACATGCGTGGTAAAAACAATGGTAAAGATATCGTAGAAAAAACACATTTTAGGCTAAAATCCTGCCTAAAAGAAGCATTGCATGATGGACTAATCAAGAAAGATCCATCGTATAACGCAGTCATAAAATATGATAAGAAACCATCCAAAAAAGTTAAATACTGGAACAAAAAGGATTTTACTAAACTCATCAACTATTTAAAGACCGACATTACGCCTAATAACATCATGCTATATATTTCAGCGTTAACTGGCTTACGAATTGGTGAAGTCTACGGTTTGTCTTGGAAAGATATTAAAGGCAATAAATTGAGTGTCAATCGTGGCTATGATTATAACCGAACGTTTGATTTTACAAACGCTAAAAATGAATCGTCAATTAGAACTATTGTTGTGACTAAAGAATTTAATCAAATTATCAATCAATACAAATTAAAGTATCAAAAGAAATTTCCAGATTATTTATTCTTACAATTTAACCGTCCGTCAATTAGTTACAACGGATTACGTAAACACCTAATAAACGTATGTAAAGAACTAGAAATACCTTTCATAAATATTCACGGTTTAAGACATACACACTGTTCAATTTTAATTTACGAAGGCATGGACATTCATTATATCAGCAAACGTCTTGGACATAAGTCAATCGCTGAAACAATCAAAACCTATTCTCATATTATAGATGAGCACGAGCAGCTCCAAGATTCAAAAATTATTGAAGCGTTAGAAAGTATCGAGAGTGCAAAATGAGTGCAAAATTATTTTACTTTCTTTGTTATTCTTTGATTTTCTCATTCAAAAGAAAACAGCTAGAAACGTTGATATAACAACATTTCTAGCTATTCAGAAAAAAATATTTGAGGTTCTTTTTTTACCTATTTATACCGGCGGCCGGGGTCGAACCGGCACGCCCTCAACGGGCACTGGATTTTGAGTCCAGCGCGTCTGCCAATTCCGCCACGCCGGCAAATTAATTTAAGTAATAAGGCGGTAGTCGGATTTGAACCGGCGATCAGGGTTTTGCAGACCCGTGCCTTACCACTTGGCTATACCGCCATATTAATTAACTGGGATAGCTGGATTCGAACCAGCGCATGATGGAGTCAAAGTCCATTGCCTTACCGCTTGGCTATATCCCAATAAAAAGGGCGACTGATGGGAATCGAACCCACGAATGTCGGTGCCACAAACCGATGCGTTAACCACTTCGCCACAATCGCCATATTAAATTAACAGGGACACTAGGAATCGAACCCAGATCGACGGTTTTGGAGACCGTAGTTTTACCGTTAAACTATGTCCCTATTCGTTCCAAAACATAAATAATGGAGGGAGAAGGATTTGAACCTTCGAACCCGAAGGAACGGATTTACAGTCCGCTGCGTTTGGCCACTTCGCTATCCCTCCATGAATGGTCCGAGACAGAGTCGAACTGCCGACACCGTGAGCTTCAATCACGTGCTCTACCAACTGAGCTATCGGACCATAACAATAAATAATATATTCAATTAACGGTCCCAACGGGAATCGAACCCGCGATCTCCTCCGTGACAGGGAGGCGTGATAACCGCTACACTACGGGACCAAATGGAGAATGAGGGGTTCGAACCCCCGACATCCTGCTTGTAAGGCAGACGCTCTCCCAGCTGAGCTAATTCTCCGTGTTAATGACCCGTACGGGATTCGAACCCGTGTTACCGCCGTGAAAGGGCAGTGTCTTAACCGCTTGACCAACGGGCCAGTCGAAAATAAAAACGGAGAGTAAGGGATTCGAACCCTTGAAACAGTTTCCTGTTTACACGCTTTCCAAGCGTGCTCCTTCGGCCTCTCGGACAACTCTCCAAGAGCTGACACCTAAAGAATATCTCAACTTACTCCGCAAGTAGGACTCGAACCTACGACATCTTGATTAACAGTCAAGCGCTACTACCAACTGAGCTATTGCGGAAAATTAAAAGCACGGCAACGTCCTAGTCTCACAGGGGGAAACCCCCAACTACATTCGGCGCTAAGAAGCTTAACTACTGTGTTCGGGATGGGAACAGGTGTGTCCTTCTTGCCATCGCCACCGC
>NZ_JAPRFR010000003.1 GCF_026805545.1 Aerococcus kribbianus
TGCATGTATTAGGCACGCCGCCAGCGTTCGTCCTGAGCCAGGATCAAACTCTCATGAAAGATTGTTTCATGAGCTTCTAGCTCATTTTATTGCTGACTTATTTATAGTAGTTCGCACTACTTTAAATTGTTTGGGTTGTTAACTTCTGTTAACTCCCTACACAAATTGGTTCGTCTTCTTTGTTCAGTTTTCAAAGGTCTATGTCGTTGCGTTTGCTGCAACTTTTATATCATATCACAAGCAATAAATGCTTGTCAATAGATTTTTAAAAAATAATTTTAGAGCATTTTGCCCTCCGTTGCTCTCTTGAAGCAACTCATATATAATAGCAACTCCCACTAACACTTGTCAATACTTTTTCAATAAAAAATAAAAAAACTTGTTCCCAAAGCGGAAACAAGTTAATAAACTGGTGGATAAATTGATATTAAAGTTTTTCTAGCATGTAATGGAAGGACTTATTTGTTTGTTTTTGTACCATTAAGACACCATCACCTAAAGGTAGGATACTAGTTTTTAAATCTGGATGGCCAGAAATTTCATCTAGCAGTAAATTTAACTTCTTATGGATTTTTCTAACGCGTTTAGGAATTGTCTCTAAATCATCGAAAACTGTTCCACCTTGGAAGATATCATCTATCATCAAGACGCCACCTACTCTTAAGCGGTCAATACAATAAGGGAAAAAATCGTAATATTTGGCTTTAGCAGAATCCATAAAGATAAAATCATAAGTTTTATCAAGCTGTGGCAGGATATCCACTGCATCCCCTTCTAGGATGGTGACTCGGTCTTCTACCCCTAGTCTAGCAAAATTCTCCTTGGCTTCATTAATCATTAAATCATAGCGATCAATGGTGTCCACATGTCGCTCTTCATGCCCATAAACCATTAGGCTAGCGGAAAATCCAATTGCCATGCCGACTTCAAGTATTTCTTTGGGCTGAATTAGACCTAAAAGAAAGTCTAAATAGACTGCTGTTTCATGAGGAATAATAGGAACACGGCGTTGGTGGGCGTTCATTTCTAAATCATAAATAGCCGCCGGAAAATCTCCTTGTCCATGACGCATAAAATTTAATATCCGTTCATCAACAACGGGACGGTCTAACATTTCGTTTAATTGTCGCTTCTCAGTCATTGTATCTACCCCTTATCTGTCATTCATTTAGAAACAAAAAGAGAGGCCGGGCTCCTAGCCTCACCCTCTCCATTATCAAAGCCGCATTAATAGTTATCTACTTACTATTAATCGACTAAATCGTCATTATCTTCTTCCGGATATTTTTCTTTGACTTGAATGCCACGAATTCGTCCATTTTCTACGGCAGTTGTCGTTAATTCATATTTACCTACACGGATAATTTCTTCAGCGCGGTCTTCCGGAAAATAACCCAAGCGTTCAATCATATAACCAGCAATAGTATCTGATTCTTCAGTGTCGACATCTTCCTTGAAGAGGATATTAAACTTATCAACTGGTAAGACACCGTTGATAATATAAGTCGTATCATTGATTTTCTTGTAAAGATGGGAGATTTCATCATACTCATCTTCGATATCTCCAACAATTTCTTCCAATAAGTCTTCTAAGGTGACAATACCAGCAACACCATTATACTCATCTTTTAAAACTGCCATATGCTGATGATTGCGCTTAAAATCAAGCAACAAGTCATCAATAAAAATAGTTTCTGGGGCAAAGTAAGCAGGCTTAGCAATCTCTTCAATTTGAATCCCTTCAAAACCTACCTTCTTAGCTGCTCGCAAGATATCCTTGGCATGCATAATCCCAATAATATTATCCTTATCATCTTCATAAACAGGGATGCGCGAATATTGAGAAGCCAAGACCTCTTGTAAGGCTTCTGCTTGGTCGTCTTCAATATCAACCATAAAAGTATCCGTACGTGGCGTCATCACTTCCTTGGCCAATTTTGTATCCAAAGAAAGAACCCCTTGCATCATACGGAATTCATCAAGGTCAATCACACCATCATTACGACCACTAGCGATAATGGCTTGCATTTCATTACGGGTCAAATGCTGATCCTTGTTGGTAAATTCAATCGGGGTAATACGTTTCAACAAAGACGTTGATGCTGACAACAACCAAACAAAAGGTTTAAATATTATTTGCAAAAAATTGATGCTAGGCGCAACAAATTTGGCATATTTTTCTGGCATTTGCATAGCCACTTGTTTAGGAAAGAGCTCCCCAAAAACCAAGGTGAAATAAGACAAGATCAAAGTCACTATAGCAGTCGCAATTGTCGCTCCTGCAGGAATTCCTGACAAGAGTGGCGCCAAATAAGAAACGAAAGTCGTTGACGCTGACGCTGAGGAGAAGAATCCTGCGAAGGTGATTCCTACTTGAATAGTCGATAAGAAGTCATCTGAATTCTCTAACAATTTTAATACCTGCCGAGCACGCTTATTGCCTTCCTCAGCTTCTTCCTTGAGTCGAGATTGGTTGACAGATACAAAGGCCAACTCGGCTCCCGCCAAATAAGCATTAATAGCGGTTAATATAATAATTAAAATAATCTGTCCGCTTAAATTCGCGGCCCCGGGGTCTTCCATAGTAAAGTGTCTCTCCTTTAAAAATCTTAGTATGAGTAGCTTAATTATAGACTTAGTGTAGCTCTTTTGCAAACCTCTTTTTAAGCAGGGCTCTAGTATCAAGACGCCAGTTCCCTCACCCTGAAATGATTGCTCATACAACAGAACACGCCAAATACAGTCTAGCCAATAATTAAGAAAAACCAGGCCAATATGACCTGGTTTTTTATACGACAACCCTAACAAGTGATGAAATGATTAACTAGGGGTGTGTCGGTTAAAATTTATTTTTTCAAACGGTTGATGCGGTTTTCATAAACATCAGCTGATGAATATTTAGTGTCGTTGAAGCCACAGAATGAATCCACTGGATCAACACCCTTGAAGGCTTCTTCACCTTGCATTAACTTATCAACCAAAATCTCTAAGTTAAATTCTTTGTCATCGTAAGCATTGATATAAGTTTGCACTTGAGGCACATCAGCCAAGGCAAACGGATGGTTAACAGAGATTTGGATAACAGGGACTTCATTGACATAGAACGGAATGTCAGGGGTACCCTTAGATGCAGGCCAAACTACACGTTGGTCAGTTGCAGCAGCAATCTTAGACAAGTTAATTGCTAAGTCATATTTATCTACCAAGTTAGCAATTGGTTGTTTTTGTGCGTAAACATTAGCAACCGCTGCAGCGCGTTCGTCTTCTGGTAATTTCATGATTTTTTCTTCAGTTGATTCCCAAATGGTTACATTGAAGCCACGTTCTTCCATCAATTTAGCCATAATTTCAACAGGGGACTCAGCAGAAGCAATCATTTGACCGAATCCAGTTTTAACCCCTTCGTTCAAGACAAGTAAAACATTCTTGTAACGTTCTGGTGTCACTGGGAAGACATCTGGTTGTTCATTCTTAACCAAGGTAATCGCATGGTCTGCCACTTCACGAGCCATTTCTTGGTGCTCGTCAGTTTTAATCTTAGCTAGGGCTTCTTCTTTTGGCGCTAGCAATGATTTAGGATCTTTTTCATGCAAGCCAATTGAAGCTTTTAATCCTAAAGTACGACGAAGGGCATCATGTAAGCGTTCGTCAGTAATGATACCATTTTCGTAACCTTCCTTCATCCAAGCGAAGTCTTCGTCTGGATCGTTGAAGAATAGGAACAAGTCACAACCCGCTTGGATAGCCATTGGTAGGGCATCCTTACGAGACATTGCTGAAGTTAAAGCAACCATGTGAGAAGCATCAGTAATGACCGCACCATTGAAGCCTAGTTCTTCTTTTAATAGGCCTTCAGTGACTTCATTTGAAAGTGTTGCTGGTAAATATTTTTCTGATAAAGTGGCATCTGGGTTAACTTTTTCTACCCAGTGAGGCAAGGCGATATGTCCAGCCATAACTCCAGGTAAACCAGCATCAATTAAGCCTTTGTAAATCTTACCGTAAGTTTCCATCCATTCGTCAACTGGCATTTCGTTAGGTGCGAATGAGAAGTGGTGGTCACGTTCGCTTTGACCATCACCTGGGAAGTGCTTAGCCATTGCTAGGATATTAGATTCTTCAATCCCTTTTAAGTACTCTAAAGAGTTCGCCAAAACTTTGTCCACATCGTTAGACCATGTACGGACAGAGATAATTGGGTTACGCCAGTTAGAAGTAATATCTACAATTGGCGCAAATGACATGTTACAGCCGATTGCTGCAGCTTCAACACCAGCTATACGTCCCATTTCGTAAGCATACTTAGGATCATTAGTAGCCGCAATTTTGACCTCATGACCAATGTAAGTACCGTCTTTAGCAGCCCCGTCTCCACCTGCTTCAGTGTTAGCAGCGATTAGAACAGGAATCTTAGAATTTTCTTGTAACACACGGTTTTGGTCATAAACCACATCAGCGTTAGATTTGTTGTAACGCACACCAGCAATGTGATAGTTGTCTAAGACATCTTTAAGGTAGTCTTCTTCAGTAGAAGCCCCCATGTTAAAGAATAATTGTCCAATCTTTTCGTCTAAAGACATATTAGCGATTGTGTCTTCAACCCATTGGATAGCTTTGTCATCCAAATTATAGGGTTGTTTGGTCAAATCAACAGTTGCCATAAAATTTTTCTCCTTTCAAGAACGTAAACGCTTTCCGAAGATCGCGTCAAGACTAATGTATTTTTGTTCACAACGCAATTATAACAAGTTTTTCAATAAATGTAACCCCTTTTCTAGGAAAAATATGAAATTTTATTAGAAAACCTGCAAATTATGCAAACTAATCCTAAAGCACAAAGAAAGATAGGCGAATGATTAGAATTGTGTTATACTTCAATGAGAAACTTCAAAAGTAAAGAGGCTCATCATGAATATAACAGACTATAGTATTAAAAAAGAGGATATTGTCTACGTCCATGAAGATTCCACTTTGAAGGAAGCCTTAGCATTAATGGAAACACATCATTTTCGTTGTATTCCTATCTTAGATAAATCAGCGACGCTTTTTCGGGGGACCATATATCGGCAGCATATTTACCAATATATTATCCAAAAAAAATCGTTAGATTTACCTGTTACCCATTTGCAAAAAAATGCCACTAAGTATATTTATGCTAATAGTTCCTTCTACCAAGTAATGTTTGCTGTACGTGACCTTCCCTACATCACTATTCTAAATCCTGACCATACCTTTTATGGAATTTTAACCCACCGGGCCTTTGAGACCGCCCTCTACCGAGCTTGGGGACTAAATGCTGATTCTTACATTTTAACCATTGAATTGCCACAAAATAAACGTGGCAGTCTAGCCAAGGTCACTCGTATTATCGGGCGGTATGTTTCCATTTCATCCATGATTTCTTGGGCGGATAAGGACCATAAAAAGAATTATATGACGATGAATCTAGATGAATCTTGTGATTTAGAAACCTTGCATAAAATTATCAATCGCTTAGAAGCACGCGATTTTCGCGTCTTATCCACCCAACACACCAAGGAAATTTTTCTATAAAAGCCAAAAATACGGCCCATCTGATTTTGCAGATGGGCCGTATTTTTAATTTACGCTCTATATTCAGTTTTTATCTGGTCTCCCAAAGTTAGTGTTGGCATGTGTTTTTCAAAATCCTAGGATATCTTAGCGATACCATTCGGACTTTGATCCAACGATGCAGCACTAAAGGACTTTGGTCACATCCTTTTTTATTTAAAGAAAGGATTGTTGGCTTTTTCTTCAGCAATACTTGTCGCCTGGCCATGACCAGGGAAGACCCGCACTTGATCTGGTAGAGTCAGCAAATGCTTTTTGATGCCACTGATTAAGCGGTCATGGTCGCCATCTTCTAAGTCAGTCCGCCCTATCGTGCCTTTGAACAAAGTATCCCCAGCAATAACAAAGTCATTAAAGATAAAGACTACCGAACCCGGTGAATGACCTGGTACATGAGCCAGTCGGAATTTAAAGCCAGCAATAGCATAGTCCCCTTCATGGTCCCAAAAATAAGTTGGAGTTGTGGCAGGATGGCTTTGCCGCTTTACTACCCAATTAGCCTCACTAGCATGTTGCCAAAGCGGAATTTGATAGTGGTCACGTAAAGCCTCGACTGCCAAGATATGATCAAAATGCGCATGGGTCAACAAGATGGCTTGCGGCCGCACATTCAACTGAGTGATTTCTTGAATCAAGAAATCAGCTTGGTCACCAGGATCAATAATCAAACATTGACCGTCATCCAAATAAATCAAATAACAATGTTCCCCGTAAGGACCGACAGTATAACGGGCGAGCTGCATAAGGGACCTCCTTATAAGATAAACATTAACGTTCTAATAATTTACGGAAGTTTACACGTTGATTTAACAATAACATCACGGGCGCTGTCACCGCTAAAATTAAAAGTTCACTCAAGAATAAAGTGAAGTAATTAAACCAAAATGGCAAATCTAAGACAAAGTATAACTCTAGTCCAATAATAAACATCATCACGGAAAAGACTAAAGTAATGACAGCCATTCGTTTTTTAGGATCAACAATACGCCGCATTAAGAATTCTGCAATAAAAAAGGAAACGGCCGTATGGAAAGTTCCAAAAATTAAATCTACAACCCCTAAGTCCGTTGAGAACAAGAGATTCGTCAAGAACACCCCGAGAATTACTCCCCATTTATAGTCCTTGTGGAAGGCACCTAAATGATTTAAGCCTTCCGCTAAACGAAACTGAATGGCACCAAAGCCAAAACTGGCAAAGGGCATAGTCAAAACAACATAGATGGCAGAAACCACCGCTAAATTCACTATCTTCTTACTATTCATATTTTTCCCCCTAGTTTTTTAATGTTGGATGGTTGCGAACAACATGATTAATTTTAGCACAGTTTTCCATCAGGAACAATTTGCTCAAAATACTCTTAGGAAGGATTCGATAGAAAAAGAGGTAGGGCCAAAAGCCCCACCTCTTCATATTATCCAAAGTATGCGTTTTTCATCGCATCCTCACAGTCGAGTTCTGAAAAACAGCCCCATCAGTATTTTCTGCAAATGAGTCAGTATTCTGCGAATACTTCCCATTTTCAGACAAATCCTTTGGGGCTAACCGTTTTTCATCTCATCCTATTTAGTCTTCAATATAGGTTTTTTTATCGGGAATTTCTTCTACAACAATCTCTTCTTGAGCCTTATCTTTCTTGGCAGCTCGTTTAATCAATGGTTTATTCACGCGTTTCGACCAGAAACCACCATGGATATAACGGGCATCATAAGAAATATAGAAGGCCTTCTCATCAATCTCATCAATAGTATTACGTAGGGTCAGTTCATTGGCCCGCGGTGTTAAGACAGTCAATACCAAACGGTCACCGTCCCGACCATAACCAGGTTGGATGGTAACCCCATAGCCCCGCTCACGCAATGCATTGGGTAAGGTATGGTCCGCTGATTGTGAGAAGATTTGAATCACTGAATAACCTAGAGCGAGACGGTCTTCAATCAGAATACCTAGGTAGATACCCACTCCAAAACCGGTCGCATAGGCTACGAGATAGACTGGATTGGACAGGTATTGAATCACTATTGATAGTCCTAAGGTATAGATAATAACCTCAACTACAGCAATAAAAGGCGCCACACGTCGGTAGCCTTTCATTACCAACAAGGTTCGGATGGTATTCAACATGATATACACTAGGTTGATACCAAAAATTTTAAAGAGTAACAGCCAATCCATTCTATAATGCCCTCCTTATGCTTTTTGCCGAGAAGGATCCATCTTTTGTTCGATATAACTCAATAACCAGTCCGTAACCATTGCCATTAGAGCAATTGGGATAACTCCCGCTAAAATAATCGAAGTTCCCTCAGAGGCATTTACCCCCCGAGTTAAGACGTCACCTAATCCACCAGCACCAACAAAGGTTCCGATTGTGGCAATTCCGATTCCAGTAATGAAAGCATTACGGATCCCCCCCATAATCACGGGTAAGGCTAAAGGAAACTCTACCTTAAAAATCAATTGCCACTTGGTCATTCCCATTCCTTTACCAACATCTACAATACCGGCATCCAAATTTTTAACGCCAGTGTAAGTGTTACGAATAATAGGTAACAAGGAATAGAGGAAGACAGTCAATACCACCAAGTTAGTACCAAGCCCTAAGACTAACATTAAGATAGACAACAAGGCAAGTTGCGGCACCGTTTGAATCAAGTTAGCGATGGTAATAATCCATTCTGACTTTTTGGGATTGTGAGCAATTAAAAATCCCAGCGGAATCGCCACAATCATAGCGAAAACCACTCCGTAAAAGGTCATTAAGAAATGCCGTAACATTTGGTCAAGAACATAGCCGCCATTGACTTGGAAATAATAAATCAATTGTTCCCATAAATTCAGCGTTGTAATATCTTGCATTATTCCAGCACCCCTTTCTCAACCGGTTCAACATAAGGTTCTTTGTCTTCAAAATAATTGTTTTCTTCCAAGAATTTAGTGGCCACCGTTTTAGGCTCTAACAAATATTCATCTGAAGTATAGTTCAACCGTTGCATATCTTCATCAGAAATTGTGCCTTCTAATTTCATCAAAATATTATCTAATTCTGGATATTCAGCTAAAATTTCATGATTGGCCACAGCTGACCCATCATAAGGCGGGAAGAGATGACGGTCATCTTCTAAAACAACTAAGTCTTCAGAAATAATCCGACCGTCAGTGGAATAACCTAATACCACATCCACCTCGTCATTGGCTACTGCCGTATAAACTAAACCAATTGACATTGGGTAGAGATTAGGCAAGCCAAAACCGTATGTTTCTTGGAAGGCAGCGTAACCATCACCGGCCCGAGAAATCCAAGAAGAGTCCACCCCAACATCAATGCTATCAGCATATTGCTCTAGATCAGAGACCTTTTCAAGTCCGTATTTTTCGGCATTTTCGCGAGTAACCATGAAGGCATAGGTATTGGCAAATCCATAAGATGGATACCATTTTTGGTCAAACGCTTCATCGAAGCCTTTGACAACAGTTTTAAAGGCAAGATCAGGATCAGTAATTGGGTCTTGTCCCAATTCTCCGGTCAAGGAAGTTCCAGTATATCGAACGGCAGAAACATTCGCATCGCCACCCATCAAAGCTTGGTGGTTCATAGTTGAACTTCCTAAGTTACTTACAATATTAACATCAGTATCAATATAGTGCTCAATCATTCCTTGCACGATATATCCCATAATCTGCATTTCTGTGGATCCACCTGAAGTAACCGTAATCGTTTGTCCCGTCAGATTACCACCTAAACCAGGTAGGGAACAGCCGGCCAATAAAATAAGTGACAGGGCAAGGAGGATTTTTTTCTTCATTTGTTTAAACATTAGCTCTCTCCTTTCTTAGAAGTCGTTCGTGGGCTTACCCAAACTTCTAATTTACCCATTAAGTAATCTGCCAACAAGGCTAAGATCGTCACTGGGATGGTCCCACCAAGAATTAATTCTGGCATAAAAAGGTTCAGACCATTAAAGATCATTTCACCTAAACCTCCACCACCGATATAAGCAGCCAGAGTAGTCCAAGAAATCACATAAACGGTCGATAAACGAATACCGGCCATAATAACTGGTACCGCTAAGGGAAGTTGGACCTGACGGATGACCTGCATTTGGGTCATTCCCATTCCTTTGGCAGCATCTAACAAGTTGCTACCAACCCCCTGCATACCTAAGTAGGTGTTCCGTAAAATTGGCAAGAGAGAGTAAATGAATAGGGCAATAATAGACGGTAAACGCCCAATTCCAAAGAAAGGAATCATCAAGGCTAAAAGAGCCAGGGTCGGAATCGTTTGTAAAACCGAAATAAAGTTAATCACACCATTGGCAATTTTAGGGAATTGAGAGAGTAGAATACCTAAGGGGACTGCCACAACCACTCCAAGCAATAAAGCAATAGCCGATAGACTAAGGTGGTCAATGGTCAACCGCAGCAACTCACTCCCATTGTTTTGGAAAAACGAAATCATTTATGGTCAACTCCTTCAGCTTGGTCCTTATGATCATGACTAGAGTGACTTTCCTCGCTAGAGGCAGAATCTGTCGCTTCTTCACCCTTGTCGCTAGATGAGTCATCACCCCAAACAGAATCATAAACAAGGTTAACCAAAGCAGCCCGGGTCACAATACCAGTTAACTCGTTCTTATCGTTAATAACCGGGACGTTTAGAACGCGACCTTTAAGAATACGTTGCATGGTATCTTGAACAAGTTCAGATTCTTTCACAGGACGATTAGCCGCATGCATCACATCAGACACTGACATATCGTAATCTGAACGGGCAGTAATATCAGACAAGGTAATAATGCCCTTGTAATGGTTACGGTCGTCAACTACAAACAAGGAGTCGACATTACTGTTACGCATGATGGTCAAGGCGTCAGACAAGGATTTACCAAGTGTGATAGTTAGTGGATTCTTACGCATAATATTACCCACTTGGATATAGTTGGTCTTAGCTTGCAAGAGACGGTCTTCACCCAAGAAACTACGCACATAGTCATTCGCTGGGTGACGCAAGATGTTTTCTGGGGTATCGTATTGCAAGAGATTCCCTTCATGCCAAATTGCAATACGGTCAGCCAAGTTCAAGGCTTCATCCATATCATGGGTCACGAAAACAAAGGTATTCCCATACTCTCTTTGTAATTCTTTCACTAAGTCTTGTAAGGCATCACGGGTAATCGGGTCTAAGGCACCAAATGGCTCATCCATTAATACAATTTCTGGATTCGCAGCTAAGGCACGAATAACCCCAATCCGTTGTTGTTGCCCACCAGACAATTCACCGGGGTAACGATCAAGGTATTCCTCTGGTAGCTCCACTCGGTCTAGAAGACGTTTAGCGGTTTCACGACACTTATCATCAGACCAACCTAACATCTTAGGAACCATCACGATATTGTCATAAACCGTCATGTGAGGCATTAGTCCAATTTGTTGGATAACATAACCGATTTGTCGACGGAGTTCCACAGGGTTTTTATCAATCGTTTTTTCACCATTGATATAGATGGCCCCTTCAGAAGGGTCGTGCATCCGGTTAATCATCCGTAAGGCAGTAGTTTTACCTGATCCAGAGGTCCCAATAAAGCAAACGAATTCGCCATCCTCTATGGTCAGATTAGCGTCCTTCACTGCTTGGACACCACCTGGATAAACTTTTTTCACATCTTTAAATTCAATCATTTCTCCAACTCCTGTTAAATGTTTTTTCAAATAATGCTCCATTATAACATTATCAAGAATCCCGGCAAATCGCTAGTTTTGAGGCAAAATTTACCAATATTTATTAAAAATATAAGGATTGAGACAAAATTATCCCCGACTAATCCTTATAAGCTTAAGACTTAAGCCGGTTTTTATCTAAAAACAATTATTGTTTGTCGTTTTTTCGTTTTCATCTCCAAATAGAAAAAGCACCAACCAAGGAATTGGCTGGTGCTTGCATTCAAAATAAGTGACTCAAAGATTGGTGTTTTCTTCTAAGACCACCTGAGCCACTGCATAATGGTGGCTATGGGAAATCGATAAGAAAGCAGCGCCCTTGAAATGAGGGCTTTGGATAGTAACTTGGCCACTGGACCCATAAGAAAGGCTAATGTCTAACCAAGAACATTGGCTACCAATACCGGTTCCTAGGGCTTTAGCATAAGCTTCTTTAGCGGCCCATCGCCCCGCTAAAAACTCTACTTGTCGTGACCAAGTGTTAAGTTGATGGTAATCCGCTTGTTCACTGATTGTTAAGAGGCGATCAATGAAACGAGGATTGCTGGCTGCTTGGTCAATTCGAGCGATCTCAATAATATCGATACCAATCCCATAAATCATAGTTAATCTCCTTAACTAATAAGCACTAGGTCTAAGCCCTATCTTAATGCCAAGTCTAGACTCTTATCTAGCGAATCTTGAAGCCTTTGCTTTGTTTGTGCTGACCACTTTTATTTGCTGGTTTACCTGGCTTCTTTCCTTTGCCTTTTTCTGCATGCTTGCCATTCTTACCATGGTTCTTATTCGAATGCTTGCCTTGCTTGTGGTTTTGGCGCTTACGATGACCACCCTGTTTATAATTCTTCCGACCCTTTTTATTACGATGCGGCAAGGTTTTTTCTGGGGTAATTTTAACCTTGACATCAGATGGGTCCTTAGTTAAGGCCTTCATTAAGGCATAAGCGAGTTGGTCTTGGGTGTATTGAGCGCCAAGATAAGCCACAGCATCTTCATACTTAGCCATATTTTCTTCGCTCTCAACTAGGTCGGCCACTCGGTCTACTGAAGCTCGCATTTGCCCAGTAAAGGCTTCTTCTGATGTTGGCGGACGCAATGGGGATAATTTCTTACGCGTCAGATTTTCAATGGTCCGTAAATAATCCATTTCATGGTTGATTACGAAGGTCACTGACATCCCTTCCTTACCGGCCCGACCCGTCCGTCCAATTCGGTGGACATAGCTCTCAGGGTCTTGAGGAATATCAAAATTATACACATGACTAACGCCACCAATGTCTAGACCACGCGCGGCCACATCGGTAGCCACTAAGATATTTAACTTACCAGCCTTGAAGTCTTTTAATACTTGTAGCCGTTTTTGTTGGGTCAAGTCTCCATGAATTCCTTCTGCAGTGTAGCCACGTTCAATCAAGCCACGAGCCACTTCGTCAACTCGTCGTTTGGTACGAGCAAAAACAATAGCCAAGTCAGGATTGTGAATATCAATAAAACGCGTCAAAATATCAAATTTCTCATAGTCCCGACACTTGGTAAAGTATTGGTCAATTAAGTCGGCCGTCATTTCCTTGGCTTCAATCTTGACATGGTGAGGATCCGTCATAAATTGTTGAGAAATTCGCTTGATTTCACTCGGTACAGTAGCTGAGAACAAGAGCGTTTGCCGTTGTTCTGGAACTTGTTTCAAGATGGCTTCAATATCATCAATAAAGCCCATATTCAGCATTTCGTCAGCTTCGTCAAGAACCACCGTTTCAATCGCGTCTAAACGTAACGCCTTCCGTTGAATTAAGTCCAACAAACGACCCGGCGTTCCCACGACTACACTAGGATGTTTCTTCAACAATTGGATTTGTCGTCCAATCGCCGCACCACCATAAACTGTAACCACCTTAGTTCCTTGGTGTTTACCTAGGTGATACATTTCTTCTCCAGTTTGGACTGCTAATTCCCGAGTGGGTTCAACAATCAAGGCCTGGATAGCTTCCTTATTAGTGTCTAGTTTCTCTAATAATGGCAAACCAAAAGCCGCTGTTTTCCCGGTTCCGGTTTGGGCTTGGCCAAAGATATCTTGGCCAGCTAAGGCCATAGGAATGGCCTGACTTTGAATAGGCGTCGTTTCTTCGAAGCCCATATCGTCAACGGCTTTAATTAAGGCCGCTGATAAATTTAATTCTGAAAATTTCATTGTTTCCTCCTTATAACTCAAGGAGTGCTCATTCAAATAAGTCACTGTTATCAGAAATACTTCCCTAATAAAAGCAAAGGAGACTGCCATCTGCACAGTCTCGTCCTTGAATTGACTTTTTAGTCATTGGGCAAGTGTTCTTACCCTATATGTCACTGAGTAATCCTTAAGCGCATTAAGCATAGCATAAGTCAGCTAGATAAACAAATCTTAGCTGACTCATAAGTTGATTATTTCTCTATATCAAGGCGTAAAGCATCCACTAATTCGAGTAAGCCCGTCCCATTGCTAGCCTTCACTAAGACTAAGTCTTGGGGCGCTAGGACAGCTTTTAGTGTGGCAATTAAAGCTTCCTTGTCATCTGGGAAGTAATGTAAGTTGTCACTTGTATAGCCTTTATCACTGAGCGCTGTTTCAAGAGCTTGCATTTCTGGTCCAAATAAGAAGACCTCAGAAAAAACTTCCTGGTCAATATCTTGGGCCACAGACGCATGCCAAGTAGCTGAATCCTCACCTAATTCCAACATATCCCCTAAAACAAGAACTTTCTTGGCACCATCATTACTAGGCAACATAGCCAAATTACTGATAACTGCCCGCATAGCAGAAGGATTGGCATTATAGGCATCATTTAGAATTTGCGCATCATTATAACCTTGGAACCATTCCATTCGATTAGCAGTGAGTTTGAAATGGGCTAATTTCTCTTGGACTTGTTCCATGGATAAGCCAAAGACATACGCGGTCGCCAAGGCATAGAGGGCATTTTGGACATTATAAGCCCCAGTTACAGGTAGATCCATATGACATGTTGGAGACAAGTTAGTTGTGAAACCTGCATGGTATTGGTCTAAAACAATATCCATGGCATAAACATTTTGTGTGTCAGATGTCCCTACAGAAATTAGATCTTGGGTCATTTGATTATTAAGTTCTTGGTTAATTAAATCCTCTTCACCTGGATAAATAAAGGTTCCATCCGCCTTCAATCCCGATAATATTTCGAGCTTGGCTTTAGCGATATTTTTTCTGGATCCTAAATATTCGATATGAGATTCGCCAATCATAGTGATAATAGCCACATCAGGCTGGGCTAAACGACTCAAGAGGTCAATTTCGCCTCGACCTGACATGCCCATTTCCAAGACCAAGACTTCTGTGGCTTCAGGCATCGCTAAGATTGTCATTGGTAGTCCAATTTCATTGTTGTAATTTCCTTCTGTCTTATGCACATTAAAGCCCGCTGATAAGACAGCAGCTGTCATGTCCTTAGTGGTCGTCTTACCAGAAGAACCGGTGACTGCCACAACTTTAGGGGCAATCTCTGCCAAGTAATATTGGGCTAAGTCTTGCAAGGCTTGTAAGGTGTCTTCCACCTGGATAACGCCGATATTCTTAGGAGCCTGGTCTAAATCCTTGGCCCAAAAGGTAGCCTTAGCCCCATTAGCAATGGCATCGTCAACAAAATCATGGCCATCCCTAATACCTTGCAAAGGCACAAACAAGCCATTTTCTTGGTTTTCCCGAGAATCAAAGGCCACCGAATCCACCGAATCAAATCGCATGGCGGAGCTATAATCAATGGCACCGACCGCTTTAACAATCTCGTTAATCTTTAATGGTCTCATAAAAACTCCTCTATTAATGTTAGTGTTCCACTTGATTTAAGCGTTTTTGCTTGGCTTCATATCTTGACAAGGCTAATTCTAACAAATCAGCAATCAATTGGCTATAGGACTTACCAGTGGCCTCCCATAAGCTAGGATACATAGAAAATTGGGTAAAGCCTGGCATAGTATTGACTTCATTGATGTAAATAGCTTCATCAGCAGTAATGAAGAAGTCACACCGGGTTAAGCCTGACCCATCAATAATGAGATAGGCGGCCTTGGCGTAATCTTGTAATTTGCTGACTAATTCTTTTGATAGCGGTGCTGGAATAGCCATTTCTACTGTATTATTAATATATTTCTCATCATAGTCATAGAAACCTTGTTCCTTAACCAATTCACCAGGAACAGAAACTTGGGGGTCATCATTGCCCATGACAGCTAATTCAATTTCACGCGCTCCGTCCAAGGCTTTTTCAAGGACCACACGACGGTCGAACTGCAAAGCTAAGTCGATAGCTGTTTTTAAGTCTTCACGACTATCCGCACGACTAATTCCCACACTAGACCCTAAGTTAGCTGGCTTAACAAAAACCGGTAAGTCCAAGTCATTAATCACGACATCCAAAGCCGCTTCTGGATCTTTTTCCCAGTCAGCAGCCCGTAAAGCATGGTAAGGCAATTGTGGAATACCCGCTTTTTCAAAGAGGTATTTGGAAATAATCTTATCCATAGCGGTGGCAGAAGCCAGCACACCAGCCCCCACATATGGGACGTTTAAACTCTCAAACAAACCTTGAATAGTACCATCTTCTCCGTTAGGTCCATGAAGAGCAGGAAAGACAATCGTGCTAGCATTCAAAACATCCGTGGGAACTACTGATAAACCCGTAGAATTCGCTTCTTTGAATTCTGCATGGTCAGCTGGACTTAAGTTAAAATCCCATCCCATTTGTGGCAACTTATTAAGTTTAGGCCCCGCTAACCAGTCCCCTTGTTGGGTAATATAAACAGGTTGTACAGTATATTTCATATAATCAATATTTTTGGCAATAGCTTGAGCAGTTAAGACTGAAATCTCATGTTCTGCACTCTTACCACCATAAATCAAAACAATTTCCATAGTTTCCTCCATTGTTATCCTTTATTTGTTCGTTTCTTCCTTTAATGTCCATGTACCTGTTTTAAAATTATAGGTAATGGTTCCGGCTCGTGGGCTGGTGCTGAGCTTAGGTAAGGTTGCCTCTATTTGGTCCCAAGCCACAATCAAGGGAAGCTCTACATGGTCAGCTGGTCCCGTTAAATGGCCAAGGTCGATAATGACCCCTTCAGTGAAGTAATCATAGAGCTTCTCAATAAAGGCCTGGCTGGGCGCTTGAATAGTAGGCTTATTCTTGATTGTGCGCTTAAACTTAAAGGCTGAGGCTTTGTCTACCTTGCCTTCGCTCACTGCCCGTCGTAAAGCCTGGGCAATTTGTCGATAAAAATCATCAATATAACGGTAATAGATTTTATAATAATTATGCTCAACCGGCAAATAAACAAAACGATTCTGTAATTTATAAAAAAACGGCGACCGTATCGCTTGATCCATGTGACTCAAATATAAGAGCTCTGCAATTTCGCTTGCTTGCAGACGATGAAGCAAATTATATGACTTAAAATCTACCCATTTGGCTTGTGTACTCTTTTTTCCTTCTTGCCGATTAAGATAGGAACTTACTCTATCTCTACCCAAAACCACATGAAATCTGGTATAATCATCAAATTGACCCTGATAATCGCTATGATTCAACAAGATCAAATTGCTCGGTTGATTTTCCCCATCAGCTAAGAAAAAATCAAGGCCCTTTGTTAAAATGTGGTTAGCTACGGGATTAAGTAGAATATATAGATATTTCTTTTCCAATCCTTGCACCCCCAAAATGTCACTTAATATCATAGCAAAAAAAGCGTGAAAACACTATAATTTTTGAAAGGACTTATAATGGAACTCATTGCCCTTCCCTATCAAAAACAATTCTATACTTATCTTCCGGCTAGTAATATTTATGGCCGCATCACGGTGGCTGACCTTCCGATTAGTTTCCATAACCTCTTAAACCAACAAAATGGGGGCTATTGCTCGGTAAGCTACTCCCCATCACCCCGACCCAGCCGTGATGCCCTGAATGCAGTCAACATTAGCTATATTGCCGGTATGTTTGACCAGAAAAAACCAGTTCCTGGCCAGGTTCCCAGCCTTTTTGCCCAAGACGAATTCTTCTGTAGGGACTATTTAGCGGCTAACAAGCTGATTTTCTTTGAGGACCAGGGACGGTGCGCCTACCTAGGATTCGATGACGATCATCCTTCCCAACATCCTTGGGTTGGCTATTATGACCACTTGCGCCAACAAGAATTCGGCTTAGCGGACTCTTTTGATGAATTTCTTAGCACCTTAGAAGACCGTCACTTCCATAGCCACCAACAGACACCTGGTTCCTACCATATTGGTAACCAACTCTTCTTAAAAGCAAAAAGCAGTCAAGACATCCAAAATGCTTTTAGCTACGGTCTTGGAGTCAATGATGACTACTGGCTAAACCTGTGGCGCACATACCTAGTCAAGACAAGTTGACTCCTTATAATCTTCTTAGATTTTAGATTAGGGACGAAAACAATTACATCCTATTCTTCATCTTCCAAACGATATTGTTTTACTGTATACTATAAAAAAAGGGCTGGGACTTAATCCCAACCCTGCGCTAGCTGCCAACTAACTAATATGGAGAAAATCGTTTAGTCAAAACGTATGAAGGTTAACTAATTTAAGACAGCTAGCATCGGGCAGTTTTCCTGCCCTTTTTATTTACTCAATACTCCCTACACGACAAGGAGTCATTCAGTAAAGGAAATTCTCATTTCCTACTTTCACACTAACACTATTAAAACAATAATGGAAGTAATAGCCATCACCTTAGTGCGCCCTATCCATCAAATACAAAATCGATACATAAAAAGAGGCTGGGATTTTATCCCAACCTCTTTCTTTATCGCTTGATTGCTTATTTGTCTTCTGGTTTGGCATTGGCGTCTGTAAAACCGTATTTTTTGTTGAAACGGTCCACACGTCCATCTGCTTGGGTGAATTTTTGACGTCCAGTGTAGAATGGGTGAGAATCTGAACTGATTTCCACACGAATCAATGGATAAGTGTTACCATCTTCCCATTCAACAGTTTCTTCTGAGTTCTTAGTTGAACCAGATAAGAATTTATAGCCTGTTGATGTGTCCATAAATACAACTGGATGATATTCTGGATGGATATTTGCTTGCATGTTTTTCTCTCCTTTTCGCCCTAAACTATTTGCTAGTCTAGAGATTATTTTGACATAACATCGGTTATTCTACCACATGTGTATGCCCTATGCAAGACTATTTTCTTGGTTTTCTATTTTTCCCAAAAACTTGCAAACGGTCAAGAAATTGTTGGTTGTTCTTCGTTTTTTGCATTTCATCGATAAAATCTTCGGTAAAGGTCATAGTGTCATGGCGCATGGCCCGACGAAATTGGAAAATGGCATGTTGTTGATCCTTATCTAAGAGTAGATCATCACGCCGGGTGCCTGACTTGGCAATATCGATAGCAGGATAAATCCGCCGCTCAGCTAATTCTCGATTGAGATGTAATTCCATATTTCCAGTGCCCTTGAATTCTTCATAAATCATATCGTCCATCCGTGATCCGGTATCCACTAAGGCTGTAGCTAAAATTGTTAGGCTTCCCCCATCTTCAATATTACGGGCTGACCCGAAAAAGCGTTTAGGTCGGTAAAAGGCCGCTGGATCAATCCCACCAGACAAAGTACGTCCTGAAGGCTTTTCGACCAAGTTATAGGCGCGGGCTAAACGAGTAATGGAATCCATCAAAATAATCACATCTCGCTTGGATTCAACCAAACGACGGGCCCGTTCCAAGACTAATTCCGCTACCCGAACATGGTTTTGTGGACGTTGGTCAAAGGTTGATGAAACAACATCAGCTTGGACAGCACGCTCGATATCGGTCACTTCTTCTGGCCGTTCATCAATCAGCAGGATGATAAGCTCGGCATCGGGATGATTACGGCTTACAGAATTGGCAATTTCCTTAATCACCGAAGTTTTTCCTGCTTTCGGTGGCGCAACAATTAATCCCCTTTGCCCAAAACCGACTGGTGCCACTAAATCCATCATTCGCGTCGCTAAGCGATTAGGCGCTGACTCCAAGTGAATCTTACTATCCGGATATATTGGCGTCAAAGCAGGGAAATGAGACCGTTCCTTGGCCTCATCCGGATCCGTGCCATTAACCTTATAAACATGCATCAAACCATTATACCGCTCGCTAGACTTAGGTGGGCGCGCTGTTCCAGCCACCATATCCCCATTCCGCAAACCAAAACGTTTAATCTGAGAGTTAGAAATGTAGATATCTTCTTGACTAGGAGAGTAGTTAATCGGTCGCAAAAAGCCATATTCTGTGCCCGTGATATCTAATACCCCTGCCACGGTAAAGTATCCCTGGTCTTCTTCCTGGGCACGCAAGACTGACATGATCAATTCTTTTTTATTCATTTGACTGTAATAGGGAATCTTATAATGACGGGCATAGGCATAAATCTCCTTGAGCGTCATTTTCTTGAGCGCAGCTAATGTTAAATTAGGGTCTTTATCTGCCATGGTTTTCCTCCTAAAGAAGGTGGCGAGCACAGATACTCCCCACCTAAACACATATAATCAATGGTAGCTTAGTCTTCGATAAAACGAATATCAGCACCTAGTCCATTGAACTTATCAATAATATGGTCATAACCACGCAAGATGTTTTCTACGCCGGTCAAAGTTGTTTGTCCTTGAGCAATCAAGCCAGCATTAATTAAGCAAGCCCCTGCACGTAAGTCAGACGCCCGTACTTCAGCACCGGTTAATTGATTAGGCCCTTCCATAAAAATTTGGTCATTGTTGACTTTAGCCTTAGCGCCCATTCGTTGTAGTTCAGGGATATGGTTAACCCGTTTAGGATAAATGGTATCTTCAATCTGTCCATGACCCTCAGCCATTAGTAGTAACGGCGTAATAGGTTGTTGGAGGTCCGTTGCAAAGCCAGGATAAGGCATCGTTTTAATATCTACCATTTTTAAGTTAGCTTGTTTGGGATGGACGTAGATACTTTCCTCAGTGATATCAAGCTTAACGCCCATCTCATTGAGCTTAGCTACGAAGCTTTCAATGTGTTCATAAATAACATTATTCACCTTAACCCCTTGACCAATAGCAGCAGCTGCTGACAAATAAGTCCCTGCTTCAATACGGTCAGGAATAATTTGATGACTCACTCCGTTTAAATGGTCAACACCTTGTACACGGATAGTGGACGTTCCAGCGCCCTTGATATTGGCCCCCATCTTATTTAGTAAGTTCACTACATCGATAATTTCCGGTTCCCGGGCAGCATTTTCAATCACTGTCTCACCCTTGGCCTTGACTGCTGCTAGGAGGATATTAATCGTTGCACCCACGCTGACCATATCCAAATAAATATCTGCACCAGTTAAATGACCTTGTGGCGAAGACAAATGCATGGCACCCATTTCATTATCGACTTGGGCCCCCAACATTTCAAAACCTTTAATATGTAGGTCCATTGGGCGTGGGCCAAGCGAACATCCGCCTGGCAAGCCAACAACACCTTCACCATATTTACTCAATAAGGCGCCCATAAAATAGTAAGATGCGCGTAAGCTTTGGATCTTACCATCTGGCATCGGGATATTTTGCATTCCCTGCGGATCAATACGCAATACATTATCCTGGAAGAAAACTTGGCAACCAAAGTCAGTCAAAATTTCCATCAAGGCATGGACATCTTGAATATCCGGTACCCCTTCTAATACCACCTCAGAATCCGCCATAATGGCAGCTGGTATTAGGGCCACTGCACTATTCTTAGCTCCAGAAACCGTGACTTCACCCGCTAAAGGCTTTCCTCCATTGATAATAAACTTCTTCATGAAAACAATATCCTTTCAAAACTTGTCTAATTTTTTCGGTGATTTAAGCATATACAAAAATCATTATACCTAATTTTGTGCGCTGGCACTAGCTTTTCAACCAGTATTAATATATTTTTAAAAAAAGTAAGGAAATTGTTAGTTGATGAAGGACAAACTGATTAAAAAGTATCACAAAATACAAAACGAGGAAAGAAATTAGGTGGAGAAGCAATAGGCTCAAATAGCTATATAAAGTAAAAAGGCTGGAACCTTCGTCCCAACCTCCTTATATAGTTTGTATTAATTTGCTTATGCTTTGTTTGAAGAACCGAAGTTACGTAATGTTTCCCGGGCAGTCTTAACGATTGCTTCTTTACCAGGTCCGATTACCTTACGTGGGTCATAAACGTCAGAGTCGTTGTTCAATTTTTCGCGAACAGCGGCAGTCCAAACTTGTTGTAGTTCAGTGTTAACGTTGATTTTAGCATGGCCACGATCAATGGCTTTTTGCACTTGTTCTAGAGGAATACCAGAACCACCATGTAATACTAATGGCGCACCAGTTAATTCAGAAATTTCTTTCATTTCGTCGAAACCTAAAACAGGTTCACCTTGGTAAGGACCGTGAACAGAACCTAGGGCAGCTGCTAAGGCATCCACACCTGCTTCAGTCACAAGACGTTGGCATTCTTCTGGGTCAGCGTATTTAATTCCGCCAGTTACACCATCTTCAGTACCACCAACAGTACCAATTTCACCTTCAACAGATACGCCACGTTCATGCGCATATTCAACAACATCTTTAGTCATTTCGATGTTTTCTTCTAATGGGAAGTGTGATTTGTCGATCATTACAGAAGTGTAACCCGCGTCGATTGCACGTTTACAAGCATCGAATGAAGAACCATGGTCTAGGTGAATAGCAACTGGAACAGTGATTTCCATGTTTTCGATAAGGGCTTTAACCATTGGTACAACCACTTCTGGGCCGCCCATGTATTTACCAGCACCTTCAGAAACACCTAAGATAACTGGAGAATTTTCAGCTTGTGCTGCTTCTAGGACTGCTTGAGTCCATTCCAAGTTATTGATGTTTAACTGTGCTACTGCATAGTGTTCTTCTTTTGCCTTGTTCAACATGTCAACCATATTTACTAATGCCATTTGAATTCCTCCTATTTTTTAAATGACGTACGGGAATTCCCCGTTCAGTTGATATTGTAACCTTTCTCACATTTAAAAGACAAGGGAAATCCCCTTATTTCAACGGACTTTTTATTTTTAATGCAAGCTCGGATGGCTATCTCTTGATCACTAATTCCCCATTCTGGGCCATGTATTCGTTTACTTTTAAGCAGTCACTGATTTATTGCCATTTTTTAAAAAGAACATTCTTTGTTTATTGGTTTTCACGCTAGCAAACAAGTAACCAAGAAAGGCAAAAATTCTATCCTATTAAACTTTTTTCTTAGGGGCGCTGAGAAGGAAAGCTACCCCTGCTAGAAGACTTAAGACGATTAAGCCTACGTTAGCTTCTTGACTACCAGTGGCTGGTAAAGCACTTGATATGGCTACTTTTTCAGCTTTTACACTGTTTTGATTACTTTCTTTATAATCAGTTTCTTTGCTTAGCTTACCTTTTGGATCTACAGCTTGATTCGTCTCAATGTCATCCGTCTTCTGACTGTCCTGTTTGAGATCTTGGTCATCCCGACCTGTTACTGGCAGATCGTCTTTATGGTCAGCTTCTGAGTCAGGGTTTGTTTGGCCAGACTCGTCTTTAACGTCTTCTGTTTGATCGTTTTCTTGAACATCTTCCTCGTCCGATTGAAGTGAAGTCAAGCCCAATCCCCCACTAAGGTTAAAATGACTATGACCAACAATCTCTGCCACTTGGTCCGCCAAGACACTCGGCAATGTCACTTGATCATCTTCTACTAGTAAAGAAATAGGATTAGAATAAAACCATAAATCACTATAATTCCGTTCATTAACTTGGTTGAAATAAGTTCTTAAGGCTTCAAGATAATCCCTTTCATTTTCAAAGTCGTCTTCTTGAGGCTTTTCCATGTAGGGATCAAGCAATGGATTCCCCAAGTCATCCGTTTCCCCTGCTGTGTTGACAGCATGATTAGTCCCGCGTAAACGGAGGTAGAAATCTTGGTCCACTATGAAAGGAAGATCAATATGGTAGTACCCTTCTTCATCTGCCTCGCCCCAGTCGGCACTAGTGAAACGTTGACCAATACGTGTGGTTGGATTGTAGTCATTAGTACGATCAGTAACTTGGCCATAAATATTACCTAGGATAAGGTCCATATGGTCTAGAATAGGTTGGTTAGTAATCGTCGATTCATAACCTGGAAAGATTGGTTGGTAGTTATTTTTTTCCGTTGCTCGGAAACGAACCGATAAATTAGCAGGGGTATTCATAGGCACTGCCAAAGTTTGTCCCATTTCAACTCGCTGGTCACCTACTGTAACAAAGAATTCTAGATCCTTTATTAAATCTCCATAAACGGACCAACTATTACCTGATTTCAATCCGCGTGCCACATCTTGGAAGGTATTACCAGTAACCTTAGTATAATTACGGCTATACTCACTTGGCCAATAACCAGAAGAATACAGTTCATTTGACGACACTTTGAAATGGAAATCAGAGTTAGCAAAGTTATAGAAAGGACGCCCTTCACCTAGCATGGCATCCCAAACACCACCAACTTTGGCAACCATCAAATCGGCTCCTCCATAAATATCAGTGGTTTCGCCACGGTCACCACCCATTTGGTTACCAGGCATCCCTTCTAATCCAACTACTACATTAGGAGCCAAATCTTGGATGTCACGTATATCAGCTGCTTTTACTTCGCCACTCCCTCCATTATGGCGGGAAGGATGGTTAACTAGGAGTAGGGACTCTGGATAGTGTTTTTGCAACCAACGCAAGCCGTCATAGGAGTTACTCTTATCAGCTTTGACATTATCGCGCGGGCCAAACACATTGCTTTCATTGTAGTGAAAAGTTTCTGTCGGAGTATCGTAAGCATATAACCACTCAAAATGCCGATAAGCTTCTAATGGTACTCGGTTGGTCCCATCTTCAATAATGGCAACCGTCGCATGGTCCAAACCAAACATGTCCCACTCAAAACCAGGATAATAGATTTTACCTGCATATTTCCCTTGAGATTTCAACTTATTGTATTGCTCAACCTGTTGGGCTAGCGACTTCCAAGTTGGTTTTTGAGCCACTTCTTCACCATTGACATCACGGTCAGACCCACGCAAATGGTCAGCTGTCATATAATAATCAAAGGGTTGGCTGTGGTCTAGTTGTGGTTGACCACCAGTAGGTAAATCAGACAGCTCTTCGCCAAAAGCAGCATCTAAAACATTTTCAAAAGTCATATAAGGTTCAGAAGCATCACTGGATTGGTTGGTATGGTTGTGGACTTCTCCTTGCACAATCCGCGTTTCACTAGGCACCGCTGGATCCTCCACTAAATGGCCTTGGTTTTGTAAATCAAGTGGATCTTCCGCTTTATTATAATAGTCACCAGTGTTTTCCGTTTCTAGCTCGCCATACTCATTATTACGTGTGACCACAGACTCTTCTGGTGCTTCTTCCAACATTTGAGCCACTTCTTCCGCTTCTGCCGCTTGAATCAATTGAATTTGACTTGACCAAGCTGCCGCCAAAGTCACCGCTGATATAAATAAAATTCGTTTCCCAAGTCCCATCGCTTTCAATCCTATTACCTCCCTCAATCTAACTCTGCCTTGTAGACTCTTTCATTATAGCGAGTCAATGTCAATTTTAGGTAAAGCTTGTGTCAAATTTATGTAAAATCAGAGGGGGTATAATGGAACCAGCAAGCAATAGAACCCGCTTACATCATCCATCCCATTCCTGTCTTTTGAATTAGTCAGAACAGCAAATTGCCACTTACTAATTGAAAAGAGACCCTTTATCTAAAAACAATACAAAAAAGGCCGGAATCTAGTTCCAGCCTTGCCTATAGATTTATATTTATATCTGCTTAGAATTCATCTTCGTCGTCTTCATCGAGGGCGTCATCGTCGATTTCAGTGAGGTCGCCCTCTAAACCGTCTTCTAGGTTGTCTTCAGAATCATCTTCAGTGAAGTTGTTGAGGTCAGAAGAGTATTCTTCTAATTCGTCGTCTTCATCGTCATCTTCGTCGTCGTAGTCAGCTTCTTCATCAACGAGATCTTCGTCTTCAGGGTCATCTGAGTTATAGTCGATAAGGTCGTCTTCAGTCGCAGCAAAGGTTGATGTTTTCTTGCGTGTTTTGTGTTTTTTCTTGATTTCTTCATCATCAATAGAAGAAATGATTTCTTCATCAATTGAATCAACTGGGTACCATTCCCGTAATCCCCAACGATTTTCACCTAGGGAAATGAAGGCACCATCCGCATTCATTTCAGTGTAGAAGAGGGCCATTTTGTTTTCCAATTCATCTTGGGGCATTTCAAGATAATCTTGAATTTTAACCAATAAGTCATCAAAAGAGTGGACGTCATTCGTTTCTTGGAGAATGGCGTAGGCCACTTCGACCATTGAAAGCTGTTGTTTATTTAAACCATCCAAATTTTTTAATTTCATCTGGGGCTCATCCTTTCGCCTGAATATTGCAGCTTGGTGTGCATCTCTATTATTCTACCTCATTATTGGTCGGTATTGCAATCTTATTTTATAATGTCCCAAAACATGGTCATCTTGGCTGAGCTGATAGGCAATGGTTAAGGCTTGCCAGTCAGAGGCTAATTCCTCATAGTCAACCGTCTTTAAAAACCCTTCAAATTCCAAGGCTTGGTCTTGGAAAATTGGATAATAAATCAGGGTCGGTGTTTGATAGGAAAAGGGCATGATGATTTTGCTTTGGTCAAATTGCCGCTGAATGGTCAGGTCTTTGTTGGCATTGAGTTTAATCCGCACCTGACTTTTTTGGCCTTCCCATTCTTCTTGGTAGGTAATGTAGTGTGTCTCTCCCACCTGGAAATAGTGACCAGAACTCTCCCAGTTAAATGTTTCTTGTCCGCCCCCTTCTGCCTTGGGGTTAATAATTTCTGAACTCGCCTTTATTTCAATCGGCTGTTTATTCATTGGGATCCCATCCTCTCCCTTTTATTTTAGCGGATTCAAGCGCATTTTTAAACCACTAAGTCGCCTCCCACCCTAGTCTTCCTGTGTTATAATGAAACCACCAATTAGAAAGGATGCGCCTATGACTCTATCGACTCTATACCCCGATCAATCCACCCTTGTTTTGGGCCAAATTGACCATTTTGTGGACAAGGAAGACTTCTTTCTGCCCTTTGCGCTTGATGATGCCTCACTACACTTGTTGAACCAAGCAGAGACAACTTATGATGCCATCCTACATTTCTGGCCCACTGTACCAGCTGTTTTTCTCGGCGGGATGGATATGCGAACTCCCTTTATCGACCAAGGATTAAAATTCCTAATTGATAAGGCTCAGGTCCCCACTATTATTCGCCCAGCTGGAGGCTTAGCGGTGGTTTCTGATCCTGGCATTCTTAATTTCACCTTAGTTCTAAATGCTGGTGACCAACGTTTACCTATTGACCAGGCTTACCAGGTCATGGTTGATTTAATGAACGAGGTCCTAGCCCCTTACGATTTAGTGGGGAAGACGGGACAAGTCGATGACTCTTATTGTCCTGGTGCTTATGATTTCTCCGTTCAAGGCAAAAAAGTCGCCGGTATCGCCCAACGTCGTATTGGTCAAGCAGTGGGCATTTATGTCTACGTGTCTCTAAAGGGGCCTCAAGATCAGCGAGGGCAATTGATTCAAGACTTTTATGCGCAAGCTATTCAAGGGCAAGAAACGCGCACCTTCTACCCTCAGATTAATCCTGATAGTATGGCTAATCTTGGTGACTTTTGTTCTGACTTAGCTAGTGTCTCTGCCTTTAAGCAGGCCTTGGTTAAGGCAGTAAAGGCTAATGGTTTTAGCCCTGAGCCTCTGGATTGGGAGCAATTAGCCATTGATAAACACTTAGAAAAGATGCACAAACGTAACCAAAAAATTGTGGAGATGACCTCCCTAGCAGATAAGGAGTAATACTATGTCCATTGCCTCTGCCAGTCAAAGAATTCCCGAAAAAGTATTCCGTGACCCTGTTCACGACTATGTTTACGTGCAACATCAGCTAATTTTAGACCTGATTAACACCAAGGAAATGCAACGTCTGCGTCGCATCAAGCAATTAGGGGCGTCAATTTTTACCTTTCATGGTGCCGAACACTCCCGTTTTTCGCATTCGTTGGGAGTCTATGAAATTACCCGACGAATCGTCGACAAATTCTACCGGTCTTACCCTAGCCAAGAACCTGGTGATGGCCTCTGGGATGATAAGGAACGGATTGTGGTCTTATGCGCTGCTCTCCTTCATGATATTGGTCATGGGCCATTTTCGCATACTTTTGAAAAGATTTTTGCCACCGACCACGAGGCCTTGACTCAAGCGATCATTACTAGTCCCGAAACTGAAGTCAACCAAGTCTTACGCCAAGTCAGCCCCGAGTTTCCCGAAATGATCGACTCAGTCATCAACAAGACCTATCCTAATCCCCAGGTGGTCCAGCTGATTTCTAGTCAAATTGATGCTGATCGAATGGATTACCTAGTAAGGGATTCTTACTTCACCGGCACAAACTACGGAAACTTCGATCTGACGCGAATCCTTCGCGTGATGCATCCCTATAAGGATGGGATTGTCTTCGATTATGCCGGTATGCATGCGGTGGAAGATTATGTGACTAGCCGCTATCAGATGTACATGCAAATCTACTTCCACCCGGTTTCGCGTGGGATGGAAATGATTCTCAATCGTCTGATGCAACGGGCCGCTGACCTCTACCAAGATGACAGCATTTATTTTGACCCACAAAGTCCTTTTCTTATCCCCTTCTTCGAGAAGAATTGGACGCTCAATGACTATCTCAACTTGGATGATGGGGTACTCCAATGCTATTTTGCCCAATGGTTGGTCCAAAATCCTGATGCCATACTCAGTGACCTAGCGGACCGTTTCCTCAATCGTAAACCTTTTAAGTCGGTGACCTTTGACAAGGAGAAGGACCAGGCCAATTTAGCCAAATTACTGACACTCATTGAAGAATTGGGTTATGACACCCATTACTATACCGCCTTGAATTCTAGCTTCGACCTTCCCTATGATTTCTACCGGCCTAATGCCGAAAAACCACGGACTCAGATCGAGCTTCTTGAGAAGGACGGTACCATGGTCGAACTTTCCCAAGCTTCTAGCCTGGTTCAAGCCTTCACTGGTAAACCACGAGGTGACCAACGGATTTACTTCCCTAATGAACTCTACTATGGCAAGAATCACGACCATATCTCCCTATTCGAGCCGCTCCTAGATAACATCCATGACATGACCCGAACAGGCAAATTACGCGCACTCGATTAGCAAATAAATAAAGGAACAGGCGGGCTCCCGGGCTCGCCTGTTTTCCTTTAAGATTAGATTTCCAAGAGATGCTTTGTTTTTCAGATTTTAAAGCGGGTTATTAATCGATTAAGTTAAGAGGCGAATTAATTTTGATTTTTAGGCAAATTCGGTTTCGCGAATGTGCACATCTAGCTTTTTTAGCAATTCTATCACAGCTTCCACTTGCCTCCCAAACGCACACTTTATAAAATTTTGCCAAAGTTAAGGGGTAGATATTCCTAATTGTTGATTTTTTTAGTAAGATGGAGGTATTAAGTAAAGGAGCTATTAGCATGAGCCAAACTACCCATGAACACAGCGCCCAAGAGGCGAGCTTATCTTTATACAAAAAAAATAAAGAACGTATCAAAAACTTAGATCCAGCTTTTCAAGATTTTTATCTGGATTGCCAGTCCTATCTCTACCTATCGACCCCGCCTAGCTTAGCGGTTGATCAGGCCCTTAGCCAATTAATTGATAAGTTAGAACTTGCCCAAAAGCAGGGCATTTCTATCGATGCTATGATTGGTCTCGATGGTGAATCTTATTGCAAACAGGTTCTCCGTCGTCTCAAGGCACCTAAATATTCTTTCGAAGTGACACCTTACATGAAATATATTTTCTACTATGTCTTGCTTACCATGACCATAGTGGCTATTTTTGAAGGGATACGTGGTGGTTTTTACTATGGTGATTTAGCTGCTGCCTTTCAAATGCCGATTGCAATCTCCTTGCTCGGTTTACCCTTGCAAGTATTAACGATTTTGACTGCCTTCTTCTTTGGCGTTCAATTCCGTTTAAACCGGTCGTTTGATGCCACTTGGTACAGTAATGGTAACCCTTTGTATCTAGCGGCCTTCCTTATTTCTCTATTAGCAGCTATTACTATTCCTTTTATCACGCATTATTATGGGGTCTTTTTAGTGCATTTCCCCGTTTGGCTGGTCTTATTAGTGGCCCTTATAACAGCAATCAGCCAATACCTATCTGATAAAATCAATCTCAGTGACCACTTTTTCAATTATGTGGATGCTCGCCAAGCGAATGACCAAGCCACGAAGCGTGAGAGTCAGAACTATGAGGCTATCACCAGCGATGATTATTATGGTAGCGAAGATGAAGAATTCGACACCGACAAGGCAAACGACAATAATCTGACCCTTTGGCAGACGGTTCGTTTGAAAAACCCCCTAATTACACGGAAATCTTACCGGAAAATGCGGCAGCAAGAAGATAAAGCTGACAAAGAACATAAGAACCACAGTAAAAAACACTAGAAAGAGATGACCAGCTTATGCCTAAAATCGCAGTAATCGGCGGTGGAATTGTGGGTTCTACCGCTGCCTATTACTTATCCCAAAAACCTGATGTAAGGCTAACCTTATTTGATGATGATCAAGGCCAAGCCACCAAAGCGGCAGCCGGCATCATTTGCCCTTGGTTTTCCAAACGTCGTAATAAGGCGTGGTACCGCTTGTCCAATCGCGGGGCCCACTTTTACCCTGAGTTATTGGCAGATATGGCAAAACACGGCTTAAGCTCTAAGGCCTATGAGAAAAAGACCACCTGGATCGTTAAAAATAAGGCGAAGACTGCTGATGACTTAATTGAAATTGCTAAAAAGCGTCAAGTGGAGGCGCCTTTGATCCAAAAAATTGCCAAACTCACTCCCCAACAGATTCGCGACAAAGTCCCACAAGCCCAAACTCAAGCCACTGTTATCGTAACCGATGCCGGTGCCATTGTTGATGGCCAAGCCTTGTGCCAGGACTTGCAAACGTTATTACAGGCACAAGAGGGAGAAATCATTCGTGAGCGCGCCCAAATTGAGGCAATTACTGACAACAGCCTTACCATTAATGACAGAAAGTTTGATGCCGCTATCCTAGCGGTAGGAGCGTGGTTACCTGAGCTACTCCAGCCTCATGGGTATAATGTTGACGTCCGCCTACAAAAGGGGCAACTGGCGGTTTACCAAGACCAATCGTCAAGTCAAGATCTCCCCTTGATTATGTTAGATGGGGAAGGTGATATTATCCCTCATCACCATGGCCAAATTTTCATCGGCGCTAGCCATGAAGATGATATGGGCTTCGACCTCACCGCTGACCCTAGCGTTCTAGCTGCGATTGAAAAGGCAGCGGCTGATTTTCTTCCAGCTATTGAAAATCGCCAAGCCGCTGAGATCAAAGTCGGTACCCGTGCCTACACCTCTGACTATGCCCCATTCTTTGGTCAGCTAGCCGACCATCCTCACATCGCAGTGGCCTCCGGGCTTGGCTCATCTGGTCTTACTTCTGGCCCACTAATTGGCAAAGAATTGGCCCAGCTAATTTCCGGCCAGCCGACTGAAATGACCCTGGCTGACTATGATGTCAATCGCTATGTCACTAAACAATAAACAAAACAGCCTTCTCTGCTAGACTTTATCTACAAGAGAAGGCTGTTTTTTATCATTTTTTACGTTTAGTCCAAGACTGCTGTTCTGAAGGCGATTGCTCACATTCTTTATTTTTGTTGGTCTTTTAGTAAGTCGCGGATTTCAGTAAGCAATACTTCTTGGGCGTCCACTTCTTCTTCCTCTTCTTCTTCCTCAGCCACAAAGTTGGATTTCAATGTTGCGACTGCTTTCATGACGAAGAATAGGACTAAGGCAATAATTAGGAAGGTGAAGACTGCTTGGATAAAGTTACCCACCATCAAGTCAACTGGTCCTAATGATAGCACGATGCTAGAGAAGTCAGTTGATCCCATTGCGGCACCTACGATTGGCATAATAATATCAGCAACAAGTGAATCAACAATAGCAGTAAATGCAGATGCCATAACTACCCCAATTGCCATATCGAGGACGTTACCTTTAGCGATAAAATCGCGGAATTCTTTTAACATAATAATCTCCTTTCTGTGGTTAATTCCCTTCATATTAAAGCACAAACCACCCCAACCTGCAAGATTTTTACTCAAGTCGATTGCAGATAATAGAAAAATTTCTACCATGAGAAGAGTATTAAGTTAATCATTTGCAATAATTAAGCAAAATAATGTACCCAGGCCAAACCTGCGCCCAATAGCAAAATAGTCATCATGAAATGGAATTTACGGTGCATAAATAAAATGGCAATAAATTCTCTAATCATGCCAAAAATTCGGTCCCCAAGTGGAGAAGGGGCACCCAAACCGATAATCTGATAAATCCCTTCCATATGCGCGTATAGATAAGCCCGATAAAGGTGGTAATTAGAAGTCACGAAGGCAATGGGTGTCGCCTGAAGAATACGGCGGTGACCTTCGATAATTTGTCTGGTAAAGATAAAATTATCATGAGTGCTGTGAGCCTCTTCTTCTTGGATAATTTTCTGACTAGGAATGCCTTGGTCCACGAGGTAAGCCGACATAAGCTTGGCCTCGCTAGACTGAATGCTATCCTGGGTTTGGGCTCCACTGACGATAATCGTTGGATAATTTTGATAGAGAAACTTATGCCGCTCTAAGTAGCGAACCGCCATGTCCAAGCGAGATTTGAGATCAGTAGACACGCCCTTCTTCTGGTCTAAACGCGCCCCTAAAATCACTAGATAATCGACTTTTTTCTCAGTCACTAATAAGGACAAGCGTAAACTCACCAGGAGATAATTAAAGAATAACAGGACAAAATAGGCCATAGCAAAACTCGGTACAGTGACCCAACGCTCATAAAAAGCATCATCCATAGAATAATACTGGTAATAATGGAAGAGGGTCATCGCTAACAAGATTAACCCTAAGGCTACACCCACTGCCAACTGTAAGCGACTGCTTTCTTCTTGGTATAGATGGTAGGCAAAACTAATAGAGCCAAAACCAAATAGCCCCATCAATAAGGGCGCAAAGACCATCGCAATGGTTTTTAAGTGATAAAAAAATAATTGCAAACTCACATTATCCCCAAATTGAGGATCATTGACAATGGCAACCCCCAAAACAATTAGGGCCACTAAAATAATCAAGTTATCAATTAAATTTCTGGGCGCAATTAAGAGAATTAAGACCCCCAAGATAAAGAGGGCCAAAGCAATCAGATAGAGCATCTAACCCTCCTCTCCCATATGATAAGCTGCATAGACTTCTTGCTTAGCAAGACCATTTTGTTTGGCCACCTTCTTAATGGCTTGTTTGGACGTGAGACTATCATTGGTCATCCACCAGTTGACTTGCTCAGCTAAGGAAAGATCGGCTAAAGCCGATTGGAGCAGGTCATCATTACTTTGCGGATGATCGTTACCCGCAAGCAAAAGACAAATTTCCCCTTTAATATCGGGATGGACATCATAATAATCGACTAGTTCTCCCAAACTACCACGAACAAAATTTTCATAAGACTTGGTAAGTTCGCGAACGACCACAGCAGATCGGTCAGCCCCAAAAACCCCCATCATATCGGCCAAAGTTTGTTTGAGTCGAAAAGGCGATTCGTAAAAAATCATCGTATAGGGAAAATTGACATGGTCCTGCAGGCTATGCAGGCGGTCGTTTTTCTTACGGGGCAAGAAACCAATAAAGGCAAAGCGGTCAGGATTTAAGCCCGACGCAACCAAGGCCGTTAACCCGGCACTAGCTCCTGGCAAGGGAATCACCGGAACATTAGCTGCAATACAGGCCGTCACTAGGTCAGCACCTGGATCTGAAATAGCCGGCATCCCAGCATCAGAAATTTGAGCAATCCTTTGTCCTTCGGCTAACTTAGCCAGAACTTCTGCTTGTCGCTCCTTCTCATTATGCTCATGGTAAGAGAGTTGGGGCGTGGTAATATCAAAATGATTGAGAAGTTTCTGGCTATGACGCGTATCCTCAGCTAAAATCAAATCCGCTTCCTTGAGAATATTTACTGCACGAAAAGTCATATCATCTAAGTTACCAATTGGAGTCGGAACCAAATATAATTGCCCTACTTGTTGACTTTTAAAACTCAATTGTTCCTGCATCGTTTTCCCTCCTAGTCTCTACTTACTCGCAATTTTAGCTTGCCAAGCCATAAAAAAAGGACTGCTACAGTCTAAGTCCACACGGGCAGCCGAACTTGCATAGTTTAAATCAACCACGCCCGCTTGGTAGAGTTCAGCTTCCTTTTCTTGGCGGCTTAATTGTTTAAAATGATACTCGCATGACATGGCCAATGACTTACTTGAAAAGGCCTTGGTCATTACCATGCGATTGGGACGACGAGAAGCTGGCCGGGTGTATTTGGCCGCTGTTCCAGCTAGGTGTTGGGCTTGGCGGCGGTCAGGATCGGTGGTGTAACCTGTATAGAGACTGCCATCCCGACACGCTAAAACATAAAAATAATACCACTCTTTACTAGCCATAATCCACCCGCCTATTCCTCATCACCATAGATAATCTTCTTAGCTTCTTCACTATAATCATCACTTTCGGTTTGCGTATAAAAGGGAGGTTGAATCACTAAGCCCTTTTCTTGGCCATTCTTCATAAATTCCAACAAGATGGTTTTAGCAGGTTGGCCAAACTTGGGATAAACAAACTGTAGACGCTTCAAGGTAAGTTGGTAGCGATGGCCTAGCACGATCAACTCAGATAAGCGCTCTGGTCGATGGACCATATATAGTTTCCCTTTGCCCCGTAAAATATATTTGGCTTGTTTAAAAATATCTTCCTGGGTCATTAAAATCTCATGGCGGGCAATCGCCTTTCGATCATTAGGATTGAGCCGCGACTCATCATAGCGTTTGAAGTAAGGCGGATTACAAGTAATGACATCCACAGAATCCTTGCTAAAATAGCGCTTAGCGTCCTTGATATCCGCAGTTAAAATCTTGATTTGTTGCTGCAAGTGGTTATGGACCACTGACCGGCGCGCCATGTCTGCCAGGTCTGCTTGAATTTCAAGTCCTTGAATCGGCGCCTCCGTTTTTGCGGATAGGAGCAAGGGGATTACCCCATTGCCCGAGCAAAAATCGACAATTACCTGCCGTTTTTTCATCCGAATCTTGGCGAAGTTTGCCAACAATAAGGCATCAATCGAAAAGGTAAAGGCCTCCGTACTTTGAATAATATCTAATTTTTGCGGAATCAACCGGTCCAAGCGTTCATGAGGGTGTAAGTCCAATCCAGATTTTTCCTGATTAGCGCTCATTACTTGTCGCCTTCCTTGTTGCCATAAAGAATATCCAGGCAAAACATGCACTGTTCATCATTTTCCCGTCGTTGGCCATAGGAAATATTACAAATGTGAAAACCGTCCTCATAAATATGCATGAGATTTTGTCGGGCTTTAGACAAGCCTAAGTCATGACTTGCTTGGGTCGCATTATGATTAGCACTGTCTTGACCGTCTTGGTAGGCGCTAGAATAAGCATTGATTCGTTCTCGCAAATAATGATTTTCCATTTCTAAGTTATGCGAATTAACCAAGAGTTCATCCCATTCCCGGCTTAAACTCTCCACTTCTTGACTCATCTGGGCGAGCTGCTCTTGCATGGCCAATAATTTATCCGTCATTTCCCTTTTGTCCATGACACACTCCTACTTTCTAAACACTTGCCTGTAAACTCTAACACATATCTTACCATATTTTGTGGGTCAACTCCTAGACGGATACAAGATTCTCTATGAAAAATTACTTTATTCAGCTAAAATGGAAAGAGAAAAAGCTAAGTCATAATTTTCGCTCACACAAGGAGGCAATGACATGAGTTCATTTGATGCAATTTACCAATGGGCCGACCGTTATGATGAAACGGACTATTATCATTTCTGGGGCAACTCTCAATTACCCTTAGGCTACACCTACAACAAAATCGTCCTAGATTTCATCCCTAATCTGGACGAATTTCCAATTCTAGAGGATATCTTTTTAGATTACGCCTATGAACTTGACCTATCCTACTATAGTTTTGACTTTCCCGCTAATCAAGCCTTGGGGCAAAAATTGATTGCTTATTTAAATCAGGAAGAATACGGCCTAGAAATTAACCGTCTCTTAAGTATTGACCCTAAGGATTTTAAGACTAGTCGCCTTAGTCCCAAAGACATTACTGTCACTGCCCTTAGTTCAGCAGGCCAGGGATGGGATGACTTTTTCCACTTTCATTACCGAGAAAATCAGGCATTTGGCCAAGACTTTGCCAATCAATCTCAAACTTTCTACCAAGCTGTTAGAGAAGAAGACCAGCTAATTGCCCTTACAGCTTATCGAGAGCAAGAGCTCTTAGGGGTCATGGTCCTAATCGATAGCCCCAACAGCCTAGAAATTGACGATTTCACGGTACTCGAAGACTACCGAGGCCAAGGCATTGGCCAAGCCATGCAAACTTGGGTCATGGACCGCGCCCAAGACCAAGGCAAAAATGTCATTCTACTAGCAGACGCTGATGATACGCCACTTAAAATGTATCTAAAACAGGGCTATCAAGACCTAAGTTTTCGAATTTCTGCCCATAAACGCATTCCTCAAGCCATCCGCCAAGATATCAGTAATTATCAAGCAGGCAATCCCCCGCAATTTTAAGGCTCCCTCACTTAAAAACTCCCTTAAAGTAAGTATCAAATGACTAACTTACTTTAGGGGAGTTTTCACTATTTATACTTGGGAAGCATCCTAGGAAGGGGTATCTGCTTGCCACCATGCCAAGACTAAATATTCCAGGGCTGCTTGGACAGCGACCTGGTGGTTGATCATCAGCTGAGCCTTATGCAGCAGGTGCTGTCCCTGAATCAAGTCTGCCAGCTGGCAATGGTTTAACCACTTACTATAATTGGCTTGGTAGTGGGGGAATACCAAATTTTCTTCCAAGTATTGGTCGGAAATTTGCTTGGCATCCGCCAAAGCCAAGTGCATTAAATCACGCGTCATAAAGGCCATTAAGCGTAGAAATTGAATATGCTGGCGACGGTCATCACTTAGCCCTTTGATAGTGGTTTGCACCATGGTAAAGGCGCGCGGATCTTTTTGTAAGATTAAAGGAAGCCACTGGGCGCTGACCTTGACCGCTTGGCTAAAGACCTCATCCTCTGCCAAGGCCAAGGCTTGGTCCCGGTCATTAGTTAGATGGGCTAATAAGTGAGCCTGCTGACTATTAATACCCGCTTGCATTAAGAGTTCCGCGAAGTCTTGACTATTTAAGGCTGGAAATTGGATCACCTGACAACGCGATTGAATCGTCGGCAAGAGGGCATCACGGTTAGGAGTAATCAGAAAAATCAACATATTAAGACTGGGTTCCTCAATAAACTTCAATAGGCTATTGGCCGCACTAGCTGTCATCGTTTGCGCCTGGTTGATGACAAAAATTTTATAGTCGCCTTCCATGGGAGATATAGTCAACTCTTGTTTCAGCTGGCGAATTTGGTCAACCTTCAACGATTGCTCTTCTGGAGCAATGGTAAGGAAGTCAGCATAGTCACCATTTTGAATCCGCTGGCAAATCTGACAGTGACCACACGGCGCCTCTGCATTAGGACATAGCAAGGCCGCGGCAATATAGCGCGCCATATCTTCTTGGCCCGACCCGGCCATCCCTTCTAAAATATAGGCATGACCCAAACGATCATTCGCTAAAACCTGGTCAATCATAGTGACCAACTGAGCTTGTTTATCTTTAATTAGCCATGTGTTTTCTGCCACAAATCGACACCTCCTCCATATCGTTTTCCTCAAATACTCTCGCTTTATGCTCTCTTATTAATCGTTTTTAAAGCATTGGGGAAAACGAGCTTTAATCGCAACCAATGCTTGCGCTTGCATGCGGTCAGGTGACTGGCTGGCGTCAATCTTCACTAGTCGGTCCCCAGCCTGGGCGTTAATGATTTGGTAACCAGCCACTACCCGCTCGTGGAAGTCAATAGCCTCCTTGTCTAGGCGATTTTGTTGGGCCTCCTCACGGTTAGCCTGGATGCGGTCAATCCCTTCTTGAGCAGACAGGTCCAGATAAAGGGTCATATCTGGTAATTTCCCTTCAATAGCAAACTCGTTGATAGCGGCTACTCCTTGAGCGCCAATCTCACGCCCATAACCTTGATAAGCAATAGAAGAATCCACATAACGGTCACACAAGACCATTTTCCCCGCCGCTAGCGCAGGTAGAATCTTATTCACTAGGTGCTGACGTCGACTAGCAGCGTAAAGCAAGGCCTCCGCCCGTGGATCTAAGTCCGTGTGTTTAGGATCTAGAATGACACCACGGATTTTCTCTGCTAGAGGCTCTCCCCCGGGTTCACGGGTCAACAAGAGTGGCACCTGTAAGTCCGCTTGTAAACGATCAACTAGGCCTTGAATCAGGGTGGTTTTGCCTGCCCCATCTGGCCCTTCAACAGTAATAAAATAGCTCATGCTTATACTCCTTTACTGGAATTAATCAATCTCACGACGCCCTTCCAAGGCCCGCATCAAAGTCATCTCATCAGCATACTCAATGTCAGAACCTACCGATAATCCGTAAGCAATCCGTGATACCTTAATCCCAGCTGGTTTAATCAAACGCGACAAGTAGGTGGCTGTTGCTTCCCCTTCAGCAGTGGCATTCGTTGCAATAATCACTTCTTTGACCGTTTCATCTTGTAAACGTGTCAAAAGTGAGGGAATGTTTAAGTCTTCCGGACCCGTCCCGTCCATGGGCGACAAAACACCGTGGAGAACATGGTACTTCCCAGTAAACTCATGCATCCGTTCCATAGAGACCACATCACGGATTTGCTCAACCACTAGAATTTGTTCATTATTCCGGTTCGGGTCAGCGCAAATCTCACAAGGATCATCCTGAGTAATATTACCGCACACCGAGCAATATTGCAGCTCCCGTTTAACATCGATTAAGGCATTGGCAAACTGGAGCACATCCCCTTCATCCATGTCTAAGATATAAAAGGCCAGGCGTGACGCTGTCTTCCGCCCGATACCCGGTAATTTAGAAAAACTATCAATCAGATGTGCAATCGGTTCTGGGTACTGCATAGCCCGCTCCTCTCCAAAATAAAGAACCTAGGAACAAGTTCATTTGCCCTAGGTCCAAGTGTCGCCAGTTTTATAGTCCAGGAATGCCCTTGGTGTATTGGCCCATCATGTTGTTGGTTTCCTTCTCAACCTGGTCTAAACCATCATTCACTGCTGCGATGACAAGGTCTTCTAACATATCCACATCATCAGGATCAACAGCATCAGCTTTAATATCGATGGCTTTCAATTTTTTATCCCCAGTTAAGGTGGCTGTTACCATACCAGAAGGCTCTTTGCCAGTAAACTCCTTGGCTTCCAGTTCCTTTTGAGACGCCTCCACTTGCTTTTGCATCTTCTGCATTTTACGCATCATTTGTTGCATATTGGCCATTCCGCCTGCCATAAATGCTCACTCCTTAAAATCGTTTTTACTATTTCCTCTATTGTAATATAGATTCTTGCCTAAAAAAATTATTAAGCACTGCACCCCTAATCATAGCAAAAATTGCCCCTAGTTAAAAGCCATAGCTAGGTTCGAACGCCAATTTCACTAGTTAATTTAACCGTAATGTCACACTCCCATTAGTAATATTAAATTTGTTCAAAGGCAAAAGCCTACTCATGCCCAACCGCTACAATCCCGTTAGCAGTGTTGGTTAGCTAGGTTGGAACGAAACTTTCTCAAGTTAATTTTTAAGGCGACGACTATGATAAACCAAGAAGCAGCTCCAGAAAAAGGCAAGCACCTGCAGCATCATAAAGCCATCATAGCCAGTATTTTCAAAAAGCCAATCCGTAAAGAAAGGATTAAAGTAGTAGGTCCCCATTAATAAAGTCAGTAAGACGACCTCCACTACAAAGAAGGACTTTGGAATTTGTTTTTTAAAACGGGCCCAAACAGAAACCAGCAAGGCCAAACCAGAGAAAATTCCGATAAAGTAAAAACTCAATACCATAGCTGCCATAAAGACTGATGCGAAAAATTCAGTGCTTGCAAATAATTGTAACCAAGAAGTAATGTAACTCAGTAGCAAGCTCCCAAAAATAAGGACATAGACAGCAAAAGGCAAACAATTAACGATTTTCACTAATCTTTTCATTAAATTCCCTCCTTAATACGCTAATATACCTTTATTATATTAGGCTAAACTATAGGAAATAATTTAGATCAACAGCTTATGAGAAATACCCGTCGCACAAAATAAACAAGAGCAAAAATTTAAAGACAACGGTGAAACGGCACGCAAGTATCCATTCTTAATAGGTAATTTTTATTAAAACCACGCATGCAATTTCTAACTCTAGACTAGGCTAACAAACGCCCTTTTCTACTCATAGTATAGCATCACGGATTCTTCACTGTTAAATTTGACCAATATTTCACAATCTATCTTTGCAGATTACAGCTTTCTTAATTAGGGTGAGACGGCAGAGATAAACTTTCTTACTAAAATTACTACTTGACTACAAACTGTATTGACTATTTTTCCAACAAAAAAGCAACCACCTACTTGAGGAAAGTCGCTAAAATTGAATATTAATAGATTGATTACTTATCAGGAATCCGATTGAAGAGATAATAAATCATAAACACGGTCCATAAAAAAAGCGCAATCCGCACTGGCCATAGTGGAACAAAGACAATAGATATTGTCATCAAAAGTGCAATCCGCTTGGCAATTCGCTTCTTTGTATCGCGCGCAATAGTTTTAGTTTCCGCATAATCAGCCACATACGACTGATAAATTTTAGTCCCCTGTAGCCATTGGTGGAAACGCTCAGACGAACGGGCAAAACAGAAACCTGACAATAACAAAAATGGTGTCGTAGGTAAAATCGGCAAGGCCGCTCCCAAAATACCTAAAGCAAATGATAAACAACCCCCTACAATTAGAAAATATCGCATAAAAGCTCTCCCTTCAAGCTTTATTGTCCGAAATTCACAAGATTTTGTCAATATCTTTTAGCCTTTATATTGCAAGTGATAAATTTTCGAGACCAATAAAAAGCGCTATCAAAGGTTTTATAAACAAAATAAAAACAGCCGTTTCTGCGGCTGTTTTTTTTACTATATTAACGAATTAAGCTGGCTTGTGAAAATTGCTAGCGTTTTGTGGTATTGCTTGGCATCTTGTGACGCTTATGGAGGGCTTGCGATTCTTATCTTCTGGGATATGACGCGTATAGACCTCTTTCACTTCTTATCTTCCGCGATATGACGCGCAAAAACCTCTTTCACTTCTTATCTGCTGCGATATGACACGCATTCGCCTTTTTCACTTCATATCCACTACGATATGACGCGCATACGCCCTTTTCACTTCTTATCTACTGCGATATGACGCGTATAGACCTCTTTCACTTCTTATCCACTACGATACGACGCGCATACGCCCTTTTCACTTCTTATCCACTGCGATATGACGCGCATAGACCTCTTTCACTTCTTATCTTCTACGATATGACGTGCATAGACCTCTTTCGCTTCTTATCCGCACTCTAAGCCCTCTACAAAATCCTAGTCATCCACCACAGTCACAGATTCCTCGCCAAAGAGATCAACTGCTTGCTGGACCATGTCATCCGCCTGATCAGCGTCGCTATCCTCACCTACCGCAGCAGTCAAATCAGGATCAGCTTGGGTCATAGCGGTTGGCGTCGCTTGGTCATCAGTACGCGTTTCCCCCAATAACTCGTTGACTTTACCGGCTTTATAGGCTTGGGCGAATTTTTGCCGGGTTTTGTCCCATTGGTCGCTAGTTAAGACTAACATCTTGCTAGGGTGTCCTAACATCTTCTCCGCAGTGGCTTCTATCTCAGCCTGAGCTTCAGGGTTATCGGATAACTTTTGGCAAAGAATATCATAATCAAAGCGCACCACAAAGCCATGGGAGCTAGCGGCTGCAGGATAAGTTTGTTCTAATAAGGCCGCCTGTAAACTAGGCAAAGAAGCCACCAAATCTTGCCAAATTGCCTTGACCTGATCTAAATCTGTGCGCGAAGCCTGGCTGAGCACCTTATAAATTTGTCCATAATTAGGTTTAAAAGGCGCATGGTTACGGCGGGGTTTGGTGCCAGCCTTGGCTGCTGAGCCAGAATGACTTTGGTCACTAGCACCTTGACCACCTTGTTTGGCTAGCGCTGCTTGCAAGTCCTTAACCTGGGCTTGTAAGTCAGTAAGGGCTTGATTGGCATCACCCGCTAGTTCTGACTTCGCTCCAACAGCCTCCTCACCCGTAGCTGACACCATCTTAGGGAGGTCATGGGCCAACTGGACGCTAACTACTTCTAAATAAATCTCCGCCTGCAAAGTAAAGCGAATTTCCTGTTGGGTATCTTTAAAGGCAGCCATAATACGGTTAATCTGCTCCACACTAATGGCCTTAGCAAAGAGGTAGAAGCCGTCATCATAACGCTGGGTCAAGAGTTCAGTGGCATCCTGAGCCATCTCCTTGGCCATCAACAAATCTCGGACAAAGAGTAGCTCTTCCTCCACAAAACGCTTGGCATCTTGACCTCGCCGCAGCATATCTTGGAGAAAACTCAAAGCAGAAGCCACCTGACCATTCACTAGAGCTTGGTTGAAATCAACCAAGAGCTCCTCGCTCAAGGTCCCAGTAATTTCACGGGTCGTTTCTAGACTAATGGTGTCTCCAGAAAATGAAATCACCTGGTCCAATAAAGACAAGGCATCCCGCATACCCCCATGAGCTGCTCGCGCAATCACCGCCAAGGAGCCGACTTCATAATCGATCCCCTCATCATCCAAAATATAAGCCATACGCGACTCAATTTCTCGGTGGTTAATCCGCTTAAAGTCAAAACGCTGGGTCCGCGAAATAATCGTTGCCGGTATCTTATGGGGTTCCGTCGTCGCTAGGATAAAAATAACATTGGCAGGAGGCTCTTCCAAAGTCTTCAACAAAGCATTAAAGGCTCCTGTCGATAGCATATGGACCTCGTCAATGATATAGACCTTATAGTCTGCTTGCGTAGGCGCATAACGCACCTTATCCCGGATATCACGAATCTCTTCAACTCCATTATTGGAAGCCGCATCAATTTCAATGACATCACTCAACGACCCCTCCGTAATGGCCCGACAAATTTCACAGTCATTACAAGGCTCTCCATCTTCTTGATGGGGACAATTAATGGCCTTAGCAAAAATCTTAGCAGCTGACGTCTTTCCAGTCCCCCTAGGGCCAGAAAATAAGTAAGCGTGGCTAGTTTTATGCGTCCGAATGGCATTACGCAAGGTGGTCGCTACCGCCTCTTGACCAACAATATCTGAAAATTTTTGCGGCCGCCACACCCGGTACAAGGCTTGATAGGTCATAATCGCTGCTCCTTTTCTCTAGTCTTCATAACAGACTCATTATACTTAAGATTTTTCCCTAATTCAATCTAGGTTCTCCCAGACATTTTGCTAATAAAAAAGCCCATCTCCTAGCATTTCCCGCTAAAAGATGGGTTAATTTTCGATTAATCTTACAGCACAAGATGGACAATGCTTAGAGCTGCTTCGTTCCCGATCTGACCCGGTTCACACCTCCACCCTTGCCATAAGGCCTTTCGGCACTCTATATCATAACACAAGTAGTCTTACTATGTAAAGAGAAAATAAAATAGACTACCTTACTGCCCTTACCAAGTAATCCAAGCGATTTAATTAATATCATAATTATACTATCTCCCCACCCAAAAACATAGTGTTCTCTTACTCACCAACACAAAAAGACTGGACGCATTCGTCCAGTCTTTTCTTCTTCTCTATGCAATTAATTATCGTCACCCATGTCTTTGACTTTCATCATTCGGGTGATTGAAGCCCGTTCATCTTCTTCGAGTTTCATTTCGATATATTTGATGGTTTCTTGGTGGTCAGGAATCATCCGATATTCGAGGGCGTTTACCCGGCGCCGTGTGGATTCAATTTCGTCTGCCATGAGTTGGCAAGTTTTTTCGATTTCACTGAGTTTGAGCAGCTTGGGTAAGACCTCGTTCAAGACGTCTAGGGATTCATCGAGTTCACTAGAAGTATTGAGGTAACCGTAGGAGAGTTTTTCTTCTTCGGCTTCTTTTTCCTCTGAGTAGTGAAATTGCATGTCAGGCACGCGGACACTCATCACGTTTTTCTCACGAATTTGTAGGCTAGCTTCTTGGCTAGGGATTGCCACCAATTCTTCTACAAAGGCGTCGTTCATAGTGGATGAGGCCAAGACAAAGTTTTGTAGGGCATCGGAGAGTTCTTCTTCGACTTCGATCCGCAATTGGTTGTTTTCCTTGATGAGATCGATAAATTGCCGCATCAATTCGTCTTGTTTGTCCTTCAATAATTTATGCCCCCGCTCAGCAACATCTAAGCTATCCTTGAGGTTGCTGAGCTCCATCCGGGTCGGTTTGACGTTTAATGCGTTGGCCATTTAAACATCACTCTCCTTCAGGCATGTATTTTTCAATCATTGGGTCCTTAATCCGAGTTAATTCAGACTTAGGTAAGATTGTTAAGAGTTCCCAACCTAAATCTAGGGTGTCATAGATTGACCGGTTGGTGTCGAAGCCTTGGTTGACGTATTCTTCTTCGAAACGGTTGGTAAACTGCAAGTAAAGTTTATCCGTATCGGATAGGGCAGATTCACCTAGTACGACAGAAAGTTCCTTGGCTTCTTTCCCTTTGGCATAGGCAGCAAATAGTTGGTTCATGGTTGCCGCGTGGTCTTCACGAGTCTTACCTTCACCAGTCCCCTTGTCCTTCAACCGTGACAAGGATGGGAGCACGTTAATTGGTGGTTCAATCCCTTGGTTGGCCAAGTCATTATCTAGGATGATTTGACCCTCAGTAATATAACCTGTTAAGTCAGGGATTGGGTGGGTGATATCGTCTTCTGGCATGGTTAGGATTGGAATCTGTGTTACCGAACCGTTTGAGCCTTCTAAACGACCAGCCCGTTCGTATAAGGTAGACAAGTTAGTATATAGGTAACCTGGGTAACCACGACGACCAGGAACTTCCCGACGTGCTGCGGAAACTTCCCGCAAGGCTTCACAATAGTTCGTCATGTCAGTCATGATAACCAAGACGTGCATGTCTTTTTCGTAAGCTAGGTATTCGGCTGCTGTTAAGGCAATCTTAGGTGTTGCTAAACGTTCGATTGCTGGGTCGTCCGCCAAGTTAACAAACATCACTGACCGGTCGATAGCTCCTGTTTCTCTAAAGGAATCCATGAAGTATTTTGATTCTTCAAAGGTAATCCCCATAGCCGCAAAGACAACGGCGAATTTTTCGTCGTCATTTAATACGGTTGCTTGACGAGCAATTTGGGCCGCCAATTCCTTGTGGGGAAGACCGGAACCAGAGAAAACAGGAAGTTTTTGCCCACGAACCAAGGTGTTCAAGTGGTCAATAGTAGAGATACCCGTTTGGATAAACTCATCTGGATAGTCACGGGCCATTGGGTTAATGGCTTGACCGTTGATGTCTAAGCTCTTGTCTGGGATGATTTCTGGGCCATCATCAATTAAGTTACCTAAACCATCGTAGATCCGACCAATCATATCTTCAGAAACGCCAAATTCTAGAGGACGTCCTTTGAAACGCACCTTGGTTTCTTGGAGGTTAATTCCTGATCCCCCACCATAGATTTGGACAACGGCTTTGTCTTCTTGGATTTCTAGAACTTGTCCAATCCGAGTTTCGCCGTTTTGTAGTTGAATTTCTACCAATTCGTCATAAGAGACGTCTTCAACATCTTCGACAATCATAAGAGGTCCGTAGACGTCAGATACTGTTTTGTATTCTTTTAACATTAGTCATGGCCTCCTTCTTGAATCACTGATTCGATTTGTTGGTCGATATCGGATTCGATGGTGTCAAATTCTTGGATATCGTCTTCATGAATGTATTTCATCCGTGAGATTTTTTCGCGGACGTCTTTGCTTCCTTCTAGAATTTCATCATAATAGGCACCTAAGTCCATGGCTTTACGTGCCTTGTCACCGTAATGCAAGATAACAGATAACATCTTCGTTTGTTTTTCATCAGAAGTTGTCGTATCTACATCATCGAAGGCATTTTGTTGTAGGAAGTCTTCACGCAACATCCGAGCCACGACTAGGGTTAGTCGGTCAGATTCAGATAAGGCGTCTACCCCTACCAAACGCACAATTTCTTGTAGGCTTGATTCTTCACTCAATACTCCCATGGCTTGACGAACCATCGCTGACCAGTCAACTCCACGTTCTTCTGACAAGTGTTTGGTGACGTCAGCTTGGTAGAGGGAGTAAGAGTCTAACCAGTTGATGGCTGGGAAGTGACGTTGTTGGGATAGTGAGGAGTCTAGTCCCCAGTAAACCTTAACTACCCGTAAAGTATTTTGGGTAACTGGTTCAGATGTATCTCCCCCTGGAGGTGATACGGCACCGATAGCTGTAACTGAACCTACCCGGTCATCTGAACCTAATGTTTGGACAATACCGGCCCGTTCATAGTATTCAGCAATACGTGATCCTAGATAGGCTGGGTAACCTTCGTCACCAGGCATTTCTTCCAAACGACCTGACATTTCCCGCAAGGCTTCGGCCCAACGTGAAGTAGAGTCAGCCATAATAGCAACAGAATAACCCATATCACGGAAATATTCAGCAATCGTAATACCGGTATAAACAGAAGCTTCCCGAGCGGCAACAGGCATGTTGGAAGTGTTGGCAATCAATACGGTCCGTTCCATGATTGATTCACCGGTTTTAGGGTCAACCAGTTCTGGGAATTCGTTAATAACGTCAGTCATCTCGTTACCACGTTCCCCACAACCAACATAAACAACGATGTCAGCGTCGGCATATTTAGCGATTTGGTGTTGCACCACTGTTTTACCTGCTCCGAATGGTCCCGGAACAGCAGCTGCCCCACCCTTAGTGATTGGGAAGAAAGTATCAATCACCCGTTGACCGGTTGACATAATTTTGTCAGGGGCATATTTTTCTTGCACTGGGCGTCCTTTACGTACTGGCCATTTTTGTACCATAGTAAAGTCCTTGACCCCATCTTTGGTTTCCACTTGGTAAACAGTATCTTTGATAGTAAATTCGCCACTTTCAATAGCAACTAATTTACCGGACACGCCGACTGGAACCATGATACGGTGTTCAACGACATGACCTTCTTGAACAGTTCCGACGATGTCCCCAGCTTCTACCTGATCGCCCACTGATTTTTGAGCTTTGAATTCCCAAACAGTGTCGCGATCTAGTGGGTCAATGCGGACTCCACGTTCTAAGAACCATGAATCGGTTTGGTCCATAAAGTCTTGTAGGGGACGTTGAATCCCGTCAAACATCTTAGTTAACATACCGGGACCAAGTTCAACAGACAGGGGTTCCCCTGTAGTTTTCACTACTTGGCCTGGTTTCAATCCTGAAGTTTCTTCGTAAACTTGGATAAAGGCAGTGTCGCCGTGCATCTCAATAATTTCTCCGGTTAGGTTTAAGTCCCCAACCAAGCAAATGTCACGAACAGCTGCTTCATCCATGCCACTGGCTTTAATCAGTGGTCCAGAAACTTCGATAATTTTTCCGTCTTTCAAAGCTGTTCCTCCCTTGTGATTATAAAATGTTTTGTCCAACCGCTTTTTCTACATTGCGGTTTACGCGTTCTTTCGCAATACCTAGACTTCCTTGGTGAGAAGGAATAAGGATAATTGCAGGAATAACTTGGGTATCGTAATGGTCAATAGTATCAGGAATTTGTTTGGCCATGGTTTCTGTGAGGTAAATCACCCCATAGTCTTCCTTAGCCAATTTATCTACTACCTGACGGGCTTGGTCACCATTAGCCACAGGATAAGAGTCGAAGCCAATCAATTGAAATGGGACAACGACATCTTTTTCACCGACTACTCCAATTTTATAAGCCATAGATTGGTCGCATCCTTTCTTCAATTTTTTCTTTTGGCAATCCATAGTCTTTAGCCGTTAAGATTAAACGAATATTACTTATTTCATTTTCCTTGAAATAGAGGTAAGCCAGACTAGGAAGAGGACCAAAAGCGGCTAAGTTAGCGTTCTTCATCATTTGCGCCTTGATTTCAGCAATAGTGGCATCCAAGGCAACCACATCAACCGCATCCCCTTGGCCAACATAATCCTCTAGGGCATCCCCGTAAGCTTGGTGGGCATAAAGGCTTATAATCCCATCAAAGTCATGACGGTCAGCTAAAGGTAAGAGTTCTTCTTGTTTAACTGTCCCTTGATCAGACGTAATAACTTTTAGGAAGCCTTGGGACCGGCCCTGTTTCATGGCCCGAATAATCGTTGATAAATTCTCTAAATCAATAATAGCCTCAATGTAAGTTTCTACCTCTGGAGAATCGATTCTCTCCTTAATGCTGCCGATATGGTTAAGGTAAGCATTATCCAAGAGGATGGAAATACCATTAAGATCCTCATAATCTTCGTAGTATGTTTTGACATCTGAGATTGCCTTGTGCATCACGGAATCCATGTCACGCCCTTCATCTGTCTTAATGGCATGACGAAGGCTGTCAACGGAATAATGACCGAAATCTAAGAGCATGTCATCAAATTCTTTGTCAGCATACCAGGCTTTGAATAAAACCTTTAGATTATGGTAGTCATAACGTAAGGCCAAGATATCAATAACCTCAGCATCCGGCACACCAGCATAGAGTTCACGGTAATTAGCCTTGAGACTCTGGTTGAGAAATGCTTCAAAATCTTTACTTTCCAGGATGTCATCAGGCACATGATAGTCTGTTTTACGCAATACAGCAATGGCGTCTGCCAATGAATCTGCTCTAAGCATGGCCTCATAATCAGCCTTAGTTAAGAAAGTCGTTTCACGAACACGTACCGTGGTATTTATGGCACCATAAGCAACGTCTTGCATTGTTCCACTCCTTTCTTAAAAGCCACGTTTAACAATTTCAGGGGCAAGTTGATCCTTTAATTCCGCAATAATTGCTTCAAACGTGAAGTTATAGTCCATTCCTTGACTAGCTAGGATAAAGCCAGACCGGTCAGCCACTGTACGCTCAGTAAAGGTCACTTGGCTGTCTGCGTTTTGAATTGCCGTCTTGTCTTGGTCAGAGAGAATGTTTTGGCTGAATTCGCCCATCTCCACCGCAACGGCTTGACCACTAGGAACTTGTTTTAAGGCGTCTTTAATCAAGTCAGCAAATTGGCTACTATCCATAGCATTTAACTGATCAATCGCTGCTTGATAGGATTGGTCAATCAAATGTTGTTTGCCCTGTAAGATTTGATTACGCATTTTATTTTCATATGATTGCTTTTGGCGTTGCAATTCGGCTTGGGAAGCAGATTGGGCTTGGTCCATGTCGTTTTGCAAGTCATCAGCAATGGCCTTAGTGGCTTGATCTTTTTCACTTGCGAGTTCTTTTTCTAAGTCTTCGAGTTCGGCGGCTTCTTTCGCTCTTACCTTGTCCAAGACATTTTGGGTTAAATCGTTAATTTCTGCCACGACACTTCCTCCTTCCTAATTTTTTCAGCTCAAATTAAACTGATAAAACAAGTAGGAAGGAAATAACGAAGGCCAAGATAGCGTAAGTTTCTACCATGGCAGCATAAATAATCCCGTTAGAAGTGTTTTCTGGGCGTTTAGCTAAGATTTGTAGGGCAGCAGTTGATACTTGACCTTGGTATTTACCTGAAATCAAACCAACGAACCCAATTGGTAAACCAGCCACGAAGTATTGGAAACCTTGAGCAAAGTCAACTCCACCAGATAATTGTAGGTAAATCATAAAGCCAACAACGAATCCGTAAAGTCCTTGTGTACCTGGTAATAGTTGTAGTACCAATGATTGTCCGAATTTTTCAGGTTGTTCCTTGATTAAGGCAGAAGCTGCTTCACCAGTTTGACCAACACCACGAGCTGATCCCATACCAGAGAAGATAACTGCTACAGCAATACCTAACATCGCAAAAATTTCGCCACCGTTTTCAACAAAGAAAGAAATCCAATTTTCCATAATGATATAAACCTCCAAATTTTTTAATTATTATTACTTATCATCTTTTAAACGTACATGGTCTTGTAGGGTTTTGATTGGTGCAAAGGCACGTCCTCCACCTTCATAGAATTTACCGAAGAACTCTACAAAGATTAACCGGGCACCGTGAACATAAGCACTCAATAGCCCTAAGAACATATTAAATAGGTGCAAGAATACTAAAATCAATAAACCGATTGTGAAACGAGCAGGTGCAGGGAAGAAGGCAATCAACATGTTGAAAGCCAAGGCGATAGACCCTGAGGAAACCCCTAAGGCCATCAACCGGGTGTAAGAAACGAAGTCCCCAACATAATTGGCAATACCATACAAGTTGTAGAGACCTAAACCAGCACCCAACAATTTCTTGTCATTGAATATCATTGGTACAACCACCATACCAATAGCAGCAATGATGGCTACCCATTTACCAATATTAGTCATTAAGGCGTTGTCCATAGCCATAGAACCAATGACCATAACGATAATTCCTAGTAAGAGTAGCAACCAACCTAATCCATCGCTATAGGCAGAATCATAATCCTTTTCCTTGGATGCCAAGTAAGTCTTTAGCATTAGACCCAAGAAAATTTGGACTGCCCCGAAAGCGATTGATAAGATTAGAACTAATTCCACATCTTCGGTGGGATTAATCAATTGAATGGGCAAGCTAGCCCCGAAGATGGACCCGTAAATAATCCCCCAAATCATCGTTGGGTAAGACAGGATGTGACCAAAACGCATAAAACGTTTGACACCAGGTTTCAAGTCCATAACCTTCAAGACAAAAATAGTCACTAGCCACATCAATAGCCCGTAACCTAAATCGGCCATCATCATACCAAAGAACAAGATATAAAATGGCGTCAAATAAGGGGTTGGGTCAAGTTCATTGTATTTAGGTAAACTATACATTTCCGTCACTGTTTCAAAAGGCTCAACCAATTTATTATTGTTTAATTTAATTGGCACCTCGTTGTTGTCAATCTCTGATTGAGAGATTTCTTCAGTGAGTAAGACGGCACTTGGATAGTCCGCTGTCATAATTGCTTGTAGGTCAGGATAGTCCTCTTCGGTGACCCAACCTGAAACTAAGGTCAGCAAATCATTGTCATAGGTTAAGTCATCGACCGTTTGTAATTGGGCTTGGTTATAGAAGACCTCCGCAGCTAGGGCGATGGTTTGCCGTTGACCCTGCAAGTCTTGCAGATCACTGACTAAGTGTTTTTCTTCATCTAATAAGTCCTTACGTTCTTTTTCCAAGTTTTGGAAGGCGCGGTCAGGACCATTTTGGTAGGGGTATTCCCATTCAGAGAAATGATTATCTGCCAATAGGCCATCCAAGCCATCCCCTTGGTCCTTATCGATAAAGAGGACCACACCAATTTCATTTTCATCGGAATAAACTTCCGCTAAGCTTAAGCCTTCTGCTGCTTGTAGGGTGTTCCAGAATTGACGATTGTCATCATTAGGTAACTTCCCTAGTTTGGCATCGAAATGCTCAAAGTCAGCAAAGGTGGTAGGATCAACCGGTAAGCTACGCCAGTTAACCAATTCATTTTGTTGTGTCTCAATTGTTTCGCGTTCATCTTGAATCGCAGTCCGTCGACTCTTCAACGACTCAATCCGACTAATCACTTCCTCTGCCTTGTCCAAATCAGCCTCTTGGTAGAGTTGGTCCATCGTCATCACTGGACGTTTGGCAGTGAGTTTGTCTTTAAGGGATTCTTTTTGTCGGTATTGGGATAGGTCGACTAAGGCCTGCTCTGCGCGCTCATACCAGGAAAAGTTCTCAGCATAGGCTTCTGAATTTGCTTGCGGTAATTGCAATTCATCTTCTGCTAATTCACTCGGCAAATCACGAACTTCAACCTTTTGTAAATTTTGTAGGTCACGCAATAAGGCAGCTTTTAATTCTGGTTCAGCGACAATTGAGAGCTTTCTCATTTTAGCGATTGCCATAAACTTTTGTCACCTCTCCAACAATATAATCAACAATGCTATCTTGCTTATCCTTGAAGGCAGTTTCAATCTCTGCCATCTCGCTTTGCTGTTGACTGGCTTTTTCCTCTTGAAATTGTTTGAGAGTTGCCGCTTGGTCATTAGCGAGATCTTCTTTGTAAGCTGCTAACTTGTCTTGGGCTTGCTTGCGATAGTCTTCAATAGCTTGTTGATTGTCTGCTTTCGCTTGCTTTTTCTTGTCTTGATAAGACTTGGCGATTGCTTTGGCTTCTTCTTCTGTTTCCATCACTTTTGCGATTGTATTGCTTTCCAAATTATTCCACCCCCTATTTATGCATACGCTTTATTATAACACTCTTGGGCAGTCTTTTTAAGGAAATCTTATAAAGGGAAGGGCCATTCATTAAATTTAAAGGTTCGATTGCATTTTTTGCTGTTCTGCTTGGCGACGTGCTTTTTTGCGGGCCTTATTTCTTTGGCGGAGCGTCTTGAAAAAAGCTTGCAACATTTCCTGACTCTCTGCTGCTAATAAGCCACCAGTGACTTGGACTTGATGGTTGAAGCGTTGGTCAGTTAGCAAGTTCATCAAACTTCCAGCTGTGCCCGCCTTTTGGTCATAGGCGCCAAAATAAACATGGCGAATGCGACTAAGAATCATAGCCCCAGAACACATCGGACAAGGTTCTAAGGTGACATAAAGGTCACAGTCTGATAAGCGCCAATGGCCAAGTTTTTGGTTAGCTGCTTGGATAGCTAAGACCTCCGCATGACTCGTGGCCTCTTGGTTAGTCTCCCGTAAATTATGGGCAGCGGCAATTACTTGATCCTGATAGACCACCACTGCTCCAATCGGAACTTCGCCAATGGCCCGTGCTTTATCGGCTTCGACTAGCGCCTGGCGCATAAATTCATAGTGTTTATCAGCTAATGGCTCCTGGGCCATGCCAATCCCTCCCTGTTAGATTACCTCAGTATTTTCCCAAGAATTACCTTTCTTGCCTAAAAAAATAGAAGACGAGGACAAGCCTCATCTTCTTATTTTAACATAGGTCATCATTGGACTGGATCCTTATGCTTCCCAACGTTTAATAAACTTGTTTAAGAGATAAACTAGGAAGGTGGATACTACAGCAGCAGCGAAAATAACTCCCCATGTTTCTAAGCGCAATGCTTCTGTACCAATCACAGTATTCATAAATGGTGTGTAGACGGCTAATAAGAGCAGAATCACTGAAATTATGATGGCACCAACTAAGAAGTGGTTTTTGAATACGGTACGATCTAAACCAAAACGATCAGTCTCCCGAACATTGAAAATGTGGAAGAGTTGGGCCACAGCCATGAAGGCAAATACTGATGTTTGTACATATGGCAAGCTTAAGTCATCATTAGCGCCAAAGATTAAGAAGACAACAAAGGAAGATAATCCAATCACTAAACCGCTCAATAGAATCCGTCCCAAGAAGACCTTGTTCATTAGACCCTTGTCTTGATCGCGCGGTGGTTTGTCCATAATCCCTTCTTCAGCCGTTTCAAAAGCTAAAGCCATTGCAGGTCCAATATCAATAACTAAGTTCAAGAAGAGAACGTGTAGCGGTAGAATTGGTAATGGCAATAGGAAAACAGTGGCCAAGAAGATGGCAGTGATTTCCACCATGTTACAAGCAAATAAGAAGGAAACGTATTTTTTGATATTTTCAAAGATGATCCGTCCTTCACGTACAGCATCTACAATCGTAGAGAAACGATCATCCGTTAAGATCATATCGGAAGATTCCTTGGCAACTTCGGTTCCCCGAACACCCATAGCAACTCCGATATCCGCGCCATTTAAGGCTGGGGCGTCGTTAACCCCGTCACCGGTCATGGCAACAACTTCACCTTCTTCTCTAAGGGCATCAACAATTTGTAGTTTATTTTCTGGTGAAACCCGAGCAAAGACTGCTGTATCACGAATCTTATCGATAAAGTCAGCTTGGCCATGGGCTTGGTCAATTTCCTTACCAGTCATGGTATTTTCACTATCATTGATACCAATTTCTTGGGCAATAATAGAAGCAGTTTTCGGATGGTCACCAGTAATCATTTTAACCTTAATGCCCGCATTTTGAGTCATTTCGATGGATTCCTTAACGTCTTGACGTGGTGGGTCAATGATTCCAAACAAACCATCGAGTTCTAATTCATGTGGGTGGTCGTCAATTAAGGTATTAATGTCTTGGCCAGAATGGTCGTCTAGACGAATAGACGCTAGGGCAATCACCCGTAACCCTTTTTCGGCTAGTTCTTCATTACGTTGTGACCAAGTTTGGATTTCTTCATCAGATAATTCCGTCATATCAAAGAGGACATCTGGGGCCCCTTTCATAATGACAATTTCTTGTGGGCCATCATAGTGAACGGCCATGTACTTGGCTTCGGAATCAAATGGAATTTCATCGATGCGTTCCCAACCATCTGATTGGAGTTGATCTTCGGTCATCCCCATCTTCTCACCAAGAACAGTTAAGGCACCATCAGTAGGGTCCCCGATAATATCGTATTCGCCATTGTCTTCTTGAGTTAACTTGGCATCAGAAGCAAAGTAACCATATTGGATAAAGTCGTTTAGGGCTTGGTTGTCAGCCAAATCCACCTCTTGGCCATCTTGGCTAATTTCACCTTCTGGCGTATAACCCTTACCAGACACCTCGTACTCTTGGCCATCAGCTAAAATCAAGTGCTCAACAGCCATTTGGTTTTCTGTTAATGTTCCAGTTTTATCTGAAGCAATAACTGAAGTCGATCCTAGGGTTTCCACAGCTGGTAGGGATTTTACTAGAGCCTTGTGGTTGGCCATAGTCTTCATCCCCCGTGATAAGGTAATGGTTGATACTGCCGGCATGGCTTCAGGAATAGCAGCCACGGCTAAGATAACGGCAACGTGGAGCATTTCTGTAATGGGTTGGCCAGTAATTAAACCAGTCACCAAGACTGATATACCAGCAATAGCAGCCGCCACGATAATTACCTTAGAAATCTTATCTAATTCAATATCCAATGGGGTGGCTTGCTTATCATTACCTTGTAGTAATTCGGTAATCTTACCGACCTCAGTATCCATCCCCGTTTCAGTAACCACTGCTTCAGCAGTCCCCCGTGTTACCGCCGTTCCTGAGAAGACCATATTTAAGCGGTCACCAATACCTTCTTCTTCGTCATATGTTGCTTCTGCGTCTTTATCGACAGCTTCAGACTCACCAGTTAAAGCCGATTCAATCGAAGCAAAGTTTTTAGTTTTCAGGAGTCGGGCATCAGCAGCCACGGCATCTCCTTCGCTCAAAATCAAGATATCGCCAGGAACGACATCGCCAGCATCAAGCTCAGAAACCTTTCCGTCGCGTCGCACTTTTGCTACGGTAGAACCCATGTTTTGCAAGGAGTCAACAGATTTTTGGGCAGTGTATTCAGTCACAAAACCAGTAATCACTGATAGTAAGATAGCAATAATCACTGCAATCCCTTCAATTGGTTCATTCGTTAAGAAGGATAATACAGCAGCTGCTATTAATAGATAAACAATGAGATCATTAATCTTATCCCATAAAATTTCCCAGGCTGAAAGTTTTTCTTGTTCGTCTAATTCATTCCGTCCATACTTTTCTCGGTTGGCTTCCACTTGGTCAGTAGACAGGCCTTGTCTTTGTTCAACATCAAAGGCTTGTAAACTGTCTTCAATGGATTCTTGGTAAAAGTTTCTTTCTGTCATAACATCTCTCCCATAATTTTTTTAAGTTATAGTGACTAAAAAGTGATAAAGGGCTCGGCGTTGGTCAGGGTTCAAGGTTTTGATACGGTCAGCAAATTCTTGATCTGTCGGTAGGGTGTCTTCCTTGAAGAAGTCTGCCATAGTGACATTCAAAACCCGGCAGATGATTTCAAGTTTTTCAAAAGACACATTTGAGGCATGGTGTTCCACCGAAGATATAAAGGCAGCAGACACCCCTACGCGACTGGCGACTTCCTTGACTGTAAGTCCCCTGTTTATTCGTAGTTCATGTATTCTCGAGCCGATATCCATTTTTAATCTCCTTAACTTTATTCTGTCTACTAGGTTAACATCTTAGTTTTATAATGTAAAGTGACACGCACGTTTTACATATAAAAAATAAGTACCACTTAATAAAATAGTCAAAATCCCCTTCTTTCTTGTTATATAACCGCTTACATGGTATAATCTTTATACACTTGTATAGACAAGTTGACTATTTGCACTTATTATGCACTTATATAAGAGGAGGATATATTATGTCAGAAGAATTTAAACAGGATGCCAAATCTTTGTTAGAAGACATTGGTGGTTCAGATAACATCCAGGCAGTCACCCATTGTGCAACTCGGATGCGTTTCGCTCTAAAAGATCCTAGCCAAGCTGATGTCAAAAAAATTGAAGAATTGAAGTCAGTCAAGGGAACCTTCACCCAATCGGGACAATTCCAGGTCATTATCGGGAATAAAGTCGCAGATTTCTACAATGAATTTGCCAAATTTGCCGATGTCAAGGAAAGTTCCAAAGATGAAGTGAAGTCAGCGGCAGCTGCCAATAACCAAAACTGGTTGCAACGCGCCATGACCTTCTTGGCGGAAGTTTTCGCTCCTATCATCCCTGCTATTATCGTTGGTGGTTTGATTCTCGGTTTCCGTAATATCTTAGAAGGTGTTCCAATGGAAAACTTAGGTGGCCAAACCATCGCCGAAAGCTCCACCTTCTGGAATGGTGTCAATACCTTCCTATGGTTACCTGGAGAAGCTATTTTCCACTTCCTACCCGTAGGAATTACTTGGTCAGTGACCCGTAAGATGGGAACCACACCAATTCTAGGAATCATCCTGGGAATCACCCTAGTGTCTCCTCAATTATTAAATGCCTACGCTGCTCCAGAAGCCATCTTAAATAATGAAGTGCCTGTTTGGGACTTTGGTTTCTTCCAATTAGATATGATTGGTTACCAAGCCCAAGTCTTACCAGCCCTATTCGCTGGATTAGCCCTAGGTTATCTAGAAAAATTCTGGCGTAAGGTGATTCCAGAAATGGTTTCTATGATTTTCGTGCCTTTCCTATCCTTATTACCGGCCATTATTTTGGCTCACACCATTCTAGGACCAGTTGGTTGGACAATTGGTACTTGGATTGGTGAACTCTTCTACGCTGGTTTAACTGGCTCCTTCTCATGGTTGTTTGGTTTACTCTTCGGCGCCTTCTATTCTCCATTGGTTATCACCGGTCTCCACCACATGTCCAACGCCATCGACTCTCAATTAATTGCTGACTTCGGAGGTACTGGTTTATGGCCAATGATTGCCCTATCTAACATTGCCCAAGCCTCTGCTGTCGTTGCCGTATGGTGGATGACTCGTCATGATGAAGAAGAATCACAAATTACCATTCCATCCTTTATCTCGGCTTATCTAGGGGTTACCGAACCTGCTATGTTTGGGGTCACCTTAAAATATATTTACCCATTTGTGGCTGCAATGATTGGTTCTGGTATTGCCGGTTTAATTTCTACCGTCAGTGGTGTTCAAGCCAATTCCATCGGTGTCGGTGGTTTACCAGGTTTCCTAGTCATTCAACTCGATTCTATGGTGCCATTCGTTATCGCTATGGTGGTTGCTATGATTGTGCCATTTGTATTGACCCTAACCTTCAAACGCTTCAACATCCTAACTAATGCTGGTTTAGATTTCAACATCCCGTTCTTCAACAATAAATAAGGAGGTAAGTTATGACCCAAGGATTTAGCGACAAAGTCATTTATCAACTCTATCCCCGGTCTTTTAAAGATTCTAACGGTGATGGTGTTGGCGATTTACGCGGTGCCATTGAAAAAATTGATCATATCAAGGACCTGGGTGCCGATATGATTTGGATGAATCCTTTTTATCCGTCACCGCAAAACGATAATGGCTATGATATCCAAGATTACACTGCCATTGACCCAACATTTGGAACTATGGAAGATTTCGAAGACTTAGTCCAAGCCGCCAAGGACCGCGGTATTGGTATCATGCTAGATTTCGTTCTCAACCATACTTCAACGAGCCATGAATGGTTCCAAAAGGCTCTAGCCGGTGACCCTTACTACCAAGAGTTCTACTATATCAAGGATCCTAAAGCAGATGGCTCTTTACCAACCGACTGGGCATCAAAATTTGGTGGCCCAGCTTGGGAACCCTTTGCCGATACAGGTAAATATTATCTCCACCTCTATGATGTCACTCAAGCCGACCTGAATTGGCATAATCCTAACGTCCGTCAAGCTCTCTACGAAGTGGTAAACTTTTGGTTAGAAAAGGGTATCACCGGAATGCGTTTCGATGTACTCAATGTCATTGGCAAAGAAGATTTTGTGGATTCTGGTGCTCCAAATTCTGCCGAAGAAAAAGCTCTCTACACCGATACACCTATTGTTCACGAATGGGTGCAAGAATTGCACCAGGAAACGTTCGGTCGCTATCAAGACACGGTGACCGTGGGCGAGATGTCTTCCACTAGTATTCCGCACGGGATCAAATATACCAATCCTGACCGTCAAGAATTATCTATGATCTTCAGTTTCCACCACCTCAAGGTTGACTACCAAGATGGTGACAAATGGACCAAGGCACCTGTCGATATCCCAGCCTTCAAGAAAATTATTGGCGACTGGCAACGTGGCATGGCTCAGGGTGGAGGTTGGAATGCCTTATTTATGAATAACCATGACCAGCCTCGAGCCAACTCGCGTTTTGGTGACACAGAGCACTATAATTTCGAAACCACTACCATGCTCGCCACCATGATCCATCTCTTGCGAGGGACACCTTATATCTACCAAGGCGAAGAAATTGGAATGACTAATCCTTATTTCGCTTCAATTGATGACTACCGCGATGTGGAGTCACACAACGCCTACAAAGAGCTTCTTGATAAGGGCATTGATCCTGATCAAGCTTTGGCTATCATTGGCGATAAGTCACGCGATGCTAGTCGAACACCAATGCAATGGGATGACAGTGAAAATGCCGGTTTTACTTCTGGTCAAGCTTGGATTGGTATTCCTGATAATTACCGGACGATTAATGTTGCTAATGAGCGTGAGAATGGTCGTATCTTCCCTTACTATCAAAAACTAATTCAATTACGTAAGGATTACCCTGTGATACAAGAAGGGGATTACCAAGAAATTCTTGCTGACCATCCTAAGGTTATGGCCTACTTGCGACAGTTGGCTGACACAGAAATGGTAGTCTTAGCAAACTTTACTGCTGATCAAGAAAGTGTTGAGCTCGATAAAGACTATAGTGATTATAAAAAATTAATTGGTAATGGTGATTTAAAACAAATTGGCCATAGTGCTGAATTAGGTTCTTATGAAGTCGCCGCCTTTATCAAAAAATAATTTAAACTAGATACAAAAAGCCATGTGGGTATCTTACCCACATGGCTTTTTTACTTTAATTATTCTATTTTTAAACTATCTAATCTTCAATGGCTATGATCTTATCAAAAATCAATAAGGACCATAATTGATTGCTGTGGCGATAAGTAGGAAGAAGATCCCAATAATCATCCAAATAACGATTAACCGCCAAACAAAACGGAACCACTCTGGCCATGGAATCTTAGCAATGGCAAGTTGGGCCATCAAGACACCTGACGTCGGAATCACTGAATCCAAGAAACCTTCTCCAAATTGGAAGGCTAAAACGGCAGTCTGCCGAGTTACCCCCAGATGGTCAGCAATCGGCACCATAATTGGCATAGACACTGCTGCTAAACCGGAGCTTGAAGGAATGAATGGATTCATAAAGACTTGAGCAAAGAACATCCCCACAGCGGCTAAGGAAGCTGGTAATTGTTTCAAGACATTGGTCAAGAAGTAAATCATGGTATCAATAATTTGACCATCTTCCATAATAACTAGGATGGACCGGGCCAAACCAATCATCATGGCAGGTCCAATCATTTCCTTGGCCCCTGCAATAAAACGGTCCGCCGTCCGGGAAAATGACAAGCCGGATAAAAGGCCACCCAGAATACCCATCAATAAAAAGACAGCAGATAGTTCTGTAATAAACCAATCAAATAATAGTACACCAACAGCAATGGAGATAAATCCTCCCACAAAGACAAGCAACAAGGCCTTATCACGTAAGTCAAGGTCGATAACATCGTCATCTAGCACATCAGAAATATTCAAATCATTTTCAGCAATTTTATGGTTTTTAGAATAATAAATCAGGTAAATTGAAGTCACTAGCCACATAATGAAGAGCACTACTAAACGCAAGCCTATACCAGAATACAAGGGGAGTTCCGCAATCACCTGGGCGACTCCAATAGAGAAAGGATTCATAAAGCCTGCATAGACCCCAATAGCCGCTCCCAAGGAAACCATGGATAGACCAACATATTTGTCGTAACCTACTGCCTTAGCAAGACGTAAAACCAAGGGGACAAAAACGAGGGTTTCTTCCGCTAGTCCCATGGTCCCGCCCCCTAAGGAGAAAATGAAGAGAATTGTCGGAATCAGTAAGTACTCCCGACCTTCCATCTTATTAGCAATAGATTGGATGGCCTTGTTCAAAGCGCCACTGTCCTCAAAAATTTTGAAGGTCCCACCACCAATCATAACGAAGAAAACAATCTCAGCTGTTTCCACCAAACCTAGGGGAACAGCCTTTAAGAAATCAAAAAGGTGTTGGGGTTGCTGACTAACATAATGAAAAGAATCGGGAACGACCTTGGTTCGTCCAGCCTCAGTAATACGCTCGAATGATCCGGCGGGAATCAACCAAGTCATCACCATCATAAATAAGGCAATCCCTAGCAGGATGACATAGGTATTGGGCATCTGCCAACTTTTTTTCTTCTTCATAATTTTCTTCCTCTCTGTGGTGAGCCCATGAAGTCATGGCTCAATCCTTGTCCATAAAACTAGAACTCCGCCGAGCAAATTCAGCAAACCGAAACTTCTCTAAACGGTGATGAGAAGAAGTGTACTGAAAAAAACGTGCGTCTTCCAAATAAACATAAGAATTTACCTGGATTACATGGTCCTTAGCTTCCAAACCAAGTAAGTTCTGATCCATGTCATTGGTTGGGGTGGCAATAATTTCTTTGGTGGCATAGGCAATGTTCAAACCTAATTTCTCTTCAAAATAATCATAAATGGAGTCTTGGGCAATATGATTAGGAATCTGGCCTACAACTGACAAGCGTAAATAATCTTCATCAACAATTTCCCGTTGACCATCTAAATAACGGCATCGGACCAGATGAATAAACTTTTCATCAGCAGAAACAGCTTCAACACCTAATAGAAAAGATGGAGTCTTAACCGTTTCATTGATGATTACCTCAGTTTGACTAGAGAAACCTTGTTCAGTTTGAAGCTCCTTGTAGGAGGTTAACCCTGAAATAGGAAATGAAAAACGTTCATGGTCTAAAACTAGGGCTCCCTTACCCTTCTGTTTTTGGATATAACCCTTGTCTGACAAGGTTTTTTGTGCCTTACGGATAGTCTCCCGCGAGACCTGGTAATCCTCCGCCAAAACATGTTCGCCTGGTAGATAGGAGCCACTGGGATAGTAACCGGATTGAATTTTATCGGTTAAATCAAAGGCTATCTGTTGAAACTTACTCATTAACCTTGCGCCACGTCCTTCCCATTAACACTACATTCACTCATTTACTATTCTTTATCTCCTGTTCCCTAGCCAATAAACACGACTTCACCTGGATTCCTCCGCGAAAACCGCCCAAGGAACCATCCTTAGCAATCACGCGATGGCAAGGGACTAGAAGCATAATAGGATTACGACCAACCGCATTGGCCACTGCTCGACTGGCTTGGCTATTGCCAATTTTTTGGGCTAATCCTTGATAAGAGCATGTTTCACCCCAAGGAATATCTAATAGCGCTCGCCAAACCTTTTCTTGAAAAGGAGTGCCCCTATCTAGAACTAAGGACCAGTCGGCTAGGTCACTAATCACATAATGATCCTTTTGAATGGCTGTAACCACTGGGTCTAAAATTCCTAAATGGTCTTCACTCATCCCTTGGTCACGCCACGGCGCTAAACAATTAGGGTCATTATCCAAGGCATATATTTGCCCAGCTGTTCCAAGCAGCCACCAATCAGTATCTAAATAAGTAAATTGTTGGTAAAGCATTGGCATCCTCCTAGCAAAAAGAGCCCTGACTTTGGTCAAGGCTCAAGCAAAAAGCAAAGGTTGCTCTCATACGATGTTCACTTTTAGGCGAAAAACTTGCCGTATCATTTAGCTTATTTAATTTGACGGGCAATGTCCTTTCCGCGACCAACTGCTTGGTCATAAACGTCCCATGCGCTATCCGCTAAACGTTCGCTTACTGGTCGATCAGGTGTGAAGGAAAGGTCATCCCATTGGCGACGTAATTGTCGTTTGGAACGACGCGCTTGACGGTTAACATCATCAATTAAGTGACTTACACGGTTATTTTTGTCTTCTTCATAAATTGCAATAGCAGAAATTGCCGCAATTCCAGCTAAAGCACCTAATGCGATTAGAGTCGCTTTGGTTGAATTCTTCATGTTAAAAACTCCTTCGTCTTTTATTCTATTATAACACAGGGCGCACTCATAAACTATACAAAGCTGAAGTTAATGAATGATAAACACATATAATAAATCATTACTTTATGGCTAATAAGGGATAATAAACTTGAAATTCCGCAGGCGCTTGGTCATAGGTCAAAAACTTCACCGCTAATTCTGCAGGGCCCGCTTCAACTGGATGACCAGTAAGCAAATAACGAAAATCAATATGATAATGACTGCCCTCATCCTTAACTGGATTAGCGGGAATAGAGATTTGGTTGATGTCCACCAAAATTTGTCGGCAAGTTGGAGTAAACTGTAAGCCGGTTTCTTCACCAAATTCCCGGATGGCAGTCTGCCCTGGGAATTCCCCAGGCTCCACATGACCAGCAGGAAGCAAGCTTTGGTGAAGATAGGGGTGGTGAATAAAGCAGAGTTCTTGGTTGGAAAAATAAAGCGCTGAAGCTGATAAGTGCAGGGTCGACTTCCGATCTGCTAAAGAATGATCGGCGGCTACCTTTAATTGGTCTTGTAGACTCTTCCAGTCTTTCCCTAGCAAATGAGGATAGTTTTGCTTGGCTAAGCGAGCTAAAGCGTTTAAGGCATATGATTTAAGCTTGGTCATAATAGGATGCTCCTATAGTTTTAATTAGATGGAAGGAACCAAGGACAATGACAGGCTGCTTAGGATTAGTGGATTGCGAGTGTTGCTTGGCTTGTTCGAAGGCCCGGTGAGCGTCAACTTGAATAGCGACATTGATTCCATAATCAGAAAAGACCTCTGCCAAATCAGTAGCTGGTAGACGTCGCGAAGGAAAATCAGCCTCGGTGACGATAAAATCAGCCTCTAAGTGGCTAAGACAGGCCACCAAGTCATTAACTGCCTTATCCTTGAGAAAGGCACAGACGATAGTTAAACATTGGTTGGGAAATCTCGCCTGCAAAGTCGCCCGCAATTCGCCCATTGCAGCTGGGTTATGAGCTGCATCAAGAATAATTGGTGGATCCTTAGATAAGCAGTCAAAACGTCCAGGAAGTTGCCAGCCAGACAAGGCTCGATTGACTAAATCACTATCAAAAACTAAATCGTGATCTGCTAGCCAAGCTTGATAGCAAAGCATGGCCGTGGACAAATTCTCACACTGAAAACTGCCTCGTAAAGCTAAATCAACGGTAACTTCTTGACCATTGAGTAACCGCAAACAATAGTTTTCACTATGGGCCTGCCAGGTCACTTGCGAACGATCTTGGTAAAACCATTGGGAATCTGCTTGGTCTTCTTGTTGATGTTTGAGCTGGTCTACGACTTCTGAGTCTTGCTCAGGTCCTACGACCACCTTTTGATGGGGGCGCATAATTCCTGACTTAGTTTTGGCGATTTCACTTAATGTATTCCCCAGCATGGCGGTATGATCACGAGCAATCTTAGTGAAAACGGCATAATCCGAATGAGCAATGGCATTAGTCGCATCTAATTCACCACCTAATCCGCATTCTAAAACCACATAATCACAGCCTTGCTCAGCAAAATAAGTCATCGCCATTAAAAAGACTAATTCAAATTGTGAGAAATCCTCTGCTACTTGGCTATTAACCCTTTCCAATAATGAGGAAAATGCAGATTCGGCAATCATACGGCCATTAATTTGGATGGATTCTCGTTCCGTATAAAGATGGGGACTGGTAAATAAGCCCAACTTAAAGCCATGACCCTGTAACAGATGGGATAGCATATGGGCTGTTGAACCCTTGCCATTGGTTCCTGCAATATGAATAATCGGCATTGCTTGATCCGGGTGGCCCAAGGCTTCTAAGGCAGCTCGCAAAGGAGCCAAGCGATCCCCTTGACCATACAATATTTCCGCATGTTGGGCCCTAAATTGGGATTGACTGGATTCTTGAGAGGTCATTATTGCCCCACCTTTGGCAAGGATTGCAGGAATTCATTACGCAGTTGATTATCCTCATTGAAAGCACCCAAGAAATATGTGGTTCGAGTCATGGATTGGCTCTTAGCCACTCCCCGCATTTCTACGCACATATGCCGGGCATCCACAACCACTGCCACTCCCTTGGCCCCAGTAATATCTGCCAAAATATCAGCAACTTCATGGGTGATTTTTTCTTGTACATTTAAACGACGCGAAACAAAGTCCACCAAACGGGGAATCTTAGACAAGCCAATGATCTTTCCGTCTTGTGGCAGGTAACCAACATGGACCTTACCAAAGAAAGGCAACATATGATGTTCACACATGGAATAAAAGGGAATATTGTTGACACTAACCATCTGAGATGATTCGGTCATTTCAGTGGGAAACATTTTTCCTTGGGTAAATTCACTAACTCCGGTCGAAGACGTTGTTTCTGCCAAGGCCTTAGCCACCCGCTTAGGTGTTTCCACTAACCCCGTCCGGTCAGGGTCTTCCCCAATTTCAATCAACAAGTCTCTTACTAATGCTTCAATACGCGCTAAATTGAGTTCTGTCATCTTAATTTCCTATTCTTTCTATTTTTTGTTCTGATACTTGTAAGTGTTTAATCGCTGCCTCCACCTGGTCATAATAAGTAAAGTCTCTAGGCATAATTTCTGCCAAGGGGACCAGGACAAAAAGGCGGTTAAAAACTTCAGGATGAGGTAGGCTAAGTGCTTTGGTATCTAACTGAGTGTCGCCATAGAAAAGAATATCAATATCAATGGTGCGTGGTCCCCAATGAACTAAACGTTTCCGGTCTAGACTGGCTTCAATCTCATGAATCAAATCAAGTAAGTCTGTAGCTGATAAGTCTGTTTCCATAAGCAGCGCCTGGTTGATAAAGTCATCTTGGACAACTCCACCCACGGGAGAGGTTTGATAATAAGCTGAAGCTTTAATCAACTTATTATCAGGATTTTGACTTAATTTGGCTACTGCTGCTTGTAAGAAGCCTTGCCGGTCACCCATATTGGACCCCAAGCTAAGATATACCTTAGTCATTCTATGCCTCCAATTCAATCTCTGCAGAATCTAAAATTCCCTCAATAGGCACTTGTAACTTCCGCACATTGACCTTAACTCTGGCAATCTTATCAGGGCTTGCAGCCTTAATCAAGTCAACAATGTCAAAGGCTAACGACTCAATTAAGTCTGCCCGACTCTGTTCAATATACTCACGAATAATATCATAAAAGACCGCATAAGATACTGTTTCGTCTAGGTCATCACGGCTAACTGATGACTTCATCGTTACAGTTAGATCAATGGCAATATTCTGACCTAAATGTTTTTCTTCCGGAAAAACACCAATATGGGAATAAAAGCGCATATTATTTAATTTAATTTTAAACATAAAAGACCTCCTCTTGTGGATTAACCAAAATTTACTTGTCCTGGTAGGCAGGAAAATCAATAGCTTCAACCTGGTTTGCCAAACGGACATGGTTAGCAATGCTTTGGGCAATCCGATGGTCATGAGCAGCATGAACACGAACAACCTCAATGCCTTGGTAGGCAGCAATCGCCGTCAATACTGCCGACGCTTGATCGCGGTGGGCAAAGCCAGCTTCTGTGCTAACATCATTTTCTACGCCAATCTCACCCAAAGTATTTTGGATAAAACGTTTTCGTGAGACCCCTAAAAAGCAAGTAAAGCCCCATTCGTGGATTAAAGGAGCAAATTTAATGGCTTGGTAATTTTCACGTTTAGTGAAGCCAAAACCGACGCCCGGGTCCAACATGATGCGTTCATGGTTTAAGCCAGCTTGGTCGGCATAGGCTAAACTTTTTTGGAAATAATTTCTCAGCAAGGAGGGGACATCCATTTCAGCAAATTCAGCTAATTCCTCTGCAGAAAAGACCCCCTCAGCCCCAAAAGTAGGGAAAATTTTAGATGATGGATGGTCTGGACGAACAATCACCGGATTTGCCATGATAATAGCACCGGCATTACTTTTGGCAATCGTCGCCGCCATGTTAGGGTCACCTAAAAGTCCGGTAATATCATTGATAATATCTGCTCCAGCAGCGATTGCGGCTTCTGCTACTTGGGCCTTCCAGGTATCCACAGAAATAAAAATTTCCGGATATTGGGCGCGCAAGCCACGGATAACAGGGACAATCCGATTAATTTCAGCTTCAATTTCCACATAGCTGGAACCAGGTCGGGTGGACTCCCCACCAATATCAATCATCTGGCAACCCTGAGCAATTAAGTCTGTGGCTCGTTGCAGTGCCTTATCAGTGGCAAACCATTTCCCCCCATCAGAAAAAGAATCCGGTGTGACATTGACAATCCCACACAGGATGGTTTCTTGGCCGTGACTGATTGTTCGCCCTTGACATGCGAATTGAATGACTTGTTCTGCCTCCATGCTAGCACCTCGTTCATATAATATAAGTAGACATATACACACTTACATTGTAAACGATAACACAAAGAATAGCGATAACTTTTTTAAAATTTATCGCTTATTTTTAACTATAGATGGTGTGCCTAAAATTTCATTTTAATTGAAATAGAAAAATAGAGGTTAGAACCCTCGTCCCAACCTCTATCCTAAATGAAGTTATTTTAAATACTAGTTAACGCTTCTTGATCAATGCTAATATTTTCTTTGAACTCACTACCATTAGGATGTTTAACCTTAATATAAATTTTTTCCTTATTCACACCCACAGTGACTTCATCACCAGCTCCTACTTGGCCTGCAATCAACATATCTGATAAGGGATCTTCAATCTGACTTTGAATGACACGACGTAAGGGACGGGCTCCATATTCGGGTTTAAAGCCAACTTTAGCAATATGTCGACGTCCGCCAGCAGTAACCTTAAGCGAAATTTCTTGTTCACTCAACCGTGCTGCTAGGTCATCAGTAAATTTCGTCACAATTTCTTCGATTTGTTCTTGAGCCAAGGAATGGAAGACGATAATTTCATCTATCCGATTGATAAATTCAGGACGGAAGGTACGCTTCACTTCCTCACGAATTCGTTTACTCATGGCTTCATAGTTGCTAACTGGATTTTGTGCTCCGAAACCAACTGATTTCTCATCTCGAAGAGCCGTTGCCCCTAAGTTAGAGGTCATAATCAGAATAGTATTGCGGAAATCAACCCGACGCCCCTTACTATCAGTGATATAGCCATCATCAAAGATTTGTAACATCATGTTAAAGACATCGGGATGAGCCTTCTCAATTTCATCAAAAAGAATCACAGAATAAGGATGTTGGCGTACCTTTTCAGTGAGTTGGCCACCCTCTTCATAACCAACATAACCAGGTGCTGAGCCTACTAAACGAGAAGAAGCATATTTCTCCATGTATTCAGACATGTCAATCCGAATCAGATGTTTCTCGGAGCCAAAGAGGTTAACTGCTAAAGTCTTAGCCAGTTCCGTCTTACCTACCCCGGTAGGTCCTAGAAACATAAAGGAGCCAATGGGACGGTTAGGATTTTTCATACCTGAGCGAGCACGCTTAATGGCGCGACTTACCGCTTCAACAGCTTCTTCTTGGCCTTTGACCCGTTGATGGAGGTCAGACTCTAGGTGCTGCAATTGGCTGGTTTCTGAGGCTTGCATCTGTTGAACGGGAATCTTGGTCCACATCGAAACCACTTGGGCCATATCATCTTCTGAGACTAGAGGCCGGTCCTGATCAACTTCCTGATCTTTGGGCTTAGCCGCCATAATTTTAGCTTGTAAGTCTTGGACTAAGTCGAATTGTTGTTTATGCAGTTCAGCCGCTTGATCAAAGTTGCCTTGATTCACTGCGGTTAATTTTTCGGCTTCTAATTGGTCAACCAAACTTTTAACCTCATCTGGATTATGACTAGGTTTTTCTGGTAAGGGTTGATCCAAACGTTTACTTGCTCCGGCTTCATCCATAATATCAATAGCCTTGTCGGGTAAATAGCGATCCGAAATATAGCGTTCTGATAGACGAACGGCTGCTTCTAAGGCAGCATCAGTTATAGCGACATTATGGTATTTCTCGTAGGCTGGCCGTAAGCCCGATAGAATAGCCACTGCTTCTTCTAGGCTAGGTTCTTCCACCTGTACCTTGGCAAAGCGTCGTTCTAAGGCAGCATCTTTTTCAATGTATTTCTGATATTCATCAAGGGTAGTCGCACCGATAATTTGTACGGTACCACGGGCTAAGGCAGGTTTCAAAAGATTAGAGGCATCAATTGCTCCTTCTGCCCCACCAGCGCCAATAATGGTGTGAATTTCATCAATAAATAGTAAGGCATTACCGTCTTCTTCGATTTCATTGACCAAATTTTTTACTCGGTCTTCAAACTCACCCCGGTATTTTGTCCCGGCCACTAAAGAGCCTACATCTAAGGACAATAAGCGTTTATTGGCTAGGCTAGGAGGAATATCGCCATTGGCTAATTTTTGGGCAATCACTTCCGCAATAGCTGTTTTCCCCACACCAGGTTCACCCACCAAAACAGGGTTATTCTTAGTGCGCCGACTCAAAATTTGCAGTAGGCGGCGGACTTCGAAGTCCCGGCCAATCACTTGGTCTAATTTGCCATCGCGAGCTGCCTGAGTTAAATCCTTAGTCAAGGAAGCTAAGACACTTTGTTTTTGTTGGCTACCATTTAGCATTGAAGACTGGCGATTGGCATTCTTAGTATGACGTGGCGGCCGTTTACCAATCATTCGATAAATATCTTTGCGTAAACGCCCTTTATCAACAGCCATATTATCAAGAATCCGAGTGGCCAGCATAGTCTCTTCCAAGATAGCCAGCAGAATATGCTCCGTACCGATTAAGGAGGACTCTAAACGCTTGGCCTCCTCTGCTGCTCGATATAAGACCTTACGACTCTTAGGTGAATAAGCACGATCGTCCTTATAGGCCGAATCTTGAGCGCCATTACCATAACCCATGATGAGTTCGACTTCTTCGCGTAATTCATCGTATTCAGGTAGGTAATGCGCTAGGGCGGCATGGGCTACACCCTGGTCTTCCTTGAATAAACCTAAGAGCAGATGGGCAGATCCAATTGATTTGTGACGGAAAGCATTGGCTTCCTCTGCTGCATAATTTAAGGCTTGCTGTGCACTTTTTGTGTAGATCTCATGCATAGACTAACTCCTCACTGTTTGTTTACTGGTATTTAAGTTTCACTAAAAGGTTGCGTAAAATTTCCGAACGCAAACGGTTAGGATGGTCAACTAAGGATAAGGCATCCTTATCTAAGGCGGCATACATAAGCTGAGCCTCACGTTTACTGATAATCTCGTTATTATAGAGATTTGTAATAATAGCGGCTGCATCACGGTCGGAAGTTTGTTCATCCACCATAGCTAACATGGCATCGATAAAGTCCGATTCGTCGGCTATGTCCAGTTTCATAATCCGGATATAGCCTCCGCCTCCACGTTTACTCTCAACAACATAGCCATTTTCTGGTGTGAAACGCGTTTTAATGACATAGTTGATTTGTGAAGGGACACATTGGAAGCGGTCAGCCATCTGCTTGCGCTGGATTTCAATTCGTTCTTGTTCTTGTAAAATTTTATTGATATAGGTTGCTATAATATCAGACATACTTTCATTTTGCATCTTATTTCACCTCGAGTCTGACTATATTTGACTATTCCTCTTTATCATACGTAATTTTGCCAAACAAGTCAATCAAAAGAGCCTTCCCTTCTTGCAATTAAGAAACAAAAAAGACCTTAGCATAGGCCAAGGTCTTCTATATTAGTCGGGAAAACAGGATTCGAACCTGCGACCCCTTGGTCCCAAACCAAGTGCTCTACCAAGCTGAGCTATTTCCCGCAAATAAAAATGCACCCAGCAGGATTCGAACCTGCAACCGCCTGATTCGTAGTCAGGTACTCTATCCAGTTGAGCCATGGGTGCATATTGTTATTAAATTGTAAATGCCGAGGACCGGAATCGAACCGGTACGGTAATCACTTACCGCAGGATTTTAAGTCCTGTGCGTCTGCCAGTTCCGCCACCCCGGCGCTTTCTTTTATAAAAGCGCTCCGGTATAAGAAATATTATACCACTAATTAAAGTTTTGTCTAGCTCTTTTTATAAAAAAGCGGAAGACGGGATTCGAACCCGCGACCCCCACCTTGGCAAGGTGATGTTCTACCACTGAACTACTTCCGCATATTTAGGGATGCCGGCTAAAGGACTTGAACCCTCGACCCTCTGATTACAAATCAGATGCTCTACCAACTGAGCTAAGCCGGCAAATCAAAAAATGACCCGTACAGGATTCGAACCTGTGACCCACTGATTAAAAGTCAGTTGCTCTACCAACTGAGCTAACGAGTCATTATGGAGAATGAGGGGTTCGAACCCCCGACATCCTGCTTGTAAGGCAGACGCTCTCCCAGCTGAGCTAATTCTCCAAGTCATCCTGTCTTTTTGACAACTATTAAATAATACCACCAGATATTAAATTTGTCAAACCTATTTTTATATTTTTTTCGTATTTATAAGTAGGAGGGATAATTATGCTATTAAAATTCGCCTTGTTTTACTTTGCTGCTTTGTGGGCTTCATTTTTTATGGTGGTTGGTCAACGTAGTGTCAAAGACGAAAATTCCCTCACTGGTCGCTCACACTGTGATTATTGTCAAAAAACCATCCCTTGGCCCTATCTGCTACCAATGATTGGGTATTTGCTATATAGAGGACACTGCCAACATTGTGGTCACAAGGTGTCAATTATTTATCCATTAGGGGAGCTAACTTTTGGATTAGGGGTTTTAATCATTAGCAGCTATTCGATTTTCCCAAGTCGTGATCTCTTCGTCTTTTCTTTACTTTTTATTATGGCTCCTGCGGATTTAGTAGACCATTGGGTGCCTGATTATTTACAAGTTATCTTATTGGTCGGTTTGCTCAGCCTATATCTTTTCACGGGTTTATCATTCAACTATCTCACTACTGGACTTGCTTTACTTGGTTTTTTCCTACTCAATCGTTGTTTTAAAAATGGTTTGGGCGGAGCTGATATCAAGACCATGCTGATCTTACTACTGTGTTATCCACTCACTTTCACTTTACTATTTTTGCAACTCGCCTGTTTGCTAGCTTTGATCGTTTTGCTTTATTTAAATTTTTGGCGTCGTTCGACTGTTCGTGGTCTGGTCTTTTTTCCCTTTTTGTGTTGGGTCTTTCCATTGACTTTTATATTTTTTAATCGACTATTTAACGGATTTCTATAATTAACAGTAAAAAGGAGCAAACCCTAACTTTCTAAAGCAGGTTTGCTCCTTTTTCCTATCACTAGATTCAGTTTAAATGACGATGATTACTTAATTGTAACGTTTTTTAGTAAACAAGACACCACACCCTGAAATTAAAGCAGCCAAACCAACTAAGATGGTAGCTTCTTGACCTGTACTTGGTAGGGCTGAGGCAGAAACGACTTCTTCTTTATCTGTTAGTGAAGATTGATCAGTTTTCCCGGCTTTTACTTCTGCATTTGCAGCTGTTCTTTTGCCTTGGTCGATTGCTTCAACGCTAGCCTCAACTGCCTCTGTTCTTTTATTTGAAAGGGTTGGGGTTTGATTTTCGTTCGTTTCAGCTTCTGTTTTTTGACCTTTATTTTCTTCTAGAATTGGGGCTTGATCTGATTCTTGGTTATTATCGCCATTGGGTTTCTCTCCAGGGTGAATGTTACTGTCTTGTTTGTCTTCTTCATTTTTATTTGTATCACCTAGTTTTTCCGCATTTTTTGAAAGAACATAGGTATGAACTAAATTCGTAGCGCGGTTATTTATGTCTTCTCCCACAACTTCATATAACTTAATAATAATCTCATCAGCAGAAACGTCATAAGTAAAGAAGTTTTGAACGTTGGCTTCCCGAGCGTTAGAGTGACCCGTTTGGTAATATGCGGACTCAAACGGTTGCTCATTCATGGCAAATAAGGATAAATAGTAGTCTAAATCTGCTTGTGAAAGATCTGGAATAATTTTATGAATTTTTTCATATTCTAATACCCAGTCAATCCCTTTGTCATAAATATCATCATAAGTTTTCGTTCCGGCTGTTGACGGAATCATCATTACCGTCCCATTGGCTTGGTTGAAACGAGTCACACCATCGCCTTCACTAATAACTCCGTCCGCTTCATCAATAGCTACACTAGCAAATTTGTCCGGAGCATAAACTAAGGGATAAGTAACCGTCAAGTTATGATCGTGACCGTTCAAGACTAAATCCACGTCATAGTTATCAAAGACTTGCATCAATTCATCACGAGCCGCTTGCACTGAGCTATCTTGCAAGGAATGGTAAGAAGATGAAATTAAGGGACGGTGGGCAGACACAATCAGCCAGTCGACCCCTTTGTCACGGGCTGCTTGTAAATCAGCCTTCAACCAAGCCATTTGTTGGGCGGAAATCATTGGTCCTTCATCATCGTCTTCAGTGTTTAAAACGGTAAAGTGTGCCCCATTATAGTCAAAGGAATAGGCCACTCCTGTCGTCATATCCAGCTCTTGTGGAGTATTGATATGGCTTAGGAAATATTCATTATCATGATTACCTGTCCAAAGGCGTGAGGCATGTGATAAGTTAAGCCTTCTAGAGCAGATAAGGTTTCAACCCACTCAGAATCGTTGTAGTCTTCATTCACGACATCACCAGTATGGAAGGCAAAGTTGGCATCAGGCATGGTGGCAAGGATTGCTTTAGCAGTAGATTCGGAATAAGCCGCTTCCTTCCGGGCATTATCAGATGAAAAAGCATTTTGTGTATCCGTATAATGGACGAATTTAAAAGGCTGATTCCCTGCTTGAGCAGTGGTAAAGCTACCAATCGGAACCACTGCTGGGAAGCCTTCCTTAGAAATTTGATAACCATAGCGAGTGCCAGGTTTTAAACCAGTGACATTCACTGTATAAGCTGTTTCCGCCACTGGATCATATGGCAAGCCCACAGCATAATCTTCAAAGCCTTTATCGGTCCATTTCAAGTTATCGCCAGAGAAAACTTCATCTGTGAAGTAACCGATAATTTTCTTGTCTTCCAGAGGAATATCTTCATCATTAGGTTCCGTTACCGCAAAGATATAGTGCCCATCTTCAGTTTTTTGGATATAAGAACCTTGATATGCAGTCATTTCTGGTGTCCAAGCTTTGACTGAATCAAAATTTCCCTCTTCATAAATATACACCTTGTAGTCAGGATTGGGGTCAGTTGTAAACCATTGGAAATTCATTTCTGACTTAGGATCTGATCCCAAGTTCATAGTAATTCGGTTGGCTTCGTTATTGACAGGAGCTTTTTGAGCAGCAGGCTTCTCCTTAACAACAGGCGCCGTTTCACCACCAATTGTTACTCCAGTAATTGTGCCTTCTTCATCCCAAACATAACCATCATTAGCTTCAATAGAAAAATCATAGCCTTCAGCGCGTTCCAAGTTTTTACGTTTGGTTTCTGCGGTTAAGGCTTGACGTTCTGCTTCTTGTAAGGCATTCTGCTTAGCAACTGCTTCTTCATAGCTTTCTGACCCACCTAAATCCGCATCATTTCCAGTCGCTTCCTCACCTGTTTTGTTTTCTGCAGCTAGGGCCTTAGCCTCCACAACGTCTTGCTTATCAACTGCAGTTTGATCAACTACTGGTGCTTCTACAGTTAATTCAGCAACATCAGTATTTTCTTCAGCAAAAACCGCTGCATCATAAGCAGATAACATGACAGAGGCCATCATACAAGTTATCAATAGATGTCTTTTTTCATCGCTTACTCCTTTTTTAATACCCAATAACAATACATTTCTATTATAGTCCGCTAGTATTAATTTTATGTAAAGTTACTGTAAAGATAGTCAAGAGCAAGTTAAGGTGAGCCTAATCTGAATCCTTAAGCAAAAAGGCTGGAGCATCTACTCCAGCCTTTGCCTAAATGATTTATTTAGCTTTAGTTAATTTCGCTATAATCAATGTCAGAGAGGTTTTCGCCGTCTTCTTGTTCAGCGTAAACTAAGTCTTCATTGATTTTTTTGGGTTGCATCTTGCGGTATTTATTCATACCAGTACCAGCAGGAATGATCTTACCAATAATCACATTTTCCTTGAGACCTAATAGGTTATCGCGTTTACCACGGATAGCGGCATCGGTAAGTACCTTAGTGGTTTCTTGGAAGGAAGCTGCAGATAAGAATGAGTTAGTTTCTAGAGCAGCCTTAGTAATTCCAAGTAATACTGGACGAGCAGTAGCAGGAGTTAATCCTTGGCGGATAACCTCTGCGTTGGCATCAGTAAAGTCACCTAAATCGAGTAACTTACCTGGTAAGAGATCAGTATTACCTGGGTCAAGGACACGTACCTTACGCATCATTTGCCGGATCATTACTTCCACGTGCTTGTCGTTAATGTCTACCCCTTGCATCCGGTAAGTCCGTTGTACTTCGGCAAGCAAGTAAGTTTGCACAGTTAAGGAATCGGTGACACGGAGCAATTCTTTCGGATCAATGGACCCTTCTGTTAGTTGCTGACCACGAGCAACTTGATCGCCTTCTTCTACCTTCAAGCGGGCAGTGTAAGGGATCTTGTATTCACGTTCGTCAACTTGACCCTTAACATTTACAGTCTTGGTCCGAGCAGCTTCATCGATATTAACATCAGTGACGGTACCAGCAACTTCTGTGATAACGGCTCGACCTTTTGGATGACGAGCTTCCACAATTTCTTGGATACGTGGTAAACCTTGAGTGATGTCATCACCGGCTACCCCACCGGTATGGAAGGTACGCATAGTCAACTGAGTACCTGGTTCACCGATTGATTGGGCAGCGATAGTACCAACTGCTTCCCCAACTTCAACTTCACCGTTTGTTGCTAGGTCACGACCATAGCAATGTTTACATACCCCATGACGAGTATTACATGTAAAGGCAGAGCGGATGGTTACCTCTTCAACACCAGCTTCAACGATTTTCTTAGCCAAGTCTTCATCAACTAATTGATTATGACCAGCTAAGACTTCACCAGTTTCAGGATGTAGAACTTCCCGTTGAATGTAACGGCCTAGAATCCGTTCTTCTAAGGATTCAATCACTTCGTTACCATCTGTAATGGCAGTAACCGTTAAACCACGATCAGTTCCACAATCAGATTCACGAATGCTGACATCTTGGGCCACATCAACCAAACGACGAGTCAAGTAACCAGAGTCGGCTGTCTTAAGGGCCGTATCGGTCATTCCTTTACGGGCACCGTGAGTAGAGATAAACATCTCTTGTACAGATAAACCTTCCCGGAAGTTTGACGTGATTGGCAATTCAATAATCCGTCCGTTTGGTCCGGCCATCAAACCACGCATACCGGCTAACTGGGTGAAGTTAGAGATATTACCACGGGCACCAGAGTCGGACATGATGAAGAATGGGTTGTCTTGACCCATGGAATGCATCAGTTCGTTTTGGATTTCATCCTTAACCCGGTTCCAGGTGTCGATAACTTGTTCATAACGTTCTTCATCAGTAATCAAACCACGACGGTATTGTTTAGTGATTTTTTCAACACGTTGGTGACCTTTTTCAATAATTTCTGGTTTTGATTGCAACACAGTAATATCGGCAATCCCTACAGTGATACCAGACTTAGTTGAATATTTAAACCCAAGATCTTTCATGGCATCCAACATCTTAGAGGTTTCAGTAACCTTAGATAGTTTGAAGACACGAGCAATAATATCTTGTAAGTAACCCTTCTTAAATGGGTGGATTAATTCTTGGCGCTTGATGAATTCTTTAACATCGGTACCGGGTTCCATGAAGTACTTGTCAGGGGTTTGAACTTCCAAGTTGAAGGCAGTGGCTTCATTAATGTATGGGAAGTTGTCTGGCAAGATTTCATTAAAGAAGATTTTACCAATAGTAGTAGCCATCAATTTGTTTTCTTGGTCGGCTGTCCATGGCTTATTAGGCATAGAGCTAGTTGAGATAGCTACCCGGGTATGCAATTGCACATGACCATCTAGATAAGCAATATGAGCTTCTGATGGTGATGAAATATGCATCCCTTCTCCTAATACTTCAGGTTCTTCCATGGTTAGGTAATAGTTACCCAATACCATATCTTGAGAAGGCGTAACAACTGGTTGGCCATCTTTTGGTGTTAGGATATGGGTTGCAGCCAACATCAAGAGCCGGGCTTCAGCTTGGGCTTCTTCGCCAAGTGGCAAGTGGACTGCCATTTGGTCCCCATCGAAGTCGGCATTGTAGGCTTCACATACTAGTGGGTGAAGACGGATGGCTTTACCATCAACCAAGACTGGTTCGAAGGCTTGGATCCCTAAACGGTGAAGGGTAGGTGCCCGGTTAAGCAATACTGGATGTTCCCGAATAATATCGCTTAGGACGTCCCAAACATCATCTTCACGGTTTTCAATTTTACGTTTAGCATGTTTCACATTAATGGCTAAGTCACGTTTCACCAATTCGCTGATCAAGAATGGTTTGAAGAGTTCAAGCGCCATTTCTTTAGGTAAACCACATTGGTACATCTTAAGGGAAGGACCAACCACGATAACTGAACGACCTGAATAGTCGACCCGTTTACCGAGTAAGTTTTGACGGAAACGTCCTTGTTTCCCTTTCAACATATGAGATAGTGACTTCAATGGACGGTTACCAGGACCTGCAACTGGACGTCCGCGACGACCATTGTCAATTAAGGCATCCACTGCTTCTTGAAGCATCCGTTTTTCATTTTGCACAATGATATTAGGTGCATTTAAGTCCAAAAGGCGTTTCAACCGGTTGTTACGGTTAATTACACGACGGTACAAGTCGTTAAGGTCAGAGGTAGCAAAACGACCACCATCTAACTGTACCATTGGCCGTAATTCTGGTGGGATAACTGGAATAACATCCATAACCATCCAGCTTGGTTGGTTGCCTGATTTACGGAAGGCATCCAAAACGTCTAAACGACGAATGGCCCGAGTCCGTTTTTGACCAGTTGCTGACTTCAAAGTTTCCTTCAAGTCTTCACATTCTGCATCTAGATCAACTTGGTTAAGCAAGGCTTTAATGGCTTCAGCACCCATTCCAGCCTGGAAGGCGTTCCCATATTCTGCCTTGTTTTCCCGATATTCTTTTTCTGATAAGAGTTGTTTATATTCTAGTGGTGTGTCTCCAGCTTTGGTCACTACATATGAGGCAAAGTAGATAACTTCTTCCAGGGAACGAGGACTCATATCTAAGATAAGACCCATCCGACTAGGAATTCCTTTAAAGTACCAAATATGTGTTACTGGAGTAGCTAATTCTAAATGACCCATGCGCTCACGACGAACTTTGGCCCGAGTCACTTCAACACCACAACGGTCACAAACGACACCAGCATAGCGGATACCTTTGTACTTCCCACAAGAACATTCCCAGTCCTTAGAAGGACCGAAAATGCGCTCACAGAAAAGACCGTCTTTTTCTGGTTTTAGCGTCCGATAGTTAATGGTTTCAGGTTTCTTCACTTCACCGTAAGACCATGAACGAATTTTCTCAGGAGATGCTAAACCAATTTTCATGCTTTCAAATTTATTTACGTCTACCAAGGGGCTAACCTCCCTAATTTAATCGTGCCCTGACTACTCGTTTGCTTGTTTTTTAGCTGACACACTGGCGGCATCGTCATCAGTGGCAGTTTGTTCTGCATTGTCATTAGCAGCCTTGTCTTCTGCTTTTGGCTTCTTAAATCCTAAGGTATCTTCATCCATATCACGTAGGTCGATTTCCTTGTCATCGATATCAAGAACTTGCATATCAAGACCTAGTGATTGCAGTTCCTTCATTAAAACTCGGAAGGATTCTGGAACACCTGGACGAGGGATTGGTTCTCCCTTAACAATGGCTTCATAGGTTTGCACCCGGCCAACAACGTCGTCAGATTTATAAGTTAAGATTTCTTGCAAGGTATAGGCCGCACCATAAGCTTCAAGAGCCCAAACCTCCATTTCACCAAAACGTTGTCCCCCAAATTGGGCTTTACCACCCAATGGTTGTTGGGTAACCAATGAATAAGGTCCAGTGGAACGGGCATGCAATTTGTCATCAACCATGTGGGAGAGTTTCAAGTAGTACATCACTCCAACAGATACACGGTTGTCAAAGGCTTCACCCGTCCGACCATCATACAAGATAGTTTTGGCATCTTCAGCCATACCAGCTTCTTTGATTGTGGCCCAAACATCTTCTTCGTTGGCGCCATCGAATACTGGCGTAGCGACGTGGATACCCATGCTACGGGCAGCCATACCCAAGTGCAATTCAAGCACTTGTCCAATATTCATCCGAGATGGTACCCCTAATGGGTTCAACATGATGTCAACTGGTGTGCCGTCAGGTAAGTAAGGCATATCTTCTTGCGGTAAAATCCGAGATACGACCCCTTTGTTACCGTGACGACCAGCCATCTTGTCACCGACTTGGATTTTACGTTTTTGGATGATATATACCCGGACTAACATGGAAACACCTGGTGATAATTCATCGCCATTTTCGCGTAAGAAGACCTTAACATCAGAAACGATACCATCTCCACCATGAGGAACGCGTAAGGAAGTATCCCGTACTTCACGTGCCTTTTCACCAAAGATAGCATGTAAAAGATGTTCTTCAGCGGTCAATTCAGTGACCCCTTTTGGTGTCACCTTACCAACTAAAATGTCGCCGTCTTTAACTTCAGCACCAACACGGATAATGCCGCGTTCGTCTAAGTTCTTCAAAGCGTCTTCCCCAACATTAGGGATTTCACGAGTAATTTCTTCTGGTCCTAGCTTCGTATCACGAGCTTCAGATTCTAATTCATCGATATGAATAGAAGTATACACATCGTCCTTCACTAAACGTTCAGACATGATAACCGCATCCTCGTAGTTATAACCATCCCAAGTCATGAAGGCAATCAATGGGTTATTACCAAGAGCCATTTCCCCTTGATCCATTGAAGGGCCATCAGCCAAGATATCACCGGCATCAATTTGGTCCCCGACATAAACAATTGGTGTTTGGTTATAAGAAGAGCTAGCATTAGAACGATGGTATTTCAAGAGGTCGTATTTGTCTAAGGTGCCGTCTTCACGACGAACACGGATTTCACGGCCATCCACGTACTCGATCACACCGCTATAGCGAGCAACCACGGCTGCTCCTGAGTCATGGGCATTGATATATTCCATACCAGTACCCACTAAAGGTGCTTGTGGTTTCAACAATGGAACAGCTTGCCGCTGCATGTTAGCTCCCATCAAGGCCCGGTTAGAGTCATCATTTTCCAAGAATGGAATAGATGCTGTCGCCACTGATACTACCTGTTTTGGAGAAACGTCCATGTAGTCCACACGTTCAGGAGAAACTTCGATATTCTCTTCAACGTAACGGGCCATAACCACTTCTTCAGCAAAGGAACCATCATCATTTAACTCAGAGTTCCCTTGGGCAATAACAAATTCATCTTCTTCATCAGCAGTAAGGTAATCAATCTTATCTGTTACCTTATGTGTCTTCCAGTCTACCCGACGATAAGGGGTTTCAATAAAACCAAATTTATTGATTTTTGCATAAGAAGACAAGCTATTAATCAAACCGATGTTAGGTCCTTCAGGCGTTTCGATTGGACACATCCGACCATAGTGAGAGTAGTGAACGTCACGTACTTCAACCCCGGCCCGGTCACGAGTTAAACCACCAGGTCCTAAGGCAGATAGACGCCGTTTATGAGCTAACTCACCTAGCGGATTCGTTTGATCCATGAATTGTGATAATTGAGAAGAACCAAAGAATTCTTTAATTGCCGCTACAACAGGTCGAATATTAATCAGTTGTTGTGGGGTTACCTTGTCAACATCTTGGATTGACATCCGTTCACGTACCACCCGTTCCATCCGAGAAAGGCCGATACGGAATTGGTTTTGTAATAACTCACCGACAGAACGGATACGACGGTTACCTAAGTGGTCGATGTCGTCAGTCTTGCCTAGGCCTTCATATAAGTTCAAGAAGTAGTTAAGTGAAGCAATAACATCAGCAACTTGTAATGATTTTAGTTTTTCATCGGTAATCGCATTACCAATCACATGAATGACACGTTCTGGGTCTTTTGGTGAATATACCTTAACTATTTGCAAATCAAAGGCATCAGGAATAACCGCATCATCATCAGGATGAACAGTCACTGTATTCAAGCCATTAGCAAGGGGTTCTGCCAATTCTTCCATGACTTCACGAGTTAATTGAGTGCCTTTAGCAGCTAAAATTTCTCCAGTTTCAGGATCAACCAAGTTTTCAGCTAAAGTTTGATTGTAAAGACGAGTACGTAAATCAAGTTTTTTATTGATCTTGTAACGTCCCACATAAGCCAAGTCATAACGACGTGGATCAAAGAAACGTGTGTTCAATAAATTACGAGAAGAGTCTGCTGTCTTAGGCTCACCAGGACGTAAGCGTTCATAGATTTCTTTTAGGGCCTCTTCAGTCCGAGAATCAGAGAGATCATTATGAGTATCCTTCTCCATAGTGAGTTCTAATGTCTCGCTCTCACCAAAGAGTTCACGAATTTCGTCATCGGAACCGAAACCTAAAGCACGCATTAAAACAGTCATAGGAATTTTACGTGTCCGGTCAATACGAACGTGGGATACCTGTTTGGCATCAGTTTCCATTTCCAACCATGCTCCACGGTTAGGGATAATGGTTGAAGCAAAGGATTCACGCCCATTTTTATCCACATGATCATGGAAATAAACACCAGGTGACCGTACCAATTGTGAAACGATTACCCGTTCTGCACCGTTGATAATGAAAGTCCCAGAATCAGTCATTAATGGGAAATCACCAAAGAAAACTTCTTGGTCCTTGATTTCACCAGATTCCTTGTTCACCAAACGTAATTTGGCATAAATTGGTGCAGAATAGTTAGTATCTTGTGCCCGTGATTCAGAAATATTATATTTTGGCTCTTTGAAGGTATAGTCAATCAACTCAAGAGCCAATTTCCCTTGATGGTCTTCAATTGGGGAAATGTCTTCAAACATTTCCTTCATACCCTCTTCTAAGAACCATTTATAAGATTCCGTTTGAATCTCAATTAAATTTGGCAATTCGAGGACTTCATTAATCCGTGAGTAACTCCGACGTACACGATGCTTACCATAGTTGACATTATGTCCAAGCATAACTAGCCACCTCTCTGAATTTTTTGCAAAGATTAGAATTTGGTTAAAATTAGGTAAAAATTTGATTAAATCGGCAATTTTACCCTAATTTTAGGCAAAAAAAAGACAAAAGAACCGACAAAACCTGTCATTTTTCTTTTGTATTCCCATAAAAGCGAGCCGGACAATATTTCGGCGCCTTTATATTCCAATAATTTGTATCATTTACAATTATACGCCCTTTAATCCATCAAGTCAATACCTTTTTTTCAATAAATCCCAAAGATTGGCAAACAAAAGAGGCTGGGATAAAATCCCAACCTCTGTGTAATATACGACTATTTATTAGTTTTATTCAGCTAACCATTGATCAACCTTGTCACGGTTGTTGTCAATCCAATCACGTGCAGCTTGAGAAGGATCTTTACCCTCATGGACATCAGCCATAACCGTTTCCATATCTTCTAGTTCCCAAGCAAATTGATCTAAGATTTGGTAAGCACGTGGTGAGTCTTCTTGTAAACCTTCACGTACCATGGTGTTGATTGTTTCACCATCACCATAAACACCCTTAGTATCTTCTAAGTATTTCAAGTCATAAACTTGGAATTTCCAGTGTGGAGACCATGCAGTTACGACGATTTCATCTTCATTTTGAATGGCTTGGCCGAGTGCCGTTGCCATGGCACCAGATGAAGACGTTTCGACAGTCCAATCAGATAGGTTGTCATAAGTATCTACCGCTTCTTCTGTCGCAGCCACAACACCAGCACCAGGTTCGATACCTGTAATGGTTTGCCCAGCTTCATCTGTTAAGTCTTCGATAGAATTAACGTCTTCCATATAAGTTGGCACAGCCATACCAGTAATGGCACCTTCCAAGTTAGGACCAAGATTTTCCATTTGGTCACCATATTGGTCAAATTGTTCACCGTGAGTTTGTGGCAACCAAGCACCAACCATTCCATCGGCTTCACCATTAGCCACAGCAGACCACATAATGGCGTTATCTAATGGCACGATGTTTACATTAAAACCTTCTTCTTTTAAGACTTCAGCGATCACGTTGGTGGAAGCAACTTCTGTGTCCCACTCAACATAAGATAGGGTGATCGTCTCACCGGCACCAGAGCCGGAATTTCCTAAGCTACTTTGAAAGGCATCTTCAGACCCGAAAGTCAATACTAGGCCAAAGATGGCAATAATCCCTAAAACAACTTTCTTAAACAAAATGACTCCCCCCTCTAATTAATGTTTTTTGTCACGTGCTAATGCTTGTGTCAAGCGGTCGATAACGATCGCTAAGACCACAATACCTAAACCAGAAACAAAACCAGTTCCGACTTGCGCTCTTTGAAGAGATGATAATACTTGTCGACCTAAACCAGGCGCACCGATCATGGAGCCAATTACAACCATAGATAAGGCTAACATTGTTGTTTGGTTGATACCAGCCATAATCGTTGATTTCGCTAACGGTAATTCAACCTTGAATAATTTTTGGCTAGCAGTAGAACCGAATGAGTCTGCTGCTTCAATTAATTCTGTCGAAATTTGACGGATTCCTAGGTCAGTGAACCGTACTGTTGGTGGTAGTGAGAAAATTACTGAGGCGAACACCCCTGGCACTACCCCAATACCGAAGAAAGCAACAGCAGGAATCAAATACACGAAGGCAGGCATGGTCTGCATGAAGTCCAATATTGGCTTCAAAATGGCATTGGCTGTTTCACTTTTAGCAGACAAGATCCCTAGAGGTATTCCTAGGATTACTGACACTAAACTAGAAACGAAGATCAAAGAAATAGTATTTAACATTTCCATCCATAGCCCTTGGTTTAATACATAACCAAAACCAACTAGAACAAAAACTGGTAGGCCCCATTTCTTCTCTGAAGCAAAATAGGCTAAAACTGCTACCAAGACGATAAATAAGGCTGGCGGAATAATAGAAAGAACACCAGTCATTCCATTAATTAGATATTGTCCAATCACTTGCAAGACATCAAACAAACCAGCAAAAACTTGGGTAATCCAAGCAGTCGCATCTTCTACCCAATTAGCGACTGGAAATTGTGGAATTGCAGCTAAGTAATTAATCATTGTTGTCCCCCTCACTTACTAAACTATTGACAAGCATCTTAGGACTTACCATACCACGTAGGTGGTTGTCTTGATCAACAACTGACACGGGCATGAAGGCATCATTGATAATATCAAAAATATCATTGATGGTTGTATCCAGTTGAACAACTGGCATATCAGTCCGTAAAATTTCATCAATGTTAATGCGTTCCGTTTGATCATGTTGTTGGATAAGACGAATGGCATCAACTTCACGCACATAACCTTGCAATTCATGTTGACTGTTTGTCACCATAATGAAGGAGTAATCTTCTTGTTGCATACGGCGTAAGGCCATACGTGCCCCTTCTTTGTCAGAGTTAAGGACGACAGCTGGACGGGTCATGGCGTGTTCAGCTGTTAATACCTTAGACCGGTCAACATTTTCAACGAAGCGTTCGACATAACCATTAGCAGGGTTTTGTAAGATTTCTTCACCCGTACCGATTTGAACGACTTCCCCATCCTTCATTAAGGCAATCCGATCACCAATACGTAAGGCTTCATCTAAGTCATGAGTAATGAAGACAATCGTCTTGTTCATTTTTTCTTGCATTTCTACTAATTCATCTTGCATATCACGACGAATTAAGGGGTCAAGCGCTGAGAATGCTTCGTCCATTAGAATAATCTCAGCATCATTCGCTAAGGCCCGAGCAAGACCAACCCGTTGTTGCATACCACCAGATAATTGGTCTGGGTATTGGTCAGAATAGGCGCCTAAACCAGCGTTATCTAGCGCTTTTTGGGCTGCTTTTTTCCGTTTATCCTTGTCAACACCCTTGATTTCTAAACCATATTCAGTATTTTCTAGAATGGTTTTATGTGGGAAAAGGCCAAAGTTTTGGAAAACCATGTTGACCTTGTTTCGACGCAATTCTTGCAATTCTTCACTAGATGCATGGGTAACATCTTGATCATCAACATAAACAGTACCTAGTGTTGGTTGAATCAAACGGTTTAGCATCCGTAACATAGTTGATTTCCCTGAACCAGATAAACCCATAACAACGAATGTTTCGCCTTCCTTGATATCAAGATTGGCGTTATTTACCCCAACAGTTGCACCCGTTGCTTTAACAATTTCTTCTTTTGACTTACCATTTGCTAACATATCTTTAGCTTTTTCAATAGCTTGGCGGCTACCGAAAATCTTAGATAAGTTTTCAATCTTTATTGAAGCCATACTTTCCTCCTCTTAGTGTGTTCGTTTTTTTGCATCTATTCTAGATTAACAAAATATGAACTCTTAACCAAGGTAAAATGGTCAATTCACAAATACAAAAACTTTTTCTGAATTGTCAGACATATGTGCTATGCTGATGAAAACAGCAATGAAAACGTTTATTGGGGGAAAGATAGGGATACAAGGATTGTATATCGGCCTAGTTAATCACGCCTAGAACAAAGTATTTACAGGCAACGGTTAATTCAATCTTGTTTATAACTTTGTAATATCCAATAGCCCTTTTTACGGTCAAGTTCAGTCACATTGCCATACAGCTCTGCCATCTTTTTCTTAGCTGAAGGAGCCCCCTGTTTCTTTTGAATCACAATAGTAAGTCTACCTCCTAATTTAAGGTGGTCTTTAGCGCCACTAATAATCCCATGAACAACTTCTTTTCCGGCTCGGATTGGTGGATTCGATAAGACATGGTCATAATCTTTTTTCTTGACCTCAGAATACACATCAGAGAAAAAAATCGCTGTATTAGTGATTTGGTTGGCTTGGGCATTGTTTTCTGCCAAAGCCAAAGCTCGTTGACTAACATCTACCATATCAATCTGGGCCTTAGGATAAGCGATCGCTAAAGCTAGACCCATCGCCCCATAACCACAACCTAAATCAAGCAGCTGGTCGAAGTCATCTGCCGTATTATTTAAAAAAGTTTCTAATAAGGTACGCGAGCCAAAATCAACATTATCTCGCGAAAAAACGCCCGCATCAGTTTTTAAATGTAGGGTCTGTCCTTGCCAGTTAAAGTCAATAATTTTGTAATCATGATCTAAGTCTTGGTTGTCTTCAAAATATTGGTGGGCCATGCCCTCAACTCCTCATTCTTAATCGTTGGCTTAAGTGTAGCAAAAGGGCTAAGTTCTTGACAAGCGCGAATAATAAGCAAAAAAGAGCCCTAGCAAAACTACTTTTGCTAGGACTCTCTATGAAATAATTATGGTTGATTATTTTAATTCTGCAGAACCGCCAGCTTCTTCGATAGCGGCAACCAATGCTTCTGCGTCTTCTTTTGGCATAGCTTCTTTAACAACAGCAGGAGCGCCGTCTACTAAAGCTTTTGCTTCTTTAAGGCCTAAACCAGTTGCTTCACGAACTGCTTTGATAACTTTGATCTTAGCAGATCCAGCACCAGTTAATTCAACGTCGAATTCAGTTTTTTCTTCAGCAGCTTCACCAGCACCACCAGCAGCAGCTACAGGAGCAGCAGCAGAAACGCCGAATTCTTCTTCGATAGCAGAAACAAGGTCAGATAATTCAATGATTGTTGATTCTTTTAAATCAGCAATAATTTGTTCAATATTTAAAGCCATTTTAATTCCTCCATTTTTAAGGTTATTTTTTAAGATGCAAGTTGGGATAAGTTAATATGATTATGCTGCGTCGTCTTCTTTGGCGTCGGCCACTGCTTTGACGGCGTATGCCACATTGCGGACTGGCGCTTGAAGAACTGACAATAGCATAGATAGTAAACCTTCGCGGTTTGGTAGACTTGCGATTTTGTGGATTTCTTCCTTAGTAAGAATTTCTCCGTTAAGCATACCACCTTTAAGTTCAATCGCTTCAGCTTCTTTAGCGAATTTAGCGATAATACGTGCAGGTGCTACGGCGTCTTCGCTACCAAATGCGACAGCAGTTGGGCCTTGGAATACCTCTTCGTGGTAATCCATGTCTAAACTATCAAAAGCGCGACGCATGATAGTGTTTTTAATTACCTTGTATTCAACGCCAGCTTCACGCAATTCTTTACGTAGGTTAGTCACTTCTTCTACAGTTAAACCTAAGTAGTCGATAACGACAACAGAAGATGCGTTTTGAATCTTTTCTACGACCGCTTGGACTTCTTCTTGTTTTTTAGCAATTGCTGCTTCACTCATTAAATTTCACCTCCAGAGATTAGTTAGAGTTTTCTATAAAAATAAAAAACTCTATGTCACTGAAGACATAGAGGATGTAGACCCACTACTCATAGTAGGGGTAACGTGATCTTCCTCGGTTGGAAATTAAGGCTTTTGCCACCAACTGTCTTCGGTAAGCTATTGATTTTTCATCAACCTAGGCCATTTTAGCAAACCTAAATGGCCTAGTCAAGACTTTTTTATAGGGAAGTTTGGTCTAATTTGATACCAGGTCCCATAGTTGAAGACACGGTAACATTTTGGATATAAGTTCCCTTAGCAGCAGCTGGTTTTTCACGTAATACCATTTCATGAACAGCTTTCAAGTTTTCTGCTAATTGGTCAGCAGAGAATGATACACGTCCGATTGGTAAGTGAAGGTTACCTGCTGAGTCAGCACGGTAAGCCACTTGTCCAGCTTTGATGTCAGAAACAGCTTTGTTTACATCTTGTGTTACTGTTCCTGTTTTAGGGTTAGGCATTAAGCCTTTAGGTCCTAAGACACGACCTAAACGACCAATTTGACCCATCATATCTGGAGTTGCCACGATTACATCAAAGTCAAACCAACCACCGTTGATTTTTTCGATGTATTCATCGTCACCAACATAGTCTGCGCCAGCATCTTTGGCTTCTTGGGCTTTGTCCCCTTTAGCAAATACTAAAACGCGTTGTGTTTTACCAGTACCGTTTGGTAATACCATGGCACCACGAATTTGTTGGTCATTCTTCTTAGTGTCGATATTTAAGCGATAAGCCACTTCAATAGAAGCGTCAAATTTCGCATAGTCGACTTCTTTCAATAATTCTAAAGCTTCAACTGCTTCATATTTTTTGGTTTTATCAATTTTTTCTGAAGCAATTTTTTGGTTTTTAGTTAATTTTGCCACTTTCATTCCTCCTATTGTGGTTTTAACGGATGATCCTCCCACTCATAATGCGACTAACAGCATTATGGCGTACTATTAAATGTGTTAGGTTAACAATTAGCCTTCAACAGTGAATCCCATTGAACGAGCAGTACCTTCCACCATACGCATAGCAGCTTCTACGTCTGCTGCGTTTAAGTCTTCCATTTTTGTTTCTGCAATTTCCCGTACTTGGTCACGAGTTACAGATGCTACCTTATTTTTGTTAGGTTCACCAGAACCTTTTTCTTGGCCAGCAGCTTTCTTAAGTAATACGGCTGCAGGTGGTGTTTTAGTAACAAAAGTAAATGAACGGTCTTCATAAACTGAGATAACAACTGGAATAATTAAACCAGCTTGGTCTTGTGTTTGAGCATTGAATTCTTTACAGAATCCCATGATGTTAACACCAGCTTGTCCCAAGGCAGGACCTACTGGAGGAGCTGGACTTGCTTTACCAGCTTCAATTTGTAATTTTACAACTGTTTCTACTTTTTTAGCCACGAAACATTCCTCCTTAGTTTTTGTTCGTGATGTGGTTTTATTGGAGTTGATAGATTTCTCCTCCCACACATGTGTACACAAGGCACACATCAAAATATTATAGCACAAAAGTCTCCGGAGTCAAGTAATAATTTTATTTTGCTCCTTAAAGACCGATTTTTTGACTGACGAATTATTTGCCAGACCATTTGGAAAGGGCTTTCCTTGCCGCCCTAAAAGGCGCTTAGATTTACATTACATCGCTTATTTGATAGAATTATCCTATTCTAATATTCAGAAAGAGGGATAGAAAAATGTCTGAACCAATTCGGAAAACCTATGAAGAACAATTAAAAACACTCGATGAAATGTTTGTTAAATTAGGTCGTGCCTCTGCAGAAGCTTTCAGCCAAGCCATCGCTGCGGTTGAAAACAACGATTCTCAACTTGCTAAAACCGTCATTGAAAATGACCGAACTATCAATACTATGGAAGTCGATATCGAAACTTATGCGGTACGATTAATCTCCTTGCAACAACCTATCGGAGTTGACCTACGTAAAATTGTCTCCATCCTAAAATCATCTTCGGACTTAGAACGGATTGCTGACCATGCCGTATCTATCGCTAAAAGCGTTCGTCGTGAAGACGAATTAAACTTAAAACCGCTAGCAAACGGCCTTACCGCTATGAGCGGGCAAGCCCATAGCATGGTAATTGATGCCATTGATGCTTTTGTTACCAACGATACAGACAAGGCCCAAACAATTGCGGAACGTGATGAAGAAGTAGACCACGCCTTTAAAACATTATTAAATGATTTAGTGGCTGAAATGGAAAAAAACCAAGCCCTATCTCAAGTCGGCACTTCTTATGTTAGCACCTTATCTAATATCGAACGGATTGGCGACTATGCTACTAATATTTGTGAACGAATCTTATATATCGACAAAGCTGAGTTATTCGAACTCAACAAATAAGATAGAAACCAGAAAGAGGCTGGGACGTTTTGTCCCAGCCTCTTTACTTTATACAAATATCTATCTATTATCGGAGCTCCCGCATTTCATCGCATTCTTTTAGTCGGGCTCTGAAAAGCAGGACTGACATGCGTTTCCCAAAAGTCTTTGATAGCTAGTCGCTATCTTCAGGCTTTTGGTCCAACGATTCCGTCCTACCGCTTTTCATCACACCCTTTAGTCGAGCTCGCAAAAGCAAGCGCTTCGGATATTTGTCCAATAAGCTAAAAGATTTAAGTTCATATCTTTTGCCTATTGGCTCAAATCTCTCGCTCTTACCGCTTTTGCTCACATCCTTTTATTAGAATTTATCTACTTGATCATATTCTACTTCAGCAATCGTTTCGCGGCCAAACATTTCTACAGTTACTTTGAGTTTTTCGTGTTCATCGTCAATAGCTTCTACCTTGCCTTCCATTCCGTTAAAGGCACCATCAACCACCTTAACCATTTCACCTAATTCAAAACTAATGTCCCGTTTTTTAGTTGACATTCCTAAATTACGCAAGATACTGTGCACTTCTTCATCCAATAGGGGTGTCGGTTTTGATCCTTGTCCATGAGAACCTAGGAAACCAGTCACACCTGGGGTATTTCGCACCACAAACCAAGCTTCATCTGACATAATCATTTCAACTAAAACATAACCTGGAAAAGTTTTTACCATATTGACTTTCTTTTTTCCCGTTTTAGTGGTTTCAATATGTTCTTCTTCTGGCACGATAGCTTGAAAAATATAATCTTCCATACCCATAGAAGTAATCCGCATTTCTAAGTTTTCTTTGACCTTATTTTCATAACCAGAATAAGTATGTAAAACATACCATTGTTTTCTTGCTTCTAATTCTGTAACCATTGCAATCCCCTCAATTCTAAATTTTCTGTAAATAAAAAACCTTCCTCTAAATCGGAAAGGTTTCTTGTCATTTTGCACTATTAGTATAGCACAATGGTCAAATGTGACCAAGTAAATAATTAGTTAAAACACGACTAGGCAATAAATAAGTCATAGGTCTTCATTCGCTTTGTCGCTATTTTTATTTTAAATTATAGGCCGATAAACCATTCAAAGGCTAAACTAGCTCCATAGTCAACGATACCTAGAAATAGGGCTACCAAAATAATTGTGCCCAAAACAATCCCCGTATAGCGTAATAGTTCCTTACCTGTCGGCCAGGTCACTAAACGCATTTCATTAAAGACATTCTTGATAAAAGCCAAATCTATCCCTCTTCCGTCTTACTTGGTTTCCTTGTGCAAGGTATGCTCATTACAGTATTTACAATATTTCTTGATTTCTAAGCGTTCTGTGCGGTATTGGGGATTAGCTTTGACAACATAATTCCGTGACCCGCACTTGGAACAGGCTAGAGCAATTTTATTTGTTTTCATTATAAGACTCCTTAAATACCATTCTATACTACTGGGTTAAAAACAAGTTGTCAACACTTATCAGTACAGGAAGATTTTATACTCTCATCATTCAGGCTTCCTTATAGAGTTGTACGCGAAGTTTGGCACGGGAAGCAGCAATTCGCCTTCTCACATTAGAAACAGATAAATCCATTTCACTCGCAATTGACTCTAGCTGATAGCCTTGAAGGAGTAGATTAAAAATACGCTTATCAATAGGCCCTAACTTGGCTGAGAATATGGCGATTTCTTCTCGTATAACCGTATAATGTTCTGGAGTTTCATAGATCTTATGGGCACGTAGACTAACTTGATTATTGATACCATCTTCATTATCAGTAGTGGTTAGTTGCTGGGTGTTATAGTTAGCCTTACGTTTTAAAGTCACCTGTTGGCGCATAATATCAATATAATAATTTCTTAGGACTTTTTTATAGTAAATTCCAAAGGTGATGCCTTGACCAGAATGAAAGCGTTGCGTGCATTTATAGAGGCAGATAATCGCTTCTTGGTAGAAGTCATCATCTTCCAACATTGTCACCGGCACATAGGGCCTTAAGCCTTTAACTAAGGGTAAATACCGACAAAATAAGCTTTTCAACGCTTCTGGATTGCCCCTACACATGCTTTTTATCAGTGCTTCATCCGATAATTGATGGCCAACAAAATATTCTTCTCCCATAGCTTTCCTCCAAACTTAAGTATTGTCCTCTTCATCTGATAAATCACGTAGTAACCCTTGTAAAGTATTTAATTGCCGACGATTCCAAGGAATACGTCGTCTATAGGTCAAGGGGCGATAGTTATCATCACCAGTATGGACAATCTTGGCAGTTTGTTCAACATCACGCCAGAGTTCTTGAGCTGACTTCCTAAGGGCGCCATGTTGGAAAACCATGCGTTGTTCAGCGAGATCGCTAGTTGCTACAGTTACTGTATAAAGAATCCCCACCATAGCATCCATCATTTCCTCGATATAGGAATCGGCTGTTTGTCCTTCTGCGGTGAATATAACCTTTAAATTATAGGCATCATATTGTTGGCTAATTCCAGGAACAAACAAAGCGTCAAATACTACCCAAGTTTCAATGTGATGAAAGCCGGCATAGTTAGATAAACGGGCAAGCAGTAAATCACGTGCTTCTTCTAGTTTATCTTGATTCTTTAATCGCAACAATTCGGGCCAGGAACCAATCATATTATAACCATCTACAATAAGACGCTCTTGTTTCACATGATTCCACCCCCTTTAATGGCCTTGCCGTTTACGAAAGACTTCATACATGACTAGAGCCCCAGCCACACTGGCATTCAAACTCTGAACATGACCGGTCATAGGAATGGTTAATACTCCATCCAAGTGTTTTTTCACTCCGGGGGAAATTCCCTTCCCTTCATTACCAATAACTACTGCCAAGGGGAGGCTAGCATCCATGGTAAATAAGGACTGGCCAGACATATCGGTACCAAAGACCCATACGCCTCTTTGTTTTAATTTATCAATGGTCTGGCTAATATTCACTACACGAGCGACGGGCACATGTTCAATTGCTCCTGTAGATGTTTTCGCTACCGTCTGAGTTAGACCTACCTGCCGACGTTCAGGAATAATAACCCCATGACAACCAATAGCATCTGCTGTTCGTAGCAGTGATCCGAGATTATGGGGATCTTCTAGTCCATCTAAAATTAAGATGAAAGGATCTTCATCTGCTTCTTCGGCCCGAGCAAAGAGGTCGTCAATACCAGCATACTGATAAGCAGCCACAGCAGCCACTACACCCTGGTGATTGCCGCCATTAGTCATGGTGTCTAACTTGGACTTGGGCACTTCAGAGATTAATGTCTTATGTTTTCGTGCCAGTTGTTTAAGCTCTTGAGCATTACGATCTTTTAGATCAGATTGGAGAAACAACTTATTGACGTCACGGTCTCCTTTGAGGACTTCTTTGACACTATGAAGGCCAAAAACAAAATCTTTGTCGTCATTTTGAGTCTTTTCTTTAATATTTTTCTTTTGGTCTCTAGACATGCAAATCCTCCTCTATAATAGCGAGTGCTGACTCACTCAATTCTTGGTAACGTTTCGGTTCATCTCCTAGGTAAAGATAAGCAAACAATGCTTCAAAGCCCGTGGCTAAACGATAATCAGCTATGGAGGCATTTTTAGCACTTGTATGCGATTTGGCATTACGCCCTCGTTTAAAAATTGTCAATTCCTCAGCCTTTAGCCAGTTAGGTCGGTCCAACCACTCTTGCATAATCCGTGCCTGACCAGCAGCCTTGACATAGTGAGTCGCTTGCTGATGGAGCTGGTTGGCTTGCAAACGACTCTTACGCACAAGGTGATCGCGAACAAGGATTTCCCAAACGGCATCCCCTAAGTAAGCTAAGGAGAGAATTGGAATCTGCTGAATGGCTCGCTTATCCATCTACTCACTCCGTTTCCAACGTGTTCCTTGGGCAGTGTCATCTAAAATAATACCTTGGTCACGTAATTGGTCACGAATTTCATCAGCACGAGCAAAATCTTTATTGTTTCTGGCAGTAGTTCGTTCATCAATTAAGGCTTGAACCATGTCATCTAAATTGTCTTCTTGGGCCGTAAAGTCAATCCCAAAAATTGCTAAAAGTTGGCTATAAGTTTTAAGCAAAGCATCTAAAGCACGTTTAGACACCTCTTGGCCTTCAATATAAACATTAATATCCCGCATGAATTGATAGATAACTGTTAATCCATTTGGTGTATTAATATCATCATCCATCACCTCAACAAAATGCTTTTGGTGATTAGCAATCCTACTTAGAATATCTTCATCATTTGCTAAAGTATTCACAGCATCTTGATAGCGATAATTTAAGTTTTGGTAAGTCGTTTTTAGACGATCCAAGTTACTTTTAGCGTCATTAATGTTTTGTTCAGAAAATTTGAGCGGACTCCGGTAATGGGCACTAGCAAGGAAGAAACGGATGACCTCAGGAGAAATTTCTCGGATTAAGTCATGCGCCAAGACAAAGTTCCCCAAGGACTTAGACATCTTTTCCCCATCGTCACCCATGGTAACGAAGCCATTATGTAACCAATAATTAGCGAAAGTTTGCCCTGTCTTGGCTTCAGACTGAGCAATTTCATTCTCATGGTGAGGGAAGGTCAGGTCATGACCCCCGCCATGAATATCGATAGTTGGCCCCAAGTACTTAGTCGCCATCACTGAGCATTCAATGTGCCATCCTGGTCGTCCTTGCCCCCAAGGTGACTCCCAAGCGATCTCTCCAGGCTTGGCTTCTTTCCAAAGGGCAAAGTCAACAGGGTCTTCCTTTAGAGCGTCAGCATCATCGGCCAAACGTTGGCTCGCTCCTTGACGGAGGTCATCAATGGATTGGTCGGACAAATCACCATAGTGGTCAAACTTCCGAGCTCGGTAATAAACATCCCCACCCGCTTGGTAGGCGTAATCTTTGTCAATAAGATCAGCTACAAAATCAATAATATCGGTCATATTTTCGACAACTCGCGGATTAGTCGTGGCCCGCATGACATTGAGAGCATCAGTATCTTCATAAAAAGCAGCGATATACTTGTCGGCCACTTCTTGGGGACTTAAGCCTTCTTCATTGGCGCGCTTAATGATTTTATCATCCACATCAGTAAAGTTAGACACATAGTTGACCTCATAACCACGGTATTCAAAATACCGGCGAATAGTATCAAAGGCAACTGTTGACCGGGCATTACCAATATGAATGTAGTTATAAACGGTGGGGCCACATACATACATGGCAATTTTACCGGATTGAATAGGGGTGAATTCTTCTTTTTGGTTGGTTAAGGTATTATATAATTTCATTTATTAACTTCCCTTCTATTTGGCTAATTCTTGTTTTGGTCACCGGCCTCATAGTAGCGCACAATTTGAGCGGGAATTCCCACGACTGTGACATGGGCAGGGACATCTTCTAGAACCAAGGCATGAGCCCCAATTTTACTGCCTTCACCAACTGTCACATTGCCTAAAACTGAAGAATTAGCTGAGACTAAAACACCATTCCCAATATTAGGATGACGTTTTCCTTTATCCTTGCCGGTTCCGCCTAGGGTTGCGCCATGAAACAACATGACGTCATCTCCGACAATAGCTGTTTCACCAATCACCAAGCCCATCCCATGGTCAATAACCACACGACGACCAATTTGTGCACCAGGATGAATTTCAATCCCAGTCAAGAAGCGAGAAAACTTAGCGAAAATTTGAGCAAGTAAAAATAAATTAGCACGGTAGAGTCGGTGGGCCAAACGATGGATAATCAGCGCATGAATCCCTTGGTTAGTGAGCAATAACTCGAGAGTTGAGCTGACAGCAGGATCTTTGTCCTTATAAGCTGCTAAAAGCTCCTTTAATCTTTTTAGCATGATGAGCCTCATTTCTGTATGTAATTGATTCGGCTTACCGTCATTGCTTTTTATTATAATTTATTTCTCGCGTAAACGCACACATTCTAACTCTACGAATGATTTATAATGAATACTTGAGTCAAAATGATTGTAACATATCTTTTCATAATGGTGGGCATTGCCTTGTGATGTTTACACACATTTTACATTAGGAGAAAAATCTTTACAAAATCTATACCTACTTTTTCGGTTTTTTTACGTAGACGAATACGATAGTGAGCTTATCCTCTTCATTGAGTGATTGCTATATCTGTAACTATAGCCTATAATTTTTAAGACGTAAGAATTACAGATGCAATAATAATTCTTCCTATTGCAACCCCAAACGATTATTTATTAAAGGAGTACTTTATGACCCAAAAACTAAGCTTTGCTGGTGATAAAACGTGGATTGTTGTCAATACCCAAGACCTTGACCAAGCAGATGTCCACCAAGAACTAGAAGCAATCGATCAAGAAATTATCGAGTATGCCTTAGACAAAGATGAATACGCTCATATGGATTATAATAAGGAAAGTCACAGCTTGACCCTTATTTTTAATACTATTATTCCTAATCGTAAGGATGACCACTATGAAACCACACCAATCACCCTTATCGCACAAGAAAAGTGTCTAATCACCTTAGTCAATAACAACAACAAGTATTTAGTCCCTATCATGGCCAAGTATATCCGGCAGAACCGCCAAGTAAGCGTCTATACCTTTCTCTTTGCCTGCTTGGAAATCATTTCAGAACAATACTTCCCGATTACCGATAAAATTGATAAGGAAAGAGACCAATTAAACACCAAACTCCGCCAGCAAACCTCTAAGAAAAACTTACTAGCCTTGTCCGACTTGGAAACTGGTAATGTTTACTTACTTTATGCTGCCAATCAAAATGCTTTGTTAATTAACCAGTTGAAAAAACATGCCATTTATCATTATTTGTCTGCTGAAGAAAAAGAACAGCTCGACGATGCACATATCGAAGCCAAGCAACTTTTGTCTATGACCAAGCTTAATTCTGAGATTATGGAACAATTATCCGCTAGTTACAATAATGTGTTGAATAATAATTTAAATGATAACTTAACCAACCTTAACATTATCTCTATTCTCCTAGCAATTATGGCGGTTATTACCGGCTTCTACGGAATGAACGTTGCCTTGCCTTTTATGGATTTACCAAATGCTTGGATATATATCAGTATCTTCGGACTCATTATTTGGACACTCCTCTATTATTATTATAAAAACCGCTTCAAATAGACTTTCAGCATAAATAAATGCTTAACAGAAAAGCAGACCCAACGTAATCCATTCGTTGCGTCTGCTTTTTAAATTGTTATCGAGGCATGACAAAAGTCTTGGCTAACCAGTCGTTATCTGCAGTCTTTTGGTCCATCGATTCCGTCCTAGCGCTTTTTATCACACCATAATTTCCAACAGCTCGGAGCTCCCGCATTTCATCGCATCCTTTTAGTCGAGCTCGCAAAAGCAAGCGCTTCGGATATTTGTCCAATAGGCTAAAAGATTTAAGTTCGTATCTTTTGCCTATTGGCTCAAATCTCTCGCTCTTACCGCTTTTGCTCACATCCTTTTAGTCGAGTTCTGAAAAACAGCCCCATCAGTATTTTCTGCAAATGAGTCAGTAGTCTGCGAATACTTTCCATTTTCAGACAAATCCTTTGGGGCTAACCGTTTTTCATCTCATCCATGACTATATATACTATTTTTTATCCCAAACTGGTACACTTGAGCCATTAGATTCTTCATCAATAATCTTAGCAACTTCTTCAGTTTGGAAGTATTTTACAATGGTTTGATAGGTTTCATTATCGACTTCATCTTTGCGAGCGGCAATAACATTGTAATAAGGCTTAGAAGAGTCAGCAATTGGTTCCAAGAAAATCGCATCTTTAGTAGGAACCAAACCAGCATCAGCTGCCATGTCATTGTTAATTAGCGAAATATCCACATCATCTAAGACACGGGCCGTTTGGTTAGAAGCCATAATTTTAAACTGAAGGTTTTTAGGGTTAGAGGTAATATCTGTATGAGATGGCAAGTTCCCCTTACTTGGATCTAACTTAATCAACCCTGCTGTTTGCAAGAGCAATAAGGCCCGACTTTCATTAGATACATCATCAGGCAAGGCCACCGTTGCTCCATCTGCCAAATCTTTGACATCATCAATTTTATTTGAAAAAATCCCCATTGGATTAAGGGTGGTATAGGCAATTGTAGTATTAGAATAGCCACCCTCTTCATTCATTTGATCCATATAAATTTCTGTTAAGGCAGAATGTAAGTCAATAGAGCCATCTTCCAAGGCTACAATAGGTTGGCGATACTCAGTAAATTTCAACAATTCTAAATCAATATTTTCTTTTTCCTTGAGTTGGTCACGCACATATTCCCATTGCTTATTTTTCTCGCCTACTACACCCAATTTCACATGGACCGTGTCGTCTTGCTTGCCACAAGCTACTAATAACAAAGTCGCTAGGACTGTCATCACTGTTAACCAAATTTTTTTCATTTTTCTGCTCCAATCTTTGCTTTATTTTGTTGATAATCTGCTTTTATTTTTGCTAATAAGTCACTATCTTCATATAAATCTAAGGCGGTTCGGGCTAAAAGTTCGGCCGCCAGAGGGATAGAGTCCAGACCCTTTTGACTGCAAGCTGCGGCTCTAAACTCTGGTGAATGGCCGGCCATATCTTGGTCAGAAATAGAAATATTCGGTTGAATAGTTGGGATAACCTGGCTAACATTCCCTACATCAGAAGACCCTAGACTCTTAGGTTGATCTAAATCAATATCCTTGTCAGGAATCCCAAGTGCCTTAACATGGTCAAAGAAGAGGTCGTCAAAACTTGGCGTAAGAATCATATTGTCAACAGCATTTTGAAAGAGTTCGAAACGATAATCTGTTCCTGTTGCCAGAGCTGCTGCCTTAACAATATTTTCCACACGTTCCTTAGCTGCGTTCAAGGTTGGCCGTGTTTTAGCTCGTAAATAGAACCGTCCCCTAGCATAATCAGGGATGACATTAGCTGCCTGACCACCATCTAAAATCACCCCATGGATGCTCACATCTTTCGGTAAATGAATACGGATGTTGTCAATTCCCACAAAGGTTTGAATTAATGGGGTTAGGGCAGAAATTCCTTGTTCAGGGGCTGCCGCTGCGTGCGATGTTTTGCCGAAGAATTCAATATCAACAGGATCATTGGCCAGTAACGTGGTTGACCGTTGATATTTAACGCCAGGGTGGGCTGATAAGGCAACATCTACATCAGAAAAGAAACCTTCGCGAACAAAGCTTCCCTTAGCAGACCCATTTTCGCCTCCCTCTTCACCGGGAGTCCCATAAACACGAATTTCACCACCCAACTCATCAATCACCGATTTAAGGGCAGTCGCCGCTAGGAGCGAGTAATTGCCATAGAGATTATGACCGCACGCATGGCCAGCATCAGCTAAAGCATCATACTCAGCTAGAAAGGCCACTGTAGGTCCTGGTTGATTGGTTTTGTAAGTAGCAGTAAATCCAGTAGGGTGACCGGCTACATCACGAACAATTTCAAAACCATCTGCCTCCAACTGCTTAGTTAATACTTCTTGGGCATAATATTCGTGGTTAGAAGTTTCTGGGTGTTGATGAATATCAACAGCCAATTTTTTAAACTCTTCTTGGTGAGCCTGAATATAGTCATGAATGGTTTTTTGTCTATTTGTCTTACTCATGTAATCCCCTTCATTCTATTGGTGCATCTTTTGCAGTTTCTCTTAACTATTTACGCCCAAACAGTTCCCAAGCCGGGAGGTCTGCGCCGTTAGATTCTTCCTTAATCACTTGGGCTGTTTCATCTGTTTGGAAGGCATCCACTACCTTGTTATAGGTCTCATTGTCTTCGTCTTCCTTACGGGCAGCAATGATATTAGCATAAGGCTTAGCATTTTCGTCCACCGGTTCAAAGAAGATAGGGTCTTCAGAAGGATTGAGGCCAGCATCCACAGCCACACCAGAATTGATAATAGACGCAGTAACATCATTCAAAGCCCGAGCCGTTTGAGAAGCGTCTAGTTCCTTGATTTCAATATCAACATTATATTTAGTGATATCAGAAACTGTTGGGGTAATTCCCTTATCAGGATCCACTTCAATCAAACCTGCTGCTTGCAAGACCAATAAGGCCCGACCACCGTTAGTTACATCATTAGGGATAGCAATAGTATCTCCATCTTTAATCTCTTCGGGGGAATCTACCTGGTTAGAATACAGTCCTAAGGGAACAATGACCGTGTTACCGATTGAAACTAAGTCAGTCCCGGCTTCTTTATTATAATTTTCTAAGAAAACTTGGTGTTGGAAGGCATTTAGATCAATCTCACCTTCTGCCAGAGCAGAGTTGGGTTGGGAGTAATCGGTGAATTTTACAAATTCAAGGTCAATATTTTCATCGGCTAACACTTCTTGAGCATGGTCCCAGTTTGATGTGTCATCTCCAACGACACCTAATTTAACGGTAGTCGATTCTTGTCCACATGCAGCTAATAATAATGAGGCACCTAATGCTAAAATTCCTTTTGTCCATTTATTCATATTCTTTTCCTCCTTTAAGACAGCAAATTATTATGGCATAAAAAAAGTCCCTTTACTGTATATACAGTAAAAGGACGACTTATCGTGGTACCACCTTAGTTTAGGAGAATCGCTTCTCCCCTCAATCCGACACAGACCAGCTGTTATCAGTGTCTATAGTAACGGTGGGACACACCGGAATCACCTAAATATCAGCAATTCTTCCTCGAAGCTCATTTTCAATCAAAGTCCACTTAACTTCTTTCACCCAACGAAGTCTCTCTAAAAAGTTGCTTTGATTTACTCTACTTGTCAACAGATCGTATTATGCAATAACTGATTTGCTTGTTGAAATAATAATAGCGACAATTTCCCTAAGAGTCAATATTCAGACAGATAGCATTTTAATGACACCTTTGATCGCTAAATCCGAACACCCCGCCTTTAATAGGAGAATACGAGACTAGAACAATCATTCGAGTTTTGATCCAAAGATTCAATCCTAGTGCTTTTCATCTCATCCTCACAGTCGGGCTCTGAGAAGCAGGACTAACATGCGTTTTCCAAAAATCTTTGATCGCTCGGCGCTATTTTTAGTCTTTTGGTCCAAGGTTTCAGTCCTTGCGCTGTTCATCACACCCTATCTAGTCGAGCTCGCAATTATAGGGTCGGCGTCCATTTCTGAATGAGCCATCAAAACGGCAGCCTCCATTTTGGGTTTCCTTCCGATATAGTCCGTCCCTTATCGCGATTGACTCACATTCTTCCATTTGAAACCGTTATCGAAATAATCTATACTAATTAAAAACACCTAGGAGATGATGATATGACTTCATACCAAAGCATTGTTGACCAACTTGAAACTTTAGCCATCCCCTACGAGATTGTCAACCATCCCCCTGCTCTAACCACTGAAGAAGCCGATGCCTTTATAGAAGGCAAGGAAGGTGTCCGAACCAAAAGTTTATTCTTAACTACTAAAAAGAAAAACGCCTATTATCTGGTAATTATGGATGACAGCAAACGTTTAGACATGGATAAGTTTCGTGATCTGGCACAAACACCGCGCTTACGTCTCGGTCCACCCGAATTAATCCAAGAAAAATTAGGCTCTCAACCGGGAGTCGTCTGCCCCTTTGACTTAATCAATAACACGGACCAAGATGTCCAACTTTACTTTGACCGTGCGATTCTGGCTGAACCTATCCAAACTTTTCATCCTGGCGAAAATACCAAAACTATTTTTCTATCAACAGACGATTTATTGAAATTTCTTGACGCCATTAACTATCCTTATCAAATTATTGACCTATAGTTTTTACTTTTTTGCAATCTGAAATCATATCAGTTTATTTTTTGCCAAGTTCTTGTTATGCTATGTTTACCAAATACGAAAGGGGAATTTTACTATTATGGGATTAGATGACTTAAAGAACAAAGGAAAAGACTTTGTAAATGAAAATAAGGACGAAGCTATCGACAAAGGTAAAAAACACCTAGACGAAAACAAAGATGACTACACTGAAAAAGGCAAAGAATTTGCTAAAGATAAATTTGGTAAAAACTAATTAAAATCATACAATAAGTAATGGTGTTGGTGAGTATAGTGCTCACTAACACCATTTTCATTTAAAAACTCGTAGAATTTAACACGGCTTGTAAATTAAAGATGGTTTTTATGTGGAGATGTATACCTTTAACTTAAAGTTATAACAAAATTTAACAATAAAAAACAGAGCCTGAACATGGCTCTGTTTTTCTCTGATATTTATTTACGAGATCTTAGTGCACATTAGAAAAGTAGGTATCAACAGCATCAGCAGTCCCTTGCACTAATTTAGCTTGGTAAGCACTTGATTTTAGAAGACGCAATTCACTTGGATTATCTCCAAAGCCATATTCCACTAAAACAGCTGGAATATCAGTTTCTCGTAATACTGAGAAAGTATTTGTCTTCACACCACGGTTAATCGCTCCGGTTTGCCCTATTAAGTTGCCTTGAATTTGTTGGGCAAGGTAAGCGGAATTAATTAGACGTTGCCCATCATTATGGTAAGCACCATTAATCGCTGGATAAACACCATTGTAATATTCATAGTAGAAGGTTTCAATACCTGTTGCTGTTCCACGGTTGGCTGCTCCCATTGAATTATGGTGAAGAGAGATAAAGATATCCGCGTTTGAAACGTTGGCTTGGCGACTACGATTTAATAGCGACACATCAGTTGCGTCGGGACGAGCAGAAATCACCGTGTAACCCCGACTTTGTAACTCTTGAGTTAACTGTTGAGCCAATTGACGGTTCAATGTGCCTTCGTTAACACCAGCATATTGAGCACCAGACCCATCGCCATGACCTGGATCTAACATAACCACTTGCTTACCATCACGCGATTGGGTATTATTCATTGGTTTGGCAGTAGCATTAGGGATTTGTAAGGTTTGGCCTTCAGCTAGCCAGTTACCAGATAAGCCATTAGCTTGACGGATAGAAGCTGCTGAAACACCGAACTTATTAGCAACTGAGTTAACAGTATCCCCGCGACCCGCACCGTAAAGAACACTTGTCACCATTGTGCCTACTTCAGCCTTAGGAATAGTTAATACTTGGTTAGTGTAGAGTACATTAGAGTCTAGACCACTAGCTTGGCGAATACCTTCAACAGTAACACCATATTTTTGCGCAATTGACCATAATGATTCGCCATGAACAACAACATGTTGGTTGTCGGCAACTTTTTGAGTTCCACGACGCACAATTTTGTCGATTGTTTCTTTGGTCACACGTTCGTCAACTTTTTTACGGCTGACTTCTTTACCATCACGATAAGTGATTTCATAGCTTATTTCTTTTTCACCATTTTGACCTTCTTGAATGATTTTTTCAGTGCCGTCCTTGAATTGCTCGTCGTCTTGGTAACGAGTTTGGAAAGGAATCGTTACCTTTTCAGTAACAATCTGAGTTTTTTCCTCAACGGAACGTGTGCCACGATGGATAATCTTATCTTGAGCAGGAGTCACTGACACTTCACGTTCTTGACGACTAACTTCTTGACCATCTACTAAGTCGATAGTAACTTCTATCACACGCTCACCTGCTTGAACCACTTTTTCTTGGCCTTCTTCTAATTGGTCGTCTTGAACATATTTAGTTTGTGGGTGGAGCACTTCTACTCGGCGACTTGTTTGACTAGTAACTTGACCGGATTGGTCTACATCTTGGTCAGTTTCTTCTTTAATATCTTCTTCTATTTCGACTGCTTCTTCATTTCCAAGGCTTGGCTCTTCAACAGGTGCTTGATTACCGGTTTCTTCTAAAGGTTCTTCAATTTTTTCTTCAGACGGAGCGGTCGCTTCTTCAGAAAGCTCTTCTGCTACTTCTTCATTAACCACATTAGGGTCTTCAGCAGGGGTTTGATCACCGGTTTCTTCTAAAGATTCTTCAACAGTTGCTTCAGATTGGCCAGCTTCTTCTTCAATACCCTCTGCTGTTTCGACTGTTTCTTCACTTTCAGCGTTTGGCTCTTCAACAGTTGTTTGATTATTGTTCTCTTGTGAAGACTCTTTACTATTTGCTTCAGTTTCACTAGCATTTTCAGGTGCGTCTACACTGTCTTGGCCTGCTTGTGAAGTTTCTTCGTTTATTGCTTGGTCGTTTTGGTCACTATCTATTTCTGCTTTTGTAACTTCTGAACCAGCTTCTTCAACAACTTCACTAGTAGAATCATCCTGGTCTATAGTTTCTTGTTGATCAGGCATTTCCTCAACAATCGTTTCATCGGACTCTACTTGTTCTTGGTTATCGTCTTGAGCGTCGGCTTGTTCAGCATTCTTGCCAGGAAGAGCTGGATCAATAGTAGCGGGATCATCATAAATAACCCCATTTAATTCGTCTTCACCTGGCTCGGTTGTTTCATTATCAGCAACTTTGGCTTCTGGGCTTACGTCTTCATTTGTGGCTTCTGTTACTGTTTCATTTTCAGGAACTAGAACGGTGATTTGCACCTCTTCAGCAGCTGCTTCACTCGCTTGATTTTCTTCTACAGCTTCGTCAGCTTGAGTGTCTTCAGTGTCAGCTTCTGTTTGGTCTTTTGATTCAAGTTGACTTGCTTGTTCGCTAACACTTGTCTGTTCGTCTTCAGAACGTGACACAGATGTTTGAGCTACTTCTTGTTTTTCTTGTTCTTGGCCGTGGTTTACTGAATTGGCTGACCTAGGCCCGAGAACACCTGTCAACAAATCACCTGTTAAAATCAAATGAATATTGCCTAATTGGTTGGCTTCAGCAAGGTCATCAACACTTTGTCCTGTTGCTGCGGCAATCACTGATAAAGTGTCACCCCATTGCACCACGTAGGCATCTAAGCCTGCTTCTTTTTGGCGAGCAATTTCAGCACGTACTTCTTCTTCAGTATTCTTAGACCAAGTGGCTTCAATATTGGCTACTGCTTCTTGGCTAGCACTTAAGATTGCTCTGTCTTCTTCCAGAGTAGCTTTATCAGCAAATGATGAAGCGTTCAATGAACGGAATGTGTTGGTGGCCACTGTATTGAAATCAGCTAAAACTGTTTCATTATTTAATCCCCAATTCCCCAAGGCAAGTCCAGTTGTTAATAATAATGAGCACACAATCCATTTCCCCTTAGATTTGCGCATAATGCGGCGGTCTTTCTCTTCCCTAAATTGATTAAACTTCATTTAAAATACCCTCACTTTTCTTAATAAAACCTTTCATATTCGCACTCATTATAGCAAAGGCCATCGAAAAAGAGATATTACCGAATATTACGATTTTATTACACCAATAGATACAATCGTTGAAAAGTATATTTATGTTTATTGCAAAAACTAGTTATTCCTATTACCACCATCATAAAAAGAAGGCTAGGACAGAAATCCCAGCCTCTCTATAATATATGAACATTAATTTCCTAAAACTCTCTGATGGTCGTTTGCCATCTTTCACGTTTTAGTCCAAGGCTTCTGTTCTTAACGACTTTTGTCGCACCCTGTTTAATCGAGTTCTGAAAAACAGCCCCATCAGTATTGTGTATTGTCTGCAAATGAGTCAGTATTCTGCGAATACTTCCCATTTTCAGACAAATCCTTTGGGGCTAATCGTTTTTCATCTCATCCTCACAGTCGAACTCGCATTGAGAAATAACGTTTTAATTATAATCCAGCAATCGCTTGATCTAAGTGGTGAAGAGCTTTTTTAGGACCTAAAACTTCAATAGTCAAGCCAATTGAAGGACCGTGTTGTTCGCCAGAAGTTGCCACTCGAATAGGCATATAAAGGTTTTTCCCTTTGATCCCTGTTTCTTTTTGGACAGCTTTAATGGCTGCCATAATCTCACTTTCAGTGAATTGTTCTTCAGAAACCGCTGCTAATTTTTCGCGGAAGCTAGTTAAGACAGTTGCGACGTCATCGCCTTGGAGGATTTCCTTGGCTTCAGGAGCAATTTCCAATTCTTCTTGGAAGAACATTTCTGATAATGGCACAATTTGCGCAGCATAAGACATTTCATCTTGGTAGAGCGAGACTAGTTTTTCTGTCCAGGCTTTTTCTTCAGCATCAGCATTCTCACTCACGCGATTAGCTCGTTGTAAATGGTCAATAGCTAATTTTGCCACACGTTCAGAATCAGCAGACTTCATGTAGCGGTTATTGATCCATTCTAGCTTCTTATTATCAAAGGCTGCTGGCGATTTAGAGAGACGGTCTGTAACAAAGATTTCAATCAATTCTTCTTGACTAAAGATTTCTTCTTCTCCCTTAGGCGACCAACCAAGCAAAGCAATGAAATTAAACATTGCTTCAGGAAGATAACCTAAATCACGATATTGCTCAATAAATTGTAAGATACTTTCATCACGTTTAGAGAGTTTCTTCCCAGTTTCAGCATTGGTAATCAAAGTCATATGACCAAAAACAGGTGCCTCCCAACCTAATGCTTCATAAACCATCATTTGTTTTGGTGTATTAGCAATATGGTCGTCACCCCGTAAAACATGGGTAATTTCCATAAGATGGTCATCAACAACAACTGCAAAGTTATAAGTTGGCTGCCCGTCTTGTTTTAAGATAACAAAGTCACCAGAAATATCTTTGGATTCAAATTTGATATCCCCTTTAACCATGTCTTCGAAACGGTAAACACCATCTTCTGGTACGCGGAAACGAACAGATTGTGGACGCCCTTCAGCCCGAGCTGCTTCTCGTTCTTCCTCGCTGGCATCACGCCATTTACCAACATAACGTGGGGCTTCACCACGGTCGATTTGGGCTTGGTGCTCCGCTTCAATCTCTTCTGATGTGTCATAAGCATAGTACGCTTTACCTTCTGCAATTAATTGTTCAATATATTTAAGGTAAATTTCATTACGTTCAGATTGACGGTAAGGACCAAAGTCGCCACCCTTGTCTGGACCTTCATCCCAATCCATACCTAACCAAGTTAAGTTATCTAATTGGCTACGTTCTCCGTCTTCTAGGTTACGTTTGGTATCAGTGTCTTCGATTCGAATAATGAAATCGCCATTGTTATGACGAGCAAATAAGTAGTTAAATAAGGCTGTACGCGCATTCCCAATGTGCAAATGTCCTGTTGGGCTTGGTGCATACCGTACTCTTACTTTGTCAGCCATTGCAGCATTCCTCCTCAAATTTTTTGAAACTTCTTTATTATTGTATCACTTCTCTTAGCAAGGGCAAAATCTTGGTCTTACTGCTTTTCATCGCACCCTTCTCATCTAAACAATCTTGGCAAAGATCATTTTTCCAGCATTGGTTTGGATGGATGAGGTGATTTCAACTTCTAAGTTTTCATCCATATGGTGCTTACCGTCTTCAACAACGACCATGGTGCCGTCATCGAGATAGGCTACCCCTTGTTGGCGTTCGGTGCCAACTTTGATAATACGAACAGTCATACGCTCACCAGGAATCACAACCATCTTCAAAGCATTTGCTAATTCATTTAAATTAAGTACCTTAATTTGGTGGAGCTGGCTCACCTTATTAAGATTGTAGTCATTAGTCACCACTACCCCATTGACCTGGCGCGCCAAAAGTAAGAGCTTCAAGTCCACATCTTCTTCTTGGTCGAAATCACTATCAGTAAATTCTACTGGTAAATGGTTTTCCGTTTGCAGTTTATTTAACACGTCTAAACCACGCCGACCTCGCACGCGTTTAACACTATCAGCAGAATCAGCAATGTATTGTAATTCTTTAAGCACAAAATTGGGCACCAAAATAATCCCTTCAACAAAGCCAGCCCGAATAACATCTAGAATTCGACCGTCGATAATGACACTAGTATCCAAAATTTTGTAGACCTGAAAAACAGCATCTGGATTCGTTGAAGTCGACGTGTTGACTAGCGCTAACTCATTATTACTTGATGCCTGGTCTGGGTTAATTTCTTGACCGTTTTCTTTGATCTCATCATTTTCCTCATTAGCTACCAAACGTGGCAAACGGGTAAAGAAGGCTTGAATCTCTTCACTACGGCTACTTCCAATATAATAACCAATAAATCCTAGGACCACTGTTAGGACAAAGGGTAAAACATTCGAGATAAAGGGAACATTAAAACCAATAATTGGTATATTGGCTAACCAGGCTAAAATCAACCCTAAAATAAGCCCTAAAATTGAAGTCAATAATTTCCCTAAAGAGAGTTGTTTAATCTGGTCAACTAAGTTAGAAAATAAGCCTTGCATCCACCCTTTGAGCAATTCAAATAAAATATAGAAAATAAGTGCACCTAAAATAAGATTGACAATAGCATTATTAATCAGTCCTTGGTCTTGACCAAGAAATCGCCAGAAGATTGGCAAAAGATAGTATCCCATACTAGCACCGACTAACATAAATAAAAGCCGAAAAAGGCGTGTTTCATTTTTTCTTGACATTATGTCACCTCCTTAAAAAATCAGTCTTTGTTTATCTAGGAAATACTGTATTTAAGACTTCGCGTAGGGTGGTTACTCCCACGACTTGGATTCCATCCGGTTTTTCTAGTCCCTGACTAGATCCCTTAGGTACAAAGATACGTTTAAAACCAAGTTTATAGGCTTCATTAACTCGTTCTTGTAAACGTGTCACCCGGCGAATTTCACCTGTTAAACCAATTTCACCGGCAAAACAATCAGTGGCTTGGGTTTCCTTTTCCCAATAGGATGAAGCAATAGCTACTGCAATCGCTAAATCCACAGCCGGTTCATCCAAACGGACACCACCTGTCGACTTGAGATAGGCATCTTGGTTTTGTAACATTAAACCCGCACGTTTCTCTAGCACTGCCATAATCAAAGTCACCCGTGAGTAGTCTAGACCCGAAGCGGTTCGACGAGCGTTCCCAAAGGCAGTTGGTGCTAGTAAGGCTTGCACTTCTGTGAGAATGGGTCGCGTCCCTTCCATAGAAGCAACTACAGCTGAGCCGTTTGCACCAGCTAAACGTTCCTCTAGGAAAAGTTGACTTGGATTGGCCACTTCCTTAAGTCCATCAGTCTGCATATCGAAAACGCCCATTTCATTAGTAGAACCAAAGCGATTTTTGACGGCTCGTAAAATCCGATAGGAATCATGTTTTTCCCCTTCAAAGTATAAAACCGTATCCACCATATGTTCCAACATCCGTGGTCCAGCAATATTCCCATCTTTTGTGACATGGCCCACAATAAAGGTAGCAATACCGTTTTGTTTAGCTAAAGCCATCAACTCAGCAGTTGTTTCCCTTACTTGACTCACCGAGCCAGCAATGCCATTGCTTTCCTCATGAGTCATCGTTTGAATAGAATCAACCACCAAGAATTGAGGTTTGATCTCTGCAATCGCTGACCTAATCTCAGCCATATCTGTTTCTGCATAAACATAAAAATCCGGATCCTTAAATCCTAAACGATCAGCCCGCATCTTTATTTGTTGCATACTTTCTTCTCCAGAAACATAGAGCACAGTGCCTTGATTTTGACTCAAAGCCATGGAAACTTGGAGCAAAAGAGTGGATTTCCCAATACCAGGGTCGCCCCCAAGTAAAACCAAGGACCCTGCCACAACACCGCCGCCGAGAACACGGTTAAATTCCTGCCAAGGCGTTTTTACTCGGCTTTCAGCTTCTGCAGTCACACTCTTAATCCGTTGAGGTTTATGACTCTTATAACCTTTATGGATGGGCTCTTGGTCTTCGGGATGGACAATAGCCTTCCCGCCAATCCGTTCTTCCTCCATTTGATTCCAGGCCCCACAGTTAGGACAGCGTCCCAACCAACGCGGAGAATCATAGCCACAAGCCTGGCAAATATAATGAATACTTGTCTTCTTTGCCATTACTTTCCTTCTTTCTTAGTTTTGTCCTGAACTGCCAAAACCGCCTTGGCGTTTAACACCATTATCAATGTCCTGGTCCGTCTTTTGATAAGATAAGAATATCCCTTGAGCGATACGGTCGCCCTTTTTGATATGGACATCTTCAAGGCCAAAATTTAACAGTTGGACATAAATATGGCCTTCATTATCGTTATTACCATAATAATCACTATCAATAATCCCTACGCCATTGGGTAAGATTAGTGATCGTTTCAAGGGGTTAGAAGACCGGCAAGTCAGTTGTAGGTACTCATCTTGGGGCATATAAGCCTTAATACCAGTTGCTACTAAGACCGGTTTAATGGCTGGCGCTTTTTCTAAGGCCGTCTGCCAATCTTTATTAGATTTCCCTGCTTCACTCATTAATAAGGTTGCCATAACCCCTCTTTGCCAAATGGAAGGTATGGTAACATCTTCAGCAGCAGCAATATCATAGCCTGCTGAGCCAGATGTTTGACGCATTGGCAGGTTAAGCCCTTGGTCTGCATAAGTCGATACAAATTCAAATCCACGTTGTGCCATTATATCCTCCTCTAATCTTTTTTAGGTAACCAGACAGAAAGTCCGGTATGAGAACAAGTAAATATACCATAACCCTGGTCATCAATCTGTACAGGTGCTTGGTTAGATAAGCAGTCCACCCAATATTCTCCTGCATGACTAGGGCCCACCGACATACGCTTTTCTTGGGCGCCAGCATTAGAAACTAGGAGAGCTAAGCCTCCCGGATGGTCAATATCACCTTGCCGGGTCAAACCTATACAATGAGGCGCATCAAAATACTGAATTTCCTCCCCATAAGCATGGTGACGACGTAAGGACAGAAGTTTGTCTAAAATTTTTGCCATCCCTTGATAGTCTTCCCCTGCTGCAATACCATAGTAATCCCCATAAAAGAGGCAAGGTAAGCCTTGGGCCTGCAATAAAATTAATGCATAAGCTTGGGCTTTAAAAGATTCTCCTACCCAAGATTCCAGGGCTTGGCCAGGTTGAGAGTCATGGTTGTCAACAAAAGTCACTGCCGCATCGGGATGAGTAACTACAAGACTGCCGGAAAATAGCTCACGTAAATCGTAGTCTGCTCCTTGAACAGCTGCCTGGTGAAAATTAAAATGTAGGACAACATCGAAGAGTTGTAACTGCTGGTCAGTCTGTTCTAAATAATGCAATAAGGCAGGCGTATCATTTTCCCAGTACTCACCCACTACATAGAACTCTGGATAGTCTTGGTAAATTTCCTTTAATAAACGGTAGATAAAACGGCTATCCACATGTTTGATAGCATCCAAGCGACAGCCTTGTATCCCTGTTTCTTGAATCATCCATTTGGCCCAAGCAATCACTTCATCAGCCACTCGGTCATTGGAATAATCAACATCCGCAAACATCAGATAATCATAATTGCCATTTTCTGGGGCTACATAATCGCCATGAGCCCAGCCTTTTTTAAATCCTTTAATCATGAAAATACCTGTTTCATCACGGGCCTGGTCATAGTCAACTCCTGAGAAACAGGTCCAATCCCATTTAAAATCAGAATATTTAGTGCCTCGGCCGGGAAAGGTAAACTTGGTCCACCCTTCAAGCTGACGAGGTGCACCTAACTTATGTTGCCGATCAAATGGATCTACCGGATAAGCAGGGAAAGTTTCAGTTTGGTCGGCTCCTGCCCGATGGTTAAGTACCCAATCAGCTAGCGGTTTGATGCCAGCTGCTTTTAAGTGTTTAATTGCTGTTTGATAATCAACTTTACTGCCGTATTTAGTAGGGATGCCTCCTTTTTGTGGAAACTCGCCTAAGTCATACGGATCGTAAATTCCATAGCCAACATCTTGACTAGCAACTGCCTTACTAGCAGGTGGTAGCCATAAATGACTGATTCCCATGGCTTTTAAATGGTCAACATCCTGACTCAAGCGTTGCCAATGGTCATGCTGACTTGGCATTTCCCATTCGAAATATTGCATCATCGTTGGATTAGGCATAATTCCTCCCCTTCCAGAAAAGTCGTCTCCTTATTATACTAGAAATACGCAGGCTTATCATTGCTAATCCCTAAAAGATTTCAAAAAAATTCCCTGATTTTCATTGTTAATCTGCTTTAAAAGCTTACTAATCTCTTGTAGAATAAGATAAGATATTGTACTTCAACAAATTAAGAGTCGATAATATCGGCTCTCACTACTCATCACTAAGGAGCAGCTCTTACTATGGAATTAAAATCATTATTAGTCTCTGTGACCATGCTTGGTCTATTAGCGGGTTGCCAGGTCAACAACAGTCAAGAAATTACAGATTCAGTTAACCAATCCTTCGCTGAACAAGCCAATTACCAACAAACAACCCTTATCGACCAACAAGATCCTAATAGCCATGGTCAAGCGCAAAAAACGAATCAGATTACAGTTAATGATGATAAAATGACTGAAGCTAAAATTATCGTCAAACAAAATGACCAAGACCACCAATATCTAGAAATGAAACAAGAGAACGATGGCACTACCTATATTCGGGAAAATAATGATGAATGGCTACAATCCGCCCATTCTAATCAGGAAATTGACCGCGTCACTTTACTCAGCTCCCAACAAGTGCAGCAGCTCTTCAATGTGATTGCCCAAGAAGGAACTTGGCAGCAATACCCCCAATCCACACAAATCGAATTTGCTGGTGAAAATGATGACTTACTCCACCTGTTAAACTCTGTCGCAAGCCAACAAATAAGCCCCGGAGCTCAACACCAGATTAGCATCCGTTTGAATCCTTCCTCAATAAATCAACCGATTAATACCATTATTTGGGAGATTAACGGAACCGGACGCACTAAGGGCCAAGCCGTCAAAACTCGGGTTGAAATTCAATACACCGATTCCCTTGAATAAGGAGGAATGATTATGAGTCGCTATACCCTAGGGATGCTCCTAGCTATAGGAACCATCCTATTGAATGTCTATATCATGTTTAAAGGTAAGAGCCAGGAAGGCATGACTACTGCCGAAGAAGGGCGCATTAAAGTCGTTGCTGGAGTCCTACTTATCCTTGCCTTTGTCGTTATTACTTTTGGTCAATATATGGGCTTAGAATAATTAAGCCACTTATGGTAAATGCCTCATTCAATTAATAGAGAACACTCCCCCTAAAGTAGACTCATTGCTAGTACTACTCTAGGGGGAGTTTTGTCTAATGAATTGTGACGTGAATTGATATTTTATTAATCACTTTGTTCTTTTTCTTTCAAGGCACGTATATGGTCAAAGGCGAATTTACTGTCCAAGATATTTTGCTTGTTGCCTATTACCACAACTGCTGGATCAGCCATAATCTTATCCACAAAGTCAGCATAGCTTTGCAAATCAGTCAGACTGGTTGCTAAGGCTTCGGTAAGCCGACGATCAATCGCTTCCTTACTTATGCCTTTTAGATAACGGGTTAACATGACTTGGTTAGCCTTGGCTGGAGTGATGGGATAGTGGAAGGCTTTCATTGAACCAATAATAAATTGGTCTAACTGAGATTGGGACAATGATAGTTTACGAAGCGATTCCCCTATACCTCGGTAAGTAGTTAAGCTTTGATCAAGTTTAGGGTCACGATAAGAATAAGCTCCCAAATCACCAGAAGGTCTTATCGTTAAGCCAGCACCGTAAGCTCCGGATTGGACACGGATATGATCATAGAGGTAACCCTTAGACACGATATTAGCTAACACCAAGGCTTGGCCGCGATAATCATCACTAGCAAAACCGCCACCCATTGCCACATATTGAACATTTGAATTGGTCGTAATGGCTTGACTATTAATGGTTGGTAGCTCCAAATCAGGAAATGCTTGAACTTGACGCCCAGAAGAAGTTAAACCATGAGCAAAAGCTTGCAGCTCTGTTAGCAAGCTTTCTTTATCCGATGCATCTGCAGCCAAACTCACGATTAAGCGGTCACGATCCCAAATTAAGTTATTAATTTCTCGAATTCGCTCTTGCCAACTAGCGAATTCTTGATCAAAATGAGCCAAAAATTCAACCAAGTGGTCATAGTAGGCAAGACCAGCTAAGCGTTCACCGTAAAGGCTGGCTTGAGAGTAGAAAGACCGCAAACGTGCTAAAGCCGCTTGGTGTCCTGAAGCTTCAAAGTATTGTTCCATCTCGGTTTTAACCCGGGTTAATATATTTTTAATCCGAGCTTTTTGGCTAAAGTCAGAACAAGTAATAATTTCTGTAACTAAGTCTAAGGCCGGTTGACTATTATCTCCAATCGCCGCAAAATCAATCGCCATTTGACTCTTATAAGACTCACTATCCAAGGCGTAAACTTTAGGTTGGAAGGACAAGCCCGCTGTTAACTTCATTAATTCTGTATCCAAATCTTGGTAGCTATAGTTTTCAGTAGGCAGAGCGCCTAGAAGGATGGCTAAGTCTTTGAGATAAGGAATGGCATCCGCTGAAATTTGATCAAGGGCAAAAGACAAGCTAATATAACGCACACCAGCTGCCTCTTGGCCATGAAAAAGGATTAGTGGTGAGTGAGACAGCGTTTCTTCTGGAATCACTTGAGTTTTTGTGGGGACATCGTCTAAGTGCAATTGTGGCAACTTCGCTAAGTCTTCTGCTTGATCTGCTTGATTTTGATACTCACGTAAAGATAGATTATCTTGAATAAGCTGATCAATTTCTGCTTGTGAGAGTCGGGCTTTTTCTTGGGCCAGTTTTTCTTCTAAAGTCTGGTCCTGGCTGATAAAATAATTAGCTTGCGGTTCATGAATTAATACTTGCTTAGTCTTAGCCTCAACTAGACGATTGTGAATAATCTTTTCATAGTAATCGCTCTGTAATTGCTCTCTAAAGAAAGCAAAAGACGACTCATATTCCAAACCAGAGAGCGGCCGTTCACCATAACGCCATACAGATAACATCTGAATACTGTGGGTAATGCCGCGCATGGCCCCACCTGCTTGACGGTAATAAAATTCACGGGAATTCATAATCGCTGCCAGCAAATTGCGGTCAAGACCCTGTTTTGCTACCCTAGCTAGAGTCTCTTCAATAATAGCTACGATTTGGTCAGCTTGTTGGCTGTTCATATTCTCTACAATGATGCCAAAATCTTGATAATACCCATCAGCCGGATAGGCGGAAATGTCTTCAGCATAGCCTGCTTCAACTATCGCTTGACGCAAAGGACTAGCTTCAGCATCTACCAAAGCCTCAGCCAATAGTGGTAGCAAGAAAGCTTCCTCCCTATTAGTCACAGTGGTAAAGGGTAGCGTATAAGTCAAATAAGAATGTTGGTCTGCGGTCATCGTGTCATCAGCAGGATAAGTCAGCGTTTTTACTTTGTTTTCACATGGAATAGTTGGCAAGGCCAGGCTAATCGGCTGATCATTAGTCGTAAACTCAGCAAAATATTCCTCATCAATTTGGGCTAAAGCACGGTCTATATCTACTGCGCCATATAAACATAGCAAGGCATTATCAGGGCGGTAGTGGTCTTGGTGGAATCGACAAAAGTCTTGATAGGTCAAGTCAGGAATAACATAAGGATTCCCACCCGATTCATGGCTATAAGTCGACTGAGGATGGAGATTTTCTGCCACCGCACTCACAATGGCACGATCGACATCAGCAAAAGCACCCCGCATTTCGTTATAAACAACCCCACTTATAGTAATAGGATCTTCTGAACTTAAAATTTCCTTGTGCCAACCCTCTTGCTTAAAGATATTCGGCTGACTTAACATCTTAGGATAAAAAACCGCATCCAAGTACACATCCATTAAATGATGAAAATCCTCTTCATTCATAGACGACACCGGATATACAGTCATATCAGAAAAAGTTAAGGCATTAAGAAAAGTTGCCATAGAGGTCTTCATCATTTGCATGAAGGGGTCTTTAACCGAATACTTACGTGACCCTGATAAGACCGAATGTTCAACGATATGTGCTACACCTGTTGAATCTTCCGGAGGGGTTAAAAAACCAATGGCAAAACTACGATTACGGTCATCATTATCTATCCACATGACCTGGCCACCTGATTGCGGATGGTCAAATCGCCAAACTGTCGCATCGATGTCGGCAAGATATTCTTTACTTATTTCATTAAAACCATGCTTATAATTTGTCACTACTTATCTATCCCTTCAATTACTAAAAATTCTGCCTTGAGCATTACTTAATAATTATGGCTGAAGTCCTCAGGTTGGACAAAGCCCCCTTGATTAAGAATCTCATTATAAAGAATCTGACGCACATCTTCATCGGTGAGCTGTCTTTCTTTGCTTTTACTCTTAGGACGATGATATTTATTATAGATTGCTTGCACACTCAAACCTTCTTGGATGTAATCCTTTATTTCCAATAAACGATCCACATCATTTAAGGAATACATCCGACGATTGGTATCCGTTCGTTGCGGTTTCACTAATTGGCGTTCTTCATAATAACGAATTTGGCGTGCACTGAGATCAGTTAACTTCATCACCGTGCCAATCGGAAAAACAGCCAAAGACCGTCGTAACTCCTTTTCTCTCATTGCAATCTCCCCCTCATTGTCATTAATAATTAAGCTAATGTTAATTTAGTTAACATATGAAGTCAACTTATACTCCCCAGCTTTTTGTAGTATAATTGGAAAGCATTAAAGTCTAAGGAGGTCAGTCATGTCAAATCAAGAAGAATTACGTTGGGCGCGCCGAGGAACCCTTCTTGCCATCCTAGCTTATGCGGTAATTGCTGGTGCCAAGTTACTCTTTGGTCATCGCTTAGGATCACAAGCCTTATTCGCAGATGGACTAAATAACTTTTCTGATACCATTTCATCTACTGTCCTATTAATCGGTGTGCAAGTCGCCTATCGTCCAGCTGACAAAAACCACCAATATGGTCACCGGAAGTTTGAAGCCATCACTACCTTGATGGTCTCTTTTATTATCTTGTATATTGGTATTCAGGTAAGCCTTAATTCTATCGAAGACATCCTCACCCCTAGTATCAATCAAGCACCCGACCCTAACACGGTTTGGATTGCTATCGGCTCAGCTTTGCTCATGTTAGCAGTCTATACTTTCAATAATAACATCGCCCGCAAAATAAAAAGCAGTGCCCTAAAAGCCTCAGCCAAGGATAATTTAGCTGATGCCCTAACCTCCTTACTGACTGCTGGCGCAATCTTCACCAGCCAATTCAATCTTTATTGGTTGGATGGGTTAATGGCCTTAGTTATCGGTTTAATTATTATCAAGGCAGGTTGGGAAATATTTGCTGAATCTACCTTTGCTCTGTCTGATGGTTTCTCAGCTGCTGATATCGACCGCTATCAAACCACCATCAACAAAGTTCCAGGGGTACTGGCTATAAAGGATCTACGTGGCCGTAACTATGGTCCCCATGTCTACCTCGATGTCACCATCTTAGTAGACCCGAATCTCTCGGTGAGAGATGGTCACGATATCACCATTGCCGTCGAAAAAGTTCTCTATATGACCCATTTTATTGAAATGGTTGATGTCCATGTCGAACCCTATGAAAAAAGTCATTTACCCAAAGAAAATCATTAAAAACCAATGCAACTTAGCCGCCTTAATTGAATCATTTGTCACCCCCTATTAATATTGCTAAAATAAAGGTGTAATCGGATTCAAAAAAGGAGGCACTTATGCAAACATTGATTTTGGTTTCCCATAGCCTACAAATTACTGATGGGATTAAAGCACTTTTAGAAGAAATGGTTCCCAATGAAGACAACAGTTTTGAAGTTTTATCTGCAGGAGGAACTGAAGAGGGAGAAATCGGCACTTCCCCGACTCGGGTCTTAGAACAAATTCAAGCTGCCCAAGGGGAAAGAATATATTTATTTACTGATATGGGTAGTGCCGTCTTATCTAGTGAAACTGCTCTAGACTTTCTAGATGATGACAAGAAGGAAAGAGTCACCATTCTCGAGAGCCCTATTGTGGAGTCAGCCTATGTGGCCGCAGTACAAACCACTATTGGCGCCTCACATGACGATTTATTGCAAGCCATCAAAGATCAAGCCTAAGGAGGACTGACCATGAAAAAGATTATCAATGATCCCAGCCAAGTCGTCAATGACATGTTAAAAGGAATGTCAAGTGCTCATCCTGATTTATTGGAACGATTGCCCGAATCCAATGTTATCCACCGTATAGCAGAAACACCTGATAAAGTTGGATTAGTTTCTGGCGGAGGCTCTGGTCATGAACCCAGTCACGCTGGTTTTGTGGGGCAAGGCATGTTATCTGCTGCAGTATGTGGTGAAGTCTTTACTTCCCCAACCCCTGACCAAATCTTAACTGCCATCAAAGCCTCTGATAATGGCCAAGGTGTTTTTTTAATCATCAAGAACTACACCGGTGATGTCATGAACTTCGAAATGGCTCAAGAATTCGCTGAAGCAGAAGGTATCCAAACAGCTGCTATTGTTGTTGATGACGATATTGCTATCGAAGATTCCACCTTTACTGCTGGAAAACGTGGCGTTGCGGGAACTGTTTTAATGCACAAAATTATGGGCTACTACGCCGACCAAGGCAAATCCCTCAGTGAACTAAGTGAGATTGCCGAACAAGTTAACGCTAACTTAAATACTATTGGACTAGCTCTAACTGCGGCAACTGTTCCTGAAGTAGGCAAACCTGGTTTTGACATTGCTGACGATGAATTTGAGTTTGGTATTGGAATTCATGGAGAACCTGGTTACCGGCGCGAAAAAATCAAAAGCTCCCATGATATGGCAGCTGAATTGGTCCAACAACTCAAGAAAACTTTTGACTGGCAAGCAGGCGATGAATACGCTGTCTTAGTTAATTCTATGGGCGGCACTCCACAAATGGAACTTTATATCTTCTGGAACGATGTGCAAGCCTTGCTCGCAGAAGACGGCCTCAAGATAAAATGGGTCAAAGTAGACGAACTGATGACGAGTCTAGAAATGCAAGGGGCTTCATTAACTCTCTTGCATCTTGACCATACCGACTGGTTAACGGCCCTACAGGCACCCGTTGATGTACTAGCATGGTAGGAGGAATGAAGACAATGGAATTACAAAAAAACCAAGCATGGTTAGACGACTGGCTAGCAGATTTAAAAGCTAACAAGGACTACCTTAGTCAACTTGATCAAAAAATTGGCGATGGCGACCATGGTAATAATATGGCCCGAGGCGCCAAAGCCGTAGAAGATAAGCTTGCTGAAAAACCAGCCGAAAATACCTCAGATCTTTTTATGCAAGTTGCCCAACTTCTAATGAGTAAAATTGGAGGTGCATCTGGCCCCCTTTATGGTTCAGCCTTCCTAGCCATGGCGACAGCTGTCAAAAACTCTGACGACTTAACCGCTATTTTCGCTGCTGGTTTAGATAAGATTAAACAACGAGGTAAAGCAGAAACAGGTGAGAAAACGATGGTCGATATGTGGCAAGCTGCTATCGATGCCCTAGAAGCTGATGACATCAGCATTGACCGCCTTGACCAAGCCCGAGACGAAATTATTGCGATGAAAGCTAGCAAAGGCCGGGCCTCTTACTATGGTGATCGATCAGTTGGAGAAATGGATCCTGGTGCTGAATCGTCTTACTATCTCTTCAAAAATGTATTCAAACAAGTTTAAATAATAAAAATCCTAGGTGACTAAATCGGCAATCACCTAGGATTTTATTATATTATTAGTTATAAAGTAACTTCATTAGTCAACAAACCATGTGTTAGATACTCATTAAAATTATCGAAAGAAATTTCAATCATATTTTTTAACGCTTCATCCGTATTAGACCCTACATGTGGTGTTAAAATCACTTTAGGATATAAATGTAACATCTCTTGAACGGATTTATCTGGTATTTCACTAATATCTGAAAATTCTTTAAAGAATACTTCTCCTTCATTAGGCAATACATCAGCCGCAAAGCCATATAACTGATTATCCTTAATGGCCTGAACAATAGCTTCATTATCTTGCAATTGACCACGAGCAGTGTTAACAATAATCGCCTTATCATTCAATTTGCTAATAAATTCTGAGTTAATCATCTGATCATTTTCGCCTGCAATATATGGCACGTGAAGAGACACAATATCAGACTGCTGCAACAATTCATCTTGCGTTTCTACAAATTCTAAAACTTCTTTTGCGGGTTCTGACTGATAAATATCATAACCAATTACGCGAGCACCCATGCCTTTATACATTTTGGCTTCTTCTATTCCAATTCGTCCAGTACCAATAATCCCAACAGTGCAATTACGAGCTTCACGACTAAACATTTGTGGCGTTACTCTAAAATCACCTTTAGCTGTTTGATTGGCAGTATATTGCACATTACGTAACAAAGTTAAACCTAAAGTAAAGGCTAATTCAGCAACTGAATTCGGAGAATAACCTGGTACACGAGCAATGATTTGCCCAAATTTTTTAGCTGCTGCAAGATCAATATGATCAACTCCCACTGTTCGTGTAAAAACTAACTTAATTCCATAATCTTTCATTATGCCTAAGTTTTTTTCATCAGCGACACAATTTCCTCTCAACAAGACTGCATCATGGCCTTTAGCAGTCTCAATATTGTCATGAGTCAATAACTCTTCTATTAAAGTCAAAACATAATCATATTTATTATATTTTTTAAAGGATTCTACTTCATTGGCGCGAACACCATAACATGCAATTTTCATTTTATTACTCCTTTATCATTGAATTTTATGTGCTTCTAAACTATAACATTGACGATTAAACTAACCCTATTTGACTTAACATCTGCAAAATAATCAACCAAATTGGGATTGCAATAACAGCCATAACAGTTGAAATTAATGATGCGTTAGATGCCAATAATGGTTGTTTATCAAATCCGATAGCATAATTAACAGCTACTGTTGCTGGAGGTGTAGCCATCATAACAACAGTCGTTGCGATAGCGACATAAGCCATATGACTTAGTCCCAAAGCATTCAAAACAAGAATTAGTAAAACATTTAATAGAGGGACAATAATTTGTTTAATGAATGCATAGTACCAAACTCGAGAATCAGCAGTAGCATCTTTAAATGGGATACCTCCTAAAGTTGACCCAATCGCTAACCATGCTAATGGGGATGATAAACTTCCAAGATAATCCATTGGTTTATAAATCCATGGTGCAGTCATATCAAAACGTAAAAATGCATAATTTCCATCAGTTACTGAGACTTGAGGTAACGATTCTTGGAAAACCCAAATTAATAATCCTGCAAATGTAAGCAAAATAACCGGATTCAAGAAAATTTGTTTCATATTATTTTTATCAAATTTAAGCGAAGACATTTGTAAATAACAATAAGAATAAAGCAACACTCGATAACCAATATTAAATACATTGGCATAAATAACCCCTTCATCTCCAAATACTGCAGAAATAATAGGAATTCCAAAAAATGTAGTTGAACCAAAGATAGCTAAATTAGACATAACCATACTTGTCACGTCATCGTAGCGAGAAAATATAGGTTTGGTGACAAAAATTAAAATTATTAAAAATAAAAATCCCCAAATTAATACGTCGATACTTTGCTTTAATTGCAAGTAATCAATATCTTTCATAAAAGCATTAAAAGCTAAACATGGGACAGCTAGTTTTAATACCAATCCTGATAAGACCTTACTAGTTTTATCATTGAAGGTTCCTGTTTTTCTACAATAGTATCCAATTAAAATAATAAAAATGGTTGACGCAATCGCACTAAGAAATTCCATGTTCGTGAAAGTCGTCATAATAGTATCAATTATATTCATTCCTTACACCTCATATATTATTAATATTTGAATAGCTAGCTTTATAGCTATAGATTAATATATGGTGATATATTTCACAATGTTATTTAATTTTTTTAAATTATTTAATTAATGAAAAAAGGCTGGGATTAAAGTCCCAGCCTCTTACGCTTAACAAGATATTCGATAAACGCTATAGGGTCTACCATTTTTTTGATATACGATCTCTTCGGTAAGATATTCTTTATCAACAAGAAAATTAATATAGTGGCGAATTGTGACATGAGATAAATCCCCATCGCGACTTAATTGGTTAATAGAAAACTGATTAGGATAGGTTTGAATAATTAGTAAAATATGTTGTAACGTCTTAAACGATATTCCTTTTTCCAGAGGTGTTTTTTCGAGCCATTGCAGGATTTTTTTGTTGCTGCGATTTTGTGGTTGATAATGGCCATCAATATCGGTTTGAGTAAATTGATTATGGTGCCCTAACTTGCGTAATTTAAAGTTTTCTAAACTTTTGTGTAATCGTTGGGCATTAAAAGGTTTTAATATATAATCACTTGCTCCAAGATTGTATGCAGATTGAATTGCTTCTTTACTACTATTAGCAGAAACTACTATCAACTCAATCTTGGGGTACTTTTGTTTAATCCAGCCAATATAACTAATCCCTTCCTCTTTTCCGCCTAAATTATCATCAATAAATATGATATCAATAAACGCTTGATTTTTTTCTAAGATGTCTAAAGCTGTGGGCATACAATCAGCTAAGAATGTCACTTGAAATTCATCCAACTGTTCTATATATTGTTTATTAATTGTTTGAACCATAACATCATCTTCTATTAGTAATATTTGATACATTACTTGGCACATCCTTTTCATAACTTTGATAATATACTATTAGTCGATCCGTAACTAATACATTATTTTCTTTCCAATCATTTATTAAATTGATATCAACTGTAAAAGTAATGATCAAACTTTTCTTCGTTTCGATTAATTTGGTGCTGACTTTACTGACACCAGATGAAATGAGATAGTTATATAGTCTATTAACCATTTGTCTCCATTTCATTGTTTGGGCTACAGTCATAGTATTTGATATTTCTCCGGAAATATACAACTTAAATTTTATACCCTCTGCCTTGAAATTTTCTGACATTTCAAGTAATACACCTGCTACATTAACATTTGCCACTAAAACTAGAATAGCATTAATATCTTTTACTTCTTCATTTAGTAACCGATCAAGGTAAATTTTTAATTGCTCGTAATTACCCAATTCATTTAAGCCATAAATCACATGAAGCTTATTGAGATAATTATGGTGATAATTTCGAATAGCTTGGCCATATTTAGTAGCAGAATGAAGGGATTGGATCGATTGTTCAATTTCTTCAACGTCTCGAATAATATAAAAATCACCAATTGTATCATTCTTCATTAGAATGGGAGACTTAGAAATCAACCAATTTCTATAAAAAATTTTTTGTACGCTAGTCCCATAATTAATTGAATCAAACTCTGGTAACTTATCAGTTAAAATATCTCCCACACTTAAATTAAAGTGTTCAGAAATATAATGGTTGTTTACGATAACTCGTCCATCCCCGCTTGCCAAAATCCCATCAAATGAGTTTTCGACCATTGCTTTTCGTTCCTGAAGCACTCGGGCAATATCTATTGGTTCCATACCTAACATTGACTTTTTTATTGCTTTTGAAATAAAATACGAAAAGATACACCCTAATGTTAACACTATAATTAATATTAATGCTCCAAATATAACTGATTGATAAATATTACGATAGTAGGCATCTACCATTGTCCCTAAACTCACAACGCCAGCTACTCGCTTTGTATTTGGATCTATAATAGGAACATATGCTCTTATAGAACGCCCCATGGTACCATTACCAATGTTAGTTGTAATTTGGCCATTTAGTGCTTCATGATAATCATCATCACCTTGGTAAGGTTTACCAATTAATTGGTGATTTGGATGTGTGTATCGTGTTAAGTCAGAACCAAAAATCACAATATAATCGAGGTCATTCAATCTCTCTAAATGGTCAGCATAATTAACAATATCTTCTGAAAGCGTTCCTGACCTCACTGTTCCTATTACTCGTTCATCATTAGCAATCGTTTCTCCTATTTGCGTCAGTCTTTGGCGATAACTATTATCCATATTATGATATTGAGAAATGGTTAAAATAATATATAAGGTACTTACTAAAATTCCTACTACAATAGAAATACTCAATGCTATCTTTGTAAAGACAGTCGTACTCAGCCACCATTTTTTTAATAATTTAATCAAAATAATATTTCCTTTATATATAACTTTTATTTGTACAATTTTTTGATATTACAAAATAGAAAGGAGCCCTTCTATGTCTATCAAACGATGCCATTGGGCCCAAGAAGCCAATCAAGCCATGCAAGACTACCATGATTATGAGTGGGGCCAAGCCAGCTATGATTCCCAAATCATCTTTGAATACCTCTGTCTAGAAATCATGCAAGCCGGTTTAAGTTGGCAAACCATTATTAACAAACGTCAAAATTTCCAAACTGCCTTCGATTACTTCGATTACAATAAAATTGCCCACTACAGCCAAACTGACTATGAACGCTTAATCCAAGATGCTGGTATTGTCCGCAACAAAAGAAAAATAAAAGCCATCATTAATAACGCCTCATGTGCGCTAGCCATCGAAGCAAAGCAACATTTTTCTGACTATATTTGGCAAGTCGGGCAAAGCTTTCCTGACGATGAGGCAAAAAATACCCAAGCCATGGTCAAGCGCTTGAAGGACGCTGGGTTTCAATTTGTTGGCCCTAACATTATTGAATCTTTCTTAGAAGCAATTGGTATTTATGATCACCATGAGCCCCAATGCGATTGGTATAAGTCTAAGAGGACTTAAAAACATAATTTAAAGATCCTTTGCATCTACTTCCGCATAGAATTGCGCTAAAAACTCTTCCATAAATACAGTTCGTTGCCTAGCTATTTGGCGACCAGATGGTGTATTCATCAAGGACTCTAAATGAAGGAGTTTTTCATAAAAATGATTAATCACACTAGTCGTATTCTGGCGATAATTTTCAGCTTGCAGGTGTGCTTGACTACGTGGTGCTTCTTCATCATAGAGACTTTGCCCCTTGGCCCCTCCATAATAACAAGCTCTAGCGATCCCCACTGCCCCTAAGGCATCCAAGCGGTCCGCATCTTGGACAATTTGTCCAGCCAATGGTAAGTGATGTTTTTGAGTCAAATTGGCCTTAAAGGAAAGATGGGTGATGACATATAAAACTTGCTTAATAGCTTCGTCATCCATCCCTAATCGGCCTAACAAGTCAGCGATTTGTATCTTTTTCTGGTCAATATTAGAAAAAATTTTATCATCTAAGCTATCATGAAGATAAGCCATTACTAGTGCTTGTTCACGTTCTGCCATTGATAAGGCCTCAGTATCGGCCAAACGCGCAGTTAAATGAACAACCCGACAAATATGTTGAAAATCATGTCCTGTCTTATCCTTAGCCAAGTCTTTTTCGACAAAAGCTGCAATTGCTTGTAACATAAATTCTCCTCACTAAACTTTTTAGCTATTCATTAATAAAATTAATTCTATTATAACTTAATCTTTGACAAGAAGAGAATAATCCGTTAATTTATAGGGAAAGAAGTAAAAACTCATAAGGAGAGAATCACTATGAAAAAAATTAGAACCTTTATTTCTATTATTACTGCCCTAGTATCACTTATCGCCGCTATCAAAGGTTTTCTAGACTTATTCAAAGAAAATGACCCAGACAACAAGGTTTTTTAAAATACTTACCCATACTAAAAAAAGTCGGTCACTGATTTGTGTCAGTGACCGACTTTTTACATGTTTTTTCTAATCGACTTTAACAATCCATCCTTCAGGGGCAGGACGGTCACCCGTTTGAATGCCTGTAAATTCATCATATAAACGTTGAGTCACTGGTCCCACTTCTGTTTCTGAGTAGAAAACATGCTTATCTCCATGATGAGTAATAGACCCCACCGGAGAGATAACCGCTGCCGTTCCACAAGCACCTGCTTCGGCATAATGATCCAGGTCATCAATATAGACATCACCTTCTTCAACAGCCAAACCAAGTTTACGTTCAGCCAAGTAAAGAAGGGAATATTTAGTAATTGAAGGCAGAATTGATGATGATTTAGGGGTAATAAATTTATGGCTCTCTTTTTCAATGGCGAAGAAGTTAGCAGACCCGACTTCTTCAATCTTAGTATGGGTTTTAGGATCTAGGTAGATTTCAGCAGAATAGCCATCTGTCTTCGCCTGTTCGCCAGGAATTAAACTTCCCCCATAGTTGCCCCCTACCTTGCTAGCACCGGTTCCTTTAGGTGCAGCTCGGTCATAATCAGTGGTTACAAAAGCCCCTGGTGCCATTCCTGACTTATAGTAAGGTCCTACCGGCATCACGAAAATAGAGAAGATATATTCTTTGGCCGGAGCCACTCCAATATTATCACCCACACCAATCATATAAGGACGAATGTAAAGGCTGGCTCCAGAGCCATAAGGTGGTACATAGTCAGCATTGGCTTTCACCACTTCTTTGACTGCTTCAACAAATTTCTCCTCGGGATAAGCTGGCATTAACAAACGCTCTGCTGAAGCCACCATCCGCTTGGCATTTTCATTGGGGCGGAAAATTAAAATCTCATCCTCTTGACTACGAAAAGCCTTCAAACCTTCAAAAACAGATTGTCCGTAATGTAAAACTGTCGACCCTTCAGCAATGGTAATGTTTTTATCTGTTTCCAGACCTTCTTTATACCACTCGCCGTCACGCCAATACGCGCGAAAACGGTACGGCAAGTCCATATAGTTAAAACCAAGTTTGTCCCATTCAATTGCTACTGTCATATCAATCTACCTTTCTTATATCAGCCCTAAAGTAATGAAATCAGTTGTTTTCTTCTGATGATTTAAATTTTTCTTTTTTTAAGATAGACATAGTGTAACAAAAAAACAGGTAATTGTATAGACAATTCAGACAATTTTATCACTTTTAACCATTAATTTATTTGGGGCATTCTTTATTTATGATCAGAGTTCACCCGCAAAGAGAAATGATCAGGCACTGGATCGCTTCCTCCCTGAGCCCAAGGATGGCAACGAAGAATTCTAGCCCCACCCATGAGTGAGCCTTTAATAGCCCCATGTTTATCTAGGGCTTCTAACATATATTGAGAACAGGTGGGTTGGTAACGACAAGAGGGGGGAAAGGCCGGAGAAATAGCCTTCTGATAGAAACGCACCGCTTGCATGAATAAACCCTTAATCATGGGATTTTACGCTATCTTCAACTAATGGTAAGAGTAAGCCTTCAGCAATTTCATCACGTTTTTCCTTACCTAACAAAGTGTCAATAATAGCCAAGGCAAAATAAACCGCAGTCGCAGGTCCTCGCGAAGTAATTACCGCTTGCTCCTTATCCTGAACGACAAGATCCTCTTGGTGGTCAGCAAAATGTACTTTATCCCCTTCTAATCCTGGGAAACAAGTTCCCTTAATTTCTTGACTAATGCCAGCTTTATCTAAAACTAAGGGTGATGCACAAATAGAGGCAATATAGCGCCCCTCTTGGTGTTGGTCTTGCAAGAGCTTAATAACTTGATCATTGCTAGCTAACATTTCTGAACCAGGAAAACCACCCGGTGTAACCAATAAATCATAATCAGATGCTTTAACATCGGCTAATAGCTTATCTGCCATGATAGCAATATCATGGTCTCCTATTGTTTTTAAGGAACCTGTCGTAGAAACCATATCCACGGTAATTTCCGCTCGCCGTAAATAATCAACAACTGTTAAGGCTTCGACTTCTTCATAGCCATTAGCTAGTAGTATTGCAACACGCATACATAATCCTCCTTCATTTTAAAAAAGATGGCTAGGTCTCCCCAGCCACCTTAAACACTTGTCAAAGTAATTATTCTATTATTCTACGCGAGAACCGTCTGAGTATTCACCGTTTTTGTTTGCTTTGCGGCGTTCTTCAGCTTCTTTACGTTCTTTTTCGTTTTGAGATTTTTCGTATTCAGCACGTGACATAATGTCGTTAACGTTCATGTTTACTTCAACAACAGTTAGACCTGTCATGTCTTTAACATTTTTCTTGATGTCTTCAACTGCTTTGTCAAAGGCTTTAGTTAAGTCTTTGCCGTATTCAGCAACAACTTCTAAGTCTAAGGCAACTTCTTTGCTACCTACTTCAGCGCTAACACCTTTAGTGCTGTCTTCGCTGCTAGAGAAGAAGTCTTTGATTCCTGAAGTGATGTCTCCTTTTAATTCTAGGATACCATCGATGCGTTCAACAGAAATATTAGCGATTTTTTCTAATACTTTACCTTCGAAAGTTAAAGTATTTTTATGTTGTACATTTTCATTTTGAGCCATAAAATATTTCCTCCTTAAGAAAATTAGTTAAATTCCTTCGAACAACTATAACTTAATGGTAACTTACTCACATAAAAATGCAAGCAATACGGGTTAGCTTATCTGAAAAAGTATGCCAACCAAGCGTTAAGATCAAAGTTACCATCATAGTAGGCACCTACTAGGTAACCGACACCTACAATCAATAAGACCAAGAGTGTCTCAGCAAATCCGATTGTCACCCATAAGAGGGAGAAGACAAATCCGATTAATAAACCGAGAACTCGACCCCGATATTTCTTCCAGTCAATATTTGGTTGCTTATCCATAGTCATTCTCCTTTCCTATTGTACGCGTGACTTGGCAGCCTTACGATTGGCTTCCATTTGTTCATTACTTTGACTTGGTCGTACTTCTTGCATCTTGACTTCAACATGTTTCAAAGGAACACCCAAGGTCAATTCTACCGCATTAATAATATGGGTTTGGATATCAGCAGCCATATCCAATACATCATGACCATCAGTCATCTCAAATGAAACATAAAGCTTAGTATCTTCAGGCTTCTTAATCAATTTTGAATTTACCTTAGGATACTTCACTTCATCATACTGGTCTAAAACCCGTAATGCTGTGGATTCCAATGCATTTTTTGTCAATTTAATCTTACCGTTATCACTCTCTTGAATAATGGCAGATTTAGTTTTAGCAGCAAAGACTGCACTAAAGAACATGACAACTGCTAGCAGTAAAATCACAGCTAAGATACCAGCTACAATCCAGCGGTACAATTCAACCGGTAAAACATAGTTAACCAATAAATCGCTCACCCAAGGAATTGGGTAGAACACTGAGATTGTTAAAACTAGGGTCAAAATAAAAATTAAACCAAATAAAATTTGGCAAAATCGGTTAAACCCACTCATATTTTCGCCTCCATCTATATTCTCCATAAATAATAATTACTTAAGTTTAGAATAGCTGTAAATGAACAAAGATGCAAGTATAAAGGGCTGGAAACGGTCACAAATCTGCTTCCAGAATTGACCAACAAAAAAGAAGAGTGAAGCAACAGGCCACACTCTTCTCTGATTAATTCATCACTTATCTTATAAAGCTTCTGGAGCCACTTGTTTATCTGGATTTTTCATAACATCATCGTCAAGACTCTTAGTTAACCGAGCAGAAACGACACCGGCAATCATTGAGTCATTAACGTTCAAGGCAGTCCGGCCCATATCAATAATCGGTTCAATTGAAACCATCAATCCAATAATTTCTACTGGTAAACCTAAGGCACCAAAGACAATCAGTGAAGCGAAAGTTGCTCCCCCACCGACTCCAGCGACTCCTAGAGAGGAAATTGTAACAATTCCAATAATAGTCAACCAGGTCATTGGATCAGATAAATCCATTCCTACAGTCGGAGCAACAACTGCTACCAACATAGTAGGGTAAATTCCAGCACAGCCATTTTGACCAATGGATAAACCAAATGTTGATGAGAAATTAGCAGTGGTTTCGTCAACACCCATGGCTTCTGATTGAGTGGCAATAGTCAATGGTAAAGCCCCTGCACTAGAGCGAGAGGTAAAGGCAAAACTTAGGGTGTTCCAAGCTTTTTTGAAGAAATCAATAGGGTTGACCTTGAAGATAGCCAAAATAAGGCCATGGATAATAAACATAATGGCAAAGGCCACATAAGACGCCACAACAAAGATTCCCATATTCTTCAAGGATTCAAAGCTAGCCGTAGCAACAGCCTTAGTCATCAAGGCAAAAATACCATAAGGCGCAATACGCAAGATTAATGTTACGATACGCATCACAATAGCATGCAAGGCGTCCATCGCATTTTTGAAAGTAGCTGCTAATTCTGGCTGCTTACGAGCAACTCCTAAATAAGCCACTCCAATAAAGCTAGAGAAAACAACCACACCAATATTAGATGTTGGTCGTAAACCAGCAAAATCTTCAAAAACATTAGTAGGCAAGAAACTCAACAATTGTTGAGGCAAAGTCATCCCTACTAGTTCAGATTGACTTTCCTTGATTTGGGCAATCCGTTCAATTTCTTGGTCCCCACGTACTAAAGTCGCACCATCCAGGTTAAACAATACGGTCGTTGCTAGCCCAATAAAGGAAGCAATAGCTACTGTTATAATTAAAGTCGTTAAGACATTTGAACCAATTTTCCCAATATTATTTTCTCCTTGAACTGTTGTAAAGGCTCGTACCAAGGACACAAAAATTAATGGGGTAACTAACATTTGCAATAGACGTACATAACCCGATCCCACAACAGAAACCCAATCAATAATAGTAGTGGTTGTATCTGAATCGGCTTGGAATAATAGCTGAATAATGGCACCAAAAACAATCCCCATACCGAGACCGATAAATACTCGGTTTGAGTATTTGACATGTTTCTTAGCCAATTGATTTAAGGCGTAAAGCCCTATAAGAAAAACCAATAATGTAAGTACAACTGACATATTTTCCCTCCTAAATTACCTATTTTCCCCATCAGAAAGGGGAACATTGGCTTGCAATAATGTAATAAACTGTTGTGCTATGACACTTAATTCTTGGTAGCGACGTTGAATATAGCCTACTTGACCATACTGGGATTCAGCCAAAGGGATAGTCTTCATTAAATGTTGGAATTGTGAGGTTAAGATTCCTGTACCTAGCAAATAGGCAGGTGTTTCCACCAAAACATTAATGGCGGTCGCGCGATCTGACACATACACAGTGCCTTGTTGGTGCTCTAAGGGCAAGAAAGTCTCCTCAATTAATTGTTGAGAGCTCCCTTGGTCCTGAGCAAAACTTAGACTAGGATAAGCCTTTAAGTCTTCGAGACCCACCACTTCATAATCTGCTAAGGGATGATTATTCCCCACAAAAATATGATTAGCAAAGGTCCCTAAAGCATAAAACTCCAAATCATAGCGACTCAAAAACTGTTTTATTACTTTTTTGTTATAATCATTGATATAGAGAATTCCCAGCTCACTATAAGCCGTTCGCACATCATCCAAAACTTGGTTAGTGGATGTTTCTAACAGGCGATAATCATGCCCCTGGTCTTCATCTTCTGCCACTAATTGGGCAAAGGTTTCCGATACAAAGTCATAATGTTGGCCAGAAACAGAGAACAAACGCTTGGTATTAGCTCCCAAATATCGATTCTCTAAGACTTCAACTTGGGACAAAACATCTCGAGCATAAGAGAGAAACTCTGCGCCTTGGTCAGTAATAAAAACTCCGCGTTTAGTCCGTTCAAAAATCTGAATCTGATAGTCAGCTTCTAATTCTTTGATTGCCGTGGATAAACTAGACTGCGCCATAAATAAGCGTCGGGCTGCCTCTCTAAAGGAACCTGCTTCAGCGACGACTACGGCATATTTCAATTGCTGAAAATTCATTGCTTCCTCCCCAAATAAAAGCTCTATTCAATAGAAAATAACACTAATATCATAACTTACTTGGGAAGTAAAAACCGCCTAATCTGCTCACGAAAACTTACTTTTTTTCAAGTAAAAGCTTAACCTCTACCCCATTAGGGTCTTTGGCAACAATAGCATCTTCTTGGCGCTCAGTGATTCGTCCACTAGCATCTAACGATTCAACCACTTGCTCATAAATTTTTTGGTCAAAATAACGTAAGCTATAGGCTGCTAAACCAGTAGCCTTATTACTATAATTAGGCATATGGTTAGCATTCCAATTATTGACGGCGATATGATGGTGGTAGCGATCATAAGACATCCAATATCCCCCTGCCATAGCTGTTTGTAAGGCCATGCCTAAGTCTTCCTTTAAGAATTGGGCATAGGCTTGAGAATCATGATGGGCCATATGCAAGTGGCCAACAATCGTTCCCGCAGGAAATTTGGCTTGCCTATCAGTATGACGGGCATCAAAGACTCCTTGTGCATCCATCGGGTCAGTCACTCCGATGACACGATCATGGTCATCACGGTTCCATTCTTGGCTATTTTTATCAGCATAGATTTCCACACCATTGTCTTCGGGGTCTTGGATGTATAAGGCTTCGGAATAGCCATGATCAGATGCCCCAGGAATATTGATTTCATCCTGTAACCAACGCAATAAGACATCTCCTAAATCAGCCCGACTTGGTAATAAGAAGGCAATATGATATAAACCATTACGTGGTCCTGTCAACAGATGATACTCCTCCGTTTGATCTAAAATCAACAAAGGCTGATTGTTTTCTGTCACTCCAAGAGCAACTTGATTATCCTTTTCCCATAATAAGGTTAAACCAATTATTTCTTGATAAAAAAGACTCATCTTCTGTAAATTTTTCACTCTTAAAGTGACATTATCCATTTTTAATGTGTGGTGAAATTTTTTCTCCATTGTTTTTTCATCTCCTTTTAGCTTATTTTAGCTAGTAAACTCTTCTTACCTAGCATATTACTAGTAAGAAAAACGAGCTTACTTTTAATAAGTCGGACCTAGTATAACATGTTTGCTGCTTATAGCCAGAAATTTTGTTTATAAAAGCTAATTTTTTTATGGCAGCTTTTACAATAGCATTTTTAGGTATGGTTTACTTCTATTTTTCGCTATACTATAATAAGCTATTGAAACAGTCTTGTGTTTATTAAAGGAGGAAACAAAATGTTAGATTGGTTTATTGACCTTAATCCCATCGTCCAAGCCACATTTGCTGGGATATTTTGTTGGGCCTTTACTGCTTTGGGTGCCAGCTTGGTTTTCCTGTTTAACGAGGTCAATCAAAAATTATTAGATGCAATGAATGGTTTTGCGGCTGGGGTAATGATTGCTGCCAGTTTTTGGTCCCTGTTAGCCCCAGCTATTGAACATGCTGAAGCAGCCGGGTACGGTCACTGGTCATTTATTCCAGCAGTGGTAGGATTCTTGGTAGGAGGTATTTTCCTAAGAGTTATTGATGCTATCATCCCCCACTTACATATTGGGGACGATCGGACTAACGCTGAAGGGGTTGACACCAATTTATCGTCAACTACCCTCTTGTTTTTAGCCGTAACCATTCATAACTTTCCTGAAGGTTTATCAGTGGGTGTCGCTTTTGGGGCAGCTGCTATGGGGCTAGAATCAGCAACTTTAGCTTCGGCCATCGTCTTGTCATTAGGAATTGCCCTACAAAACTTCCCAGAGGGTTCTGCCCTATCTATGCCGATACGTGCCCAAGGCGCTAGTAAAGGGCGTGCCTTCAACTTAGGTCAAGCCTCCGCTTTGGTAGAAATAATTGGCGCCTTCCTTGGTGCTTGGTTGGTATCGCAAGTGACTATCATCTTGCCTTACGCCCTCGCCTTTGCTGCTGGAGCAATGATCTTCGTTTGTATTGAAGAATTAATTCCTGAATCTCAAAACAATGGCAATTCTGACTTAGCAACCCTAGCGCTACTATTTGGGTTCGCCCTGATGATGACTTTGGATGTAGCTTTAGGTTAATGTATTTCAATAAAACATATGAGATATTGTGACAAAAATTAATAAGAATAGAAGCCTTGAACTAAAACACGAAAGATGGCAAAAGTCATCAAAGAGTTTTAGAAAAGGCAGTCTGTTCTAACTATTGTCTCATCCTCTTCTTATACATAAAATCAGGAGTCCTAGCTATAGCTAGGACTCCTGATTTATTAGTTTTTCTATTTAACTTAATGAGTTATCAATACATTACATTTGGCATGACGGACCACATATTCAGAGACAGAACCCATCATTACTCGTTCAATATTGCTTTTACCAGTGGAACCAATAACAATCAAATCCACATCACTGGCTTGTGCTTCTTCTAAGATCCCCCGTCTTGGATCTCCCTTTTCAATCTTGGATTGAGCATCAACACCAGCTTGGTCGGCTTCTGCTTGGTATTTTTGCATGTTTTCATCCGCAACATTACGAGAATATTCAAATAAGTGAGTAGAGTACTCTACATTACCATAACGAATGAAATCATCGACAGCATTATAAATAATCAAACTTGCATCATTTAATTTAGCAATCCGAATTGCTTCTTGGAAGGCAGTGTACGCAGCCTCAGAACCATCAATAGGGACTAGAATCTTACTTAGTGTTGTCATAATCAACCACTCCTATCTGGCAGCAATCATATAATAATTTTCTTTACATATATATTATAACACAAATTGGAAACGATATCATCAATTTACTGACAATTATTTTTTCTCTTGTAATTGATAACGAGCAAAGTCACTTGCCTTTAAGGATTTCAGGAAGGCGACAGTAAGAGTAACCATATCTGAAAAGTCTTGGTAAGAAGCTAGTAAATGATGCGTGTGGGCATAACGAGCTGGAACACCTAAAGTCAAAATTTCTACGCCCTTATTATTGAGAGAAATTGCTCCAGCATTGGTTCCTCCTCCTGCCCGGACTGCTTTTTGAATGGCAATCGATTCTTGGCTAGCCAAGTCAACAAAGCGTTGGTTCAAATAGTCACTTGCAATATAGGTAGAATCACGGTAGCGTAACTGTGGTCCTTTACCCATACTTCCTTGTACTAGAGATGGCTCCTTAGCAAAATCATCCGATGGTGTTGCTTCAAAAACAATGGCCATTTGTGGATCAATAAGCCGGCTTGTAATTTTAGCCCCACGCAAGCCTACTTCTTCTTGGCTCGCAAAAGAACCCACTAAATTAAAGGGTAAGTCAGCCACTTGGTCACCTAACTCTTGGAAAACTGCCAGAACAGCTGCTACACCTAAGCGATTGTCAAATGCCTTACCAAGCATGATTTGTTTTTCTTCTAAATAGTCAAAAGTCACGGCTGGCGTCACCGGCTGCCCCACTTCAATCCCAAAGAGTTCACGGGCTTCTTGGGCGGAGCTAGCTCCTACATCTAAACGTAAATCAGTTAAGCGTAGGGACTTTTCCTTTTCTGTAGCGGTCATAAAATGTGGTGGTTTACTTGAAGAGACAGCTGAAATATATTTTCCCCAGCGATTTTTAATTGCAAATTTTTGCGATTGCACTGAACTTGCCACCCAACCACCAATCGCTTGCATACCAATTTGACCATTAGAGGCGATATAGGCCACCATAAAACCCACTTCATCCAAATGGGAATCTAGCATGACAGTGGGTTTATTATGGTCCTTAGCCCCTAAATTTAGATAGCCATTCTTCATATGATCAACTTGTAGGGTAAAATCCCCCTTATTAGCCGCTACTACATCTAGAACTTCATCTTCAAATCCGGAAATTCCATAAGCATTAGATAAGTCAGCAATTAAATTTAGGTAAGACATGGTCTGCCTCCTTAATTTTTATCATAGTTTATCGCATCGTATTTTTCAGGTTCCTTAGCAAACTTATCGACAACATAAGGACACAAGGCTTTAATTTTCTTATCTTCTTTAGCCATTTCTGCCACTAGATGGTCTAATAATTTCTCTGCCATTCCTTGTCCACGAAGCGAAGGATCGACAAAGGTGTGGTCAGCCACTACATAGTCCCCCTTATCTTGATAAGTAATTTCAGCAATCATTTCTTCATCATCATTTAATAAGACATAGGCATTACCTTGCTTTGTAAAATCTGCTGTCATAAAATCATCCTCCTTAATTGATGTTAGCCCTATCATACGCCAAAGAACCTAGTCTTTTCAAAATAAATGCTGACCGAAGCCAGACCTATCATTAAAAATAGTTAATAATTGCATAGTCTATACTCATTTTTTGAAAGATCGACAGATTTAAGGGCTATCATTAGTGACTATATTCTATTTTTGTTATAGTAAATATGTTAGATATGAGTGTTTGAAATAAGGAGGACTTTTACTATGAAAATTGGTATTCCTAAGGAAATTAAAAACAATGAAAATCGGGTATCTTTAACCCCAGCTGGTGTTCACGTCCTAGTTGACGCTGGTCACGACGTTTTTGTTGAAACCGAAGCAGGTATTGGCTCAACCTTCCCAGATAGCGACTATGAAGAACAAGGTGCTACAATTGTCGCTACAGCTGAAGAAGCTTGGCAACAAGACATGGTAATGAAAGTTAAAGAACCTTTGGAATCAGAATATAAATACTTCCATGAAGGATTAATTCTCTTCACTTACCTCCACTTAGCAGCAGAAAACAAATTAACAGATGCTCTACTTGAAGCTGGTGTCACTGCAATTGGTTACGAAACTATGGAATTAAACGGTGATCTACCATTGCTTAACCCAATGAGCCAGGTTGCCGGACGTATGGCTGTCCAAATTGGTGCTCAATTCCTTGAAAAACAAGAAGGCGGAAAAGGGGTCCTACTTGGAGCTATCCCTGGTGTCCCTTCAAGCAAGGTTGTTATCATCGGTGGTGGAATGGCTGGTACTAATGCAGCTAAAATGGCCCTTGGTTTGGGTGCTCAAGTTAGCATCTTAGAACTAAACCCACAACGTCTTAACGAATTGGATGACCTCTTTGCTGGTCAAGTAGAAACCCTAATGTCCAACCCATTCAACATTGCCCAAGCGGTAAAAGACGCTGACCTAGTTATTGGTTCTGTTCTAATCCCAGGATCAAAAGCGCCAACATTAGTGACAGAAGATATGGTTAAGAGCATGCAAACTGGTGCTGTTATTGTGGATATCGCAATCGACCAAGGTGGTATCTTCGCAACCACTGACCGTATCGGTTCTCTAGATGATCCAACCTTTACTAAACATGGTGTGGTTCACTACGCTGTTCCAAACATGCCTGGTGCCGTCCCACAAACATCAACTCTAGGCCTAACTAATGTTTCCCTAAACTATGCGGTTGATATCGCTAATAAAGGGGCTGAACAAGCAGCTAAAGATGACTATACAGTAGCCAGCGGTTTCCAAACTTACCAAGGTAAGTTAACTATTGAAGCTGTGGCTCAAGCCCAAGACAAAGAATTCACTGCCTTAGAAGATTTAATCTAAAGCCTAGTGGTCTAAATAGCAAAAAGCATGGATGACATTTAAGTCATCCATGCTTTTTTTACATTTACTAACATTTAAGGCACCCGATCAATCATTTGGTCCTCCTTACTGGTATAGAACCAAGTATTTGTGGCCCCCATAATAAGACCACCTCCGATAAAATTGCCTAAATAAACAATCAACCAAGCTAAGAGAATATTACCTAAATTAATCATAGAACTTTGCCCACTGCCTAAAAAATAGGCTAGAGAAAATGAACCGAAATTGGCTACCACATGTTCAAAGCCAAAATAAACAAAAACAAATAAAGAACAAACCATAAAGGCCATCCGTGCCATCTCATTTTTTAACTGCATTTGTCCCATAATTGCAATATTCACTAAGATATTGGCTAAGATTCCGTCCACAAAAAGTGTCAAAATTGGTTTACTGATTTTACCTGATACAGCCGTAAACAGGTAAGCATCATCACTAAGGCCTTGAAAAGGACTAGCCAAAGACAGTAGATAGGCAGTTAGCAAACAACCCAAAAGATTCCCCAAACTACACCAGATCAATAGTTTAAACCCTTGAGACCACTTGATTCGTTTCTGCAAAGCTGCCGAAGTGAGATACATCATATTAGATGTTGCTAATTCTGCTCCCATAAAGACAATAATTACTAAACCAATTCCAAAGATGAAACCATTTAATAATTTCCCCCAATGAGCAGCTTCCTCCATAAAATTAGCTGACACATATAGGCTAACTACTCCTGCTAAGGTTAAATACAGACCAGCAAAAGCTGCCCGAATCAGATATTTTCCTGGGTTCTTTTCTACATAAGCAATTTTCTGACTCACTGCTTGATTGATACTTGTAATTAAAGGATGACTCATTCTTCTCCTCCTCAATAAATGAAGCAAAAGAGGCTGGAGCAAAGCTCCCAGCCTCCTAGCTTTATACGAATATTCAGCGTTTCATAGACCAACAATACATCATTGAAAAACTTTATCTAGTTTGTCATTTTATCTTTACGACTTCCTTAAATGCGCCACTCTCGCAACAAGCGTTTAATCGTTGGATGATTGAGTAGCTTGTAAATAATAAAAGTGTTTAAGGGTAGCGAAATTAAATTCTTCACCAACCGAATCGGTAAGATGGCAAATAACCCTTTGTCAGTCATGAGATAAACCCATAAGGATCCTAACAATAAATTAACAACTAGAGTATTAAGCAAGACTGTCATAAAAGTTCGTTTCCAAGTCACGTCTTGGCGATAGAAGCCTTTGCCATAGAAATACCCTGCCACAATAGCTGATAGGGTATAACCTGGGAAGAAATAGCCCCAAGAACCACCTCCAATAAAGAAGTCAAGTACATCTACGATACCACCGATTCCAGCGGCTAAAGCTGGGCCAAGTAAGGCCCCCATCAAGGCTGAGCCAATAAATCCGAATCCGATTTGTACAAAGGGAGGAATGGAAATGGCAGGCAACATTCCTAAAGCTAGTCGGAAGGCAATAACTAAGGCCATGAGGGTAATATTTTGTGTAGATAAACTTTTCTTCCCTATTAGGGAACGACGCGATTGCATAAACAGTACTCCTTTTCCATTATGGTGGCGACTAAACTAATTCAAGAGTAAATACCTTGTCGATTTCAGCAATTAAAGAACCATCTTCAACAAGTTTAGATACCTTGTTAATTTCATCGTAAATTTCAATATCTTTATCGTTCTCGATAAAGTCTGCTTGTTGGCGAACCATATCGTACACCAGACGAGCTCCCTTACCTAGACTCGGCTCAACTTCTTTAAGATCAATGGCTTGGCAAGCAGCCATAATTTCAGTCGCTACAATCCGTTGCGAATTCTTCACAATATCCAAGGCATGACGGGCAGCAATAGTACCCATTGAAACAAAGTCTTCTTGGTTTTCACATGATGGGATAGAATCCACACTAGCTGGGTGAGCCAAGACTTTATTTTCAGAAGCTAAAGCGGCACAAGCATATTGAGTAATCATGAAACCAGAGTTTAAACCAGGGTTCTTAACCAAGAATGATGGCAGACCAGATAATTGGTTATTAACCAAACGTTCCACACGACGTTCAGAAACATTACCAATTTCAGCAGCAGCAATACCTAAGAAATCAAATGGTTGAGCCATTGGTTCACCGTGGAAGTTACCACCAGAAATAACGCGACCATCAGGTAGAATGATTGGGTTGTCAGTGACAGAGTTGATTTCAATTTCAACTTTCCGGCGAACATATTCCACACCATCTTTGCTAGCACCGTGAATTTGTGGAATACATCTTAATGTATAGGCATCTTGAACATGTCCTGGTTCAGACTTAGTCGTATTCTTGCTATCTTCTAACAAAGTACGCATGTTTTTAGCAGTCGCAATTTGACCAGGTTGGGCACGAATTTCATGGATTTCTGGTACAAAAGCATCTGTTAATCCACCGTGTGCTTCAATGGATAAGGCCCCCGCCACATCAGATAACTTAGCTAAAGCAATAGCATCATAGGTAGCCAAGGCGCCTACAGCAGTTAGAACTGTTGTCCCGTTGATAAGGGCTAGTCCTTCTTTAGAAGCTAGTTTAATCGCTTCTAAGCCCGCTTTGTTTAAAGCTTCTTGACCAGACATCAATTCGCCTTCATAGTAAGCGCGACCTAGACCAAGTAAAGGTAATACCATATGAGATAAAGGAGCCAAGTCACCAGAAGCACCTAACGATCCTTTTTCAGGGATATGTGGGTGAACCTTGCTATTTAACATAGCCAATAGGGCTTCGACCGTACTTAAACGAATACCAGAAAATCCTTTTAAGAGGGAGTTTACCCGAATCAACATAATTGCACGCACCACATCACGTGGGAAGGGTTCACCGAATCCAGATGAGTGGGTACGGATTAAGTTTTCTTGCAATTGAACGGTTTCTTCATCACTGACAGACACTTTTTGTAGAGAACCAAAACCAGTGTTGATTCCGTAAGCTGGCTCACCACTTTGTTGAATGTCTTCAACGATTTGACGAGATTTTTTTACCGCTTCGCTTGCTTCAGGAGCGATTTCACATTGGGCATCATAACGCGCCACTGCAATCACTTCATCTAAGGTTAAATGATTACCATCTAAAATAATTTTTTCTGACATTACAAACACTCCTTTATTATATTAAGGCATTAAGCCATTTTTTTCATTACAAAATAGAGCACACTAGCAACTACAAAACCAATGGCTGCAAAGACCAAGTTCATTGGGTTGGCAGCGAGTACCATCCAAATACTTACGATTACGGCAATAATTGGAATTACTGCTCCTCCAGGTACTTTAAAGCTTGGTTTTTCTAAACCAGAGCCACCCTTAGCCACTTTCTTACGTAAGATTAGCACTGCGATGGCTGTTGGAATATATTGGAAGAAACGGAACACTACAGATAACTCAGCCAAGGATTCAAAAGATCCAGACATAATCAAGAGTATCGTTAAGATTCCTGTAAAGATGATGGCTACCACAGGGGCACCATTTTTATTTAATTCCCCTAATTTCTTAGGTAAAAGACCATCTTGGGCAATAGCAGCACCGAAACGCGGCACCATGATTGATTCACCCATATTTAAACCAAAGACAGACACTACTGCCCCAATTGAGATGGTCCAGAAACCAATCGGACCTACCATCATACGGAAAGCATCATGTACTGGTGCATCTGATTCAAGAATGCCCCTACCCAACATGGCAATCGTACCAGCGATGATTAGGATATAGATAACGGCTACAATAGAGTTAGCTGAAATAATCGCTTTAGGCACATTTTGTTTTGCATTTTGCATTTCACCCGCAACATTTGGTAGGGTTTCGAAACCGATGAAGGCATAGAACACTGTTAGAGCAGTTGAAGCCATAGCACCTGATAAGGTCAATTCAGGATTTAACTGAACGAACGGTGTAAAGCTGCCATTGTCAAAGCCACCTTTCAAGAAGAAGATGGACAAACTAGCAAAGGCAATAATTGGAATCAATTTGGCAATTGTGACTGTTACGGTAAATATTTTTGATGTTTTGATCCCGAACAAGTTCATCACAGAAAAACCAACAATCAATAAACTAGAAATAACCTTATTCCAGCCATCTAATGCAGGTATGGCTGTCACTAATAGAGAAGAGAACCCAACGGCCATAGCTGCCCAAGCTAGAATCATTACAAACCAACCTAAGACCCCAACAACAAAGGCAAAGTAATCCCCAAAAGCTTCCTTGGTATATTGATAGGCCCCACCATTCTTATCGAAGTAACCTGCTACTTCAGCAAAACAGATGGCTAATAATAAAACTAAAATAGCTGTAATTGCCATAGCTACTAATGAAGCTGGCCCTAAATCTTGGTAAATCGTCCTAGGTAGTAAGAAAATACCAGATCCAATAACAGCATTAATCCCATACAGAGTTGCTCCACTTAAGGAGAATTTATCACTTTCTTTTACATGAACATCTTCTTTTTTTACAGTTTCCATAAGACTTTCCTCCCGGAACTCTCTCCCCAAGTAATCGCCATCTAGTGAACGGTTCGCAATAGCGCTTACTTAGCATTAACAAGCAACATTAAGCAAAATGGCCACACAAATATAAGCATTTAGATCCCGATATTTATCTAAAAAGAGCTTATATTGTGCTGGCCATTAGTAACTTACGCTTTTATTCACCAAATATAATCAGTATTCTTAGAATAAACCGGTAATATTTCCATCAGCATCAATATCAATCTTTTCAGCAGCAGGAACTTTCGGAAGACCTGGCATGGTCATTACATTTCCTGTAAGGGCAACAATGAATCCGGCCCCTGCTGAAACTTTTAGTTCACGAATCGTCACATCGAAATCTGTTGGTGCACTCAATAGACTCGCATCATCAGAGAATGAGTATTGTGTTTTTGCCATACAAATTGGTAAGTGGCTAAGACCCATATCTTCAAATTTCTTCAATTGTTTCTTAGCAGCTTTAGTGAGAACAGCCTTATTACCCCGATAAACTTTTTGAACAATTTTATTTAGTTTGTCTTCAATAGAATCGTCATCATCATAAACAAAGCTAAAGTTGTTCGGTTTTTCAGCTAATTCAACCACTTTTTCAGCGAGGTCAGCACCACCTGCGCCACCCTTAGCCCATACATCAGACAAGACCACTTCAACATCATATTCTTTGACCGCTTCTTCTACAGCATCTAATTCGGCTTGGGTATCCGTTGGGAATTTGTTGATTGCCACAACCAATGGTAAGCCATAAACATTTTGAATGTTATCAATATGACGTAATAAGTTAGGTAAGCCATCTTTAACAGCTTGGACATTCTCAGTGCTTAGTTCTTTCTTATCTACACCACCATGTAATTTAAGTGCTCGAACGGTCGCTACTAACACCACAGCTGAGGGTTTGATACCTGCTTGGCGACATTTAATGTCGATGAATTTCTCTGCTCCTAAGTCAGCACCGAATCCCCCTTCAGTGACTGCGTAGTCACCATATTTAAGAGCTAATTTAGTGGCTAAAATTGAGTTACAGCCGTGTGCAATGTTAGCAAATGGACCACCATGGATAAAGGCTGGTGTATGTTCTAATGTTTGCACAAGGTTTGGTTTAATCGCATCCTTTAATAAGGCAGTCATTGCCCCTTCAGCTTTAAGGTCATGAGCAGTGACTGGTTGACCCTCATAGTTATAACCAATGATGATACGACCAATTTTTTCTTTGAGGTCAGCAATGTCATTAGCCAAACACAAAGCAGCCATTACTTCAGAGGCAACAACAATATCATAACCATCTTGACGGGTGAAACCATTAGCCCGTTTACCTAGGCCATTAACGATTTCCCGTAATTGACGGTCATTCATGTCAACCACACGTTTCCAAGTAATATTACGTGGATCAATATTTAAGGCATTGCCTTGGTGGATATGGTTATCAATCAAAGCTGCTAACAAGTTGTTGGCTGCTCCAATAGCATGGAAATCACCAGTAAAATGTAGATTAATGTCTTCCATTGGAATAACTTGAGCATGTCCACCACCAGTGGCGCCACCCTTAACCCCGAAGACTGGCCCTAAAGAAGGTTCTCGAACGGCTACGGCCGCTTTTTTACCAATGTGAGTCAAGGCATCCGCTAAACCAACAGAAGTTGTTGTTTTCCCTTCACCGGCAGCAGTTGGCGTTATAGCTGTCACTAAAATCAACTTGCCTTCTGCATCATCGAAGCTTGATGGATCAACTTCGATTTTAGCTTTGTAGTTCCCATATAGTGAGAGGTCTTCTTCTGCAATGCCTAAGCTTTGAGCAACGTCTTTAATAGGTTTAGGTTCAACTTGACTAGCAATTTCAATATCTGAAAGTATTTCTGACATAATGCTCCTCCTAACGATTATTTTAATCCTGATTCAATTTCATTATAAATTTCTTCCGCCAAGGCTTTACCTTTTTCCAAGTAAGCTTCTGCTTCTTGTCGGGTGTCTTTAACAAATGTTTCATCCTTGATCCCTGGAAGGTTGATTAGAACATTAAGGTAAGATCCTTGTAATCCTGAATTTAAGTTTAACGCTGCCACACCTAGGTCAGAAGCAGCATTGGTATTCGATTTACCAATAGCTCTCTTAGTGGCTTCTAAGGCAGCTACAGTTAATTCCATAGTCGCTAATGGCGTTTTTGCTGCTCCTTGCAAAGCTTTAGACATGGCTTCTTTACGGGCAGCTTTTTCTTCATCAGTAGTTTTAGGCATAGAAAAGACTGCTGAAACATCATTAAAGGCTTCCGTGTCCTTATCGATAGCCTCCAATAATTTTTCTTTTAGATCAGCTGCTTTAGCATGAATTTCTTTGAGTTCCTCTTCATACTCTGCATATTTTTTCTTGCCAATTGAAAGGTTCATCACCATTTCTGTTAAGGCAATTCCTTGTGCTGAAGCAAGTGCTGAAGCTGAACCGCCACCAGGTGCTGGAGCATCTGAACCTAATGTTTGGACAAAATCTGTAAGGGTCAAATCAACTAATTTCATCCTTTACCTCCTAGCCAATAATGTGGTTTTCAATAACTTGTTTGCTGTAGTCGAAGTCTTCAATTTGTAAGTAGTATTCAGCAGTATCAACTAAGGCTTTAGCAGGTGTTAAACCAATCACTTCAGAACCAATAATATTAACCCCATAACGAGCAGCTTCGAAACGAATCGTTTCAAAGGTCCGATATAGTGGTAATTTTTCGAAGTTAACCATGTTCATGGACACTTGAGCAATATTACGGTCATCTAACATCAAGCCAATTCCCTTGCAGTATTTATATCCACCGCTTGATCCACGAACAGCTTTAGCGATTTTCTTCGCAATTGTCACATCATCAGTGTCTAAGTTAACATTAAAGGCCACTAAAGGCATACGTGCACCGACAGCAGTGATTCCAGCTGTTGGGTGGATCTTACGTTCACCATAGTCAGGAGCCCATTCTTCTTCTTTAAGTTTTTCTGGCATTCCTTCAAATTGGCCTTTTCTTACTTTAGCCAAGTTTACACGCTGCGGTGCAGAAGCAGATTCTTCATACAAGAAAATTGGAATATCTAATTCATCATTGATCCGTTTAGCCACTGCCTTAGAAATTTCAATACATTCTTCCATAGTAGCATCTTTGATTGGTACAAATGGCACTACGTCCGTTGCTCCCATCCGCGGGTGACCACCTTCATGTTTAGTCATATCAATATTTTCGCTGGCGTATTTGACTAATTGGAAAGCCACTTCTTGAATCCCTTTATCATCACCAACTAGGGTTACTACTGTCCGGTTATGACTCTCATCTGGTGAATAGTCTAATAGGGTTACACCTGCCACACTCTTAGCAACTTCAACTAAACCATTGATTACTTCTTCATTTCTACCTTCAGAAAAGTTGGGAATACACTCAATAATTTTAGCCATTCTTATCACTCCTAATCATTCTATATCAAGCCCAGCTAATAAACTTGATAACGTTTTCACAGTTATAGATTATCAATTAATAATTTCCTTGTCAATTTGGCGAATATAACTTATAAAAAATAAAAGATGAGAAGGGAAATTCTCATCTTTTTCGCATCTTTTGCCTTGAAGCCGGCAACCCCTAATTTTTTGACGATAATTTGACAATAACTTCTTGTAATAATTCAAATTACCTATAGGATTAAGCTTCAGGAAGTATGCCTTATATAATATATGTTACCATCTATTAGAAGAAATGGGGAGTTTTATCCCTTATTTTTCTGTCTTTAGACGATTTTTTTATATTTTGCTCATTTAATCCGAATTAATTCTAATCAAAATATAATTATTCTAATTATTCCCTAATGTTTTGTCGAGGTAACGACGCTCAAAAACATCACGATTCAGGGAAAGATTGGCTGTGGCTCTTTCTTTATAGTTATTAATACGATCTAGATCTAGGACTCGTGACTCTAGTTTGGCTGCAAAAGATACTGGCCATTTTAGAGAGGATAGAATAGCTTTGGCCCAATTTAAAATACCGACATCACGCCGACTCTTCTCTTTTTGGTCAATAAGGAAGTCTTGACAGGCTTCTAAATATTGGTAAGCTGATTCAAAATCATTTAATAAGGCCTTGGTCACTGCCATAAAAGCGAGTAACTGTGGCCGACGCCACACAAAAGTAGCATGGTCTGCGATTTCAAGGGCGTGTTGGTGATAGCTAAAGGCCTTGGTATAATCCCCTTTCGCAAAGTGAGCAATTCCCATATCAATCAACAAAACAACTTCAGAAGGCTGTGAGTCTTTACCATAAATATAAGCTAAAGCAACTTCTTGACGCGCAATTGATTCGTCATAATCTTCCTCAATCAAAGCAATTTCAGACAAATAATCATAAGCTGCCGCCAAGTTGATGCCGTATTTGTTTTCCAACATAGGATTAACAGTGAGCATATTAATGGAATCACGCAAATACTTCTCAGCCAAATTAATATTCCCCACCATTATGGCTTGTAGGCCGCGCAGACGCAAGAGGATACCAATCGATTCATGATCATTTTGTTGAACGGCTAACTCGAAGGCAAAGTCAATATAATGAGCCATATCTTCTGCATTATCAATTTGAATACAATAATAAATCATTTGTAAGTAGGCCCGCAACAAATAGTCAGTTTCTCCAATATCCTTGGCTTTGACAATTACAGATAGGATATTTTCAATTCCCTTCTCATAATGACCGATGCGGATAAAAAACCGGCCTTCAATATACAAGAAGCGGAGCTGGAGTTTTAAATAAGCTGAATCTGTACTATAGCTATCTTCCATGACTTTTAATTCCTGCTGGATAGCCATCATTTTTTCTTCCGCTTCATCTTGTCGAGCTGGAGATGGGTCGACTTTGGCAATTTGCTCCTGGTTATAAACTGGAAACAGTTCATGTTTGAACTTCAAGTCACGCTGCAGGTAAGCTAATTCATATTCCAAGGCTTCTAAGGTCCGATCAGCTTTCCGACAGTGGTAGGCAATTTGATTTAAAATTTTTGAATTAAACAAATAAGTACCTTGGTTATCAATTAGGGTATCAGCAATTTTCCCATGCATCAGCCGTTTAATGGTCTGGCTTTGGCGACTATAGAGGTAAAACTTAATCCGTTCCGCCTTGATTCTAATCATAACCGTATCTTGATCTAAGCAGCTTTCCGCAATCAAATTACGCCGGAAAAGTTCTTGAAGTTCTCGCTTCATTTGCATCATTGGTAAGTTAATTAGTGAGGTAAGTAAAGGTACCGGTACAGCATTCGGGAAAAAGGATAGCGTTTCGAGAATCTCCATAGCTTGTATACTCAAAAAACTACACTGCTTATCAATAGAAACTTTCATCTCATCATTCAGTAACTCGTAAGACTTACCCTCATGGTGAAGGCGAACTAATTCATGGATAAAGAGCAAATTACCCCCAGAAAAAGCATAAATTTTTTCTTTATCATTATCACTCAAAGGAGTTAATCCCTGGCTTAATTGGTCAATAAAATGATTACATTCGTCTGCAGTGAGAGGAGGAATTTGGATTGTCTGACTCAAACCCGTAGCCTGTAGATGGTCTAAGATACGTTCCACTTCAGTTAACCACTGACCATTCCCAATACAAACAAAGAGAATGGATAATCCCCCTTCCAAAATCAATTGGTTAAATAGGCGTAGGGACGCAAGGTCTACTTGTTCAAACTGATCAATAGTGACCAGTAAGGGACTAGACGTCAATATAGCCTCTAATTCTCTCTCTAAATCAACTAATTGGTCATAGGGCAAGATTTTCTCCTTACCAACTTGTAGTTGGCTATAACGCAGGGCTTGAAATTTTTCTGATTGTTTTGTCTCTGCTACATCCTTAAGTCCCTGTAGGAATTTGTCCCACATATAACCTGGACTCTTGGCATAAACTGACTGGGCCAGCAAGGTGACCCGCTCTAGATGATGATCATTGATCTGTTGCATACGGTCAACAAATTCCGTTTTCCCATTCCCAGTTTCTCCAGTGATCAGCATAACTTGACTATGAGGGTCAGCTATAAAGTCTGTAATGACTTGCTCATACTTAGCCATTTGCAAAGGTCGGCTGAAATAAGCTACTGGGAGACGATGACTCGGTTTATCCTGATGTTTCTGAACTGATTTAATAGTTTCTTTATAAAGGGCGATTGTTTCCTCAGAAGGGCCGATACCCAGCTCACTATTCAATAAATCAGTGAGATAAACATAGGTCTCAATCGCTTTACTTGGCATACCTCTCAAATGATAATAGCTCATCAGCAAACGGTAATGACTCTCATCAAATTCATCGATTTGGGTCAACTGATGGATATGCCGTTCCACTTGGCCAAAACGATGATTTTGAATATCGTTTTGCACCTTGGCCGACAGTTTTTCACTAAACTTACTTTGATAGTAGATACGTACACTATTAATCCATAAATCGTATTCCTCGCACCCTTTAACATAAAAATTATGCAAGAATTCATCCCGATAACAAGTAGGATCAAAATCATCCTCAGCGAGTAGGGCAGCAACGTCGCATTGTATAGTTAGTTCCTCTGAAAAAGCTAATATCTGTTTGGCCAAAGAAATAATGTATTCTCCACCCAAATGCTTGTTGGCTTGGTAGATAGAGTTACGTAAATTTTTCTTGGCAGCAGATTCTGATTTATCTGGCCACAACAAAGCGGCCAGCTCATCCCGACTAGCTGTCTTATTGATTAATAAATAGTAAATCAGGGCATTTATTTTAGCAAAAGGAAAACTCACCATACTATCGTCCAAATACAAGATAGGGTTCCCCAGTAAATAAGCCTTCAACGTCTTACCCATGGTCACGTTCCTCTCTATGGTCTACTCATCACTAAGTGTTGATTCATCAATTTTTGGGCGAGTTCAGGATAGATGGGCGCAATCACTCCGAGTGCTGATAGAATATAATCATTGTCTATCCAAATATTAGGCCCATATGGACGAAGATCTTGACATTCTTCTTGGTTAAAACAATGATCTAACAGTTGGTCACGATAGGGACTATGAACTAAAACCCCTCCGGTAGCGATAACCGACTCAAAAGCGCGCATATCTTTACCAGTTTGATGATAGGTATGACTAGCCAGCTTACGAATCCGTCCTACATGTCGTTTAACAGCTGTATCCATAGCAAAAGCAGCTAGATTGCGATCTAATTTATCTTGACGACTATCTTTAGGAATATAAGTAGAATTCTCCAGGCGATCCTTGATCGCTCTCTCAAGGTCAGGCATACCATTAAATTCAGGTAAATCTAAAAGTAACTTATCCCAACCCAATTGGTCGACCAAAGAACCGGCTGATTCCCGCATACCAATATCACCTTCTACAGTTCGTTTTAGTTCCGGTTCTAGCATCCCTTCATAAAAAACTTCCAATTGCGATGGGGTTCCCTTACCAAAACTATGAACATCTGTGGTTGCCCCACCAATATCGATTACTAGGGCGCCATCATCAGCGTGCTTTTGGTGGTTTTTACCCCATAATTCTGTTGCCTGTAACACTGCCGTTGGGGTAGGAATAATAGGTCGATTGGACAGTTGGGCGACTTGGTCGAGACCATTAGATTTCAAAATTTTTTCCATAAAAATAGACCGTGCCAATTGGCGAACTGAGTCTACTGCAATTTCATTGACAGCTGGCATCACATTATCTGCCAAATATAAGTGACAGGAGGACGAAGCAAAAATATCTTGGATAGCGGACTGAGCATTTTTATTGCCCGCATAAATCACATCAATAGTATCAAGTTGATCAGCCAGCAATTGACCGACCTCTAATACAAATTGTTGGTTACCACCATCCGTACCCCCCGTTAGTAACACCGCATCCGGTGCTAACGCTTGAATATCAGCCATATCATCAACGATCAAATGATAGAAATATGAACCCACGATTCGCGTTCCTGAACCCAAAGCTGCTGCTTGGGCAGCTTTTTGGGTTAAATCGCTAGTAAAACCAATAATTACCATTTTAAAACCACCCCAAGCAGATGAACAAAAGTAGTTTTCTAAACGGTCTCTTTGTTCATCAAAACCTACTTGAGCCAAAATATGGTCTCTACCAATTTGATAACCATCCATAATCGTAGACGATTGGGTGGTGGGATAACTATAAACTGCACTTAATTTCGCTTGTGTTTTATTGATCAAGGTAAATTTAGAAAAAGTTGACCCAAAGTCAACCACCAAAATATAGTCACACATAATAGTCCCTGCCCTTCACCATAGCCAGTATTAATTTTATTATAAACTTTTTTTCTATGTTTTGAAACCGCTTAATGATTGCTTGACGAGATAAATCATAAGAAAGCCCCCATAACTCAGTCTGATCACCAAGCTATGGGGGTAAGCATTTTGAAGGTCAAATATATGTTGTCGTTACAATTAATCAAATAATTTGGCAACGGCTTCTGTTACTAAGTCTTCTTCTGGAATGTATGGGATCGTGATATGGTCACTGCCAGCCCGGTTCTTATTGTATTCAATAGAAGTTTCAATCGCATGGTCATTACGTGCCCAGTTACGACGAGCTACCCCTCCCATTGTATCCCAAGCAATGGCTGATTTGATAATCTCATCAGTGAGCTCACTACCGTCAAGAACTAAACCAAATCCACCGTTGATTGATTTACCAATACCAACACCACCACCATTATGTAGAGCAATCAAACTCATACCACGAGCGGCATTACCTGCATAACATTGTACAGCCATGTCAGCAGTAACATTGGAGCCATCTTTGATATTTGATGTTTCACGGAATGGAGAGTCAGTACCAGAAACGTCATGGTGGTCACGACCTAACATGACTGGACCAATTTTTCCTTCACGAACCAATTCGTTGAATTTCAAGGCAATATCTACCCGGCCTTTAGCATCTTGATATAAGATACGCGCTTCAGTACCAACAACTAATTGGTTCTTTTCAGCGTCACGAATCCAGATGTAATTGTCACGGTCTTGGTAACGGCGGTCTGGATTAATCACTTCCATAGCCGCATGGTCAGTGGCAATAAGGTCTTCGTGATCACCACTCAAGCATACCCAACGGAATGGACCGTAACCATAGTCAAACAACATAGGTCCCATGATATCTTCAACATAGGATGGCCAAATGAAGCCGTCTTTATCGTCTTTACCATTCTTAGAAATTTCTTTGACACCAGAGTCATAGATAGCTTTCATGAATGAGTTACCATAGTCGAAGAAATAAGTGCCACGACTAGTTAATTCTTTGATAGCAGCATAGTGACGACCTAATGTTTCGTCAACTAATTCTTTAAATTGGTTTGGATCTTTGTCCAACATATCTGTCCGTTCATCAAAGGTCAATGTCACTGGACAGTAACCCCCGTTATAAACATTATGACAAGAAGTTTGGTCAGATAAGAGGTCAATATGGATATCCTTTTCAACGGCGTATTCTAATAAATCAACAATATTTCCGTGGAAGGCAATAGACATGGCTTCTTCTTTTTCTTTGCTAGCAGCAGCTAATTCAAAGGCTTCTTCTGGTGTTTCAGCTAATTTTTGGATCCAGCCTTGTTCTAGCCGTGTGTTGATACGAGAAATATCTACTTCAGCAATAATGGAAACTGCACCGGCAATATCAGCTGCCTTACCTTGAGCACCTGACATACCACCTAGACCAGACGAAATGAAAAGTTTACCAGCTAGGTTACCTTCTTCAGGAATACCCAATTTCAAACGTCCAGCATTTAATAAGGTATTGAAGGTACCGTGAACAATCCCTTGTGGTCCGATGTACATCCAACCACCCGCAGTCATTTGACCATAGTTGGAAACACCCATCTCAGCGGCGATTTCCCAGTCCTCTAAGTTGTCATATTCACCAACTAGTAGACCGTTTGTTACGATAACACGAGGCGCATCTTTTTTAGATTTAAATAAACCTAATGGATGACCAGACTCAACAACCAATGTTTGCTCATCAGTAATTTGTTCCAAGTATTTCATAATCAAGCGATACTGCATCCAGTTGGCACATACTTGACCTGTTTCACCATAAGTAACTAACTCGTAGGGGTAAAGGGCAACGTCGAAGTCCAAGTTATTATCAATTTGTACTTGCATCGCTTTCCCTTGGACACAGTTACCTTTATATTCATCAATTGGTTTACCGTATAGGCGACCTTCTGGACGGAAACGGTAACCATAGATTCGACCACGTGTACGCAATTCTTCTAAAAATTCAGGGATTAATTGTTCATGATATTTATTAGGAATGTAACGTAAAGCATTTTTTAAAGCTAATTCCGTTTGTTCTTTGGATAAACGGAAACCACGGTTAGGAGCCCGACGAATCCCTTCTTGGAATTTAGGCATTTCAGGAAGTTCATCATCCAATTTAATTGTCATTGCTTCCGAAACATCAATATCTGTAAATTTCACCATAGTAATCCTCCTAAATATTTTCTTTTTTACTTAATTTTAAGTATAGTATAGGCGTAGGCAGTCTAGAAAATGTCTATAAGCTACCCTTTTAATAAAAAAAGCGACAAAAAACCGCTTTCTTTAGATTTAGACATTATTTTGACGTTTTGTAGATATTATAGCAGAAGATAAAAATAATATGAAGAAAGAGTGTGATTAAATGCAAGCGGATAAAATTTTGGTTCACTTCAGTCAAATTTTTAACCCTAACGACCAAGGAAAACCCTTAACTAAAGAAGCCATGAATGAAGCTCAAATCATTGAAGATGGTTTTATTGCTATCAAGGATGATAAAATTTTGGCTATTGGTTCAGGAGAACCAGATGCCGAATTGCAAGGTGAAAATACTGAAATTATAGATTATTCAGGAAAAACTGCTACCCCTGGTTTGATCGATTGCCATACCCATCTCGTTTATGGCGGTAGCCGGGAACATGAATTTGCCCAAAAACTTAATGGTGCCTCTTACCTAGAAATTCTTGAACAAGGTGGCGGTATTCTTAGCACTGTTGAATCTACTCAGGCTGCCTCATTTGAAGAACTATATGACAAAACAAATCGTCTATTAGACTATATGTTAGATTATGGTGTCACTTCAGCAGAGGCTAAATCTGGTTACGGTTTAAACTGGGAAACAGAAAAACGTCAATTAGAAGTCGCTAAAAAATTAAATGAAGACCATCCTATTGACCTAGTCTCTACCTTCATGGGCGCTCATGCCATTCCAAAAGACTTACGTGACAATTCGGATGTCTTTATCGACCAAGTCATCGACATGTTACCTAAAGTAAAAGAAGAAAACCTAGCCGAATTCTGTGACATTTTCTGTGAAACTGGTAACTTTACTGCTGACCAATCACATCGTTTACTCCAAGCGGCTAAAGATTTAGGGTTTAAATTACGGATTCACGCTGATGAAATTGATTCCATCGGTGGGGTAGATGTGGCCGCTGAATTAGGAGCTACTTCTGCAGAACATCTAATGAAAATTACCGATGACGGTATCGATAAACTAGCCGAAGCTGATGTTATTGCCAACGTTCTTCCTGGTACCACTTTTAGTTTAATGGAAGATACTTATGCTCCTGCACGTAAAATGATTGATGCTGGTGTAGGTCTCACCTTATCCACTGACTGTAACCCAGGAAGCTGTCCTACCATTAATATTCAGTTTATCATGCAACTAGGGAGCTTCATGATGCAATTAACTCCAGTTGAAGTTTTCAATGCCGTCACCATCAATGCTGCTTATTCCATTGACCGTGCGGATACAGTAGGTAGCCTTGATCAAGGTAAACAAGCCGACATTGCTATCTTCGACACTCCTAACATTGACTATGCTATCTACTTCTTTGCAACCAACCTTATTTCTTCTGTCTACAAGAACGGTCAAGAAGTTATCAAACACACTGCTTATAGCAAAAAATAAAAATTTAAAAAGCTAAGCAATATAGACCCCCTAAAAGCAATTGACATTGCGGGGGTCCTTATAAGCAAAGGCCAGCGATGATTCAATCAGTCATCGCTGGCCTTTTTCTTTTTTATACCTTTCTTCAACTATTAGTTATGAAGATAAGTTTTTGCCTTTTCTTGGCCATTAACCACACGCATAAATCCTTGATACAAAGCTTCCATTTCTTGTTCACCAGGATAAATGCAAACTGGTGCTAACCAGTCAATTCGCTCTTTGATGGCCTCTGTAAAAGCTTGCGAATATGCCAAACCTCCTGTTAGTACCAGACCATCCACTTGACCTTTGACCACAGCCGCTAAGGATACCATGCTCTTGGCGACTTGGTAGGACATCGCTTCCACTACTTGAGCAGCATTTTGGTCCCCTGCTTGAATGTTTTCTTCCACAATTCGTAAGTCAGTTTCACCAAGGTAAGACATCAAGCCACTATTGCCTACCAACCACGATTTGATTTGGTCCATAGACATATCATTCGTCAAAATATAATCTGCTAATTCAAAGAGAGGTAAAGCACCTGAACGTTCTGGCGTAAAAGGTCCTTCGCCGTCTAAACCATTGACCATATCAATCATTTGGCCATGAGAATGGGCGCCGATGGAAATACCACCACCCATATGTGCGACAATCACTTGACTGTCTTCATATTTTTTGTCCAAATCCAAGCACGCTTGTCGTGCCATGGCTTTTTGGTTAAGAGCATGTCCCACACTTCGCCGGTCAAATTCCTTGACTCCAGAATATCGTGCCAAGGGGTTAAGTTCATCGACTACTACAGGGTCCACAATATAGGCAGGAACATCGAATTTTCTTGCCAACTTGTCAGCTAAAATAGCACCTAAATTACACGCATGAAGCCCATAGCGACTAGCCATTAAATCAGCTAACATGGTCTCATTGACCGCATAAGTTCCCCCAGGTATGGCTTGGAGTAAACCACCCCGAGCCACAATACCGTTTAATTGGTCGTCTTCCGACAGACATCTGGTCAAAAAACTTTCAACTAGAGACAAACGATAGTCTATTTGATCTAATAAGTTTTCATAGGCCGCTAATTCCGATTGGGGATGGCGAATAGTTTCTTCTTGCCTAACATCTTCTGAAGCAAATAAGGCTAGCTTGGTTGATGTTGAGCCAGGATTAATCACTAAAGTTACTGCAGTCATTACTTATTCTCCTCCCCGTCAACTTGTTGCATGGCAAATTCCAAGGCAAAGAGCTTATTTTCAATCGAATCCGTTCGTGAGTTTAAGACAATTGGCACCTTAGTTCCCACCAAGCAACCGCCCACTTTAACATCAGTGAAGAGGACTAAGGCCTTGTAAATCACATTGCCAACATCAATGCCTGTCACAGCTAGAATATCCGCATCACCTTGAATAGGCGCTTGGAAATGCTTTTTGGCTACAGCGTGTTTTGATAAGGCCAAGTCCAAGGAAATGGGTCCATAGACAGTCGCCGCTTCACCATTATAGTGGTCAGCGACTTCCTTGGCTAAAACTGAAGATGGCATCTTGGGATTGTAATTTTCGGCTGCGCTAATAATAGCAATCTTTGGTTGGTTGATACCCACCTTTTTAGCAATCAAACGAGCGTTGTCAATGATTTGACTTAATTGCTTAGCATTGGGAGCAATATTCATGCCGGCATCAGTCAGCAGAAGTGGCCGTCCTAATTGCGGCAAATGTATCATTGCCACATGCGAGAGGAGGTCCTGTTCTTTTAATTGATAATCTTTATTTAAAACAGCATGGAGAAGATCATGGGTAGTCACAATCCCCTTCAATAGAATGTCTGCATGGCCTTGATCCACAAACTGGGCAGCTTCTTGAGCTGCCGTCTGGATATCAGGAGCCAAGTGATAGGTCCATTCACCTTCAGCAATATCTGTTCGACAATCAAAGAGATCAAAATGCAAGCGACCTGGATGTTCTTGGTGGGCTAAGCGGACCAAGTCCAAGACACTGGCATCTGCTCCTCCCACAACAGCAATTCGATACATAGTTTCACTCCTTAGTACTCCCTTGCTTATTTTTTACCGATTAATACATCTTCTTTGGCATGAATCAATTGCGTAATTAAATCACAATAAGGTGTGGCAATGTCATGGTTACGACCTAAACGGCTAACTGCACCATTGATGAAATCAATTTCTGTGTAACGGTTGTTTTGCACTAAGTCTTGGTGCATAGATGGGTAATGATGGGCAGCAGACTTAGAAGTTTGCATCACATAATCTGTGATTTCTTCTTCATTTAGTGCAACTCCTTCTGCTTGGCCAACTACCACAAATTCATGGATAATTTCATGAACAATAGTTAAGCCATCTTCTGAAGCAAATAGTTCCCCAATCTTACAATCAAGTAAGGCGCAGTTAGAGTTCATAGTGCCGTTGACGCAGGCTTTCCGCCAGATTGATGGAATCACATCTTCATCATAAATGGCATTTAGATTGGCCTTACTTAAGACATCAGCAATTTCCTTGCCCTTGTCTTGACCATCTGGATTCAAGCTTTGAATATTAATGGATCCTGTTGAGGCAAGGTAAACATGGCCGGGTCCTTGCAATTGGGCTGTCCAAACAGTAACCCCCATGATAATGTTCTTTTCTGGAACATATTTGCTGATGACTTCTTGGTGACCCAAACCATTTAAGAGACAGAGCACTTGGGTGTCTGGACCGATAACATCTTGAATAGCTTCTAGCATATCGGGTAATTGCATAGCCTTAGTAAATAAGATGACTAAGTCGGCTTGCTCCTTAGCTTCTTCAGGACGCATAATCGGAATGTTAACAACCTTTTCCTCATCCCCAGAAACTTTTAAGCCATTTTCTCTGATGGCTTGTATATGGTCTTCCCATTTATCCAATAGAATGACATCATTCCCGGCCTCGTGTAATTGTTTTCCAAAACGACAACCCATGGCACCAGAACCAGCGATATAAATTAACATGTTAATACTTCCTTTCGATTTTGTTATAATAGATATAGACAATTTATGCGTTTTCATCAGCTGATGGAGGTCTTTTAAATGAATATCACCCACTTACGTTATTTCATTGAAATTGCCAAATGTCATAGTATTTCGCAAGCATCACGTCACCTCTTCGTCACTCAACCTACCTTATCCTTGGCGCTAAAAAAATTAGAACAAGAACTGGACCAGCAATTATTTTTCCGAACGGAACATGGCCTACAAGCCACTCAAGCTGGCAAACTTCTCTACAATGAAGGCCAACAATTACTCGACCAGTGGGACGAACTCACCCACCGCATCCAATCACTCAGCAATACAGAAGAAAAAATCGATATCCGCTTAGGGATTACGTCACTTTTCGCCATACAATTTGTGGATGAAATTGCTCGTTTCCAGCAGGCTTACCCCCATGTCAACCTCATCACCAAACAAGATGGGTCACATATGTTACAACAATTATTGGCTAAGGGACAGTTAGACCTAGCTCTGGTTTCCTATCCTAATTACTTACCGGATAAAATCACTATCGATTCCATTCACAATAGTCGCAAGGGCTACCATGTATATGTCGTGGTTCCCACTGAAAATCCCCTAGCCGATAAAACAACATTGACATTCGCAGAGTTAAAAGACCAACGTTTTTCATCACTCACAAATAATTATGTCTTGGGTCTACTTCTCAAGGAAAAAGCGCAAGACTTAGGCTTCACACCGAATGTGATTGCCTATCATTCCAGCTTACAAGTCCTCTTGCATAGCCTAAAGAGTTCACAAACTATCTGTTTGATGGCCATTGAATATCAAATCTTAGGGCCCCAAGAAGGCTTAGCTTGGATTCCTCTAGATGATGATCAAAATTACTTTCCAATTGGTTTAGCCTTGAATAAAGAAGGACAAAACTTGCCTGAAGTTCATGATTTTATTGCTATTATCCAAAATCACTAACCAAAGTATTGGAAAACTTCTTGACGGTCATAGAGCTTAAGTACCTTTTCAAATAAAATTTGTCCGACAAAACTAGCTGCAATTGGCACTAAGAACCAAGATACTAGTAGGAGCAGAATATTCAAGCCAGCATCTAAAGAAGCTAATGGTCCGACCAAACCAACTAATCCAAATCCAGCTGATTGCGGTGTTCCAGAAATATTAAATAAGGCAACCGGAATAGCTGATATGATAGCTGTAAATAAACATGGGAGGAGAATAATTGGTTTTCTAAAGAGATTAGGCATCATCATTTTCATCCCACCAAGGGCTATAGCTAAGGTGATTCCTGATTCATTAACCTTCCAAGAATTAACCACTAGGCAAACGGTGGTCGCTGCTACCCCCATAGCTGCAGCACCAGCTGAGATACCACTCAAACCAATGGCCAAACCAATTCCTACAGTAGTAATTGGAGAAATAATCAAAGCTGCAAATGACATTGAAATTAAAATAGACATTATAATTGGTTGTAAGTTGGTGAAATTATTAATCATACCACCAATTGCCGTTGTGATAAGAGTAACGTAAGGATATAAGAGCATCCCAACAAATCCAGCCCCGACACCGACAACAATCGGTAAGAAAATAATGGAACTAGAGCCAAATTTATCCTTAATCCACAAGGCCAATAACACAGCCACGGAAGCGGTAATCATAATATTGATGACATCCCCCGTTCCTGCCCCGATATAGGCTTCGGCATCAGGATTAAATTTAATCACACCAGATCCAACAAATGTTGCTCCCGCGACTACCATAATACGCATAGGATCAAAGTTAAATTGTTTGGCAATCAACCCCCCAATAATCAGCGGTGTGGCTAATTGGAAAATAACCGCCGCTTGAATAATCATTACAATATATGGATTTCCCGTAAAATACGTCAAGATAGCTGATAAAACGGCATTAGGAATCAAGGCGATAATAGTCCCTTGGGCTGTCCCTGTCAGCACCTTATTCAAAAAAGTTTTTACGGATAATGATTGTTCTTGCTCATTCATAATAAGCACCCCTTAATTTAAATTAAGGCCTGCCCAACACCAATATGAGCGGGCCTCAATTTATATTTTACAATACTTCTTGGCATTTTCACTAATAAATATCTGATTCTTTAGTAAATGCTGTTAAATTTGTCTTAACATCCGCTAAGAAACGACCAGCCGCTAAACCATCCAGAATACGGTGGTCAATAGATAAGCAAAGATTTACCATATGGGCAAATTTAAAGCCATTATCTTCAGTTGGAACAATCCGTTTATTGATTGATTCCACTTGTAGAATAGCAGCTTGAGGGTAATTAATAATTCCCATTGAAGACACGGAGCCAAAGACACCGGTATTATTAACGGTCATGGTGCCACCAGTCATGTCTTCGCTACTTAGTTTCCCTTGACGAGCACTACGAGCTAAACGATCAACTTCTTTAGCGATACCAGTAATCGATAAATTGTCAACATGTTTAATTACCGGCACATAGAGTTTATCTTCTGCTGCCACAGCAATGGATAGGTTAATATCATCGTAAGTTACGATATTACCATCTTGCCAAGAGCTATTCAGACTAGGGTTCTTCTTCAAGGCTTGAGCTACTGCCTTAACAAAGAATGGGAAGTAGGACAGTTTCACTTCTTCGCGTTGATAGAATTTGTCTTTTTCTTGGTCGCGTAATGTCACTAAGTTAGAAACATCAGCTTCTACTTGTAACCAAGCATGAGGAATCTCTGTACTAGACTGTACCATTTTTTTGGCAATAGCTTGACGAACGCCGTCTGCCTTAGCACTATGAGATTTGCCCTCACTTGATTTTTGACTAAGGCTAGTTGAGCTTGTACTAGCGCCAGTTTTACTTTTAGCGACATCTTGACTAAGATCCATTTGTGGTTTTTCTTCCATAGCCGCTGGGGTTGGCATTTCTGCATGTCCCGTTTGTTCAGCTTGGGCCACCGTTGCTGTTTCCTCTTGGTCAGCACTAGTAGCTTGAGTCTCTGCACTAGTGCTGGCTTGCCCATCATAGTTCAAGACATCCTTACGTGTAATTCGGCCATTACGTCCTGTCCCAGTGACTTGATCTAGGTCGATGCCCTTTTCTTGCGCAATTCGTATCACCGCAGGAGAATAACGCGGCACGTCGCTATTTACTGATTCTTGTGGCTTAGTGGCTGCTTTATCAGGGCTACTTTGATTAGTCTTAGTCGTTTCTTCTTGGCTATCTTTTTCATCGCTTTGTTCTTCTTCAGCTGCTGCCACATCTTCACCTTCTGCATCGGTCTCAATCACCAAAATCTCAGTACCAATCGCAACAGTTTCTCCTTCTTCAACTAAAATTTCTTTGATGGTGCCCTCATAATCAGAGGGAATCTCAGTGGTGACTTTATCTGATTGGGCTTCAAGTAAGGTGTCATACTTAGCTACTTGGTCTCCCGGCCCTACTTGCCAAGTGACAATACTTGCTTCAGTCACTGATTCACCCAAATTAGGCATCTTAACATGTACCTGAGTCATAAGCTCTTATCCTCCTTTTTTAAAATTCTGCCAGATCACGCATTGCTTCAAGGACACTGTCTTCATCAATCAAGAATTCTCGTTCTAAGTTCAACGCGTAACCCATGCTTGGTACATCTGGTCCAGCTAAGCGTTGAATTGGCGCATCCAAATGGAACAGGGCTTCTTCGGCTATTATAGCTGCAATTTCACCAATAATAGCACCCTCTTTATTGTCTTCGGAAACGAGTAACACTTTGCCAGTTTTCTTAGCGGCTTCCACTAAAGTTTCTTTGTCTAATGGATATAGGGAACGTACATCGACCACATGGGCGTCGATACCTTCTTCACTTAATTTTTCAGCCGCATTTAAGGCATGATATAAAGCCATCCCATAAGCAATCACGGTAATGTCTTCTCCTTCACGGACGACATTGGCCTTGTCAATTGGCACAGTGTAATCTTCTTCTGGCACTTCGTCTTTTAATAAGCGATATAAGCGTTTGTGTTCATAGAATAATACTGGATCATCACAACGAATGGCTGCTTTGATTAAACCTTTAGCATCATAAGGATTAGAAGGAGTCACAATCCGCAAACCCGGCTGACCAAAATAAACTTTTTCAGTGGATTGGGAGTGGTAAAGTCCCCCACGCACTCCACCACCATATGGCGTACAGTAAACGATTGGGGCTGTCCAATCGCCCTTGGTCCGGTAACGCATTCGTGAGGCTTCTGAAATAATTTGGTTAGTTGCAGGTAGAATATAATCGGCAAATTGGAATTCTCCAATAGCCCGGTAGCCCATCACACCTAGACCAACCGCTAAACCACCGATCTGTCCTTCAGTTAATGGGGTATTAAAACAACGATCGTCACCGAATTTTTCAGCGAGTCCTTGGGTTACGCCAAATACCCCACCTTTTACACCCCCAACGTCTTCACCAAAGATAAGGACCTTGTCATCACGAGCCATTTCTTCGGAAATCCCTTGATTAAGAGCTTCTAAATAAGTCAGTACCGCCATCTTATATCTTCCTTTCTCTAATTGGTCCTATGCCCATACTTGGTCGTATAAGGAATCTGCACTAGGGTCTGCTTCGGCTTCAGCAGCGTCGGTTGCTTCATTAATTTCTTGTTTAATTTTTTCTTCAATTTCTTCAATTTCTTCTTCAGTCAAATAGCCTTGGTCAATCATTTGTTTGGTAAAGGCTGCTAGTGGGTCTTTTTCTTTTAATTCAGTTAATTCTTCTTCTGACCGGTAGATTGATTGATCATCATCCGCTGAGTGGGAGGTTAAACGCGCCACAACTAACTCAATCAGAGTAGGACCTTCACCAGAACGTGCCCGGTCAGCAGCTTCTTTACAGGCTTTATAGGCAGCAACAAAGTCATTTCCGTCTACCGTGTAACCTGGAAAGCCATAAGCTGGCCCACGATGTGAGAAGTCTTCGTTGGCATATTGTTCTCTAGTTCCCACTGAAATCGCATAGCCATTATTTTCAATAACAAATACTACTGGTAATTTCTTAACCCCCGCAAAGTTCATGGCTTCTTGCACTTCACCTTGGTTGGCAGAGCCTTCACCAGTCGTCGTCAAGGCAATATAATCAGCATTTTCTAATTGAGCCGCATAAGCAACCCCAGTGGCTAATGGCATTTGGGTAGAAACAGTAGAAGAGTGAGACACAATCCGATGTTCCTTAGAGCCATAGTGGTTAGGCATTTGCCGTCCATGAGAGTTGGGATCAGCATCCTTACCAAAAGATGCCATAATGATATCTTTAGGTGTCATTCCCCAAACCAAGCAGGCGGTCATATCACGGTAATAAGGAAGGAAATAGTCTTTATCTGTTTCAAAAGCCATAGCCATGGCCACTTGAGCGAGCTCAGCTCCTTGGCCAGAAATGTTAAAAGATGATTTCCCAATCCGAGTTAATTGCCACAAACGTTCGTCTAAACGCCGTCCCATCAATACTTGTTTAAAAACAGTGATGAGTTCTTCTTTACTTAAACCACTTTGTTCTAGCTTTTCCATAAGACATCCTCCTATTTATGAATGGCTAAGTGATACGAATCTAGGCTAGCTTCTTGTAAGGCTTCTGACATGGTTGGGTGAGCATGGATCGCTTCACCAATTTCTAATGGTGTTGCATTAAGGTACATAGCTGTACTTGCTTCCGAAATCATTTGCGTCACATCGCCACCAATCATAGAAACCCCAATCAAATCATCAGTGTCCTCATCTCTTAAAACATTAACAAATCCTTTCCCCCCATCATGAATGATTGCTTTCCCATTACCTACAAATGAAAATTGACTTTTCTTGGCCTTAATATCTTCTGGTACATTATCTTCGTGGTAACCAACACTAGCAATTTCAGGCTGGGCGTAAACACAACGCGGCACTTCTTGATAATTGAGTGGCCAAACTTCTTCTTCGAGAAGATGACCCACAGCAATTTCGCCTTCCTTCATCGCCACATGGGCCAACTGCGGACTAGGGATACAATCCCCAATAGCATAAATATGCGATTCAGCTGTTTGGAAAAATTGGTTGACTTGGATTCCTTTTTCATCAAACTTAATTGACGTATTATTTAAGCCAATATTATCCACATTGGCTTGACGACCAACAGCAACTAAAACCTTGTCAAAGACCTGGGCTTGGTCTTCCCCTTTAACCGAAATTTCTACCTCACCATCAACCACTTGTGCGTCTTGAACTTCAGCACTGGTTTGTACTTTGATGCCACGTTGGCTGATCTCCTTGGTAAAGGCCTTAGCTACTTCCTTACTTTCCGTCAGTAATAAGCGTTCGGCATATTCGAATAGGGTCACTTCGACACCAAAACTATTCATCAAGGAAGCAAATTCAACGCCCACAACGCCACCACCGATGATAGCTAATTTATTGGGTAATGTTTCAAGTTGCAAAATATCATCGGAAGATAAAATATACTCATGATCAAAATCGATAGTCTTAAGTGCTCGCGGACGAGAACCCGTCGCAATAAGCAATTTTTTAGGGACAATGATTTCTTCATCTTCTCCTTCTGGCGTCACAATAACCGCACCAGAAACCGGTGAAAAGATTGAAGGCCCCATAATCACCCCACGTGCATTGATTACACGAATCTTATTTTTCTTCATTAAAGCTTGGACACCAGCATGCAATTGGTCAATCACCGACTGCTTGCGGTCTTGTACCTTGCTGAAATCAACAGAGAGCTCTCCTTGCAAGTCGATACCAAAATCACTAGCCGCCTTACTTTGGCTAAATACCTCTGCTGACCGCAACAAAGCCTTAGTCGGAATACATCCCCGGTGGAGACAAGTGCCTCCCAGCTTATCTTCTTCCACTAAAACAACATCTAAACCACTTTGGGCTGCCTTAATGGCTGCAACATAGCCACCACTGCCACCTCCCAAAATCAACAGATCTGTTTGTGACGTAGCCATACCTTTATCCATCCTCTCTTCCATATTTACTTGCTAAAATGAAACTGAATGCATAACCTGTAACCGCTTACAAGTTAATGATAAGCTATATTATTACCATTGACAAATTCAATCATTTTATTAGTCCATTAAAAAAATTAATAGAAAAGACGATGGATATTAATAACCCTTATCGCTAAATTGACGATATAATGAAAGGTTAGACATTATTAAGTAAACATTTATATTCGCTTCTATAAAAAATCTTACCGTTTTCCTTAAAAAGTAAAAATAAAAAAGCTGAGCACGCAGCTCAGCCACTATCAATCGGAAGATTTAGACTTCTTCTTCAATATAAAATTTACAAATATCATGGTACAAAATAACAGTTCATAAAAAAAATACTATTTATTCCTTTTCAATAGTTCTTAAAATAAAAAAATAGCTCAAAATGCTATATTATAACATTTTGAGCTGAAATAATTATAAACTGAGATATCTTACGACAATTCAGATAAGCTACTAACGGGATTCGAACCCGTGACCTCCGCCTTACCAAGGCGACGCTCTACCTACTGAGCTATAGCAGCAAGGTGAAAGTTTACATGAAAAAACTCCGCAAGTAGGACTCGAACCTACGACATCTTGATTAACAGTCAAGCGCTACTACCAACTGAGCTATTGCGGAATAAAAAAGAATTGCACGGCAACGTCCTAGTCTCACAGGGGGAAACCCCCAACTACATTCGGCGCTAAGAAGCTTAACTACTGTGTTCGGGATGGGAACAGGTGTGACCTTCTTGCCATCGTCACCGCACAATTCATATTAATATTGAGCATTATTCGCTCAAAACTGAATACTGTTTTCATAAACCAACCATCATACAACTATCCATTTGGATAAGTCCTCGACTCATTAGTACTGGTCCGCTCCATACATTACTGCACTTCCA
>NZ_JAPRFR010000004.1 GCF_026805545.1 Aerococcus kribbianus
ATGTATTAGGCACGCCGCCAGCGTTCGTCCTGAGCCAGGATCAAACTCTCATGAAAGATTGTTTCATGAGCTTCTAGCTCATTTTATTGCTGACTTATTTATAGTAGTTCGCACTACTTTGAATTGTTTGGGTTGTTAACTTCTGTTAACTCCCTACACAAATTGGTTCGTCTTCTTTGTTCAGTTTTCAAAGGTCTATGTCGTTGCGTTTGCTGCAACTTTTACATCATATCACAAGCGATAAATACTTGTCAATAGATTTTTAAAAAATATTTTTAGAGCTTTTTGCCCTCCGTTGCTCTCTTGAAGCAACTCAATTAGTATATCAGCAAAACAATATTTTTGTCAATACATTTTTCACTTTTCTTGTTTTGTCGATAGATAAAATCATAGCAAGGACTATACTTTTTGTCAAGCTAATTTCGTTCTTCTTTAAAGTTTGTTTCAAAGTACACAGCAATTAAGGTCAATATAGTTCCTATATGCATAATAGCCAACATCATTAGGATATTAGGCCAGTAGAGACCAGCGACTGTTGCTAATAAACTGGGGAAGCCCATTGCTAAGGCAAAAAGTCCGACTGTCGCTTCAAAGTTATAGATATCAAAATGATAATAGTCTTGCATCCGTTTAAAGAAAGAGGCCATAACAAACAATCCCCCAATGCCAAAGATTAAGAAGACAGCGTGTCGACCTAATAGATAGATTAACTGTTGATTTTTCCGAAACTCGTCTTGATAAGTTTGATTTAACATAGTAGCAAAAGTCTGAGGATTTTCTAAACTATCGACTAAATTATCGGAAAAATTAGCTGTATACTGTCCTTTTGAGTTTTTGTAGGTATACCCTTCTGGCATAATCAATAACACATTTTTCGAATCACTCAATAAGGGATCAAGCACATCTGCTGAAGGTAGGAATGCTAGGGTAATTTGATTATTACTCAAGCTCTTGCTGGGATTATTTTCACTAAATTGTCCATTACTAATTTCTTGTTGACTCAAAAAGTTGAGCATTGAAGCATCAATCTCGTCTTCAATGGTTAAGATAGCTTCTTGAGCGTCAGAATTGTTAATGGGTTGAAAATGAATTGCCATTACTAAAACACCCAACAATGTCCACAAAGTAAAAACAAGACTTGAACGTAGCCAAGTCATATGAAAATGATAGTGGAAGATGGCTTGGCGACTAAAGATAGCGCGAATATAATTGATAAGAAACATTTTTACCTACTTTCCTTGCTAATCATCAGAAATGCCTTGGCTTATGCTATACTACATTATAAAAGGAGCTGATGACATTGCCAAGAAAAATTACCTTAATTGGTGCTGGGAATATGGGAGGCGCCATCCTTACTGGTCTCCTTAATAGTCAAAACTTTTCATCCCAATCAATTACTATTTCTGTACATACTGAAAGTCATGCCAAAAACTTGGAAGAAAACTTAGGCGTCACGACATATACCGATAATTGCCAAGCAGTCACAGAAGCTGACTTAGTTATCTTAGCTGTCAAACCTTATCAATTAGATGAAGTGATTACTGAAATTAAACCACATTTAAAAGCAAATTGTCTTCTTGTTTCAATTGCAACTGGCTACTCTTTGCAGCAAGCGGAAAAAGATTTGGGTTCCCAAATCAAATTTGCTCGGGTTATGCCTAACCTTCCCGCTCAAATCGGCCAAGGAGTTTCAGCACTTGCACCCAACCATAATATCAGTGCTGACGACTTAGAATTCATCCAAAGTGTATTTGCTACCATAGGCTTAGTTGAAATCATTGCTGAAACACAACTTGATGCCATCACTGGTCTCTCTGGTTCAAGTCCCGCATTAATTTTTATGATGATTGAAGCGATGGCTGATGCCGGTGTTAACAAAGGCTTAAGTCGAGATCAAGCCCTGAAGTTGGCTAGCCAGGCAGTTGCTGGTTCTGCCGCTATGATTAGTCAGGAAAATCTTCATCCTGAAGTTTTAAAGGATCGAGTATGTACCCCAGCTGGAACCACTATCGACCTTGTTCGGCAAGCAGAAAAAGATAATTTCCGCTCAACTGTTCAAGAAGCAATTATTGCTGCTATTGATAAATCATCCAGCCTCTCTTAAAACACATGGGTCAAACATTATCAGCATTCAATGAAGTTTTAGTCTTAATTGGCTTCATTTGTCAATTTATCTTGGCAATCTGGGCACAGACCATAGACTTCCAAATGGTGACCTTCAATCTGGAAATCACTCACTTGCCGAGCAAATTCTTCAATTTCAGTAAGTGGCGGGTAAAAAAGGTCAACAAGCTTACCACATTCTCGACAGCGTAGATGATAATGATGGTCAAGTGGGTAGTCATAATGAGTTGCCCCATCACTGGAAACAATCTTTTGGACCAAGCCTTGGTCAACCAACAAATTCACGTTATTATAGACCGTGGCTAAGGAAAAATCTGCAGCTTGTGGTTTTAAGTCCCTATAGATTTCTTCAACAGTCGGATGATCTTGACTAGCAATCAAATAACTGAGGACCGCTTTCCTTTGTGGAGTAATACGAATCTTCTTTTGTCGCAGCAGTTGAATGCTGTGGTCAAACTCTTGTTTAATTTTTTCATTATTTGCTTTCATAGGCCCCCCAATCTACAGCAATCCAAATCCTGTATTTTCTATTTAAATGTTAGTTTATATTCAAACTTAATTATACTCTTTTCCCTTGGCTTCTTCTAGTTGAAAACAATTTATCATTTAATTAATCATTTTGGCTGTCATATTTTTCGAATCATAGTATGATAATAGGGACAAGATATTTCGGAGGTATTAAATATGAAACTAGGCGCTCGTATGTTAAAAACCGGGATTGGTGTCGCCTTGACAATTTCAATTGCCCAATGGCTTCCTTTTGTCCAACCTGCCATGCCCGGATTGACTGCTGTTATCGGTTTACAGCAAACGCCAAAACGATCGTTGAACACTTTCTTTGATCGAATGATAGCAGCTTTTCTTGGTGGCGTTTTTGCCGTCTTTATGTATTACTTTTTCGGAAACAATCCACTCATTATCGGCATTACCATTACCCTCTTCATTGGGATTATGAATGCCCTTAAGATGACTAATGTAATTACTCTAGCTTGTATTGCTATAGTGGTTATTATGCTAGCTGACCGCGATGTCATGGTTCGTTCCGCAGTAGCCCGTGTCATCGAAAACATGTTAGGAGTATTTGTTTCCTTGATTGTTAATGTTTTTATCTTGCCGCCTAAATACGACACCATGCTCTATGAAGAAGTGAACTCAACTACAACAGAAATACTAATTCGTTTACGCGCTATTTTACGGAAAAATGGGGAATATTCTTCCCTAAGCTCAGATATTTCTTGGGCGGAAGATCGCTTAAAAAATGTCAAATCCCAATACCAACTGCTTATGGATGAACAAGTTTGGGTAAAAACCAAACGTGTTGGTTTAAAACGTAAAATTGTTGTCTTCCGCAGTTTTATTACATCATTAGAGGAAGCTTTGAATCTATTAATCATTATTCACTCCCACACCAATGATGTTTTCCAACTGCCATATGACCTACGCTTACGTATCAGAGAACGTATCGAAACCCTATGTGCTGCCCATGAACAAATCTTTTTAAAATTTGACGGGCGAATCTCTCCTGAAGAAGTTAACTTCTTCAAATCTACCATGGAATACCGGCAAAAATTGTTAGATAATATTTATTTAGAATCTCAAGTTGGTCGAGGCGCCAGTCGTGAAGATTTTGAACGGAGTAACACCTTAATGCTGATTACTTCGGCCATGATTAATTATGAAGAAGCCTTAATCCATCTTAATATGCTGGTGCGTAGCTACCGTCTCCACCACGAAGACGATGATTATCAAGCAGATAGCTTAAGTGGTCATAACCAATAAGAATAAAGCAAAAAGCTGGGATTTTCCCAGCTTTTTGCTTTATTAATACTAGTTAAAACTAGATTTTTATTGTCCTTCACCGTTTTGGTCATTAGTAGCTTGACCATTATTAGCCGGTTGTTGGTTATCAGGTGCAGGTTGTGCTGGTACTTGTTGCTGTTGCTGTGCTGCTTGTTGAGCTCGAGATTCTGCAGCTGCTTGAGCTTCAGCTTGAGCTTGTGCCTCAGCTTGCCGAGCTGCTTCCGCTTGACGGGCTGCTTCTTCTTCAGCTGCAGCTTGGGCTTCTGCTTCTGCTTGAGCTTGTGCATCAGCTTCGGCTTGGGCTTGTGATTCCGCCTCTGCTTGCGCTTGGGCTTCTGCTTCTGCCTGAGCTTGCGCCTCAGATTCGGCTTCAGCTGTTTCGCTTTCGCGAGCAGCAGATACATCTTCATTGTTACCATTGAAACCATCACTAGCATCAATATCGGTGTCTATTAAGTGTTTGTAAAGAGCTTTTTGGTAAGCATTTTGTCCATCTTCGCTCAAACCTTCTTCAGTGAAATGACTGTCATCTGTCACTGATTGTTGGAGAGAATAATAATTCCAAGACTCTTCTGTCATTTTTTCTTCTACGGTTTCTAGGTAAGCTTGATAATCCTCGTCATTACGATACTCTTCATTAACTGCCGGTTGGATCAAGAAAATAATCAAGGCCGTTGGATTTGCTTTTCTTTGTTCTTGATAAATCGTTTCTAAATTAGCTAAGTGATCTTCACTACTGATTCCTGCACTATAATCATTTTCGGAGAAAGTGGGTAAGAGAACTAGTTGTGGATTAGCTTCATTAATGTTTTGTTCACTACTTGCTTCCACTAACTGACTAGTGGTTTGCTCACTGTAATCATAGGCATGATAATTTACTGATTCAAGATTATTCTCAGTGAGTTGGTTAACAGCTTCTTCTTGGCCATTCGCTAAGGCTGCCTGGTCAACTAAAGCAGCAACATTGACTTCTTGGTCTTCACTAGCCACATAAAGTAAATAATCTAAAGCCTTAGCCTGACTACGGTCTTCTAGAAAATCAGCAACAATCTGTTCTGTATTAGACCCTTGTTTTTGCCCCCCCTTCTCAACCTGGACATCCTTAAAATTATCTGCATCATTAGTCAATTGATCTTTTTGTTTGGCGCTACTATAAAAATATGCACCGATCACTAAGATCAATGCCAAGATTATTCCTACAAAAGGCCAAATCGGTCTTTTTTTCTTTTGCATCTTTTCACTCCTTGACAAGTACAATTTACCCCTATTCTACCACACTCTTCGCTTTTTTCTGCCTATTTATAACACGGTTAGCTATTTTTTTGCCTAGCCTTGTGCTATAATTATTAAGGTTTCAGTATTAACTGACTTAGAAAGTAGGAAATGTGATGAAAAATCCCAAGGAAGGAGAATACATCACAGTCAAAAGCTATAAACATGATGGGTCTTTACATCGCACATGGCGTGATTGCATGGTCCTCAAAACCAGTGACGAGAGTATTATTGCTTGTAATGACCATACTCTAGTAACTGAGTCTGATGGTCGCCGCTGGGTCACTCGGGAACCAGCGCTCTTATACTTCCACAAGCGTTACTGGTTTAACATCGTCACCATGATTCGGCCCAAGGGAATCTCCTATTATAGTAATTTAGCCTCCCCCTTCGTCTTAGATGAAGAGGCGTTGAAATACATAGACTACGATTTAGATATCAAAGTATTCCCTGATGGCAAGAAACGCCTACTCGATGTCGACGAATATAAAGATCATCGCGCGTTAATGGGTTATTCCCCAGAGATTGATTCCATCTTAAAGGCAAACGTCAAAGAATTAGTCCGCTGGATTAATGAGGGTAAGGGCCCATTTTCACAAGCTTACGTCAATATATGGTACGAACGCTATTGTCAACTGACCTATCGACGCAAACGACACTAGCTCACTCGACTGTGGTGTCAAAAGAAAAGAACCCAGGAAAAATTTTCCTGGGTTCTTTTTTATTGAAACTAAAACTTTTGTTACATTCTCTTTTTTATTGATTCTTATCTGTGAGATAGTCACGATAAGCTTGCCATATTTTCATCTGAACTGTTGGATAGGCGTGACGACTTAAATCATAAGCGGACACCCAATCAGACTTGGTCGACTTTTGATCCAAGTCCCTAATGAAATTAGCGTCTTCTGCCTTAACATAAGCTAGATAAATAGTGATATACCATACTTGATGACTAAAGACATGTTTGACCTGTCCGATGGCTTGCTTGGCGACAACTGGGGAAAAATCATATTTTGCCTTGGTTTCAGCCACCAAATTAGTCCAGACTTCTTGGTCCTTCTTCTCTGGGTGAGAGAACAAGGGAACCGTCCATAGTTTAGCCAATAGTTGGTCTTGGTCTCGTTGTTGGATGAGAACGCGATCTTGCTGGTTTTTTATAATTAAGGCATCGTAATAGTAGACTTTAGGCTTTTTCTTTTTGGATTTCACTGGAAATGCTTCTGTTTGTCCAGTTAAAGTAGCCAAAGTATAGTCAGCTACTGGGCTCAATAGTGGCATAGCTGCCTTAGCCGTTTCAAAGGAAGACCCCAAATCCATAATGGCCTGATTGAAATCACCTGGTCGGTCTTTAGCAATTAAATAATCGCCTATAGCAAAAAATAATTTATGATGTTTACTCTTAGCTATATCAGCTGAAATCCCTAGAAGACGAGAATAAACCCGCATAGCATTGCCATCAACAGCGGCTTTAGCCTCATTAAAAGCAATGGAAGCAATGGCAGCAGCCGTATAAGGCCCAATGCCCTTTAACTGGATAATTTCATCGTAGGTTTGGGGAAATTGGCCTGCAAATTCCTTAACAACGGTCTGAGCAGCTGTTTGCATGTTACGCACCCGCGAATAATAACCTAGCCCCTCCCAAGCTTTCATCAAATCGGCTTCCTGAGCTTCGGCTAAAGATTCAATAGTAGGAAAACGCTGTAAAAAATGTTGATAATAAGGAATTACGGTATCAACTTGAGTTTGTTGGAGCATGATTTCCGATACCCAAACATGGTAAGGTGTCGGGTCCATCCGCCAAGGTAATTGACGTTTATTCTGATCATACCAGGTCAACAAATCCGCCTGAAAGTTGGCATTGGTTTGGGGGCCCCAAACTTGAACCCCTTGTATATTGGGTCCTAAGTCAAGGATAGCTGATTTCCCCAACCAATCCTCGATAACAATCGCTTGAACTTCTTCTCTTGAATCATTAGTCATTACTGTCATCCTCTATTTGTTTAAGTACTTGTGTCACTGCCTCGCCCTCAAATCCTTTAGACAGCAATAATCCCTTAACTTTATAGTGCCGTTCCTTGCTGGTTAATTTAGCGTAACGGCGCCAATAACGGTGGGCTTGTTTTTCTAAGGCTTGGTAATCTTGACTTGAATCAGCTAGTTCTTCACTCACTTGACGACTCAATTGTGCCGCTAAATCATGAGAATAGCCCTTGGACAATAAGTATGTTTGTAGCTTTTGTTGGCAATGATAAGCGGAATACTTGCCTTGTTGCTTCAAGTAATATTTTTTGGCTATTGAATAAGCATTTTCTTCTTCATTTCGATCAGAATATTCTTCAAGGGCCTGATAAATAGTCGTTTGATTTAGCCCCTTCTGCTTTAAATCACGACGAATGACTTGGGGCCCTTTTTTATTGACTCGCATAGCTGTTCGTACATAAGCCTGACCATAAGCTAGATCATTCAGTAAATCTAGTTTTTTCAAGCGTTCAAGAGCAAATTCAATAGCCACTTGCGGGTAATCTAATGAAATTAACTTATCTTTGACTTCTTTTTCGGAGCGAAGTTGCTGGCTTAAATAACGTAAACTCGACTGGTAGGCCTGGTCATTTTCTTCATAATTTTTTATCGCTTCTAGAAGATTCTGGTCAATTGTTTGCCCCTTGGTAAGGGCAAAGTGAACCAAAGTGGACTCAGATATCCCGATAGCGAAACGATTATCTACAAAGAGATTAAAACGTTCTTTATTCTTTTTTTGAACCGCAATAGCCGTTACTTGCCCAGTTTCTTGTGCTTGGTGAACTTCTTTTGATTCTGCTTTAAGTAAGGGCTTATTTCCCTTGGAAAAATTTATTTCTCTAGCATTTCCTGACGGTTGTACTTGCTTGGTTTTGGTATTCTTTCCCGTTTCAATTTCAGATAAACGCATGGGTTCTTTTGCCATTTTGACACCACCTTCGACATGTTAGTATAGCATAATTTTGGATTTATTTCGTTTGAGAGCTTTACATTGAGGCTAGCCAAACGTTTGTATAGGTGTAAGCAGACCGGTCAGCTTGCAGAAAAATAGGGAGGTCCTACAATGAAACAATTTAACTCTGCCAAACTACAAATTATATCTCATGACACTGACAATGATAAAGATATCACTTTAACACTCAATCAACTTGCTGCGGATGCCAAAGATGAGGATGTCGCAACTATTCAAACTGCCTTAGCAGGTATTATCCAAGATCCTATCAGCAATGTGACTGCTATTGAACACTACGATTATTTATAATTAGAGGGGGATAATCCATGGAAAAAAGTACCGTTTTTGAATTACAATTCTTAACTGCCGACAACAAAAACAAAACGATTACTATTCGTAATCCTAAAGCTAATATCACCAGTGATCAAGCTCAAACAACCTTAAATATGATTGCTAATAACCAAGCATTTAAAGATGAAGATGGTCGTATCCTCTATCAAAAAGCCAAAGCCGGACGCTATGTTAGTCGTCAAGTTGACCTTATTTATAGTGCAGAATAAGCTTAATTAATAAAAATAAGCAGGTAGCTCTTCCATGTCAGAAAGAGCTACCTGTTTTTTGTTATTAAAGTTCAATTTCCATATGTAGGGTTCCATCTACGGAAGCTACGATTTCTTCGAGGGTTCCTAAGCTAATGTTTTGTTGCTTTGATTCCACACGTGAGATATAACTTTGCTTGCGACCAGATATTTCTGCGAGTTGTGCCTGTGACAAATTCTTTTCCTGACGAATTTTCAATAAAATTGCTGAAGCTTTTTCAGTTGCTTGTTGTCTAGCCATCTCTCTTTGGCTGCTCGATAATCCTTCCATCATGCAAGTAACTCCCTTCCTTTTCACCATAAATATGGCTACAACTATAGTGGCATCTTCCCTAAAAAGCATATTAAAATTGATTTTTCTGCTCTCTATTAATTTTATTATATCACTTTTTTTAGAATTTGCTAGCGCTTACACTTGGTTTTTTTAAATTCTTTAAAAATTATTATATTATTTATAAAATTGATATATTCATCTAATAATAATGCCACATGATGTTATACTAAAGGAAAAAGGAGTGGTATATATGGGACTATTTTCTGGAATAATGGGCAATGCCTCACAAATGAATTTAGAAGATGCCAAAAAAGAACTCAACCAAATTTTAATTCCTAATGAAACTGTGGAATTAGCCTATAAATTAATTAGAGACAAGGTAATCTTCACTAGCCATCGTTTGATTATTATTGATATTCAAGGAGTTGGTAAAAAGCAAGAATATCAATCCATCCCCTATCGTTCAATTTCTCGATTCACGGTAGAAACTGCCGGAAACTTTGACTTAGATAGTGAACTAGATATCTACATCTCCGCAGCTCAAGAGCCCGTAGCTGCTTTAGAATTCCAAGGCAAGGACACTATCTATGAAGTCCAACAAGCCCTCGCCCAAGCCGTCTTATAAAATAATGGCCCGACAAGAGCCGCAAAGAACAGAAATTTTGGATCAAAAATTTTTCACAAAAAGCAAAGGAAGCTAGACCTGAAGTCCAGCTTCCTTTTTGCCTCTATAATTCTACTCCACACGAATGGTCATCCCCGGACTAATATAAGGTTCGCTCATACCATTTAAAGCCATTATCTCTTCTAAGGTCATGCCATGATTGATAGCAATCCGATACAAATTATCGCCACTTTGCACGGTATAAGTCTCCGTACCTTGGCTTTGACTCTCTTCTTGGTTTTCTAAGTCAGGGGCCTGGCTCGACTCCTCACTAGCTGAATGACTTTCTTGATCCGCGCTATCGCTTTCAGAAGCTTGACTAGAACTTGTCGAACTTCTATTTTGACTATTAGCTCCTTCCCGCTCAGCATATTGGGACTCTAGATCCCCAACACTAGGCCATTTTATCCCATCAGTAGTATCAGAAACTTGTTCTGGTGCCAGAGATGACACTTGCGCCTTAAAGGGGCCTTTTTCACTCGTAACTTTTTCTTCTCCTGAGATGGCTACTGCGGAATAAGACGATTTCCCTTGTGATGATTGTTCTTTTGCAGACAAACCTAAGGGATTTCCTTCTTCTCCATTAATACCAAACGGCAAAGTCAATAAAAAAAGCAAAATAACTCCTAAAACTGCGGTCAAGAACTTCAGTGGTGTAGAAAGTTGTTGCCATCCTGATTGAATTTTTCCACCAACCGGCTGCCACCACTTACTTATTTTATTTTTTATTTTTTGATAGTCTTCTTTCATTGTCTCTCCACCCATTTTTCTAAGACTTGATTTTATTTAATTATATCAAAACCCATTAAAAAAGCTAGAGCCTACAAGCTCTAGCCAAAATTGATTTATTTTAATCCACATAGCCTTGGGGATTCTTTTCTTGCCAATTCCAAGCATCACGGCACATGTCTTCTAAATTGTACTGAGCTTGCCAACCCAATAACTCTTTGGCATAAGAGGCATCAGCATAACAAGTAGCTACGTCTCCTGGACGTCGATCAGTAATTTGATAAGGAATTTCAATAGTATTAGCCTTTTGGAAATAATTAACCAAATCTAATACTGAATATCCTTGGCCAGTTCCTAGGTTAACCTTTTCTACCCCTTTATGAGTCATTGCATAAGCAATTGCTGCCACATGTCCCTTAGCTAGGTCAACAACATGGATATAGTCACGAACGCCTGTACCATCTGGAGTATCGTAATCATCACCAAAAATGGACAAGTGATCCCGTTTACCTATAGCAACTTGGGTAATATAAGGCATAATGTTGTTAGGAATTCCTTGGGGATCTTCTCCAATTAACCCAGAGGGATGGGCTCCAATAGGATTGAAATAACGCAATAACATAATAGCCCAATCATTATCAGAAACAAATAAGTCTTGTAAAATTTGCTCATTCATCACTTTAGTATAGCCGTAGGGGTTAGTTGCTGAAGTTGGTAGGTCCTCAGTTAAAGGCGATTGATTATCCATACCATAAACTGTAGCACTAGAAGAAAAAACAATATTTTTAACTGCAAATTCCTTCATTACTTGTAGAACAGTCAATAAACCTGTCAAATTATTGTGATAATAATCCAGAGGTTTAGCTACAGATTCCCCAACTGCTTTAAAGGCAGCAAAGTGAATAACAGCTTCAATTGTTTCTTGTTGAAAGACTTCTCGCAGATCATCCTTGTCAAGAACATTTAACTCATAGAATGTTGGTCGTTTACCTGTAATTTCCTTGATGCGATCTAATACTAAGGGTTTACTGTTAGAGTAGTCGTCCACTGCAACGACATCATAGCCTTCATTTAATAGTTCAACAATGGTATGGGAACCAATAAAACCAGTTCCACCTGTTACTAAAATAGCCATACAATCACTCCACTCCTTCTTCTTATTAGTCTAATCCTAACATAAAACATAGCCTAGAAAACTTAAAAAGCCCTAAAGATTTAGGACTTTCCTTATTCAATCATCATATTAAAGAAGTCGAGATTATAGTAATAGATCGCCTTACGCGTAAATTTTAGTTTCCCTTCTTGGGTCAAATCACGAACAACTTTACCTGCTGTTTCACGAGTAGTTCCCGACACAATCGCCAACTCATTAATAGTTAAGGGATACTGAATTATCTCCCCTTCAGCCACAGGACGAGCCATATCATATTTCCACAGACCCAACATATGCTCAACTCTTTCCTTGGCAGAAGAAATTGCGGTGACTTGGATGCGTTTCTCTAAAAAAGTTACCGTTTGGGCAGTTTTCTTAAACATATATAGCATTTGGTCAGGATTATTGCGGATCAGTTTCTCCATTAACTTGATAGGAATCAACAAAATATCAATATCCGTGGCAGCATAACAATTATACATATAACCTTCATCATTGTATAAGCTCGTATAAGGAAAAAAGGAATGACTTGAAACATAGTCCACATAGAGCAGGTCACCAGAACTATCGGATCGTTCAAGTTTCACTAAACCCTTTAATAAATAATAGACGAAAATTTTGGGGTCGGATTGGAAAAATAAAATTTGCCCTTTACGGTATTGATGAATTACCGCATTGTTTTCAATTTCATTTAGTTCTTCAGGACTGAAGTGTATGAAAAATTCTTCATTTTGCATATACTCCATGTAGAATTCTAAATCACGATTAACCAAAACACTTATTCCTTTCTCTACAAGACTAATGGTAACTTCTCTATAGGTCTACTTGTAGCCCCAGTAAAGTTAACATCTCACACAATAAGGACTTATAAATATTATCAATCTGCTGGCTAGTCATTTGCTTTACTAGCAGCTCTTCATACGCCTTATAGAGTGAAATCACATAGTCAGCAATAATACTCGGCTCAAAATTAGCCACAGCCTGCCTGATTTGATATGGATATGATAAAGCCAAGTGAGCAAACTGCCATTGTTCATGAGTAATGACAGCTCCTGTTTCTCTTTCCTTAGTGCGCATAGATGACACTTGTTCAACACTTTGTAGGATATCTAAAATATTTTCTTCTTCGCTGAAAACTAAGTCATTGGTATTAAGATCAAAAGGCTCTAAACGATCATTTTTTAAACTTTCAAAGGTAACCAGGTTTACGGCTAAACGTACGGCTTCATCATCACCTAAAGTTGGATCTAATTTCTTTAAACGCCAGGCGACCTTGTCGAAGAGCCGACGCACTGAAATGACCTCACCATGACTATTAATTAAGCGACGACCCTTGTAAGAATTAAATCCCAAGGCTAAATGATCGATGCTATCAGACCAATCATAGCCCAGCATGCTTAAAATACCCTTCAGTTGATCAAAATGAGTGGCTTGTTCATTACCAACAATGTACAGATTATAATCAGCAGCGAAGTCACGCTGACGTTCAATAGCCGCAGCCAAGTCCCTAGTTAGATACAGACTATCATTCTCACGGGTCTGAATGAGCGCAGCAGGAATTCCTGATTCAATCGGAAAAGTCACTGTTAAAGCGTCCAAATCCCGTTTGGTAATCCCCGAATCTACCAAAGCCTGTCGTAATGCCACCGTTTCCTCATTATAGGCTGACTCACCCTTAATTGATTCAAAACTAACTCCCATCAAATCATAGAGTTCCGCAAATTGTTGATAAGAACGCTCGCAAAGTTCCTTCCAAATAACCTCTATTTCTGAGTCATGGTGACTAAGGCGATTAAAAACAACAGCTGCTTTGGTATCTAAATCCGGATTAAACTCTGACTCTTCATAAAAACGATTCTGTAAATCAACAAAAGCAACATTAGGGTTGGCGCAATCATCAGGCAAGCCCCAAGTTTCATAAGCAAGAATCAATCGGGCAAAGCGAATACCCCAATCGCCTAAATGGTTGATACGAAAAGCCTGCTGACCCATCTTGTTTAAAAGCAAGAAAAGGGATTGGCCAATAGTTGTTGACCGCAAGTGAGTCAAGGTCATCGTCTTGCCTAAGTTAGGACTAGACATATCGATAGTATAAGTTTCTTGGTCTTGATAATTATAGTAAGGCCAGTCAGATCCTTCTGCCATCTTATTAAGTTGATCTAAGGCGTCTTGCCGTGATAGCGACAAGTAAATCTGATCACCAACCAATACCACTGTTGCAAATTGGTCAGATAAGTTCTTCTCTAATTCGGAAACAATGCTAGTTTCATCAAGATCAGAATGATTAGCCATAAGCCGATTTAGATCTAACTTATAATCAGCAGTATCTGAATTAGCACACCAAGTCAAAGCACAATCAACTCTTGCTTGACTAAAGTAATCCAACCGATCAGATTGGAGCGCCTGGTAAACACTATGAACAATATCCATGTGTAAAGTTCTCTCCTCTCACACTTCACCCTAAATGTTATCGTTTTTATAAGACTTTGTAAATCTTTTTATTGGGTAACTATACAATATAAAATACATTGTCTTATTAATTCCTTAAAAACGATATAAAAAACAGGAGGCACAATTTCATCGTGCCTCCTGCCAAACAACTATACTTTAATTATTTAGTAATAATTGTTCCGGCACCAGATTCAATCAATTGCTCTAGATTTTCTAGGGAAGTAATGACTGCTTCAGAACCTGGATTTTCTTCAGCGAATTTTATGGTTGCTTCAACCTTAGGCAACATAGAGCCTGGTGCAAATTGATCTTGACTGATGTATTCTTTCATTTCTTCAACAGTCACTTTTTCCAAACGTGTTTGGTCAGCTTTGTTGAAGTTAACATAAACATAGTCCACACCAGTTAGAACGATAAACATATCAGCATCCAAGTCAGCTGCTAATTTTTGAGAAGCGAAGTCTTTATCGATAACAGCTTCTACACCTGTTAGTTTGCCGTCTTCTTCGATAACTGGCACACCGCCACCACCGCCGGCAACAACAACATGACCTGATTCAACTAAAGTCTTGATTGCTTCAATTTCTTTGATAGCGACTGGTTTTGGTGAAGCCACAACCTTACGCCATCCACGACCAGCATCTTCAACGAAGGTGGCATCAGATTTTTCCATTTCAGCTTTAGCTTCTTCTTCACTATAGAAAGGTCCGATTGGTTTGCTTAAGTTAGTAAATGCTTGATCATTTTTATCAACAACCACTTGCGTAACAACTGAAGCAACTGATTTATCAATGTTTAAATCATGCAAAGCGTTTTGTAGAGCGTTTTGCAACCAATAACCAATAGATCCTTCTGTCATTGCCACCAATGAATCTAATTCAAAAGCAGGGTTTTTCTCAGAATCAGCAGCAATATTTTGTAGTAATAAGTTACCAACTTGTGGCCCGTTCCCGTGAGTGATGATTAGATCATCACCGTTTTGAATCAATTTCACTAAGAACTCAGCCGTTTGTTTTAAGGCATCTTTTTGTGCTTGAGCGGTTGGGTTATCTGATAAAATAGCATTTCCACCGAGCGCTACTACAATTTTACGATTTGCCATATTATTACCTCCATTACATTTGAGTTATATCAATTGTTCCCGTAAATATTGCAAAAATTGACAAGAAAGCTAATAAAATTAATATTATCACACCGATCCACTCTGGTTTAGTGAATACTTTTTTATTACCTGCTTCACGTTGAGCTACTACATATAACGCTATAAACGGCGCAAATAATAAACTAGTTAATAATATATAATCCATTCCTGACGCCCAAATAGCAAATACCATATACAATGAGGATACTATACCTAAAGTTATATTCTTTCCTTGACTTACTTCTCCAGGCAACTTAACCTGTGCCATAGAAATAAATAAGTAAGTAACTAACATTGTACTTGAAGCTAAAATTGCTGTGAAATTATAGGCACTAGCATTAATAAGGAGTGAGAAGAAGAAAATTTGCACAAGTATATCACTTACCAATAATGCATTAACAGGAGCTCCATATTTATTCTCTTTTGCAAGAAACTTAGGGAAAATAGAGTCTTTTGTTCCTTGATAAAGAATCTCACCAGCAAACATTGTACAAGCAAACCAGGTACCAATAGCAGAAATAATAACTCCCAAATTAATTAGAATAGCGCCCCATGAACCAACAACACTTTCTAAAACACCCGCCATAGCTGGTTTTTCTAAAGAAGCTAGTTCCGGTTGCGTTAAAATACCATAGCTCAATACTGTCGCTAGCAAGTAAACTGAAGTCAATATTAAGAAACTCAGAATTGTAGCTTGTCTTACCACTGATTTAGATTTTGCCCGTCCAGAATAAGTAACTGCTCCATCAACACCAACAAATACCCAAACAGTTGCAATTAAACTTCCCTTTAATTGAGGTGCGACTTCTGAAACGTTAAATCCTTGTGATGCAGCTCCCCAAAAGTCAGTAGTAAAAACTCCAAAATCAAAAGCTAAAATAATAGTAATAATGAATATAGCAACTGGAATTAATTTTGCGACAGTTATAAAATTATTTATTTTTGATGCAAAATCTGAGCCTTTTGTAATAACGTAATGCATCAACCATAATAAAACAGAAGCACAAATTACAGCATATATATTTTGTCCATCACCAAAAATCGGGAAAAAATATGCTAACGAACTCATTGCTAAAGTTCCTAAAGCTACATTACCTAGAAAAATTGAAAACCAAAAACCTACAGCACTAATAAAACCTACAAATCTCCCAAAAGCTTTATCGGGGAAACTATAAATACCTGCATCTAGTTCTGGATATTGAAATGTTAAATTTTGTAAACAAAAAACAAATGTAGCCATCCCTATTCCAGATATTAGCAAAGCAATGGTGGAAGGACCAGCTGCTGAAATCTGAGCCATATCTGACATAAGGTTAAAAATACCGCCGCCCAGTACTGAGCTAACTGTCAGGGCTGTTAAACCAACCAATCCAACTTTATTTTGTCCAGAATTATTTGACATACTCTCACTTCCTTTTATCTTTCTTCTTTACCCACATGTTCTGATGAACTTAAATACAATAAATTCTCATATTCCATTTCAAACGAGAGAATATCTCCGATTTTTAAATTGTCCCTATTTTCAGTTATATCAACTATTGTATGATCACTACTACCACCTATTACCTTTAAACCTTCCTGTTGAGGAATTAATTTAGTCATTTCTCCTACATCTTGGCGTCCAAGTGCTAATAAAGCACGTTTTCTAATACCTATATCAGTATAAGTAGGTTTATTACCAAACGCATCAACTGCAATAGTTCCTATTGGATAACTAGGTTTTTCTTTAATTTCTATAATTTCAGCTTCAACAATAAAGGCATCGCCGTATAATCCATCAAATGTATAATCATTATATTCTTCAACATCTCGAAGTAAAAGATTGTTTCCAATTCTTAAATGATTAATTCCATCAGGCATATTATTATTTAAAACTAAAGGAAGACTAGTGCTAGCACCTCCAGAGACCCAATCCAAAGATCTATTTATAATTTTTTCAATATTTTTAGATAAAGTCACTAATTTAGTTAAATTCGTAGTATCTGGTTGAATTGAACCATAACATCCTAAGTTTGTTCCTATTCCTTTTAAATATAAATGTTCACAATCTTCTACATATTTTGCTGCTTCAAATAAATCTTCTTCATTAAAAAAGCCTTCACGTAAATCTCCCAAATCACACATTAGTAGAACATCATGCTTAATTCCTTTGGATGAACAAAGTTTCTCTAGTTCTTCTAAAACAGCCATTTCAGAATTGAGACTACAATCAGCCCATTCAACTAGTTCTTCTAATTCACTCAACATCGGTATTCTTAAATCTAATGTATATATATCAGGATACTCTTCTTTTATTTTTTTTAATTGTGGTAGTCTAGAGGATGCTAAGGAAATCAAGCCTCCTTTTACAAAAGAATCGATCACACTACCATTTCCATTAGCGCCCTTTACTACCCCTGTTAAATGAATACCAGATTTATCTAATACATCTTTCATACAACGTGCGTTATTTTCAAGTTTATTACTATCAATTATTAACTTTGGAAATTCTCCCACAATTCTCACTTCCTTATAAAAACCGAATACTAATAACAGTCTTTATGTATTTCTGTTAGTAGTATTCGGTCCAATTAATGATAAATACTCTAATTTTTTACTATTTTACATTATTATACTTTTGGAATAAATAGGTTACCGTTTGTAGCTGCCATGATTGCTTTGATTGAGTGCATACGGTTTTCAGCTTCTTCAAATTGACGCGCATGTTTTTCATCACGGAACACTTCGTCAGTAACTTCCATTTCTTTTACACCAAAGCGTTCGTTCATTTCAGCTCCATATTTAGTTTCAGTATCGTGGAAAGCTGGTAGACAGTGCATGAAGATGTAGTCACCTTCAATTAAGTCTGTCAATTCTTTATTGATTTGGTAAGGTTTCAATAAATTGATACGTTCTTCAAATTTATCTTCTTCACCCATTGATACCCAAACGTCAGTATAAAGAACATCTGCATCTTTAACTGCAGACTTGATATCTGAAGTAACTGTCACAGTTGATCCTGATTCTTTAGCAAATTTTTCAGCATAATCGACTACTGATTGTTCTGGGAATAGTTCTTCTGGAGAAGCAACAGTAATGCTTACACCTAACATTGAACCAGCAACTAATAAACTGTTAGCCATGTTGTTACGGCCGTCACCACAGTAAACAAGTTTTTTACCTTTTAATTCACCAAATTCTTCTTTAATGGTCATGAAGTCAGCAATCATTTGCGTTGGATGCCATTCGTCTGTTAAACCATTCCAAACAGGAACGCCTGAATATTTAGCTAAGGCTTCCACATCTTCTTGTTTGAAACCACGGAATTCGATACCGTCAAACATTGAACCAAATACTTTAGCAGAGTCTTCTACAGATTCTTTTTTACCTAATTGGATGTCGTTAGCACCCATGAATTCAGGATTTGCTCCCAAGTCGTTACATGCTACAGTGAATGCAGAACGCGTACGAGTTGAAGATTTTTCGAAAAGCAATACGATGTTTTGACCTTTTAAGTATTCGTGAGGAATATTACGTTTTTTAAGGTCTTTCAAATGAATACTGAAGTCGATTAGGTATTCTAATTCTTCTGGTGTAAAGTCTACTTCTTTTAACAAACTACGTCCTTGGAACATTTTATGCTTCACTCCTATTTTTTATTTGCTTGGGTTACTATTAGATATCTTCACGTTGTAAAGGCATACTCATGCAACGTGGGCCACCACGACCGCGAACTAATTCACTTCCGCGAACCTTGATTAATTTCAAGCCAGCTTCAGCTAAGATCTTGTTAGTTACAGTGTTACGGTCATAAACAACTACCACACCTGGTGCAATTGTTAGAGTATTTGAACCATCGTTCCATTGTTCACGAGCAGCTGCAACTGGGTCACCGCCACCACAACGGATTAATTGTACTTTTTCTTGGCCAAGTGCTTCAGCTAAGATGTTTTCTAGTTTATCTTCAGTTTCTTCAATGTTAACTGTTCCATCACCGTTTGGAGTAATATCCCAAACTTTCAATCCGCCTTCGATTTCTGGGTGGATTGTGAATTTATCATAGTCAACCATTGTAAATACTGTATCTAAGTGCATGAATTTACGGTTTTCGCCAATTAAGAAGGCTAAAACATGTTTGAATTCAGTTTCTTCGAATAGACGACCAGCTAGTTTTTCAATTGAACGGGCATCAGTACGTTGAGAAATACCAACAGCTAAGACATCTTTAGAAAGAACTAATTCGTCTCCACCTTCAATACGAGTTGATTCTTCACGGTTATAAAAGCGGTCTACTTGACCATTTCCGTATTCTGGATGGTGATCAAAGATGTATTTACCATATAATGTTTCACGGTTACGTGTGTCAGAATACATATGGTTCAATGTTACGCCATTGTACATTGTTGCAAATGGGTCACGTGTGAAGTAAAGGTTTGGCATTGGATCAACGATGAATGGGTAGTCAGTTTCATATAAATCAGATAATGATTTTCCACCTTCTACTTCGATTTCTGTTTTACGGAAACCTTCCATTGTTTTCAATACCATTTCATAAGTATCATCCATTGCTAGCAAGTAGTCTTTCAATGCTTTCAACATTGCTTCAGATTGAACACCTGTTTCAGCTAACCATTCGTCAACAAAGGCTTCCTTTACATCAGCGGCATCAATTGCTTCAGCAACTAATTTTTCAAGATAAAGCACTTCTATGCCATTTTCACGTAGCGCATCGGCAAAAGCATCGTGTTCAGCTTGCGCATCTTCCAAATATGGAATGTCATCAAACAACAAACGTTCCAAGAAGTCTGGCACTAAGTTTTCTAATTCTTTACCAGGTCTATGCAACAATACTTTCTTAAGTGGGCCAATTTCAGATTTCACATGAATTGGGCGTGTAATTTCAGACATTACAATTCCTACCTTTCTTAAAACTTCTTAGTTTTTTATTACATTTTCATTATACCAAGCCTAGAAAACGCTATCACGAAATTGGCGACACCCAAAATGAGAAATTCATCACATTTATTAAAAACGTAGTGATAAACAAGATAATCCTCCATCAATTTTTCTAAATTCTGAAGTATCAACAGTTAATACCTCATAGCCTAAATTTTCAATCTTACTTTGAACATTTGGATATCCTTCGGGTACAATAACTTTATCATTAACCCAAATGCAGTTTGCTCCGTAAGCTTCATTTAATTCAACTTCTACTTTATTGAACTTATCAAAAGCTTCTTTATTTTTAAACTCTCCGGCAACCAATAAATTATTATTTTCTAAATAGGCTAAACCCGTTTTCAAATGGAGCATTTCATCCAAACTTACAGTTTCTCCTGAAAGACCGTACTTCTCAAGGATAGAAATCATTTGATTAGCTCCTTCTTGATTAGTACGTTCTGATAAGCCAATATAATAGTGATCTCCCACCATCATAATGTCTCCAGCTTCAATTGTTCCCGGTTCTTCAATCTTTTCAATATTCTCATAAAATTTTGATAACGCTTGATGCATATCTTCTAATTGCGCCTCTTCTCTTCGGCTTTCAGCGCCTGGTCTTGTAATAATAGCGCATTTACTTGTACATAACGCCACATCTTCAACAAAACAAGAGTCTGGGAACTCTTCTTTTGGTTCCAATACAGTAACTTCCACTCCACATTTAGTAAGAGCACTTACATAATTTTCATGTTGAACTAATGCTACCTCATAAATAGGTTTCCCTTCATGTGCACTTGTGATTCCTTCAGAGATACTTTTACTTGGTACTCGAACAATAACATTATTAAACATAAATACCCCTCTTTCTAAAATTATATAATCTATTAATTTTATAAAACTAAAGATTCAAAATCTCTCATGTAAATATTGATTTTAGTTATTAAAATCAAAAACGTAATGATAAACAAGTCAGACTTCCGTCTATCTTTTTAAATTCATCAGTATTTACTACTTCTACCGGATAACCAAGAGACTTTATATAATTTAAAGTCTTAGGATAACCTTCCGGAACCATAACAGTACCATTTATAAATAAACTATTAATGGCATATAATTCATCTTTTTCAACAACATAGCGATTAAAATCCTTAAATTCTGAAGCTTTATTCATTTCTGAGCTCAATAACATATTATTATCATCTAAATATATAACAAAGTCTTTTAAATGAAGCCCTTCAGTGACTGGAACTGTGGAAGATGTAAAACCATACTTCGAAACAAACTCATTAAATTGTTTTGCGCCTTCATCATTAGTCCGTTCTGATAATCCCACATAAAAATGATTATCAACTTGAAGAACATCTCCTCCTTCCATAGTACCCGGGTATTCTATATAGTATATATCTTTGTTATCGAAATAGTTTTTAAGAGTTGGCTCTATTTCAACCTTTTCACCATTACGACTCTCTTTAGGTGAATTAGTTATAATCGCAAATTTATCAGTAACCACGGCTGGATCTTCTACGAAGCATGAATCAGGAAACTCTTCCAATGGTTCTAATACTAGAACTTCTAAACCCAATTTTTCTAATATTTTTACATATTGTCCATGTTGTTTCAAACCATCCTCATATTTAGGATTTTCACTAGAAAACATACCAGTTGTAATACCTTCTACCATTGATTTTGATGGTTTTCTAACAATTCCATTAGTAAATTCTACCATTATTGTAATCCCCCTTAATATTTTACAACCACTATAACTAGCTAATCCTTCCTATTTCTCTCCTTTCATATTACTACTTACCAATAGAATCAATAACTATGTTACTAAACCAAATCACAATATTGGATACGCTTTCATTATACAATTAAATTCTTTTTATGTCAGCTCTTTTCAATCTATTTTAATACTATTGTGACATATTATTTATGATATTACTTTCATCTTAATAATTACACTCTAGATAATTATCAATTCAATTATTGATTGCAATAGAAAAACTTACTGATCAATTAAATTAATGAAAATATTTAATTAATCAAGTTTTAATCCACTTAGTATTAGTTATAATTCTTCAATATTAAACATTAATATTTACGAACTGTATATTACAAAAATAATAGTATTATTGCTTTAATTAAAAAAACCAACAACTCTAATTAAAGTTATCGGTTTAATTATTTAGATTAAAACAGAACAAAACTAATTTAGTAAAAATGCCTTTATAATTTTCACCCTAAGCAATAGTTGCTTCTTTATTTTCAATATTAATTATTTCTGCTTCAGCTTGAACGCCTAAATGTTCAGCCAATAAACTTTGTAATTGAGTTTGCGCTTCTTGGGCCCGTTGCGCTTGTTGAGCATTAATAGCTTCAATAACAATAACAGCTTGTTGGCTTTCTTCAGTGATCATTGTTCGTTCAGCTTCCCGCCAATTAAAACACCGGCACACTGCTCCCTGGTCATCATAGTAGCAGATTTCCCCTTCTAAGGCTGCAGCACTCTCCTCAGCACCTAATGGCCAGAAATCTTCGCCACCTTGAGCAAGGCCCAGGTGCATGTCTCCAGTAATTTTACTGGTATCTTCTGCTCCAATGGGAACGCCATTAGCCATAGAGGCTACATTATATAAGTCCACCAAAGGATTAATTGGGCGTACGATATTCCCTTTTTGTACCCTTTTTAAGAGGGCTTCGATAGAGGACCGCGCACCTTTTTTGGTTTTAAATTTTTGGAAAGCTTGTCGCCACTGAGCAATGACTTCGTTTTGGCTGATGGGTTCATCAGGTACAAATTTTTCACCAGCCTTGGCTGCTTGTTTCAACAAATTAGCCATGACCGCATCCTTCTCATCAGAAATTTCGTTATTTAAATCATTTACCCTCAATAAGTAAATTTCTGCTTGCGGAAAAAGGTCCCAAAACTCATTATCAACAATTAATTTTGTCATGTAATCACCCCTTAACTTTTTTATTATTTTATCATAAGTAAGATAAAAAACTAAGGAGAAAATAGGCTAGACTCGCCATCATCCTACTATTAGTCTGTCTCTCTTTTAACTAAAACGACTTGCCCGCCCAATACTACCAAGATTAGGCCTAAAGCGACAGAATAGGTCAGGGTATTTTCTATCATCGGTAATCATCATTCTATTAAGACTTCTTTGCTTGAAAAACTAAAGCTTATCGAGCCAATTATTATTAGTTATTTCTTAAACATTTAACAATTCACCTAATAATATATTTTTAGCTTGCCTAAATCATTCAGGGACATTACACTATTATTTGGGAGGAGATATTATGTCGAATTTATCTACCAAAGATTTGGTAATGATTGCAATGGCAACCGCCGTTATTGTAGCAGCATCCATGTTTATTTTAATTCCCGTGCCTGCAACTCATGGTTTTGTTACCATTGTTGACGCTGGAATTTACTTAATTGCGATGGCATTTGGTCCCTTAGCCGGCTTATTGGTCGGTGGCTTATCTGGTTTTCTTATAGACATCTTATCAGGCGCTGCTAATTGGGCATTATTTTCTGCTATTATCCACGGTATTCAAGGTTTTCTTTTTGCTAAACTCTATTTAAAACAACAAAAAGTTATCGCTTATCTTGCTTCAAGTATTTTTATGGTATTAGGCTATGCCCTAGCCACTGTCTTCATGTTTGATTGGTATGCAGGGGTGGCCTCTATTCCAGCCAACTGCATTCAAATTGTATTTTCCATTTTATTAACGGAATTACTGGGCAAACGCTTCGTAGCTAGCCTTAAATAAAAAGGGGGTAACAAAAGTCGTTAAGAACAGAAGCCTTGGACCAAAACACGAAAGATGGCAAACAGCCATCTAAGAGATTTTGGGAAAGGCAGTCTGTTCTGACTTTTGGAACCCAACTAGGAGATTAATGTTCATATATCACAAAGAGGCTGGAACTTTTATCCCAGCCTCACTTTTTTTCGATAGTTTTAATCAAGAATCACTTGCCAATTAGGATCTGCATAGGCAGAGAAACACATGTCAATTTGTTCTTTAGTTGTTTTGTGGACAGATAGAGGTGGTAGGTCATCCTGAGTGAAAAATTGGGCAGCTAAAGTTTCTGAATTGGCTTGGAATTGCCCACCATGATCATGACATAGAGCAAATATCTTAACAATTTCAAAAGCATAAATCCCAGCATTACGCTTGTTACGGTCTTCTAAAGCAATCACCCGATCAACACTCACATCACGACCAGCCTCTTCTTTACTTTCTTTAATTAAGTTCTCTTTTACGGTTTGATTGACATCTACCCAACCACCTGGTAATGCCCATAATCCGTCAGCTTCTTGAACTAATAGAATTTTATCATCCTTGATAATAGCTGCACGAGAATCAAGTTTTGGTGTCTGATAACCTGTTTCACTAGCAAATAAACCCGTAACCTTGTCTGTATTCATCCCCGTTTTCTCTGCTAGCATATCCACACTAATCTGGCGAATCCGTTCAAAACGTTCTACATCAAATTTATTGGTCGTATAATGTAAACCAGCTTGAGCTAAAGCTTGTAACTCAATGGCCCAATCCAACCATAATTCTTTTTCTTCCATATTCTAATCAAGACTCCTATTGTTTAGAAATTGTCGCGTTGTTTACGGTAGTGGATAAAATCTTCTAATGACTGGGCCTGTAAGAAAACATTATAAGTTTTTTCCTCTCCAAGCGTCGTTGGTAGGGTCGGCTGTCCTTGATCTAAGTGATCTTGGGCTCTTTTTATCGCCTTTTCTAATTCAGCCTGGTCGCCTAAGATTGTTTGAGCAAATTTTAGGTTAGTCATGGTATATTCATGGCCAGCATACAAGCGAACACTGTCCGCCAAGGCATTAAATTTCTTCATTCCTTGATAGGCTGCCTGGTAATCTTGAGTGAAGACACGCCCACAACCACCTGCAAACAAGGCATCGCCAGCAAATAAAACATCTCCAGATAAATAAACAATATGTTCTTGGGTATGACCTGCTGCCTTGAAGACTTGATAATCAGTTTTTAATACAGGCACTGTGTCTCCCTCTGCGACTACCTTATCAACTTGTTCAGCAACTTCACTTGGTCCAATCACTTGAACATTAGGGTAAGCGGTGCGTAAATCAGCCACCCCATCAACATGGTCAGAGTGCCCATGGGTCAATAAAATATAAGCTAGGTCAACATCTTCCTTAGCTAGGAAATCGAGAACCCCTTGTGATTCACCAGGATCCACAATAACCGCTTGCCCATCCTCGATATAAGTCCAGATATAGTTATCCGCTAAGGCGGGAATTGCCGTAATCATTTCAATCCACTCCTTTTCTTATCCTTAGTTTACCATTTTGAGCAGGAAATGAAAAAAGATGCCATTACCCCTCTTTCTATCTTGCTTTGTAATCATCTTAGGAAGTTACTTATTAATCAAACGACTAAAAAAGAGCCAGACCTATTCAATCTCACAATTGAAAATGATCTGACTCTCAAAATTAGCTACTTTCAAGGTTAATTTGTTAAACCGTTATTATAAAAAATCTTAATTATTCTTAGTTGGCATCAACAGTTAAAATTAATTTTCCTATATTCTTACTGGCTTCCATATAATCATGAGCCTCTTTCGCATCTTTTAATGGAAAAACCTTATCGATAATCGGTTTAATTTCTTTCTGAGCTAAGAGTTGGCCAACTCGTGCTTGGAAGTCAGCGACCAGATTGGCCTTATACTGGTAACTGCGAGGACTGAGTAAGGTTCCTGTGATTTGGAGTCGTTTCCCCATTATATCGCGAAGATTGACTTGGTCAACTTTCACACCACCTAAGGTACCAATCAAGACTAAACGGCCATCGACTCCCAGACTATCAATATTTTTTTGCCAATAAGAAGCGCCAATAAAGTCTAAAACCAGATTAACACCTTTTCCTTCAGTGATTTTTTCAATTTCTTCAGCAAAATCAGCTTCCTTATAATTAATAACATAATCGGCACCCAATTCACGACAGAAGTCCAATTTTTCTTGGGAACCCGCTGTAACAATCACTTGGGCGTCTGCAACTTGTTTAGCGAGTTGGATAGCCGCTGTTCCCACTCCAGAAGCACCGGCATGAATTAATACACACTCATCAGTAGATAGTTTACCAATTGTAAATAAGGTCTGAAAAGCGGTTAAAAAAACCTCAGGAATAGCAGCTGCTTCAATAAAAGTCCAGTCTTCAGGAATTTCCATAGCCCAGTCATCAGGGATAATCGCATAGTCGCTATATGATCCTGTAGTTGTTAAACCAAAAACTCGACTTCCCGGTTTAAATTTACTCTTTACGCCAGCTTCTGCTACAACACCGGCCGTTTCCACACCTAAGGCAGGAAAGTTGCCGGTGCCTAGTTGGCGGTGAACGGTGTCTAGGCGGTTAACACCAGTAGCCTTCACCCGAACTAATAAGTCATGGTCCCCGATACTAGGGCGATCAACTTCAGTTAAATGGAGCTGATCTGACGCCCCAGCTTCTTTTACTTGTATGGCTTGCATAAAATTCTCCTCTCAGTCATTTAAAGTTTTCTACTATCCCAAGTGTAGCTGAAGAGGATAAGCCTTGTCTACTTAGAGAGGTTAAGCGATCAGTGATTTAGTTTTGGTTTTCTTTGGCCATATTATCGTACAAAACTTTGATATTAGCTTCTAAATTTTCTAGGTATGTCTTATCATTCTCTGGATCAGCTTCGAGAGGACTCAAGGTATCCATTTCTGCTCCCGTGGCATCAGAAACCACTTGAGCATATTTAGGTGACACATTTTCCTCAGTGTAAATTGTTTGCACATTATAGTCACTAACAAAATCTTCAATTTCAGATAAGGTTTGAGCACTGGGCTCTGACGTATTATCTGCCCCAGCAATGCCAATCTGTTGGAGTCCGAAACGATCGGCTAAGTAGGCAAATGCGGTATGCTGAGTAACAAAGTTTTTTTGATCCAGCTGATCAAAATCATCCTTATATTTGTCGACAAGGGATTGGGCTTCAACTTGGAATTGTTTGGCGTTTTCTCGGTAAAGATCAGCATTCTCAGGGTCGATTTCAGCTAATTGTTCGGCAATCGTCATCGCTTCTTGGCCAGCCACAATAGGGTCAGTCCAAGTATGGACATCCGCCAATTGGGCTTCATCGATTCCTTCACTCGTTTCTACATCTTCCAAACCCTGAGTTCGTTTTAAGTCTAAGTCTTTTGACCCTTCAATGACTTTAACTTGAGAATCCGCTAAATTTTTTCCCATATTTCCTGCCCAGGATTCCAAGTGTTTGGAATGATAAACAAAAACATCCGCATCGTTAATCGCCCGCATATCATTTGCTGAAGGCTCAAAACCGTGAATTCCTTGGCCTGATTGAATCATTTGTACAGTATTTTCATCACCAGCAACTTCTTGAGTTATTGCATAGATTGGATAGAAGCTAGTAACAATTGTTAAGCCTTGATTTTCGTCCTTCTCTTGGCTAGCTTGTCCACAAGCAGCTAAGAAGAATAAAGAAACAAGCGCCAGTAAGTATTGACGTATTTTCATTTTATTTCCTCCTTGTCATTAATCCCAACTTAATAAGGCTCAGTCATTATAGCAAATTTCCAGGGAGAAAGTAAATAGTAACAATTTCGATTTAATAACTTATAAACAAAATTCTATCGCCTACTAGCACTAATAATCTTCCTATGGTAACTTAGTCATAAAGGAGGTCGACTAATGTATCAATCAATTATCTTCGATATGGACGGTATTATTATCAATTCTGAAATCGTTTCTTATCGTATGTATCAAGAATTGTTAGACCAATACCAGCACGATTTTACTTTAAGTGACTATGCCCAAAATTATTCTGGTAAGAACGGTAGACAGAATATGGAAAACCTTATTAAGAATTACCAATTGCCCCTTAGCCTAGAGGAAGGATTAGACTTTGTCACGGCCATTGAAGAGCAGTTTATCCAAACCGGTATTGAGACAATGCCTGGTGTGTATGAGCTACTCAGCTATTTACGTGACCAAAATTATGAAATCTCTTTGGCTTCCTCATCCACTCGGGACCGTGCTGTCAAATTATTAACTGATAATAATATTATTGATTTCTTTGACCATTTAACTTTTGGCCCAGAAATCAGTCACGGTAAGCCAGCTCCTGATATCTTTCTCTTAGCCCATAGTAAAACCCAAATACCTAAAGACAAAACTCTAGTCATTGAAGACAGCGAAGCAGGATTACAAGCTGCTTTCGCTGCCGGAATTCCTGCGATATGTGTACCAGATATGAAAAAACCTAGCCAAGAATTATTAGACCAAACGGCCTTTAAAGCGAATTCCTTAACAGACGTTCTCACCATACTCCAAAGTAAGGATTAATAAAATTACTATAGCATACACAAAAACGAGGCTGGGACAAAAGTCCCAGCCTCTTCATAATATAATAACATTTACCTCTTAGTTGAGCTCGCAAAAGCAAAAGCTTGAATATTTGTCCAATAGGCTAAAAGATTTTACTTCATATCTTTTGCTTATTAAATCAAATCTCTCGCTCTTACCGCTTTTGCTCACATCCTTTTTAGAGCAAACCAGCTAAACCTGGTAACCATAGTGAGAAGAAGGGAACATAAGTCACTAAGAATAAACCAGTAATAATAGCCACATAATAGAGTAACATATAGGGCATTACCTTAGATAAGGTCCGATTACCAACCTTAATTGCCACAAACAAGGTATTTCCTACTGGTGGCGTTATATTACCAATACATAGGTTGTAAACCAATACTAGACCAAAGTGAATGGGATCCATACCAAATTCAGTTACTAATGGTAAGAAGATTGGTGTAAAAATCAATATTGCAGGGGTAACATCCATAAAGGTACCAGCTACCAATAAAATGATATTGATAATTAATAAGATAATCACGGGATTATCAGAAACAGTAATTAAGGCTTGGGCTACCATTTGCGGAATACCCGTAAAGGCCATGACCCAAGAAAGAATATTAGAGACCCCAATCAAGAAAACGACCATTGCAGAGGTTTTAGCCGAATCAACCAAGATATCGTAAAAGCCTTGTAAAGAAATCGCCCGGTATACTACAGTAGCTAAAAACAAGGAATAGACGACAGCAATAGCTGATCCTTCAGTAGCAGTAAAGACCCCTTGAATGATTCCGCCAATAACAATCACAATCAATGAAAGTGGCAGGAGTGCATCCAAAGTTGCCAAGGCTAAATTCTTCCAAGAGAACTTACCAGCATCACCTTGGTAACCTAAACGTTTGGCAAGGATAAATCCTACTAGCATAGCAGCTAGAGTCCAAATAAGTCCTGGCAAATAGCCACCAACAAACAAAGCAGCAACTGAGGTCCCACCAGACACCAAGGAATAAGTAATCAAGGCATTAGAAGGTGGAATCAATAATCCACTCGGTGCCGAAGCCCCATTGGTAGCAGCAGCCAAGTCCATGTCATAACCTGCTTCTTCTTCCCCTTCACGAACCATGCCCCCAACTGCAGCGGCAGCAGCAGCAGCTGAACCTGAAATTGCTCCAAACAAGGCATTGGCACCAATATTAGTTAAGAGGAGTGAGCCTGGAATTTTACCGACAATGGCTTGAACGAAACGGACCAAGCGTTTAGCAATTCCCCCTTGGTTCATGATATTCCCCGCTAAAATAAAGAAAGGAATTGCTAAGAGGGTAAAGGAAGAAGTCCCCGAGAAAATCCGTTGCGCTGAAGTAATTAAGGCAACCTCACCATCCAAGGTTGGTAAAATCGCTCCCAAGGCGGCTGCCCCAATCGCAATAGCAATGGGTGCTCCTAGGATAAGTAATAAGGCTAAAATGACAATTAAAATAATTAATGATTGCAAAGCCATTATTTAACCTCCTCTTCTATAGTATTTGAAGTAAATAAGTCATATAGATTTAGCACATTATAAACAGCTATAAATACTCCTGAAATCGGTATAGCAGAATAAAAGTACCCCATTGCAACAGGAATTGAAGAGGCCATTTGTCCCATGGTCAAATCAGTAATTTTAACTCCACCATAAATCATTACAGTAAGAGCAAAAATTAATGTAATAATTTCAGAAATCACAGCTAAGATTCGTTGGACTTGCGGATTCACCCGTTCAGAAAGAATAGGGATATTCATATGATCCCGTAAACCAAAAACATAGGCTGCACCAAGAACGGTTACCCATACAAAAAGATAGGCAGCGACTTCCTCTGACCAAGTTGATGGATGCCCCAAGAAGTAGCGCGTCACTACTTGCCAAACAGTGAGCAGCGTAATTGCCAATAGAATCGTCGCAATGACAACACGCATAATGCGGTCTAGGATGTTTCTTAATTTTTTCATTGAGCATCCTCCTTATCTGCTTGTTCTGCTTTTCTATAAGATTCAGTTTTGGCTTGAATTTTATCATAAGTGTCTTGTAATTTAGGATTCTTAGCCAAGACTTCATCGTGCAATGGTAAGACCGCTTGCCGGAAAGGTTCAGTATCAGGATAGTTGTATTGAACGCCCTTTTCTTTAGCCGCAGTTTCTTTGGCTTCAACAACTTTTTCTTCCCAAGCTTGGTGTTGAGTGTCTTGCATAATTTTAAAGCCTTTATCAAAGATTGCCTTTTCATCATCATCTAAATTATCAAGAAAATCAGTATTAACAATGACTTCATCAGGAATCATTTGATGCATAGTATATGAGTAATATTTAGCGACATCTCCATGCCCATTTTCGGTTAGAGCGAGTTCATTATTTTCCGCCCCATCAATAACCTTGGATTGAATGGCTGTATAAACATTCCCAAATCCCATTGGTGTAGCGGATCCTCCTAATAACTCCATCATTCGAACATTAGTTGGCGATTGTTGAACACGAATTTTCAATCCAGCTAAATCATCGGGTGTTTCAATGGGACCAGTAGAAACGTAGAAGTTACGAATCCCAGCATCTAACCATGCCTTAGTGACGAAACCGCTTTCAGAAGTCCCATTAAAAATAGGCGCTACTATCTCCGGATCATTCATTACCGCCTTATAAGCGTCATGATTAGGGAAAAGGTATGGTAAGTTGAAAATTTCAAAACTATCATTGAAAGTCTCTAAAGCAGAATTAGAAGCAACGGTAATTTCAATGGCTCCTGTTTGCGTGAGTTGAACCATATTTGTTTGCGTTCCTAAAAGTTCACTCGGATAAATTTGGACATCATATTTGTCCCCTAACTCTGACTCAATATACTCTTCAAAAGCCTCCATCCCTACATGGGTCGGGTGGTTTTGTGATTGATTATGGCCGATACGAATAATTTTCTTTTCTGAGGATTGACCACATCCCACTAGAAATAAGGATAAAAATAAAATAATGGCGATTAATTTTTGCCATTTTCTTCTAAACATAGGCTAAACAACCTTCCTTCTATAATTGTTAGAACAGTACTGAAAGCGTATTCTGAAACCGCATTGATAAGTATATAAAAAACAGATAGTTTAGTCAATCACAAATTCAAAAAAAATAGCATAATTTGCAAAAAATAAATTCAAACACCATAAAAAAAGAGTATGAATCACCCCTTTTCGGAGGGGGAATTCATACCCTTTATTTCCTTTTGTTAATATATGCAATCTATGTGAGCGTTAATTGCAGTTGTAAGCTTCTCTTTACTAAGCGATAAGACTTCATCCTGCTTGTCTTCATCGTCTAACTCCCCTTCATAGCGCTAATAAATACGATCTCAAACAATAAGCGACTAAATTTCCGAATTACTGCTGGCAAGTTATCCCTTAACTCAGTGCATTAAATCTAGAAAGAAGAAACTAGACGTACTTTTTTCTCCACAAGCAGATTGATTGTATCCGTTTCCATAAATGCTATAATAAGTATACTACAATTAAGGAGGAATTATAATGGCATATCAAACAATTTACCCCTTTACAAATGAAATATTGAAAACTTATCCGCAAGCAAGTGACCAAGATGTTGAAACGGCTCTAGCAAATGGGCATGCTCTCTATAAAAAATGGCGAAAAGATAACGACTTAGACGCACGTAAAGAACAACTCCATAAAATAGCTGAACTCTTACGAAAAGATATCAATCACTATGCGGAAATTATGACTAAAGACATGGGAAAATTATTCAGTGAAGCCAAGGGGGAAGTAGAATTATGTGCAAACATAGCTGACTACTTCGCTGAAAAGGCAGAAGACTTCCTAAAACCACAAGCCCTAGAAACTGATACCGGTGATGCCTACTATATCAAACAAGCAACCGGCGTCATTATGGCGGTGGAACCATGGAATTTCCCTTACTATCAAATTATGCGAGTTTTTGCTCCCAACTTCATGGCGGGTAATCCCATGATTCTTAAGCATGCTTCTATCTGTCCTGGATCCGCCCAAGCTTTCCAAGATTTAGTGGCAAAAGCAGGAATTGAAAAAGGTGCCTTCACTAACCTCTTTGCTGATTATGATCAAGTTGAAAACATTATCGCTGACAAACGAGTTGCTGGTGTTTGTTTGACAGGCTCTGAACGTGGTGGGGCAGAAATTGCCGCTGTTGCTGGTAAAAACTTGAAGAAATCATCTCTAGAATTAGGGGGTAACGATGCCTTCCTTATTTTAGATGATGCGGATTGGGAAGAACTAAAGGGAGTCATTCCATTTGCTCGTCTTTATAATGCTGGTCAAGTGTGCACCTCATCCAAACGTTTCATCGTAATGACAGACTACTACGATGATTTTGTCGCCCTAGTCAAAGATAGCTTTGCTAAAGTCCAATGGGGAGATCCAATGGATGAAGCTACTAGCCTAGCACCACTTTCTTCAGCAGGAGCCAAAGAAACCGTATTGGAGCAAATTCAAACTGCTATCGATAACGGTGCACAATTAGAATATGGAAATGAAGCCATTGACCACCCTGGTAACTTCGTCATGCCGACGATTTTAACTAATATCACCAAAGACAATCCTATTTTTGACCAAGAAATCTTTGGTGCAGTAGCAGTTATTTATAAGGTAGATAGTGAAGAAGAAGCCATTGAATTAGCCAACGATTCTAGCTATGGATTAGGAAATACCATTTTCTCTAGCAATCAAGAACGCGCTGAACGAGTAGCAAGTCAGATTGAAACCGGGATGTCCTTTATTAATTCTGCTTGGGCATCCCTGCCGGAATTACCATTTGGTGGTGTGAAAAATTCTGGTTACGGCCGAGAGTTAAGTGAACTAGGCTTTGATGCTTTCCTTAATGAACACCTCATCTACACACCCAAATAATTGAGTTAGAAGCACACAAAAAAGCCTTCCTGAAGAAAATTTCAGGAAGGCTTTTAATTACTGTCAAAATATCAGATGAGCAATAAGTACAATTAATGGCAAGGAAATCAGTGTCCGTTCAATAAAAATAATAAACAATTCGATAAAGGAAACGTTTAGATTAGAACCGAGAATAACTGCTCCTGTTTCTGACATATAAATTAATTGTACAATTGACATCGCTGCAACAATAAACTGGGTCATTTGATTTGGTATATCAGCTGCCATAATTGACGGAACAACCATATCGGCGAAACCAATCACCATCGTTTCAGATGCTTCTGCTGCCATTGGCACTTGCATTAATTCTAATAAGGGTCTAAATGGTAACCCTAACCAAGTAAAGACGGGTGTCGTATAAGAAACAATTAACACAATTGTCCCAATAGCCATAATGGTAGGAATAACACCTAACCATAAAGAAGCAACAGTTTCAGCCCCGCTAGTTAAGTATTGTTTGAAGTCCCCATTATGTTCTGCCTGCTTGACTGCTGATTGCATGGCCCATTCCATTTTACTGAAGTTATTAGGAATACCTTGTTCGGCATTCTCATGTTGTTGACCAGTATAATAGGTATCATCTTTTCTAGATAGGGGTGGAATCCGAGGCACAATCAAGGCACAAACGACTCCTACAAAAGCTGCCGTCAAGTAGAAGATCCCAAACTTATCCATCATATTGATATTTTGGACGACCACCAAACAGAAGGTAATCGATACTGCTGAGAATGTTGTCGCTACAACAGCCGCTTCACGTTGGGTATAGTAACCTTCCTTATATTGTTTAGCGGTTAGGGCTACCCCGATAGTTCCGTCTCCTACCCAAGATGCCACACAGTTAACCGCTGAACGTCCTGGTAATTTAAAGACAGGACGCATAAAACGAGTCAGAAAGACACCAATAAATTCCAATAAACCAAATTCTGTCAAGAGAGGTAAAACAAATCCTGCAACTAGGAAGATAATAAATAGACCATTAATTAAATCAAATAAAATTAATCCCCCAGTATCTGGCCCCCAAATTAACTCAGGAACGCCCCACTCTTGGCCAAAAGCAACAGCAAAAGCTAAAATCAAACCAACAAAACGAACTAAAAGCCAAAAATTAGAGACATCAGCAGCTTCTAATAATAAATCGTTTTCCTCAATAAATTTCGGTTTGAAAAATTTATAAATTATTCCCAATAAGAAAGAAATTGTAATAACTAGAATCACTAAATAATAGATAGGAACAATACTATTAATCGTTTCCCTAATCCAATCCGCTATCACTGACACCAAGACGGTTGACTGTCCGTTAATTTGAAAAGGTATCATTAATAGCAATACACCCAATAGCGATGGGATAATAAAATTAAGTTTCTGCTTCCAGGTAAACGTTTCTTTCTGAACTTCTTCATCCATATAAAATCGAAACCTCTTTCTTTTGACTATGGAACTAAATACTTTATACAATTATACAACTCTGCCCCAAGCAAGGCAAATAAAGTTAAAAAGTTCACGAAATATAATTAGCCAAAATCGCTAGTCACATACTCCGTTTGGCCCAATTTATCGATATTTTTGGGTAAACAAAAAGCATCCAAGCAATAAAAGCTTGAATGCTTCGAAACGTAATCTCTGATAATTAACGTTTTGAGAATTGAGCTGATTTACGTGCCTTCTTAAGACCTGGTTTCTTACGTTCTTTCATCCGTGGGTCACGGGTTAAAAGACCAGCCTTTTTCAAAGGTTTACGGAAATCTGGGTCGACATTTAATAGGGCGCGGGCGATTCCGTGACGAGCTGCGCCTGATTGCCCAGCATAGCCACCACCGTCAACATTGATTAATACATCATATTGACCTTCAGTTTCTGTTACAGCTAAAGGTTGTTTAACAATAACGAAAAGTGAAGCGTATGGTAAATAGTCTTCCATTGCTTGGCCGTTAAAAACGATTTTACCAGAACCAGGTACTAAGCGTACGCGGGCAGTTGAATTCTTACGGCGTCCTGTTGCTGTATATTGTGCTTGTGCCACTGCTTTTCCCTCCTTAGATTAATTCGTTGATGTCTAGTTCTTTTGGTTGTTGTGCTGCATGTGGATGTTCAGATCCAGCATACACGTGCAAGTGTTTGAATTGTTTACGACCTAATTTAGACTTAGGTAACATTCCTTTGATTGATGTTTCAAGTAAACGATCTGGGCGTTGTGCACGCATTTCACCAGCAGATGTTTCGTAAATACCGCCTGGGTAACCAGAGTGACGGTAGTATTTCTTGTCACTTGCTTTTTTACCAGTTAATTTTACCTTGTCAGTGTTGATGATGATGACTTGGTCACCAGTGTCAACGTTTGGCGTAAATGTTGGTTTATTTTTACCACGTAACATGCTTGCCGCTACTGCTGAGATACGACCTAAAGGCACATCCGTTGCATCTAGCACAACCCAATTACGTTCAACTTCATTTGGTTTAGCCATATATGTTGTACGCATTATTTTTCCTCCGTTATTCTGTCTGATTGTCTGATCACAATTGGTTTCCGGGGCCGATCGTGGGGCAAACAATACCATCCACTATGATACCGCAAATCAGAGGCCAAGTCAATAATAAATTTACATTCCTTCTATCATCATTAAAATTATAAAGGCGGAAAGAAAAATCAACAAAAATAAGCCTAAGAAAACAAACCATAAGTACCGCTTCAAGCCTTGATGCTTATAAAGGTAAAAAGAAGAATAAAGCAAGGCAATAATCACTATATAGGCTAAGACAAATAGCCACATCTAACCACCTACTCTCCTAATTTTTGGCTATAAGCTATGATATCATCTACAGTTTGATCAAGGAAAGTAATCGAATTTTGTAAGGCAGAATCATCACTGATATCGATACCCGCAACCTGGACAGCCTGGTTTATTGGCATCCGACCCAATTTTAAAAATTCTAGCCAATTAGTGACCGCGCTCTCTTTTTGGGCTTTTATGTTTAAAAAGGCTTGGGTAGCTATCGTAAGTCCTGCAGAATAAGTATAGGAATATAAGCCCATATAATAATGAGGTTGACGCATCCAGGTCAATTCGGCTCCCAGTGTCATAACAACTTCTTCACCCCAGAAATCTGTTAAGACTTTTTGTTTTATTTCAGACAAAGTATCCGCACTAAAGCCTTTCCCAGCATCAATTAAACGGTAAACTTCTCTTTGGTAGGCAGCTTCTAATAAATGGGTCACAAAGTTATGGAAATAGGTATTAGTCAACATTTTACTTTTAGCATAGCGCTTAGAACGCACATCATCGGCAAGATTCAACAAATAATTAGTTAGCAATAACTCGTTAAAGGTTGATGGCGCTTCAATCAAGTAGAGACTAGGTTCACTACTTAAATAGTAGTTATTTTCTTCAGCAGCAATCATTTGACCTGCATGGCCAAGTTCATGAATAAGAGTATAAACATCAGAGAGAAGTCCGGTCCAAGACATGAGGATATAGGGGTGAACTTGGGCTGCTTGAGTACAGAAGCCCCCAGTTGACTTGCCCTTATTTTGCGCATAGTCTACCCAGGATTCTGAAAATGCCGGTGCAATTCTTTGGAAATAATCCGGTCCCATAATTTGACAAGCCCCTTGGATATAATCTTTAGCTTCAGAAAAGTAAATAGCTTGGTTGAAATCTGGGTCAAGGTCAATTTTTAGATCAGCAAAAGTCATTTGCTCTAAGCCACGTACTTCCTTAATATGATGGACATATTTTTGCATCACGGGTGCCAAACCAGTCATTAAGCCATCAATTTGCCGGTCGTATAGGTCACGACTAACCCCTTGTTGATATAAGAGATAGTCAATGACACTGTCAAATCCCCGTAAAGTAGCCATCGCCTTATCTTGGCACACCTGGGCATAATAAGTAGCTGCCATAGTGTGCTTGGCTTGAGATAAGGTCTGGGAAAAAACGTCAAAAGCAGCTCGCCGCAAGTCAGTATCTTCACTATACATATAAAAATCTTCATATAATACAAAACTCAACGGATAGCTTTTCCCCTTGACAGTAAAATCAGGAAACTCTAAATCAGCCAATTTGGCTTGGTTGTATATAGTATAAGGTTGGTCAAAGGATTCTTGAAAGGCTAACAAGGCATTTTCTACTTGACCACCTAAGCTTATAGCCTTTTGTCGTTTAATTTCTTCAATAAATAAGTCTAGATCAGCTGACACAGTCACTATGGTATCTAATTCCTTATCAGATAATTCTAACAAAGCGTTAGTAAAGAAAAGCAACTTTTGTTGAGCGCGGTTAACTGCCTGAGTTGCTATATGCAGATTCGCTGCTAAATCACTATCGGTACGGTCAGTTTCTACCGGCAAAAAACCATAATGGGAAATTTGCGAACTAAGAATAGTAATATCTTGCAGGACATACAAAGCTTCAACAATCTTTTTAGGGTCATCGAAACATTTTTTGTATTTGTTCGCGAAGTTTTCACTATCTCCTTCTAATTGCTTAATTGCCTCTTTAAAATCTTCTTCACTAGTGAATATGGCTGAGATATCCCAAGTTTCTGACTTATTGACCGTATTGCGAGTGGGAAAACTATTATTTAACATGTTACTCCTCCTTAAACCAACACAAGCCATGTACAAAAATTGTTCATAGATGACTTTGCGCACTAAAGCTCTGCTGACGCTTTTATTTTGTCATTTTTTGCTTTAATATTATTCTACCATTTTTTTCAGAAATTATGCTATATAAAATATTTCACAATCTATTCGTCAAAAGCACAAATCATCCCTTAATTTATTGTTTTTTCACAAATTTTCTATCCTTACACTTATTGTTCTTATTATAAAGATTGTAATTTTTGTTGTCTGAACAAATTAGAACGATTTTTGTATTATTCACAAACGCTTTAATAACATGATTTTTATTGGTTTTTTATGGCCTATTTATAATATTTCTTTGCATTCTTTTATTTTCTCTTCTATAATTTGCATTGTCATATAACATGTGAAAACAATATTAAGGAGTGTTTTATAGTGAAAGTAGCAGTTATTGGATGTACCCATGCTGGAACAGCTGCCGTGAAAACCATTTTAAGTGAAAATGATGATGTTGAAGTTTCTGTTTATGAACGTAATGATAATATTTCATTCCTCTCTTGTGGGATTGCCCTTTATGTAGGAGGCGTTGTGAAGGACGTTAATGGTCTCTTCTATTCTGACCCTAGCGAATTAGAGTCACTCGGCGCTAACGTACATATGAAACATAATGTGCTCTCATATGATGAAAATGCCAAAACAATCACTGTTGAAAATATGGAAACTGGTCAACAATTCCAAGAAAGCTATGACAAGTTAGTGCTCGCGACTGGTTCTTGGCCAATCATTCCACCATTAGATGGTTTAGACTTAAATAATGTCCAACTATGTAAAAACTTTGAACATGCTCAAGCCATTATTGAAAAGAAAACTGACAAAAAACGTGTGGTTGTTGTTGGTGGTGGTTATATCGGTATTGAATTAGTCGAAGCTTTTGCTGAAGACGGTAAGGAAGTTGTCTTAATTGACGGTCTTGACCGTGTGCTTAACAAATACCTTGACAAAGAAATGACTGATATTCTTGAAGCGGATATGCGTGAACGTGGTATCCAAATTCAACTCAACGAGATGGTTAAAGGCTTTATCCCAGATGACCAAGGAAATGTTAAAGCCGTACAAACTTCTGAAGGTGAATACCAATGCGACATGGCAGTATTGTGTGTTGGTTTCCGTCCTAACACTGATCTTCACAATGGTAAATTAGAAACCATGCCAAACGGTGCGATTATTGTGGATGATTACATGCATACTTCAGACCCTAACGTCTTTGCTTGTGGGGATTCATGTGCGGTTAACTACAATCCTAACAATGGCCATGCTTATATCCCATTAGCTACTAACGCCGTTCGTATGGGTAGCTTAGTTGGTAAAAATATCAAAGAGGATAAAGTGAAATATCGTGGGACACAATCCACCTCTGGACTTCACCTCTTCGGTTGGAACATTGGTTCAACCGGGGTTAACGATGCGTCTGCTGGTCACTTCGGTTTAGAAACGCATAGTGTTTACTTCGAAGACAATCATCGTCCAGAGTTCATGCCTAGCTATGAAAAAGTCTATATGAAATTGGTTTATGAAGCGGAAACGGGTCGTATTGTTGGGGGTCAATTATTATCTAAGTATGACATTACTCAATCAGCCAACACCCTCTCTCTAGCCATTCAAAACCAAATGACTATTGAAGACTTAGCTTATGTTGACTTTTTCTTCCAACCACACTTTGACCGTCCATGGAACTACTTAAACTTATTAGCTCAAACGGCACTTACTCAAGAAGAAGAAGCAAAAAAATAGTGGAAGAATATGATTACTAGTCATCAATAAAACACCCCAGGGTCTGCCATCACGGCAGACCCTGGGGTGTTTTTGCTAATTAAAAAGCCTAGACTATCTGCTAAGAAATATGCCTAGGCCTATCAATAAATTTAGATTAATGTTTACGTAATTTCATAGCCGTATCAAAGACTTTATTAACCATTGGCTTCAAGACAATGTCGAATTCACTAATGGTTTCTAATTGTTCAGAAGCAAAATTCTTCTTGAATTCATAAAGTCCAGCTTCTGGATCATCTTGATTATTCTCGGAAGTATAGCCAGACACCCCACCAAAGTCAAAATAGCGACAGCCCCGATCCATTGCATCACTCATCATAGTCCAAATCATTTGATAATTGGGCAAAAGGTCTCGATAATCATTAGATGATGCGGCATAAACATAGTAAGCTGTTTCCGCAAAATAAAGCATAATAGCTCCTGATAAGACCACTTCTGTTTCGCCTTGGGCTTGCAAGCTTTCTAAGTCGCTGAGCATGGCTTGAGCTTTAGATTCACGTTTGTCAATAATATCTAAGCTGTTAAGAAGATTATCTTTCTTTTTACCGGTTTCCTCACCAATTTTAGCCAACTTCTTCTCGATTCCTTTACGCTCTTTGCTGATGTTTTTTAGCTCTTTTTGCTTTTGGTCTAGAGCATCGGCAATGATTAACTTAGTAAGATAGAGTTGCGCTTGGTCACCAAAGCTGTCAAGAAGATGGACAAAATAGTCGCCTTGACGGGCCCCAAAATCATCCCGCTCACTAGTAATTTCCATTAATTTAGCAAACTTAGATACTTCTTGATCCGAAACGGCTATAGTCTTAACGCCATTCTTACCAGCTTTTTTGATTTTATTACGAGTGTTGGAAGAAAAGCGCTTGAAGAGTGCGTCCTTATCATCTTCCATATCAGTAATCATCAGGAAATTAGGTTGGTTGTATTTAATCCCTTTTTCATACCCGGCATGTTGCCCCCCAATAGATAGGACATAGTCTTTTAATTCTTGCCCTTTATCGCGGGATAACTGAGGGTCAAATTTAAGCGTAAAGGCGTTGTTAGCCTTGGCTGCTTGCATGCAGGCTTCTAAAATAGCCTTAAAATCCTCTAACTGGCTATAGTCACAAACAGGACCACGCGGCATATAAGCCAATTTAAAATTAGTCATGGGAATTTTTCGGTATAAGATCAGAGCAACTCCCTTAATGTCATCTCCTTGACTCACTGCAACATAGTCATGGGTCCAGTTATTTTTTACTTCTGCCCAGGTTGAACTTTGGTAGACCTCGCCAGCTAGGGCAGCAACATAGTGGTCGTATTCACTTTGCGAAATTTTTTGTGTTTGGTATGTCATTTTATCACCCTATTCATCACATCATTTGTGTATAGCAAGAATTATCAGCTACCTGCTTTTATTGTGGCTCCATCTTATAATGATAAAGAAGTCGCCAGCAAAAAGCAACGGCCGCCTCTATTTCTAATGATATTTTAAAATCTACCAAATAATCTTAACTTTTCTCCTGTTGTTGGCGATAAGCCAACCATTGGGCATATTGCTTGTCCCGAGTCTTTCGATTGGGATAATAAACTTCTTCTAAGTAAAGCCCATGACCAGGCGCAGTAGGACCAGCCTCATTACGGTCCTGGGCAGCAATTAAACGAATCATTTCGTCAGTAGGGCGTAAACCATCCCCAATTTGCAAACTAGTCCCTACTAGGATTCGAACCATGTTATAGAGAAATCCGTTCCCGATAAAATCAAAAACCAAAAGTCCCGTGTGCTCATCTAAAGTCACTTGAGCTTTATCTATTCGTCGAACAAAATTTGTTTTATCTGTTTTAGTGGAACAAAAACTCTTAAAGTTGTGCTCACCAACTACCGCTTGTAAGGCTTGGTTCATCCGCTCATAGTCACAAGGATAAGGATGGTGGAGCACATAATTCGTTTGGAATGGCGAAGGAAACTTAGCTAAGTCTACCCAATAACGGTAATGTTTTCCTTGGGCATGGTAGCGCGCATGAAAAGTCTCTTCCACCTCAGACACCGAACGAATGCGGATACTATCAGCGGTTACTGCGTTCCATGCGCGTAGCAGGTTGTCTGTTTTCATTGCCACCGGATAGTCAAAATGCACCACCTGACCATGAGCATGAACACCAGAGTCTGTCCGTCCTGAACCGTGAACATTAATTTTTTGTCCCTTAGACATTTTATATAGACCATGCTGTAGACTTTCTTGGACAGAAGGACCATTCTTTTGCACTTGAAAGCCAACATAGGGCGTGCCATCGTATTCAATAACTGCTTTATACCGTGTCACATAGACGACCTCCTACACTATAATTGTTAAGCCAATAAGAGCAATAGATAGTATGATTAGCATCACAGCAGCCACCGTATCAATACTCTGCCAGTGTAATTGCCGGTATTTTGTCCGCCCCTCACTTCCTTTATAACCACGGGCTTCCATCGCCGTAGCTAAGTCGTAAGCCCGATTAAAGGCTGAAATAAACAAAGGAATTAAGATAGGAACGATTGCCTGAAGTCTTTTCACTAAGTTCCCTTCAGAAAAATCGACTCCCCTAGCACGCTGAGCATCCATAATTTTATCGGTTTCTTCCATTAGCGTGGGCACGAAACGCAAGGCAATGGATAACATCAAAGCAATCTCATGAATTGGTAAAAACTGACGTAAAGGCGAGAAGAGACTCTCCAAAGCGTCCGTTAAAGCAAGGGGCTGAGTCGTTAAAGTCACAATGGTTGAAATAAAGATAATCAAAACAAACCGCAACAGAATCATAATCGCATTATAAATTCCTCCTGTGGTTAATTTAAGCCATCCCCACTCCCATAAAACAGTGCCTTGATGGGTAAATAAGACCTGTAAGAGCACGGTGAATACAATCAGAATAAGCATGGGTTTGAGACCGCGGATAAACACTCCTAAGGAAATACCGGTCATTAAAATCAAAGCTAAAATCGTTACTGTCAAAAGCAGATAGGCCGGCCATGAATTAGCCATAAAAATTAAAACCATAAAGACAATCATAGCGACTAATTTTAAGCGCGGATCCAGACGATGGATTAAAGAATTTCCTGGAATATAACGTCCAATAATTAAGTTATCCTTCATAGCCACCCTCTCTTCTCTTGACACGCCAATGTTCAGCAATAGAATCAGCCAATTCTTCTAGGCTAAGCTCTAAACGATCACTCGCATAGCTTGAATCCATGGCTTGGAGTTTTTGTTTAAAATCTAGGGTGTCAGGTAAAGCGAGTTGATGCCTCGTCAACCAGTCCAGATTGGCAAAAATTTCTTGAGGTTGACCTGATTGTATACAAGTGCCAGCATCCATCACAATAACATGGTTAGCATAGTTGGCAACGTCATTCATTTGATGCGTCACTAAAACAATGGTCATTGCTTTCTCTTGGTAAAGATTTTGAAAAATTCCCATAAGTTCCGCTTGACCTTTAGGATCTAGCCCCGCAGTAGGTTCATCTAAAATCAAGACTTCAGGAGCCATAGCCAGGACACCAGCGATTGCCACCCGACGCATTTGCCCACCTGACAAATCAAACGGCGACCTATCCAAAAGATCATCACTAATCTCTACTCTTTTTAAGGCTTGTCTGGCCATTTCTTCAGCCTCTTTTGGGCTAGCACCGTAATTTTGTGGTCCAAACATGACATCTTTTAGAACAGTTTCTTCAAACAATTGTGCTTCAGGAAATTGGAAAACCATACCAATTTTCTGACGAATAATCTTAATATCCTTTTGCCTGCTATCAGGAGTTATCACCACGTCGCCAACCTTTAATTGACCTGAAGATGGCAAAATTAAGCCATTTAATAAACGCGTAATGGTTGACTTACCTGAGCCTGTGTGACCAATAATAGCCGTATAAGAGCGGTCAGGAATGGTAAAGGATACCTGACTTAGGGCCTGGCTAGCAAAAGGGGTATCAGGAGAATAAATATAAGCAATATCTTGAGCACTTATTTGCATAACCAGTCTGCCAACCTTTCTTTAGTCATGTAGTCATCGGATAAGGGGAGTCCTCGTTTTATGAGCGCTGCTTTTAACTGTTCTGCAAAAGGAAGGCCCAAACCAATTTCCATTAAAGCAGGACCATTAGCAAAAATTTGCTCAGGGGTCCCTTCATCAACGACCTGTCCACCCTTAAACACTAACAAACGATCAGCAATAGCTGCTTCCTGTAAGTCGTGAGTAATTGAAATCACAGTTAAGTTTCTTTCTTCTCTGACCTGGTTAATAACCGCCATTACATCCGCACGGCCTTCTGGATCCAACATAGCTGTTGATTCATCTAGAACGATAATTTCTGGTCCTAAAGCAATGATACCTGCAATAGCCACCCGTTGTTTTTGACCACCTGACAAGGCAGCTGGCTCCTTGTCACGAAATTCCCACATATTTACCTGACGTAGAGCAGCTTCTACCCGCTCATGCATGTCTTCATAAGGAACCCCTGCATTCTCTAAACCAAAGGCCACATCGTCTTCCACTGTCGCACCAACAAATTGATTGTCCGGGTTCTGAAAAACAAGGCCTACTCGTGACCGAATATCCCATACCGTATCGGCAGTTAATTCAAGTCCATCGACCTCAATCCTTCCCGATTCTGCTTCAAGTAAGCCAATCAGCAATTTAGAGAAAGTTGACTTCCCTGAGCCATTATGGCCAATTATAGCCAACCACTCCCCACGCTGGACACTTAAGGACAGAGAATCAATGGTTAGGTCTTCGGCTTCTTCATCATAGCGGAAGTCTACCTGATCAAATGTAATTATATTCGCCATTAGCGGCCTCGCTTTCTAAAAAAGGAGACTGTTATAAAGCAGCCTCCTGATATCATATTTAATTAGCTGTGGGGCTTTTTTATTACTTTGTCAGACGAACATACCACATATAAAAAGACTTGTGAATTTCGCCTACATACCTTATTAGTCTACTAGATTTTACTTAACGGTGCAAGAAATGCTGATTCCATTAGCCATTTATTCCTTAACAGCTCCGTTCAATTATTGAGTAATTGCCTGACTAACAAAATTTATCCAAGCTAAGATTCCTGCTTGGTTGAAATGAACACCATCTTCACCCAACCAATTGTTATTATTAGTGGCATAATAGTTAGCCCAATCCACCAAATGAATATTGTCTCCACCTTCATCCGCTGCTTGAGCCAACAATTGGTTGACTTGATCATGCCAAGGTCGATCAACATGAGTATTAACCAAATAAATTTCCTTGTCACTACCGATAGCTGCTAAAAATTCATCTAATTGGGCTTTAGTAAAGGGGCCATTAGCACCTAAGTCTACCACAACCGTATCTGCCAACTGTTGGTTAGCCTTCAATTGCTCCACTACTGGCTGGCTATCATATAATTGTCGTCCCACTTGGGCATCAACAATCGCTTGAGGAAAGACACTGTAAATCGCTTCTGACACCCCAACTGTTAAAGAATCCCCAATAAAGGTCACTGGTAAGGCAAAGGCCTTTTTTAACGTTTTCTCATCTAAACCTGCTTGATAAGCTTTTTGCTCGTCTGTGAGTTGCGATTGATAATTTTCAAAGCCCTTGTTGAGCTCTGCTTCTTGCTTGGCTCTTTGTTCATTTAAAGCCTTCATTTTAGCTTGTTGCTCTTGGGCTTGTTTTTCTTGAACGCTCATGTTTTCTGCACTAGGTGATAGAGCTAAAGCTGTGGCAGAGCAAAGATAAATTAATGCAAAGAAAGCAAAGACAATTTTTTCAAAATAAGGGCCTTGCTTAGAAAAGACATTTTTCAATCCGGTAAAGAGTCGGACACTAGTCCCGGGTGCTTGGTTAAAGACAGGTGCGGTCCATCGTTTATTAACAATCAATTCATGGGTAAAGACCCCAAGTAAAATAATTAAAACAACTTGCAAGCCAATATTAGCTGTCAACCAATTTCTATTGTGGGCTGACATATGGAAGAGAATAAAAATAGGGTAATACCATAAATACATAGGATAAGATCTTTGACCCAAATAAACAATTGGCTTAAAAGCGAACAAACGTCCTAATAGTGATTTTTCTTGCATAATACCGGCCAAAAAGACTGCTACACACAAGTCGAAAATCAACATTCCGCCCCAATAGGTGAAGGTCCCATTATCAGTCATCAGCTTAAATAAGGCAATGATTGCTGTTAGAGTCATCAAGTTAAGGCCGTCAATCATATACCACTTGTGGTCTTCCATATAGGTGCGCAAGAGACCAGGAAGATCAACATAGGCCATTAGCACCCCAATTAAAAACGTAAACGCTCGGGTATCCGTCCCATAATACACTCGAGTAGGGTCTTGACCTGGCTGGAATAAGAAAATCATGCTAATAAAAGATAGAGCAATTAAAGCTAAAATAAGATAAATTTGCCAATGATAATTTTTTAATTTTTGTAAGATAAAACGAAATAAAATTGGCCAAAATAAAATAAATTGCACATAAACACTCAGGTACCACAGATGAGTAAACAAGGAAGGATGTAACATTTCAGCAAAATAAGATGACCCGTTACTAATCTGTACCCAGTTATTCACGAATAATAGCGAAGAAAAAAACATTTGCCCAAGATTAACTAACAGGTCTTGACGGAACAATAAAATTCCCGTTAAGCAGATACCCATCATAAAGAGCATAGGAAAGGCAAGCTTTCTTATCCGATTCAAAAAAGGCAATAAAATAGGAATGTCTTCCTGAGAGTGGCCTTGTCTGAGCAATGACCGTGTCAAAAAGTAGCCCGAAATCACAAAAAAGATGTCAACAGCTAAAAAACCTCCAGGCCATAGATGCTTGGTATAATGATAAAAAATAATCGCGATAATACTTAAGAAACGTAAACTATCTACCGCTTTAAAGCGTTGCTTGTTCATGATTACCTCCAAAACACTAATCATTGCGGGAAACCCCACTTAACTCGTCATAAGCTAACCACAATATCATAGCCCAAAAAGCTAAAAAAACCAATGCCCAAAAATAAAAATATATAAAAGTTTAAGAAAGCTTTGTAATTAACACAAAAAAAAGCATATATGCTCACCTATCAGGGCGTAAACACATATGCCGAACCAATATTTATTTATTTGATATATTTCACGAAGGAGCCTAACTATTATTAAATTATAACAGCAAAACTCCTTCATGAGCAGAGCTAGACTTGGTTTCCCATCATCATAACACTCTAATACATCGTATCTCTTACACTAATTCGATAACAACCATTGGTGCAGCATCGCCACGACGAGGTTCAGTTTTAAGAATCCGAGTGTAACCACCTTGACGGTCTTCATAACGACCTGCTAAATCGTTAAATAATTTTTGTAGAGCAGTTTCTACTACGATGTCATCTTCTTCAGCACGAACATCTGCGATTTCGTTACGAACGAATTTAGCTGCTTGACGACGTGCATGCAAGTCACCACGTTTACCTAAAGTAATCATTTTTTCTGTTGTACGACGGATTTCTTTGGCACGTGTTTCAGTAGTAACAATACGTTCGTTGATAATTAAATCAGTTGTTAAGTCGCGTAACATCGCTTTACGTTGTGAGCTAGTACGACCTAGTTTACGGTAACCCATTAAAAGTCATCCTCCTTTGTAGTTTTAGTCATCTTGACGCAATGATAAGTCTAGGGCATCAAGTTTGTTTTTAACTTCATCGAGAGATTTACGTCCTAAATTACGGACCTTCATCATCTCGGCTTCAGAACGGTCAGTTAGTTCTTCAATAGTATTAATACCTGCCCGTTTCAAGCAGTTATAAGAACGAACAGAAAGATCTAACTCTTCAATCGTCATTTCAAGCATTTTTTCTTTTTGTGTCTCTTCTTTTTCAACCATAACTTCAACTTGACGTGCTTCATTAGTTAAATTAATGAAGATATCTAAGTGTTCAGTTAAGATTTTGGCTGCTAGACTTAATGCTTCTTCTGGTGAAATTGTTCCATCAGTCCAAATATCCATGGTCAACTTATCAAACTCATTGATTTCACCAATTCGAGTGTTCTCAACTTGATAGTTTACCTTAGAAATTGGTGTATAAATAGAATCTACAGGAATCACACCAATTGGCATGCTATCAGATTTATTGTGTTCAGCCCGAACAAAGCCACGCCCATTAGTCACAGTCATCACCATATGGAAGCGAGCACCTTCTGCTAGTGTACAGATATGTAAATCGGGATTCATCACTTCAAAATCTGCATCAGGATTGATATCAGCTGCCGTTACATTAGCTGGTCCTGTAATGTCAATTTCAACTTCTTTTTCTTCGACATCATATAGTTTTAACGCTAAATTCTTTATATTTAAAACAATTTGCGTTACATCTTCACGGACACCAGGGATTGTCGAATATTCGTGGAGGACATCATCAATTTTTATTGATGTCACTGCTGTTCCTGGAAGAGAAGATAGCAAAATACGACGTAACGAATTACCTAGGGTTGTTCCATAGCCGCGTTCTAGTGGTTCAACAACGAATTTACCAAACTTGGCATCCTCGCTGATCTCGATTGTTTCAATATTTGGCTTTTCAATTTCGATCATATCGACAAAATACCCCTTTCAAAACGTGAAGAAAATATAGCTATAATTTCCAAGCAATCAGCCGATTAGACACGACGACGTTTTGGAGGACGACAACCGTTATGAGGGATTGGAGTTACGTCGCGGATTGCAGTAACTTCTAATCCAGCAGCTTGTAAAGCACGGATAGCAGATTCACGACCTGAACCAGGGCCTTTAACTGAAACTTCAACAGTTCTCATGCCGTTGTCCATTGCCACTTTAGATGCAGCTTCTGATGCCATTTGGGCAGCATAAGGCGTTGATTTACGAGAACCTTTGAATCCAAGGGCACCTGCAGATGACCATGACACAGCATTACCGTGTTCATCAGTAATCATGACGATAGTATTATTGAATGTTGAATGAATGTGGGCTACACCAGATTCAATATTCTTTTTCACACGACGCTTGCGTGATACTTGACGTTTAGCCATAAAATGTTTTGCCTCCTTCTATGATTATTTTTTCTTACCAGCAATAGCAACTGGTTTACCTTTACGAGTCCGGGCATTGTTTTTAGTGTTTTGACCACGAACTGGTAATGAGCGACGGTGACGCATACCACGGTATGATCCAATTTCTTGTAGACGTTTGATGTCTAAGTTCCGTTCACGGCGTAAGTCACCTTCAACTTTGATTTGGTCAACTTCAGCACGAATTTTATCTAATTCTTCGTTAGTTAAGTCACGTACACGGGTATCTTCAGATACACCAGCAGCGGCTAACACTTTTTGTGCGGTTGTTGTTCCAATTCCGTAAATATATGTCAAAGAAATAACTACACGTTTATCACGTGGAATATCTACTCCTGCAATACGAGCCATTAATTGGCACCTCCTTGTTTAATGATTAACCTTGACGTTGTTTGTGTTTTGGATTGCTACAAATTACCATAACTTTACCGTTACGGCGAATCACTTTACAGTTTTCACACATCTTTTTAACTGATGCTCTTACTTTCATGATTTAACCTCCTTGGAAGCTACACATTATTTGAAGCGGTAAGTAATGCGTCCTTTTGTTAAGTCGTAAGGAGACATTTCTACCTTCACTCGGTCTCCAGGTAAAATACGGATATAGTTGACACGCATTTTGCCAGAAATGTGCGCTAATACTTCATAACCATTCTCTAATTCAACTTTGAACATTGCGTTAGGTAACGTTTCTAAAACAGTACCTTCAACTTCAATCATATCTTCTTTTGCCACAGTTTTCCCTCCTATAGCATGGTCCATTGTCCTATGTCTACAGATAAGCTAACGGCATTTTCGTCAACCTTAAAATTTTAACATGTTTAATACTAGAAATCAACTTATTTGTCAATGATTTCTTGAACTTTTGCGAAAACATTATCGATACCAATATCACCAGGTACACGATGTAATTTTCCTCGTTCTTCATAAAAATCAATCAAGGGTTTTTGTTGTTCCATGTTTACTTTGATTCGGTTTTCAACAACTTCGGCTTTGTCATCTTCACGTTGGTAGAAGTTTGAACTACTACATTTGTCGCAAACACCGTCAACTTTAGGAGGATTGAAGAACTTGTTATAAGTTGCTCCACAATCGCGACAAATAATACGACCGGATAAGCGTTTCTTTAACACTTCTGGATCCACATCGAAGTAGATAACAGCGTCAATGCTTTTACCTTGCTTGGACATGATGTCTTCCAATGCTTGGGCTTGATTTAAAGTCCGTGGATAACCATCTAGCATGAAACCTTTAGCGGTATCATCTTGTTGCAAGCGTTCATCAACAATACCATTAGTCACCTCATCAGGCACTAAGCCACCAGCATCCATATAGGATTGGGCTTCTTTACCTAGTTCTGTTTCATCAGCAATGGCTTGACGGAACATATCACCTGTAGAAATGTGTGGAAAATCATAAGCATCTACAATTTTAGCGGCTTGTGTTCCTTTACCTGCTCCAGGTAAACCCATTAACAAAATATTCATCTTAATCCTCCAAGTCAAAATTTCCTATTCACGAATAAAACCAACATATTGACGCTTGATTAAGCGACCTTCAATCTGTTTAGCTGTATCCAAAGCCACACCAACAACAATCAATAGACTTGTTCCTGACAGGGCAATTCCTTGGGGAAGATTATAGAGATATGACCCTACCAATGGTAAAGTAGCAATTCCCATCAAGAAAATTGATCCGACTGTTGACAAGCGGTTAAGCATTGCCGACAAGTAATTCTCAGTTGGGTATCCTGGACGAACGCTAGGAATATAGCCTCCAGCTTTTTGTAGGTTCTCTGCTACTCGTTCAGGATTAATTTGAATATGCGCATAGAAGAAGGTAAACAAGATAATCACTAATGCATAGATTGCAATACCGATTGGCTCATTCAAGTTAAATACCTTAGACAAAATTTGGAACCAGTCTTTAGAACCATGGCTGGCTGCAAATAATCCTAAAATCGTTTGTGGCACCATAATCAAAGCGGAAGCAAAGATTACAGGTATTACACCAGCGGAATTTAATTTAAGGGGCAAATGCGCTTTTTGAGCAGCTGCATTCGCTCGTTTTGAATACCGAACAGGAATCCGACGCTCTGCCTGGTTCATATAAACCACAAACATAATAATAAGAATTGCTGCGACTACAATACCAGCTGCCATCATCCATGAAGTTGATAACTCACTGGGACGCGCATCAAGAAAGCGACTTTGCACAAAGGCGGCTAATTCTTGAGGCACACGAGCAACAATACCAGCAAAAATAATCATTGATGTACCGTTACCAATCCCAAACTGAGTGATTTGTTCACCCAACCAGACCACAAACATCGATCCAGCGGTCATGACTAAGGCAATTAAGGCATAAGTCACGAAATTAGGATTCGTTATTAAACCGAATTGTGATAAGGTGTTGAAGCCGACTGATATAGCAATTGCTTGGAAAAAAGCAATAACAATAGCAAAATACCGAGTCCACTTGTTAAGCTTACGGCGTCCAACTTCCCCTTGCTTAGACCATTCAGTGAAAGCAGGAATAACATCCATCTGTAGCAACTGTATCACAATAGAGGCGGTAATATAAGGAGATACTCCTAATGAAAAGATGGAGTAGCTTGATAAAGCACCCCCACCAAAAGTATTTAACAGCCCAAATAGACCTGACGATGCTAAACTTTGAATGGATGCCGCATTAACACCAGGAACAGTGATATGGGCACCAATTCGAAAGACAATTAACATCAGAGAGGTAAAAAGTAAACGGCTTCTAATGTCTCTATCCTGAAAAACAGCTTTCAGTTTTTGAAACATTAGATCACCTCACAAGATCCCCCAGCGGCTTCAATAGCTTCTTTGGCTGACGCTGAGAATTTAGTTGCTTTAACGTTTAATTTACGTTCTAGTTCACCATTACCTAACACTTTAATTCCAGCTTTTTCTTTTTTAACAATGCCAGCTTCGATAAAATCGGCTGGTTGTACGTTTTGACCATCTTCGAAAACATTTAAGTCGTCTAAGTTAACTACTGCATATTCTTTGCGGTTCAAGTTAGTAAAACCACGTTTTGGAATACGACGGAACAATGGTGTTTGTCCCCCTTCGAATCCTAAGCGAACTTTTCCACCTGAACGTGCCTTTTGACCTTTTTGGCCACGACCAGATGTTTTACCTTGACCAGAACTAGTTCCGCGTCCAATACGTTTACGTACGTGACGAGAACCTTCTGCAGGATGCAATTCATTTAAATTCATTCTATAGGCACCTCCCTTTCTATTGTAACGATTATAGTTCTTCAACTGCAACTAAATGAGCGATTTTTTTCAACATACCGTCGATTGCTTCGTTACGTGTTTTTACAACTGAACGATTAGGTTTAGTTAGATCCAAAGCTTTAGCAGTTGCAATTTGGTCTTGAGGACGTCCAATAACAGAACGTTTTAAAGTGATTTTAACTTCAGCCATTTTATCTTCCTCCTTAACCTAGTAATTCTTCCACTGATTTACCACGTAATTCAGCGATTTCTTCTGGGCGTTTAAGAGATTCTAAGGCTTGAATTGTTGCCCGAACAATATTGATTGGGCTGTTTGAACCAAGTGACTTAGAAGTGATATCGGCAATTCCTGCTAACTCAATAACCGCACGAACTGATCCACCTGCAGCTACACCTGAACCGGCTTGGGCTGGTTTAAGCAAGACATCCCCACCGTTGAAACGGCCTTTAACATTATGCGGGATAGTAGAACCTGAACGTGGTACTTCGATTAAGTTTTTCTTACCATCTTCAATCGCTTTACGGATAGCTTCAGGAACTTCGTTAGCCTTACCAGTACCTACGCCGACATGGCCATTCTTGTCACCAACGACAACAACAGCGGCAAAACGCATCCGGCGTCCACCTTTTACAACCTTAGATACACGGTTGATAGCGACAACGCGGTCTTCAATGTCATTTTCATTTAAATTCAAAGCTTGAAATGTTTGTCCCATGTTTTGGCTTCCTCCTTTTCCTAAAATTCTAATCCGTTTTCGCGTGCAGCATCAGCTAATGCTTTTACACGGCCGTGGAATAAGTAACCGCCACGGTCAAAAACAACAGTTTTTACGTTGGCTTGGTTAGCGCGTTCGGCAATTGCTTTACCAACCGCTGCACCGTTTTCTGTTTTTGATCCAACTTGTAATGCTTCTTCTGTATCAGAGGCGCTTGCAAGCGTAACACCCGCTACGTCATCAATTAATTGCGCGTAGATGTGTTTATTAGAACGGAAAACGTTCAAGCGTGGGCACTCTGCTGTTCCAGAAAGATTTCTACGTACACGTGCGTGACGTTTTTGACGTAATTGATTTTTATCTGGTTTGCTAATCAAAATTTTCACCTCTTTATTTTACTATTGCGCTTAGGCGGCGCGATTATTTACCTGTTTTACCTTCTTTGCGGCGAACATATTCACCAACGTAACGAACACCCTTACCTTTGTATGGTTCTGGTAAGCGAGTAGCACGGATTTCAGCCGCTAATTGGCCAACAGCTTCTTTGCTGATCCCTTTTACCTTAATTTGTGTATTTGAAGGCACTTCGATTTCGATTCCTTCTGGAACTTCAAATTCAACGGGATGAGATAAACCAACGTTTACCACTAATTTGTCACCTGACATTTGTGCCCGGTATCCAACCCCAACCATTTCAAGTTCTTTAGTAAATCCTTCAGATACACCAACAACCATGTTGTTGAATAAAGCTCGTGTGGTTCCGTGGATAGAACGTACGGCTTTGTTATCGTTAGGACGTTCGAATGTGACAATGTTGTCGTCAACTTTCATTTCAATGACTGGACTAAAAGTCTGAGTCAATTCACCTTTAGGACCTTTAACAGTAACTGTATTACCATCAATGTCTAAGGTTACGTTACTAGGGAGTTCTACTGGTCGATTACCAATACGAGACATCTAGCCTGCACCTCTTTCTTTCTCTTTTTTTATATATTACCAAACGTAAGCGACTACTTCGCCACCAACATTTTTAGCACGTGCTTCTTTATCAGTGATTACACCTTCAGAAGTTGAAACAATAGCGATTCCTAAGCCATTTAATACTTTTGGCATTTCTTCGCTGTTTGCGTAAACACGTAGTCCTGGTTTAGAAATACGTTTTAAGTTAGTGATAACACGACGGTTGTCTTTAGTGTATTTCATGAATACGCGGATGACACCTTGTTTATCATCTTCAATGACTTCATAGTCTTTGATATATCCTTCTTCTTTAAGGATTTTAGCAATGTTTACTTTCATTTTAGACGCTGGACTTTCGAAAGATTCGTGACGGACTAAGTTCGCGTTACGAATACGTGTCAAAAAGTCAGCAATTGGATCTGTCATAACCATTACGAGTATACCCTCCTTCGTCTTGTGTTTTAAATTCTACCAGCTTGCTTTTTTAACTCCAGGAATTTGTCCTTTATAGGCAAGTTCACGAAGGCAAACACGGCAAAGTTTAAATTTACGGTAAACTGAATGTGGACGTCCACATCTTTCACAACGTGTGTAGGCTTGGGTAGAGTATTTTGGTGTACGTTTGCTTTTAGCAATCATAGATTTTTTAGCCAAGTTAATTCCGCCTCCTTATAGACTTATTTTTGGAATGGCATTCCTAATTGAGTTAGTAATTCTTTTGATTCTTCGTCTGTGTTAGCAGTGGTTACAATAACAATATCCATACCACGTACTTTGTTTACATCATCAAAGTCGATTTCTGGGAAAATCAATTGTTCACGGATACCTAATGTGTAGTTACCACGTCCGTCGAATGAACGTTTGCTAATTCCGCGGAAGTCACGAACACGAGGAAGTGAAACAGAAACAAGTTTGTCTAAGAAGTCAAACATGCGTTCACCACGCAAGGTTACTTTAGTACCAATAGGCATACCTTCACGTAAACGGAAGCCGGCAATTGATTTCTTAGCAGATGTAATTACTGGTTTTTGTCCAGAAATTAATGTTAATTCGTCAACCGCTGCTTCAAGGTTTTTAGCGTTAGATACTGCATCACCAACACCCATGTTGATAACAATTTTTTCAACTTTTGGTGCTTGCATTACTGAGCTATAGTTAAATTTTTCTACTAATGAAGGAACTACTTCATTTTTGTATTTTTCTTGTAAACGATTAGCCATTACTATGCGTCCTCCTTCCCGATTAATCTAAAACTTCGCCGGATTTACGGGCAACGCGTACACGTTTGCCGTCACGAACTTCAACACCGACACGAGTGGCTTCCCCTGTTTTAGGGTCAACTAATTGAACATTTGAAACATGAATTGGTGCTTCAACTTCGTTAATTCCACCATTTGGATTTAATTGAGTTGGCCGTTCATGTTTTTTTACGATATTTACACCTTCAACAATTACTTTGTCTTGTTTCGGTAAAGCTTGTTTAACAACACCTTCAGTGCCTTTGTCTTTACCTGAAATGACAACTACTGTATCACCAGTTTTGATTCGCATTAATGGGCACCTCCCTATTCTGATCGTTTCTTATAGTACTTCTGGAGCAAGTGAAATGATACGCATGTAGTCGTTATCACGTAATTCACGTGCAACTGGACCAAAGATACGAGTACCGCGCGGAGATTTGTCATCGCGAATAATTACGCAGGCATTTTCGTCAAACTTGATGTAAGAACCGTCTGAACGACGAACACCGCTCTTAGTACGAACGATTACGGCTTTAACAACTTCACCTTTTTTGACAACGCCACCGGGTGTAGCATTTTTCACACTTGCAACGATCACATCACCAATGTTAGCTGTTTTACGTCCTGAACCACCTAAAACACTAATTGTTAAAACTTCACGCGCACCAGAGTTATCTGCCACTTTTAAGCGAGTTTCTGTTTGAATCATCTATGGTATCCTCCTTCCAGTTTGTGATTAGATAATTACTGATTCTTCAACAATATCTACTAGACGGAAATATTTGTCTTTTGATAATGGACGAGTTTCCATAATCCGAACAATATCGCCATTCTTAGCTGAATTGTTTTCATCATGTGCTTTATATTTTTTTGAGTATTTGATACGTTTTCCGTAAGTTGGGTGGAATTTGAACGTATCTACTTGGACAACAATTGTTTTCTCCATTTTGTCAGAAACAACGCGTCCTTGAAGAACTTTACGGTCGTTACGTTCTGTCATGATTGGAATTTCCTCCTTTACTGATTACTATTGCGCTAATTCGCTTTGACGTAAAGCGGTTTTTACCCGAGCAATTTCTTTACGTACTTGCTTAATTCGAGCTGTATTTTCTAATTGACCGGTAGCCAATTGGAATCGTAAGTTAAATAGTTCTTGTCTATATTCTTGCTCTTTGGCATTTAGTTCAGCAGTGGATAGATCTTTAATTTCTGTAAATTTACTCATTCGATTCACCACCAATTTCACGTTTTACAATTTTGGTCCGGATAGGTAATTTATGGGAAGCTAAACGAAGGGCTTCTTTGGCTACTTCTTCAGGAACACCTGCAACTTCAAACAAGATTTTACCACGTTTCACTGGTGCAACCCAGCCTTCTGGAGCCCCTTTACCAGAACCCATACGAACACCGATTGCTTTAGCAGTGTATGATTTGTGTGGGAAGATTTTAATCCATACTTTCCCACCACGTTTCATGTAGCGTGTCATTGCGATACGAGCTGATTCAATTTGACGGTTAGTAATCCATTTTGAATCTAAAGCTTGTAAGCCGTATTCACCATAAGCGATTTCTTTACCGCCTTTAGCTTCTCCGCGCATTTTACCGCGGAATTCACGTCTATGTTTTACACGTTTTGGTACTAACATGCTTAATCCTCCTCATTCGTATTTTTTGTAGGAAGAACTTCACCGCGGCAAATCCATGTTTTAATACCGATCTTACCGTAAGTTGTGTCGGCTTCTTCCCATGCGTAGTCGATATCAGCACGAAGAGTATGTAATGGAACAGTTCCTTCTACATAAGTTTCGCTACGTGCCATATCAGCACCGTTTAAACGGCCAGAAATTTGTACTTTAACCCCTTTAGCGCCTGCTTTCATTGTCCGTTGGATGGCTTGTTTTTGTGCCCGACGGAAAGCTACACGATTTTCAAGTTGTTGAGCGATTGATTCACCAACTAATTTAGCGTCTAATTCAGGTTTTTTAACTTCAATAATATTAACATGAACCATTTTACCAGTTAATTGCCCTAAAGCTTTACGCAAGGCATCAACTTCGGATCCACCTTTACCGATAACCATCCCAGGTTTAGCAGTGTGGATATTCACGTTAACTTTGTTTGCAGCTCGTTCGATTTCAATTTGTGAAACAGAAGCGTCACTTAGTGTGCTTTGGATATATTCACGAATTGCAATATCTTCATGGAGCTTGTCTGCATAGTCTTTTTCTGCATACCAGCGTGCGTCCCAGTCTTTGATAACTCCGATACGCAAACCGGTAGGATTAATTTTTTGTCCCACTAATTATTCCTCCTCTGCCTCAGCGACTACCACTGTGATGTGGCTTGTGCGTTTATTGATACGAGAAGCGGATCCTTTTGCCCGAGGACGGAAACGTTTCATTGTTGGTCCTTCATTGACATAAGCTTCGCTTACTACAAGTTTTGCTGGATCTAATTCGAAATTGTTTTCTGCATTAGCAATTGCTGACATTAACACTTTCTCGATTACAGGAGATGCTGCACGAGGAGTGAATTTTAGAATTGCAACAGCTTCAGCTACTGGCTTGTTACGAATTAAGTCGATAACTAAACGTGCTTTACGCGCTGGAATTCGAACTGTTTTTGCAGTTGCCTTTGCAGATGTAATTTGTTCTGCCATTATTTATTTCCTCCCCTCAGATTAACGACCAGTCTTCTTATCGTCGCCTCCGTGGCCACGGTAAGTACGAGTTGGTACAAATTCTCCTAGTTTATGTCCTACCATGTCTTCTTGGATATAAACTGGTACATGTTTACGTCCGTCGTAAACAGCAATCGTTAACCCAATAAAGTTAGGGAAGATTGTTGACCGACGTGACCAAGTTTTAATAACTTGTTTCTTTTCATTGTCTTGTTGTGCAACCACTTTTTTCATTAAATGGTCATCACAAAAAGGTCCTTTTTTCAAGCTACGGCTCATTAGTTCTGGCTCCTTTCGCTTATCCTATTTAAAGTGATTACTTATTGTTACGACGACGAACGATTAGCTTGTTGCTACGTGCGTTCTTATTACGTGTCTTAATACCACGAGCTGGTTTGCCCCAAGGTGTCATAGGAGATGGACGACCGATTGGTGCTTTACCTTCACCACCACCGTGTGGGTGATCGTTAGGGTTCATTACAGATCCACGAACAGTAGGACGTTTGCCTAACCAACGTTTACGACCTGCTTTACCAACATTAATCAATTCGTGTTGTTCATTACCAACAGTACCGATTGTTGCACGGCAAGTACCTAAGATTAAACGACTTTCACCAGAGTTTAATTTAACTAAGACATATTTGTCTTCTTTACCTAGAACTTGAGCGCGGGTACCAGCTGAACGAATCAATTGGCCACCTTTACCAGGTTTAGTTTCAATATTGTGAACCATTGTACCAACTGGGATGTCTTTCAATTGTAGGGCGTTACCAACTTTGATGTCAGCGTCCTTACCTGATTGAATTCTGTCACCGACTTTTAAGCCTTTTGGCGCAATGATGTAAGTTTTAATACCGTCTGTGTAATGGATTAAAGCAATGTTAGCAGTCCGGTTTGGATCGTATTCGATTGCCTTAACGACACCTTCAACATTATCTTTGTTACGTTTAAAGTCAATTACACGGTAAGCTTGCTTGTGTCCCCCACCATGGTGACGAACAGTAATGCGTCCGTTATTATTACGGCCGGCACGTTTGCTCTGTGACTCTAATAATGACTTTTCTGGTTGAGATTTTGTTACTTCTGCAAAATCGTAGCCAGACATATTACGACGACCATTTGTAGTCGCTTTATATTTTTTTACCGCCACGTTGATGTCCTCCTATCTATTATTCTGCGTCGTCTGCGCCGAAGATTTCGATAGATTGACCTTCAGCAACTTTCACGACTGCTTTACGACGTTTACGAGTGAAGCCTGCGTAACGTCCCATACGTTTTAATTTTCCGCGTACGTTTAAGATGTTTACTTTTTCTACTTTTACATCGAAGAGTTCTTCTACGGCTTGCTTAACTTCTGTTTTATTAGCGCGCCGGTCAACTTCGAAGGTATATTTGTTGTCTTCCATAGCCATCATAGATTGTTCTGTAATGATGGGACGGATAATAATTTCTTGTGCCAACATTATGCCAGTACCTCCTCTACCTTAGAAAGTGCTGATTGTGTAATGATAACTTTTTCGTTGTTAACGAGATCTAACACGTTGACGTTGTTTTCATCAACTAAAGTAACATTTGCAATGTTACGAGCTGATAATTCAGCGTTTTCGTTGTCCTTATCAATTACAACCAATACTTTAGTATCAACATTTAAGTTTGCTAATACTTCTTGGAATGCTTTCGTTTTTGGTGCGTCAAATGACAAAGCATCAACTACCACAAGATTTTCGTTGGCAACTTTTTCAGATAATACTGAACGAAGTGCTAAGCGACGTACCTTACGTGGTAATTTGTAAGTGTATGAGCGTGGAGTTGGTCCAAACGCGCGTCCACCGCCGACCCATTGAGGAGAACGGATAGATCCTTGACGTGCACGACCAGTACCTTTTTGACGCCATGGTTTACGTCCACCACCGCGAACGGCTGAACGGTTCTTCACTGAGTGAGTCCCTTGACGTAAAGAAGCACGTTGTTGAACAATCACGTCATATACTGCATGTTCATTAGGTTCAATAGCAAATACATCATCGTTTAATTCGATTTGTCCGTTTTCTGAACCGTCTTGTTTAAATAATTTAACTGAAGTCATGAATAATTTCCTCCTTCCTCATTTATTCGCCAGCTTTAACTGCTGATTCAATTTGTAATAATGATTTCTTAGCTCCGGGAACATTCCCTTTAATTAAGATAACGTTGCGGTCGGCATCAACTTTAACGATTTCTAAGTTTTGAATCGTTACTTGGTTGCCACCCATACGTCCTGGCAAGGCTTTTCCTTTAAATACTTTAGAAGCATCTGATGCCATACCCATTGAACCTGGTGCGCGGTGGTAATGAGAACCGTGTCCCATTGGTCCACGTGCTTGGTTATGACGTTTGATAGCCCCTTGGAAACCTTTACCTTTTGATGTACCTGTGACATCTACGATGTCTCCAGCTTGGAAAATATCAACTGTTACTTCGTTTCCTACTTCATATTCTCCCAGCTCAACATCTCTAATTTCTTTAATGAAGCGCTTAGGAGTCGTTTCTGCTTTTGCTACATGACCTTTAGCAGGTTTGTTTGATAACACTTCACGTTTGTCGTCGAAGCCTAATTGGATTGCTTCATAGCCATCTGTTTCAGCAGTTTTCTTTTGCAATACAACATTTGCTGTTGCTTCAACAACTGTTACAGGGATTAATTCACCTGATTCAGTAAAGAATTGTGTCATACCTACTTTTTTACCTAAGATTCCTTTAGTCATGAGTACACCTCCGTTAATTTATTTTTATATATTGGGTTAACTAATTTATATGCTGATATTATAGTTTGATTTCAATATCAACGCCTGATGGTAAGTCTAGTTTCATTAAGGCGTCAACTGTTTTTGGTGTTGGGTTAACGATGTCTACTAGACGTTTGTGAGTACGCATTTCGAATTGTTCACGTGAATCTTTATATTTATGTGGTGAACGAATTACAGTGAACAATGAACGTTCTGTTGGTAATGGTACTGGACCAGAAACGTCTGCACCTGTACGTTTTGCAGTTTCAACAATTTTGCTTGCTGACTGATCTAATGCGCGATGTTCGTATGCTTTTAAACGAATACGAATTTTTTGTTTTGCCATGACTTTTTCCTCCTCGTCACAATTTAATAATTTGACTTGCTCCGCGTAAAAACCGGCGCACCCCAATGGCAATGCTCCCGGGTGTGTCGCAACCTTACGCATCAAAGCTCCTTGATTTAACAACGTTTGTTCTCAAATCAAGTGACTGTCATAAAAACAGCACTCTTGATAGTATACAGGAATTAAAGTTTGAAATCAAGGCTTTTCTATTGTTTTTTCTATTTTTTTCAATTCTGCTTTTCCATGTCAACGCTACCTAGTGTATCATTATTCAATTTCGGAAACAAGTCCCTCTTTCAGCCGTACCGAGCCAAGAAAAAAAGGCTTGAGACCAAGTCTCAAGCCTTTTAATTAACTAAGTAATTTAGTTAGAATTATTCTTTAATTTCAGTAACTACACCGGCACCTACAGTACGTCCACCTTCACGGATAGAGAACTTAGTTCCGTCTTCGATAGCGATTGGGTGAATTAATTCAACGTCCATAGTAACGTTGTCACCAGGCATAACCATTTGTACATCGTCTGGTAAGATTACTACACCAGTGATGTCTGTAGTACGGAAGTAGAATTGAGGACGGTAGTTAGTTAAGAATGGTGTATGACGTCCACCTTCTTCTTTGCTTAATACATAAACTTCAGCAGAGAATTTCTTATGTGGAGTAATTGAGCCAGGTTCAGCCAATACTTGTCCACGTTCGATATGATCACGAGTTACACCACGTAGCAATGCACCGATGTTGTCACCAGCTTCAGCTGATTCCATTTGTTTACGGAACATTTCCACACCAGTAACAGTTGTTTTGTTAGTTTCTTCAGCGATACCAACGATTTCAACTTCGTCACCGACTTTAACTTGTCCACGTTCTACACGACCAGTAGCAACTGTACCACGACCAGTGATTGAGAACACGTCTTCGACTGGCATCATGAATGGTTTGTCAGTTTCACGGTCTGGTTCTGGAATGTATTCGTCAACTGCTTCCATTAAGTCAAGAATGTTTTGTTCTTGTTCTTCATCACCTTCAAGGGCTTTAAGAGCTGAACCAACGATTACAGGAACATCGTCTCCTGGGTAATCGTATTCAGATAACAAGTCACGAACTTCCATTTCAACCAATTCGATTAATTCTTCGTCATCAACCATGTCTGATTTGTTTAAGAATACTACGAAGTAAGGTACCCCTACTTGACCAGCCAATAGGATATGTTCACGAGTTTGTGGCATTGGACCATCAGCTGCAGATACAACTAAGATCGCACCGTCCATTTGAGCTGCACCAGTGATCATGTTCTTAACGTAGTCCGCGTGTCCTGGCGCATCGATATGAGCGTAGTGACGGTTAGCTGTTTCATACTCGATATGAGAAGTATTGATTGTGATTCCACGTTCTTTTTCTTCTGGAGCGTTATCGATTGAAGCGTAGTCTTTAGCTTCACCAAAACCATTTTTAGCTAAAACAGTTGCGATAGCTGCAGATAAAGTAGTTTTACCGTGGTCAACGTGTCCTAATGTCCCAATATTAACATGGGGTTTGGTACGTTCGTATTTTTCTTTTGCCATTTGTAAATTCCTCCTAAGAATTGAAATTATCTTTATACAAAGATTTCCATAAGTACATTATAGGGAAAGGCCCTATAAAAATCAAGGCTAAGACTAGCTTAAAGCCTTGCTTTAATTATCATCAGCAGAGAATACTGGGTCTCTGCTGACGACCATTAACTGGTTAAATTATTCTTGGCTTTGTGAACCGTATTGTTTCACAATTTCAGCTTCAATAGATTTTGGTACTGGTTCATAGTGATCAAATGTCATTGTGAAAGTACCGCGTCCTTGAGTGGCTGAACGCAAGGTTGTTGCATAACCGAACATTTCTGATAATGGTACCAATGAATGAATCATTAAGGCATTACCACGAGGTTCTTGTCCTTCGATACGTCCACGACGAGCAGAAACATGTCCCATAACGTCGCCTAGGTATTCTTCAGGAACTAGGATGTCAACCTTCATCATTGGTTCAAGGATAGCTGGTTCAGCTTTCTTGGCTGCATTCCGTAGAGCTAATGAAGCAGCAACCTTGAAGGCTGTTTCAGATGAGTCGACATCATGGTATGAACCATCATATAGTTTGGCCTTGATATCAACCATTGGGAAGCCAGCAATGACACCATTTTCAAGCGCATCTTTAAGTCCAGATTCAACAGCTGGGATATAGTCTTTTGGCACTACCCCACCGACGATGGCGTTTTCGAATTCGAATCCTGCTCCTTCTTCGTTAGGAGTAAATTCAATCCAAACGTCACCATATTGACCTTTACCACCTGATTGACGAACAAATTTACCTTGCGCTTGGGTTGGTACTGTGAATGTTTCACGGTAAGACACTTGTGGTGCCCCAACAGTTGCTTCAACGTTAAATTCACGTTTCAACCGGTCAACAATGATATCCAAGTGCAATTCACCCATACCGGCGATAACAGTTTGGCCTGTTTCGTGGTTAGTTGTTGCTCTGAATGTAGGGTCTTCTTCAGCTAGCTTACCAAGAGCAATTGACATTTTATCTTGGTCAGCTTTAGTTGAAGGTTCGATAGCAACTTCGATAACTGGTTCAGGGAATTCCATTGATTCCAAGATCACTTGGTTGTCAGTGTCACATAGGGTGTCACCAGTACCAGTGTCTTTAAGTCCTACTGCAGCTGCAATGTCACCAGAGAAGACTTGGTCAACCTCAGAACGTGAGTTGGCATGCATCAACAGGATACGTCCCACACGTTCACGTTTATCTTTGGATGCATTTTGGATATAAGATCCAGATTGCAAGGTACCAGAATAAACACGGAAGAAAGTTAGACGACCTACGAATGGGTCAGTCATTACTTTGAAGGCTAGCGCAGAGAATGGTGAATCATCGTTAGCGCGTACTTCGATTTCTGCTTCTGGATCATCAGCACGATGTCCCACAATAGGAGGAACGTCAGTTGGTGCTGGTAGATAGTCGATAACACCATCTAGCATCAATTGTACCCCTTTGTTCTTGAAGGCAGAACCACAGTAAACTGGGTAGAACTCAACGTCACATGTTGCTTGACGAATAGCTGCTTTCAATTCTTCAACAGAAATTTCTTCCCCTTCAAGGTATTGCATCATAATGTCTTCATTGACATCAGCAATTGCTTCGATAAGGTTTGTACGCCATTTTTCAGCTTCTTCTTGGTATGATTCAGGGATGTCGCGTTCTTCATAAGTTGAACCGTCATCTGAAGTATAAATTTCGGCCTTCATAGTCACCAAGTCAATGATACCTTCGAATTCATCTTCAGCACCAATTGGTAATTGTACTGGATGAGCATTAGCTTGTAAACGTTCATGTAGAGTATCTACAGAATATAAGAAGTTCGCACCTAATTTATCCATTTTGTTAACAAAAACAATCCGTGGAACACGGTAAGTTGTTGCTTGACGCCATACTGTTTCAGTTTGTGGTTCAACACCTGATTGGGCATCAAGTAAGGCAACAGAACCGTCAAGTACCCGTAGAGAACGTTCAACTTCGACTGTGAAGTCTACGTGTCCTGGAGTATCGATGATGTTAACACGGTGACCATTCCATTGAGCAGTTGTCGCTGCAGATGTAATGGTAATACCACGTTCTTGTTCTTGCTCCATCCAGTCCATTTGTGAGCCACCATCGTGAGTTTCACCAATTTTATGGATCTTACCGGTATAGTACAAGATACGTTCAGTTGTCGTAGTCTTACCAGCATCGATGTGGGCCATGATTCCGATATTTCTTGTTTTCTCAAGAGGGAAGTCTCTTTTAGCCATTAATCCTTACTCCTTTATCATTAAAATTACGTTTATTTGGTGTTCCTCATTCATTATATAGGAATAGGAACCTGAGATACACCCCAAAATTGGGTTTTTCTAAAAAACGTATTACCAACGGAAGTGAGCGAAAGCTTTGTTGGCTTCTGCCATACGGTGAGTTTCTTCACGTTTTCTTACAGCTGCACCAGTGTTATTGGCAGCATCCATAATTTCACGTGCTAAACGTAATTCCATTGTGTTTTCACCACGAAGGCGAGCGTAGTTAACTAACCAACGTAGAGCTAGGGTTTGACGACGTTCTGGGCGAACTTCCATTGGTACTTGGTAGTTTGATCCCCCAACACGACGAGCTTTAACTTCTAACACTGGAGAAATGTTTTCCAAGGCTTGTTCAAACACTTCCATTGGGTCATTACCAGTTTCTTCTTTGATCATGTCAAAAGCGTTATATAAGATAGTTGCTGCAACACCACGTTTACCATCAACCATAATACGGTTAATTAAACGAGTGACTAATTTTGAATTATAAATTGGGTCAGGCAATACATCACGTTTTGCCACATGTCCTTTACGAGGCATTTATGCTCCTCCTTCCTTGATTAGTTCTTAGGTTTCTTAGCACCGTATTTAGAACGGCTTTGTTTACGGTCATTAACACCCGCTGTATCTAGGGCACCACGAACGATGTGGTAACGAACCCCTGGCAAGTCCTTAACACGACCACCACGGATAAGCACAACACTGTGTTCTTGTAGGTTATGACCAATACCTGGGATATAGGCAGTCACTTCAATCATGTTAGACAAGCGTACACGAGCGTATTTACGCAAGGCAGAGTTCGGTTTCTTAGGTGTCATGGTTCCGACACGAGTACAAACGCCACGTTTTTGTGGTGAGTTGTTATCAGTGAATTTTTTCTTCATTGAGTTGTAGCCTTTACCAAGTGCTGGAGAGTCTGATTTCTCGCTAACACTCTTACGAGGCTTACGTACTAATTGATTAATAGTAGGCATTTACTATTTTCCTCCTTTCCCTTTACGGGAGTTTTTAGTCCACACATCCAGGTGTGCCATTTTTTCGAAAAAGAAAAAAAGAATGTTAATTCTTTTTCTGTGCTCTGTGTTCCAGTCAGCACGACTGTCTTTTGTTTACAGGAATCTGTCCACAAAAAGCACCTTTATTAGAATAGCACGACTACCCTCTTGAGTCAAACTTTTTTACAAAAAAATATCAGACAAATAAAAAGGCTGGAAGAAAAACCCCAGCACTCTTTACTTGATAGAAAAATTTATTCGATTCCATGAATAATTAATTTGACCAATACTTATTATAAAGTTTATCAATCACCAGTGCCATAGCATTATCTGCTGACACATTAGTAGCGGTCCCAAAACTATCTTGAGTCATATAGAGAGAAATCAATAAACTTGCTGTGGCACCGGATGGATCTAAACCAACCATACCAATATAAGGTAAGGCAGACATAATCCCACCTCCTGGCGCTCCTGGAGCAGCTACCATGGCAATTCCCAAGGTGAAAATAAAGGGAATAAACATAGAGATACTAGTGGGTAAACCATTTAATAATAGAACAGCGTATATTATTGATACAATCGTTGTCACAGATCCTAAAATGTGAGCAGTAGCACCAAAAGGAATAACAAAGTTAGCAATTTTTTCTGATACACCATTCTTCTTGGCAATCTTAAGATTTACTGGAATAGTGGCTGCTGAAGATTGGGTCGCTGCCGCCGTCATGTAACCTGGCACTTGATTTTTCAACAATTGCCAAGGTTTTTTGTGAGTATAAGCACCTGCAAGCCCATACCAAACCACTAAATAAAGAAAATGCAATAAAAGAACAATAATATAAACCTTCCAAAATACCGACAAGATACTAAATACTGAACCTGAATAGGATAAGTTAGCAAAGTTACCAAAAACAAAAATCGGAATACCTGGAACGACAAAATGGCCTAATAAAAAAGCAATGCAAGCAGAAAAATCTTTAAAGAAAGCATAGATAGTCTCTCCAACATCTTCGCGATTTTGACGCAACCAAGACATAGCTAAACCCATCATAAAGGCAAACACAATCGCTCCTGTCACGTCTAACATAGGCTCCAAGGGAATAGTGAAAATAGGTTCAATCTTAGCCTCTAACTCACCAATATTTACTACATCAGGATTAATAAAGTGTGGAAATAAACGACTAACAATGAGTATAGTTGCTGTTCCACCAATAATAGTTGATAAGTAAGCAATTCCCGTGGTATACCCTAGGAGCTTGCCCGCCCCTTCTGTCAAGTCAGCAATTCCTGTCACAACAAAAGCCACTACCATTAAAGGAATGATAAAGTTCAAAATAGATGAGAAAAAGGCTGAGATGGTTACCGGTATAGCAAAGAAAATTTCTGGTAAAAAATGCATTTGCCCATAAATAATCCCTGCTATTATTGCGATTAATAATTTTTGAATTAATGTTAATTTAATACGTCGCTTTTTCATAAATCCTCCACTAACCAACAAGCCCTAAATTATTGATAAAAACGCTTGTGATAAGATAATTTTCATAAACTATTAATTAATCCTAGAATATATTGACTGAAAATTCAAGCATACTTTTTTCTTATATTAGCACGATTCATTTCGAGCACTTAGCGAATTTGGGCGTCATATCATTAAAGTAACCTCTTTCAAAACTACTAATAATTTTCGATAGCAAATTTAGAAAAATAAAAAGAGAGTGCGATAAAGTAACACTCTCTTTACTCCCGTTCATAATGAGCCATCAAAATGGCGTCTGTCATTTTTGTCTTCTTCCAATATAATCGCTCCCTTAATGCGATTAACTCACATCCTTTTAGTCAATACTATCTTTCAAAATATGCTTATGGTAAATCTTATCAACTACTAAGGCAATGGCATTATCACCAGAAATATTCAAGGCCGTACCAAAAGAATCCTGAGTCAAATACAGGGAAATCAGTAAACTCGCTAATGTGCCACTAGGATCGATTCCCACCATACCCAAAAATGGCAATGCTGACATAATTGCCCCACCTGGTGCTCCTGGCGCCGCTACCATAGCTACACCCAAAACAAAAATAAAAGGTAAGAAACTAGCAAAGCTCACTGGCATTTGATTTAGGAGCAATACTGCATAAACAATCGACGTAATAGTCGTAATTGACCCTAACATATGGGCAGTTGCACAGAAAGGAATCACAAAATCACGAATCACTTCTGACACGCCATTTTTCTTAGCAGTTTCTAAGTTAATAGGGATTGTCGCTGCCGATGATTGGGTTCCTACTGCAGTCAAATAAGCGGGCAATTGGTTTTTAATCAGCTGCAAAGGCTGCTTACCAGAATAAAGCCCTGCACCGCTAAACCAAACAAACATATAAATCCAATGTAAAAGCAAAATAATCAAGTAAACTTTCCAGAAGGCAGATAAAACATAGAAGACAGATCCTGAATAAGACAAGTTAACAAAATTACCAAAAACAAAAATTGGGATACCTGGTACAATCAAATATTTCAACAAATAACTAATAATATTAGAAAAATCAGCAAAAAATTGGTGGATAACTGTTCCTCGATTAGTGCCTTGCTGACGTAACCAAGAGATACCTAACCCCATTAAGAAGGCTAATATAATGGCTTGAGTGACATCTAAGATGGGCTCTAAGGGAATAGTAAACAGCGGATCAATTGCGGCTTCAATTGCAGTAATTTCACCAGTCTGCTGATTGAGTATCAAAGGAAAAAGATAAGAAATTACAACTAAGGTGACCGTTCCCCCGATAATTGTCGACAAATAAGAGAGTCCTGTCGTTAAACCCAACAACTTTCCTGCTCCTGCGCTCAAATCGGAAATACCGCTCACCACGAAGGCCACTACCATTAGCGGAATAATGAAGGATAAAATAGCCGAGAAAAAGGCCGATAGGGTAACAGGTATAGTGAAGAACAAACTAGGCAAAAATTTTAACTGACCATAAATAATGCCCAAAAAAATTGCCAACAACAACCGGGGAACTAAGCCTAACTTCTTAATCGCCATAACAAGGACCTCCATATAATCATTTTATAGACTTAAAATATTGCTTATTAGCAGATATTCATCATATTATACCTAGGCAAAAACAGAAGCGCAAGCGCAATTTAGCCAGAACGCCGTATTTTCATTTGCTTTTTTAACTAAAAACTCTCCCCAATTAACCAGTAAAATCACTGGAGTTGGGAAGAGTGATAGAAATTCTTTTTCTTTAGTTGTCTAACGATTAATCTTCAATATTACGCATAGTTGGGAATAATAAGACATCACGGATAGATTGGGAATCAGTCAATAACATTACCATTCGGTCGACCCCAATTCCTAATCCGCCTGTTGGTGGCAAACCAGATTCAAGCGTTTCTAAGAAGTCTTCATCTAATGGATGTGCTTCATCATTACCCAATTCTTTTTCTTTCATTTGGGCTTCGAAACGTTCCCGTTGGTCGATTGGATCAGTTAACTCGGTAAAGGCATTACCTGACTCAGCACCTACGATAAATAACTCAAAACGGTCAGTGAAACGACCATCTTTTTCATTCTTACGTGCTAATGGTGATACCGCAGTTGGATGACCATAAATGAAAGTTGGTTGAATTAACTTATCTTCTACAAATTCTTCAAAGAATTCATTAACCACATGACCAAATGAGGCATGATCATCCACGCTAACATTATGTTCTTTGGCTAATTGACGGGCTTCTTCATCAGTCATTTCAGCCCAGAAATCAACACCGGTAGCTTCTTTGATCGCATCTACCATATGAATACGCGCCCATTGACCACCTAATTCAACATTTTGACCGTCATAAGTAATACTAGTTGTACCTAATACTTTTTGTGCTACATGTTGGAAGAGGCCTTCAATAAGATCCATAATTTCGTACATAGCGGTGTAGGCAGTATATACCTCAATCATAGTAAATTCAGGGTTATGAGTCGTATCAATCCCTTCATTACGGAAGACACGGCCAATTTCATAAACTTTTTCCATACCCCCAACAACTAAACGTTTAAGGTGTAATTCTAGAGCGATACGCATGTAAAGCTCCATATCCAAAGCATTGTGGTGAGTAATAAACGGACGTGCATTGGCTCCCCCAGCAATATTATGTAAGACAGGGGTTTCCACTTCAAGGTAGCCTTGGTCATCTAAATAATGACGAATTTCTCGAATAATTTGAGAACGTTTAACAAAACGATCAAAACTATCCCGGTTAGAAATTAAGTCTAAATGACGATGACGGTAAATTTGTTCTACATCAGTTAAACCATGATATTTATCAGGTAAAGGTCGCAAAGCCTTTGTGAGGTGGACTAGTTGACTGGCCTTAACAGAAAGCTCTCCCGTATTGGTCCGCATCACTTGGCCAATTACACCAATAATGTCCCCTAAGTCAGCCTTACGCCAAATATGATCGTAAGCTTCTTCGCCAACTCCATCTTGGCGGACGTAAATTTGCATTTGTCCAGACATATCTTGGATATGGCCAAAGCCTGCTTTCCCTTTTCCACGTTTAGAAACCAAGCGACCAGCAATAGTAACGTTGGCTGCTTTTTCATTTAACTGATCTTTATCAAAGGTTTCATAAGCATCGTGAATATCTTGGGCTAAGTCTTCACGTTTGAAACCAGAAGCAAAAGGATCAATTCCATTGGCACGCAATTCTTCCATTTTTTCACGACGCACTAGCAATTGATCATTTAATTGCTCGTCATGATTTTGTTGTAATTCATCTGACATGCATAACTCTCCATTTCCTTAGTTTTTAATCTTACTCTAATCATCGCAAGTCGCTAATCAAAAAGCAAGTAAATTTGTCGCATACGGCCATTATTTTACCAAATATTCCTTGAAAAGAAAAGCCTAGGAGCTAGGTGCCTCCCCACTGCTAAAGGGTGTGATGAAAAGCGGGAGGACGGAATCGTTGGACCAAAAGACTGAAGATAGCGTGTAGCCGTCAGAGAGTTTTGGGAAGCTGACTAAGAGATTAATGTCCATATATTACAAAGAGGCTGGGAGTTTTTCCCAGCCTCTAATATTGAAATTTAACGACTTTTATTGATTCTTACCCTTATTCAGCTGAGAAAACACCAGTGGATAAGTAACGTTCACCTGTATCTGGTGCGACAACCACTACTTGTTTCCCTTTGCCTAAACTTTTCGCAACTTCAATGGCTCCAGCAATCGCAGCGCCAGATGAAACACCTAGGAGAAGGCCTTCATTAATTCCCATCATACGAGTGGTTTCTTGAGCTTTTTCAGTAGATACTTGAATAATTTCGTTATATAAGTCAGTGTCTAAAACTTTAGGCACAAAACCTGCCCCAATCCCTTGAATCTTATGTTGGCCAGGTTCGTTCCCACTTAAAACAGCGGATTCAGTTGGTTCTACTGCAAATAACTGCACATCAGAACGCACTTGGCGTAGGGCATGACCGACACCAGTGATTGTTCCCCCTGTACCTACACCAGCAACGAAGGCATCAGGAGCGCCACCTAAGTCTTCAACAATTTCTGGACCAGTGGTTGCTTCATGGACTGCTGGGTTAGCGGCATTATCAAATTGGAACAGCATAATATAGCCGTCTTCTTTGGCCTTAGCTTCTGCTTGGGCAATGGCTTCTTTCATACCACCTTCACCTGGAGTTAAGTTAATCTTAGCCCCATAAGCACGCATAAGGTCTTGACGTTCCTTAGTCATAGTTTCTGGCATGAAAATTTCAACATTATAACCTTTAGCGGCTGCAACCATAGCAATACCTACACCAGTATTACCAGAGGTCGCTTCCACAATTGTGTCGCCCGCTTTCAGTTTACCCTCTTGTTCCGCAACTTCAACCATATTAAGAGCAATACGATCCTTAACACTACCACCAGCATTAAAAGATTCTAATTTTACAAAAACATCTGCTGCATCGTGGGGTAATGATCGTTGCAATTTAATCATAGGCGTTTGTCCAATTAATTCTGTTACGTTATTTACAATATTGACCATTTAAATACCTCTTTTCAAATTTATTTAAATTCATCTTAAACGATATTTAAAGTAGGGTAAACTATTCTGCTTACAAACTACATTGTAGAATTATAAGCTGAAAGAACATGACACAGTTACTAGTTGACTTACTTTGCAGCACGGTTTTCAATTATTTCGCTTTTTTATAAATATTTTCAAGCTCTTCTTTATCAAAGTGATATTTGCTGTTACAGAAGTGACAAACAGTTTCGGCTTGGCCGTCTTCCTGAATGATACTAGCGATTTCTTCTTTTCCTAAACTCGCTAATCCTTTTGCAAAGCGCTCTTTAGAACAATCACATTGGAAGCCAACTTGCTTTTCTGCGAGGTATTTGATGTCGTCGGTGCCTAATAAAAGAGCAATAATATCTTCAGGGCTCTTGCCTTGGTCTAATAATTCAGTCACGGGAGCAACAGCGCTCACTCCTGCTTCTATTTGCTTAATGGTTTCTTCGCTCGCGCCAGGCATAACTTGGATCATCCACCCGCCAGCATTAATAACCTTCTCATCAGGGCCTACCAAGACACCTAGACCAATAGCTGAAGGGGTTTGTTCAGAAACTGTCAAGTAGTAGGTTAAATCCTCAGCAATTTCTCCGGAAATAATAGGGCTTTGGCCAACAAAGGGTTCTTTAAGTCCTAAATCTTTGCTTACTGTGACTTGGCCATTTCTTCCCACCGTTTTAGCCACGTCAATCTTATCATCAGCATTAGCAGGCAAGGATAGGTGTGGCGTATCAATATAACCCTTAACATGACCTGAGCCATCTGCAGCGGCTATAATTCGTCCAGCGGGGCCATCGCCATGAATCTTGATTGATAAACGACTATCATCCTTAATATCTGCCCCCATTAAGGCTGCGCCAATCAAAGTTCGCCCCAAAGCAGCAGTAGCTGATGACCAGGTATCGTGTTTGACTTGCGCTTGACTAACTAAGTCAGAAGCATCCATGCAGCTAATTCGGATTGTATCGTCGAAAGCCAATGCTTTTACTAATTTGTTCATAATTTCCTCCTTAAAAGACAAAGTGACTGAGACAAGCCCAGCCACTTTTGATTAATTTAAAACTACTCTTCTTCGTTATCATCATCACGGTCTTGTTGCACATAGGCATTGCGACCTTGGTCTTCTGATAACTCATCGTCTTCATATTGATTTGAATCATTCTCTTTTGAAGACTCTTGCTCTCCTTGATTAACTCGAGCTTCTTTTTCCGTTTCTTGACGGTCTTTAAGTTGCCGTTGCATTTCACGTTTCACTTCATCGTAGCTCTTAGCATCTGATTCCACTTCTTGATCAGAACCAGCTTCATCAGGCATTTGTCCCGTTTCAAAGAGTGATTTAATCGTTTTCGCATCGAGAGTTTCAAGTTCAAGCAATTTTTCAGCGATTAGATTTAATTGATCACGGTGTGAAACCAAGATGTCCATGGCTTCTTGCAAACAATCATCCATAAAGTCTCTGACTTGCTCATCAATTTGGGCAGCCACGCGGTCAGAGTATGCCTTACCTTGTGAATAAGGAGAAGACGCTCCACGCATCGAATAATTACCTTCATAACTTACGGGACCGAGTAAATCGCTCATACCGTATTCGGTAATCATGGAACGGACAATACCTGTCGCTTGTTCAAAGTCATTCGATGCCCCTGAAGTTTGGGTACTAAAGACAACTTGTTCAGCTGCCCGACCACCCAAGAGACCAACCACTTGTTCACGCAAGTCTTTCTTGGTGTAAATATATTGGTCCTCTTTCGGTAGCATAATGGCATAACCACCGGCTTTACCACGGGGCACAATAGTTACCTTATGCACCACACGGGCATCAGATAATACCATACCAACGATGGTATGACCCGCTTCATGGAAGGCCACCATTTGCCGTTCAGCTTTAGAAATCACTTTATCTTTCTTGGCAGGACCGGCAATAACACGGTCTTGCGCTTCATCAATATCGACCATATCAATTTGTTTTTTATCCACACGAGCCGCAACTAGGGCTGCTTCGTTAAGCACATTCTCTAATTCGGCACCAGTAAAGCCAGGTGTTTGTTGAGCCAACATCTTCAAATCTACATCGTCAGCGAGACGTTTATTACGCGCATGAACTTTAAGAATAGCTTCGCGACCTTTAACATCAGGACGTCCTACTAGAATTTGGCGGTCAAAACGACCTGGACGTAGCAAGGCATTATCAAGGACATCAGACCGGTTGGTGGCTGCCATCACAATAACATTATCCTTGTCAGTGAAACCGTCCATTTCTACTAGCAATTGGTTTAAGGTTTGTTCCCGTTCATCATGACCACCGCCAGTACCTGGCCCACGTTTACGTCCTACCGCATCAATCTCGTCAATAAAAACGATGGCAGGCGCATTTTTCTTCGCATTTTCGAAGAGGTCACGGACACGACTAGCACCAACACCAACAAACATTTCGACGAATTCAGAACCTGAGATTGAATAGAAAGGGACACCTGCTTCTCCAGCTACAGCCTTGGCCAGTAAAGTTTTACCTGTTCCTGGAGGGCCTTCTAGCAAGACACCCTTAGGAATACGCGCTCCAAGTTCTTGGTACTTGCTAGGATCTTTTAAGAAATCCACAATCTCAACTAATTCTTGTTTTTCCTCATCCGCACCAGCAACATCTGAGAAACGTACTTTGACTTTTTGTTTAGATTGGTCAACCGCACGAGATTTCCCCATTGACATAGGGTTATTACGACCGCCACCTTGGCTTTGATTAAACATCATATAAATAATGATAACGAAGAAGACAATTGGAATAGCTGAGAAAATCAAACTCAACCACATACCAGATTGGTCTTCTTCTAAGGTTTCCATAGCTGTATCCGAATCACGAGCAGTCTTAGAAATTGTCGCTAAAGTGGTATCATTAGGTAAGATATTTGTAACAAATTGTTGAGCAGGTTCGTTTTCTGTATTGTTAAAAATAGGAATACCGGAATCGGTCTCAGATTCTTGATCAGAATCTTGTTTTTCATCTTGGCGATATTGCCCAGAAATTTCATAAGCTCCTGCCTTAGGTTGCAAGGTAAATTTCTCTACCTCTGAATTTTCAAGCTTTTGGACAAATTCACTTTGGCTAAGTTCCTCGGTGCCTGCTGTCTCATTACCATTTGTGAGGGCATGCACAATACCCATCAAAGCAAGGAAGACCAGCACCCAGAGAAAGCCATTTTTAAAGAAGTTATTTGGCCGTTTTGGTCTTTTTCTCTGCATTTAATTTCTCCGTTCTATTTCAATTTTAATTAAATAAGTGGGCATAAACATTAGGTTTCAAAATCCCAATATAAGGAAGTCCCCGATATTGTTCGTCGAAGTCCATACCGTATCCCACAACAAATTTATCCGGTATTTCAACGCCGACATAATCAACAGTCACGTTTGCAGTCCGTCGCTCTGGTTTATTTAAGAAAGAAACAACCTTCACAGATTCTGCTTGACGATGCAAGAAAAGGTCATGAATTTTAGCTAAAGTATTGCCCGTATCAACAATATCTTCAACAATAATCACATGACGACCAGCCACATCAGTGTCTAAATCTTTTAAGATTTTCACCTGACCTGATGACTCCATTCCGCCCCCATAACTAGACAAATCCATAAAATCAATTTCTAAGGGGCATTGCATTTGACGAACTAAATCTGCTAAGAAAACAACTGACCCCCGTAAAATACAAACCACCACTGGATTTTTATCTTGGTAATCCTTGGTTAATTCTTGACCTAAACGTTTCACGGCAGCATCGATTTCCTCAGCAGAAATTAAAACCTCTTCAATATCCGGATTCATTGCTGGGATCCTCCTTTATATTCATTGTATATTCTAGCAAATGGCCATAGTTATGCCAACTTATTCGCTTTTTAAAGTCATATGCCTTATTCTAACACTTTTTGCTGAATCTGAAAGCATTTATAGAAAATTGACTAAAATTATTCCATAAAGAGCATGTTGATTGTTAGCATTTTGGGCCCATTCTGCTTGATAAATCAGCTGATTTTCCCAAATTAAGGCGTAAACCAAGCCTTTATCATCAGCCAAGACTTGAACTTGGTCACGCTTGGCTTGGGGCCATTTATTATTGATAAAATACCGGCGCAATTTTTGATGGTGACCATTCGTTAAACGCAAATAATCGCCCGCTTGTCGCGCCCTAAAATAGATACCATTTGAGGGTTGACCCAAGTAAAAAACAACTTGCTTGTTTGAAGACATCTCCAAAGCGCTAGCTCCAGACAGAAAAGCGAGCGAAAGATAAGCATTTACTGCTTTTTCTTGGCCTAATGTCAGTTGGACGTTTTGACTGGGTGGCCAGATATGAACCCGGTCATCACGGTGGAAAAGTATAATAAAATCATAATTCTTTACTAAGCGGTAGTCACCTGGCAAGGTCCACTCCCCTTGGCTAGAGCGATGCAAAAAGGTAAACAAATCTTGATAACCACTTTGGGAAAAACTTCTCAGTGCTTCGATAGTGGTGTAGGTAAAAAAAGCCTGTAATATCAAGATTGCTTGACTTCTAGGACGGGCCAAAAGCAGTGATATATCCATACGATAAGCATAGCCATCCCATGTGACATGTTCTCTGAAATACTGCTCCAAGAAATCATGGTGTAAACTAAGTAAGGCTTGCATCTCTTCCGCAAAATTGGCAAGATAGCTTTGAATTTGCGGAGCTTCCGCTTCTAAAGCTGGCAAAGTTTGATGACGGAGACGATTGCGGAAATAGTCTGTGCTCTGGTTACTTTCATCTTCATAATAAGTCAGCCCTTCATTATGGGCGAGTGCATAGAGTTCATCTTTGCTTATATCTAACAAAGGCCGAAATATTTGATTATAAGAATGGTCGTGGTGGAAGCTTGTCAAAGGTTTGATTCCAGCAATAGCTTCCAACCGTTTACCTTGCATGAGCCGCATCATCACAGTTTCTGCTTGATCATTAAGATGATGACCTGTTAGCAAGTAGTCGAGCTTTTCCTGACCCATAATCGCTTTAAAATTAGCATAACGAAATTCTCTTGCCAAGGCTTCCACCCGACTATCTAGAGGGGGATGATGCCAAATACGGACATGGAGCGGAATCTGCCGAGAATGACAATAGTCCACGATAAAATCTTGCTCAGCTTGGGAAGCCGACCGCAAACGATGATTAATATGAACGACTTGGAATTTAATGTCCTCATGGTCTGCCAAATATTCAAAGGCCGCCAACAAGGCCATTGAATCAACTCCCGTTGATACTGCTAGTAAATACGTTGCTGATTGCCAATCAGGCAATTCGACTAGCATGCGCTCTCTAATGTGGTCAGCTAAATCAACAATAGTCATTTACAAACACTCCTAAATAATCGCCGTCAGAAGGAAAGCTGGGACATCAGTCCCAGCTTTTCTATGAATTACTATAAATTATTCTTTACAAATAGAGGCTTAACTCCGACGCCCGCCACGGCCACCGCGTTTCCCTTCTGTGTTTCGTTTAAGCGAAGAAAGTCTGTCATCTGAATCTTTGAGGAAGGCATTCATCATACTGTCAAAATCAGATGTGCCTTGCTTGCTAGAATTTTTACTCCGTGGTTTATGACTTCTCTCCTTGTGTGCTGCTTTATAAGGTACTTTCTTATCCTTTTTAGAGTCACCATTGTCAGCTAAACGTCGAATTGACAGGGCAATCTTGCCGTCATCAGCGATATTAGTCACTAATACATCCACTGATTGACCAACTTCTAAAACATCATGGATATCTTTGATATAGGCATCCGAAACCTCTGAAATATGAACCAAGCCGTTCTTATTGTCTGGTAAATCAACAAAAGCCCCAAATTTAGTGATTCCACTCACTTTTCCTGTCAGCTTATTCCCAACTTCAATTGCCATTTACTTCTTTTATCCTCCTTGAGATGACTCATCTTGCTTATTTTCTGTTTGTTTTAATGCTTCATTTAAAATTTCCGCTTGCTTAGAATCATTGTCTTCAGGTAATGAGAAAATAATTTCTCCATCTTTACTAAGATAGTAGCGACTACGCGCTAACTTAGCAACATAGTCCTCATCTTTTAGCAAGGAGGCTTGGTCTTCTAACTGAGCCAAGGCTTGTTTTTCACCTGATAAAACATCTGACTTTACATTGACACGATCAGCAATTTGTTTTTGCTCGTTTTGGGCCAAGAAAGCTTGACCGACAAAAACAAAACCTACAAGTAGCAAGCCACCCACAAGAGCAAATAATATTGCATCATGTAGTTTTTGGCGTCGACTTTTCTTGGCCTTTTTGTCTGCGCTTTGCTTGGCAGAGCGTTTGTTGATTAATGGTACAACATTATTTGTTTTTTTCATCAGCAAACACCCCTCACTAATAATCCGTCACTTGTCTATTTGATTATAACAATATTTACATTAATTAGCTATCCTCAATCAAAAATAAAATGAATCTTTACTGAATCGCAATTTTGTCTTAGTCTTTGAATGTTTCATCTACAACAGTAAACATTTCTTGGGCCTGATCTTTTTTAGTGGTGTCCATAATTTGATCAACTCGAATGGTTAGGTCTTTATTACCAAAAGCAATGGTAATTTCATCCCCTTCTACCACATCACTACCAGACTTGGCTGGGCGTCCATTAATACTCACCCGGCCCTTATCAGCCACTTCTTTGGCAACGCTTCGCCGTTTGATTACTCGAGATACCTTTAAAAATTTATCTAAACGCATGCTTATTCTCCTTCCAGGTCATTATCTAAGTCTTCATTATTAACAACTAGGTTCGCTAACTTCTTAATAAATTGTAAGAAATAGTCTAGCCATTCTTCTGTTTGTAACTTGCCTAGGCCTAATTCCATTTGAATGTGGCCTTGAACTTCCTTAATTTGTAATCTAAAAGGAATATCTTCTAAAGCTTCAAAAATTGCCGGGGTCCATTTTGCTTGTTCAATCTGACTAGAAAAATGTAAGGCAATTTGCTGACGTACACGTTTCACTTTTTCAACTTGGGCCCTTTGGCAATAGGCTTTTATGGCACCAATTTGCAAGAGCCATTGGGTTTCCACTGGGGGCTCACCAAAGCGATCCAATAGTTCATCATCCAAATCCCACATGGCGTCATCATCGCTTAAGGCATTTATACGCTTGTAAAATTCTACTTTTTGTTTAGGATCTGAAATATAGTAATCAGGAATATAGGCATCCAGACCCAGATCAATTTCAACTTCAGTATTGACCTTTTTGATTGGCTTGCCTTGCTTACGCATCACTGCTTCCTTGAGCATTTGTGAATAGAGGTCAAAACCAACTGAATTTACAAAACCATGTTGCTGTTTTCCTAAGAGATTACCTGCACCTCGAATAGAAAGGTCACGCATGGCAATCTTAAATCCGGAACCGAGCTCAGTGAAATCACGGAGCGCTGACAACCGTTTTTCCCCGACTTCGCTGAGAATCCGATCAGGTTGATACATAAAGTAAGCATAAGCCACCCGTGAAGAACGGCCCACTCGTCCCCGTAATTGGTAGAGGGTGGACAAGCCCATGCGCTCAGCATTCTCAACAATCAGGGTATTAGCATTAGGGATATCAACCCCAGTTTCGATAATAGTCGTTGTTACTAAGACATCATAATCGCCTTCAACAAAGGCCATCATGATATTCTCTAGCTGAATAACAGTCATTTGACCATGGGCTACGCCAATCCTAGCATCCGGAACCAGTTCTTGAAGCTCAGCTGCCTTGCGGTCAATGTTTTTTACATTGTTATAGAGATAGAAAACTTGACCATGCCGACTCAATTCTCGTTCAATGGCATCACGTATTGCTGCATAATTACGTTCTAAAACAAAGGTTTGTACTGGAAAACGATTAGCTGGTGGCGTTTCAATGACAGATAGGTCCCTTACTCCTAACATAGACATATTTAGAGTCCGAGGAATTGGTGTCGCAGTTAGGGTTAGGACATCAACATTGGCCTTCAATCGTTTCAAGCGTTCCTTATCCTTGACACCAAAACGCTGCTCTTCATCCACAATCAGCAAACCTAAATCTAGAAATTTGACGTCCTTAGATAAGAGGCGATGGGTGCCGACAATGATATCCACTGCTCCTGTGGCTAAGCCTTCAATGGCTGTTTTTTGCTGGGCCTTAGTTCTAAAACGACTCAGCAATTCAATCGCAAAGGGATAGTCAGCAAAACGCTCAATTAGCGTTTCATAGTGCTGTTGGGCAAGAACCGTGGTTGGCACTAAAAAAGCCGCCTGTTTGCCATCCATTATCGCCTTAAAGACTGCTCGCATGGCAACCTCAGTTTTACCAAAGCCAACGTCTCCTACTAAGAGCCGATCCATGGGTTGTTCTTTTTCCATATCTGCTTTAATTTCTTCTGTTGATCGTAATTGGTCATCAGTTTCTACATAAGGGAAGGCCGCTTCAAACTCTGCTTGTTCAGGAGTATCAGGATTAAAGGCATAACCTTTTTGAGCTTGCCGACTCGCATAAAGGTCAATCAAGTCATCAGCGATATCCTCAACCTTAGAGGATACCTTTTGTTTGGTGCGAGCCCACTCGGTCCCACCCATTTTATTGAGCTTAGGTGTCTTTCCTTCACTAGAAACATATTTCTGTACTAGATGCAACTGATCGATTGGCACATGCACAGAGGCATTATCAGCAAAGACAATGGACAGATAATCATTATGAAGGCCATTGATTTCTATGGTTTCAATGCCCATAAAACGACCAATCCCATGGTTAACATGGACCACATAGTCACCTGGCTCTAATTGCTGGTAATTTTTGAGGCGTTCTGCATTAGAGAGTTTCACTGACCGACGCCGTCTTTTTTTCTTTTCTTGGTAAATATCATGGCCAGCCAAAAAGACTAATTTTTCCTTAACAAATTCGATACTAGTTGTAATTTGTCCCACTAGTAAGTTAATGGCGCCCGGAAAAATATGGTGTAAATCGGTGGCTTGGCTACTAATATCCAAATCCTCTAATAGATTTTGAAAATGACGCACTTGACCCTGGTCTTTTAGCCAGACTAGAACTGTCCGCCCTGTCCGTAGCCAGGCCGAAAATTCTACTTTAATTAACTCTCTTTGGTCAAAAAATTGCGTCACAGGTCGACTCTGGAACTGATAAAGATAATCAAAGTTTAAATGACCCAAGCCCTTTTGCAAAGAAGCAAAATAAAACTTCCTTTGTTTAGTTGCTTTCAAGTCGTCAAGCCCTTGTCGATAAAGATCTATTTGTGGTGGTAAGTGACCTAAATCCACCATCGATTGCAGGTAAACTTGGGCATCTTGGTTAATTTTATGGTCATTTTCTACCAAACGGGCATAGTCATCTACCACCAAAAGGGCATTATCAGCTAAGTACTGACAAATTCCTGCTGGTTCTGGATAAGCATAAGCTGAGAAATAAGGAGTATTTGCTGTACTTTGTCCCTGTTCCCAGGCATAGACTTCATCAGCTAGAAGCGCAGAAAGTTGTTGGCTAATGGTCTCATCATTGATTTTGTCAATGCTAGGCTGTAACTGGTCAGCTAAGTATCGAGCTTGTTTTTTTAACTGGTCGGGAGCATAAATTAAAGTTTGGGCCGGCAACAAACGTAAGTGATCCCGGTCATTGACGGACTTCTGACTATCAGGATCAATACTTGTCATCCGTTCCACTTCATCAAAAGCCAAACTCAAACGCACAGGATTTGCTTCATTTAAGGGATAAACATCAATAATATCCCCTCGCATGCTAACTTCTCCTGGTTTCATGGTCATGTCAACGCGTTGGTACCCCATTACTAAGAGTTGTGCCAACAACTCTCTAGCCACACATTCATCCCCCAGTTTAATTTCTAAACAATTTTCTTGCCATTGATCTAAGGGGGTCAAGTATTTCTTGAAAGCTAACCAAGGCAGGATGGCAATTCCATGAGCCTGATCATCTAACAGCCAATCCAAAGTTTGCAAGCGATCTGCCAAAGCTTCAGGTGAAGCCACAGCCCAGTCCACTGCTACTGAGTCAGAGAGATTATAGAGATATACAGGAATATCCGGTAACAAGGTCGCCAAATCATCCTGGTAACGTTCTGCTTGGAGAAGATCATTTACCACAATCACTAGCTTATCCTTGGCTGCTTGGTCATAAAGATTAGCAGCTAAAAAAGACTTACCTGTTCCTTGTAAGCCTAGATAGAGTACCGATTGGCCATCGGATAATTGCTTATTGAACTCTTTATTGGGACTATGATCAATAAAGAAAGACTGTAAATCCAAACAAACAACTCCTTCTATTAATTAAAACGATTCATGGTGTTAGTAAAAGAGTTGCCTTCCAACCAATAAGTAATGGCCTCAGCAGCTGTCTTTATACTTTCTAACATGGCTGGATGGTCACTCTCAGGAAATGAAGACAAGACATGGTCTACCACGGTTCGCTTAGGCGCTGGACGTCCAACACCAATTTTAAGTCGTTGAATTTCCTGAGTCCCCATATGGTTAATAATATTTTTCATCCCATTATGGCCGCCCGCTGATCCCTTAGCACGTAAACGAATACGTCCAGGATCCATATCCATATCATCATAGACAACCAAAACATCTTCATCAGCCAATTGATAATAGTTAACAAAGCCTATCACTGCTTCGCCTGATAAATTCATAAAGGTTTGTGGTTTAAGAAAAATAACCTTCTCTCCATTAATAAAGTAATCAAAATAATCGCCTTTAAATTGATTCTTATCAAAGGCTTGGTCATGTTGGTAAGCCCACTCATCTAGAGTAATAAACCCAATATTGTGACGCGTTTTCGCGTACTTAGGGCCAGGATTTCCTAAACCAACAACTAATTTCATATCAGGACGACTCCTTTTGGTAAATTTTTATTCATATAATTACAAGACTTTCAATAAGCTCAGCAAATTTAGCCAGCTTAGATGCCTTACCATTATAACCAAAGTCCTCTCAAGTCACAAGCTGCTAGTCTTCTAGAGCTTGGATAACTTCTCCTAGACTTGTTTGAAAAACTAAGGCATTCGAATAAGGAACAGTAATTGGGCTTTTATTAATAACCACCATTTGCTTGCCCTGATAATAACCCAAAAATGAGGCTGCTGGGTAAACCATTAATGATGTTCCTGCCACAATTAAGAGATCAGCCTCTTGCAAGGCTTGGATAGCTCCTGTTACATCCGATTCTGGTAAAGTCTCTCCATATAAAACAATATTAGGTCGAACGATGCCATTATCTTCCGGGCAACGTGGAATCCCTTGATCATCAGCATGCAGGTCGGCCAAGTCATAATGACGACCACATTGTAGGCAATAGTTGTCTGCGCTCTTACCATGGAGATGATAAACTTCTTGACTCCCCGCTTGTTCGTGCAGATTATCAACATTTTGGGTGATTACTGAAACCCTTTGACCCTTGTTCTCCAAACTAGCTAAAAAATGATGACATGTATTAGGCTGAGCTTCTTCATAAACCAAGTATTTAAAATAAAAATCAAAAAATTCACTAGGATAAGTCGCAAAGAAAGGCTTGGACAGCACTTCTTCCGGAGCGACTAGACGATTGGTCGCTTGTTGAAAAATTCCATTTGCAGACCGGAAATCTGGAATACCACTCTCGGTTGACACTCCTGCCCCACCAAAGAAAGCCAGGTGAGTACTCTCTTGCAATAGGTCTTTTAGTTCTTGAATTTTAGTCATCTTAATTTCCCCCTCAGATTAATTATACTAAAAAAAATTAATGAACACGTTTTCAAAGTATTTCCATTTCCCTCCTTTCGTGATAAACTTTATATGTAAAATAATTCACAAACAAATACGAAGTGGAGGATGCTATATGGCAGAGACACAAAAAGTAATTTTAATTGGTGATGGTGCAGTAGGTTCTAGTTTCGCCTATGCTAACGTCTTATCAGGAGTTGGTCAAGAATTAGGGATTATCGACCTAGCTGAAGACCGTGTCCAAGGTGATGTTTTAGACTTGATCGACGCCCTAGCCTACACTAGCCCTAAACACATTTACAAAGCAGAATATGCTGACTGCCGAGATGCAGATGTGGTTGTTATTACTGCTGGTGCTGCGCAAAAACCTGGTGAAACTCGCCTAGACCTAGTAAATAAAAATTTACGCATCTTTAAAGCTATGATAAAAGATGTAGTTGATTCTGGTTTCGATGGCATTTTCTTGGTAGCAACTAACCCAGTTGATATTTTAACTTATGCCACCAAGGTATTTTCTGGTTTCCCATCTAACCGTGTTATTGGTTCAGGAACAACTTTAGACTCTGCACGTTTCCGTCAAGAAATTGCTGAAATCATCAATGTAGATACCCGTAACGTCCACGCTTATATCATGGGTGAACATGGTGACTCTGAGTTTGCTGCATGGTCTCGTGCCAATGTTGGTGGCCTACAAATTTATGACTGGGTACAAGAACACGAAAACATTGATGAAGAAGAACTTCTTCAACGTTTCTATAAAGTTCGTGACAAAGCCTATGAAATCATTAAATTAAAAGGCGCCACTCACTATGGAGTTGCTGTTGCGTTAAACCGAATTTTAAAAGCAATTTTCCATAATGAAAATGCCATTTTACCAGTATCTAGCTATTTAGATGGCGAATATGGTATTGAAGATGTTTATCTTGGCACCCCATCAGTTATTAACAACCGTGGTGTGCGTACAACCTTGGAATTAGAACTTAGCGATCATGAATTAGAACAATTCCGTAACTCTGCTGACCAAGTCAAAGCAATTCTACACAAAGCAATGGACGAATTAGACTAATCCAAATCATTTTATTACATTAACAAAAGGTGTCACAGTAATTTTCTTAGGAAAATTACTGTGACACCTTTTTAATTTCGTAAATAATCATTTTTCTATTGAGCTATCCTATCAATTCAATATAACTACTCCTATATTGTTGATATAAGCACTCAACTTAGAATAAAGCCAGTGACTTAGCGAGCGCTATCCAGAACACCAAACTAAACATGGAGAGAATCGTAGTGAAAACAACAATTTGATTGGCTAAATTTCCATCGCCCCCTGCGGCTACCGCTTGAGGATAAGAAGAGACTGCAGTCGGTCCTGCCATAGCAATTAGGACAGCAATAATAGCTTCTCCTCGGAAACCTAATAATACGCCTCCCAACAAAGCAAATGCGGGTACCAACATTAATTTGCTGACGACTGTAAACACTAATGGAATATCTCGGAAGCGCACTGATCTCACTTGGAATGTCCCCCCCATTACCATTAAAGCTAACGGCGATACCATGCGATTAATATTAGTCATGGTGGCCTCGATAAATGTTGGCAAGACTAAGCCAATCAATAGCGAGAAAATACCTAATAGCGTCGCTATCACCATGGGATTTGTGACTATTTTTTGCAATAATTTTTTAATCGATATTTTTTCATCAGTATAAATAGATAAAGCCACTACCGACAAAATATTCCATAAAGGAACAATCGTTGCAATCACAATAGAAACCATTCCCATTCGATGTTCCCCTAATAGGGCTGTGCCTAAAGGTAGTCCAAATAAAATTGCATTTGAACGGATGGCTCCCTGCAACATTACCCCTCTTTTGCGGTTATCCTTGATAAATACGGGGATAATCACAGCCAAAGTGATAAAACCTAATAAGGCAAATAATAATATGTAGGTCAATACTTCAGGAGAAAAGGCGGAAGAAAAGTCCGATTGGTAAATATTTATAAATAAATTGATTGGTAAAAGTATAGCAAATAACGCACGATTAAAATCTTCAAAAGCAGATTGTGAAATCATTCCTAAGCGATTAAACGCATAACCAATCAACAAATACATAATAAGGGGCATAACGGCATTAAAACCGATCATAAAGTTTTCCATATAGAGCTCCTTTCAAAGTACAACATTAAAAAAAACGGCTGGGAACTTGACCCCGCCGTCTTAAATGCCTTAACAAACACTTATTGTTCGTCCATAATTGCGTGTTCTAAGCCTTTAAACTTCTCATTAAAAAGTGGGCTCACTGAACGATTTTCATGAATACGAATAATCGCTTCGGCAATTAACTCAGACACAGTAACTTGTTTAATTTTATCGATGCGTTTTTCTTCTGGTAAATAGATAGAATCTGTTACGATTACTTCTTTCAGCACAGAGTCTTCTAAGCGTTGAATAGCTGGCCCAGATAAAACAGGATGAGTACAGCAAGCGACAACCGATAAGGCACCTGCTTCTTGCAAGGCTTTAGCCGCTAAAGTAATGGTACCAGCTGTATCAATCATGTCATCGATAATAATGGCGTGGCGACCCTTCACTTCCCCAACAATGTTCATCACTTCTGCAACATTCGCTTTTGGTCGCCGTTTGTCAATAATAGCAATTGGTGCCTTCAAGAATTCAGCTAATTTACGCGCACGGGTTACCCCACCATGGTCAGGTGATACCACTACCATGTCTTCCTTGGCTAAGCTGTCATCAGACAAGAAGTAATTCGCCAATAATGGCGCTCCCAATAAATGATCTACTGGTACATCGAAGAAACCTTGGATTTGGGCTGCATGGAGGTCAAGGGCAAGAATGCGAGTAGCTCCTGCGCCTTCAATCATGTTAGCCACTAATTTGGATGTAATTGGTTCCCGTGGTTTTGCTTTACGGTCTTGACGAGCGTAACCAAAATAAGGTAATACCACATTGATGGTGGTGGCACTGGCCCGCCGACAAGCATCAATCATAATCATTAATTCCATCAAATGATCATTCACGGGATAAGATGTTGATTGAATAATATACACATTGCATCCCCGGATGGACTCTTCAATATTAATCTTGATTTCTCCATCACTAAATTGTGTCACTGAAACTTTGCCTAACTCGACACCAACTGACTGGGCAACTTTTTCTGCTAAATCATTATTAGAATTCAGCGAGAAAATTTTTAGCTTGTGTTCTGTTGCTGAGTCTTGCATCATTATTAACCCCCACTTAATATTTATTTTTATTTCAGTTAAATCTTACCATAATTTTGCGCATAAATAAGTTATTTTTTAGAAATTGCTAGTTTTTCCCAATAATTTTCTTTGTTTTCTTGACGGGCGCGGGCAATCGCCATGGCTTGGCTTGGTACATCTTTATTAATGGTGGAACCCGCTGCTATGAAGGCATTATCAGCCACTGAAACTGGCGCAACAAGATTGACATTAGATCCGATGAAACTGTTATCACCAACTACTGTCTTGGCTTTATTCGCGCCATCATAATTAGCAAAAATCACTCCACAAGACACATTAATGTTTTTCCCTAATTCGGCATCACCGATATAAGTGAGGTGACCAACTTTAGTGCCTTGGCCAATTCGTGCATTCTTGGTTTCAACGAAATTACCAATATGAGCATGAGGACCAATTTCTGACTTAGGACGTAAATGGGCATTAGGACCGACATCAGCACCTTCAGCAATTTTACTCGCTTCAATTTCAGAGGAGCGCACTTTGACGCCGTCTCCAATTTGCGAGTCAATAATTACTGAACCAGAAGCGATATAAACATTAGAACCCAAAACCGTCTGTCCCTTTAAGTGGACATTAGGCTCGATAATTGTATCTGGTCCGATTTCAACATCAGCTTCAATGTAAGTATTATCAGGGTCCACAATAGTGACCCCATTGCGCATATGTTTAATATTGTTGCGTCGGAAGAAAAGTTGACTAGCCTTAGCAAGAGCCACACGGTCGTTGACACCCAAGGACTCATCGAGATCCGCCATTTGATAGGCAGAAATGCGTTGCCCTTGATTTTGTAAGATAGAAATCACGTCAGGTAGGTAATATTCTCCTTGAGCATTATCATTGCCTACTTGATGCAAGGCGTCAAAGAGCGCCTTGTTATCAAAAACATAAGTTCCCGTATTAATTTCTTGAACTGCCTTTTCCGCTTCATTAGCATCTTTTTCTTCAACAATTTTTTGGACGAAGCCTTGTTCATCGCGTAATACCCGTCCGTAAGCAGTTGGGTCTTGGGCAAAAGCGGTCAGAACTGTCGCCTTGGCTTCTTCCTCTTCATGACGAGCCACTAATTCTTTGATCGTTTCAGCTGTCAGCAAAGGGGTGTCTCCACAAATAACTAGGGTAACCCCATCCTTATCTTTGAGCTTATCTTCTGCTTGTAACACCGCATGACCGGTTCCTAATTGCTCTGCTTGCAAACAATAGTCTGACCGTTCTCCTAAGACAGATTTTACCTCTTCCGCTCCATAGCCTACAATAGAGATGACATTATCAAAACCTGCTTGACTAATTGTCGTCAATACATGATCCACCATAGCCTTACCAGCAACTTGGTGGAGTACCTTATATAATTTTGACTTCATGCGTGTGCCTTTACCTGCTGCTAAAATAATAGCATTGCGATTACTCATTCATTAACACTCCTTTTTTACTTGTCCTTAACCATTGTAGCTAAAAAATGGATTTAAGACTAGGTACTTGTCCTTATTTCCAATGAACCCCTTTGTTTTTTTGTTTCCGTTTGCGGTTCTTTTTCTTTTTTACGACCTTTTGACTGCCTTGTCCTTGTTTTATTTGCTGAGCTTTGGTTTTTGCTTTTTTCTTTTTCTTACTCGTTTCAGCGTTTCCGTTTGCTTTTGCTAGTTGCTCATAATCTTCTGGACTTAGTAATTGTTGGTGACTTACCAATTGTTCTTGCAGCGGAGCAGGCGCAAGGGACTTGAGTTCTCTCAGCGACCGCTCATTTAATAAAGTGATAATTTGCCCTGGACGTCCCATCCGACCGGTACGTCCAGACCGGTGGATATATTGACGTGAGCTAGTAGCAAGATCGTATTCCACCACATAATCTAGTCCTGCAATATCCATACCTCGCGCAGCAACATCAGTTGTTAGTAAATAAGTTAATTTCCCAGCGCGAAAAGCAGCCAATTGTTGGCTACGATTTTGTCCGGAAGCATTCCGGTGCAAGTAGCCTACCTTAATGCCTTGATAATCTAAGACTTGATAAATTTTTTCAATATCAGCCACTGTGCGAACAAAAACTAAGGCCTGAAAACCTTCAACCTGCGCCAATTGTCGTAAAACTTCAGTACGCTTACGGACGGGCGTCTTAATGTAGCTATAGGTGATTCCAGCCGCTAATTCTTGGTCATCTTCTACCCATTTCGGCTCTTTGGTTAGATCTTGCAAGTGGGCTATTTCTTCAGAATTCATGGTTGCAGAGGCTAAAATCGTTTGTCGCTCTCTAGGCAAGGCTTTGGCTAAGGTTAGAATAGCTGGCCGGTGTTCCTCATCCAAGGATAAATCTGCCTCGTCAATAATAAAGGTTTTAATCCGATGCAGCTTTAATTTTTTTTCTTGAACCAAATCATTGATTCGTCCCGGCGTTCCTACAACAATTTCCGGGCCCTTCTTGAGTCCTTCAATCTGCCGTTTGACATTGGCACCTCCAATGAGTTTTTGACTGGTCAACCCGAGGGCGCGTCCCCAGAGCTTGGCTTGGTCCCCTAATTGGCTAGCTAATTCCTGCGATGGTGCCACTAGTAGTAACTGAGTGCCTTGGCTTTTTTCAATTGTTTCTAAGCTAGGTAAGAGAAATGCCAAGGTTTTTCCTGACCCAGTGGGCGCCTTAAGTACCGCATCATGGCCAGCACTTAACACCGGATAGGCTAAGCTTTGAATTGGTGTGGCTTGATCTAGCCCCTCTTTTTCCAATAAGTCCGCGAGTGCTTGTTTCATTAATTATCGACTCATTTCTAATAGTATAGTAGTAGCTTAAGTCTAATAAAGATTCTTAGTCAGTAATTAAACTTCCTCATCAATTGCTGAGGTCAAGGTAATAGCGACTAATTCAGCTTGGTTATTAAGTCGCAATGGCCAGTCTCCTTGGCCGATTCCCCGCGACACAACCATTTTCTTGTCTGGATTGCCAGGAATATGGAAGACACCTTCTGTATACTTAGGCAGAAAGCCTTGATTTTTCGCCTTAATTCCACCAATACCGGGAATGCGTACTTCACCACCATGGGCGTGGCCAGTCAAGACCAGGTCTGGTGATTTTTGAATATTTTCATGGTAACGTAGGAAGGCTTCAGGATGATGGGCAAGCAATACTTTAACCTGCTTTTCTTGGTCCTTGGTCAAATGAATATAACGAAGAGCATCTCCAAGCAAGAAGCGACGTGAAAGTTTTTCGGCCAAGCCAATTAAACAGATTTCCTGGTCGGCAATATTTACAGTCACTGCTTGATCGTTTAGAAAAACGACCCCTGCCTGCAGCAATAAACGTTCTGCTTGTCGTGACAAAGGACTTGCCAAGTCATTCTCACCAGAAACAGCATAAACAGGTGCAATAGTCCGCAAAGCGCTAGCAAAAGCAAAAAATAAGTCTTGGTCAAAATCTTGCGCTTGCTTGGCGATATTATCGCCAGTGAATACAATAATATCTGGTTGAATTGCTGCTACTTGATTAACCAAATCATCCAAGTCAACTCGCTGATTTGGATAATGTAGGTCGGAAATTTGAGCAATTGTCACTCCTTCAAGACCATTTGCATAGACTGGACTAGTCACGTAATAACGACTCGTTTTAATCCGATAATTTTGCCAATACAAATAAGTAGCCAAGCCAGCAGCCATGGCCCCATAAGTCACCAATTGTTTAATATGTCTCTTCTGCCCCATAAAAATAACCTCCTCGTTTATCTTAGCCTTATTTTAGCATAAGCCTGAGCCCATTGACATGTCTTTACTATTTATTAGAACTTGGTTAGGGCTAGTCTAAAGCTAATCTGTCTTAGACAAGTAAACTATAAAGAGGCTGGGCAAAAATCCCAACCTCTCATTATAATATACGACTATTTATCTCTTAGTCAGGTTCCCAAAACTCTCTGACGGCTACACGCTATCTTTCACCTTTTAGTCCAAGGCTTCTGTTCTTAACAACTTTTGTCGCACCTTTTTACTGGTTGAGTAATTTCATGAATTCTTGACCAGTAATCGTTTCTTCCTTCAATAAATATTCAGAAAGCACATTTAATTTTTCACGGTTTGCCAGCAAAATCTCTCCAGCTTCATTGTGAGCTTGCTTAATAATAGCGAGGACCTTTTTATCCACATCATGGGCCATACCACCTGAAACTTGACTCTGAGTATCCTCTGACAGGTATGGATTAACATTAGATTCAATCTGCATCATATCAAATTCAGAGGTCATTCCATATTGGGTCACCAAAGACCGCGCCATCTTGGTCATTTTCTCAATATCATTACTTGCTCCAGTCGTAATTTCATTAAAAACAATCTCCTCGGCAGCACGACCACCAGCTAAGGTTACAATCTTATTATAGAGTTCTTGCTTACTATAGAGTGATTTTTGGTCACTTTCTACTTGCATTGTATAACCCAAAGCCCCTGAGGTTCTTGGTATAATAGTAATTTTTTCAACGGGTGCTGACTGACTTTGTTTGGCAGCCACTAAGGCATGGCCAATCTCATGGTAGGCCACCACACGTTTTTCTTGGGGGCTAAGAATCTCATTTTTCCGCTGTTCGCCAGCGATAACAACTTCCACAGCTTCTTCAAGGTCAGTTTGAGACACTTTATCGCGTCCCATCCGTACAGCTCGCAAAGCCCCTTCATTTACAATATTAGCTAAATCCGCTCCAGAAGCCCCAGCAGTAGCACGAGCAATGTAGGCATAGTCAATAGTATGGTCCACTTGGTAATTTTTGGCGTGTACCTTGAGAATAGCAATCCGTCCTTTTAAATCAGGTAACTCTACTCGAACTTGGCGATCAAAACGTCCTGGCCGCAACAAAGCCTTGTCTAATGATTCTGGACGGTTGGTAGCGGCGAGTAAAATCACCCCTTCATTGCCCTCAAATCCATCCATTTCAGTAAGTAACTGATTTAAGGTCTGTTCACGTTCATCATTGCCTGACATATTGCCATCCCGTTTCTTCCCGATAGTATCAATTTCATCGATGAAGACGATACATGGCGCTTGATCATTAGCCTGTTTAAAGAGGTCTCGTACCTTGGCAGCGCCTCGACCAACAAACATTTCTACAAACTCCGATCCAGCTATAGAGAAAAAGGGAACATCTGCTTCGCCAGCCACTGCTTGAGCCAATAAGGTTTTTCCTGTCCCAGGAGGACCCACTAGAAGAATACCCTTAGGTGCCTTGGCTCCAATTTTTTGATATTTAGCAGGTCGTTTCAAGAAATCAACAACTTCCACCAAAGAATCCTTGGCCTCTTCTTGACCAGCGACATCTGTAAAAGTTTTGGAATTATCCGATTTAACATATTTCTTAGCATTTGATTTTCCAAAGTTCATTATGCCACCAGAGCCACCAGGAAATCCCGACTTATCGCCCCCCATCATACGTTTCATCATCCGACGACTCAACCAAGAGAAGAAAAGAATCGGTAAAACAAAGGTCAACAGAAAGGAAACCAAGGGCGACCGTGGTTCATAAATATCTGCCTTAAAGGTAATATTTTTATCGCTAAGACGTTGTACTAAATTCGGATCGTCAATCCGCCCTGTTTGATAGACCTGCTTGTCATCATCCAAGCGCCAGCTTAAGTCATACTGATTGATTTCGACTTCACTGACTTGGTCAGATTCCACTTGTTCAATAAAGGTGGAATAAGGCAGCTCTTGTACCTGATATTCCTGAACAACAGGAACTACGAAGATATTGATTGCCAAAACGATTGCAATAATTATCAAATAAAATTTAGTGACATTTTTCGGTGGTTTCCACCAATTATTATCGTCTTTATTTTGTCCAGACATAATTCAACCCTCCAATTATACTGTGTTTCATTATACCTTATCTTCAAGTAGAAAGTCTGACCTTTATTGATTTTTATTTTAAAGTTCACAAAAAATTCACATCCAAGCGTGCCAGTTCGGCTTTTTAACATATTTGCCCAAAGCGTGTTATACTAGTATATTGTTAAATCGTTAGAAAGGAGGGATACCATGGCCAATCAACTCATTGAAGACAAATTAAAGCTCCTACCCGACCAACCTGGTTGTTATATTATGAAAAATGCCCGTGACCAAGTCATCTATATTGGTAAGGCTAAAAACCTGAAAAATCGGGTCCGTTCTTATTTCAAGAGTTCCCACACTGGCAAAACTGCCCAATTAGTGAGTGAGATAGCTGACTATGATTACATTGTCACCAAGACCGACAAAGAAAGTTTACTTTTAGAAATCAATTTGATTCAAAAGCACCAACCTCACTACAATATCAAGTTAAAGCATGGGACAATGTATCCCTATCTTAAAATAACTAATGAAGAGGATCCTCAATTAATTATTACTTCGGAGGTCAAAAACGATGGTGGCTACTACTTTGGCCCTTATCCAAATGTTTATGCCGCCACAGGAACCCGCGACCTGTTACAAAAAACTTATCCTCTACGCAAATGCTCTAAAAATGAAAAGCGGGCTTGTTTTTACTATCATATTGGGCAATGCATTGGCTGTTGTGACCATCATGTATCCAAAGAAGAATACGATGACCAAATCAAACGTATCCGTCGTTTCCTTAATGGTGATGTAAAAACCATAAAAAACGACTTAGAAAACAAGATGGCTCAAGCTGCTGAAGACATGCATTATGAACGGGCGGCTGAATATCGGGATCAAATTTCTTATATTGAGCAAACGGTGGAACCACAAAATATTATGAGCAAGCAATACAATAACCGTGATGTTTTTGCCTTCTATATGGACAAAGGTTGGATTTCTATCCAAGTATTTATGTTGCGACAATTCTCAATTATTAAACGAGATTCTGCCCTCTTCCCTTGCTATGATGATCCTGAAGAAGAGCTAACTTCCTATATTATTCAGTTCTATCAACATCAAAATCATACCCTACCCAAGGAAATTTTGGTACCTAAGAAAGTCGATAATACTTTAATCTCTGATACCCTAGATGTTGCCGTGGCTACCCCCCAACGCGGAGACAAACATAAGATGCTTAAAATGGCCTACAATAACGCCAAAGTCGCCCACCAAGAAAAATTCCGTTTGTTAGAAATGCAAGAAGAAAAAACTGTGGGTGCGGTAGAAACACTAAGCCAGGTCTTAAACTTACCTTATCTCAAGGTGATTGAAAGCTTTGACCATTCCAACATCCAAGGAACTAACCCTGTATCAGCGATGGTGGTTTACGAAGATGGAAAACCAAATAAAAAGCTCTATCGAAAATACAATATCAAATCTGTTAAGGGAGCCAATGAGTACCTCACCACCCAAGAAGTCATCCGTCGTCGCTATGGGCGTTTACTTAGAGAAGGCAAGGCACTGCCTGATTTGATCTTAATGGATGGGGGCGCTATCGAAGTCAATGCCGCCAAGGAGGTCCTAGTGGATGAACTCAATTTATCCATTCCAGTTGCTGGTATGGTTAAAGACGATAAACACCGTACAGCTAACCTTATATTTGGTGAGGATTTAGCAATTGTTCCCTTAGAACCCACAAGTCCCGCTTTTCACCTCTTGCAACGGATTCAAGATGAGGTCCACCGCTTTGCTATTTCCTTCCATCGCCAAGTGCGTAGCAAGCATTCCTTTAGCTCAAGGCTAGATGCTATCCCTGGAGTTGGACCTAAAACACGTACTAAGGTTATGCGCCACTTCAAGACACTCAAAGCCATCCGCCAAGGTGGTGTCCCTGAAATTCAAAAATTAGGCATCCCTGAAAAAGTTGCCCTAGCTATTCATAAAACCGCCTGGGAAGGCCAAACAGACGATCCTTATGCAGCCGAGACTAGAGATGATCAAACAGAAAATGGCAAAGAAGATAAATCACTTTAAAACTAAAACGACCCCCGATAATAAAATCGGAGGTCGTTTTTGCTAGCATGTCATTGACCTTACATCATTTTTGCAAGGACTGAACAGCAGCAATCAAGGCATCCAACTTTTTCTCGGTGCGTAACATAAGATACATACTAAGAAAAATTGGAAAGCCTACATTGCTAACTACTTCAATCCATGTTGAATCAATGTATTCCATATAAGTTCACCCCCAACATTAATAACGTTGGGGGTGAGTGTTTGACAACTAGTCTTCTTTGTCTTCTTTAGAGAAATCAACACCAGATCCATCATCGGTTTGGGCTTTATCAGCCGCATAGGCATCTTCTTTATCTAAATGACTAAAATCAGTCCGTTCTGGTGTATTGTAACCCATAATATTATAGGGTTGTTTTTCAATATTGGTTTCGTCTTTTTCCTCATAAGCAGAATCTGCTTGTTGCTTAGCTAGAGAAGACTCTTGACCTGATTCATGGTCAGCATATTGACCATCTTCTTTATCAAGATCTTGATCGTCGACTTGGTCGAGATCTGCATCTTGCACACCAGTTTGATCAGCCGCTAAGTTCACAAAGTCATCATTCACATCGGCTTCCGCTGCTACTTGGTCCTCATAAGCTTCAAAATCAGGATTCTCTTGATCAGTGTTTTCTTCATGGTCTGTTGAATTCTCTTGATCATCAACAGCACTATAAACTGGATGATCCTTAGTTTCGTCGAGAGGATAATCAGAAGCTAATTCTTCAGAAAGTTCTTCTTCCTCTAAATTATTAAGATTTTGCTCTTCAGTTGAGCCTTCCGCATCGCTTTGGCCAGCAGTAAACACTGCCGCCGCTGGACCAGCCGTTTTAGCCACTGATTGTGCTTGGTTATTTTCTTCAGGATCATAATTAGCAGCTTTTTCACTTTGTACATTTGCCCCTGGTTCAATAGCCTGGGTATCTTCAGCGAAGCTAGGACGCGCCTGAGTTTGATAGGCCATTGTTTCTGCTGGAGCAGGTGCCATATCCAAGAACGGGAATAGTTGATCATATTCCGCACCAAATTCATCAGTTAATAAACGATAGAACAAGGCCCGAGCACTGTAGGCCCGTAAGAATAAAATAATCGAAATTAGTATCCCAGCCAATAAGAAGATAATCGCTAGAATGATGGTGACTATTGCGGAATTAAATAAACTAGCAGTTAAGCCTACTGCTATCCCAGCAATCACCCAGAATAAAATAATGATAAAGGCATAAAAGAAATCAATTCTAAACAATTTAAATTTATTACCCTTCATCATCGTAGCAGAGACCTTAAAGGCTTGAAATGGCCCAGTTTCATTATTATCAAAAGGAATGTATTGCACTAATACATAACGATAATAAATAACAGTGAGAGGAATAAAACCTAACAAAGTAAGCAGAAAAGAAACACCAAAAAATCTTCCTATAGCAATCAAGTATTGGGGATCCAGACTTGCTACAGACGGTGTAGTCACAATACCCTGAATACTATCCAAAATACCAGTTGTGTTTTCCATAATTAAACCTGTACCCAAGATAGCGATACCAAAAATCAAGATTGTAATAAAGAAAAAGAGCAATGTATAAAGAAGGATAATCAAAATATTGCGGAAAGGGCGTTGAGTAAAGGGTTTAAAAATACCAGACAATCGATAATAATCCTTATCTACCATTGTAATCGATTCCCATAAGATACCCATATTTAAAAGGTTAGATACCACAAAATACAAAACACCACTAATAAAAAAAAGCAATAAATAATACTGACTATCCGTAAAAAATTCCGAGAAGGAAACAAGCGAACCTATAATACCAGCAATAAGTGTTGCTCCGAAAAAGCTCCAAGCATTTCCTTCTAGCATCTTACTTGCTTCTTGGCGAATTAACTTATTTTTAGTTGAAAGTTTTCGACTCATAATTAGCCTCCTATACACGTTTTATTCATAACTTAAGTATAACATTAAAGCCTGTAAATCAGAAACGTTGTCTAAAACGAACAGCCATTTCATTTAGAACATCTTCTGATTGGGAGAAATAACCCACCTTATCCACGAAACCATGGTCAAGCCCCCGATACCTAAACAAAGTGACCGGGACGTTTTGACTTGCTATCTTTTGGGCATAGGCCTCGCACTCAATCCGAAGAAAATCATATTCTGCCGTTACCAGCATAGTGGCCGGCATGAGACTAGCCGTTTTAGCATCAATAAAAATGGGTGAAATCAAAGGGTCTTTACGATTATAATCACCCGCATAGAGTTGGCTGATATAGTGCATTCCCATGCCAAAAGTTTTTAAGACAAAGTGAATAGGATCTTTGTTAGCCTTAATGTCATACTTATCCCAAGACCAGGCAATTTCTTCAGGCTTATCCGCACTCAAATTGGTGATAGGATAGAGTAGTAATTGTTGTTTAATCCGTCGCTTACCCTGTTCAATATCAAAAATCGTTGTAGTGGCAGCAATACTAGCTCCCGAGCTATCGCCCATGATAGCTAGCTTTTCTGGATCGGCATAAAAACGACTAGCCTGGTCATAAACCCAGTCAACCATAGCTAGGGAATCCCGTAAGGCAGCGGGAAATTTCTTCTCAGGAGCCAAACTATACTCAAAGGTCACCACTACCGCTTGAAATTTATCAGCAATCGCTCGGCAAGTGTTAATAATTGTATTAAAGGTGGAACCAATAAATCCTCCCCCATGCAAATACAAAACTACCGGTAATAATTGTCCTGGATAATCTCTTTGTGGTTGGTAGATACGAATATTCATCAAACCAAAAGTAGTTTGTAATTGCTGATTTTGCATAGTCACTCGACCTTGACTAATATCCCGATTCTGTGTGGTTCCTACCGCCTGGCGGTAAATTGCTAAGAAAGGATTAAAGTGTTCGCGTTTAATGATATTATCTAAACGATGAATCAGAGGAGCAGGATCCTTATGAATTTTTATTGATTTTAAAACATGACGATCTAAACGCCCTGTTTTCTTGGTGTCTGGTAAACCTTTCAAAACAAATTCCAAACGACCATCATACATCACCCGTTGACGAATACGCATCATTGCTAAATCTTCGTCATAACGCTCATTAACTAAGGGGGCAGGAGTGAAGTGTTTTTCGCCCATAATCAAACTCCTCTCAACTAGTTACTAGTAAACGACAAAGCGTTCACCGTCTATTATCTATTATACCCTAAGACAAGTACAAAGGCCGAAGTAAAACTAATAGCTTACTCTATCTAATAAAAAAGCTTAAAAAAAAGCATTGCATGAAAGTCAAATTTTCAAGCAATGCTAAACTAGTAAAATTATTAAACCTTATTTCATTAGGCGAATACTGCATTAAAGGCCCAATAAGCAAAGATAAACAAGCCACTAGCAAAAGCAAAGTTAACCAAGTGGTAAATACCATCAGAGACTTTACTTAGGACAGGCAGCGGACGATTTTTCATATAGAAATAGTTTCCATCCACGTGCTGATTCACGAAATAGGCCACCACATAGAAGATAGCAAAGAAAACCAGAGACAAGCATAAGCCTGATATTGTCGGCAACCATCCTGTAGTGAAATGCGCATAGTATGGCAACAGAATGGTAATAACATGATTAATAAAATATGACAGACCAGAAACATGGTATATCTTGTTGATTCGACTGGGCATAAAGAAGGAGAAATAAGCATAGAGGCCAAAGTAAAAGAGTACATTCATCACTACAGCATTCCCTGTTAATAAATAAACAATACCCAGTAAGGTGGAAATCCGACAAATATGCAAAGGCAAAGCCTGTTTGACATCGAAATCTGTCTCAAAATAATACCATGAATACAGCATAATTTGTTGACCGATACTAATCGCTAATAAACCGCGGGCAATTAATACATGGTTAGCCACCAAAAGTTCTTGATTCGTTAATATAAAAGTTAAAATCGCGAAAAAAGCTGACAAATATAAAAAGTGTGCCAGCGAAAATGCAGAAATAAAGGGAGCATCAATTGAAATACAATTTTTATAGAGACGGTCTAGGGTAGTATCTAAGCTGTTTGCATTTAGGAACTTATCGTCTTTCCATTGCGCCATAACTTCAACTCCTTTTTGTTTTCTAATTCCATATTAAGGGGGAAAACTTAAAAAAGCAAAGCAATTCCTTTATGTAAGCGCTTCGTATTCCTTTACGGAAAATACACAAAAAATTTACCTTATATTTACAATAGCAAGGCTGTTTGTTCACGATTAAGCTGCATAACAATAGCAGCTGCTTGGTGACGCTCGGCAGCTATATGTCCACTTTGCAAGTGGTAATCGATATTTTGTCGAGTCATCCCTGTCATCTTAGCAATAGCAGTAGAATAACCTTTACGATATAAACCAGTCAGATAAAAGGCTTCTTTATCGACATCATGGTAAATATCTAGCCATTGAGTAGTTTTAGCTGCTTGCAAATTTAATTTGACTTTGGCTAAACTTGCGCCTATTAAAGGATGATTGGCCTTGAAATGAAAAAATTCAGTGAGTTGTCGAGTCTGCCAATCAGTGGGGGTTAACTTCCCTTCTAGATAAAGGGGTAAGTGCATTTCATAGAGAAAAGCCAAATTTGCTTGTAGAGGACTTCTCAGCTGACGTAAGCGCGCCCAAGCAGTTAAGAGTGCATTGGTAATCATGTCTTCAAAAAAGTTGGCATTATAGAGAAAGTCCCCAGCCTCAAAAATCTCCACTTGCTCAAGTGCCTGATTACTATAATGGAGTGCGGTCTGATAAAAATGAACATCATCATCCGCTTTTGCTAAGGACAATCCCCCTTGAATAGACAAAGGATTAAGTAAAAGTGTCAGTAACCGATAATAAAGAAAAGCAGTCACTGTATCAGTAAATATAAACTGCCATTGTTTAGGATTAAAGGGATTTTGGCTGACTTCTACTAATAGTTGACCAACAAAGATTTGATCTAAGACCTGAATTGCTTGGTTCATTAGCTCTTTATCAGCTAAGGAATCACTATTTGACTCAGCAATGTTAACCATTAAGCTAGCTATTCGAGCCATGGCACTTCCTCCTTACATGACAATTAAACGAAAAGGGGTGTGTTTTTCTACCTGTCTAAGCGCTTTTAACCATTGTCCATAATAATGACCTAGGTTATCTTGCAAAAGCTCACTGTCTTTTACCACTAAAAATTCCTTTTGACTACGGTCAGCCAAGGCATCAACTAAGGCGTCCAAGTTCTGACCATAATAGTCAGGAAACGCAAATTCTTCTTTTAAAAATTGGTGTAAGTCATCCTTATCATGGATATTTACTCCATTTAAATAAACTGCTCTCATCATTGTTCCCCCTCATATAGTTTTTCAAAGCTGTCATAATGATCGGGACTATAGTAAATATCCCCATCATCGGAATACACTAAGCGTTCAGCCCCCCGATGACCACCCTTATAATTGACATCAGCTTCCTTATAATCATCTTCAGCTGGCAAACTTTCCTCATAGTTACCAAAATGATCGCCGCCAATAGATTTCTTGTCAGTGACTTCCCATAAATTTCCCTCTTCAGGAATCCAGCCTGCTGCTTTGGCTTCTTCTTTAGTGATATAATTTTCAGGCAATTGATTATAAAGATGTAAATAAGCAGCAACCTGCTTGGGGCTTGAATAGGCCTGACCTTCAACAACATCCGAATCTTCTTTATCGCTAGCACTATGTTTATGTTGCTGAGTCAAAACATCCTCTTGACCGCTATTACTTTCTGCTAGAAAACCACTCTCTGTTGCCCAAAAAATAAGCAGGGCCCCTAAAAGTATCCCTAAGATGCTTTTCAATTTTTGATGATTGGCCATAATGCCTCCTTATTCTAAGTTAGTTAAGTTAAACTTTGGGCAAATTTTCAAATTCTTGGGTTTCAATATTATAAGACGCTACCTCTCCGCTATGGACTTGATAGTACCAGGCATGGGTTTGGAGTTTATCTGCCGCCATTTTCTTCTGTATTAAGGGTAGTTTTAATAATTGGCGGTATTGTTCCACGATATTTAATTTCTCCAAAGCACGTGCTTGAACTTCCGGAGACTGCCCTTCTAAATCCATTTTGACTTGAATGCTCAGAGGCATCAATTGTGCCAACCAATTGCGTAAGGCTGGCATGGACTCTAATTTAGCCGTAGGAAATAAAGCGTTTCGACAGCCCCCACAGTTAGAATGGCCACAGAGAATAATGTGTTCCACCTCTAACACAACCACTGCAAATTCTATGGCAGCCATAGTCGCTAAACCATAACCTTGGTCAACTCGGCTAACTTCAGGAATAATATTAGCAATATTTCGCACATGAAATATTTCACCCGCGTCTGCTCGCAAAATTCTTTCGGGAATTACTCGGGAATCAGAACAGGTGATAAATAAGGTGTGGGGATGTTGCTCCTTGGCTAAACTAGCAAAATACTCACTTTCTTTTGCCACATCATCACTTAGAAACGATTGATAACGTCCTATTAAATCATCTTCAGACAAAACAAAGTCCTCCTTTAAATCTTGACTAGTATAGCATATATTAAGCCAAAAAACAGTATACTAGATTCAAAAGGGCGGAATCGTATTCAGTTAATGGAATGCTGTCTATCATGGTCTAGGAACGTGTTAGCAAGTCTTTTAAGTCAGTGCTAGGAATAGAAGAATCGATGTTTAAGTTGGTAAACCGTTTGGAACCACCAAGCACCACTAAGGAAGGGACCGTTCTAACCCCTAATTCTTCTCGTAAATCTGCCAAATCCTGGTCACTCGCTGTATTAGTCGAATCCACAAAGTAAAAGTCTTGATCAATTTCATCAGCCGCCTCAACCAATTTTGGTAAAAACAGGCGGCAAAAACCACAACTGTTACGACCTATAAATACCAGAGATTCTTCATTATTAGCCATCAAATTTCGTGCTTGGACAGGTGAAATTTCCTTTAAGTTTGCAAATAAATTCATAACGTCTGTCATAAAAATAACCTCCTACAATAATTCCAAAATTCTTTGTTCAAAACTAATGTCTCCATTTTAATAGAAAGACTTACTATTGAAAACTTATCTGCTTATTATTCCTTTCATTCCTTAAGTAGCCGAAACCAAACAATTTACAAACAAAGTATTGATCAATTATATCTATATTAGACTTAATTTTCATACTATTTTAAGCATGCTTAGACTTTGAGAAAGGCTTCTTCTTATTCAGTAAAATAAAAAAGCCTGAGACCTTAGTCTCAGACTTTTTCCAATTTGCACGGCAACGTCCTAGTCTCACAGGGGGAAACCCCCAACTACATTCGGCGCTAAGAAGCTTAACTACTGTGTTCGGGATGGGAACAGGTGTGTCCTTCTTGCCATCGCCACCGCACTTATTG
>NZ_JAPRFR010000005.1 GCF_026805545.1 Aerococcus kribbianus
ACATTGTTCTTTGAAAACTGAATACTGTAAGTAATAAACCACATTGTCATTATTTCTACCAGGAGATAATGATGATGGAAAACCAATTTTACCAAGAGTAAAACCAAAAGAAGTTTCTTAATAAGAAGCTTTTCGCGAATCATACAACTTAACCAATGGTTAAGTGACTAAGGGCGCATGGTGAATGCCTTGGCACTAGGAGCCGATGAAGGACGGGACGAACACCGATATGCTTTGGGGAGCTGTAAGTAAGCATTGATCCAGAGATTTCCGAATGGGGGAACCCGACTACTTTGATAGGTAGTTATCGTTTTGTGAATACATAGCAAAACGAGGGAAGACGCAGGGAACTGAAACATCTCATTACCTGCAGGAAGAGAAAGCAAACGCGATTTCCACAGTAGCGGCGAGCGAAATGGAAAGAGGCCAAACCAAAGAGCTTGCTCTTTGGGGTTGTAGGACTGACGCATGTATCTAGACGTGTAGTTGAATCACCTGGAATGGTGAATCAGAGAAGGTTAAAATCCTGTAAACGAAACATGAACGGAGCTTGTCAGTATCCTGAGTACGACGGAACACGTGAAATTCCGTCGGAATCCGGGAGGACCATCTCCCAAGCCTAAATACTCCCTAGTGACCGATAGTGAACCAGTACCGTGAGGGAAAGGTGAAAAGCACCCCGGGAGGGGAGTGAAATAGTACCTGAAACCATGTGCCTACAAGCAGTCAGAGCCCGTTAATGGGTGATGGCGTACTTTTTGTAGAACGGACCGGCGAGTTACGATTGCATGCAAGGTTAAGTAGCAGATACGGAGCCGTAGCGAAAGCGAGTCTGAAGTGGGCGTCGAGTATGTAGTCGTAGACCCGAAACCAGGTGACCTACCCATGTCCAGGTTGAAGGTGCGGTAAAACGCACTGGAGGACCGAACCCACGTCTGTTGAAAAAGGCGGGGATGAGGTGTGGGTAGCGGAGAAATTCCAATCGAACTTGGAGATAGCTGGTTCTCTCCGAAATAGCTTTAGGGCTAGCCTCGGATGATGATAATTGGAGGTAGAGCACTGTTTGATCTAGGGGTCCAACTAGGATTACCGAAATCTGATAAACTCCGAATGCCAAATTATTTAATCCGGGAGTCAAACTGCGAGTGATAAGATCCGTAGTTGAAAGGGAAAGAGCCCAGACCACCAGCTAAGGTCCCAAAGTTTCAGTTAAGTGGAAAAGGATGTGGGGTTGCTTAGACAACTAGGATGTTGGCTTAGAAGCAGCCATCATTTAAAGAGTGCGTAATAGCTCACTAGTCGAGTGACCCTGCGCCGAAAATGTACCGGGGCTAAACTGAACACCGAAGCTGTGGATCCGTAAGGATGGTAGGAGAGCGTTCTAAGGGCATAGAAGGTCGATCGTAAGGACGGCTGGAGCGCTTAGAAGTGAGAATGCCGGTATGAGTAGCGAAAGACGGGTGAGAATCCCGTCCACCGAATGACTAAGGTTTCCTGGGGAAGGCTCGTCCTCCCAGGGTTAGTCGGGACCTAAGCCGAGACCGAAAGGTGTAGGCGATGGCCAACAGGTTGAGATTCCTGTACTTGTCATGCTTGTTTGAGCAATGGAAGGACACAGGAGGCTAAGCAGAGCGCGGAGATGGAAAAACGCGTCCAAGCAATAAGTCTGATGCAGAGTGAAATGCTTCGCATTAAAGACAAGTTGTGATGGGGAGAGAATTAAAGTATCGAAGCTGCTGATGTCACACTGTCGAGAAAAGTTTCTAGTGAGAGTATGACAACCCGTACCGCAAACCGACACAGGTAGTTGAGTGGAGAACACTAAGGTGAGCGAGAGAACCCTCGTTAAGGAACTCGGCAAAATGACCCCGTAACTTCGGGAGAAGGGGTGCTGACCGCAAGGTCAGCCGCAGTGAATAGGCCCAAGCGACTGTTTATCAAAAACACAGGTCTCTGCAAAATCGAAAGATGACGTATAGGGGCTGACGCCTGCCCGGTGCTGGAAGGTTAAGAGGAGTTGTTAGCATTAGCAAAGCAACGAGTTGAAGCCCCAGTAAACGGCGGCCGTAACTATAACGGTCCTAAGGTAGCGAAATTCCTTGTCGGGTAAGTTCCGACCCGCACGAAAGGCGTAACGATTTGGGCACTGTCTCAACGAGGGACTCGGTGAAATTGTAGTACCAGTGAAGATGCTGGTTACCCGCGACAGGACGGAAAGACCCCATGGAGCTTTACTGCAGGTTGATATTGAATGTTTGTGTGACATGTACAGGATAGGTAGGAGCCATAGAAACCGGCACGCTAGTGTCGGTGGAGGCAATGGTGGGATACTACCCTTGTGACATGACCATTCTAACCCGCGGCCGTAAACCGGTCGGGAGACAGTGTCAGTCGGGCAGTTTGACTGGGGCGGTCGCCTCCTAAAATGTAACGGAGGCGCCCAAAGGTTCCCTCAGAATGGTTGGAAATCATTCGCAGAGTGTAAAGGCAGAAGGGAGCTTGACTGCGAGACCTACAAGTCGAGCAGGGACGAAAGTCGGGCTTAGTGATCCGGTGGCACCGTATGGAAGGGCCATCGCTCAACGGATAAAAGCTACCCTGGGGATAACAGGCTTATCTCCCCCAAGAGTTCACATCGACGGGGAGGTTTGGCACCTCGATGTCGGCTCATCGCATCCTGGGGCTGAAGTCGGTCCCAAGGGTTGGGCTGTTCGCCCATTAAAGCGGTACGCGAGCTGGGTTCAGAACGTCGTGAGACAGTTCGGTCCCTATCCGTCGCGGGCGTTGGAAATTTGAGAGGAGCTATCCTTAGTACGAGAGGACCGGGATGGACACACCGCTGGTGTACCAGTTGTCTTACCAAGGGCAGAGCTGGGTAGCTATGTGTGGATAGGATAAACGCTGAAAGCATCTAAGCGTGAAACCTTCCTCAAGATGAGATTTCCCATATCTATAAGATAGTAAGACCCCTGAAAGATGATCAGGTCGATAGGCTGGAAGTGGAAGTGCAGTAATGTATGGAGCGGACCAGTACTAATGAGTCGAGGACTTATCCAAATGGATAGTTGTATGATGGTTGGTTTATGAAAACAGTATTCAGTTTTGAGCGAATAATGCTCAATA
>NZ_JAPRFR010000006.1 GCF_026805545.1 Aerococcus kribbianus
TGTTGGACGAATGAAAATTGATGTAGATGAATTTGGAGATTTTTTAATTTCAAAAGGATTTGCCAAAGAAATTGGTCGTGGTTGGTCGTTACTTGATAAGTTTGATGAAAATATTGCTTATATTGAACGAGTGAAATTTTCAAAGTTTGAAGAAATGAAGTGTCGAATTGATTTTAATCCTAATAAAATTGGGACTTGGATAGATGACGATTTAAAAGCTTTTATTCATGAATTATTTGATGAGCCACATTTTAGTCGTGCTGATATTGCTTGCGATGTGTTTAATATTCCTAATGATTATATGCAGCAATATCGTTTAAATGATTCTGTAACTTTTAAGCCAATATATGGTCGTACGGGAGAGCTGGAGACGGCTTATTGGGGAGCGAGAAGTTCAGAAAGACAAGTACGGATGTATAATAAATATCTTGAGCAATCGAAAAAGAAAGAATATATCCCTGATGAAATTAGTTCATGGTGGCGAGTAGAAGTTCAGTTGAGAAGAACAAAATCAGATGAGTGGAATTCTGTTATTCATGAAACCTTAGAAAATTTTTGTTCGCCTTTTTATATACCTGAACATTTTTCTGTTACTGATGAAATTGCAATAAAAGGATTAATGAGTGATCAAAATTTATGGTCAAAATTATCAAAAAATTCAAAAACAAAATATAGAAATCTTGTTAGAAAAATTGTTAAAGAAGATGAATTAACAAAAGAACTTTTTAAATCTTTTGATGAATATCAGAATGAATTAAAAAGAGAATTAGATACATGGCTTCGTGGAATTGATGTAACAGGTGAATAATTTTATGTTTTTATCCTCGAGAGAGCCCGTCCAAAACTTGTTTTGGTATAACGGGCTATACCAAAATTAATTTGGTGTGTTGTAATTAATTTTGTTAGTATTTTTGTTAAAATTTGGGTATTAGATAAATAAAAAAATAGGAGTTGATGGTAAAGATGGCTAAAGATTTTGAAGATTATTTAACGAAAGAAGAAGGTAAGATGTTTTATTTTGCTTTTCTAGACGGAAAGACATTGGTTGGAAAATTAGAAAAAGTAAAACGATATAATTTTGTTGTAAAAAGAAAAGATAAAGCGATACATATTTTTAAATCAAGTTTGAAATATATGTATGAAGTGCCTGAAAAAGAATAATTTTTTTGCATGAACGAAGCGAATTCTTAAATTTTGTCAGAAATTTTTACATCAAAAAGCCCCCTGTCAAAACTGACGAAGGGGGTTTTTTCGCACGGTTTTTCGAAGAAAATAACACGACTTGAAAAGTGGTGTACAAGTGCGCCCTTTTGTTTTTAATCAGGGATTGGGATTTTCCCAAAATATAAAATTTAGGATTTGTACGTACAAAGACTGTGCTTGCTGTTACACGAACTTAATTTTTTTGAGATAGGTTTTGGAATTTAAATAGCTATCATAAGCTCATATTTGCGTTTTAAGACGTTTTAAATATATCTGCGTATAATTTTATGTGTTTTATCTTTTCGTCGGCAAATGCGTTGAAATTTGCGAAATAAAATATCTCAAGGGCGAACGTAGTGAGTGCATTTACCCTTGAGATATTTTTTGAGTAAATTAGCTTTGCTGAGCGAGGAAAAGGAAACACAAAACTTTTCAGAGGCAAGGGGTTTTTAAGGGGCGCTTTTAGCCACTTAAAGATTATTTGCTTTAAATAATCTTTAGTTTTAAAATTAGGTCAACGAAAAAAAGACAAAATAAAAAGCAGGCGACTTTGACGAGTCCCTGCTTCATGGAATAACAACTCTCCCTTGTTATTCATTCGAAAATTAGTATATCAAGTTTTAATTTTGAATACAAAACAAAATGGACGAATGGATACAGGCGAAATTTATTTTGCGATTCCACTCGTCCTTTTTTCGTTCCAAAAATTTTTTTTGAAAAAGGAGCGAAAAATAATTTATGCAGAAATTAATTAAGAACTGGGATTTTTTACCGACCCTTTCTAACAGGCGGTTAGTTTCCCATATTTTGGGAATTGAGTATAAAATGATGTGGTCAATTGATAGAATTACGATTGTTGGACGAATGAAAATTGATGTAGATGAATTTGGAGATTTTTTAATTTCAAAAGGATTTGCCAAAGAAATTGGTCGTGGTTGGTCGTTACTTGATAAGTTTGATGAAAATATTGCTTATAT